>NZ_CP019914.1:0-1200000 GCF_002214805.1 Brachyspira hampsonii | reverse complement strand
GTAGATGAAAAAATAGAAAAAAATAATGCTAATTATAATAGCATAATGCTGGAACAGAATCTTAAGAATTTTAAAGAACTATCCGGCTTGAAAAAAGTACAGAAAGATTTAGAAGATTCTATCTTAGTAAATAATTCCAAATATGATGAATTAATAAATCAATTAGCAGTTAAGACAGAAGATAATAAAAAAGAAATAGACAGCTTAAACACTAGGGTAGAAGAAGTTAGAGAAGAACAAACTAAATTCCTAGAAGAAGAGAAAGAGAATTTAAATAATCTTAAAGAAGAATTATCAAACAGCGTAGATGAAAAAATAGACGAAAAAATAGAAAAAAATAATGCTAATTACAACAGCATAATGCTAGAACAGAATCTTAAGAATTTTAAAGAACTTTCCGGTTTGAAAAAAGTACAGAAAGATTTAGAAGATTCTATCTTAGTAAATAATTCCAAATATGATGAATTAATAAATCAATTAGGAGTTAAGACAGAAGATAATAAAAAAGAAATAGACGGTTTAAATAGCAGAGTAGAAGAGGTAAGAGAAGAACAAACTAAGTTCTTAGAAGAAGAGAAAGAGAATTTAAATAATCTCAAAGAGGAATTATCTAATAGTGTAGATGAAAAAATAGACGAAAAAATAGAAAAAAATAATGCTAATTACAACAGCATAATGCTAGAACAGAATCTTAAGAATTTTAAAGAACTTTCCGGTTTGAAAAAAGTACAGAAAGATTTAGAAGATTCTATCTTAGTAAATAATTCCAAATATGATGAATTAATAAATCAATTAGGAGTTAAGACAGAAGATAATAAAAAAGAAATAGACGGTTTAAATAGCAGAGTAGAAGAGGTAAGAGAAGAACAAACTAAGTTCTTAGAAGAAGAGAAAGAGAATTTAAATAATCTCAAAGAGGAATTATCTAATAGTGTAGATGAAAAAATAGAAAAGAATAATGCTAATTATAACAGTATTATGCTAGAACAGAATCTTAAGAATTTTAAAGAACTTTCCGGTTTGAAAAAAGTACAGAAAGATTTAGAAGATTCTATCTTAGTAAATAATTCCAAATATGATGAATTAATAAATCAATTAGGAGTTAAGACAGAAGATAATAAAAAAGAAATAGACAGCTTAAACACTAGGGTAGAAGAAGTTAGAGAAGAACAAACTAAATTCCTAGAAGAAGAGAAAGAGAATTTAAATAATCTCAAAGAAGAATTATCAAACAGCGTAGATGAAAAAATAGATGAGAAGATAGAAAAAAATAATGCTAATTATAACTGCATAATGCTAGAACAGAATCTTAAGAATTTTAAAGAACTTTCCGGTTTGAAAAAAGTACAGAAAGATTTAGAAGATTCTATCTTAGTAAATAATTCCAAATATGATGAATTAATAAATCAATTAGGAGTTAAAACAGAAGATAATAAAAAAGAAATAGACGGTTTAAATAGCAGAGTAGAAGAGGTAAGAGAAGAACAAACTAAGTTCTTAGAAGAAGAGAAAGAGAATTTAAATAATCTCAAAGAGGAATTATCTAATAGTGTAGATGAAAAAATAGAAAAGAATAATGCTAATTATAACAGTATTATGTTAGAACAGAATCTTAAGAATTTTAAAGAACTTTCCGGTTTGAAAAAAGTACAGAAAGATTTAGAAGATTCTATCTTAGTAAATAATTCCAAATATGATGAATTAATAAATCAATTAGTAGTTAAAACAGAAGATAATAAAAAAGAGATAGACAGCTTAAACACTAGAGTAGAAGAAGTTAGAGAAGAACAAACTAAGTTCTTAGAAGAAGAGAAAGAGAATTTAAATAATCTTAAAGAAGAATTATCAAACAGCGTAGATGAAAAAATAGATGAGAAGATAGAAAAAAATAATGCTAATTATAATAGCATAATGCTAGAGCAGAATCTCAAGAATTTTAAAGAGCTTTCAGGCTTGAAAAAAGTACAGAAAGATTTAGAAGATTCTCTCTTAGTAAATAATTCCAAATACGATGAATTAATAAATCAATTAGGAGTTAAGACAGAAGATAATAAAAAAGAGATAGACAGCCTAAACACTAGAGTAGAAGAAGTTAGAGAAGAACAAACTAAGTTCTTAGAAGAAGAGAAAGAGAATTTAAATAATCTTAAAGAAGAATTATCAAACAGCGTAGATGAAAAAATAGACGAAAAAATAGAAAAAAATAATGCTAATTATAACAGTATTATGCTAGAGCAGAATCTCAAGAATTTTAAAGAACTATCAGATTTGAGAAAACATTATAAAGAATTGGAAGAAGAGATTAATAAACTTGCTAACAAAGATATTCAATATAATCCTAACAATTCTAATTTTGAAGAGTTTGCTGATATTATCAATAAAAGATTGAATAATCAGGAAGCAAAGAATGATGAGTTCATAAAAACTGTAAATGATATCTTGAATAAAAATAATATAAAGTATGAAGAGTTATTTGATTCAGTAAGCAGAAAATCTGATGTTTATAATGTTAATAATAATTCTGAATATATAAGATATGTGAAAAATAAAGAGGAAAGATGTAAAGATAATAAAACATTAGATAAAAAAATAAGCGATGTTACTATATTATCCATTTCTATTTTTGCAGTTATAGTTGTTATATTTTTGGCATATCAGCTGCTGTAATTTTATATAAAGATTTATATATGTTTTTTGATGATAAAGCAGATAAATTTGTATATGAAAGAGAATATTTATCATTGGGGCATAAATATATATGCGGCATTGATGAAGTAGGCAGGGGCTGTTTATTCGGACCTGTTACGGTTGCTGCAGTTATAATGCCTTTAGAATTTTACAATGATACTGAATTAAAAATAGAAAACATAGTGAAAGAAGTTGATGATTCAAAAAAAATATCTGCTAAAAAAAGAGAAGAGCTTTATGACAAAATTATAGATAAGGCTTTATCTTTCAGTATTTACTCAGTTGATTCAAAAACTATAGATGAGATAAATATTTATAATGCTGTAAAACTTGCTATGATTAAGGCAGTTGAAAAATTGAGTATTAAGCCTGATATATTATTAATAGATGCTATGAAGCTGGATACTGATATAAAGCAATGTTCTATAATTAAAGGTGATTCTAAGTCCTATAGTATAGGCTGTGCAAGCATATTAGCGAAAGTATACAGAGACAGAATGATGAATGATCTTCCTGATTTTTATCAGAAGTATAAAGTTTCAAAAAATAAAGGATACGGCACTAAAGAACATATGAAAGCTATAGAAATGTACGGACCAAGCGATATGCATAGATATTCTTTTGAGCCTATGAAATCAAATTATAAAAAAACTGAAGATGATTTATTATTATAAAATACTTGTTTTTGATAAATTTTATGATAATATATTTATATGATTAATAATATAAAATTAATAGCAACCGATTTAGACGGCACATTTTTCAATAGCAGGAGTTCTATAAGCGATTATAATAAAAATATTTTTCAATTTCTAATGAAAAACGGTATAGAAATAATACTTGCCACAGGAAGATCTTTCAGCGGTATGAAGCCGTATAAAGATATTCTTTCTAATGATAATTATTCTATAATATTTAATGGTGCTATAATAATAGATAATAAAGAAAATTTTATATATGATAAGGTTATAGATTCTGATACATCAAAATCTATCATAGATATTTATGATAAGTATAATGTTCATCTTCATGTTTATAAGGGAAATAGACATATAGCATCAGAATCTGATTTTTATTTGGAGAAATATATTAGAAAGTCAAAAATTAATGATATATCTATCGGTTTAGAAAATATTGATAATTTTGAATTTAATAAAATGGTATTTATAGGTGACAGAGAAGAACTTGAAAGACTTCAAAATGATATACGAAAGAATTTTAATGTTCATACATGTTTTTCCCATACTAATTTTTTAGAAATATTAGCTTCAGGAATTAATAAAGGCAGTGCTTTGGAATGGATATGTTCAAAAAAAGGAATAAATAGAGATGAAATAATAGCTTTCGGAGACAATTATAATGATATTGAAATGATAGAATATGCCGGAATTGGTGTTGCTATGGGAAATGCCGAAGATGAATTAAAAAGAAAAGCCGATTATATATGTTTAAGTAATGATGAAGACGGAGTAGGAAGATTTTTAAAGACATATATGAAATTTTAGTTATATAAGTTTTATTAAATATATTTTTATTAACGGACTATTGACATTTTTTATATTTAATGTTATATTTCTTTCAATGTCTATGCGGGAATAACTCAGTTGGTAGAGTTTCTGCTTGCCATGCAGACTGTCGCGGGTTCGAGTCCCGTTTCCCGCTCATTAATAAACCCCAGTAGATGTATTTTTTTCTATTGGGGTTATTTTTTTTATTTTTATTTAAAAAGGTATTGCTAAAATGGATATTAAAGATTTAAATTTTGAAACTTCAACCGATGAAAAAGATTTAGTTACATTAAAAATCACTATTTCTAAAGATGCTTATGATAAAGAATTAGAAAATCAAATAGAATATTATAAGCCTAGAGTTAATGTTAAAGGTTTTAGAGTAGGTCATGCCCCTAATAATATTATACTTTCAAGGTATAGAGAGGCTTTAGAAGGTGCTACTAATGAAGTTTTGATAGAAGATGCTTGGAATACTTATCATGACGAAAAAAATGTTAAGGCTTTAGGTACTCCTAAACTTCTTAATTTAGAAAAGAAAGATGACGGACTTCATCTTGATTATGAATATTATCCTATACCTGAATTTGATTTGCCGGATTTGTCATCTATAAATGTAGAAAAAAATAAATATACAGTTGATGACAATGTTGTAGAAGAAGCTTATAAACTTTCGCTTCAAAGATTTTCTCATTTTGAAGAAAGCGAATTGAAATCTGAACTTGGCGACAGAGTTTTTGTTAAAATAGAATTTGATGATGATGAGAATAAAAAATATGATAAAGAACTTACAGTAGTTGCAAGCGATGATGAAAATGAAAGTATATTTGCTAGAAATGCTGTTGGTGTAAAAAAAGATGATAAAAAACTTCTTAAAACTTATGTTGACGGCAGAGAAGCTACTTTAATAATGAATATAGTAAAAGTAGAAAAACCAGATATGAAAGATGATTCTAAAGAAGAAGACAGACAAAAAGTAAAAGAATCTTTGAAAGAACATTTAATAAAAAGAGCCGAAGACAGAGCTAATAGCGAACTTATTAATGATACATTATTTAATAAATTAATAGATTTAGTTAATATCACACTTCCTAAAGGTTATTTTGAAGAGCAATTAGAAATCTCTTTAAATGAATTTGAAAGATCTATGTCCAGCAGAGGAATGAGCAAAACAGATTTCCTTATTTCTGTTGCTAAAACAGATGAAGATATCAGAAAAGAATATGAAGAGAATGTAAGAAAGCAAATAACTTTTGATATGATTATGGCTAAACTTTCAGAAACTTATAAAGATTCTATAACAGTAAATGAAGAAAAAGCTAAAGAATATGCTAATAGAATGTATCAGTATCAAAGCTATATGGGACTTGCTAAACTTCCTAAAGAAGAACAGCAGAATATAGTTAATTATATAATGAGAGATGCACATACAAGAGCAACTTCTGAAGCTATAATGGACTATGTTAAAGAGCATGTAAATGTTTCAGAAAAAGATGCAGGTGAATTTAAGCCTGAGGAAAGCGATATTTGGGGCGGATATTAATAATTAATTATGATAAGAGGTAATATAGAATGGAGAAGAATTATATGACTATACCTTATGTAATAGAACAAACAAGCAGAGGAGAGCGTTCCTACGATATATATTCGAGACTTTTAAAAGACAGAATTATATTTTTGGGCGGTGAGATTAATGATGATGTTGCTAATGTAGTTATAGCACAGCTTTTATTTTTGGAATCTGCTGATCCTGAAAAAGATATTTCTTTATACATAAATAGTCCGGGAGGAGTTGTTACTGCTGCTTTGGGTATGTATGATACTATGCAGTATGTTAAGCCTGATGTTGCTACTTTATGTGTTGGACAGGCTGCTTCAGCAGGTGCTTTGCTTCTTGCAGGAGGAGCTAAAGGAAAAAGATTTGCTACTGCTAATTCAAGAATAATGATTCACCAGCCTTCAGGCGGTTCTAGAGGTATGGTTACAGATATGGAAATACAGCTTAAAGAAACTATTCGTTTGAAAAGCATACTTAATAATATTATGGCTAATCATACAGGTCAGGATATTAAAAAACTTGAAGCTGATATGGATAGAGATTATTTTATGAGTGCCGATGAAGCTAAAGAGTATGGGATTATAGATAAGGTTTTTTCTAGCAGAGAATAATTTTTTTTAGTATTAAAATATAAAAGCTAATAATCTTTTTATTAAGTTTATTAGCTTTTAATTTTTTTATTGTAATTTTTTATTGCAATAGTTCTATTATAATATAGAATATGTTAATTAAATTTAAATTATTTTTATAAAAAATAATATAGTTGTATTGGAGAGATATGTCTAAAAAGAATAATGATAAAAAAGAAGTTTGTTCTCTATGCGGAAGAGAATTAAAAGAATTAAGCCGATATATTGAAGGCAATGAAGGATATTTATGTTCTGATTGTTCTGCTATAGCAAATGATTATTTTAACATGAATGTTCAAAAGAAAAAATCTAAAGAAAAAGATTATGATATAAAAATACTTCCTCCGAAGCAGATAAAATCTTTACTAGATGAATATGTTGTAGGACAAGATTATGCTAAAAAGGTATTATCTGTAGCGGTTTATAATCATTATAAGAGAATAACACAAAATACTGAAGATAAAAATGATGTTGAAATAGAGAAGTCCAATGTACTTTTGATAGGTCCTACAGGAAGCGGTAAAACATTACTTGCCCGTACTTTAGCTAAGGCTCTGAATGTACCTTTTGCCATTGCTGATGCTACTACTGTAACAGAGGCTGGATATGTGGGTGATGATGTTGAGAATATATTGCTTAGGCTTATACAGAATGCTGACGGCGATATAAAATTGGCTGAAAAAGGTATAATATACATTGATGAGATAGATAAAATTTCTCGTAAAAGTGAATCCCGTTCTATTACAAGAGATGTATCAGGAGAAGGCGTACAGCAGGCTTTATTAAAAATAGTTGAGGGTACTATTGCTACTGTTCCTCCTCATGGCGGAAGAAAACATCCGCATCAGGATAATCTGCATATAGATACTTCTAATATACTTTTTATATGCGGAGGGGCTTTCATTGATATAGAAAAATCCATTGCAGAGAGAACTTCTAAAAAAGGTTTGGGTTTTGCAGCTGAAGTTAATTCTATAGATAATCTTAATTATGATGAGATAATGAAAAATATTTCTACAGAAGATTTAGTTAAATACGGACTTATACCTGAGCTTATAGGAAGACTTCCTGTTATAGCTACTTTAGAAGAGCTTAAAGAGGAAGAACTTATGAAAATATTAAAAGAGCCTAAGAATGCCTTAACTAAGCAGTATCAGAAATTATTTTCTTATGACAATATAGAATTAAAAATAGATGATGAGGCATTAAAATCTATAGTGAAAAAAACTATGGAAGAGCATACAGGAGCTAGAGGATTAAGAGCTTTATTTGAGAGAGTTATGCTTGATGCTATGTATGATATGCCTAATGATAGTAAAGAAAAACAAGTCTTTGAACTTGATAAAAAATATGTTGATGATAAATTGGGTATTATAAGCGAATAATTTTATGTATTTAATTATATTACAAATTAAAAAAATAACAAAATAATTTTTTAGGGAGTTTTAATGTTACCAGTAAATGATTTAAGAAAAGGCGATGCTATAATTTTAGACGGAGAAACTTATTTAGTAGTAGATGCACATTTTCATAGGGCACAGCAGAGAAAAGCGAATGTGAAGACAAAATTAAAAAATATGCTTAAAGGAAATATGATAGAAAAAACTTTTTCATCTACTGAAAGTGTTGAAGAGGCTGATATATCATATAAAAAAGCTCAGTATGTTTATGAGGATGGTAATAATTATATATTTATGATATTAGATAATTATGAACAAGTTCCTGTTGATGCTGATATATTAGGAGATAGTAAATATTATTTATTAGATAACAGCGAAGTTGATTTACAATACATTAATGATGAAGTTACAGCAGTTCGTTTTCCTATACATGTTGTATTGGAAGTTACTTATACAGAGCCTGGTTTTAAAGGTGATACTACAGGTTCTACTTTGAAGCCTGCTAAACTTGAGACTGGTATAGAAGTTAATGTGCCTTTGTTCATTAACATAGGCGATAAAATTAAAGTTGATACTAGAGATGACAGTTATGTTGAGCGTGTAAATAAATAATGCTTTACATACTATATATCATTTTAGCTTTATTTATATTAATAACTATATTTTTTATAAAAGTTAATTTTTTAATATATACTTTAGCAGCTCTTTTTATAGTTCATATAATATTTACAAAGTCTTTTTATAAAACTATAAAAAAGCTGCTTTATTTAATTCCTTATTTTCTTGCAATATTTATTATTCAGGCTTTAAACTCGAGAGGAGAGTATTATACTATTTTTAGTATTTATCTTGATAAGGTTGGTGTGGATTTCACTATTATTTATTTTATTAGAATAGCATCTGTTCTTTATTTTTTATCCATTTTCTTTATTATAATCAAAAAATTAAGAGTGCCAAACGGGAAATTTTTTGATGAGATGATAAGAATAAGTATTTTTATGAAGATAGTTAGAAAATCATTTTTTACAGAGTTTACTAAAATAAGAGATAAAAATAAAACTTTTAAAGATAAGCTTAATTTAATAAAAAATTTACTTGAGAATGTTTATAATGATTCTTTTAAACTTTATCCTTATGATATGCTAATTTATCACTACAGAAATTTAAAAAAGTAAATTTATTCTAATTGCCCGCCCTATATATTTGCTGCTTTATTTTTTATTAGAATTTCATTATTTTTTATTGTTTAATTCAGATATTATAGTATCCCACCCAAGCGGAGTGTAAATTTTTTATTTCTCAAACGCACGGTTAGTGAATCTAAAGTTTTTGAATTAATTTATAAATACAATTTTTATTATATTTTAAATTTTGCTAACCGTGCGGTAAAAAATACAATAAACCTAATAACAACTAGGGTGGGGCATGCTTTTTCTTTTTTAGCCGTATATCTTATTAAAACTATGAATACAGTGTTAACAATAAATTTAAAGGGCGGGGTATGTAATTGATTTTAATAAAAAAAGGAAATCAGTAAAACCGACTTCCTTTTTTGTTTTATTTTTAAATTACTTTTCTAAATAAGAGTAATGGAATCTGTATTTAGCTAAAGGATCTAATTTGTAATCTTTAAGCTGTTTTGAAACCATTAAAGCATTTGCTCTGTAATGTATAGGTATTATAGGCATATCATACATAAGTATTTTTTCAGCATCATGGAGAACTTTCATTCTTTCCTGAGGATTCACTATAAGTTTAGAGCTTTCTATAAGTCTGTCGTATTCAGGATTATTGTATCCCGGATTGCTTGGAGCATAACTTAAATATAATTCAAGCATAGTCATAGGGTCATTATAATCACCTGTCCAACCGCTAAGCACCATTTGATAACTTAAATCTCTGAAACTCTGAAGTATAACAGCCCATTCTCTAGGTACTATAACAGCATCAACACCAATATTTTTCCACATTTGTTGTATAGCTTCAACCATAACAACATTTCCATCATTTGCTACCAAAACTTCTAAAACAGGATAATTCTCTCCATTAGGATATCCTGCTTCAGCCATTAATTTTTTAGCTTCTTCTATATTTTTCTGATAATCATTAGTCTGTACGCTTATATAATCCCCGCCTTTAGTTCTGAATTCACCTTCATAATCACTGATTAAAGGAGGAACAAAAGCACCAGCAGGTTTCTGACCGGATTTATTTATAGAATCTACTATATAGTTTCTGTCAATAGCAAGAGCTAATGCCCTTCTAACTCTAGAATCTTTTAATGCTTCATTTGTAAGATTCATTTCAAAGAATACAGTACCATAAGCCTGATTCATCACAATTAATCCTTCTTTTTGCAGATTCTCAACTTCCTGAGCAGGCACTAAAGTAGAGAAATGTATTTGTCCGTTTCTTAAAGCAGCCAATGCAGTATTTTTATCTGATATCATTGAGACTGTAATTTTTTTAGCAACCATAGAATCTTTATCATAATAGTTAGTATTAATTTCCATTACTATTCTATCATCTCTTATTCTTTCAGTCATTTTATAAGGTCCGTTTCCTATATAGCTTTCAGGTGAAGAAACCCAATCATCTCCATATTTTTCTATAATGTCTTTTCTAACAGGAACAAACATATCAGCAAGTTCTAAAAAGTATGCAGTAGGATTTTCTAATGTTATTTCTATAGTATAATCATCAATCTTTTTTATTCCTAATTCTTCAACATTAATGTCGCTGCTTGATATTTTTAAAGCATTTTTTATAGGAGCCATAAGCGAAGCATAAGGAGCAGCCGTATTAGGGTCAACAAATCTTCTATAGCTATATACAAAATCATCAGCGGTAACAGGTACTCCGTCAGACCATTTTGCATTAGTTCTTAAATGAAATGTATAGGTAAGTCCGTCCTCACTCATTTCATAGTTTTCAGCCATTCCGCCAACTAATTTTCCTTCTTTATCTTTTTTCATGAGCCCTTCAAAAAAATGTCTTATATAAACAGTACCTGCACTTGCAGTATTAAGATGAGGATCTATAGTTGCAACTTCTCCTCCTAAAGATACAACTATTGAATCATCTTTAGTTTCTTTAGATGAGCATGAAAACATAAAAAGTGATAAAATAACTACTGAGATTAAAATTTTTTTCATTGTATTCATCCTTTTATTAGTATGTAATATTTTATTATATAGTATGTTATATTTTATTATAAAATAATAAAAAGTACAAATTTTCATAAAGATATTATTAACTAAAATAATAGACTTGCTTCAAAAGTACTTGATAATCAATTTTGAGAGTTTTTATTTTATTGTAATTAGATAATATCAATTATTGCAAAAAATATATTATTTATTAGTATCTATGTAGCAGTAGTTAAACCTGTGTCTTCCCAATGGATTTAAAATAAGCCCTTTTAAATTAGTTGCTACTATGAATGCATCAGCTTTGTAATAAAGAGGTATAATATGCATTTCATCTAATAATATAGCCTCAGCCTGCTTCATATTCTCTATTCTGAGACTTTTATTTGTATATATTGTCTTAACTTCTGTTATAAGCTCATCGTATTTGGCATTAGAAAAACCTGAATGATTAACACCTCCGTAACTAAGCATAATATCAAGCATAGTCATAGGATCATAATAATCTCCAGTCCAGCCCATTCTTGCAATTTGATAACTTTTTTTTGTAAGTGATAATAAAGTAACAGGAAATTCCTCTTCTAAAAGTTCTACATCAATATTTAGATTATCTTTCCACATTTTTTGTATAGATTCAACTATTTTATAAAATAATCCCGGAGATACTTTAAACTCTAAAGTAGGGTAATTTTTCCCATTAGGATATCCAGCATTTGCCATTAATTCTTTAGCTTTTATTATATTTTTATCATAGTTATCAATATCTATAAAATTTGATGATTCTTCTCTGAAATAATTACTTAATCCTTTTATAGCAGGCGGTACAAAAGCAGCAGCAGGAGTTTGCGAACCTTTAATTATATTATCAACCAAATATTTTCTGTCTATAGCCAATGATAAAGCCTGTCTTACTCTTTTATCATTTAAAGCCTCATTTGTTATATTTAATTCTAAATAAATTGTTACTATCGCATTATTTGCTCTAATTAAGCCTTTTTCATTAAGATATTCTATTTCGCTAGATGAAGGTTCTAAAGATGAAAAATGTACTTCATTTTTATCAATTTTTTCTATCATATCAAATACATCAGAACTAGATACAAAAGTAAGTCTTTCAGCAACTATTTCATTTTGATCATAATAAAAAGGATTTTTTTCAAATATTATTTTTTCATTTTCTATTATGTCTTTTAACATATACTGCCCATTGCATATATAGTTTTTTGGTTTTATAGTCCATTCATTTCCATACTTCTCTATTATATCCTCCCTTAATGGCAGAAATACAGTAGAAGATGCTAAAAAATCAATAAAATATAAAGACGGAGTTTCTAATACTACTTTTAATGTATTATCATTTACAACTTCTATTCCTAAATTTGTAATATCCATAATACCAAGATTTATATTTTTAGCATTTTTTATTATTTCAAGCATATATGCATACGGTACATTTAAAGTTTTATCCAAAGCTCTTCTCCAGCTATATTCAAAATCTTTAGCCGTTACCGGTTTCCCATCAGACCATTTTGCATTTGTTCTTAAATAAAAAGTATATGTAGTTCCATCTTCAGAAATATCCCATTTTTCAGCCATTCCCGGCCTTATATCATTATTTTTGTCAATTTTCGTGAGTCCTTCAAAAGAATGCAGTATATAAGTACTAACTACTCCTATAGAGTTTAATGTTGGATCAATATTTACAGGAGAACTTCCCATATTAATAATTATTTCTTTATTTGAATTTGCAATATAATTTTGATTATTACAGGAAAGTATTATCAGCGATATAAAAATAAATAATATTTTTTTTATGTACACAGATAACTCCTAATAAAAATATTATATTATAATATTATATTTTATTTTATATAAAGTCAATATAATATATTAGACTTGTTTCAAAACTATTTGGCAAATAATTTTACGAGTTTTTTATTTTATGCTCAATTTATATAATTTAATATTTACGAATAGATGCTTTATATTCGTGTAAATTACATATTCAAGCTATAAAAATGCAGTCTTTCTACGAAGATTTACTTTGTTCTATTGCTGGGTATATTTCTTACCTACAGCACAAAAGAATTGGAGATGGATTTGGCAGGGCTAGTTACGCAATTAATAAATAAAATTAGTTTTGAAATAAGTTTATTATATAAATTTTCAGGTATGATTTTTATAGTGTTTGCGTTTTATACCGATACCGGGTATATATTAAACTTGCTATGATTTATCATATTTGCTGAAATTAATATGTAATTATGAAATTCTTAAATGAAAAATATATTTTTAGAAATAAAAATTTTATTAATTTAAGTTTTCAAATAGAGTTTTTTATGCTATTTATATTTTATACTAATCCCGGGTATATATTAAAGCTGCTATGATGTATTATATTTTTAGAAATTATTATGTAATTGTCAGATCTTTAAGAAAAAGTATATTGAAAAATAAAAATAAGTATGTATCTTTGCATCATGCTGCTTTATTTTTATTAAAAGTATATTTATAAGTATTGTTTTTATATATAATATGATTTTATTCACAATAATAGATATTTATTAACAAATACTACTGATTTAAATAAAAATTAATTAAAAAAAATGTTTAGAAATGAAAATTTAATTGACAATTGAATTTTATTTTACTATACTAGAGTTTGTTAAAAAAAGATTAATTTTATTCAAAATATATTAAGTGGGGAGTTTTTTATGGATTTTAAAGCATTATACAAACAAAAATTAACAACAGCTGATGAAGCAGTAAAAGTTGTTAAATCTGGAGATTGGATTGATTATGGCTGGGTAGTTGCTACAGCAGTAGAATTAGACAAAGCTCTAGCAAAAAGACTGCCTGAATTAACAGATCTTAATTTCAGAGGCGGTATATTGATGTGGGAGCCTGAGATTTTCAAAATAGAAAATCCAGAAAAACATATTACATGGAATTCATGGCATATGGCAGGTTTAGAAAGAAAAGCAGTAGACAGAGGATTTTGTTTTTATGATCCTATTCGTTATTCAGAAATGCCTAGATATTATAGAGATTTGCCAAGAGGAATAGATGTAGCAATGTTCCAAGTATCAGAAATGGATGAGAACGGTTACTTTAATTTCGGACCTTGTTCATCACATATGCAGGCTATGATAGAAAGATGTAAATGTGTTATAGTAGAAGTTAATAAAAATATGCCAAGATGTTTAGGAGCTAGCCATATAGGAGGCGAGGCAGTACATATTAATCAAGTAGATATGATAGTAGAAGGAAGCAATCCTCCTATAAAAGAAATGCCAGCAGGCGGAGCTACAGAAGTAGATAAAACAGTAGCTAAACTTATAGTAGAAGAAATACCAAATGGTGCTTGCTTGCAATTAGGTATAGGCGGTATGCCTAATGCTGTGGGTTCATTGATAGCAGAATCAGACTTGAAAGATTTAGGTGTTCATACAGAAATGTATGTAGATGCTTTTGTTGATATATCTTTAGCAGGTAAAATCACAGGCTCTAAAAAGAATATAGACAAAGGCAGACAAACTTATGCATTCGGTGCCGGTACTAAAAAACTTTATGATTACATACATAATAACCCAGAATGTTTATCAGCTCCTGTAGATTATACTAATGATGTAAGAGTAATATCTTCTATAGATAACTTCATGTCAATAAACAATGCAGTAGAAATAGACTTATTCGGACAAGTAAGTGCTGAATCAACAGGATTCAAACATATAAGCGGAGCCGGCGGACAATTAGACTTTGTATTAGGAGCTTACTTATCTAAAGGCGGTAAAAGCTTTATATGTTTATCTTCAACTGTAACAGGTAAAGACGGACAATTAAAATCAAGAATAGTTCCTAGTTTCTCTAGCGGTACAGTAATTACAGATACAAGAGCTAATACTCATTATGTAGTAACAGAATATGGTAAAGTAAATTTGAAAGGTTTGACTACTTGGCAAAGAGCTGAGGCTTTAATATCAATAGCACATCCAGACTTGAGAGACGGATTAATTAAAGAAGCAGAAAAAGCTAAAATTTGGAGAAAAAGCAATAAATAAATTTGAAAATTGATTATCATTTTATATACTATTAATTAAATAATATTGTTATAAGGAGAAGCAAATGTTTAAAACAACAGAAAAGCATGAAGAACTTCGTGCCAAAATTAGAGCATGGGCTGAAGAAGTTGTAACTCCAATAGCTCATGAGCACGATCAAACAGGTAAATTCCCAACAGAAGCTGTAAAACAATTAGGTAAAGCTAAATTAGACATAATGGGTTTGCCTTTTGAAACAAAATACGGCGGAGCAGGATTTGACAATATCGCTTATGCTATAGCTGTAGAAGAACTTTCAAGAGTAGATGGAAGTATGGGTGTAATTTTATCCGCACACTGTTCTTTAGGTTCTTATCCTATTTATGCTTTCGGTACTGAAGAACAAAAGAAAAAATATTTAGTTCCTCTTGCAGAAGGTAAAAAATTAGGTGCTTTCGGTTTAACTGAACCTGAAGCTGGATCTGATGCAGGCGGTACAGAAACTACTGCAGAATTAAAAGGTGATCACTATATATTAAATGGTGAAAAAATATTCATTACTAACTCTATAGAAGCTGAAACTTATGTAGTATTTGCAGTTACTACTCCTGGTATCGGAACTAAAGGTATCAGTGCTTTCATAGTTGAAAGAGGCTGGGAAGGTTTCGAATTTGGTGAAAAATATGACAAATTAGGAATCCGTGCTTCTGCTACAGCTCAATTACTTTTCGATAATGTTAAAGTTCCTAAAGAAAACTTGCTTGGTAAAGAAGGACAAGGTTTCAAAATCGCTATGCAAACTCTTGACGGCGGTCGTATTGGTATTGCTGCTCAAGCATTAGGTATTGCTCAAGGTGCTTATGAAGCTGCTGTTGCTTATTCTAAAGAAAGAATACAGTTCGGACGCCCTATAGCTCAACAACAAGCTATCGGCTTCAAACTTGCTGATATGGCTACTAAATTACGTGCTGCTAGACTTCTTATCTACAGTGCTGCTGCTAAAAAAGACAGACATGAACCTTATGGTACTGAATCTGCTATGGCTAAATTATACGCTTCTGAAATAGGTTTGGAAGTTGTAAACCAAGCACTTCAAATCCATGGTGGTAACGGTTATATTAAAGGTGCTTATATAGTAGAAAGAGCTTACCGTGATGCTAAAATTTGTACTATTTATGAAGGTACAAGTGAAATACAAAAAGTTGTTATTTCTGCTGCTATTCTTGGTAAAATGCCTAAATCTCCTGTTGCTGTTGCTGGTCCTATGGCTAAAAAAGGTCCTATTACTGGTGAAAGAAGAAATATCATCTTCAAAGAAGGTTCAGCTCAAGACAAAGTTGATGCTTTAGTAGCTGCACTTAAAAAAGATGGAATTGATTTCTCTGTAGGTATTGATATTAATACACCTATTATTAATGCTGAAAGAGTTGTTTCTGCTGGTAAAGGTATTGGTGCTAAAGAAAATATGAAACTTGTTGAGGACTTGGCTAAAGCTGCTGGTGCTGCTATAGGTTGTTCTCGTCCTGTTGCTGAAGAATTGAAATACTTACCTATCATCAGATATGTTGGTATGTCAGGTCAAAAATTCAACGGTAACTTATATATAGCTTGCGGTATTTCTGGTGCTAACCAACACTTGAAAGGTATCAAAAACGCTTCTATAATAGTTGCTATCAATATGAAAGCTTCTGCTAAAATATTCAAAAATGCTGACTATGGTATCGTTGGAGATGTTAAAGAGATTCTTCCATTATTGACTAAAGCTCTTGATACAGGTGCTAAAAAACCTGCAGAAGTACCATATAAGAAAATGAAAAAAATTACTCCTAAGAAAACAATCGAAATACCTAAAATCTATGTATGTAGCGGTTGTGGTTATGAGTATAATCCATTCATTGGCGATCCTGAATCTGAAATAGCTCCAGGTACAGACTTTACAGCTCTTCCAGATGAATGGGTATGTCCTGAATGTAGTGAAGAAAAAGCTAATTTCATTAAGGCTTAAAATTTAAATTAATAATTTTTTTGAGGAGGAAAATAATGCATTGCGTTAGAAAAGTTACTGAAGATTTATATTGGGTTGGAGCGAATGAACATCGCTTGGCTCTATTTGAAAATGTACACCCTTTAACTAAAGGTGTTTCTTATAACTCTTATGTTCTTTTAGATGAAAAAACAGTTCTTTTTGATACAGTTGACTGGGCTGTTTGCAGACAATTCTTAGATAACTTAGAATATGTTTTAAATGGTAAAAAACTTGACTATATGGTTATTAACCACATGGAACCAGATCATGCTGCTTCTATAGATGAAGTTTTAATAAGACACCCTGAAACTAAAGTTATCGCTACTGAAAAAGCTTTCATGTTTATGGATCAATTCGGATTTACTATTCCTGATGATAAAAAAGAACAAGTTAAAGAAGGCGATAGCAGAAAATTTGGTAAGCATGAAGTTGCTTTCGTTGCTGCTCAAATGGTACACTGGCCAGAAGCTATGGTTACTTTTGATACTACTAATGGAGTATTATTCTCTGCTGATGCTTTCGGTTCTTTCATCGCTTTAGACGGAAGACTTTTCAATGATGAAGTTAACTTCGATAGAGATTGGTTAGATGAGGCTAGAAGATATTATACTAACATCGTTGGTAAATATGGTCCTCATGTACAAAACTTGCTCAAAAAAGCTGGCGGAATTATTGATAAAATTAAAATGTTCTGTCCTTTACATGGACCTGTTTGGAGAAACAATTTAGGTTATATCCTTGATAAATACAACAAATGGAGTACTTATGAACCTGAAGAAAAAGGTGTATTAATCGTATATGCTTCTATGTATGGTAATACTGAAAATATGGTTGGTGTTTTAGCTGCTAAATTAGCTGAAAAAGGTGTTACTAATATAGCTATGCATGATGTATCAAGCACTGATGTTTCTTACTTGATCTCTGATACTTTCAAATTGAGCCATATTGTATTAGCTTCTGTTACTTACAACCTAAATATTTATCCTCCAATGCATAACTATTTAGATGATATGAGAGCTCTTAATGTTCAAAAACGTAAGTTTGCTATCATAGAAAATGGTTCTTGGGCTCCTAAATCTGGTACTTTGATGCAAGAGTTCATTGAAGCTAACTTGAAACAATGTGAGATTTTAGATGCTCAAGTTTCTGTTTCTTCTTCTATGAAAGCTGCTAATGTAGGCGAAATGGACGCTTTAGTAGACGCTATAGTTGAATCTATTAATAAATAATACCATAATTATTTATTAGACTATATAATAAAGACCGGTTCAGGTGATAAACTTGAATCGGTTTTTTATTAAAACATTATTAAATTTTGACGAAAATAAAAATAATATAGATAATATATATAGTTAAGGAAATAATTTTTTATGGTAAGTATCAAAAGACAAAGACAGATTAAGTTATTTTGTATATTATCTATTATATTAATAGTAATAATTTCTTTATTTATTATATTTGGATATTTTCCTTATGGACTTCATAAAAAAGATATGTCCGAAGTCAAAATACCTAAAGATAATATTGCCTATGTAAGTGTTAAAAGTCTTGATAAAAGTTTGCTTAAATTTTCAGATTCCATATATGCATATAGAATATCTCATGATGAATCTATGTATGACTTTTCTATTTTGCTTAGAAAGGCAGATGCATTTGCAGATAGACTAAAAACAAATGATAATTTTTTTGTTAAAATGGCTTCCAAACCTATATTAAGAAGAAATGCCGCTTTACTTTTTTGGGGATATAATGGAAATTTGGATAATTCAGAAATTTTTTATTTATTTGATATAGGAAGATTAAATTCTTTTATATTCCGTTTTTTCTTTAATTCTGAAAGATTGACTATAGATAATATTACTTATGAAGTAAAAAAAATTAATTATAATGGAAGCAGAATATATGCTTTAGATAATGGAAGCCCTTATTTATTTTTTAATTTTTATAAGGGACTTTTGATAGTTACTAAAAATTATAATCATATAAAAAAATTAATTGATTTTCTAAATTCAGATGCTGAAAGTATTAATGAAATACGATTGCTCAATAATGTTGAAAATAAATATGAATCTGATATTTCTTTCTATGTTAATAAACAGCTTTTTGATTATAATAATTGCGAAGGATCTTTATTATTTACGCCGTTAAAATATTTTAATAAGGCATATATCATATATGGAAATGCTAAAATAAATGATGATAACGGATTAATTGATATTTTTGTTGATTATGAATATGGAGGATCTGAAAGATATTCTCTTTATGGTTTAGAAGGCAACATAGATATACAGAATTATTTGCCTAAAGAAAAAACTGTTATGTATTTTGCATTAAAGTCATATTTAGCAGGACTTTATCCTATAATATATAATGATTTGAAAATGGATCATAATAATAAACTTTATTCAGAATTATACAATCTATTTACAAAGATGAATGATGTTTATTCATTTGGAAGCATTATAAATGATTTGTATGGTGAAATGGCTGCTGCATATATAGAAGCAAAAAGATCTGAATTAATTTATCCTGTGATAATTTTTAATATAGAAAATGATGCTGATTTGCTGCCTAAATTGGAAATAGCATTATTAGAAAAGTATAATAATCTTATCAAAAAAGAAAGAAACTATAATAATCATTATATATATTCTTATGATTTAAATAATGGAAATATGTTTTATTATACTTTTATAGATAAAGTATATTTTGTTAGTGAGAATGAAAAGGCTATAGAAACGATTATAGACAGCATTTATGACGGAGAATCTTTGGATACTTATATAAAATCTCAAATATCAAAAAATATTAATCCTGATTATATATTTACAATACAGCTTTCAAAATCTCAGGACATATTAAGATATTTTAATATACCTCTAAGAACTTGGAGTTATCCTAACAGTATTATAGTAGGTTCTGCTATTAATTCTAATTATACACATATTAATATAGATTTTGAAGCTAATTTTAATAGTGTAAGTAAATAATTAATAATTATCAAAAATTATATAATAGTTGATAAATATCATTATTTGTATATAATTATATTTATTTTTTGGAGTGAAATTTATTTTATGTCAATAATTGATAAACTGTCATTGGTAGAAAAAACTTATGAAGATATAGTGCAGAAACTTAATGATGCTAATATAAAAGATAACAGACTTATACAGGATTTGATGAAAAAAAAATCAGAAATTGAAGATATTGTAGAAGAATATAAAAAATTAAAAACAGTATTAAAAGAAATTGAAGAATCCAATGAAATGATTAATAATACTGATACTGATAAAGAACTTAAAGACATGGCATTACTAGAGATAGAAGAGCTTAATCAAAAAAAAGAAGATATAATAAATGGGCTTAGACTTCTTCTGCTTCCTAAAGATAAGAATGACGGTAAGAATATTATAGTTGAGATTAGAGTTGGTACGGGAGGAGATGAATCTGCTTTATTTGTGGGCGATTTATTTAGAATGTATACTCGTTTTATAGAGAGAACTAATTTAAAAATGGAAATAATAGATACTAGCCCTACAGAGCTTGGAGGATATAAAGAGGTGATATTTTCAGTATCCGGAAAAGATGCTTACAGAACATTAAAATTTGAAAGCGGAACTCATCGTGTACAGAGAATACCTGCTACAGAGTCCGGAGGAAGAATACATACTTCTGCTTCTACTGTTGCGGTTATGCCTGAAGCTATGGAAAGCGATGTTGTTATAAAAGATGAGGATATAAGAGTTGATATATTTCGTTCAAGCGGACCTGGAGGACAGTCTGTTAATACTACTGACAGTGCTGTTAGAATTACTCATTTACCTACAGGATTGGTTGTGCAGTGTCAAGATGAAAAGAGTCAGCACAAGAACAAGGCAAAAGCATTAAAAGTTCTTCGTGCTAGAATATATGAGAAAGAAGAAGCTGAGAGAAAGGCTAAAGAAGCTAAGGAAAGAAGAGAGCAGATTGGTTCAGGAGATAGGAGTGAAAGAATAAGAACTTATAATTTCCCTCAGAATAGAGTTACGGATCATAGAATAAATCTTACTTTGTATAAATTAGATAGATTTATGGATGGAGAAATTACAGAGATAACAGATGCTTTATTTAAAAAGGAACAAGAGGATATGCTTGCTTCATATTCTGATTAATGCTTTATGAAAGATATAGAAAATATATTAGGCGAAGAAAAGATTATTCATAAATTATATGATGATGATCCTGTTATTAGATATATAAAAAGTTTTGATAATGTTTTATATGCTGATTATTCTTATAGCGGAAATGATTCTTATGAAACTTATGATTCTTTGATTGGATTATTTGCTTATCATAAAGATGATAAATATTTATTCGGTGAATTTGGATATTTTAAAGAAAACAAAGAAGAATTAAAACTTATTGTTAGTGATTATCCTGAATATCTAACTTTAGACAATTATAAACTTACTGATGAAATATTTAATGATTTGATTAATTTACATAATATTTCTATGAATCAGTTTAATGCTTTAATGATAGGAAAAAATGAAATAGATGATATAAAATCTAATTCTTTGAAAAAAATTACTTTAGATGAATATATAGAAATTTTTCCTCATAGATATATAAATAACAGAATAAAATTTTCATCAAAATATAATCGCTATGAAAGAATATATATAGATGATATACCAGAGGATTTAATTTACAGATGTTCCTATTGCGGATGTTCTAATTTTGCTGAAATAATAAATAATGATATTAATAATTTGAAGGATATTGATATTGCTGATTATGATGATAATTCAGAAAAAAGCTTGTATATATGCAAGGTATGCGGTTTGATATCAAGAAGTCCTGATAATATTATGGATTATATTTAATTAATTTAATAAGAGGTAAAAAATGAGTTTTTTAATATTAGCTGACAGAACTTTTTCTAATGAGTTTTCTATAATATTTGATAATATTTTTAATGATAAGATAAATACTTTAAAAGAGAAATTAAATTGCGATGTTAAATATATAGAAAATAATGATCTTGAAAAAATAGAAAATTATTTAAATAATATATATGCGGAAAGTGAGAATTATGATAATATAATTTATATACCATGCAATATGCCTTTATTTAATGCTGATGAAACTATTAAATTAACTAAGATACATGAAGAAAATATATCGTATTTTAGTTATGGCGAAAATTATCCTTCTGGTATAGTGCCTTTTATAATAAGAAGAACCGCATTTGAGAAATTATTTAACATTATAAAAACAAAAGATATTAAAGTAAGTGAAAATGCGATAAGCAATATTGTATTTGTTGATCCGAATTTTTTTGAAATAGAAATACTTATATCAGAACATGATATGAGATATTACAGACTTCATCTTTTCGCTGATAGTAAAAGAAATGCTATTTTAATAAAAAAACTTATAGACTATAAAGATTATAATGAAATGGTTAAGGCAATAGAAGAAAATCCAAGTATTAGAAGAACATTGCCGTCATTTATAGAGATAGATATTAGTAATAGACAAAATGTGTTCAATAAATATTTATTAAAAAATCAAACTATAAAAAATGAACTTTCAAAAGAAGAAAAAAATATTACTTTAGATGAGTTTAAAAATATTTATGATAAACTTTATAATTTTTGCGGCGATTTTCATATTTCTATAGGAAGTTATTATGAGCCTCTTTTGAATAAAGATATTTTTGATATATTAGAATATTCTACAAGAAATAAAAATGTTCAGGTATATTTAGAAACTAATGCTTTGCTTCTTGACAGCGGCAAGGCTAAAAGATTATTATCTATGCAGTCAGAGAGAAGCAATCTTAATGTTATTATACATTTAGATACTGTAGAAGAAGATGTTTATAATAAGATATATGATAATGGTGATATAAAAACTATTATGTCTAATATAGATTATTATTTGCTTAGAGAGCCTAAAAATACTTATTTGCAGATAACAAAACAAAAAGATAATTTTGATTATTTAGCTTCTTATTATAAATATTTTGATAAATATAAAATAGATATTATAATGCAGAAATATTATAATTACAGGGGTATTATAGATGATAATAGAGTGGGGGATATGGCACCTATTATTAATATAGGATGCTGGCATTTGGCTAGGGATTTATTCATAGATAGTTATGGGGATATTTATATTTGCAGATTTGATATAAACAAAGAAAAGAAAATAGCTTCTATATATGATGAAAATTTAGAGGATATATGGAAAAAGATTGAAAATTATTTTTTAGATAATGTTTCTAAGAAATTAGATTTTTGTAAGAATTGCGATGAGTGGTATTTATATAATTTTTGATTATGGAAAATATAATAGTAAAATATTTAGAGTTTGTTTTGGCTTGTTATGTGGTTAGATTTTTAGCTACTAGATTTATATTAGAATTCCAATCGGTTAAAAAATTTTATTATAGAAGAGAGATATTGCCCGGAGTCCGTAATTGGAATAATAGAATTAAAATGCTCTATTACTCCGAGTTTTTTTCTTTTATTCAAAGTTTATTAATAGCATTATTTTTTATGGTATTTTTTTATTTTATTCCTTTGAGAGAACATATAAAACTATTTGTAGGATTTTTAACATATTCATCTTTAATAATAGCAGACAAGGTAAGATTTTCAATGATGCTTACTAATTATCCGTATTCTCTTTTGATAATGGATACGGGAATATTTTTATTTGTGAGTTTTTTGCAATTTATTGTAATGGGATTTATGAATGCTACATTATAAAAAATAAGGAAGTCATCTATTTATAAATGATAACTTCCTTTTTAATATTTCAGATTAAATACTAATTTTGTTCTATGGTTATAGAAGCTCCTATATCCATTGAAGTAGTTTTTCCTTTATATGTAACTTTTTCAGATATTATAGAATTATCCATAAAGGCATTAGATATATTTACTTCTTCAAATATAATGCAGTTTTTTATTATAGAGTTTTCTATTTTAGAGTTCTTTCCAATATGTACATAAGGTCCTATTACTGAATTTTCTATTTTTACATCCTTATCTATAAATACAGGAGGTATTATAGCGGTGTCTTTTATACCTTTACTTAATATATCATGTTTAATAATAGATTTATTTGTTTCTATCATAGTGGCTTTTTCGCCGCAGTCATACCAGCCGTCTAATTTGAATGTTTTGAATATTATTGAGTTTTTTATCATATATTCTAAAGCATCTGTAAGCTGATATTCATTTTTAGTTTTTATATCATTTTTAATAATATAATCTATAGCTTCAAATAATTCTTTAGTATTTACTATATTATACATTCCTGTAAGAGCTAAATTGCCTATAGGTTCTTGAGGTTTTTCAACCAATTTTGTTATAATACCTTGTTCATTTAATATTGCTATTCCGAATCTGCTTGGATTGTCAACTTCGCATACTCCGAGAGAGTTTTCATTTTTGCTTACTATATTTGAAAGATTTAATTTGAATATAGTATCACCCAAAATAATAAATATTTTATCATCATATTTTATATATTCTTTTGTAAGCGATATTGCATGAGCTAAACCTTTGTACTCTTTTTGTTCTACGAATCTAAGTTTTATATTTTTATATTTATCAGTTAAATATTCAATCATCTTATCTTTTAAATATCCAACTATAAATATTACTTCTTCTAAATCCTGTATTGAAGATATTTCAGTCATTATGAAATCTATAATTGTAGAACCTGCTATAGGAAGTATTGGTTTTGGTTTTGTAATTGTGTGAGGTCTTAATCTAGTGCCTTCTCCGGCTGCCGGTATAATAACTTTCAATTTTATAATCCTTAAAAAATCTTTTATATATATTGTTATACTATATATAAAAGATTAATAAAATCAATATCTTTTTATTATTTTATTAGATTAACTAATAAAGCATTAGATAATTCTTCATTAGAACCATTTAAATATTTAACTAACTCTAAAGCAAAAAATACAGTAGTAGCAGGACCTTTAGAAGTGATAACATTATCATTGCATACAACAATATCTTTTTCTACATATTCTCCGCCTTTAACAGCACTTTCACAGCTAGGATAACAAGTGTATTTTCCTTTAATAACACCAGCCTCTCCAAGCACTATAGGGGAAGCACATATTGCTGATACTAATTTTTTAGCTTCATACATATTTTTAAGTTTTTCTAATACTCTTTTATCATCTTTTAAATTATTCATTCCGCCGTAACCGCCTGCAAGTGCTATACCATCAAAATCAGAGTTAACTATTTTTTCAAAAGAAGTGTCTGCTTTTATTATAATATTATGAGCTCCTTTTACTTCTAAATTATCAGTTAAAGAAGCAGTTACAACTTCTATATTTGCTCTTCTTAAAACATCAATAATTGTTACAACTTCAATTTCTTCAACTCCTTCAGCTAAAGGTACTAAAACTTTTTTTGACATATATTGTAATCTCCTTTTATCATAATTCTTATCATTTATATAATAGTTTATATTTATAATATTGCAAGCTATTTTATTATTGCTAATAAAAATTGTATGCTAAAAATGTATAGCCGCCTTTGGCGAATTTCTATACACTCACAATTTTTATATTTAGATATTTAATACTTAAAAACTATTATTTACTTGCATCATTATTTAATTTTTCTATAGCTTTTTCATATCCTAAATCGGCAGATTTCTGTAAGAATTTTTTAGACTTTAGTAAATATTTTTCTTTTATCGCTTCGTCATTTTTATAATTTGAAAGTATACCATAGAGTTTGTATAGATCATAATATGCTATATAGTCTTCATTATTAAATTCTAATGTTTTTTTTAAATATTTTATTGCCTTTTTATATTTCTTTTTTTTTCTATAAGCTACAGACATTAAATAATAAGCATCAGAATACGCTTCATTTTTTAATATGCTTTTTTCTAAATCTTCTATAGCTTTATCATAATCTTTTTTGTTTAAATAAGATTCTGCTCTGTAATAATATGTATCGCTGTCATGCGGATATATTTCTATAGATTTATTGTATGTATCTATTGCTTTGTCGTAATTTTCCATATCATAATAAACTCTTGCTAAATTATGATAGGCATCTAAATTATGAGGATCTATTTCTATAATTTTAATCAGATCATCAATAGCTTCATCGTATTTTTTATTTTGTATATTATTCAATGCACTATAAAAATATTTATTTTCTTCACTAATCATATTATTGTCCTATTATTATATTAAAATTACAATATATAGATTATACAAAAAATAATAAGTGAATGCAAATTTATTTTTTATAAATTTATAATCACTTATTATATATATAAAAGCTGATATAAAAACAATAAAAAAGTTTTATTAATTTTACAAATCTTTTATTAAATTATGAGCTTCTTCAAATCTTCTTTTTATTTCTTTCCAATTTTTCTCTTCCATCAAGTTTCTAGGACAAAGCCAAGAGCCTCCGCATGCAAATACATTTTTGTTTTGCAAATATTCTTTTACATTGTCAATGCTTACTCCACCCAAAGGCATAAACTTAACACCTGTATGCTGATAAACAGGAGCTATATTTTTTATCCAATTAATTCCTCCAAATAAACCAGCATGGAAAAATTTTATATATTTATGCCCATAAGCTAAACACTGCTCAAGTTCAGCAGGAGTAGCAGCTCCCGGTATATAATTATATTTTTTAGTTTTAGCATATTCCAACATTACAGGCTGAAACCCCGGGCTTATTATTAAATTAGTTCCTAAATCAAGTATTTTATCAACTTGTTCTGTATTTAAAACAGTAGCAGCTGCCCTTGGAAGAGTAGGGTAGTCTTTTGCTAATATCTCTAAAGCTTTATATCCGTATTCTGTTCTAAGTGTCAATTCTATAGAAGGCAGAAACTCCAAACAAAGCTCGGCTATATTTCTTATCTCTTCTTCATTTTCTACAACTACTACAGGTATAATTTTATTTTGTATATATTTTTCAAACATAAATGCTCCGTAAAATTTTTTATTATTTTTAGATTAAAAAAATTATTACTTATTTTAATTTATCATACTTAACTATTAAAGTAAATATTAGAATTATTAAAACATATATTTTCTATTATACTTCCTAAATATTTAATATTATTAGGCACTTCGCCGTCTTCTGCCCATTTTCCTATTAAATTGCATAGTATTCTTCTAAAATATTCATGCCTTGAGTATGAAAGAAAACTTCTTGAGTCAGTGAGCATTCCTACAAATAAGGCTAAAGAACCGCTGTTTGCAAGCACTTTTAACTGCTCTTTCATTCCGTCTTTATTATCTAAGAACCACCAAGCAGAACCAAGCTGCATTTTACCTTTTATGCCTTCATCTTGAAAACAGCCCATAAGTGTAGAAAGCGGATAATAATCTTTATTGTTAAGACTATAAAAAATAATTTTTGGAAGTCCTCCGTTATTATTGGCAGTTTTTAATAGTGATGATAATTTTTCTATAATATTAGAATCTCCTACAGAATCATATCCAGTATCAGCACCTAGTTTTTTAAACATTACTTCATTATTGTTTCTCATAGCTGAAATATGTATCTGCATAACTAGATTTGATTCTTTATATTTTTGAGTTAATTTAATAAGTATATATGTTTTATATTTTTCTATTTCTTCTAAAGACAATTTTTCTTTATTCATAGCTTTTTTGAAAATAGTATCTATATTATTTTCATCATCTAAATTAAAAGGCACTAATGACAAAGAACAATCGCTTGATACACAGCCTAAAGTTTTAAAATAATCTATTCTTTTGTATAAAGCTTCAACTAATGATTTTATATCTTTTATATTAACAGAACTTGCTTTTTCTAACTTTTTTATATATTCGCTGAAGTCCGGCATTTCTATATTAATTGCCTTGTCTGGTCTGAAAGAAGGAACAACATTTGTATCAATTTTTCCTATTTGAGCTTTTCCTTCTCTGATTAATTTATGATATTCTAAATCATCTATTGGATCATCAGTAGTGCCTATTGTATGAACTTTAAATTTTTTGAGAATATCTTTAACTGTCATATTCTGTAATTTTTCATTGGCTTTTTTCCAAATTATATCAGCATTATCCTCATTTATAATTTCATAAATATCAAAATATCTTTGAAGCTCCAAATGACTCCAATGATATAATGGATTTCCTATTAAATTAGGAACAGTTTTTACCCAAGCTCTAAATTTATCATAATCTTCAGCATCTCCTGTTATAAATTTCTCATCTATTCCATTTGCCCTCATCATTCTCCATTTATAATGATCTCCGTAAAGCCAAATTTCAGTAAGATTTTTAAATTTTTTATTTTCAGCAATTTCTTTAGGACTCAAATGACAATGATAATCAAATATAGGGCATTTTGAAGCATAATCATGAAAAAGTATTTTAGATGTGTCATTGTATAATAAAAAATCTTTATCCATAAAATTTCTCATAATATTTATCCCTCTTAAATTAAAACAAATGCAATACAATTATAATTTTTATAACCGTATTGCATTAATGATATATGTTCAATTATTTACTCATTTTTTCTATAGCTTCCCATAAACCTTGTAAATAAACAGCACCTAATGCTCTGTCATAAAGTCCGTATCCGGGCATAGATACTTCGTCCCAAATAGCTCTTCCATGATCAGGTCTGAAAGGTCCTTCAAAACCTATATCATAAAATGCTTTCATAATGGCGAACATATCCATAGAACCGTCGCTTGATAAATGTGCTGCTTCTTGGAATTTTCCAGGGGCAGTATGCTCTAGGTTTCTAACATGAGCAAAGAAAATTTTACCTTTCAAACTTCTTACTATATCAGGTATATCATTCTTAGGATTAGAACCTAAAGAACCAGCACATAGAGTTACTCCGTTGCAAGGACTATTAACACTATTAACCATTCTCAAAATATTTTCTTTATTAACTATGATTCTAGGAAGTCCGAAAACAGGCCAAGCAGGATCATCAGGGTGTATAGCCATTTTGATATTGTATTTTTCACAAGTAGGCATTACAGCACTTAAGAAATATTTTAAATTTTCAAATAATTTCTCATCATCAACATCTTTATACATTTCAAAAAGATCTTTTAATCTGCTTAGTCTTTCAGGCTCCCATCCCGGTAAAACAAATCCATTAGAACTAGAATCAATTTGTTCAAACATTTTTTGCGGATCTATTTTATCTATTATATCTTGGTCATAAGATAAAACAGTGGATCCATCTGGTCTTACTTTTGCTAAATCGCTTCTAGTCCAGTCAAATACAGGCATAAAGTTATAACATACTAAATTAATTCCATTTTTTCCCAAAACTTCTAATGTTTTTATGTAGTTTTCTATATATTTATCTCTGCTAGGCAAACCTATTTTTATGTCATCATGTATATTTACACTTTCTATGCCGTATATTTTTAATCCAGATTCTTCAACTTCTTTTTTTAATTTTTGTACATCTTCTTCTTTCCAAACTTCTCCAACCTTACTATCATATAAAGTTGTTATAACTCCTTTTACTCCGGGTATTTGTCTAATCTGTTTTAGAGTAACAGAATCAAAATTCTTTCCAAACCATCTTAAAGTCATTATCATAATAGAATTTCTCCTTAATTTATTTAATATATTTGTTTAAGCACTCTCTGACTGCATTTACACCTATTATCATTTCTTTGAAATATTCTTCTATTCTGTTTCCTAGATTTATTTTTTCATCATATAAATCACAAGCAAATATAATTTTGTTTGATAGTATAGGCTTTAAATTATCTCCTACACTATTTACATCTTTAAATTTTATGTTTTTTATATGTTTCTGCAATTCTTCAAGCATAGGATCAGGACTTATTTCCATAGTATTTCCTTTGTCATCTATTCCCATTAAATATCTAAACCAAGCTGCTATTGTTATAGGTATTCCAATTAAAGAAGAAGTATCAAGTCCGTTTTTTACATAAGATTTTAAAGTTTCTCCATATCTGATAGGTATTTTTTGTGAAGTATCTGTTGCTATTCTTTTAGGAGAATCTGGTATATACGGATTAACTAGTCTTTCTTCTATAACCTCTTTTATAAAGTCCATTGGATTTAAGATTTTAGGATTAATAACTACTTTCATGCCCTCATCATAGCCTATTTTTTCAACCAACTTTTTTAATATAGGGTCTTTCATTTCATTATATATAAAATCATAATCTAAAAGACAGCCGAATATTGCTAAAGATGTATGAAGAGGATTTAAACAAGTAGTAACTTTCATTTTTTCAGAGTTTTTTACAGTTTCTCTGTCTGTAATATATACTCCTGCTTTATTTAAATCAGGTCTGCCGTTTGGAAATAAATCTTCAATAACTAAATATTCAGGCACTTCAGCATTTACAAAAGCAGCCATAGGATTATGTCCTACTTTGAATATCTGCATATCTTCAAGCCCTATACTCTCAAGTTTTTTTGAGATAATTTCAGAAGGTCTAGGAGTAATTTTGTCAATCATACTAAAAGGAAAAGCAGCTTTTTTATTATCTTCAAGATATTCTATAAATCCATTGTCAGCGAAACCTTTTTTTACCCATTCCTTAGCTATTTCAATAATAGAATCTTTTAATTTATCTCCATTATTAGAGCAGTTATCAATACTAAGCATTGCTATAGGATAAGCTCCGTTTTTATATCTTTCTAGAAGCATAGCACAAGCAATACTCATAATATTTTTTGCTTTTTTAGGTTCATTTTCAATATCATAAGCAACTATTTTATTATAATTACCATTAGAATCTTTTATAGAGTAACCTTTTTCTGTTATAGTAAAACTTACTATTTGAAGCGAATCTGATATAAATATTTTTTTTAATTCTTCATAATAATTGATAAAATCAGCATGAAGTATATCAGTAATGCTTCCTATAACTTTTTTATCTATATTCCCATCACTTTTAATAGATGCTAAAAGAGTGAGATTATCGAAAGGCTTATAAACTTTTTCAAGCATTTCATAATCATCATCTCTTCCAGCAGCATGTGTATCGACAGCTATTATACCAGTATTTATAACATTATCATTTAAAATAGTATCCGCTATTCTCGCAACAAAACCTCTGAATATATTACCAGCTCCGAAATGAATCCAAGTTGGTTTTTCATTTGTATTTTTTCTAATTTGTTTTATATCATATTTTGGTATTTCTATATTGTTTTTTTCAAAAAAGGTTTTATTGTTTATTAAGTTTTCAATATTAATTTTCATTTTATAGCCTCTAAGTTGTATACTAGTATATTAATTTTACAAAAATAATATAAACTGTCAAGCAAAAATTATATTATTGATTTTTAGCTTTTATCTCAGCTATAGCTCCTTGTATCTCTTCCATTTTCTCTCTAGTAAGAGGATAGAATCTCATAGCTATTATATTTAATACCCATCCAATCATAGGAGCAAGGAATACACAAAACATAGTTACCCAGAAAATTCCTGTTGTGTATGGAGTATCAGGAGTAGGCTGAGTAGTTTTGAATCCTATCATAGCAATTAAAAGTCCTACTATAGTAGTAGCGAAAGATGATATTATTTTGTCTACGCAGCTGAATAATGTACCCATCAAACCCGGAACATATTTTCCAGATCTATAAGTTTCATAGTCGGCACAGTCAGCAGTCATAGGTATAACTATATTAGTAGATATTCCAGCAAAACCTTGCATTAATATCCATAATACTATGAATGCTATAGTAAAGAAATTAGGATTTTTAAAGCTCATAGTAGTAGGCTCTCCAAAGATAAATAATAATAATAGAAGAGCAGCAAATATTATACAGCCTATAGTACCAAATAATAATGCTTTTCTCTGACCCATACGGCTGGCTACAAATTTCATACCCAATATTATTATAATTATACTAGGTATACTATATATAGCAGAAACCTCACCGCTTAAAGCATAATTTCCGCATATTATACCATAAAGCATAACTAATACTATAGAGTTAGATTGTATAGTAACAAAAAGTTTACTTGTAGAAGCTGCAATTACAAGCATTTGTATTGCTCTGTTTTTTGTTATAACAGTCCAATAATCTTTAAAAGTGATTAATTGAGGTTTTCCAAGTCCGAAATATTCTGTTCTGTCTTTAGTCCATAATCCTATTATTGCAAGTGCAGATAATATAGCAGATACAATTATAGTAAATGTTAAGAAAGTATTAAAAAACTCAGCATTAAAACCGCCGTATTTTGGTATCCATACTTTAGAAACTACAATCTGCATGCCAGCAAATAATACAACATTATAACTTCCGTCAAATATTGTAAAATAAGGTCTTTGTTTAGGATCATTAGTAAGACAAGTTTGAGCAGATTTTGTAACAACACATTGTAAAGTATATCCTATAATATATACAGCATAAACCAATATAAAGAATAATAATCTCATATTTTCAGGAGCTTTATATGCAAATTTGTACATTATAAAACAAGATATAATCATCACAATATTTCCAGCAACTATAAAAGGTCTGTTTTTACCAAATTTTCCATTGGTTTTATCTAGTAAATAACCAACGAAAGGATCTGTTATAGCATCCCAAATACGCATAGCAGTAAGAAGTGTAGATACCAAAACTACTCCTAATCCTAGCATTCCTGTAGCGTAATAAGATATAAAAAACATGAAAAACATGTATAAGTTGGTAGCTGTGTTATTAAAAGCAAAAAATGCTATCTGCCATATTTTGGCTCTATGATAATTAATTGTATTATCCATTATCTGTGTACCTCCTATTTTTTATAAAGGGTAGGAGAATTGTTTTTTTAATTTCCTACCCATAGTTTTTTTCAATTATTATTTTTTGTAATCTAACGGCAATTTAGTCCATCTGCTTCTTATATAATGAGCAACTGCTTTAGGCTGACGGGTTCTAGTAAATATTCCTTTTTTGTTTCCGTCTACTCTGAATATTCCTTCAGTAGTTTGGAAATCAGCAAAGTTCCATAACTGTTCGCCTATTATAAAGTCGTAACTATCAAAAACTTTGAAGTTCATTTCGTAGTATTCGCATTGATATTCTTCGCTCCACATAACAGAAGGGAGTTTATGAACACCTGCATAAGTATCAGCTCCGTATTCTGTAAACATAACAGGCTTGTTCATATCTTTATAGAGGCTCATCTCTTCTCTGAATTTTTCTTCTGACATATCTATTTCATAACCGCCCAAGAAATACCATCCGTAGTATCTATTTAATGTAATTACATCGCATAGATGCATACATTTGCATTTACCCGGAGCAGATGCCTGAATAGCAGCAAAAGTTTTTGGTAAGTTTTGTTTGTCTATACTTTTTGCAAAGTTGAATATGTCCTCAAAGTATGGCAAAGCTTCATCTTTAGAAGTATCAGGTTCATTAAATAAGCTCCACATAACAACAGAAGGGTGATTCTTATCTCTTGTAATAAGTTCTTCTACAGCTTTTTTATGAATTTCTTTAGTTTTTGTATGCACTTCTTCTAAAGAGAAATAATCAGCTTTTGATGCCCCCGGATTTAATACGGATCCCACATCGAACATACCAACGGCAGCTATTTCATCTATAATAACTATACCTTCTCTGTCAGCAGCCTGCATTATCTCTTCACTGTATGGATAATGAGAAGTTCTAAATGAATTAGCACCTATCCATTTAATAAGTTCAAAGTCTCTTTTTATTACAGGAGGATTATAACCTCTTCCGGCTGTTTCACTGTCTTCATGTTTTCCGAATCCTGTAAAGTAGAAAGGTTTTCCGTTTATTAAGAATTTTGTACCTTCAACTTTTATTGTTCTTATTCCAAAGTCAAGATAGTATTCATCTATTAATTCTTCGCCGTTTTTGATGCATGCTTCAAATTTGTATAAGTAAGCAGCTTTCGGATTCCACAATTTAGCATTTTTAATAACTATTTTTCCATTTTTTCCTTCGGCACTTGCTGCTTCTTTTCCTTCTTCATCATATATTTTTATGAATACTTTATTTTCACCTGTAGTATGTACTTCATAATTTACTATACCATCACTGCCGTTTACTTCAGATAATATATCTATATCATAAATATATTCTTTATTTGTAACAGTAATTTTTACAGGTCTATTCAAACCAGCATAATTGAAAAAGTCAAAAGAAGGTTTGATATATTTTTTGCCTGAAGGTTTAGTTTCTGTATGTCCGCAAGGCAATGTAGTATTGCTAAGCTCATTATTAACAACAACTACTAATTTATTTTTTTCTCCGAATACTCCGGCTTCATTAACAGGAGCATTAAAAGGCATAAATCCGCCTACATGCGTACATACTTCTTTTCCATTAATATATACAGTAGCTTCATGTGTAGCACAGCCGAATCTAACATTAACATTTTTGTCTTTCCATTCTAAAGGAAGATAGAATGATGTTTCATACCATATATCTCCGGCATGTTCTCTTATATTTTTATCTGTAAAAAGATCATTAAAACTAGATGGTACAGGTATAAATGTAGTATCTTTTAATCCGTTGGCATAACCGTTTTTTCTTCCTTCATTGTTTGAGTCTATCTTAAATTCCCACATTCCAGATATATCAACAACTCTTCTCGTTCTGCTTTCTCTAGGATATAGCATAGAATTAACCATAAATTCAATTTCCTCCGTAAATCTATAATATTTATATATTAATTAATCAAAGAATAATTTTGTCAAGTCAATACCAACTTTAAGTTCAAATCCCCATCCATTTTTATTAAACTCAGAAGAACCAATTCCTAAAGCAGACATATCTTGTTTGAATATACCACCATAGAATAATCTAGGTTCGATGAAGAAAGTCCATTCTTCTAGGAAGAACTGTAAACGAGGATTGAATCTTATCCAATACCATTTATTGAAATCTGTTTGAGCACCTGATAATATTTTGAATTGTATTTCTGGTCTTAAAGCAAACCAATCATTGAAACGCATTTGATAAGCTACTCTAAACTCAGTACCATCATACCATCCTTGAGTTAAAGCACCTGTTTTAGCGTCGTACTGATTTCCTCTTATATATATATTCTGCTGAGCCATAAATGTTAAAGAGTGAGATTTGAAAGCTGCAACATCAGGAAGTCTTTTATTCAAATACATCATAAATACAAAGTCCCCTGATGAAGTAAGCCCTAAGCTAAAAGTATTTAAGAAATGTACATTTGCTGTTAATTCAATATTACTAAATGGATTGGAAGTATTTTTTCCTGGTCTGCTGCCTTCTTTCCAAGTAGGGTCATAAACGCTTGGATTGTCAAACTGTGCTTGGAATATAAATCCAAATCCCAACCATGGAACACTTTTTAATGTTTGCAAATATGTAAGTTTTGTATCAAAATTTTCCATCATTCTTTTTGCTTTAGGGTCTGTTCCTAAGCTTGTTAAATCACCTGAAGCGTATTCAACATAAAAACTTAGCATTTTCATTGAACCCGGATATACATTAAAGAATTGAAGGGCAGGATTTGTTTGAGTATTTGCTGCCTGCTGAGAAAATAATATGCCATTTGTAAATAATACTAGGCTTATGATAGTTATAAAAACTTTTTTCATAATAAAACTCCTTTACTAACATACTAGTATTTTAGTAAAAATAAAATCCATTGTCAACAAAAATGATGATTTTTTTATAAAAAAGTAATATTTTGGATTTATTTATTTATTTTTTATTGCTTGAAGTTTTTCATAAATGATGTATCTTTAATACAATCTTTATTAAAAGATTATATTAAATTTAAAGTCAGCTTATAGTATGCAATAATAAAATATGTTTGTATATTCAAATAAATTTATCCGCTTATTATAGCTTGCCGATTAGCTGATTTATTTTTATACAAATAATTTTAAGGATATATTTTCAGATTATGCCGAAAGTTAAGAACAATAATGCTGATAATTTAATAATATTAGAGAGAGAAATTAATGAGCCTATAGGCGACTATGCTGTTAGATGTTTAGAATATAACATTATCAATATGGCATTGCTTCCAGGTACTTTTATTAGTGAGAAAATAGTAAGCGAGGTATTGTCTATAAGCAGAACTCCTATAAGAGAGGCTTTCTCAAGACTTGAAAAGATGCATTTAATGGAAATATACCCTCAAAAAGGAACTATGGTATCATTGATAGATACTTCTATTGTTGAAGAAACTAGCTTTATGAGAATGGTGCTTGAAAAAGAAATAATCAAAATAGTTTGCAAGAATCAGACAGAAAAAGATTTAAAATTAATAAATAAAAATATAGAACAGTATGAAAAGAACATAAATACTAATAAAGTTTATGAACTTCTCAAATTGGATAATGAATTTCATGAGTTATTATTCTCAATAGCAGACAAAAAATTGACATTCAGTTTGATAAGAGATTCTATAAAACATTTTAACAGAGCTAGAATATTCAATATAATGGAAATGGATAGAACTAGAACATTAACAGAGCATAAAAATATACTTTCCTATATAAAAGAAAAAAACATAAGAAAACTTATTCCTCTCATGGAAGTACATTTAACGCATGTAAAAGATGATTTGGTGTTTTTAAAAAATAAATTCCCTGAATATTTTAAATAGCGAATTTATCTTTTTACATCCAATCCGTCTTTGGATTTCATTAAATTTATTACCTCATCTTTTGTTGTTAAATTCCAATCACCCGGTATGCTATGTTTTATACAGAAAGAAGCAGCAGCAAATTCTAATATATCCTGATAATTATCAAATAATTGTATTCCGGAAAGTATTCCTGCCGCAAATGAGTCTCCTGTACCTATTCTGTCAATAATATTTTTTATATAGTATTTTTTTGATTTATATAATTTTTTACCTGCATATAACATACTGTATATATTATTATGATTTGAACTTATAGCCTCTCTTTTAGTTGTTATTACCATATCTAATGAATATTTATCTATTAACTCATTCATAATGGATTTATAGTCCTCATCGCTTATATCAGAATCAACATCAACATCACTTTTTACACCTAAAATTTTAATAGCATCGTATTCATTAGCAAATACTATATCAGAATATTTGACTATTTCAGGCATTACATCTTCTATTTTTTTACCGTATTTCCATAGTTTTTTTCTATGATTAATATCGCATGAAACTTTCACATTTCTTTTTTTTGCTTCTTTTACAGCATATAGTGTAAGATCCGCGGCAGTCTGACTTATGGCAGGAGTTACTCCGCTTATATGAAAATATGAAGCATCATTAAAAACTTTATCCCAATCAAAATCTTCTATTAGAGCCTGAGAAATAGAAGAATATTCTCTGTCATAAATAACATTTGAACTTCTATAATTATTACCCGGATCTACAAAATATATTCCAAGTCTTTTACCTTCCCAAGATATTGCAGATGTATCAACTCTATGACTTAAAAGCAATTCCTCTACCTTTTTACCAATAGCATTGTTAGGAAGAGCAGTTACATATCTGCTTTTTAATCCGAATATAGAAGCTAAAACACAAATATTAGCCTCAACGCCTCCGAATGTTGCATTAAGTTTTGAGGACTGAAATAATCTTTCATTATCTATTGATGAGAGCCTTAGCATTATCTCTCCAAATCCTATTATATATGACATATTACCGCCTCTGCTTATTAATATACTAGTATGTTACAAATATTATAATAGTACACTAAAGATTAATTGTCAAATAAATATTAAAAAAAATTCAATGTTTATTTAAAAAAGAAAAAGGTTAAATACTTTTTGATTATTTAACCTTTTATAATTTTAAGAATAGAAAAAATATTATAAATTTTCTTTTAGTATTTTGATGATATCTTCTTTGCTTAATACTTTACCATAAGAAAGAACTTTATCATCTAATAATAGAGCAGGAGTTGACATTACTCCATACGAAGCGATTTCAGCCATATCTTCTACATATTTAATTGCCAAATCAAGTTTAGCTTCTTCTACAGCAGCTATTACATTTTCTTCTAATTTTTGACACTTAGAACAGCCTGTACCCAATATTTTTATTCTAGCTTCTACAGGCGATTCTTTTTTTGTTTCCTCTTCAACGAAGGGATTAATAGAAGGTCCTCAGCCGCATCCTCCTCTTCCAAATAGAATATCTTTTAATGACATACTTACTCCTTTTAATTATTTTATTATAATTTTTCTTTTAAAATATTGATGATTTTTTCTTTATCTAAGACTTCTCCATAAGATATAAGCTCATCATTTACTATAAGTGCAGGCAAAGTCATAACTCCGTAATATGACATAATTCCTTTACTGTCTGTATATTTTATGGATAAATCTAAATTTAACTCCAATATAGCTTTTCTTAAATTATCAAGCATATCGAGAGAATTTTTATCATCATTGCCTAAAAGCAGTATTTTTTCTATCTCTCTTTCTACACCCTCCTCCTCTAGAGGGTCTGGCAAACAGCCTCAGCCGAATTGAATTTTTTCTATAGCCATAATATGCCTCCAAACTTATTTATACATATTATAGGTATATATAAAATAATTGCAAATTGAAAAATCAAAAAATCATACATTTATTACAATTTATCTTTTAATAAAGCAATGACTTCATCTTTAGTAAGCACTTTTCCATAAGACAATACTTTATCATCTAATACAAGGCTAGGTGTGGATATAACCCCATAAGCGGCAATTTTATCTATATCAGTAACATGCCCCACTGTTAAATCAAGTCCCATATCTTTTAAAGCCTTTAAAGTATTTTCTTCTAATTTTTTACAGTTACTGCATCCTGTGCCTAATATTTTTATTCTAGCATTTTCATCAGATGAAGTTTCACATGAACCTCCGCAGCAGCATTCTGATTTTTTCTTAAAGAACATAATTTTCTCCTTTTTTATTATATAAATATAAAATAAAAATTATTAAATAAATATCCAATAATTATTATACCAATAGTTACAACTGACACAAAAAATATAAGCAGCGGCATCTTTACAACTTTTTTTATCATGATAATTGAAGGTAAAGATAAAGCGGTAACAGCCATCATAAATGATAAAACAGTACCGATTCCTGCACCTTTATAAAATAAACTTTCTGCTATAGGTAAAGTTCCGAATATATCGGCATACATTGGAATACCTACTAAAGTTGCTAAGGGTACGGAATACCAATTATTTTTTCCTAATATATTATTTATCCAGCTTTCTGGTATTACATTATGAATAAAAGCTCCTATTGCTACTCCTATAAAAATATATAAATAAACTTTTTTTATAGTTTCTACAACTTGTTCTTTTGAATATATTAATCTTTCTTTTTTTGTCATAGTTTGTATTTCTAATTCTGTATTATTTGTTTTTATATTTTTAACAAAATCCTCTAAATATTTTTCCATTTTGAATTTTCCTATTAAAGTTCCGCCAGCAACAGCAAGTACAAGTCCTACAATAACATAAGCTATAGCAATCTTCATACCGAATATGCTTGATAAAAGTATTATAGATGCTAAATCTACAAGAGGCGATGATATTAAAAAAGAAAATGACATAGAAATAGGTATTCCTGCAGAAGTAAATCCTATAAAAATAGGTATTGATGAGCATGAGCAAAATGGAGTAACAGTTCCAAGTAATGCTGCTAATATATTTGCATATATTCCATTAAATTTGCTTAATATTTTTTTTGTTCTCTCCGGAGGAAAAAAAGACTGAATATATGATATACAAAATATTAATACAGAAAGAAGAACAAATATTTTTATAACATCATAAAAAAAGAATTGTAATGCCCCTTTCAATGTTTCTGATAAACTAAAATTATTTAGTATATTGCCTATCAATGTATTTAGCCATTTCATTGATATAATTTGATCCTGTATAAATATAAATATTGTTTTTATGATTTCCATTTTTATAACTCCAAATTTTATTTTTTTAATTAACTTCTAATATTTTTTATATTTTAATTATTAAAAATATTTAGAGTAATAACATTTACCTTTTATAGATAAAGTTCTGCATATTGATATTATGTTTTGCATTATTACCGCCTATTATTAATTTGTGAATTTACTTTTTGTTGCATTTACTATTTTTACAAGAGTAAGCATTACAGGTACTTCTACTAATACTCCTACAATAGTCGCAAGTGCAGCTCCAGAATTAACTCCGAATAATGATACAGCCACAGCAACGGCAAGCTCAAAGAAGTTTGAAGCCCCTATCATGCCGGCAGGTGCAGCTACATTATAGGGAAGTTTCAATAAATAAGCTGCAATATAAGCTATGAAAAATATTAAAAAAGTCTGTAATATTAAAGGTATTGCTATCAAAATTATATGTATAGGATTTGATAGTATGACATTTCCTTGAAAGCTGAATAATAATATTAATGTTAATAGTAATCCTATTATTGTAATATTATCAAATTTATGTATAAAAATATTATTAAAATATTCTATTCCTTTTTTACCGCATACATAAACTCTTGTGATAATTCCAGCAGTTAATGGTATAAGTACAAATAATACTACAGATAAAAATAATGTATCCCAAGGTACAGCAACATTTGATATGCCTAATAAAAATTTTACTATAGGAACGAATGCTATGAGTATTATTAAATCATTAGTTGCAACCTGAACTACGGTATATGAAGGATTTCCATTTGTTAAAGCACTCCAAACAAATACCATTGCAGTACAAGGAGCAGCACCTAAAAGTACGGCACCAACTAAATATTCTTTTGCTAAATCTTTTGGTATTATATTATTTAATATAGTATAAAAAAATAAAGATGATATAAAAAACATAGTAAAAGGTTTTATAAGCCAATTTACAACCCAAGTGAGAAAAAGTCCCTGAGGATTTTTTGTAATGTTCTTTATGCTTTGAAAATCTACACTCATCATCATAGGGTATATCATTAGCCATATCAATACTGCTATTGGTATAGAAACATTTGCATATTCAAATTTATTTAATGTGTTTGGTATTACTTGTAAAAATTTTGATATTAATATTCCTATAATCATACATATAAATACCCATAAACTTAAATATTTCTGAAAAAAACTTATATTTTCTTTTTTATTATTCATTGTACTATCCTTTAAAACTCATCTTTAGCATTTACATTTTTCTTTTTTTATTTCATCTTTTTTATATGATGATATATTTGTGTAATATCCTATCAATTTTTCTGCTTTTTTTATTCCTTCTTCATTAAAACTATAATAAGTCCATTTACCTTCTTTTCTTCCTATTACAATTTTTGAATCGCAAAGTATTTTCATGTGATGAGATAATGTGGACTGTACTATATTTAATTTTTCTAAAATTTCACATGCACATATTTCTCCTTCTTTAATCATTTCCAATATTTTAAGTCTGTTTTCATCGCAGAATGCTTTGAATATAATTGCTTCTTCTTTATAATCTTTCATTTTGTAAATTATCCTTTAATAATTATATATCGATTATTATCGATATGTTTAGATTGTATCATACATATCGATAATTGTCAATATGTTTATTATTATTTATTGATATTTATTGAAATAAAAACATATAATGATATAATTTAGTATTGATTATTAATATTAAATAATTTGGAGTTTTATAGTATGCAGGTTAAAAATTTTGGAAGCGGTTATCTTTTATATGAGTTAAAAAACAAAAATGACATGGTATTAAAACTTACAGATATAGGTGCTTCAATAGCAGGTGTATTTTTCAAAGATAAAAAAGGCGATGAAGTGCAGGTATCATTCGGAAGTGATGATTATTCATTTTATTTGAATCCTCATGATTATATAGGAGCTTCTGTAGGAAGGGTAGCTAATAGAACTATAAATGCAGAATTTACACTTGACGGACAAACATATAAATTAACTAAAAATGACAATGGAAAACATCATTTACATGGCGGTGATAAAGGAATATCATTTCAAAAATTTGACTCTAAAGTTTTGGATAATCATTCTGTATTATTCAGTTTAAGCTCAAATGAAGGAGATGAAGGTTATCCGGCTAATGCTGATATAGATATAACATACTCTTTAACAGATGATAATGAAATAATTATAGAATATTTTGCTACAGTGAATGCTCCTACACCAATAAATCTTACAAATCATGCATATTGGAATCTTAATGGTGAAGGTACTATATATGATCATGATTTATTTATAGATTCTTCATTTTACTTGCCTGTAACAGATGAATGCGTTTCTACAGGAGAGATATTAAAAACAGGAAATACACCTTTTGATTTTACTAAAACAAAAAAAATAGGTGCTGATATAGAAAAGGCAAACGGTTATGATAATTGTTTTATATTTAATGAAAAAAATATATTGTCTCATATTGATGAAGAAAATAATAATCTAAATAAATTAAGAGCTTCATGCTATAGTGAAAAAACAGGAATATGCTTAGAGCTTTATACCACAAAACCCGCTATGCATTTTTATTCAGGAAATATGCTTAATAATAGAGAAGTAAGAAATACAGTTTTAAATAAGCATAATGCATTTTGTTTTGAAACAGAGTATTTACCCGGAGCTGTAAACTTTCCTCATTTTCCAAGCATAATATTTGATTCTGATAAAAATTACACTCATAAAACAATATATAAATTATCATTGAAATAATTGTAAAAAATTAGATAATATTTTTGGAAGGGTATATGAGTAATAACAATAAAAAATCAATAATAATAGAACATTACATTGAAAGGGTAAAAGATTTTAATATACCGGAATATCAGGTTTTGGATTGGGAATCTAAAGATGCTCAGGAGGCTAGATTTAGGGCTTTGCTTAATCATTTTGATATAAGAAAATCTATTTTGCTTGATGTGGGATGCGGACTTGGGCATTTGGCTGAGTATATAGATAAACAGAATATTGATACTTATTATATTGGTATTGATATAATGCCTGAAATGATTGAAAGAGCTAAGAATAAAAAATTTAAAAATATTAATCCTCAATTTATGACTATAGATTTTTTTAAGACTTCTGATATTGAAGATGATTTTGATTATATATATTCTTCAGGCATATTTAATCTTAATCTTGGGAACAATGAAGAGTTTTTGAAAAATGCTTTAAAAAATTTCTTGATTGCTGCTAGAAAAGGCGTATGCTTCAATCTGCTTGATATATCCTGTAAAGAAAAATACGGAGATAAATATTACTACTATAAAAAAGATGATGTATTTAATATGGTTTGCGATATAGTAAAAGATTTGGATTTAAAATGCAAGATAAAAATATCTGATGAGTATTTATCAAATGATTTTTCTGTATTTGCGGACATATTATAGTAAATATATTTAATATGGAGTATTTATGTTACAAAAATTATTAATAATTTCTATTTTTTTGATTTGCAGTTTTTTTCTATATTCTCAAACTTCAAAAGAGGCTAATAACACTTTAGAAGCCGTATCTATAGCTTATGACATGGAAATTAATTCTTCTTTTGCCTATGCTAAATTTTCTGCAGCTTCAAAAAATAAAGCTATAGTTAATTTATTTCAGGCTGTTTCTGATTCAAAATCCTGTCATGCTAATATTTTATATGATGCTGCTATTCAGGATAAGATAACAGATACTATTTTAAAAGCTCAGGTAGGAGATTCTAAAGTAGGAGAAGATATTGAGAATTTAGAATCGGCTGCTTCAATGACTTCTTATGAATATACTAAAATGTATCCTGAATTGTTAAAAGTAATAAATAAAGATAATAAAAAAGAAATGGCAGAAGAGATGAATAACATAATAAAAGTAGAGAAAGCACATAATATTTTATTTACCCAAGCTATAAATAATTTGCAAAACAATAAGCCTTTAGCAGATAAGTATTATTTATGTGAAACTTGCGGTTATATTGAAGCTAACTTAGCACCGAATAAATGTCCTATATGCGGTAAAGATGAAAATACTTTCAAAGAATATAAATAATTAATCATTTAAAAGTAAAGACTGAAATTTTTTATTTTCAGCCTTTATTTTATTAAGATTTTTATTTATTTATAGTACGCATATCTATTACATATCTGAATTTTACCTTGCCGTCTATAACTTTTCTGTATGCTTCTTTTATAGTTTGGGCATCAGCTTTTATTATTTCTACGCTAGGGTATATATTATTTTCTATAGAATAGTTAAGCATTTCCTGAGTTTCTTTTATTCCTCCTATTAAAGAGCCGAATAATTTTTTACTGCCATGAGTACCTATCATTGCTGTAAGTGTAGGCATTTTTGAAGTTCTAGGAAGTCCTAATAAACACATAGTTCCTCCTCTTTTAAGCATACGCATATACATGTTAACATCATAGTATGCTGGTATGGTGCTTATAATATAATTAAGAGTATTATTAACATTTTTTAAATCTTCTTGATTATTTACATTAACATATTTTACTGCTCCCATATTCAAGGCATCATCTCTTTTATCTTCTGTAATGTCAAAAACTGTAACTTCAGCTCCTAGTTTTACGGCATATTTTACAGCCATAGATCCAAGTCCTCCAAATCCGGCAATACCTACTTTCTCTCCTTTTTTTACATTCATAACTTTTATAGGTGAATAAGTAGTTATACCTGCACAAAGAAGCGGAGCAACCTTATCAAGTTCGGCATTATCTGGTATAAGTATTGCAAAGTTTTCAGATACTACTATATTGTCAGAGTATCCTCCTTGAGTTATTTCATTATCATGGAATCTATCTCTTGAACCGTAAGTATAAACTGCTCTATTTAAACAGTATTGTTCCAAATTATCTAAGCAGCTTTCGCATTGTCCGCATGAGTTTACCATACAGCCTACACCAGCAAAGTCGCCAACTTTAAACTTTGTTACTTTACTTCCTACTTGCACAACTCTTCCCGCTATTTCATGTCCTACTACTAAAGGAGTATTGCTTGATTTGCCTTCAACAACATGAATATCACTATGGCATATTCCAGCATAAAGTATTTCTATTAGCACATCATTGTCTCCTACTGCATGCCTTGTAAACTCATGATATTTAAAATCCATATTAGCAGAAACAGCCGCAAATCCTCTTGATTTTACTCTTCCGTTTGCATTAGTTTGTATATTGATCGGTGCTTTTTTAAGTTCCTGATTATACATTGCATTTGAAGAATTATTTTGATTTTGTAATATGTTATTATTATTTTCTGTATTTATGCTTGTTTGGGCATTCGATGAATTATTGCATGACAGCACATACAATATTGAGAGTATAGTTATTAATATAGCTTTTTTCATTTTAAAATCTCCTTTTTATATTTTATTATTAAACTTTTTTAAAAATTAATAAATATTTATGTTATTGTCTTTTATAGTTTTACTTGGGGCTTTACCCCACACCCCAGTTCTTTTTGTGTCCAAAAGAACCAAAAAAGACTGCATTTTTGTATATAAAATTAATTATACATATATAAGACATTTATTCCTGTAATAATTTATATTATTAAATTTTATATAAAATAATAAACTTGTAAAAATTATCTGTCAATAAATTTTTAAATATATTTATATTATATCATTGAAGTTTACTCCAGAGTCAAGCAATTTTTTTAAATTTCTTCATATATTTAATTTTATTCTAATTCCCGCCAAAGATTTATTTAGATTTTGAATTTTATTCACCGCACGCAGAATGGCATTATAAATATAAATTGATTTTGTATGTTAATTTTATTATATATAAAATGTAATTAACCGTGCATAGAGTAAGTCTATATATTTAATAATCGCTTGGGTGGCTGCTTTAGTTTCTAATTAAGCTATAAATATAATAAAAATTAGAATTTCAAAATAGAGTTAGATAAATAAAAGGGTGGGGTATGTGAATAAAATTTTAAAATATAAAAAATTATTTATGCTATAATTTATAAAATAGTGGTCTTCATTGTAATTGAGTTTTAAATGTTAATCTTTAATAATTTTTTAAAAAGAATGAAACTAAATCTAAATTAGAAAAATTTTGATTGAAATATTATAAAAAAGTTTTGGAATTATATTCTAATAATAATACTGTTATAGAAAATATAAAGAAAATTGAAGATAAATATATTTTCTAATATATTGTTTTTTTTATTGATATTAAATATAATTATTTTAGAGGTATCTATTATGGTTTTTAAAGTGATTGTGCATCAAGATGAAGATGGTTTTTGGGCAGAAGTTCCATCTATAAAAGGGTGTTTTACTCAAGCTGATACTATGGAAGAATTAGAATTCAATATTAAAGAAGCTATTGAAGGATGTCTTTCAGTTGATATTGAAGAATATAATAAAGATAATATTATAAAAACTATTGATGTAGTATTATGAAAACCGTAAGCGGTAAAAAATTTTGTAAATTATTAGAAAGTCATGGTTGGGTTCTTGCTAGAATAAACGGAAGCCATTATATTTATGTAAAATCTGGTAGTGATTTAAGAATATCTGTACCAGTGCATAAAAATGATGATCTAAAGATAGGACTTTTGAAAAAATTATTAAAGATTACCAATATATCGGAAGATGAATTATAATAACTTTTTTCTAATTCCCGCCCATTTTGTTTTACGATTTTATTTGTTATCATTGTTCTATTATTCTTTTTAGTTTTCACTGTTACTATAACGCCCGCCCTAGATTTATTTATATTTTGAATTTCCGCACCGCACGCAGAATGGCATTATAAATATAAATTGATTTTAAATGTTAATTTTTATTATATATAAAATTTCATTAACCGTGCGTGGAGTGTGTTATTAAATTTAATAATCGCTTGGGTGGGTGCTTTAGTTTCTAATTAAGCTATAAATATAATAAAAATTAGAATTTCAGAATAAAGTTTAATAAATAAAAGGGTGGGGAGTGAAGAGGATTTTAAATTTATTATAAATAAGTTTTTAATTTTTATAAATTTTTTTAATAATTAATTTTATGCTTTAATATAATAAAATCCATAAAAAATAAATAGTTGATTGTGTAATAAATTTAAAATAATATTATCACTTGAAAAATATACAATTTTGCAATATAATTTTTGTCATAAAAATATGTAAATAATAAATTAATTTTTTTATTAATAAATAGTATCAAACTACGGAGTGTTAATCATGGAATATAATTTTACTACCATTGAAAAGAAATGGCAGAAATTCTGGAAAGATAATAATTCTTTTAAAACAGTATCTAAACCTACAGACAAAAAATACTATGTACTGGAAATGTTTCCTTATCCGTCTGGTAAAATGCATATGGGGCATGTTTCTAACTATACTATAGCTGACTCTATAGCTAGATACTATAGGCTTTTAGGATATGATATCTTGCATCCTATGGGTTGGGACGCTTTTGGTATGCCTGCAGAAAATGCTGCTATAGAACATAAAACTCACCCAGCAGAATGGACTTTAAAAAACATAGCTAATATGAAAGAGCAGTTAAACTTACTCGGATACTCTTATGATTGGGACAGAGAAGTTACTACTTGTTTGCCTGATTATTATAAATGGGGACAATGGTTTATATTAAAAATGTATGAGAAAGGTCTTCTATACAGAAAAGGCGGAGACGTTAACTGGTGCGATCATTGTAATACAGTTCTTGCTAATGAGCAGGTTACTCCTGAAGGAACTTGCTGGAGATGCGACGGAGAAGTTACTAAAAAGAAATTAGAACAATGGTATATAAAAGTTACCGATTATGCTGAACAATTAGACGCAGATTTAAAATTACTTGAAGGATACTGGCCTGATAATGTTATAGCTATGCAGAAAAACTGGATAGGAAGAAGTGTTGGTGCTTATGTTAATTTTACTTTAGATGACGGAAAGGATTTTCCTATATTTACAACCCGTCCGGATACTATTTACGGTGTTACTTACATGGCTATAGCTTGGAATTATGACGGACTTTTAGATATGTGTACAGCTGAGCAAAAAAATGCTGTAGAAGAGTTCATAAAAAAATCTGCTAAAATAGATCAAAAAACTGATTATGAGAAAGAGGGGGTATTCACTGGAAGATATGTTATTAATCCTTTCAATAAAGAAAAAGCTCCTTTATACGCTGCTAATTTCGTTTTGGCTGAATACGGAAGCGGTGCTGTAATGGCTGTTCCTGCTCATGACCAAAGAGACTTTGAATTTGCTAAAAAATATAATATACCTGTAAAAGTGGTTATACAGAATGCTGATAATTCTTTGAAAGCCGAAAACATGACTGAAGCATATACTGAAGACGGAGTTGTTGTTAATTCGGATATTTTAAACGGACTTTCTACAAGAGATGCTATTAAAAAAGCAATTAGCTATGCATCAGAAAAAGGTTTCGGCAGCGAGAAAGTACAATACAAACTTAGAGATTGGCTTATATCAAGACAAAGATATTGGGGTAATCCTCTTCCTTTTGTACATTGTGAGAAATGCGGAATTGTTCCTGTGCCTGAAAGCGAACTTCCTATAACTCTTCCTATGGATATTGAGTTTACAGTTGGAGATAACCCTCTTAAAAAATCTGAGTCATTCGTTAATACGACTTGTCCTAAATGCGGAGGAAAGGCAAAAAGAGAAACTGACACTATGGATACATTTACATGCAGTTCTTGGTATTATGCAAGATATACTGATGCTCATAATGATAAAATGCCTTTTGACCCAGCTATTGCCAATGCTTGGCTTGGAGTTGACCAGTATATAGGAGGTATTGAGCATGCTTGTATGCACCTTTTATATTCAAGATTCTGGTACAAGTTTATGAGAGATATCGGACTTATCAAAGGAGATGAGCCTTTTAATAGACTTCTTACTCAAGGTATGGTTTTAGCAAACAGCTATGAATCAAGAGAGCTAAAAAAATTCTATACTCAGGAAGAGATGAATAATAAAGCATATGAAAAAGACGGTATAAAAAAAGAAGATATAATAGTAAAAATGGAAAAGATGTCTAAATCAAAAGCGAATGGTATTGATCCTACTGAGATTATAGAGCTTTTTGGGGCTGATGCCGTTAGAATATTTGTTATGTTTGCTGCTCCGCCAGAAAAAGATAAAGAATGGTCTGATGAGGGTGTTAAAGGTTCTGCAAGATTTTTAAACAGAATTTGGAACTTATTTCTAAAATACAAAGATGAAGAGGCATTCAAAAATAATAAATCATTTGATTATAATAACTTATCAAAAGAAGCTAAAAATCTTTATAAAAAATATCATAAAACTATAAAAAAAGTTACAATAGATATCAAAGACAGATTCCATTTTAACACTGCAATTGCTGCTTTGATGGAGCTTTTAAATGATATGTCATCAATAAAATTAAATGGTGATGATGAATATGCTATGTTTAAAGAGGTTATAAGAGGATATTTAATACTTCTTAATCCTATAGCTCCTCATATAACAGAAGAGCTTTATCAGATATTAAACTTTGGTAAGATGATACTTGAAGAAAGCTGGGTTGAACATAATGAAGAGTACTGCAAAGATGATGTATTTGAATTAGTATTTCAAGTAAATGGTAAAATAAGGGACAGAGTAGAAGCTGATATTAATATAAGCGAAGATGATGCTAAAACTCAGGCACTATCAAGCGAAAAAGTAAAACAGTTTACAGACGGCAAAAACATTGTTAAAGTAGTTTATGTTAAAGGTAAGCTTGTAAACATAGTTGTAAAATAATATTTAATTAATTTATAATAATAAAAAAGAGTATGGACTTAAAAAATCCTTACTCTTTTTTATTTGACTTTAATTACATCCCGCCCTTTATATTTTATTGTTTTATTTTCACATTTTAATTTTTATTATCTTTATAGCTCAATCAGAAATTATAGCACCCACCCAAGTGTTTATCAAATTTAAAAATTTACTCCACGCACGGTTAGCTAAATTTTATATATAATAAAAATTATAATTCATAATTAATTTATATTTTTAGTTTTATTTAGCGTGAGTTAGAAGATTATAGTTTTAAATAAATCTAGGGCGGGTGTTAGAATAACAGTAAAATCTAAAAAGAAAAATAGCATAAAAATGACAAATCATAGTTATAAACAAAAAATGGTGGGTAAGCGTAATTAAATTTTAAAACTTTAATTTCATGCCCACCCTTTATTCTTTATTGTTTTATTTTCACATTTTAATTTTCATTATCTTTATAGCTCAATCAGAAATTATAGCACCCACCCAAGTGTTTATTAAATTTAAAAATTTACTCCACGCACGGTTAGCCAAATTTAATATATAATTAAAATCATAATTCATAATTAATTTATATTTTTAGTTTTATTTAGCGTGCGTTAGAAGATTGTAGTTTTAAATAAATCTATGGCGGAAATTATAATAATTCATTTACATTATCAATATTATAATTATAAGATTTAACACCTTCTTCAGTATTAGTTATGTTAATAATGTTTATTGAATCTTTTATATCATTAAATTCTTCGCTGTCATTTACTGTTTTATATAAAAGTTTTAATGTATCATAATTATTAATTGTGAAAAACATTTGCATATCATTATTTCTGCTTAAATTTAAAATGCTTTTAAATAAATATTTAGCAGTGTCATTATCTAATGAGCTTGATATATCATCTGCCAAAATTACATTATTCTTATTTGCTGCTATAGGAAGTATTATAGATAAATATTTTTTTAATCCTTCGCCCATTAAATTCAATATTAGTAATTCATTCATTCCTTCAATATTAAGATAAATATTATTGTTAAGTACATTTATTGATTTTATATTATTATTGAAAAATGAAAGCATTTCTATTATAGGCTCTTCATTTTTATTTTTTAAAATTTCTATTAGATATGCTGTTAATGTATGATATTCTATTGTACTTGCTATATAAGTTTCCTCTCTATTTCCTATATTTTCAGCTTTTCTGCCCATCATATATATAGTATTATTTATGTTTGGAATATTTAATTTTTTTTCTTCTATGGAATCATCATTATTAATAATAGTATTATAATTTAATTCAATATTATTATCATTATGTATCTTATTATCTTTTAATATAGGGCTAATATTGATATTATAGCTTGTATTATCATATTTATTGTAATTAAAATTTATATTGTTATTATAGTCAAAATTATAAAATAATGTTTTTATTTCAGTTTTATTCTCTTTTACTCTGCTTATAGTTTTTATATTTTCTATTATATTGATACGAGATTCTGATAAAATGAGCATTAAAGTTTCAAGTATAGTAGTTTTTCCTAAGTTATTTTTCCCTGCTAAGAAATTTATTTTTTTAAAATTATCTATTTTAATTTTATTAAAACATTTAAAATTTTCTATATATAAATCTTTAATCATAATAAAAATCCCAAAAATTTAAATTACTATAAAATAAAATATCGGAGTTTTGAGAAAAAAATAGAGTTTATTAATTTTTACATTTATCAATTATATGCTATAATAAATACTATTATAGATAACAATATTTTTAGGGGATTAATATGTATATACTACCTGCAATAGATTTGAAAAACGGCGAGGTTGTAAGGCTTGTAGAAGGCGATTATGATAATAAAACTACTTATTTTAAGGATCCTTTAGAGGTCTTGGAATTTTTTGTTAAAAGCGGAAGCAGTTATTTGCATGTAGTTGATTTAGACGGAGCAAGCGACGGAGAAACTATTAATTTTAAAACAATAGAAAAAATAATAAAGAACTGTAATTTATTTGTAGAAGTAGGCGGCGGCATAAGAAATGAAGAAACTATAAAAAAATATTTGGACATAGGTGTAAAAAGGACAATATTAGGAACCGCTGCTGTTGAAAATATAGATTTTACTGAGAATATGATAAATAAGTATAAAGAGCATATAGCAGTTTCTATAGATTCAAGAAATAGAATGATAGCAGTTAAAGGCTGGAAAGAAATAAAAAAATTGGACTCCGTAGAGTTTTGTATGAAATTAGATAGTATGGGAATAGATACTATTATTTATACTGATATATCAAAAGACGGAAAACTTTCCGGAACTAATTTGGATATATATAAAGAGTTGAGAGAAAAACTTTCATGCAATATTATAGCTTCAGGAGGTGTTACTTTTGAAGATGAAATTATAAAATTAATGGACATGAAAATTAATGGTGCTATAGTTGGAAAAGCTATATATGAAGGTAAAATGGATTTAAAGAGAATAATAGAAATAACAAATATATAATTATTGATATTTGTGGGTATTATAAAAATTGTGATCATCTAGCAGGGTCATTTACTAAACATTGTTAGCGAACAATTTTTATTAGCAATAATTTGGGGGTATTATAAAAATTGTGAGTGTCTAGTAAATTCATTTACTAAACATTGTTAGCGAACAATTTTTATTAGCAATAATTTTGTGTTGTTATAAAAATTGTGATCGTCTAGCAGAGTCATTTACTAGATATTGTTAGCGAACAATTTTTATTAGCAATAATTTTGTGTTATTATAAAAATTGTGATCATCTAGCAGGGTCATTTACTAAACATTGTTAGCGAACAATTTTTATTAGCAATAATTTGGGGGTATTATAAAAATTGTGAGTGTCTAGTAAATTCATTTACTAAACATTGTTAGCGAACAATTTTTATTAGCAATAATTTGGGGGTATTATAAAAATTGTGAGTGTCTAGTAAATTCATTTACTAGATATAATTAGCAAATAATTTTTATTAGCAATAATTTGGGGGTATTATAAAAATTGTGAGCGTCTAGTAAATTTATTTACTAGACATTGTTAGCGAACAATTTTTATTAGCAATAATATGAAAGAAATAAATAATATATTAGAAAAATGCAGAAAAATAGTAAATAAAAATTTTATAAAAGAAGAAATAGATAAAATAGAAAACAATGATAATTTTATCAGAGCAATGAAAGAAGAAAATAATAATAGTTTTGATATTTTTTATAATATGCTTTCAGAATCTTATTCTAAAGATTTATTTGAAAAAATAGTAAGATATAGATATTTATTGTCATTTTACAGAGATGCTTATACTAATTCAAAAGAAAAAATAAAATTAAGTATGAAATATGGTTCTATTGATATATTTTCTTGGGGATTAAAGAGATTTTTATTTTATTTACAAAAATATAAATATCCTAACGAAATAGAAAATTTTTTACTTTTTTATATATTCGGACTTGAGCAATACAATGTAAAAAAGATATTTGAAGTAGGCGGTGATAGTGTTATATTCGATATAGGTGCTTGGAAAGGAGATACGGCTTATTTCTTTTCAAAAAAATGTAATGATAATGCAAAGATTTATGCTTTTGAGCCGGATATAAATGCTTTTGAAACATTGAAATTGATTAAAGAAAAATATAAATTAAATAATGTTATTTTAGAAAATATTCTTTTTTCTAATAAAAACGAAACTGTAGATTTTGTATCTATGACACCTAATACTCCTACAGTTAAGATGAATGCTGTTACTGTAGATGAGTTTGTTGAAAGTCATGATATAGGCAAAATAGATTATCTTAAAATGGATGTTGAAGGAGCAGAAATGCATATACTAGAAGGTGCTTTAAATACAATAAAAAAATTTCGTCCTTCTCTTGCTATAGCTGTATATCATGGGGGCGATCTTTTTATGGAGGATTTTTATAAAATACCTGTATTTATAAAAGAAATAACAGAAAATTACGAATATTATATAAGAACATTTTCTCCTTGGGGAGGGGAGACAATACTTTTTTGTATACCTAAAAAATAAAATTATGTTATAATTGTTATAGGCTAATATATAATATTGACTTTTTATAACTATACTTATAAAATGCAACTTTAGGAGATAAAAATTTATGGCAAGAAAAGATATAGTAAACAGTGTTATAGGGGATGGTTCATCTTTTAAAGGTACTTTTATTGTAAAAGGTTCTTTTCAAATAGATGGAAAATTTGAAGGCGAATTAAAGATAGACGGACATTTAATTATAGGTCCTAATGGTAAAGTAAAGACAAGCACTATCATAACAGAAAGCATCACAATAGCTGGTACCTTGATTGGTAATATAGATGCCCAAAAAGAAGTTATATTAATAGAAACAGGAAGAGTTTTAGGAAATATAGAAGCTCCTAAAATAGATGTAGGAGAAGGTGCTGTTATACAGGGAGAAATGACTATAACAGGCGGACAGAAAAAAGATATAACAAAAGTAGTGCATGAATCTTTCACCGGTATAAAAATAGAAGATGAGTCATTAGTAAATAACAGCGGTTATTCAGATAATACTTCTTCAGAAAATAATAGTTATAATATAGATAATAATTCAAGCAATAGTATTTTTTAATTAAGGTGTATTCGTAAATGGCTATAAAAATAAAAACACAAGCTGAAATTAATTTAATGCGTGAAAGCGGACATATATTGGCTAATGTATTTAAAGAAGTTGAAAAGATAATTCAGCCGGGAATATCTACTAAAGAAATAGATAAATTTGTTTATGATTATATAAGAAAGCATAATGCTAAGCCTTCATTTAAAGGTTATGGTAAGCCTCCTTTTCCGGGGTCTATATGTTCTTCTATAAATAATGAAGTAATACATGGAATACCAAGTAAAAAGAAAATTTTAAAAGATGGGGATATCATAGGGCTTGATATAGGTGTATATTATAAAGGTTATCATTCTGACAGAGCATTTACTTTTAAAGTAGGAAATGTGTCAGATGATGCTTCAAGATTGATTGAAGTTACTATGGAGTCATTTTTTAATGGCGTAAAAAAGATAAAAGACGGCGTTCATTTGGGAGATGTTTCCCATGCTATTCAAAAAACTGCTGAAGATGCAGGTTATTCTCTGGTAAGAGAGTTTCAAGGTCATGGAGTTGGTGCAAATTTGCATGAAGAGCCTGCCGTACCAAACAGAGGAAAAGAGGGAGCAGGTCCTATACTTAAAACTAACATGGTTATAGCAATAGAACCTATGGTTAATATGGGGCATCATGCTATTTTAATAGAAGATGATGATTGGACTATCATAACTAGGGACGGATCATTATCAGCACATTATGAACATACTGTAGCGGTAAAAGAAGATGGGGTTGAGATATTAACCGCTTTAGAAGATGATGAGATAGTAAAAAAATATCTTGGTAAATGATTGGAAAATAAATTGAAAACTCTATTTAATAAATATTAAGTAGAGTTTTTTAGTTTTAATTAAAAATATAAATAAGGATATAAAATTATGGCTGCTTTTGAAATCAAAGAAGAATTTATTTTAAATGGCAAACCTATAAAAATTTTATCAGGAGCTATTCATTATTTTAGATTTGTTAGAGAATATTGGGAAGATTGTCTTTATAATTTAAAGGCAGCTGGATTTAATACTGTTGAAACATATATACCTTGGAATATTCATGAGATAGATGAAGGCTTTTTCGATTTTTCAGGCAATAAAGATATAGCATCTTTTATTAAAACTGCTCAGAAATTGGATTTATTGGTTATATTAAGACCTACTCCGTATATATGTGCTGAATGGGAATTCGGAGGACTTCCTGCATGGCTTTTAAGATATGATAATATAAAAGTTCGTACTAATACTCAATTATTTTTAAGTAAGGTTGATGCTTATTATAAAGAGTTATTTAAACATATTGATGATTTGCAAATTACTAGAAACGGACCTGTAATTATGATGCAGATTGAAAATGAATATGGTTCATTCGGAAATGATAAAGAATATCTCAGAGCTTTAAAAAATCTTATGATTAAACATGGTGCTGAAGTGCCTTTATTTACTTCAGATGGTGCTTGGGATGCAGTTTTAGAGGCAGGTACTTTAATAGATGATGGAATATTAGCTACTGTTAATTTCGGTTCTAAGGCTAAAGAAAGTTTTGATGATACAGAAAAATTTTTTGCAAGAAAAGGTATAAAAAAACCATTAATGTGTATGGAATTCTGGGACGGTTGGTTTAATTTATGGAAAGATCCTATAATAAAAAGAGATGCTGATGATTTTATAATGGAAGTAAAAGAGATTTTGAAAAGAGGAAGTATAAATCTATATATGTTTATAGGAGGAACTAATTTTGGTTTTTATAACGGCACTTCTGTAACAGGTTATACAGATTTCCCTCAAATTACATCTTATGATTATGATGCTGTTCTTACAGAATGGGGTGAGCCTACAGAGAAATTTTATAAACTTCAGAAACTTATAAATGAATTATTTCCTGAAATAAAAACTTTTGAACCTAGAGATCATAAAAGGTTAGATTTCTCAGAGGCAAAACTAAAAAATAAAACTTCATTATTTTCAGTTATAGATAAAATATCAAAATGTCAGAAAAGCGATTTCCCTATAACTATGGAGAAAGCAGGAAGCGGATATGGTTATATGCTTTATAGGACTAAGGTAAAAGGTTTTAATAATAATATGAATGTAAGAGCAGTAGGTGCTTCAGATAGGGTTCATTTTTATTTAAATGGCGAATATAAGGGTGTAAAATATCAAGATGAGCTTATAGAGCCTATTGAAATGCATTTTAATGACGGCGATAATATATTGGAATTATTGGTTGAAAATGTAGGACGCGTAAATTACGGTTATAAACTTCAGGAATGCAGTCAGGTTAAAGGTATTCGTATAGGGGTTATGGCCGATATACATTTTGAAACAGGCTTTGAACAGTATGCTTTATCTCTTGATAATATAGAGGATGTAGATTTCAGTGCCGATTGGATAGAAAATACTCCTTCTTTCTATCGTTATGAATTTGAGGTTAAAGAGGCTGCAGATACTTTCCTTGACTGTTCTAAACTAGGAAAAGGTGTGGCATTCATAAACGGATTTAATTTAGGAAGGTATTGGAGTGAAGGACCGGCATGTTATTTGTATATACCTGCTCCTCTTTTGAAAATAGGAGTTAATGAAATCATTGTATTTGAAACTGAAAATATGCTTGCTGATAGCATTGCTCTTAGAGATAAGCCTACTTATAAGGAAATAAAAAAATAGTATAATGTAAAAATTTATTATACCGATACTTTAGACAATAAAACTTTATTTTTGATTTATATTATGAAACATATATTTTTGATATTTATTATATTAATATTGACTTGTTTATCAGTATATTCGCAGGGGCAATCGCTTAATACTCCTAATAGAACAGCAGATACTGTCAGAACTATGGAAATGGATACCAATACATACGAATCATTATTCAGCGGTAAATTAGAGCCTGCTTGGGTATATATAGGAGAGGCAAAAAGAGCAATACATAATAATGATATTCCTTATGCTCTATTTATAATGAATAAAACTTTGATGTATTATCCTAATAATGCAGATGCTCATTATTTTTTAGGTTTAATATATGAAAAAGAAGCTGGAAACCCAGCAGAACAGGGCGGTGCTGCATCTTATCGCTTAGCTATAGAGGAATACAAAAAAGCTATAAATTTTGCTACTAATCTTACAATACCGGCATATAAATTGGATGCATATTTCAGTCTTTTATATATATATGAGAAATTAATAGATGAAAATAATTATGCCGCTATAGAAAAAGAGATTATTGCCATGGCTGAAAATACATATAAAAATTATGAAAAAGGAAGAATATATTTCAAATTAGCAGAACATTATGGAAGTAAGAATAGAGGTACTTCTGCAGTAGATTATTACAGACAGGCATATATTAACGGATACAGACAGAAGCTATCCCTTTTTAGAATGTCTTTAATATATAGAAGAATGCGTAATTATGTACAGGAAAAAGAAACTTTAATGCTTGCTATTAAATATGATTTTGATAATGTTGAGCCTAGCAATTTTGATGTTCAGAAGGCTATAGTTCAAAGATTAGAGGCATTGAAGAATGTACGAATACCTAAGAAATTAAATTAATTTTTTAATTATCTTAATAATAAAGTAAAAGCAATGGTGTATTTTGCATCATTGCTTTTTATTTTTTTATAATTTTAATTATTTATATTGAGAAAAAGAGATTATTATATTAAAATATAATATTTAATAGATAAATAAATATTAAGAGATGTAAAATGAAAACAAAAATAATTGTAGTATTATTAATATTATTAAGTGCTTCAAGTTTATATTCTCAGGAAGATCAATTTAATAATGATTTAAATTTTTTAGAAGATGATTATACTTTCAGTAATCCTTTTCGCATATATGAAGTTGATAAATATTACATGGGGTGGCAGGATCCTAGGGCATTTATAGGGCGTATATTATTTGCTAAGAACTTTAATGTAGATAAAAATTTATCACTTATTGCTCCTGATGTTAATTGGGATTTTAAATCTGTATCGGTTTATGTTGAAGGCCGTTTAGCTAGTGAGATAATGTTTTATAGAAATAAGTATTTTTCTGTAGGTATGGGCGGAGCTATGGAGATATCAATACTTGGAAGAAGCAGCGGATTATTCGATGTTTATGATTTTTCCGGGCAGTTTATGGTATTTGCTGATTTATGGCTTCAGAATCTTGTTGGAATTAATATGAAAATTAGATTTATACCTATGTACCATCAATCTACGCATTTGGTAGACGGATTTAAAGGCGATACTCAAATAAAAAGCGGAAGCAGTTATGAATTCGGATCTATAGCAGTTTATTATTATATTAAAAATTTTAGTGTTTATTTGGGCTCTGAAATTTCATATAATGCGGTAGGAAATAGTCCGCAGTTATTCAGGATACATACAGGATTGGATTATAGATTTCCTTTATATAAAGATCAAATTAGCTTAATAACAGGAATAAATATTGCTGCCATTTTAGATAAAAAAGACAGGCTTGGACTTATAAAAGAGCCTTGGCATGCTGCTGTCAATTTCGGTATTGGAGTTGAGTTTTATAGATATGCTGTGTCTTTAAAAGTCGGTTATGGAAAGCCTAGAGGAGCATCTAGTTATTTCGGATATGAAACTAAAGTTGGACTTGAAATAAGTTTATTATTTTAATATTTTATTATTGACAAAATAATTAATAATATTGATAGTATGATCTGCAGTTGACAAATCCGCTAAAGTTATAGGAGCTTATATTGTATTTGTAATATGCTGATATAGCAGACTTATCTTTACAAAATAAATATTTTAGTATAATATTTGTTTTATACGGTTGTTTTTCTATATGCATAATAATTTTATTAATTTTTTTGTATAATTTATTATTTTTTTATAAAAAAATTAATAAACTATATATTCAAAAATTATTTATTATGTTAAATTATAACCATGAAATGGAGGTAATTATATATGGCTGGATTATTCGATATAATAGGTCCTGTTATGATAGGTCCTTCAAGTTCTCATACAGCCGGTGCTTGCCGTATTGGGAAACTTGCTAAGAAGATTTTAGGTGAAGATGTGAAGGAAGCAAAAATATATTTGCATGGTTCTTTTGCTTTAACTTGGAAAGGTCATGGAACTGACAAAGCTATTTTGGCAGGACTTTTAGGATTTGAAACTGATGATCCTAATCTTAGAGACAGTTATAGTCTTGCTGAAAAGGCTAATCTTAAATATGAGTTTATTCCTACCAAATTGAGAGAGGCTTTTCACCCTAATACAGTGTATATTGAAGCTAAAGGTGAAACTAATGAGATTAATATATTAGCTTCTTCTATAGGCGGAGGATTAATAGTTTTGGATAAAGTTAATGGCATAGAGGTACATTATAAAGGAGATTTTCCAACTATTGCTATAGTTAATAAAGATGTTCCGGGTATTATAGCTAAAGTTACTTCTATTATATTTGAAAATGGAATAAATATTGAGAATATGAATGTAACTCCTCAATTTGAAGGTATTAACAGAGGATATGCTATTATTGTTATTGGTATGACTGATGTTATATCAAAAGAGATAGAGGAAAAAATAAGACATATAGAAAATATAAGGGACTTTGTATTTTTAGATAAGTTGTATTAAATATTATATGGAGTATAAAAAGTATTATGGATATAAAATCTATAGAATCATTGGTGGCTTTAGCTGCAGAAAAAAAAGTAAAAATAAGTGATATAGTAATAGATATAGAAGCAGAATCAGAAAAAACTGATAGGCAATCAGTTATTGAGAAGATGACTTCTTATTATGATATAATGAAAGAAGCTGTTGAGAATGGAAAAAAGGATAAATTTAATTTTGTAACAGGTTTGCAAAATGAATGTGTAGAAATAGTAGATAAATTTTATAAAGATAAAAAAAGCATATTGGGAGAGATAGTAGGCGAGGTAGTAACTGCAGCTATGTCAGTAAGCGGTTATAATGCATGTATGGGTAAAATAATAGCTGCCCCTACTGCAGGAAGCTGCGGAGTAATGCCTGCTGTACTTACTGTATGTGAGAGCAGAGGATATAAAAAAGAAGATATAGTAAAATCAATGTTTACTGCTGCAGGATTTGCTGATATCATAGCACAGATAGCAACATTCGCCGGTGCTGAGGGAGGATGTATGGCTGAATGCGGTTCGGCTGCTGGTATGGCTGCTAGTGCTTGTGCTGAGATTATGGGCGGTACGCCTCAGCAGTGTGCAGATGCTTTTGCACTTACTATATCAGCTATGCTTGGACTTATATGCGATCCTATTGCAGGATTCGTTGAAGTGCCTTGTATGGGTAAAAATGTTATGTCTGCTGTTCATGCTATTGTTTCAGCAGAGATGGCTTGTGCAGGTTTTAAAAGCGTTATACCGGCTGATGAGGTTGTATCTGCCATGAAAGAAGTTGGCGACGGAATGGATGAGAGATTTAAAGAAACTTCTTTAGGAGGGCTTGCAAACACTCCTACAGGACGCGCTATATCCGAAAAACTATTGGGTAAATTAAATAAATAATAATTGTTTATTAATTTATAATTATATATAAATAAAAGATCTCTGGTAAATTTGTTTATCAGAAATCTTTTATTTATGATAAAATATAGTCTTATTATTAGTTAAGTATAGAAACTATAAGTATTATATAAATTAACTTGCTTGATAATGTATTCTTTTAATTTTGATTAGCAATAATGAAATATACGATTATTTTTAGTCTTTTTATTTTTTAATATATATTATATCAATGCATTATTTTATAGATATAGTATTTATCTAAAATAATATTTCATAGAAAAATATACATACATTTTGATAAATATGGCAGATATATCATAATTGATATAATTAATAATATATGTTATTATATATATAATAGTTCAATGTGTAAATAATTATTGGGGGGCTTTATGAGATTTATTTCATGCACATTTTTATTATTGATACTATTATCATGCACTCAAAATTCTGATTCTAATACTAAAGAAAACATTCAAAATAGTGAAACTTCTATAGAAGATGTAAATATAGTTCAGGATTTATCTTTAGAAGATGCTATAGCAAAATATGAAGAATATCCTAGTATAGATATAATAAAAAATCTTCTTGATTCAGGTAATATTAATAACACTTTAGCACAATCCACAAATATAGTAAATGCTGAAGATACAGAATATGATCTTAGTGTAACTTTTGATGAGGGTACTACTGCTTTAATGATAGCTTCTTATTACGGATATGCCGATTTAGTAAATGCACTTATACAAAATAATGCTGATGTTAATATGAAAAATAAAAGAAATTATACAGCACTTTTATATGCTACAGATATATGGGCTAGACAAGGTATAGGAATATATGACAGCAATTTTAATGTGGTTGAGCTTTTGGTGATGGCTAAAGCAGATGTTGATGCTGCTGATAATAATGGCTGGACTCCTTTATTTTTTGCTGCGGATAATTCTAATTCTGATGTAGCGGCATTTTTAGTTGATAATGGTGCTAATATAAATATTATAGATAATGAAGGAATAACACCTCTTTTAGTAGCAAATGATGTTGAAACAGTTAAAATATTATCTAAGACAGTTAATATTAATAAACCTAATTTCTCTGGAGTAACACCTTTAATAGCATTTTCTATGAGGGATATATCTACAGATGCTATTAATATTTTATTAGAGAATGGTGCTAATGTTAATATTGTAGATAAAGATGGTGAAACAGCTCTATCTTATGCTATTGAAAATGGTAATTTTGAGGCGGCTTTAATATTGCTTGAAAATAATGCTAATCCTAATCTTGCTAAGAAAAAAGCTAAGGAGCTTGCAAGTATAGCTAGAGAATTGGGGGATGAGGAAGTAGCTTCTATATTAGATAAATATTAATAAAATGTCTTTGTTGACAAATTATTTTATTTTGGTATATTTATTATATTGTAAAAAAATATATATATTTTATTTGGAGTTTTATAATGTTTGATAACAATGTCCACTATATAAGAAAAGAGCTAGAATCTATTTATAAAATTATAGTAGAAAATTTAGGAAAAGAATTATTAAATACTGAGATTAAGCGTCTTGAGTATGAGCCTAAAATGGATAGGATTAATATTAATAACTTTATATTTATAAGGCTTACTTTTGAAAATGAATATGATCATAAAGAACTTTATTATGATATATATATTGAAGATGAAGATGGACATGATGTTGAAAGGGCTTTAATTAGTGTGGAAAAACCTTTTACTAAAGTGGTTGATAAAATAGATTACTTGGTAAAACTAAACTATCAAGCTAATAGCGATGACTAATAATTTTTAATTGATTATTTTGTTTTACATTAAATTTATTTTATGCAATAAAAAACAAGGAGTAAAAACCCCTTGTTTTTTTATATTATTTAGAAATTATTTTTTAATTAATTCAAAGATTTAGTAGAAAGTACAAATTTGTCTTCTGCATATCTTTGAGTATTTCCTGATATTATATCATTTAATTTTTCTTTTACTTCTGCTTCATCATCTCCGTCAACTATATATAAAGTATCTCTATCAACTAAATAATATCCTTCGTATTCCATATCTGTTTCATATTTTCCGAACTCTGTATTTCTTACTATACAGGCATTTCTGCTTTTTTTATCATCTTGAACATTAAGAATAATATCTTCAATCCATGTTAATGTAGCATAATCATCTCTGCCGTCTACTATACCATTTTCATACTCTCTTTTTACCATTTCTGATTTATCATTGAAAAATACAAATTCTTCTTCTGTTTCTAATCTTCCGTCATCATAATCTTCTTCAGACTGATACCAAGTAGTAGAATATAATCTTTCTAATAAAGTATATTCTTTTGCAGTATTTTCTGCTGCTGCATTATTAACAGATACAGAAGCATTTATTTTCATAACCTGAGAACTTCCATTCCAACTAGCTAATGGAGTACCGTCTTTTACTGTTTTATCATCACTTGGTACATTAGTAGTTAATGGTTTACTGCCTGATGCCGGACCTGTTGATGCCTTATTACTACAAGCAACTGTTAATACAGATAAAATACTTAATATTAATATTATTTTTTTCATAATTTTTTTTAACCCTCTGTTTAAATTTTTTATTTATAATATTATAATAATAACATAATTTTAAATAAAATGTAAAAAAAATTCTTTTTATACTAGTTTATATAAATTTTTTTTATATATTTAGTTGTATGGTAAATTATAATTACATAGTTATATGATAATATCATCTAAAAATTATAAAAAATATATATAATTTTAGATTTTATCTATGGTTTTTATGATAATTATAATAAATATTTTTTGACAAATTTTTATATTATTCTATAATATAAAATATTAAATAAAGTAACTAGAGGATTGATATGCTTCAATATGCTGTTATAGGAGTCGGCACTTTAGGTAAGGCATTAATTAATAGACTTATGACAAAACCTTCTATAGAAGTATTTGCTATAGATAATGATATAAATGAAATAGAGGCTATAAAAAATAATGTTACTCAAGCCATGCGTTTGGACTCCACTCAAAAAGAGGCATTAGAAGCTATTGAGATTAATAAATTTGATGCTGTAATACTTACAATAGGTGAAGATATGATGACAAGTATATTGACAGCATTACTTTTAAAAGAGCTTAATGTAAAAAATATTATAGCAAGATACTCTAATGAAAAGCATAAGGCGATACTTAGTATGATAGGGATAACACATTTAGTAAGCCCTGAAGAATCTATGGGGATACATATTGCTGAACAGCTTGAGGTGGGTGATACTGTTTTGCTTTATGATTTGACTGAATATCACTCTATAGTAGAATTTCCTGTTCATGGAGGGCTTGCTGGTAAAAACTTCAAAGAGCTTGACCTTAGAAAGAAATATAAAATAAATGTTGTTGCTGTAAAGAAAGAAACAGTTGGAATATTAGGCGAGAAAAAAGTTATTGTAGATTGTACTCCTGATCCTGATGAGCCTATGGTTGAGGGTGATATACTTATCATTGCGGGGCATGACAAAGATATAGAGAAGATGCATAAAAAAATGGCTGAATAATAAATGAATATTCAATTTGCAAAAATTTTTATAGTTATTGGTGTTATTTTAATAATTATAGGTATATTATTTTTATTTAATATCAAATTGCATTTTGGAAAACTTCCAGGAGATATAGTCATAAAAAAAGAGAATTTTACTTTTGCTTTTCCTCTTATGAGCAGCATTATAGCTAGTATTGTACTTTCTTTTATTATGTGGTTAATTTCTAAATTTTAATGATATTATAACTATTAAAGTATAATATTTTTATGCTATCATTTTTGTAAAACATTTTCTGCTTATATAAAAGTTTTTAATTATTCTTTATTCTTCAAAATCATCTTTAGTTTGAGTGATACTGCTTATAAAGTCTAAATAATCATCAATAAAATCTTTTTTATTAATACTATTTAAATATTGTTCTAGCTTTTTGAAGCAAATTCTATTTAAATCACTAGGTATATTATATTCTATTAAAGGACAGCAGCAATTTTCTTCAATACATTCTTTATCAAATACATTTTCAGAAAATTCTTCTATGTTTATTTCATTAGATATTAAGAATTTATTAAATATAGCCTTATTAATACGATTGGAATTATCATAAATCTTCATAATTTATACTCCAATAATATTAAACTGTTTGAGCTTCAACTTTTATTCTATTTTTATACTGATGTTTTGTAGTATTGTGAAGTATTTCTGCATCAGCATTAAGATACTTATCAGGTATTGGTATGCTTCCATAGTTTCCTTCACTTTTTACACTTTTCCATGCCATTAGAGGTATTCTTTTATCTCCATGGCTTAATTCAGATAAAGCTTCAGGACTCATCTCGCATAACCATTCTTTTATACACATTTTTATAGTTTCTTTTTCTTCATCGGTCAAAAAATTATAGTTTTCTTCAACATCATACCAATCAATTTCATCTTTATCTATTGCAGGACCATTTGGAAGTGCTTTAAATGTTATATCTGTTATCATTGGTTCTTTAAAAAAATGTCTATGATACAGCTCAGCGAAGAAAAGTATTTTATTTGTTTTAATCGCTTTATTTTTCAAACTTAAATTTTTTAAATAGCCATTTACTTCTAAAATATGATATACATAAGAAAAAGCGTCTTTTCCTATCATAATTACACTCCTTTTTTATTTACTGTAGATAATAACAGTAATATTGAAAAAGTCAATACCTTATTTAGCTATATAGTATAGTATAATTAATTTATATATATTTTCAAGCATTATAACAAAACATTTTCTGCTTTATGCATTAAAGTTTTCAATTATTATACTTGTTTCAAAATTATTTATTTATTAATTGTGTGAACTAGCCTACCCCCACTTATTTTTTTGCCACAAATAGGCTATATACTCACAAGCTCTGATAGACTTCGAGAAAGACTGCGTATTTATAAGTAAAATTATGGTGTGTACAACATATAAAACATTATCTTTATTATTTATAAATACTAAATTTTTACATATAATCTTATCAAGTAGTTTTGAAACAAGTATAATAGTTTTCTATTGAGATTATAGACATATATAAAGCTCCAATATATATACTGCTTAATATATATTACAACATATTTTTTATATAAATCAATTCTTATTTATCTTTACTGCAAATTTAGGTAAAGTAAGCATGTATATAAAAGAAATACCAATACTAATAAGGTTAAAAAATGAGTAAGGCATGTACTGTAAAGTATGCACTCCAAGTATAGAAGTCATATAAACTCCCGTAACAGTCCAAGGAAGCAGAACTTCTGTGAGTGTTCCTCCTTCTTCCATAGTTCTTGAGAGTACGCCTCTGTTTATATTATATTTATCATATACAGTTTTTAATACAGAACCCAATGTTAAAAATGTAAACTGCAAACTGCTTAATGCTGAATTAATAGTGAATGTTGTAAACCAAGTTATAAATATTAAACTTCTTACCCCTTTTGTGATTTTTATCAATAGTTCTATTAGAGTATTGAAAGTGCCTATAAGTTCAAGCATAGCTCCGTAAGTGAGAGCAAGTATTAAAAATAATACGCTGGGCATAGTGCTTATCATACCGCCTCTATTGAGTAAAAAATGCAAAGTATCTGGTATATTATCAGGATTAACTGTAGGAGACATTGATATATTAAACCCTGTTACAAAAGATTTCATAGAGTTTATTAAGCCGAAATCTTGAATTACAGCTCCGATTATTATAGCAATTAAACTTCCTATAAACATAGTAATTACAGGATTAACTCCTTTAACGCTTGCAATAAGTACGAATACAGGAGGCACCAATAAAAGTATATTAAAATTAAATATTTGTTCTAGAGAAGTTAATATCTCCTGAGCTTCTTTCAAATTTGATATATTAACATTTGCATCTGAGGCATTCAAGCCCAATACTGTAAAAACTAAAGCCGCTAATATTGCAGCAGGTATAGTATTTGCGAGCATAGTTTTTATATGATTAGAAAGCGTAGTGCCTGCCCCCATAGCAGCTAAAACAGTAGTATCTGATATAGGCGAGTTTTTATCTCCAAGGTAAGCACCACTTATAACGGCACCAGCAACTAAAGGCAAAGGTGTATTTGTAGCCTGAGCAATACCTATGAATGCAACGCCTGCAGTAGAAGCAGATCCCCAAGAAGTTCCTGTAAATACAGAAAGAAATGAAGTTACAATAAAAGCCATTACAGGTATGAATGACGGATGTATTAATTTTATTCCATAGTATATAAGCATAGGTACGGTTCCTGAATATACCCAAGCTCCAACTACTACACCTATCAGTATAAATATTAATACTCCAATCCAAGTGTCAACTACTTTCTTTATAAATGCATTTTCCATATCCTCCCATTTATATCCTGCAAAGTATGCTATTATACATGCAGATAAAGTTCCTAGTGTAAGTAAAAATTCTATAGGAACTCCGTATTGTACAGTGAATATTAAAACGGTTACTAGTATAAAGAGCAGCGGAAATAGTTTCCAAAAAGTATTAATTTTTTTTATTTTCATAAAGGTACCTCTATGCATTGTATACTATATTAGGGTATTATATATTCATAATCATAATAAATCAATCCTATTTAATTTTAATTATTAATTAGTATGTTTATTTTTAAAGCAAGTTAGTGAGTATTTATAGTATTTTTTACAATTAGTGATATACTAAACACGCGTTAAATTCGCTGTAAAAAAGAAATAGTTAATAACTGCATATTTACTATATATTTAAATTCATTTACCGCGTGTTATGAAAGTCCTAAAATTAAAAAACACTTGGGCGGGCATGCTTTTTCTTGATGAAGTAATAATGATTAATAAAATTTTTATTACAGTGTTAAGTTAGAAATTTTAGAGGGCGGGGATTAAAAGAAATTATCAATCTTAATTTATTTAAATGATGAAATAATACAATATATATTATTTTATAAATAGTTTTGAAACAGTTATAATATTTATTGTACTATTATTAAATTTATATTATTGACTTTTAGCTAAAAATATAATAGAATATATTTTACTAAATTAAGATAATAGATTTTATATAATTTTATCTTTAATATATTTAGTAGGTATAAAATATAAGAAATCATTTCCGATAATATATTAACCTTTAAAATTATGGAGGCATAATAAATGGCAGAGCAACAACCTATTGAAAGTACTGAAAATAGAGTTGAGTTAGAAGATAGTACCAACCTTGTTACTTTTAGATTAGGCAGCGGTGAGTATGCTATAGATATCATGCAGGCTAAAGAGATAATTAAAATGGAAAAGATTACTCTTATTCCTAATGCCCCAGACTTTGTAGAAGGTGTAATAAATTTAAGAGGTAATATTATACCTATAATTGACTTAAAAAAGAGATTTAATTTAGAAGAAACAGAAGGAGATAAAAATACAGGTATTATCATAGTAAAAATAGAAGATGTTGATATGGGTATAATTATTGACTCTATTTCTAAGGTAGTATCCATTTCAAATTCTGATATTCAGCCTCCTCCTCCAATGCTCTCAGGTATAGGTCAGAAATATATTAAAGGTGTAGGTAAATTAGAAGATAAATTATTAGTTGTTTTAGACCTAGAAAAATTATTTACTACTGATGAAGAAGATGAAGAAACATCTGCTGATAGTTAAAGTTAAAAAGTAGCAGTTATTACTTTACTTTCACTGATAATAATATCCAATATCTCGTCATTATCATCTTTTGGTATTGATGGAAGTATCTGATAATCATAAGCTAAGCCTATTCTTAATGCACTCTTATTAATTCTTAATATATTGTCATAATATCCTCTTCCAAACCCTAGTCTATTACATTTTTCATCAAAAGCCAAAGCAGGAATAATGAACATAGATATTTCATCTATATTACAGTCTTTACAATATTCAAAAGGTTCACCGCATCCGAACTTTGTATTTCTGTTGATATCTTTATCATAATCATTTATATATTTTAATTTCATATTATGATTATCTATAAGAAATGGTACAGATACTTTAATATTATTTTTTAAAGCATATTTTATTATTTCATTTGTTGTTACTTCATTGTTGAAATCTACATATACAGATATAGAGCTAAATTTGTTAATATTTACTATATTTCTAAATTTTTTAGAAATTATAGAACTTTTATCCTTAATAAAATTAGAATCTAAGTTATTTCTGATGAGTTTAAAGGATTCTCTTATTAATTTTTTTTCTTCTTTAATATTATCTTCATTAGGAGAAATTTTCATCATTTAATTCTACTAACAATTCCTGTAATAGTTTATCTCTAATAATTTGATCAATAATTTTTTGAGAAGCCATACCTATATCAATAAACTGTACAGCAAAACCTTTAGGCAAGTCAGGTTTTTGATTATCATTATTAATCCAAACCACTTTAGCTTCAGTAAATAATTTGAAATCTTTAAAAGATATAGTAAGTCCAAGCATATCACCCTTATCAGGAATATTAGTATCAGATGATATATAAGCTCCATTACCGCTTATAGAAAGTATATTTCTATCTATCGTTCCTCTAATTTTATCTTTATATGCTATTACAACATTTAAAGGCCAATTAACTCTTGAATACTGTCTTCTTTTTGTATTACCATCTTCTAATAGTTTTGAAACTTCGTTTTGTATAGATTGTACTATTACACTAACATCAGTATTTCTATGGAATATTAAAGCATAAGGATATGCATTTTCATCAAAACCATCTGTAACATCTGTCATAACCAATTTTATTTGAGGATTAATTTTTTTTACTTTTTCTACAAATAAACTAATACTATCTTTTTCACTTTCATTGAATCTTAAAATATAAAAATATATATTTAAATTATTTTCTATAATATAGCCTAAAGAAGAATTGGTATCATTAAAAGTACTTATATCAAATACATTGTTAAAAGCATTTTTATATTTAGTTAAAATAGAAGGATTATTTTCTATAATTACACCTTTTACTTGTTCTTTATCCATTATTATTTCTCCTCATAATACTTGCTTACTAAGTATAACATAATTTATTATTTATGCAATATTTTGAGTAAAAAAATAGAAGTCTAAAGTTGTTCATATTTTCTGTTTATATGTTATAATAATAATAAATATAAATTAATAAAAGTATTAAAGAGAGTGTTTATGGGAATAAAAGAAAAATCAAAAGAATTATGGGATAAAATTTCATTAGAAACTACATTTGAAAAGTTAACATCTATTATTGATAAAACAAAAGATATATTGAATCTTTCATCATCAAGACATCTTTCTAAATTTTTAGATAAAATTCAATTAATGGTTGATATGATAGGAGATTATGTAAATGGCAATTATAAGGATATTCCTTGGAAAAGTTTATCTGCTATAGCTGGGGCATTAATATATTTAATAATTCCTTTAGATGTACTTCCTGATTTATTTCCATTTATAGGATTATTAGATGATGCTTTTATAATAGGATTATGTATAAAGTGTTTTTCTACTGATTTGCAACAATATAAAGTTTGGAAATATGGCGAATCAGATGAAGAAGAATCAGAAGAAGATACAGAATATAATGAAGCAGATTATGAAATAGTAGGCGATGAAGAAAGTGAAGATGATGAATAGGATATATATTTGTTAAATAATGATTATAGTAAAGATATATTTACTAAAAGTATAAAATATTCAAAAGGCGTAGGTCCTAAATACGCGGAAATACTTGCTAAGAAGGGTATAACTACTCTATATGATTTAATAGCATTTTTTCCTAGAACCTATGATGACCGAAGAAAAACTTTGAAACTTCATGAGGCTTTGGAGAATAAGGATAAAACTTCTGTTGTATATGTGGAAGTCATAGATATTTCTAGCTTTACTTTTCAATATAGGAATAAACCTTTAGTAATAGTTACAGACGGAATTGCTGTATGCGAAGTTCCTATTTATGGCGGCAGACTTCCTGCTGGAGTAGCAAAAGGTGCAAAATTATATTTAACAGGTAAGTTTATAAGAAGCGGAAGGGGTAAGCTTCAATGCAGAATGACTGAATTTGAGAAACCATCTTCAAATGCATTATCATACGGAAAGATAGTGCCAATATACCCTCTTACAGAAGGGCTTTCCCAGAAAAAATTGAGAACTTTAATTGTAGATGAGCTTGTAGGATTTGAAAAGAATATGAAATATGATATACCTAGTGTCATTAAAAAGAAATACAGGCTTAAAAGTTTTGTTCCTTCTATTATGGAGATGCATTTTCCTACATCGTTTGAAGCACTTGATGAGGCTAGAGAGAGCTTAATTTTTGAAGAGTTTTTGACTTTTCAGTATATACATTTAAGTGAGAGAAGACCTAATATTTTAATAAAAGAAGAAAGATACAATTCGTTAAACTTGCTTGAAAAAGTAAAATCTGCTCTTCCTTTTGAACTTACCGAAGATCAATCAAATGCTATAAACGAAATAAAAAATGATTTATTTTCAAAAAAACAAATGTTTAGACTTCTTCAAGGTGATGTTGGTGCTGGTAAAACTATAGTGGCATTTTTAACTGCATTGATACCTGCTGAATCAGGATTTCAAACAGCATTTTTGGCTCCTACTGAAATACTAGCTTTACAGCATTATAATACTTTTAAAAAACTCATTAAAGCAGCTGGCTTAGAAGATATTATAAAAATAGATATACTTACATCATCTGTAAGTCAAAGCGAAAGAGGATATTTATTGAAAAGGCTTAGGGAGGGTAAAAGTAGTATATTAGTAGGTACGCATTCTATTATATATGATGAAGTAGTATTTAAAAATCTTTCTTATGCAATAGTAGATGAACAGCAAAGATTTGGGGTAGCTCAAAGAAATAAATTATTATCGAAAGGTAAAAATATTGATTATCTTCTTATGACAGCAACTCCAATTCCTCAGTCATTAGCATTAACATTATTTGGGGAGTTAGACTTATCAATCATAAAAACTCTTCCTAGCTCAAGAAAAGGGGTACTCACAAAATATAAAGAGCTTTATGAAAGGGATCATTGCTATAAATTCTTAAAAAATAGAATATCAAAAGGAGAACAGGGTTATGTTGTATTTCCTCTAATAGAAAATAATGATTCTAGTTTTATCACTCTTTCAAGCGAGTTTCAGAGAGCAAAAGAAACATACTTCTCAGATACCCAAATAGAAATAATACATGGCAAAATGAAAGATGAAGAAAAAGAATATATAATGAATAGATTTGCAAGTGGAGAGATAAAAGTACTATTTTCTACTACCGTAATAGAAGTAGGTATTGACAACCCAAATGCGACAACAATACTTATAGAAGGAGCAGAGCGTTTTGGTTTATCACAGCTTCATCAATTACGAGGACGAGTGGGAAGAGGAGATAAATTAGGTTACTGCTATCTTATACTACACAGCGAGCTTAATGACATCATAAAAGAAAGAATTAATATAATATGCGAAACTACTGACGGATTTAAAATATCAGAAAAAGATTTAGAATTAAGAGGGGCTGGTGAGTTTTTAGGCGATAAGCAAAGCGGTATTCCGGACTTCAAACTTGGAAATATCATAAAAGATAAAGAGATAATGCGTAAGGCTAAAGATGAAATGCGTTCTTTACTTAAAGATGAAATCTCAAAAGAAGCTTTTTATAAAGAAAATGAAGCGTTTATATTAAAGGCTAATTATTTAAAATCGAGAATTGTTAAAGATGAATAGTTTATATATATTTTAGTATTTTTTATTAAATAAAAAATACTAAAATATAATAATTTATTTTATAATAAAATATTTTGATTTAATGTTGACAAAAAAATTATATAATATATGATTATATCAACAGGACCCCCAGCATTATCATTTATATGATGTGCATCATGGGGGACATTTTTTATTTTGGTTATCTTATGGATATAAAATGTCCTTATAAATATGAAGAACAGCTTCAAAAATTAAAAGATAGAGGCTGTATCATTAATAATGATCAAAAATGTATATCTATACTTGAGTCAGTAAATTATTATCGTTTTAGTGCTTATTTTTTACCTTTTAAACAAAATGATGGCAATTATATTAATGGTACTTCATTTGAAAAAGTTTTTAATATTTATGAGTTTGATAGAAAATTGCATACTATATTATTTAATGCTTTAGAAGAGATAGAAATTTTTATTCGTGCTAAAATAGCATATTATCATGCTCATAAATATGGAGCGTTAGGATATTGGGATGAAACAAATTTTTATAATAAAAATTCTAATCAAAAATATATAAATAAAATCATAAATTATCATAAAAAATTTATAAATAATTTTCAAAGAGAAATAAAAAGTAATAAAAAAGTTTTGTTTGTTAAACATCATATATCTAAATATAATAGTAATTTTCCAATATGGGTGGCAACAGAAATATTTACTTTTGGAATGTTATCAACTTTTTTTGCTAATTTAAAATTAGAGGATCAGAAAATATTAGCAAAAGATATGTATAACATTACTGCTAAAAAATTAGAAAGTTGGCTTCGTTGCTGTACGGATTTAAGAAATATTTGTGCTCATTATGGAAGACTTTATTATAGAATTTTTTCATCTATTCCAAAGCAAATGAATAATTTAGATAAAGATTCGGAAAGAAAATTATGGGGGGCTATTTTATCAGTTAAAGAATTGTATCCTTTTAAAGAAAAGTGGAATGATGAAATACTTACAAATTTTATTAATCTTATTGATGAATATGAAAATGATATAGATTTTGTTCATATAGGATTTCCTGAAAAATGGAGTGTTTATTTAAATAAATAATTATTAATTTATATTTAAAAATTTTATTTACATTCCCGCCCTTTATATTTTATTGTTTTATTTATAAATTTGAATTTTTATTATTTTTATAGTCTAATTAAAAATTAAGGCACCCACCCAAGTTTTTATTAAGTTTAAAACTTTATTCAACGCACGGTCAGCGGAATTTTATATCTAATTAAAATTAGAATTTATAATTAATTTATATTTTTAATTTTACTCTGCGTGCGTTGTGAAGATTATGATTTTAAATAAAGCTAGGGTGGGCGTTATAATAACAGTAAAAATTAATAAAAAAATAATACAATAATAACAAATAAAATTACAAACTAAAATGGGCGGGGAGTTAGAATAAAGTTAAAAATATAAAATCCGCATTAAATGATGAGGATTTTATATTTAAAGTAAATAATTATTATACTTCTTATAATTTCTATCTATGTTCATCAAAAAAATTAAGAACTAATTTTATAATAAAGAATAAAATAGGGTAGTAAATAAAAGGTAATATAAGAGCAAGAAAAAATCCGCTGCTGGTTCTTATTGGGTATATAAACATAGAAGCAAGCAATATAAATGGAAAGAATAAAATTCCTAAAATTACTATAAATATCCATTTTATTATAGTTAATAATAGAGAAGTTTTTGTTATTTTAGCTTGCACATTGACATCGTATAATATTTCTTTATTTTCTATATTTTCATTTGTGAATGTACTTTTTAATGTAAAATATAAATTAAAAGCATTAGTCTGCAAATTTGTTATTTTATAAAAAGAGTTTGATATTAAGTTTATTTTAACTCATTTTTCATAAAAAACTTCATTTTTCTCTAATGTAAAATCTTTAATATTAAAATTTAAATTTTGATTATTCGATACGCTTACTAATTGAGTTTTATCAATTTCTAATTTTTGATTTAAGTAAATAGTAATTTTTGGCATTTTACTTTTTTCAAAATTATTTGTCTATATAGTCATTTTTGAAACGGTAATTTGTCCGATAGATATATTTGTACTTGTTTGTTCATTGCTGACACTTACATAATTACCTGAACAGCTTATTATGAATATCAGTAAAAATGATAATATTATAATAATTTTTCTCATATAATCTCCTTAAATATGATTATCTAATTATATATATTATACTTTTTCACCATGACAAAAAATGTCGTATAAAAAAGAAGCCCCATTAAAAAATAGGACTTCTTTTATTTTTATTACTAATACAAATTATAAAGTTTATGGCTAGCAATAATAAAAAATTATTCTTTAATAAACTTTTTGAAATTAGCCACTTTTTCTTTGGCTACAGCAAGTCTCTTATCTTTACTTTCTTTTACGCAAACTTCAAAATAGAATTTTATTTTAGGTTCAGTACCAGAAGGTCTTATAGTGATTTTAGTTTTATCAGCAAGTATGTATTGAAGTACATTAGATTTAGGTAAAGTTATATCTTTTATTTTTTTACCTGTATTATCATAAACTTCTTTTTTCTCATAGTCGCTTATAGTCTCTACTTGAACTCCTGAAATTTCTTTAGGTAAATTGTTTCTATAATAAGTCATCAAATCAGCTATAGCCTTAGCTCCGTCAGCACCTTTTTTTGTAATTGATATAGTCTCTTCATAGAAGTATCCATATTTTTCATAAATACTTTCTAAATAATCAGCTAAAGTAATGTTATTATCTTTACAGTAAGCAAGCACTTCAGCAAGCATCAAGCAGGAACTAACACCGTCTTTATCGCGTACATTTGAATTTATACAGTAACCGAAACTCTCTTCAAATCCGAATAAATATGTTCCTTCTTTATCTCTTTCTATAACATCAGCAATCCATTTAAAGCCAGTAAGCACATCATAAATCTTAACATTATTAGCATCAGCAATAGCCCTAGCTAGTTCAGTAGTTACTATTGTTTTTACTATATATGGATTTTTAATATTTTTTTTGTTTGTAATGAGGTAGTATGCCATTATGGATCCTATTTGATTACCAGTAAGATACATATAGCTTCCATCTTTAGTAAGCAAAGCACAACCCATTCTATCGCAGTCTGGATCAGTACCCATAACAAGTTCAGCACCTATCTCTTTAGCTTTATTAACAGCTATCTGTAATGCTTCAGGGTTTTCAGGGTTAGGAGATTCCACAGTAGGGAAATTTCCGTCAGGAGGCTGAGCACCTTCTAATGTTGTTAAATTAGTGAATCCTGCTTTTCTTAAAGCCATAGGAACCATTTTGTATCCAGAACCATGAATAGGTGTATAAACTATTTTTATGTCATGATGTTTTTTAATAATATCTGGATTTACCAAATATGTCATTAAGTCATTCATATATTTATCTTCAATATCTTTGCCTATTATTGTGATTTTTGAAGAGTCTCCCATTTTTACTTCTTCAGGCTTAACTTTTAATACTTCATCTATTATATTTTTATCATGAGGCGGTATAACTTGAGCTCCGTCAGTCCAATAAACTTTATATCCATTATATTCTTTAGGGTTATGGCTTGCGGTAACAACTATTCCAGCAATACAGCCCAAACTTCTAACAGCATAAGAAAGAAGCGAAATAGGGTGAATATCATCATATAAATAAACTTTTATTCCGTTTGAAGAAAGTATCTCAGCAGCAGCTTTTGAAAATACATCAGAATTATTTCTTGAATCATATCCTATGGCAACTTTATAATCACTTCCGCCTTGTTTTAATATATAATTAGCTAAACCTTGAGTGGCAACTCCAACAGTGTATTTATTCATTCTGTTAGTGCCTACTCCCATTATGCCTCTAAGTCCGCCTGTACCAAACTCTAAATCTCGGTAAAATGCATCTGTTAATTCTTTTTCATTACCAGCATCTAATAATGCTTTAATTTCTTTTTTTGTTTCATCATCATAAGGACCATTAAGCCATGAATCTATTCTTGCTTTTACTTCTTGTTCCATTATACACACCTCTAATTTTTAAAAATTTTATATATAAATTATAGTATACAAAAAGTATATAATCAAGTAAAATATTTAATTATTGCGGCATAGAAGCAGTATAATGTATTGCAGTCCAAGCTGCACCTAAAAAATTATTCCATCTTCCGTCTTGAGGATCAGTTTTAACATTTGGAAGATATAAGTCTGTAGGTTTAATAGAAGCAAAAGCTGAAGTTGTAAGAGCATTTGGAGAAGTTCCTAAATATTCAACATTTTTAAGAGAAGTACAATTTTCAAAGCTAGTATCATTTATTTTTATTGTACTGCTTGATATTTGAATATTAACCAAAGCTGTGCAGTCTTTAAAAAAGTTTGCAGTTATTTGTTCAGTTGTAGCCATTATTACTGTTTTTAAAGTGGAAGCTCCTTCAAGTGTAAACTTATATGATGTTTCAAAAGAAGCAGCTGATAAATCTAATATAATATCTTTTTCATTTTGTGCAACATTTTTTATTTTATCAAAAATAGTAGAAGAACTATCTATATACCCTTTAACAGTTATAAGATTTTGTCCTGTTTCTTTTTTATTATTTTCTAAAGCATTTTTTATTTCTTCTTCTGTAGATTCATTTCCCACTACATATATTTTTTCATTTACTTGATTATTATTTAGTTGATTATTATTTTTGTCATCGTATGGGGAAATGAGTTTATAATTACATGAATATATTATAAAAGAAAGCAGTATTATCACCAATATTTTCAATTTATTCCTCCAAAGTTATTTTTGATTATTAGGACATATTTTTACCATAAAAGATTTTATCCTTTTCCCAAGTATAGTTTAAAAAACTCTCCCAACTAGAATCGCTTGATGCATTAGGCAGATGTAAATTTTTAGGCTTAGAATTTTCAACATATCCGTCAAATACATTTCCATTTTTTATTTGTATATTATTAACATTATCACCAAGATATTCTACATCACTTAAAGAAGAGCAGTCTCCAAATGAATATCCATATATATATTTCAAACTACTAGGCAGACTTATTTTTGTTAATGATTTACAGCTAATAAAAGCTGATGGAAGTATGTATGTTAATTTAGATGTAAAGTTAATGTCATTAAGAGAATAGCAGTAAGCAAATGATTCAATATTTATTATTGTCAAAGTATCGGGCAATACAACAGAATTAAGGCTTATGCAATTATAAAATACTTTATTTTCTATTGATGTTATTTTTGTTTTGCTTAAATCGGCTTTTATTAATTTTATGCATTTATTAAAAGATGATGTTTTTATTGATTCTATTGATGAAGGAAAGTTAATTTCACTAAGTATAGAACAATTCTCAAATGCACTAATTCCTATTGTTTTTATAGTTTCAGGTAATTTTATTGCTATTATATTGTTATTATCTTTGAAGGCATTATCTTTTATTTCTGTAACTGTAGTTCTGCTTATATCAAGTGCAACACCATATTTGCTATATTCTGTTTTTTCTATTATTTTATTTATTGTTTCTATTGTGCTGTTTTTATCTATATTATCTCCTGTATCTTGCAAAAATATTACATAATATCCATATTTATTGAAATATTCCTGCATTTTATTTTCTATTTCTGTTTCCTGAGTATCAGCTTTGATAATATAATCTTCATCTATATTTTCTGGAATTGATGCAGATATGTTTTGATTATTATTATCTATATTAAAAGGAGATGTAGCCTTATAATTACTGCATGAGATTAAAAATAAAATATATATAAAAAAGAGCTTTATTTTAAACATTATTACAATATATATCCTTATAATTTTCATGCATTTTATTTAGATATGTAAAAAAATCAATAACAAAAATAAAAAAATATTGATATATTCTATAATTTTTATAAATATACTTACACTACAAAATATAAATTATTCAATATAAAAAATATTAATATTTTGTAAAATATAAAATTAGCTTTTTATATTTTTTAATAAGTATAGATATATTGTGATATTATTGCTGCATTAATTATTCGGCATACTTTGACCATAATGAATTTTATCAGCCTCCCAAGTAACGCCTAAAAACTTATCCCAACTATTACTGCTAGGTGCTTCAGGCACATTAGGAAGATATAAATCAGTAGGTACTGCGGAACTACTAAATGGAGTATCTGTTATAGTAGGAGTATCTCCTAAATATTCTACATTTTTTAAATTAGTGCATAATGCAAATGATGTACTATTTATAGAGGTTAAACTTGAAGGCAGTGATATATTTACAAGGCCGCTGCAGTTTTGAAATACATTAGCACCTATTTCTTCTAATTTATCATTTAGTTTAATTGAAGTAAGTAAAATACAATTATCAAATGTTGATGTTTCTAATGATGTGATATTTGGAGGAAGTACCACATTATTTAATTTTTTACAATTATAAAATGCTTTATTTGCTATGGTTTTAAGATTATCATTAAAAATTACTGTCTGAAGTTCACTGCATCCTGCAAATGAATGATGTCTTAATATAGATAAACTAGAAGGAAGAGTTACAGAAGTTAAAGAAGTACAGCCCTGAAATGCTGATATTGCTATTTCTTCTAATGTTTCAGGAAAAACTATTGCACTTAATGTTGCTGAACTCATAAATGCTTCTTGAGGTATACTAGTAAGTGTAGTTCTGCTCAAATCAACTTCTATTTTTTGCTCTTTGTAGTACTCTTTATTTATAATTTGTTTTATATATTCTAATGTTTTTGAGCCATTTATATTACCTTTTACTATTATTTTATATTTATTAAATTGTTTATAATATTCTCTCATATTATATTCTATATCAAAATCAGTGGCTTCAGGTCCTACAGCATATAAATCATCATTAATATTAATAATATTATCGTTGTTATTTATATTATTATTGTCATAAGGGGATGTTGCCTTATAGTTACTGCATGAAATGAATAATGATGATATAAATATCAACAATAGTAAAATTATTCTTATAAACATTTTTTAGATTCCTTAAATAATAATTAATAAAATAAAAAATTAATATTTTTTAATTAATTAATATTATTTATACACACAATATTACTGCTATAAATATAACATTTTTTTTATTTTTTGATACTGCTTCCGTAATTTTTTTGTGTCCACTTAATGCCTAAGAAAGAGTCCCAACTTCCATCACCAGGATCTTTTTGAACATTTGGAAGATATAAATTTATTAATTTATTCACACCTGTTAATGATACAGTATTAATAGTAGTCGTTTCTGTTCCTAAATATTCTAAATTTGCAAGCTCAGTACAGCCGTCAAAACTACTTGCTTCTAAATCAGTTAATGATTCAGGTAAGGATATAGATATCAATGCTGTACATCCATTAAAAGCATTGGCCTCAATTGTAGTTAATTTATCATTTAAGCTAACTGTAGAAAGTGCAGTACATCCGCTAAAAGCTGCTGATTTTATAGAAGCGGCATCAGCAGGCAGGTATATTGCTTTTAAAGTTATACTGTCTTTAAAAGCATCAGCTGCTATTTCTGTTAAAGTTGTTTTAGTCAAATCTACCTCTATTTCAGCTTTAGCATCTTTGTAGTAGTTTTTATCTATTATTTTTTTTACATCAGTTAATGTACTAGTTTTTGATATATCTCCTGATACGATTATTTTGTATATACCAAATTTTTCTTTATACATTCTCATATTATATTCTATATCAAAATCGGTTGCATCAGGTCCTGATATAAAATCATCTTCAGTAACGGTAGTCTCAGAATCAACAGAAGTATTAGAATCAGAACCAAAAGGATTAACGAGTTTATAATTACTGCATGAAACAATAAGTAGTAAAAATATGATTAAAAAATATTTAATGTTGTTTTTCATAAATAACCCCTCTATTAAATTATTATAATTTAGGTACTTTAAATCTTACTCCAAGAAGTGCCTCATGATATCCATCTGCTCTTGTGTCTATTAAATATCTGTATCCCAAATCTATAGACATATATGGAAGTACATTGAAAGCAAAACCTCCGCTGAACCCAAAAACTATAGTAGTTAAAGAATTTCTTAATTCCATATTATTTAATTTATAATTAAAAGTATCATTTATTCTTCCTCCTATAGAAATGCCTAAATAAATTGTAAATGGAGGATATTTTTCTAATAATGTTTGCTTATAGCTTTCATCTGTTAATTGTTCTTTTATAAGGAAAAAGTTAATATCAAAATATACTGAACCTAAAAGAGTATGCATAGCTATATCATTAGTCATTCCTATTATTTTTCTTCCTATGTATTCAAATTCAAATCTTACAGGGGATGACTTGTTTATACTTGGTACGCTGTATCCTAAAGCAAAACCTCCGCCTAAATAATTGAAATAACCCTTTTGTCCGTTTCCTTTATCATAATAATAATTTCCATCATGAGAGAATACGAATTTAGGTGTGATATATAAACCTTCGGGTATCATAGAGAATAGTTCCTGAGTTCCATAAAATAAAAATACAAGCATAAATACTATTATATAATGTCTTTTCATTTATTTTCTCCTCTGAAACTAAAAATTAAACCTTACCGAAGCTACTATATCATGATTAGACTGTGTTTTAGTATTTAATATAATCCTATACCCCAAATCCACACTGACTAATGGAGTTACATGAAATGCCAAACCGCCGCCGAATCCATAAATAAATTGAAATTCATTAAAATAAGTGCTTGTTTTAATAAGTCCATTATATTCAAAGTTGTTATTTATAATATAAGTGTTCAATTCTCCGCCGATTAAAAAACCAGCATAAACTGACATAACAGGTCTTTTTCCATTATGAAATGTGCTTATCACAGAATCAGAATTATTATAATCTACATACCAAAAATAAAAATCATAATAAGCAGCTGCCAAAAAACTATGAGCCTGCATAGTATTTATAGTAGATACATATACATTTGCCGGTAATGGATTTCTGTATAAATACTCAAATTCAACTCTCACTGTTGAATATTTATGAAGTACATTAAAATTATAACCTATAGCAAGCCCGCCGCCGATATATAAATTTTGTATATTCTTACTGCTGTTTTCTTTTTCTATTCCGGAATCTTCTATTTCAAATAAAAATTTTGGTGCTAAATAAGCTCCTATATCCATAGACATAAGCATATTAGTAAAACATGCGGTAAATATAGAGATAATCAAAAATTTTCTTATTAAAAACTTCATAAAATGTTATCCTTAAACATCAAAACAATATGCCTATAGCAAATCTTGGCAGAGGAACAATTCTTATTATACTTTTATATGAAAAGCCTATATCTATTATTGATATATCAAAGAAAGGACGAACCCCGCTGTTAATACCCAAACCTCTTGAAATATCTATTCTAAATCCCATCTCTCCGGATACATAAAAATCCCATATATTACTATTTATATTAGTATATGTTGATGTTTCTTTTTGTAATTGTTTTCCTTGAGTCATAAATAATGTTGTTCCTACTTTAGGCATTAAGAAAAAACCTGAGGCTCGATCTTTACTATTGAAATAAAATCTTCCGCCTACAGAAAGTCCAAGTCCGTATACATTTCCATTATATTCGGATGTTGAATTATTATAATATGTTTTCATAGCATAAAAGCCTGTGTCTACATTAATGTCTATTTTTTCTGATGCTCTGAAAGTATATGTAAGGTCCAATCCGAAATTACCTTGTAGTTTCAAATTTTTACTGTCGCTTGATGGTAATAAAAGATTTACAACAGAAGGAGCAAGAAGCGTATAAAAAATTGTAGTTCCGAAATTGACACCTATAGAATTTCTATGCGAATTTATTCCGTTTTCATTACTGCTATTATTTTTGTATTTTTCTAATCCAATATTTGAAACTTCATCAGCAAATGTGATATCAGCAAGTATAAATAAAAATAAAATTATTAATATATTCTTTCTCATATTATTTATACCTCACTAAAACCTTAAGCTGAAACCTATTCTAGGGAATATAGAAAATCTTATTGCAGAAACATAATTTACCCAAGAAGGAAAAGAATTCCAAGCAGGTATGCTGGCAGTTAAATCTATTAATCCTCCACCGAAGAAATTTATTCCTTCTCTCATATCTTCATATACTCCCGGAAGTCCTGAGCGTACATAATATCCTATTTCAAATAATGATATATCTATATAAGGTTTTACAGCCCATTCTCTAGTAGGAAATAATTCTATACTCCAGCCAAGCTCATAAGAAATATACATTCCTGTATCAATAGTATGCCTTTTAGTTTTTAACCCTGTAACACCATTTTCTGTTTCTACATCAGATATCAATGTTTCTAAACCAAATCTAAAAGTATTAAGAACTTGTCTATTTTTTCCGCCGTAAAATGTTATACCAAAAGTTACAGGTACAAATATTAATGATGCCTTTAATCCTGTATCAGATGATATTAATCCGCCTATATTGCCGAAATCTCCTACAGTAACTGTAGAATCAATTAATTCACTAGCTTTATCTTTTGGTATATTTAAATTAAATGACATAGATTGAACACCCACACCAACTTCTATTCCTATTCTAGGGTGAAGCAGCAATGTATATGATATTGTAGGTACATACCAAAAACTGCCTTTTATCTTTATGGCATCAACAAATTTTTGATTTTCTCCGAAATCAAATCCGATTAATCCGCTAAATGTATCAAGATTATCAAACAGAGTATTAATCATAGGCGGAAATAATCCTGCATATCCCGGGCTAAGATTTACACTTATTATTTGTCTGCCTTTAATCCAGCTATAAGTATTTGTATCCGATTGTGTGGACAGAGGTATACCATTGGCATATAGACTAATAAATGATATATTAAATACTATAATAGCGGTAAGGATTTTTTTCATCATTTTAACCCTTTTTATTTATGATTTACTGCTGTCAGGTTTTATTACTTCAGGATTTCCAAAATGGCTTCCGCCGTTCAATCCGCTAAGTATATCTTCTATTCTTTTTCTCTCTTCTTCCGTAACATTACTATTACCTACAACAGCATCTACATCTATATTATTTGGATCTTTACTTTGTATTATTCCATTCATAGCACCCAATGCATTTTCAGATCCTACTATATTGATTATTTCATTAACAGCTTCTTTTGCATCTTTATCCATACTAACTGTACCTAAACTATCCCCAGCAGGTACTGTTACAAGATATCCTCCGTTGCCGTCATTATATACTCCGCCTATTCCTAATATAGGCTCTTCAAATGTATACTCTCCTTTGTTGTCTCCTGAACTGATTGTTAATTTATTTCCATTGACTGTAACTCCAGGCCAATTACCATTTTGCATTTTTCCTAAGAAGAAATCCGGTCCTGGTTCTGTTATTGTAAGTTCTGTTTTTCTGCATGAAAATATGGTTAACAAAATAAAAATTATTGATATATATTTATTGAATTTCATTGTGTATTCCTTCAAAAAATAAAAATTATATTTTAATTATATAATTTTTATCAATAAAAACAACTAAAATAAAAAACCATCAGTATAAACTCGGATATATATACATTAAAATTTAATATATGTATTATTAAAACAAATAAAATATATTATACTTGTTTCAAAATTTAACAAAGATATTCACATTTTAAATTATAAAAAATTACAAAATAATGTTTTATATATTTGTTATTTTAAATTTAGAATTATTTTATCTTGTATAAACGGTTAGGGTTGGAAAAGAATCATAATGTTATGTTATAGGTACTTTTTTCAGTATATAGTATATTTTATGGGTAAATTATATAATATTAAATACTGATATTAAAAATAGTGTTAATTAATTATTATAAAAATAATGCCATCAATATGATATGAATTGTATTATAAATATTTTTATGAATTGTATTATAAATGCTTGACAGAAAATTTGAATTGAAGTAAAATTCTCTAATACGCATTAAAGAATTAGGGTAAATTTTTTGTCTTATGGATAAAAATACAGAGCATATCACTTGTTTAATTAATCATGAAGAGAGCTTTAAAAGGATTATTATAAATAGGAATTACAAAACAAAAAGATACTATATAGATTTTTTTGTTGCAGGATACAAATATAATAACGGAAAAGATGTTATAGATTTATTACTTAAAAATGAGCCTATAAATTTACTTCGTGATATAACAAATCCTTATGATAGATTTGCTATAGCTATTTATGACAGAAGTTTTGATTTTAGGCTTGGATATGTTCCGAGTATTATCTCTCCTTTAATATCATATAAACTAGAGGATAAAAGAAATAAAGTATATGCTAGGATAAAGAATGTAAAATTAGATGCTATAGATGAGTGTAAAATAGAAATAAGGGTATTTATAGATATAGATAAAAATAAGAAAAAAGCTGTATGAGATATAATATTGCTTATATAAAAATATATGATATTATGTATTTGTTATGAATAAAGTTTCAGTAAAAACAGAGATAGAATTTCAAAAAGTTAAAGATAATTATATAAAAGAACCATTTAAACATTGTATTTATATACTTACAGGTAAAGAAAGACTTTTTAAAAAAGCATTCATAGCAGCTATGCATTCTAGTATGTTTCCAGATGAAGGAGACAGTGAAATGAATTATAGTGTATTTTATGATAAAAATGATGCTGTAGGTTTTACTCCTTTAGAGGTGGCAGATACTCCTCCATTCGGATCTAAATTAAGACTCATAGTAATTTATAAATATAATAATTTTCAGGAAGATTTTTTAGATTATTGTTCAAATCCTTCAGCAACTTCTATAGTTATACTTGAAACAGAAAGTTCATTAGATGAGGATCCTATATATAAATATTTTTCTAAAAAGAAAGATGCTAATAATATATATTTTATAGATTTTCCTCTTCCTGATGAAAGAGATTTCAGAGGATTAATAAATGCTTATATTATTAAACAGGGTAAAAAAATATCTTCTGAAGCTATAGAGTATCTTATTAATAATATAAATTTGGATTATGATTCTCTTTATTCAGAGCTTGGAAAAATATGCAGCTATAATGATAAGGAATATTTAAATGTTGAAGATATAGCAGATTTTACTTATGTATCAAAAAATAGGAATATATTTGATTTTTTAGATGCCGTTTTTGAAAGAGACAGAAAAAAATGCTTTAGTATAATGCATAGATTGGATCAAGATGCTTCAAATTCTTTGACTTTAATGATGAATAATTTTTTGGCTGTATATTATATGAAGATATTTCCGCCTCAAACTACATTGGGAGAAATAAGCAAATTAACTAAAATTCCGGAGTTTATATTAAAAAAGAAAAAAACTTCATTAAAACTGTTTTCATTGGAAGAAATATTAACAATAATATCTAAGATATCATATTTAAATACTTTAAGTGTTACAACACCTGTCAATATTTTTAAGGCTCATTTTGAATTATTTTTATTTACAATAACAAAATAATTTTATAATGATTTTATTTTTAGTTTATTATGATAAGGTTAAAAATGCAGTATTGGTTAGTTACTCTGTGCATAGTAAGTTTATAATTATTAATATCATAACTATATTTTTTACTTTATTATTATTTTCATACTATAGATATATACTTCTGTATTAGAACTTTTTTATATTTTATTTTTAAAATAGCAATATATTTTTACGCAAAAATTATATAAATAAACAACTTTTATATTACAATTCATAAATTTATTTTATATTAATAGAATTTTCTTTGACAAATAATCGTTTATTTCGTATAATATTATATATACTTGGAGGGCGGTTTTTATGTATTTAGTAAATCTTATGGAACAAAAAGTTTCAAAACTAGCAGACTCATACTTAAGAGAAAAAAATATTCCCGTTAATACTAATATGCGTATGGATATAATAGCTTATACCTTGAATAGAGTTCAGCCTCAGTATGTTACAAGTGCCAGAGGAGTTCTTCATAGTTATAATAAAGATCCCATACAAAGCAATACGGAAATATTGAGTATTATAGCAGATGCCTGTGAAATAGTTACTAGAAGAAAGGAAAATACATTACTTGAGTCGGTTCCTTCTATTGATGAAAGCGGATATTATTTAACTTATCCTAGTATAATGGGTAATATTACGGCTTCTAATAATTTTGAAAAAATAGAAAATGCTTTAGTTTATATATTTTGCGAAGGAAAGATATTGCAAGGCTATGGAGTTAATTTTCCTAATCCTGCTATAGTATCAAGCAATGTTCCCGGTAAATTTATGTTCTGCTTTATGCCGAAAAAAGTTGATTCTAATGATGAGGTTGAAGTTAAACTTAATATAGTGATAGAATCAGAAAAGTTTATGCAATATGAAAATGTATTAACTTTCAAATTGAAGCCTTCATACTATAATGCAGGAGATATGCCTCTGTTTTCTATAGAAGAGGTTAATGATATACTACTTATAGAAAATCATAATATACCTAGTTAACTATAATATATTTACCATTGTCAAATATACGCTGTTTTGTTTAAAGATTTGAAGAGAAGTTGATGAAAGTAATTAGATTTATAGTTTTTGCATGTTTTTTGGTTATTTTTATAGTTATAGCAAATATAATTCATAAGAATATTGATTCGTATGAAGCTGCGGATATAAAAAATCCGTTTACTTATTATAATTTAATATCATACAGTAATAATGATATTAGGTCATTGGCTTCTTTATCATTTAAAGATTCATTTGAAAGTTTATCTGAAATGTTTGATATAGACAGAGCTTTTGCCGCAAATAATATACTGAAAAAAGACATAAAGATTAGGGAAGATGATGCTCAATTAGTTGTATTTACAGGCAGCAATTATATAACACAGATAACGGTTAATAGCCGTAATAATGCTGAAGCTTTATTTGATAATATATTGAATAGTTTGGATTCTAATAATATACAATTAGAAAAGTATTCTTTAGATGATGAAAAAGGAAATATCTTAGCTGAAATTTATACTCATAAAGCTGATAATTATAAAATAGTAATAACAAAGAGTTATATATCAAATTCTATTAATTTATCTATAGATTATGTTAATTTATTAGAATTATAATATTTTTTCTGTATTATTTGTATAAAATATTATTTTTTTCTTGACAAATAATTTACTTGATATAATATTACTAAATAAGATTAATTATTAATTGCTTTAGCAAGGAAATTAGATTATGAATAATACAAGAAATACAATACAAAAACAGGTTATTTTAAATGCCGTTAGAGAGCTTAAAAATCATCCGACTTCAGAAGAAGTTTATAATTATATAAAACCAAACTTTCCATCTATAAGTTTGGGTACAGTGTATAGAAATCTAAATTTGCTGTCAGAAACTAAAGAGATTCAAAAATTATCTATAATAGATGATGCTGTACGCTTTGATCATATAACTAACGATCATTATCATTTTCAGTGCAGTAAATGCAAAAAATTATTAGATATACCTATGGAATATCAGAAAAAACTAGATGAATTAGTTTCTAAAGAATATGATGTAGATGTATTTAAACATGATATTGTATTTACAGGTACTTGCAGGAATTGTAAAGATTGTTAATTAATTTATAGCATGAATTTTATTATGATTTTTATTTTTTAATGATTAAGTATATTGAAAGTCTTGATTTTAATATTTATATTTTATATACTATTTATATAACATTTTAAATTTAAGGAATAATTATGTCAAAAGGCTATTTAGCTTTAGTGCTGCATGCTCACTTGCCTTATGTGAGACACCCTGAACATGAAAATTTTTTGGAGGAAGAATGGCTGTATGAAGCTATCACAGAAACTTATATACCTCTATTAGATGCTTATGACAGAATGGTTAATGATGGTGTTAACTTCAAGATAACTATGAGCGTAACTCCTCCTCTTATGAATATGCTTGCCAATGAATTACTTCAAAATAGATATGTTAATTATATAGAAAAATTAATAAAATTATCAGAATTGGAGTGTGAAAGAACTTCATTAGATCCTAGTTTTCATCATACTGCTGAATTTTATAAAAATAAGTTTAAAAAGATAAGAGATATTTTTGTTTATAAATATAATAAAAATTTATTGAATGGTTTCAGATACTTTTTAGAGAGAGGGAATTTAGAGATAATTACCTGCGGTGCAACACATGGATTTTTCCCATTTATGCAGGAATATCCTAAAGCAATAGAAGCCCAATTAAAAATGGCTGTAAAAACTCATGAAAGACATTTAGGCAGAAAGCCTACAGGAATATGGTTGGGCGAATGCGGTTTCTTTCCTGGACTTGAAAAGCATCTTGCCAATAATGGCATTAAATATTTCTTTGTTGATACCCATGGTATAATGTATGCTGATAAAGTACCTAAATACGGAGTTTATGCTCCTTTATACTGTTCAAGAGAGAGTAGGGTAGCAGCTTTCGGAAGAGATATAGAGAGTTCAAGAAGCGTATGGAGTGCCGAAGTAGGTTATCCGGGCGATTTCAGATACAGAGAATTTTATAGAGATATAGGTTATGATTTGCCTTTCGAGTATATTAAAGATTTTATACAGAGCAATGGACTTAGAAAAAATACAGGAATAAAATACTATAGAATTACAGGAAAAGACTGTCCAAAAGAGCCTTATAATCCAGAATGGGCTATGGAGGCAGCAGGAGAGCATGCCGGAAACTTTATGTTCAATAGAGAAAAGCAAATTGAGTATTTAGATTCTGTTATGGACAGACCTCCTATAGTTGTGTCTCCTTATGATGCTGAATTGTTCGGACACTGGTGGTATGAAGGTCCTATGTTTATAGAGTTTTTAATGAGAAAGATACATTATGATCAAAATACTATAGAGACCATTACTCCTAAAGAATATTTGGAAAGACACCCTGTCAATCAAATATCAATGCCTTCAATGTCAAGTTGGGGAGCTAACGGATACGGAGAAGTTTGGCTTAATGGTACTAATGGCTGGATATATAGGCATTTGCATAAAGCTGCTGAGAGAATGATAGAATTAGCACATGATTATTATAATGAAACAGGGCTTTATGAAAGAGCATTGAATCAGGCAGCCCGTGAATTACTGCTTGCTCAAAGCAGCGATTGGGCTTTCATTATGCATACAGGCACTATGGTTGAATATGCTGTTAATATGACAAAATTATATATAAAGAGATTCACAGACCTTTATTATGCTATTAAAAACAGAGATTTAAATGAAGAATGGCTAAGAAAGATAGAGTGGCGTGATGATATATTCCCAGAGATGGATTTTAGAATATACAATTAAAAATAATTTGATTAGAATAATAAAAGAGTATGTATATTTATAATATGCATACTCTTTTTATATAATAGCATAGCGTTTCTTGGGTATATAATTTAAAATATTAAATGATTTTTTATCATTATAAGAATGACAAGAAAAAATTATTTAGCTATAATTTACTATTATATTTTTTGATTATAATTGATATGGGGATATTTTTATTTATTTCTTCTTCAAGATTATAATTGTTTAGTATGTATAGAAATTCATAACCATTCGGCATTATTCTTATATAGGCATCTGATAAATCTTCAATACTTACAGGATAATAAGGTATTCCTAAGCATTTATTATCATATAAAAGCTGTATATGATTTATAAAATTATTTCTTTTATTTTGATAATCATTTTCTATTTTTTCATTTGATTCATTTAATTCGCTTTCTGATATTTTATTTTCATTGTATACATCAAACTGTTTTGATAAACTGCTTCCAATTATTTGATAAGAAGAACTATTATATATAAACTCAAAAATATCTTTAATAAGATTAAAATCTATTTTCATGATTGTAATATTATTATAAAAAATTTGGAGATGGCGGGACTCGAACCCGCGTCCTACGAAGCGTACCACATTCGTCTACATAGCATATCTTATCTTTAAGAATTTCGCCTTATAGGTAGAAGATAAGCAGAAAAACTACAAGACTAGCATGAGTATACTTAATATCAGGCTCATACGGCACCCAATACAAGTTCTATGTGTTTTGGCACCGAAAAAGTAACCCATAGACAAACTACTTAATCAGCGGCAGCTTCAATTAAGCTGCAAGTGCGTATTCGTCTGCACTTATTGTTCAGTATGATATTAACGTGCATACACCTAGCACGACTATGCAAAATATGTTCCAACCATCGCAGTCGAAGCCGGAGCATCCCCTTTCAAAGATCAAATATGTGTATTTATGGTATCATTTATACAAAAATTGTCAATACATTTTTAACATATATTTTTTATAATTTTATTAGCTTTTTGGAAGAAGTTTTACAGGATCTATAGATCTTCCCTGATAAGAAATTTTAAAATATAATTCGCTTCTGTCTATCATACCTGTATTTCCTATATCTCCTATATAATCGCCTTTTTTCACAATATCCCCAAGTTTAACATTTATTTTAGAAAGATGAGCATAAGAAGTATTATATCCGTTTTTATGTTTAAGTATGATAACAGTACCGAATCCTCTTATATTATCAGCATATTCTACGATTCCGTCATCAGAAGCTATAACTTTATCGCCTACATCTCCTAATATATTTACACCTCTGTTTGCAAGTTTATCAGAAGCTACTCCATATCCTGAAATTATTATTCCTTTATAAGGCCATATAAAAGAACTTTCAGGCAATAAGCTGTCATCATTAAAAGAGTATGGAACCATTTTTGCCATTTTTATTTTTATATTTGCCCCTGCATATAATTTATATTCATTAGCATTTTTTATATTATTAAGCTGCATTAAATCTCTTAAATCCATTTTATGTTTCTGAGCTATTGAATATAAAGTATCTCCGCTTTGTACTTTATAATTTGATATTACTAAAGCAGTAGTTTTTTTAGGATTAGCATATACTTTAAGAGTATCTCCAACTTTCAAAATATATTTGTCATTTATATTATTTATGGAATATAATTCTACTAAATCCATTCCTCTTGCTAATGCTATTTCGCTTAAAGTATCTCCATTTTTTACTTTATAATTTTCTAAGGTTCTATATGAAGATTGTTTTGAAGAACTGCTTATATTAATATTATCATATATTTTTAAAGTATCTCCGATTTTTAGTACATAATTATTATTAAGATTATTTAACTCAAGCAGATCTTTTAAAGACATAGAATTTTTTAATGCTATTTCTCCAAGAGTATCTCCATTTTTTACTTTATATGTTTTTATAGTTTTGCTTTGTGCATTAGATGTATTTGCTCTTGCATATATTTTTAATTTTTCGCCTGTTCTTAATTTATATTTTAAAGGATCATCTATATTATTAATTTTTAGAAAATCATTTACGCTGATATCATTTTGGAAAGCTATTCCATATAAGGTATCGCCGCTTTTAACAGTATAATATTCTATTTCTTTTTCAGCCTCTTTTTCATTATTTGTATTATTTTCTTTTTTAGATGATTTCACATACATAGTTTTACCTACATATAGTTTATATTTATCAGGATCATCTATATTATTTATCTTCAAAAATTCGCTTGCTGTCATGCCATGAGAAAAAGCTATTCCATATAAAGTGTCTCCGCTTTTTACTTTATAAGTATCATAACTTTCTGTATTATTATTATTATCTGTATTATTTGAACTTGAAGCATTACTTTCTTTTTGATTGTTTGCAACTTTAAGAGTTTCTCCAACTCTAAGATTGTATTTATTGGCATCTTTAATATTATTTATAGCTAGAAATTCATTAGCAGTCATTCCATGTGCGAATGCTATACCGAATAGAGTATCTCCATTTTTTACTTTATAATCTTTATATGAGTTTCCTTCCTCTCCTTTCAAGCCGAAAACTTTATTATCAGAATCATATACAAGAGTATAGCCTTTTTCTTTTACTTTTAAAATTTCTCCAACTTTAAGATTATATTTATCAGGGTCTTTAATATTATTTATTTTTAAAAATTCATTTGCACTCATATCATGGGCGAATGCTATTCCAAATAAAGTATCTCCATTTTTCACTTTATAATCTTTATAATCAGCAGCAAAATTTAGAGAAGCGAAAGTGCATCCTATAATAGAAGCATATTTAAAAATATTTCTCATAATTATTGTTTTCAGTTCAATTTTGGGTCTTTAATTTGCTATTTCAAAAACATCATCCATAGGCGGATCAGAAGGCATAACTGTAACAGTTACCTCTTTAACACTAGACATCTGAGGTCCTATCTTGATTTTTTCTATAAACTCATCAATACCATTTTTAGTCTCTAAATATCCAATGACTTCTACTGAACCGTCATAATTATTCCATACTTTTCCGCTGACTTTCATTTCATCAGCTACCTGTTTGGCATAGTATCTGAAACCTACGCCTTGAACTCTTCCTTTTAATATAATATCTACTTTAAACATATATAGATTATCGGAAATATATTTTATTGAATTTATATGTATAAATGAAAATTGACAATTTATACAAATGGTTATAAAATGCTTAAAATGTATAATATAGAAATTACTATAAAAAATATTGATTTAAAGTTTACTTCAAATGATAAATTATTTTCGCCTAAAAATATAGATATAGGAACATTATCTATGATTGATGAGGTAAATTTTGAAAATGAAAATAAAATTTTAGATTTAGGATGCGGATACGGAGTTGTGGGAATATTAGCAGCAAAGATAATAGGTGAAAATAAAGTAGTTATGTGCGATATAGATTCTGAGGCTGTAGAAGCATCAAAGAATAATGCTGTTTTAAATAATGTTTCAAATATCAGTATTATTCAAAGCGACGGATTAAAAAACATAATTGATAAAGATTTTTCTATGATACTTTCTAATCCGCCTTATCACACAGACTTTTCTGTTGCAAAACATTTTATAGAATCAGGATTTTATAAATTAGCATTGAATGGTAAATTCATTATTGTAACTAAAAGGCTTGATTGGTATAAAAATAAACTTTCATCTATTTTCGGCGGTGTGAAGGTGAAAGAGAAAAATGGATACTATATTTTTATATCTGAAAAGAGAAATATGCTTGACTCAAATAAATTAAAGAAAAAATTAAAAAAAGAGGATAGAGATGCTCTTAAAAGTATGAAATCCAATAAAAAGAATCATAAATGACCTATTATAGGAAGTCCTGTTATATAGAAAAACAATACATTTGCTAAAAAGCCTATTATAGTACCAAAAATTATACCGAATATTACATCAAAAGGATAATGAAGTCCTACATATACGCGGCTGAATGCTATAAGAGATGCTATAGGGTAAAACAGCAAAGCAGAATATAAACTATAACTTCCCATAGAAAATGATACCGAAAAAGCTACCATTGTGTGTCCTGATGGAAATGAATGCTTATCAGGAGGGTACATAAATGGTATTTTGGCATGCTTTTGATAGGGACGCGTTCTGCTGAAGAAACTTTTTATATATAGAAATAAAAATATGCAGATAAATATTCCCGTTACTGCTCTTGAAAAATATAAATGGGCATAATCTATTCTGAACATATAAAATATCAAATAAATTATCATCCATATATATCCGTCTCCCATTCTGCTCATAAATTTCATAAAGGTTTTTACAGGACCTTTTCTATTATCTTTAAATATTTTTAAGAATAATTTACTGTCTATATTAGACATAAATCTTATCAATGGAAGATTATTTATATAGCTGAGCCTTTTCTGCTTTCTTCGCTTTTTTAGAATTTTTTTAATTTTTTTTCTTATTTTTTTCTGATTTTTGGGGCTATCATCATTAATGTTATTTTGTTTGTTTTCCATAAAAAGAAGTCCAATTTAATGATCTATAATAAAATACCATAAAATATAAATAAATCAACTATTAAAAAATATTACAATGTATATTAATTTTAAAATATTTAGTGAATTTTGTAAAGTTTCCGAAAATAAAATAAACATATAAAAAATTCATTTTAGGATATAAAAAGGTGCTTGTAGGAAATGATGCTTATGAAAAGTTTATCGATTATATAGAAAATATTATAAACTTTAATTTTTTATCTCATATACCCGGTTCTGATGATACTGTAGAAATGCAAAGGGAATCTATTATTAATATAGTGAAAAGATCAAATACTAATGAAGCTTTTTTAGAATATATATCATATACATATACAATATTTGAAAATGATATAATCAGACAATTATTATCTATTTCTTGGACTAAAGGAAACGGCGAAGAAGATAAAATAATTAATGATGATAAATTTGAACTAAACAATGAAGAATTAGTTAATTATGTATCCATACTTTTAGTTTTAAGAGATGTAATGCATACAAGTTATATAGCATCTCTTCCTATATACTATGAATATAAATATGAACAGAAAGAGTTTATTGACAAGGCAAGAGAAATGATAGAGCATTCTGTATCTAATATATCTACTTTAGAGAATATTAATCCTATATTTATATCAATAGCGGCAAAAAGTGTTATTCCCTATTCTATGACAAATGATGAGCTTTCTTCCTCATCTAAACTTATAGCAATACTTTTTAATTTATCAAGAATAATGGCATCATATCCTTATACTGATAAGATTATTGAAAATACTCAGCCCATATTCTCTAGTGCTTTATATAATTTAGTTAATAATGCTTCTTTCTTGGGATTGGATTATAAGATGATAAGAGTTATATATGATAAAGCAAAGGTAGGAGAAATAAATTGGAAAAATTAAGTAAATATAATATAAACTTTATAGTATCTGCTATATCATCTTTAGTTATAATATCAATGTGTGCTTATATGATTTTAAATATACCGGCATATATCATGAAAATATTGATGTTTATAGAATTTTTATGTTCTTTTTATTTTGTATGTGTTTTATTTTACAAAATGAATAAATATTCAAGAATTGAGACTTTTTTTTATTTAATTATATATTTAGTTCCTTTTATATTGTCTATACTTGGACTTTTTTATATAACTAACTTTTTTTCTTTAAACAGAGTATTTTTAAGAGAAAATATTATATCTTCTTTTCTTACTAGAGGATATCATGTTCTTTTTATTTTTTATGTATCACATATAATATACTTTTTTTATTTGTTCAGTATTGAGAATAAGAATACTTTTTATTCTTTGATATCTTCAAATTTTATCATAGTTATTTCTGTGATAATGGCTGTTATATTTATAGTATTATATGGAATAATAAATTGGGTTTTTGACAATAAGATAATAACTTCTTATGAAGATAAAAAAAATGAAATAATATATGAGGCAGGACTTGCATTTTCTCAGAATGCTGACAGTGATGAACTTGAATATGAGGGGTTTGCTAAAAGTTATAATATGGTTCTTGTATATTATGATAATGAATTAAAATACAGATCAGAAGATTGGGATAATTTTGAAAGAAGTAATTTGCTTTTTGAAGTTTCTATTATGCAGGGAAACGGATTTTTATTTATGGGAAGCGGGAAGGAATTTATTTATCCATATTACATGTTTATACTAATATATGTAATAATAAATTCTATTATATTAACATGTTCTATAATGTTCTTTAAATTATTCTTAGACAGAAAATTTAATAGTTATGTTAATATTATGATAAAAGGTTTTAAAGAAGATAGTTATATATATGCAATAGATACTGATAAAATGGACGATACAGAAATAAAGAAATTATCAGAATTATATAATAAAAAACTACTTACATACAAGTATAGAGAAAGATTTATAAAGATGTTTACAAGATAAAATTTATTCTGTAATGTATAAAATACTGCTGTATTATCTTTGTATATAACGATTATTGTATCATTTAATAAAAGTCTATTTAATATTTTTTAATTATATTATAAAAGTCATTTTTTTAATAATATTTAATTGGAATTTACCTGAAACTTTTTTTACATTTTATCGTCTAATATGCTATAATATTAAGATGATGTAAAATATAAAATTAAGAAAACATTTATGAGAACAATAATAGAAACAGTTGTAAAAAGACCCGTAACTATACTTATGGTTATTCTATCAGTGATTATTCTAGGTATTGTAAGCCTTTCAAAACTTTCAATAGATTTCATGCCTAGTGTAGAAGTTCCTTATGTAAGCATATATACAAGTTATAGAAATGCTGGTCCTGAAGAGATAGAAAAATCGGTTACAAAAATCATTGAAGGAGCTGTAGCTACGGTAAATGATATAAAAGAAGTTACTTCTACATCAAGAGAAAATGCATCGGATGTAACAATAGAGTTTAATTGGGGAACAGATTTAAATGATGCTTCAGAGGATATAAGAGAAGCATTGGAGCAGGTTGTAGATTTACTTCCGGATAATGCAGAAAAACCTATAATAAGAAAATTCAGTACAGATGATATTTCACTAATGGAAGTTGCTATTTACGGCATAAATGATCAGGCGGCTTTATATAATATAGCGGATAATCAAATAGCACCTCAAATAAAGCAGGCTAAAGGCGTAGCTCAGGCTGAAGTTTTAGGCGGCTTAAAGAATGAAATAAAAATAGATGTTAATTTAAATAGATTAAAAGCATATAATATTAATATAAATGATATAGCTTCTGTACTTGCAAGGGATAATAACAACTTAGTAGGAGGACAGGCTAATCAGGGTTTTTACAGATATACAATAAGAACAATGGGAGAAATCAAAAGTGTTGATGATATAAAAAATACTATTATTGATTTGAAAACAGATGATTTAGGCAATTCTTCTATAGTAAAAATACAGGATTTAGCTGAGGTTTATGAAGGATATGATGATGATGTTAATATAATAAAGATTAACGGTGAAAATTCCATATCAATATCTGTAAGTAAAGAGTCAGGAGCTAATACGGCAGAAGTTTCTAAAAATGTAATAAGACAATTAGAAGAATATAATTTTCCTCAAGGCATAAAATATGAAATAATGTTTAATACAGCAGATAGTATAAATGAGTCTATAGCAGGTGTTCTTGATGCTGCTTGGCAGGGCGGACTTTTTGCAATTATAGTTCTTATGATATATATGTGGAATATTAGAACTGTATCTATAATAGCCATATCAATACCTCTTTCTATAATAGTAACTTTTACTCTTATGTATTTTATGAAGGTTACTTTAAATGTAATATCTCTTTCAGGACTTGTACTTGGAATAGGTATGATGGTTGATAATTCTATTGTAGTACTTGAAAATATATTTTATTACAGACATCATGGCTATGGAAAATATTCATCAGCTATTAACGGAGCTTACAAAGTATCGCTTGCTATTTCAGCTTCTACTTTCACTACTATTGCTGTATTTCTTCCTTTTTTATATATTGAGGGTATGGTTAGTCAAATTTTTAGAGATTTATGTATTACAGTTACAATATCAATGATAGCTTCATTGCTGGTTGCTATTTTGATAGTACCTATGTTCGGAGCAAGACTTATAACAAATAAAAAATTAAAACTTTTGTCAAAATTTGAAGCTTTAAGTAATAAATACATACATAATAATATGAAAAATCTTTATGATAAAATTCTGAGTTTTGCAATAAGACGAAAAAAAACAGTATTAATACCGTCTATGGTACTAGTATTTGCAGTGATATTCTTAGGTGTTAGTTTTATTGGCAAGGAGGGTTTTCCTGAAACAGATGAAGGTCAGTTTATGGTACGCGTAACTATGCCTATAGGTACAAAATATGAACAGACAGAGTCATTTATTGGGCTTATGGAAAATGATATAAGAGAAATAGTTAAAGATGATTTAATTAAAATTCAATCAAGGATAAGAAAAGGAGATGAGGCAAATAGTGCTAATATAAGGATAGAATTAAAATCTAAAAGCAATGGAAGAAAAGGGAGTATTGAAGATTATATAGAATTTATAAGAGAAAAACTTCAAATATATCCGGCAAAAATAAATGTTATGGCATTGGGTTCTAGTTCAGGAGGATCATCAGGAGAGGCTATAAAAATAGAGATGCTTGGAGATGATGTTGAGCAGGCAAAAGAACTTGGCGACAGAATAGTAAGTGCTATATCAAATATAGAAGGCATAAGAGGGGCAATGGTTGATATTGATGAATCAAATAGGGAACTTCAAATATATGTTAATAGAGACATTGCCGCTAAAATGGGACTTAAAGTTAATGATGTTGCAAGAATAATAAATACAAGTTTTGCAGGAAGAACAGCTACTACAATAACTCCTGAAAATTCTGACTTTACAGATGTAGATGTTAATGTTCAGCTTGAAAATATTGATAAGGTTACAATAGATGATGTAAAAAAGATAAGCATACCTGTAAAAGGTGTATTGATACCATTATCATCAATAGCTGACATAGTAAAAAGTTACGGTCCTAATAGAATATACAGAAAGGAGCGAAAGAGGTATACAACTGTAATTGCCAATATTTATGAAAGACCTTTAAATGAAGTTATTACTGAAGTAAGAAACACCATAGATGATAATGTTTTTATACCAAATGGAATATATATAAATTACGGCGGAGATTTTGAAGATATGAATGAAGCATTCGGACAGTTAATACAGGCTTTGATTTTGGCTTTAGTTTTAGTTTATGCAATAATGGCTAGTCAATTTGAATCTTTAATAGCTCCTTTTGTAATAGCATTTGCAATTCCTTTTGGATTTGCAGGTTCGCTTATTGCCTTGTTTATAACGAATACAACACTCAATGCTTATAGTGCTATAGGTTTTATAGTTTTAATTGGAATAGTAGTTAATAATGGTATAGTATTAATAGATTATATGAATCAGATAATGCATGAGAAGCATATAAAAGGAGATGAAGCTGCATTGCTTGCAGGAAAAAGGAGATTAAGACCTGTGCTTATGACAACACTGACAACTATATTAGGTATATTGCCTATGACTTTAGGTATAGGAAGCGGAAATGAAATGTATAAGCCTTTAGCTACAGCTTTATTGGGTGGGCTTGTAGTTTCTACTATGTTTACATTAATTATAGTACCAACAATTTATGCAGCTATTAGAAATAAAATACCTCTTAAAGATTATGATAAAAAGGATAAGGAAAGTGCTAATGATTTTGAGGTTAATAATGCTTTAAATTCAAAATCATAAATTTTTAATTATTAGAGTTTATATATGAGCAAAAAAATTTTAATTATAGGAAGTATAAATAAAGATCTTGTTATAACAGCTCCTCGTTTTCCTAAGGAAGGAGAAACTATATTAGGCAGCAATTTTTATACAGGTAATGGCGGAAAGGGGGCAAATCAGGATTGTGCTATAGCTAAATTGGGAGGATGTGTGAGTATACTAGGAGCTGTTGGAGATGATGATTTTGGAAAAGATTTATTTTATGCTTTGGAGTCTAATAATGTTAATACGGATAATTTAATAATAAAAAAGAATGTTTCTACAGGTATTGCAGTTATTACGGTTACTGATTATGGAGCAAATAATATTATTGTGGCACAAGGAGCTAATGCTTTAATTACAAAAGATGATATAAAAGAAGAATTAATATCTTTATATGATATTATAGTGCTTCAGCTTGAAATACCTTTAGAAATAGCTGAATATTCTGCATATATTGCTAATAAACTAGGAAAAACGGTTGTTCTTAATCCTTCTCCGGCAGTAAAACTTAATAAAAATTTTTTAAGTTATGTTGATATATTGATACCTAATGAAACAGAGATAGATATTATAGGCGGTGCAGATTATGCTTTTAAGTGCGGAGTAAAAAACATAATACTTACTTTGGGGGCTAATGGCTGCGATTTAATCAATAAAGAAGGAATAAAACATTTTGATGCTTATCAGGTTGATGTTTCCGACACTACTGCTGCGGGAGATAGTTTTTTGGGCGGAGTTGTGAGAATGATGGCAGATGATAAAACTATTGAAGAAGCTATTTCTTTTGCTATGAAAGTATCTAATATAACAGTTACAAGAAAAGGTGCAATAGATTCCATACCAACTTATGATGAAGTTATTTCTAAAAAGTGGTAATATTTTTATTTTATAAATATATTGTTTTTATATTATTGACATATTGACTTTTTTTACTATACTAAAAACTATATATAGTAAAACTAAAAGAGATTTTATTTATGAAAAAATATTTATTTATATTATCATTTATGCTGCTTGTTATGTTTTCAGAAAAAGAATGCAAAGGACCAGACGGAGACAGCAAACCAACACCTTTTAGAAAAGAAACAGAAATGATTTATAATAAAAGATATAATTTAAATTTAAACGATGTTTTTTATAGTATAATGATATTTGCAGTAATTTCTTTGCCTTCATTATATGTTATAAATAAAAAAATAAATTAAAGACTATTTGTAAAATTGTGGAGAATATTATGATAAATGTAGAAGATTTAATAGATGTAGAAGGTGCAAATATAAATGAAGATGATTGGAAATTGTATAAAGTATTTAAGCCTATGAAAATTTTTGGTAAAGAATTAGAAAGTTTATTTGATATAGGTGTTCATAAAGTTTTGAAATTAGAGGATATTATAAATGATTTGAAATCCCATATTAAATTATTGTCAGATTCGAGGGAAGAATTAAAGAATGCCTACGGCGATTTTATGTTTATAGATGTAGATGATAATTGGTATGATAATCTAGAAATATATAAAATCCTAATAAAAGTAAATGATGACGGCAGTATAGATTCCAAAGTAGATTGCGGAGACGATGAAAATATATTCAGTGTATATTTTAAGGATAATGATATAATTAATATTATGGAATCAAATATAAGATAGATTTAATTCCATATAATTAATAGCATTTTATATAGTATAGGAAGTATTACAACAGTTAAAGCCCCAGCAATACCTATTGCAAGCCCAGACATAGCCCCTTCAGTTTCGCCAAGTTCTATAGCCTTACTAGTTCCTACAGCATGGGAACAAGTACCTATTGCAAGTCCTACTGCAAGAGGAGATTTTATTCTAAATATTTTGCATACAAAAGGTGCAGTGATAGCTCCTACTACTCCAGATATAATAACCGATAGAACAGTTATAGATTTCATTCCTCCCATATTTGCAGTTATATCTACAGCAATTGCAGTAGTAACGGACTTTGTCAGCAGAGAAGGAAATAATTCCTGAGATATTCCAAGTAATTTTGCTGAAATAAATATTCCGGTAATACCTAATGAACTGCCGATAGCTATACTTATTAATATTACAGCCAAGTTAGCTTTTAATATAGGCATATTTCTATATATAGGCAGAGCCAATGCTACAGTTGCAGGTCCTACAAGAGCATTTATAAATTTTCCTCCGCTTTCATTATAAACTGTGTAAGGTACTTTCATAAAATATAGAGAAAAACCAACTAATATTACACTAGTTACTAAAGGTGTAAGTACAGGTAATTTAGTTTTTATATATATAATATATGCTATTATATATGCTATTAAAGTTATTACTATTGGTATTATAGGATTTTGTATAAATAATTCTTTCATTTTGATTTCCTTATTTTAGAGAATATTTTTTCTAAAGATTGAGCTGAGAGACCTGTTATAACCATTATAATTATAGTTAGCAATAAGCATATAATAACAAAAGGTATTATTTCTGCTTTAACATATTTGTATTCATCTATAATAGCCAAAGTTCCCGGTATAAAAAGCATTGACATATTTGCTATTAATAAATCGCTTGCTTCATCTATATGATTTTCTTTTATTATTCCAAGTGCTAGTAATACAAAAAGAAGTATCATACCTATTACATTGCCAGGTATAGGAAGTCTTAAAGTTTTACTAAATATATCAGCTATAGAGTATATAGAAAAAATAATTGTGAATTGTTTTATTAATTTCATTTTTTATTTCCAAACTAGAATAAAATTTTATTTTTTGATAATAGATTATATAACTAATTTATTGTTTTTCAATAGCTTAATACTATTAAAAATAATGTTTTATATAAAAAATATTATTTTTATATTTAGTTATTGACATAATTTTTTTTTAGTTATATAATAGCATACCTTGTAAATTATAGGCTATCTAAAAATGTTTTAAGGAGCAAGAAATGGCAGGTGCTAAAGTAAAAACAGAACAAATCCATCTTCAATGCACAGAATGCAAAAGAAAGAATTATATAACAACAAAAAATAAACAAAATGTTCCAGAAAAATTGGAATTAAAAAAGTATTGTCCTCATGATAAAAAACATACAATTCATAAGGAATTAAAAGTATCAAGATAAATAATTCTGAATTAAGAATGTTTATAAATTTGGGTCAGTAGTTCAATTGGTAGAGCACCGGTCTCCAAAACCGGGTGTTGCAGGTTCGACTCCTGTCTGACCTGATTATATCTAAATTGTTGTAATATAATTTAAGGTAATATTTATGGCTGATAAAAAGAAAAATAATATAATTGACTCTATCAAAGAGATAAAAAAAGAACTCTTTGAGAGAAGTGTTTGGCCTACTCGTCAAGATGTAATGAATCAGACAGTTATTGTTATAATACTTCTTATTTTAGCATCAGCTTTCTTAGGAGCTGCTGATTATGTAGTAACATTTTTGACAAGGGCTTTATTAGATGGTTCTATTTTGGGTAGCTTAATATCCTCTAAAATCACATTAGTTCTTATTCTTGCCATAGTTGTTCTATTTGTGGTATATTTTGCTATTCGCTATATGAGAAAAAATAGATATAATAGGTGAAAAACATGTCTGAAGAAATATCTGATATAAAAGATTATAAATGGTATATAGTTCATACTCAGCACGGTTATGAAAATAAAGTTCGTGAGCGTATAGAGAAAAGAGCTAAAGAAAATGGTATGACTGACCTCATAGTCGATATATATATACCTTCAGAAACAGTAACTTCTACAAAAAACGGTAAGAAAGTTTCTAAAGAGGAATTTTTTTATCCGGGCTATGTTTTAGTAAAGATGATAATGAATGATGCAACACAGTCTATGGTTAGAAGAACTCCGGGCGTTGCGGGCTTTATAGGAAGTCATGCTACAACTAAAGAGGAAGGTAATATTATTCCTACTCCTTTAAGCGAATCAGATGTTGCTCGTATATTCTCCGACAGAGAAGAAAAATCTAAAACAGGCATCAATGAAATTATTGGAATGGAATTTGATATAGGTGAAAAGGTTCAGGTAATAGACGGACCTTTCAATGGACTTAATGGTATAATAGAAAATATTAATTCTGATAAGGGCAGAGTAACAGTAAAAATAGAGATATTTGGAAGAAGTACTCCTACAGAATTAGAATTCACTAAAGTAAAAAAGTTATAATCTAAAAAATAAAAATAAATAAATCAAGAGGTAGTAAAAATGGCTAAAAAAGTGGTTGGTATTGTAAAGGTTCGCATACCAGGCGGAGAGGCAACACCTGCTCCTCCATTAGGACCTGCATTGGGTCAGAAGCAGATACAAATAGCCGCTTTCGTTAAAGATTTTAATGCAAAAACTTCTAAAATGAAAGGGCAGATATTAAATACCTACATAACAGTATATGAAGACAAAACTTATACATTTGTTACTAAAGGTACATCTACTTCTACACTAATTAAAAAGAAATTGGGCATAGAAAAAGGTTCTGGTGAGCCTAATAAAACTAAAGTTGCTACAATCAATCAAAAGCAGCTTGAAGAAATTGCTCAGGAAAAAATGGCTTATATGTCAGCTAATGATATAGAAGCAGCAAAAAAAATAGTTGCGGGTACAGCTCGTGCTATGGGTATTAAAGTAGAATAATCATTAAGAAGCATACCATTTATTTAATTGAATAATAAATGGAAGTAAACGTTTGAAAGAAAAGGAAGAAAACAATTATGGCTACAAAAGAGAAAAAAATAGGTGGCAAACGTTACGACGCTATAAGAAAGCAAGTAGAGAAATTAAGACTCTATTCCGTAGATGAAGCTATTGAATTAGCTAAGAAAAACGCTACCTGTAAATTTGATGAAACTATTGAGGTAACAATAAACCTTAATATATTACCAAAACACTCAATAAGAGATACATTATCATTCCCAAATGCCTTTGGTAAAGAAAAAAGAGTAGTAGTATTTGCTCAGGGAGAAAAAGCTGATGAAGCTAAAGCAGCAGGAGCTGTAGAAGTTGGTTTTGAAGATTTAATAGATAAAGTTAAAGGCGGATATACTGACTTTGATGTTGCTATTTCTACTCCGGATTTAATGAAAGAAGTAGGTAAATTGGGACAAATTCTCGGAAGAAAAGGACTTATGCCTAACCCAAAAACAGGAACAGTTACACTTGATATAGCACAAGCTGTAAAAAGTTTCAAAGCCGGAAGAATGGAATACAGAGCTGATAAAAACGGTATAGTAAGAATGGGTATTGGTAAGGCTTCTATGAATGCTTCTCAATTAAATGAGAATTTCAAAGCATTCTATGATGAAATTTTAAGAAAAAAACCTACAGACTTGAAAGGTGAATATATCAAAGCGGTTGGTGTAACATCTACAATGGGTGTGGGTATAAAAATAGATCATAAAAAAATCAAAATGTAATTAATTTAGCGATAAACCTGTTTTGTTTTTAGCGAAGTCATGTTTTGTGATCCCATTATATGAATAGTTACAGCAAAATGGTTTAATATAATAGAGGTGGTATTTATGCCTAATAAGAAAAACATTGAAACAGTATCATTGCTTAAAGAAACTATGGGAGCATGTGCTGGTTTGGTATTCTTCGATTACAGAGGGGTAACAGTAGCACAGCTTACAGATTTAAGACGCGAATTAGCAAAGACTTCTTCTTCAATGAAAATATGTAAAAACTCTTTGGTTGATATTGCTTTAAAAGAGTTAGGCAGAGAAGTAAAAGATGAGATGTTCATTAATCCTACCGCTGTAGTATTTGCTAAGGAAGATGTTCCTAGTGCAGCTAAAGTGATAAGTGAAGCATCTAAAAAGAATGATAAAATCAAAATCAAAGGCGGCTATATGGGGGTAGATTTACTTGACCCAGCACAAGTACAAGTTGTAGCAAATATTCCGCCAAGAGAAGTTTTACTATCTCATCTTGTTACAGCACTCGAGTCTCCTATATCAAGTTTTGCAAACAGTTTGCAAAGCATTATATCAGAACTTGCTTATGTGCTTGACAGTGTTGAAGAAGAAAAGAAAAAATCAGCTTAATATATTAGCTGACAAATTATTAATTAAAAAACTATTTTTACAATTTTAAGGAGATAAACAATGGCTTTAAGTAAAGAAGAAATATTACAAGCAATAGAAGAAATGAAAGTTATAGAGCTTCATGAATTAGTAGAAGCTATTAAAGAAAAATTTAATGTAACAGCAGCTATGCCAGTTGCAGCAGTAGCAGCAGCTCCAGCAGGCGGTGCAGCAGCTCCAGCTGAAGAAGAAAAAAATGAATTTGATATCATTCTTACAGGTTTTGATGCAGCTCAAAAAATTGCTCTTATTAAAGAAGTTAGAGCAGTTAGCGGCTTAGGCTTAAAAGAAGCTAAAGATGCTGTTGAAAAAGGCGGAGAAACAATTAAATCAGGTGTTTCTAAAGAAGAAGCTGCAGCTATTAAGAAACAATTAGAAGCAGCAGGCGGTAAAGTTGAAGTTAAATAATTATTTTTGTCAATATATCATTAACATTTAATGATTCGTATATAGGAAGGGTATAAGTATTTGTACCCTTCTTATTAGTGTATTTAATAAGTTAGTAAAACCAAAAGCGTAAAAGCGGAGATCTTTTAATATGGCCAATAATATTCAGATAGATAATAAAGTATATCCGGAAAGAGGGGTAGAGTTCGCAAAAAAATATAGGATGGAAAACGGACGTGTAAACTTTTCACGAACCGCTTCTGTAATAGAACCTCCCGATCTCCTCGCTATACAAAAAGAATCTTATGAAAGTTTCCTTCAAAAGGATGTACCTGAAAATAAGAGAAAAAATGAGGGATTACAGGAAGTTTTAACTTCTATATTTCCTATAGTATCGTCTAATGAAAAGATGCAGATAGAATTTATTTCTTATTCTATAGGAGAGCCTAAAATCACAGAAAAAGAGGCTAGAAGAAGAGATAAAACTTATTCCTATCCTTTTAAAATAAAAGTACAATTAACTGTAAGAGACCCTGAAAGAATCATAGAACAGGAAATATTTGTGGGTGATATACCTGCTATGACAGACAGAGGTACATTTATTGTTAATGGTGCTGAACGTGTTATCGTTTCTCAGATTCATAGATCTCCAGGGGTAGTTTTCAACCGCAGCGACAGAGATGCTATGTTCGTAGCTAAAATAATTCCAGACAGAGGTACTTGGTTGGAATTTGAGCTTGATACCAAAAAAGATATAATGTATGTTAGAATAGACAGAAAGAAAAAACTTCCTGTTACTGTATTTTTAAGAGCTATTGGTATCACAACTAATGAAGAAATTTTGAAATTATTTTATGAAGTTGATAATATTTCATTAGAAAAACTTTCAGATGAAAATTCTAAAGAGGCTTTAATAGGCAGAAGATCATATTCAACAGTATATGATACAGAAAACCCAGATGAAATAATATTGAATCCTGGTGAGCTTATTAACCCTAACTTGGCTGAAAGACTTTTAATGAGCGGCATTAAAGAAATATCCGTATTAAATATGGAAGCAATAAAAGATAATGTAACCATAATTAATACTTTAGATAAAGATACAACAAAAAATCAAGAGGAAGCATGCACTAAAATTTATAATGTTATAAGACCGGGAGAACCTGCTTTAATAGAAAATGTTGTGAGGACTTGTAATGATTTAGTGTTTGACCCTAAATCCTATGCTTTAGGGGATGTAGGTCGTTATAAATTAAATAAAAGATTAAACTTCCCTGAAAGCGAACAGGATAAAGTTTTAAGACATAAAGATATAATAGAAACTATTCGTTTTTTAATAAAAGTATTCATAAATGAAGAACAGTTAGATGATATTGACCATTTAGGAAACAGACGCGTAAGAAGTGTTGGTGAATTATTATCCATACAAATAAAAGCTGGTTTCACTAGAATGGAGCGTATAGCTAAAGAAAGAATGCAGATGCAGGATATGGAGGCAGTAACTCCTCAGTCTCTTGTAAGCATTAAACTTATACAGGCTGTAATTAAAGAGTTCTTCGGTACAAACCAATTATCTCAGTTTATGGATCAGAATAATCCATTATCAGAGATTACGCATAAAAGAAGATTAAATGCTTTAGGTCAGGGCGGTCTTACAAGAGACAGGGCAGGTTTTGAGGTAAGAGATGTACACCATACTCACTATGGTAAAATATGTCCTATTGAAACTCCTGAAGGTCCAAACATTGGACTTATAGTTTCACTTGCTACTTATGCTAAAATTAATAAGCATGGTTTCTTAGAGACTCCATACAGAAAAGTAATTGACGGAAAAGTAACAGATGAAATAGAATATCTAACAGCTCATGATGAGGAAAAATACCATATTGCTGATGCTAATGCACCTTTAAATGAAGACGGAACTTTCAAAGATAATCTTATATCAACAAGATACAGAAGTGAATTCCCATATTCTTCACCAGATCAGGTTCAGTATATGGATGTTTCGCCTCAGCAGATTGTATCACTTTCAAGTTCTTTGATACCATTCTTAGAGCATGACGATGCTAACAGGGCTTTAATGGGTTCAAACATGCAGCGTCAAAGTGTGCCTTTGCTTTATCCGGAAGCTCCTATAGTAGGAACAGGTGTAGAAGCTAAAATATGTCAGCCTGGTACAGGAATAGCAGTTCATGCAAAAAGAGCTGGAAAAGTAATTAAAGTTGTTCATGATGAAATTGTAATTAAGCCTACAAAACAAAACAGCGATGATGATTTAGATGTTTATGAATTAGTAAAATATCAAAGAACTAACCAAGACACTAATTACCATCAAAGACCTGTTGTAAATGTAGGTGATGTTGTTAAAGCAGGAGGACTTTTAGCTGACGGACCTGCAACAGATCATGGTGAGTTAGCACTTGGAAGAAATGTTCTTGCTGCTTTCATGATTTTTGAAGGGTATAACTTTGAGGATGCTATTCTTTTAAGCAAAAGATTAGTTCAGGAAGATGTGTTTACTTCCATACATATAGAAGAGTTTTCAGTTGAAGCCCGCGAAACAAAATTAGATAAAGAAAATATTACTAGAGATATACCTAATGTATCGGATGCAGCTTTCAAAAATTTAGATGAAAGAGGTATTGTAAGAATAGGTGCTAAAGTAAAAGCAGGCGATATATTAGTAGGTAAAGTAACACCAAAAGGTGAAACAGAAATAACTCCTGAATACAGACTTCTTCATTCAATATTTGGTGAAAAGGCAAGAGATGTAAAAGATACTTCTTTAAGAGTTCCTCATGGTAAAGAGGGTACTGTTATAGATGTAAGAGTATACAGCAGAGAAAACGGCGATGAATTAAAGCCTGGAGTAGAAGAAGTAGTAAAAGTATTTTTAGCTAAAAAGCGTATAATACAGGAAGGCGATAAAATGGCAGGCCGTCACGGTAACAAAGGGGTTGTTGCTAGAATCATGCCTATAGAGGATATGCCGTTCTTAGAAGACGGTACTCCTGTAGATATATGTCTTAACCCATTGGGTGTACCTTCTCGTATGAATATAGGTCAGGTAATTGAGATGTTACTAGGTTGGTCTGGTCATAAAATGGGACTTAAATATGCTTGTCCTGTATTTGAAGGACCTAAAGAGGAGGCTTTAAGAGAAGCATTTGTTGCAAGCGGTATGAATGCTAATGGAAAAGTTAGACTCTATGACGGAAGAACAGGAGAGCCTTTCAAAAATGAAGTTGCTGTAGGATACATGTACATGCTTAAACTTAATCACTTAGTAGAAGATAAAGTACATGCTAGAAGTACAGGACCTTACTCACTTGTTACTCAGCAGCCTTTGGGAGGTAAATCTCAATTCGGAGGTCAGAGATTAGGAGAGATGGAAGTTTGGGCATTGGAGGCTTATGGAGCTGCTAATATGCTTCAAGAGTTCTTAACTGTTAAATCAGATGATATGACAGGACGTGCTAGAATATATGAATCCATTGTTAAAGGTGATGTGATATCCTCTCCGGGTATACCAGAAAGCTTTAATGTATTAGTTCAGGAACTTAGAGGTTTGGGACTTAATATTACTATTCATGATGAAGAAGGCAATCAGCTTCCTTCTACTGAAAAAGAGCTTAGACAGAAAAATAAAAAGAAAGAACCAAAGATTTGGAAATAATTAGGAGAAGTTTAAGTATATGCAATTTTCAAATTTTGACCAAATAAAAATTAGTATAGCAAGTCCTCAGGTTATGAGAGAATGGAGCTATGGCGAGGTAAAAAAACCGGAAACTATTAACTACAGAACTTTAAGACCTGAGAGAGACGGACTTTTTTGTGAGAAAATATTCGGAACTACTAAAGAATATGAATGTTACTGCGGTAAGTTTAAAAGCATTCGTTATAAAGGTGTAGTTTGCGATAAATGCGGTGTTGAAGTTACTCATTTTAAAGTTAGAAGAGAGAGAATGGGGCATATAGAATTAGCCGCCCCTGTTGCTCATATATGGTATTATAGAAACACTCCTTCAAGAATAGGACTTCTTCTAAATATGAATATAGCCCATTTAAGAAGCGTACTTTATTTTGAAAGGTATGTAGTTATTGATTCAGGCGACAGCAGTTATTCTAAAGGTGATTTATTAACTGAAGATGAATATAACGAAGCTTTGGATAGATACGGTGATAATATAAGAATAGGAATAGGTGCTGAGGGCATAAGAGATATGCTTAAAGACCTTGATATGGACGAAGAGATTAGAAAGCTCAGAGAGGAAATGATTAAAAAAGGCGAGAAGAGCGACAGACGATTAAGAAAGCGTCTTGAAATCTTTGAGGACTTTAAGGCTAGCGGAAATGATCCTACTTGGATGATACTTGATGTAGTTCCTGTAATTCCTCCTGATTTAAGACCTATGGTTCAGCTTGATGGCGGACGCTTTGCTACTTCAGATTTGAATGATCTTTATAGAAGAGTTATAAATAGAAATATCCGTTTAAGAAGATTATTAGTTTTAAGAGCTCCTGATATTATCATAAGAAATGAAAAAAGAATGCTTCAGGAGGCGGTTGATGCTTTATTTGATAACAGCAGAAGAAAGAAAGTAGTTAAGGGTCCGGGAAACAGACCTTTAAAATCTCTTTCTGATATGCTTAAAGGTAAACAAGGTCGTTTCAGACAGAACCTTTTAGGTAAACGCGTTGACTATTCAGGTCGTTCTGTTATTGTTGCTGGTCCTAGACTTAAAATGCATCAATGCGGTCTTCCTAAAAAAATGGCTGTTGAATTATTCAAGCCATTCATAATGAAAAAATTAGTTGAAATTAATTCAGCTCATAATATAAAATCTGCTAAAAGATTTGTAGAGGAGGGCAGAGAAGAAGTTTGGGGAGTATTAGAAGATATTGCCAAAGAACACCCTGTACTTTTAAACAGAGCTCCTACACTTCACAGACTTGGTATTCAGGCTTTTGAACCTGTTCTTGTTGAAGGAAAAGCCATTCAGCTTCACCCATTAGTTTGTCATGCTTACAATGCTGACTTTGACGGCGACCAGATGGCAGTTCATACTCCGCTTTCTGCTGAGGCTCAGATTGAGGCTTGGACTTTGATGCTTGCTCCTCATAATATATTAAACCCTGCTAACGGTGAACCTATTGTTAACCCTACACAGGATATAGTTCTTGGTATAAGCTATCTTACTAAACTCAGAACAGGAAGTAAAGGTGAAGGAAAGATATTCTCATCTCCTAAAGATGCTCTTCTTGCTTATGATAATAATTTGGTTGAGCTTGAATCCAGAATTAAAGTTTTAATGAAAAATAAAGACGGAGAGGAAGAGTTTATTGAAACTTCTGTTGGAAGATTAAAATTCAATGAAGTTATTCCTGAAGATTTTAGATATCAAAACAGAGATTTTAACAGTAAAGATTTAGCTAAATTCATTCATGAAGTATATTTAAAACATGGTACAGCAGTAACGGTTAATATGCTTGATGATATTAAAGAACTTGGCTATCAAAGTGCTACAGTATTTGGTTCTACTATTTCTATTGCTGATATACTTATACCTCCGATGAAAAAACATGAAATAGAAGAGGCTACTAAACAGGTAGAGTTCATTGAAAATCAGTATATGAATGGTATTATCACTACCGATGAGAAAAAACAGAAAGTTATGGACCTTTGGACTACCGTTGAAGGTAAAATAACTGAAGCTATGATGGATAATTTAAGACAAGACCAAGACGGATTCAACCCTGTATATATAATGGCTGATTCCGGAGCTAGAGGTTCTAAACAGCAGATAAGACAGCTTGCTAGTATGCGTGGTCTTATGGCTAAACCTTCAGGTGAGATTATTGAGCTTCCTATTATTTCAAACTTTAAAGAAGGTCTTACTGTACAGGAATACTTTATTTCTACTCACGGTGCTAGAAAAGGTCTTGCCGATACTGCATTAAAAACTTCAAGTGCTGGTTATCTTACTAGAAAATTGGTAGATGTTGCAATAGGGGTTGTTGTTTCAGAGCATGACTGCGGTACTGTCAAAGGTATTGCTATAGAAGCCATAAAAAACGGAGATGAAATTAAAAAATCTCTTAAAGAACGCGTTGTTGGATTCTTTACAAGTGAGCATATTTATCACCCAATCACAAAAGAGCTTATATGTTCTGCTAATACTGAAATTACAGAAGAGATTGGTGATTTAATAGAGAAAGCAGGAATAGAAAAAATCAGCATAAGACATCCTCTTACATGTGAAAGCAGAATGGGTGTTTGTCAGAAATGTTATGGAAGAAGTTTATCTACTAATAATCTTGCTTCTATTGGTGAGGCTGTTGGTGTTGTTGCTGCTCAAAGTATTGGTCAGCCCGGTACTCAGCTTACAATGAGAACTTTCCACATCGGCGGTGTTGCTACTCAGATGGTAGAAGAAAATGAGATTAAAGTTAACTATCCTATATATATAGAACAATTCTCTAACTATGTTGTTCAGCCTAATGGTGTTAAAATCACAGCAAGAAAAGGTGATTTGATTATAAGAAGGGTTTTGGAAAAATGGGAAAAATCTTCATTAAAAGATATTATTGCTGAACATAATGCAAAAGTTCTTATAGGAGATGTTATAGCTACACTTAAAGACGGCACAGAAATTAAAGCTACTCATAATGGTACTTTCAAAATCACTGATGATGATAAATATATAATGATTACAGGTGATAAGCATACTAATGTTATTAAAGTTGGAAGTGAATATAAAGTAGATGAGCATGTATTCATAGAAGCTAATACAGTTATTGCCAGCTTTGATACTTATAACGAACCTATAATTTCTGAAAAAGCCGGTATTGTAAGATATCAGGATATCATACCGGGAAGAACTTTAGTTGAAGAGATAGACGATCAAACAGGTAATAAAACCAATATTATTCAGGAATTCAAAGATGCAAGTATGCAGCCTAAAATCTTGATAGTTGGTGATAATGATACTTTTGAAACTGATATACCTAATGGTGCTCAGCTTATGGTTGAAAATAATCAGAAAGTTGAAGTTGGAGAGGTTATTGCTAAAACTACTCGTATACAGCAGAAAAGTAGAGATATTACAGGAGGTCTTCCAAGAGTACAGGAATTGCTTGAAGCTCAGAAACCTAAAGACACTGCTATTATTGCTGGTATTGACGGGGAGGTTGAAATAGGCGGTTCTCATAAGGGTAAAAAAGTAGTTAAAATCAGAAATGAATTTGATGAAACTAAACACTTGGTTCCTCATGGTAAAATGCTTCTTGTAAGAAATGGAGACCAAGTAAAAACAGGTACTCAATTATGTGCAGGTAAAATAAACCCTCATGATATATTGGAAACTCAAGGTGATTTGGCTTTACAGACTTATTTGCTTGAAGAGATTCAAACTGTATACAATCAGCAGGGTGTAGGTATTAATGATAAGCACTTTGCTCTTATAATAAGACAGATGCTTAGAAGACTTGAAATAACTGATCCGGGCGATACTAAATATATTGTAGGTCAGTATGTAGATAAATATGAATTTGAAGAAGAAAACAGACGCTATGAAGAAGCAGGCGGTTCTCCTGCAAGCGGTAAGCCTGTACTTTTAGGTTTAACTAAAGCTGCTCTTAATACAGAAAGCTTTATATCTTCTGCTTCATTCCAAGAAACTACTAAAGTATTAACTAATGCCGCTATAAAAGGAAAAGTTGATAAACTTCTTGGATTAAAAGAAAATGTTATTATAGGTCATTTAATACCTGCAGGTACTGGCGTTAAACTTTATAATAAACTACATGTATACAACAAGCAAAGCGGTGATTTGGATAAGAAAGATAATATTGATAATAATACCAAAGAAGAAGAAGTTATGCAGATAACTGTATAAATAAATCTTTTAATAAAGGAGGTTTTCATATCATATATGAGAACCTCTTTTTATAATTCTTAATATATTCAAATAGTAAAGTGTAATAAAATGATAAACAAAATTAATAAAATGCCTTTGGCTCTTACAGGTTTAGCACTTGGTGTAGGCGGTATATTTAATGCTTGGAGTATATTTACAGGTATTAAATATTTTGCTTATATAGGTGCTGTAATTTCATCTATTTTAATACTTACAATCATAACAAAAATATTTTCATCATTCGGAGCTTTTCTTAATGATTTAGAACACCCTGTTGCAGGAAGCACTATTCCTACTCTTGATATGGCTGTTATGGTTATATCATCTTCGGTGGTTCAGTTTATAAGACCGCTTGGTATAGCTATGTGGTTTATTGCAATTATTGTGCATATAATATTTGCTTTTACATTTATAGCACATAGAATTAACTTAAAAGATTTAGAGCATATGCTTCCTAGCTGGTTTGTTCCGCCTGTTGGTATAGTTGTTGCTGCTGTTTCTGGTGCTAATATGGGTTTTCCTCAAGTGTCTCAAGTAATAGTTTATATAGGTACTGTTCTTTATATTATACTATTTCCTTTTATATTTTACAGAATAATTTTTCATGATCCTCTAGCCGATGACAGATTTCCTGCGTTTGCTGTAATGGGGGCTCCTGCTAATCTTTGTTTATGCGGTTATTTGACAGCTTTTCAAACTTACAATACTGCTTTGCTTAATTTTCTTTTGGCTTTAGGATTATTTACCACATTTAAGGTTTATTTATCTCTTATAAGGGCTTTTAGAATTAAGTTTATACCTTTGTTTGCAGCTTATACTTTCCCATTAGCTGTTGGGGCTCAGGCTTTGCTTAAATATGCTAATTATTCAAAAAGTATTAATGGTGAGTATTTTTATATATGGAATATTATTTCTATATTTGAGCTTATAGTTGCAAGTATGATGATTATTTATGTATTTATTAATATGATGTTCTTTGTTCATAATAATGTTATAAAAGAAAGTAAATAATATTAATTATAATTATTGTATTTATTTATATAATCAGTTAATAATATATTTAGCTTCTTTATATAAATAAATACTATTATAATTATTTATAAAATAATACTCATATACTAAAATAAAAATATATATAATTAAAACCTTACTTTTATAGAATTGGCATGTGCTTCTAAACTTTCATGCTCTGCGAAGTTAATTATATTGTCTTTAACTTTTTCTAATGCATCTTTAGTGTAGTATGTTATATAAGATTTTTTTATAAAGTCATCTACTGATAAAGGAGAAGCAAATTTCGCTGTTCCGCTTGTAGGTATTACATGATTGGCACCAGATAAATAATCGCCCAATGCTTCAGGAGTATAATCACCCAAAAATATTGATCCTGCATTTTTTATTTTGCTTAATACAGAAAATGGCTCTTTTATGCTTATCTCCAAATGCTCTGGGGCTATTTCATTACTTATATATACTGCTTCATCTATAGTTTCTGTTATTATTATTCTGCCGTTATTTTCTATAGATTCCATTGCTATATCCTTACGGCTTAATTTTTCTAATTGTTTATATAATTCTTCTTTTACTTTTTCTGATATATCTTTACTTGTTGTTATTAATATACTTGAAGCTAATTTATCATGTTCAGCCTGTGCAAGCATATCAGAGGCTATATGTATAGGATTGGCTGTATCATCTGCTATTATTAATACTTCGCTAGGTCCTGCCACCATATCAATAGACACCTCTCCATATACAAGTCTTTTAGCCATAGCAACATATATATTTCCTGGACCTACTATTTTATATACTTTTGGTATAGATTCTGTGCCGTGGCTTAAAGCTGCTATTGCCTGAGCCCCTCCTGTTTTAAACACTTTATTTACTCCTGCTATTTTTGCTGCTGCAAGTATATTATCATTAATTTTGCCTTCTTTGTTTGGAGGAGAAACCAATATTATTTCATTTACTCCAGCTACTTTTGCAGGTATAACATTCATAAGCACTGTTGAAGGGTAAACTGCTGTACCTCCGGGAATATAAACTCCTACTTTTTCTATAGGGTTTATAATCTGACCCATAACAATGCCGTCTTCTTCATTAGTTATAAAGCTGTTTCTTAATTGTTTTTTATGGAATTTTTCTATATTGTTATAAGCTAGTTTTAATGTTTCTTTAAACTTTTCATCAACTCTGTTATATGCTTCTTCTATCTCTTTTTCTGTTACTCTTAAATTATCTATTTCAGCATTATCAAACATCTTTGCATATTTTTTTAATGCATTATCTCCGTTTTGTTTAACATCTTCAAGTATTGCTTTTACCTTTTCATTAACATCATCATGGCTGAATTGACTTCTAAGTAATATATCATCTAATGATTGGCATTCTTTATAATTAATTACTTTTATCATAATACTAATTCCTTATAAAACTTCTTCTATATTTTGTACTATCTTTTTTATTAAATCATTTTTAAACTTATAGCTTACTTTATTAACTATGAGTCTTGCACTTATATAATCAATAATATCTTTTATAACAACAAGATTATTTTCTCTTAAAGTACTGCCTGTTTCTACTATATCTACTATCACATCAGATAAATTGAGTATAGGTGCTAACTCAATAGAGCCGTTTAATTTTATTATTTCAACATCTCTATTTATAGAATTAAAATAATTTTTTGATATATTAACATACTTTGTAGCAACTCTTAATCTTCTTTCTATGTCTTCTTTGTAGCCATTAACCGAAGCCATACAAACCTTACATTTACCGAATTTCAAATCAAGAAGCTCATATACATCATGATTATTTTCAAGAAGTATGTCTTTTCCTACAATACCAATATCAGCAACCCCCTTCTCAACATATATTCCTACATCTGAAGGTTTTACTATAAGGTATCGTACATTTTTATCCTTATTTTCAAATACCAATTTTCTGTTATCTTCTAGTATTTCTTTATTTTCATAACCTATTTTTTCAAACAGTTTATATACTTTGTTTACTAATCTTCCTTTTGGCAACGCTATATTAATCATATTTTATTCTTTAATATTAAATTTATTTACAAAATATTATAATGTATAAGAGACATTTTTTCAAATAGTAATATATAAAAAGTTTTGGCTTATATTCATAATTTGTAATAAAATAATTTTGTAATCATAAAAACTATTATATAAATTTTATATTTTAGGTTTATTATATCAGCTTATAAAAACATTATAAATATATTAATAGTTTATATTCAAATAATTAAAAAGTAATAATACTATATAAATAAGATTATATACATTTTTTATTATGATAGTTAAAATAATGTGCTTATATTATTTAATAAAACAATATTTTTTCATATTTTCTTGACAATTGTAATATGATTTATATACTTTAAATAAAGGAGTATATATGACAAATAAAAAAATAAAAAATTTACAAAATACTAAAATATCATTAGCTGAACATAAACTAGATGATGGTACTATAGTAAAACTTAATCCTACAGTTACAAGAATTGTTTTGTTTGATAATAAAAATAAAATTAATTAATTTTTATTAGATTATTATCTTCAAATATATATTTTTCTTTGTAACTATATTCTGTATTATAGTCATCGCTGTATATATCTGTTCTTACTTTCTTGCTTTCATTTATAAGACTCTGTACTTTGCTTAATAATATTTTTTCATCTCCGCTTTTATATAAGATTAATATATCGAAGTCGTATTCATTTTTATCTATATCACTTGTATATAATTTATCCATATAAACAGCAAAGCCTATTGCATTTTTTTTATTTTTATCATTTTGTGTATGGGCATTAAATTTCGCAAGAAGTTTATCATACCTTCCTCCGGAAAGCACAGCATCATTGCTGCCTTTTATATATCCTTTAAAAATTATTCCATTATAATATCCAAGTTTGCTTTCTATTGAAAAATCTAATAAAATTTTATCGAAGTTATCATAATTTTCAAATACCGCTGACAGTATTTTTAATTCATTATATGCTTTTTGCATTTTATCATTTATTATTATGCTTTCTATTTTTTTTAATATTTCTTTATAGCTTCCGCATAAATCTATTAATGATATTATATAATTTTTATGTTTATCATTTATGTTGTTGCATGTTAAAGTCTTTTCTAAATCATGTTTATTTTTGCTGTATATAAAATTAAGTATTTCTAGTTTTTTATCCTCATCTAAGTTTAGTTCATCTATCAAAGCAAACATAAAATCTATACTTGATATTTCTAATATATATTCATCATTTATAGATTTTAAACTGTCTATTGCCATGCTTATTATTTCTAAATTTGAATATGTGCTTAAAGTACCTATTATTTCTACGCCTAGCTGCTGTATTTCTTCATATTCATTTGAAACTGAATCTATTTTATAAATATCTTCTATATAGTAAATTTTATTTGTGTATTTATTATTATCTTTTAAAACTTTTTTTACTATTGATAATGTAACATCCGGTCTTAAAGACTGCAAATTTCCATTTAAATTCATAAATGTAAGTATATGCTCTGTTTGAAGAAAATCTTTATAATTGTTGTATAAATTGTAATCTTCAAATTTACTTAATTTAATTTTTTTGTACCCGTATTGTTCATATATTTTTGTTAATTTAGATGCTATATTATTCTCATTCATAATTTGATTCTTCTTAAATATTTGAATTTTGAATGCATATTATAATCTAAAAAATAAAAATTACCATAACAAGTAATTAAAATAATATTATTTATATTATATTTTTAAGCATAATTTGAAATAACTATAAAAAGAGTATATTATTATCTATAATTTAATTAAAGGAGTGTTAATGAAAACAGAAGAAGAGTTAATAAAAAAATTAATGAAAAATCAAATGGATTATAATATATTCATAAAATTTAATTCAAAAACAGCTTTAGAAAAAACATCTCTCACTAACTTAATAAGAAAAGCTATAAGCAGCGGATATATAGAGAAGACAGCAGGTAATTTACTTCGCGTAACAAAAGAGGGAAGGCAATATATTAATAAACTAGAAGGTAAAGAAGAAGCTCCTAAAACTGTAAAATCTATAAGAGTAAATGTTGATCCTAAAGATGCTAAATCAGATTCTAAGATTATAGCTAAGTCTTATAATATAAAATTAAATTTCAGTGAAGAATTATTAAAATTAGCAGAAGAAATAAATAATAATGCTGATTTTACAAATATAGAAGATGACAGAATTGATTTAAGAAGTTTAAAAACAATAACTATAGACAGCGAAAGTTCAAAAGATTTGGACGATGCTTTTAGTATAGAAAAAACTGATAATTATAAAGTGTATATTCATATTTCTGATGTGAGTCATTTTATAGAGCTTGATTCTCCTTTAGATTTGGAGGCTAGGGCTAGAGGAAATTCCACTTATTTAATTGATACAGTTTATAATATGTTTCCTGAAATTTTATCTAATAATATAATTTCTTTAAATGAGAATGAGGACAGATTTGCTATTACATTTATCGCTGATATCAATAATGAAGGTGAAATATTATCTTCATCTGTTTGTAAAAGTGTTATAAGATCTGACAGAAAATTATCTTATGATTATGCTGAAAAACTTATAAAAAAAGAAGAGAGCGATGAGGATTGGCTTTTAGAACTTATTAATAATGCTTTAAATATAAAAAATATTTTGTATAAAAAGAGAAAAGAGGGCAGGGGAGTAGAATTTGAAAATCAGGATATAAAAATAGTTCTTAATGATGAAGGTATGCCTATAGAGTTTTATGCCGAAGAAAAAAAAGAATCTATGGCAATAATAGAAGAATTAATGCTTCTTGCCAACAGTAAAATAGCTGAAAAATTATCAAGTTATGACGGAGTTATATATCGTTATCATGGACTCCCTGATGAATACAGATTTAATAATTTTAAAATACTTGCACATACTAAAGGTTATAATTTGAAAGAAAATCCTGATAAAACTTATGATATAAAAGGATTCATAGATAATATAAAAGGAAAACCGGAAGAAAATTTGCTTATACCTGTACTTCTTCGTTCTATGACGCCTTCTTCTTACAGCATAGTAAATAAAAGTCATTTTGGTTTGGGACTTGACTATTATACTTATTTTACTTCTCCTATAAGAAGATATGCTGATTTACTTATACATAGAATAGTTAAAGATACCATTTTATCTGATAATAATTCTGTAAATGATAAATTAAAAAATATATGCAAAGATTCTATTGATAGTTTATCTATGCTTGATAAAAGTTCAAAAAAGGCTGAAAGATATCTTATTCAAATAAAAGCGGCAAGATATATGAAAGACAGACTTGGAGATGAATATTACGGATCTGTAAGTTCTATAACTCAAAAGGGAATATATGTTGAGATAGAAGGTTTGGAGATAGAAGGTTTTATAGAGGCTACTTATGTGGGTTCTAATTATAGATTTTATCAGGATATGCAAAGTGTATATGTTGATAAAGTAAAGGCTTATGAGTTGGGAGATAGAGTAAAAGTTTTGGTTGCTAGTGCTAATGTAGAAAATGGAAAAATATTTTTTTCTTTATAATAAATAATTAGGTATTAAGATTAATAAAATGATAACTAATTTTTATATATAATTAGTTATCATTTTTTTATATATTTATCATTAGTGTTTACTTGATTATCTTTATATAAATAAATTAGTATTAAATTATTTTTTATTTTACTTTAAAATATTCTATTTCATTAATAATATCTTTACTCATATTTGATATTTCAGAGCTAGAGGCTGAGTTTTGAGTAGCTAAACTTGAGTTTTCCTGAGTAATATTATTTAATTCTTTTATAGCAATATTCATTTGTGCTATTCCGTCTTCTTCCTGCATTATAGACTGAGATATATACTGAAGTTCATTTTCCATTTCTTTTACCAAATCATTAATAGTATTTAGTATAGAAGATGATTTACTTGCTGATTCATTTCCAATTTCTACTCTTTTTACAGTTTCATCTACAATAGAAGTAATATTATTTGCAGCTTCATTAACAGTCTGAGCTAAAGATCTTACTTCGCTTGCAACTATAGCAAAACCTCTTCCCTGTTCTCCAGCCCTTGCCGCCTCAACAGCAGCATTTAAAGCAAGTATATTAGTTTGAAATGCGATAGACTGTATAAGTTTAGTTATTTCAGATATTTTTTTGCTGGATTCAGATATCTCATGCATATGAGCAGATATTTCATCAACAGCTTCTACGCCTGTATTTGTAGTTTCCATTATTTTTACACTTTTATCTTTTGCCTGTAATGAATTAGAACTTATTTCTTTTATAGAGCTTGATAAAGACTGCATTGAACCTGTAAGCTCTTCTATAGCAGCCGCCTGAGTATTAGATCTATCAGATAAATATTCGCTGCTTGACGATATGCTTTCTATTTCATTGTTTATTGTATTAAGATTTGATTGAAGTTTTGATACAACATTTCCTATAGTATTTTTCATATTGTTTACATAATATACTAAAGATCCTGATTTATCATTTTTATTTTCATTGTTTTTGCTGTCTATAATAAAATTACCCTTAGACATTTGATCTATACTATTCATTGCTTTATCAAGCATTTGAGATATAGGTATAACTACAAACAATGCTAATGCTGTTTGTATTGCTATTAAAATAATCATAACTAAAAGATAAGCAAGCATAATATTTCGTATTCTGTTATTTATAGCATTCATGTTTCCGCGTATTACAATTTTATAAGGAGTTTCTCTTAATGGTTTTATAGTATACCATTCATTTCCTACTATCTGCATTACAGCTTTATTAGGGTCTTCTAAAGATTTTGCATCTTTAAATAAAGGCTCCTGATATATATTATAATTATCATTAAATATATAGTCTTTATTCTGATGCGACATGTAAAGTCCTGCTGAAGTCATTATATTTACCTGATTATCGCTAAGAACTTTTTTTGATATATTATTCATTTCTAAGAAGTCTATACCCATAACTCCTTTTAATGAATTATTAGTGTATACAGCTAATGCTAATGTTATACATATTCCCCAGTATTAGCATCAACATAAGGCTCTGTAATAAATATTCCATTCTTAGTAACAGCTCCTTTATACCATAATCTTGAAGTTTGGTCATAAGTATTAGGGTAAGGGCTTATACCATTAACAAAAAGTCCTCCGTCTTTGTATGGTATTTCATTTCCGTATAGTATGTCGTATATGTTATTATTTGATTTTAATATGCTTTCAAGTGTTTTTCTTATATTTGTAAATGAGTTATCATTTGCTTCAAAATATCCTCTTAATGTATACATTACATCATATACTTTTTCCATTTCTGTGGATATTACCAATTCAGTGTTATCAATCTCTACTAATGTATTTTTTATAAACTCATTAGTATATACGGTTTTATAAGCAAAGTACATAATAATATAAGCTGCAAGTAAAAAAACGGCAAAAGGAATAATTAGTTTTAATAATAGCACTTTGTTATTTTTCATAAATGTAACCTTAAAATAAATTCTTCAAATAGAAAGTATATAAAAAAAATTTTTCTGTGTCAATTATATTTAATTAAGTTATAATATAGTAAAATATATTTGATTTTTATGAAAATAATTTAAATTTTATATATGTTATTATGCAGGCAGCGTACAAAATTGTAAATTTTTTATAAAATCTAAAATCATACTAATTTTTTAATACAGAGTCTATTTCATTTTTTGTAAGGTGTTTAAAAGAACCTTCTTTTAAGTCATCTAATAATATATCAGCTATTCTTAATCTTTTTAGTATTATTACTTCAAAACCTACTTTTTGGCACATTCTTCTTATTTGTCTATTTTTTCCTTCTGTTAATATTATGTGGAAAGAATTTTTATTAACTCTTTTTATCTTTGCAGGCTTGAGTTTTTGTCCGTCTAAAGAAATCCCATACTCTAATTTTTTCAAAGCTCCGTCTGGTATACTATCATTAACTTTGACAAAATATTCTTTTTCGCAGCTTGTATTTTCTCCTATTATATTTTTAGCAAATACCCCATCATTAGTAAAAAGTATAAGTCCAGAGCTGTCTTTATCTAGTCTTCCAACAGGATATATATTATCAAAATTATTTTTAATTAGATTATATATAGGCTTTCCTTCATTTTTATTTGATGAAACAACATAGCCTCTAGGTTTATTTAATTTTATATATATTTTATTCTCTTTATATTGTTCAATACTGCATTCTATTTTGTCTTCTTCATTAACTTGAATTGCCGGATTTGTTATAATTATTCCATTAACTTTAACATTTCCGTTTTGAATAAGCCTGTCAGCTTCTCTTCTGCTTGCAATATTTAAAGATGCTATATATTTATTCAATCTCATTTTAATTTTATGTATTTATATTAATATTTTATAATATATTAACATAATATTATTTTTAATCAAATTTAAATAATTATTTTCTAAAATTATATGAGTATTATCACGATATAATAGTATGAGAATTTTATATTTTATAGTTGACAATTTTTGTTGATTATAATATAATGGAGCTAAGTTATTGGATATAATTGCTTAGCTATAAATATTAAGGAGAGTGCGCTATGAAATTCTATAGAAGTACGAGAGATTTTTCTCGCTACCTCATAATCATTTGTCTATTCATAAGCATATGTTCATTTGCTGTTTATGGACAAACTTCTAGTGTTTACATGGAAACTAGATTGCTTTACAACTTTGAAACATTAGACGAATGGCAGCCAATATCAAATGCTAGCCGCTTTATGTTTAGAGGTGATAGAACAAATGAAAATGGTGTTGTAATGAAATATCCTAATATGAGATTATTCGCTACAAAACCATATGGTATGGGTAACCAAAGTTATAATTCAACTAATTCATTATCAGTAAGTGTTTCTTTTTTCAGAAAATCTTATAACTTCTTTGACTTAGTTCCAACAGTACAAAAAATCATACCAGGTAAAGCTCAAACTTTTGATGTTTGGGTATGGGGTGGTAATTATGACTATACTATGGAAATGATATTTGAAGATTATCGTGGTTATACTTATACATTGCCTTTGGGTTCTATAAGATATATAGGTTGGAGAAATATGAGTACATCAGTGCCATCATTCATCCCTCAGGAAGAACCTTATGTTCCTAGAGCTAAAGGTTTAAGATTTATGAATTTCCGTTTCTGGTCCTCACCAGAGGAAAGAGCAGATAACTTTGTAGTTTTATTGGACTATTTCCAAACAGTAACAGATACATTTAGAGAGTCTTATGACGGATCTGATATTGAAACTACATTAGGTCAGGAAGTTGGCGGAAGATCTTCTGAACAATATACAGAAGGCGGAGCTCAAGTAGTAGGTGAAAGCAATGGTGGTACTGCCGGCGGAGATACTGCTACAGAACAGCCACAAGAAGCGCAACAATAAGGTATAATAAGGAGAAGAATGAATATGAAAAGATTAAGTATCTTGATAACAATGTTAATTCTAACTGTTGCATTCTTGTTGTTTGCCCAAGATGCGGCTCAAACAGGTGAGCAAACTACTCAAAATCAAGGTGAAGATGGTAATAACTTCATAACTGAAGCTATCACTAATTACTTAATAGATGATTTTGAATTTGCTAATACTTGGCAAGCTTCTATGCCTAGAGATTATGGTGTAGTTAGTATTATTCGTCGTGAAGGCGGTCCAGCTGATGTTATAGCTGAAGGTGCAGAAAATAATAAATATATTTTAGGTGCTAAAGTAGAATACTTCAGAACTGGTTATCCTTGGTTCTCTGTTACTCCTCCTAGACCTGTGAAAATACCTGGTTATACTAAAGAACTTAGTGTTTGGGTAGCTGGTCGTAACCATAATAATAGAATGAGTTTCTACCTTTATGATATAAATGGAAAACCTCAGTCTGTTGGTAATGAAGCTCTTAACTTTATGGGTTGGAAAAACATAACTGTACAAGTTCCTGCTAATATAGAACAAGAGGACTTCAGAGGTCAAGTTGAACAAGGTATTAGCTTTATGGGTATACATGTTAAAGTTGATCCTAGAGATTCTTATGGTAAATACTATATCTATTTTGACCAATTAATGGCTAAAACTGATATGTACTTAGAAACTTATAGAGAAGAAGATGATCCATTAGATACTTGGTAATAATAACAAGTTGAAATGAATATTATAGGTGAAGTATTATTAATAGTACTTCACCTTTTTTATTTATATAAATAACTTGAAATTAATATCATTATATATTAAACTATTAAAATATATAATTTCAAAGAGAGTTTTTATGTCTAATATTAATATAAATTTACTTCTTCTTATTGGATTTATATTGCTGGCTGTATATTCTATAACAACTAGAATTGTCAATAACAGAGCAAATAAAGATAAAAAAGAAAATGACAGTACTAATGAAGATAATAATTTAAAATAACAAAAAAGGTATCAGATGAGTGAATTAATTATATATGTTATAATAGCTATTATATGGGCTATAGTGAGTTTAGTACAAAAATCAAAGAAAGCAAATAAACAAAATAAAATACCAAAACAAAAAACATATACTCATAAAAATAAAAAAGTTAACAATAAAGATGAAGAACAAATATTTAAAGAATTACAAAAGAACATTCAGAATTTGAAAAATTATAATGAAGAGGTTCTTAGAGAAAATACCAAAAAAGAAGATGTATATACTAGTAATTATCAAACTTCTAATAGCGACAGAGAAATGTTAGCGCTTCAGGAAAAATATAATTCTAAAATATCTCAAATTAATACTATAAAAGAAAAAGATGTCAGCAGCAGTTTTAATAATATTAGAACATCAGAAAATAATATACAAGTTAATCATATGCTGTCCTCATTGGATATAAAGAATGCTATAATATATAATGCCATACTTGAGCCTAGAAGAATCAATTATATGAAAGTAAAAAAATCAAAACTTAATTAGAAGAGTTATAATAATGAAATCATTCGAAGAACTTATATCTGTAATACAAACTTTAAGAGGTGAGAATGGCTGTGCTTGGGATAAGGTGCAGACTTTTGATAGTTTAATTCCTTGTTTTCTGGAAGAGGCTTATGAACTTGTAGAAGCTATTAATAATAAGGATTATGATAATATTAAAGAAGAGCTTGGAGATGTACTTTTGCATGTTGTGTTTTTTTCTGAGCTTGCTAAAGATGAAAATAAATTTAATATAGATGATGTTTGCAAAAATATTAATGAAAAACTTATAAGAAGGCATCCTCATGTATTTGGAAATAGTGATGTAAAAGATGTACAAGGAATACTTAAGCAATGGGATAAGATAAAAAAGGAAGAGAAGGGTATTGATTGTGTAGATGAGTTTAAAAGTGTACTTGATGGTATACCTAAATCACTTCCTATTATGGAAAAATCTTATAAATTAATGAAAAAAGCAGCTAGTGTTGGTTTTGAATATGAGAATATTGATGATTCTTTGTCAAAGATAGAAGAAGAACTTTCTGAAGTGAAAGAGGCATATAAAGAGCAGGATAAAGAACATTTGGAGGAAGAAATAGGAGATTTGATTATGACTGTTCTTGATTTTGCTCGTATGAATAAGATTAATCCTGTTAATTCCCTTATCAAAGTTAATGAAAAATTTACAAAAAGATTTCATTATGTTGAAAAGTCTGCTTATGAAATGAATAAGAAATTAGAAAATATGTCTTTAGATGAAATGGATAAACTTTGGAATGAATATAAGAAAAAAGAAAGAGAAAATCAATGAACATATATGATTTTAATGTTAAAGATATCAATGGTAATGATGTATCTTTATCAAAATATAGAGGCAAAGTTGTTCTGATAGTTAATACTGCTACTAGATGCGGTTTTACCAATCAATATAAAGATTTAGAAAATATATACAAAATGTATAATAGCAGGGGCTTTGAGATATTAGATTTTCCTTGTAATCAATTTTTAAATCAGGCACCGGAATCAGATGAGAAAATAGATAGTTTCTGTAAAATGAGATATAATACATCTTTCAACAGATTTAAGAAAATAGATGTTAAAGGAAAGAATATAGAGCCTTTATATTCATATCTTATTAATAACAGCAATTATTTATTTAATAAAAATATAAAATGGAATTTTACAAAATTTTTAATAGATAGAAACGGAAATATTGTAAAGAGATTTTCTAGTTTTTCATCTGGAAGCGGAATAATTAAGTATATAGATAAAATTATATGATATTTTGTAATTGTGTACTATACCAAATAAGTTTTTATAAGGTTATTTTATTAATTTTTTACATATATCTTATTAACTTTTTATTGCAAGAATTTAAAGTTTATATTATAATGCTATCATATTAAATTCAGGGGTTTTGCTTAATGGCTATTAATGCTAATTTATATAAAACATCCAAATTATATGATTTGCTTACTAAAATCATTAAAAAGAAAGATGATGAGAATTTTAATTTAGAGGATCATATAAATAAATTGTTAGAACTTATATCAAAAAGTACAGAAGAAGAAGTAAATTATGCAGATAATAAAATAAGCTGCCTTCATCTTGCTGTGCAGATAAATAATGCTGATGTAGTTGCAGCTTTGATAGAAAGAGGAGCCAATGTTAATGCCATCAATGACAGAGGAGTTAGTCCATTGCATACCGCTATAATCAAAAATCAGCCTGAGGAAGTTATAAAAGTATTAATAGATAATGGAGCAGATTATAATATTGAAGAAGCAAATTTTTCGGCTATTGATTTGGCAGAAATAATGAGTGTTCCATATATGCATTTATTCAAAAAATAAATTTATATTTTCTATATTCTGTAAGGTACTATTGATAGTATATCTATTTTAAATATTGCTATTTAGAAATTTAAAGTGTATTTAAATTAGGATATAATCAAAATCCATTAATTTTTATTTTGGTTTTTATAGCATTTCTAAGCCATTTTATAATGACTATTATAATTATATACTGATTTTAATTATATCCTAATTTTATTTAATTTTAACTTACTCTATCTGTTTTCATCTTATAAACTTTATCTGCTATATTTAAAGTTGAGAGTCTATGTGAAACTAAAACAACAGTTTTTTTATCACTATTTTCTTTTATTGATTTTAATATAACAGCCTCATTTAAACTATCTAAATTACTTGTAGGTTCATCAAGAAGTATAAAAGGTGCATTATGCAAAAAACTTCTAGCTATTCCTATACGCTGCTTTTCTCCTCCTGATAAAGTATCTCCAAGCTCTCCTACATTAGTGTCATATCCTTTAGGTAAAGTCATAATAAAATCATGAAGTGAGGCTTTTTTGCATGCTTCTATAACATCTTCTCTTGATGCATTTTGATTTGCTATTTTTATATTATTTTCTATGGTGTCTTTAAAAATGGAAGTCTCTTGTGTTACATAGCTTTCCATATCTCGAAGAGAATTTGTATTTATATCTTTTATATCTTTAGATGATATTTGCAGGCTTCCTTTTTTTATATCCCAAAAACGCATAAATAGTTTTAAAAGAGTTGATTTTCCACTTCCGCTTTTGCCACTTATTCCTATTATTTTATTAGGCTCTATTTGCAAATTATAGTCATTTAATATCTCTTCGCCTTCATAGTCAAAATATATATCCTTACATTCCAAGCCTTTAAACTCTAAATCTTTCTCTCCATTATAAACTTCTTCAATAATAGGCTTTTCTTTAAGCAAGTTTAATACTCTCTCACCGCTTGCCAAAGTCATAAACAAATTGTTCGATAAATTACTTAATGCTATAACAGGTCCGAATGAGCTAGCCATTGATATAGTAGGTATTATAATATTAGCAAAATTATTTTTTATATCTTTTGATAATACTATACTCACAATAAGTACAGCAAATGTAAATAATGTTACAGCAGAAGTTGTAAGGGCAGATATAAAGCCTTCATAATTTTTTAGCTTTTCATTAATATGCATTAAATTATCAGTTTTTGTTTCTATATTTTTAGCTCTTTTCTCTCCGTATCCAAATTGAAGTATCTCTTTTATACCCCATAAACTGTCAAGAAAATAACTGTTTAATTTACCGAAATCATCTCTATAAACCATTCCATCATTTTTACCAAACTTTGATGAAAAATAAGGTATTATAAAACCTATGGTAATATATCCAAGCAATGCTATAACTCCTAATACAATATTAAAACTTCCTATAAAAATCGTCATAATAATTGAAGTTAATACTCCTATTGCTATAGGAGAAATGGTATGTGCATAAAACACTTCAAGAAGTTCAATATCACTTGTGATTAATGCTATTAAATTTCCTTTATCTCTTCCTTCAAGTTTGGCAGGGGATAATTTTCTTAAAGCCTTAAAAACTTTATCTCTTATTAAAGCAAGTAGTTTAAAAGCTATAAAGTGATTGCTAAGCTGTTCTATATAGTGAAGTACTCCTCTTAAAACAGCAAGAACCAAAACTATTATAAATATAGTTTTTATCGTAAACAAATTATTTAATCCTAAATATGTTAATATGGCATATCCACCGAATATAGTTATTGATATTGCACATAGAAAACCTAAAACTCCTGTAGTTATTGCAAGTATCATAACATGTATAAGCGGAGTTATTAAACCGATTAATTCCGCCATAATTTTTATACCGCTTCTTCTCATTTTATAAACTCCTTTATTTATATCCTAAGAACGATAATTTATCAAAATTAGTTTTTTAAATTTATTGTTTGTGGTGGCTTTGCTGCGAAGCACACAGTCGTGCCCGCTCTGCGTGCCGACGAAGTCCACCTGTGGTGTCGGCAGTGAAAGGCTATATTTTAGGCTAAATTTAATAATTTAGTCTACATGTAAAACATAATTAGTACTATTTATCATTATTTTTAAATTTGCACTTTCGCGAAGCGTGCCTTTGGTAGCAACTTTGACGAAGTCCGCCTAGCTCTGCGTGCCGTAGGCAGGTGTGCTGTTGGAAAAAGAACAATAAAAAAATTACAAATTTAAAAATTTTTAGTATATATTTATTTTATATAGCTATTCTTAAACTCTCTCCTTTTGTTATACTCTCTAAATTAGTCTGCTCATTAAAAACTTTAGCATACTCTCCGTTTATATTCATTAACTCATTATGTGTGCCTTCTTCTTTTATAACACCGTCTTTTAAGAAGTATATTTTATCTGAAAGCATAGAGTTATAAAGCCTATGAGATATTAATATAACAGTTTTTTCTTTGGCAATATCTCTTATCACTTTCATAATGCTCTCTTCGCTTTCAACATCAACATTAGAAGTAGCTTCATCAAATATATATATGTCTCCTTTAAGAAGTATAGCCCTTGCTAATGCCAATCTCTGTTTCTGCCCTCCTGATAAATTGGAAGCCTTCTCCATTATCTTAGTATTAAGTCCGTCTTCAGACTGTAAAAAATCATAAAGCTCAACTTTTTTTAATACCTCATTCATATGATTTTCTGTTATATTATCTCCAGCCATTTTTAAATTATCATATACAGTACCTTCAAATAAATAACTATTATGATCAACTACAACTATTCTTTTGTACAAATCGTTTTTATCTATAGTAGAAATTTCTATATCTCCAATTTTAATAGAGCCTTTATAATTTTCATTTCTTAATGATATAATCCCAGCAATAGTGCTTTTTCCAGAGCCTGAACCCCCTACTATAGAAACAAATGATTTTTCTTTTATAGTCATATTAATATTTTTTAATATAGTTTTATCTTCATTGTATGCAAAACTAACATCTTTAAAAGTAATCTCTTCATTATTTTTATTAATTTTATTTACTCTTTTATCATCGTCTTTCATATCAAGTATTTCAAACATTTTATCGCTTGCAGATATTCCATTCATAGCAATGTGAAAGAATGAACCTAAAAGTCTTAATGGAATAAAAAACTCGGCAGAAAGCATTATTATAGTAAATGTGCCTGCAAGATTAATATTTCCTTTCATATATTCAAGTACCGAAATTATCACTCCCAAAGCAGCCCCGCCGTACGCTATTATATCCATTATAGTTGTAGAATTAAGCTGCATAAATAAAAGATTCATAGTAGCAATTCTAAATTTTTCAGCTTCTATATTCATCTCTTCATTTTTCTTTTCATCAGCTTTATATATTTTTAAAGTGGTAAGCCCCTGCACATCTTCTAAAAATATCTCTCCCAAATCACTGTAGCTTCCCCAATATTTTTTTAATATTCTTTTAGCAATTTTCACTATGGCAATAATTGATATAGGTATAAGAGGAACACATATTAAAAGTATAACAGCCGATTTTATACTTATAGTAGAAAGCATAGCAAAAAGTACTATAGGAGCTATCATACTGTAAAAAAATTGAGGCAAGTATCTGCCAAAATAAGTTTCTAATTGATCAACTCCCTCCATAGATATTTGTACTATTTCGCTTGTAGAAAATTTTTCTTTATATCTGCTTCCAAGCGTAAGTAGTTTTGAATATATTTTCTCTCTTAAAGTCTGCTTAACTCTTCCAGAAGCCTGATATGACATTTTTGACATTAAAACAGTAAATCTGAATCTTAATACTATTATTACAAAAATAGCTATGCATAATTTTATAATATCTTCTTTTGTTATATTTCCATTAGAAGCCTTTTGTATAATATCAGCCATAAAAAATACGGCCGTTATATTAAGTGCCAGATTAACAAGCTGTATTATAACATGCCAAGCTATATATTTTTTGGCATCTCCCATTAAAGCTATAAGCCTTTTATTAATCATAAACTTTTCCTTTATTTTATTTTTTATATATCAATAAATAGTTCTTTTAATAATCTCTTTTATAGAAGAACTATCATAGTTTCCTTTCATCATAGAATCCATTATAAATGCAAATATTATATCTATAAATTTATCAGCATTAAGATTATCATTAAAAGCATCTTCTCTTATATTTTTATCTTTTATAATAGTTTTGTACATATTATCTTTAATATGCTTTATCATATTCATCATAACATTTACACCCTTATCCTTATTTTTTCCAAACATTATATTAGAATGCAAAGCAAAAAAGTTAGGATACTTTTTCTCTCCTTTTTCTAAAATTTTAAAAATAGAATCTATACTGTCAATAAAACTCTCAGATTCCAAAGAAATATCCGAAGAATGAAATATATCAGCCCATACGCTTACAATAACCGCAATAGTCAGCTCTTCTTTTGACTTAAAATAATTATAAATAGAGCCTACAGCAATATTAGCCTCATCAGCAACTGAACGCATATTAATAGCATTAAGTCCTTTTCTTTTTATTAATTCTCTGCTTGCTTTTAATATATCTTCTTTTGAAGTTATAATATTATTCATCTAATAGTCCTTTTTATATAGTATTTTGTTAATATATTATCTTAGCTGAATATTAATTTTCAAAAAACTTTTGTTTTTAATTTTATCAGCTATGTGCAAGTTTTGCTTAGTTAAATTGTCATAAGTACTGCTATATATTGAACAATGTTCAGTATATAGGTAAAATAAAAGTTCAATATACACTCTGCTTAATACTCTTATATTGAACTTTGTTCATTATAAACTAGATTTAAATTTTGTCAATAAAATAATTTGTAATATTTTATAGTATACACATTGTATTTTTTTACTTCTATTATAAAAGTTATGAAAAAGTTTATTATATGTTTTTAATATTTGCATATATCTATTTGCTTTTTAACTTAATAACTATATTTTTGTATAATAAGAATTATATAAAATATATTTTATAGTTTTTTAAGTAATTTTATAGAGTATTTGATATTTGTTATTATGATTATATAGAACTATAAAATATATTATTTGTCGTTTTATTACTAAAATATAGCCTTTATTACTTAATGAATAGAATTTTAATTATTTTAGTAAAAAATATTAAATTATAATCTAATATTTTTTACTAAAATAATTATTTGCTGTTTATAAATATATAAATTATAAATATTTTTTACTAAAATAATTATTTGCTGTTTATAAAAATATATAAATTATAAATATTTTTTACTAAAATAATTATTTGCTGTTTATAAAAATATATAAATTATAAATATTTTTTACTAAAATAATTATTTGCTGTTTATAAAAATATATAAATTATAAATATTTTTTACTAAAATAATTATTTGCTGTTTATAAATATATAAATTATAAATATTTTTTACTAAAATAATTATTTGCTGTTTATAAAAATATATAAATTATAAATATTTTTTACTAAAATAATTATTTGCTGTTTATAAAAATATATAAATTATAAATATTTTTTACTAAAATAATTATTTGCTGTTTATAAAAATATATTTAGAGATAGTTATTTATATGAAAGATAAAAAGTTAAAAAATAAATTAAAAAAAATAGAGGTATCAAAAGAAGAATTAGAAGCAAAGGAAATACCGTTGCTTTTTAGCGTTGTAAATTTTTCTTCCAATATGCCTGTTTCTATGTATGCAGATACTATAGGGATAAAAACTTCTGAATCATCATACAGGGCTACGATGCATTCAGAAGTAAATAGAAATATTAGTGAGGAATATCTTTTAAACTCTAAAAAATCATTAATAGATTTATCTTCTATGCTAAATGTTGTAAGTTATTCATCATTTCCTATAGATGCGGCTTTAAGTAACAGGGTGTTATTAGAAGAAGAAGTGCATAAAAAGGGAAATGCATTGAAACTTCCTACGTATAAAAATATTAATGCCCCTATAGGATCTGTAATAAGGTCAAGAAGAAGCAGAAGAGATTTTAAAGGCAAGCCATTAACATTAGTTGATTTATCTACTTTACTTTATTATGGAGATGGAATTTCAGGAGATTTTGATTTTAATTTAAATAAAAATGAATATGATACAATAACTTTTGGAGATAAATATATATCAAAGCTGAGAACAGCTCCTTCAGGCGGAGGACTTTATCCTATATATCTTTATATAGCCGCACTTAATATAAACAATCTTGATAAAGGTATATATAAATACATGCCTTTTACTCATTCGCTTGAAAAAATAAAATTATTTAGCGATGAAGATTTAGAAAATTATTATAATAATAATGTTTTCGGAGGCGGTATAGATTTAAGAAAAGTAGCATTATCTGTTTATTATGTTTATAGTTTGTATGAGAATTCGAGGAAGTACGGAGATATGGGACTTCAATTTGCTTTGATAGAAACAGGAGAGATTGCTCAAAATATACAGCTTACTGCTGCTGCAAGCGGTATTTCTGCATGTGATATTGGAGGATTTAATAAAACTTTATCCGAAGATTTACTTAATATTGATGGTAATACAAATCATGTTGTGCATTTGACTTTACTTTCAAAATAAAATAATTAAATATATGTCATATAAACATATATAAAAAATAATAGGTTAATAAAAATGGCTAAAAAAAATATTAAACTTTATGATAATGTAAGTATCTTCTTTAATTCTGATAATGAGATTAGATTTAGAAAAGGAGTATGGAATTTTGAGGAGGCTTCTTTAGATCTTAATGATTTAAATGATAATATAAAAGAAGCTGTTATGTTCATTTCTAAAGAACTTTTTGATGATAAATTAATTTCTTTTGATGATATAGTAAAGAAATTTTCTCTTAATGATAAAGATAGTGACTTTTTGAATGATATTATATCTTCTCTTATAGGCAATAGATTTTTAGAGTATGATGATAAAAAAAATAATATGCTTAATACTGTTTATGAGTTTATAGGAGAATATTTTTATGATATACCAGATGAAAGTAAGGTTCAGAAGAATAAAATAATGTTCATTACTGATAATGACAGATTAAAAGAGTATGCAAAATTAGCATCAGAAGATTTGTATATGAATGTTATCATGATGGATATTGATGATATAAAAAAAATAGAGAAAGCAAATCTTACAGATACTACAGATGCCATTGAAAATATAGAAAAACATAAAGAATTAATAAAATTATTTGATGATATTTCCTGTATTATTGTAAGTGTTGAGAAGCCTAGATTAAATTTACTTAGAAATATAAACAGACTTCTTCTGGATAAATCTATACCAATAGTTATATCAATATTAGACGGACCGTTTTTAAATATTACTACAATAAAAGGTAAAGAAACCGGATGTTATGAATGTTTTGAAAATAGGGTAGTGGCTAGAAATGAAAGTTTATCAGTTTATAATAAATTTGTTGAGCAGAGTATGAATTTTAAATATAATGGTAAAAGAACTTATATAATACCTATTTTACAGACATTTACTTCTCTTGCATTATATGAAGCATTTTTATTTGCATCTATAGGTAAATGCAAACTAGCAGGACGCGTTATTAATGTTTATATACCTTCAATAGAGATTCAAATTCAGGATTTACTTAGAGTACCTTTCTGTCCTGCCTGCGGTCATATAAGTAAGGCTAAATATAATGAGATGTATACTTCTTCAAAGCAGATAATAGAAAATTTTTCAAGCAAAGTGATAATAAAATGATTAAATGATGGACAATATATGATTAAATATTACCCAAGCCATAAAAATATATTAAATAAATACAATTCTATTTGCGGTCATCAGACAGGTATTATGGATTCTCTTGTTATAATGCAGGCTAATTCTGTTATTGCTGAGAATATCAATACATGTACTGCTAGGCTTCCGGATTATCATAAAATATTATTAGGCGATAATGCTGAAATTAATTATCATCTTTCAGGTTATGGTATTTATAGAGATGAGGCCATTATTAGATTATTGGGTGAAGGCATTGAAAGATATGCATTATTTATATCAAATTTATACTTTGAAGAAAAATTAAAATATGCCTCCTATAATCAATTAAAAGAAAAGTATCCTGATAATATAATACCTTTTGAATATGTTAAGATATATAGCGATGAAGACTGTAATAAATTAAATAGTATAGGTATTTTAGAAAATATAACAGAAGATGATGTATTGTCTTGGGTACTTCTTCCTTCTTTATTTGACAAAGAAAAAGAGTATTATGTACCTGCACAGAATTTCTTTTTATCTCATATTATTAGAAGGGATAAGAAGGAAAAGATATTTATAGGAGGATTTTCAAAGGGAAGTGCAAGTCATAAAAGTATTCCGCTTGCCTTGAAATCTGCTGTCAATGAAATTATAGAATGCGATGCATGCATGATAAAATGGTATACAGAGGGTAAAGTCAAAGAAGTTATTATTGATGATGATATTCTTAATGAAATTATAAATAGTATATTAAAAGATATTGATTATAATGTTAGAGTTTTTGATTATACAGTTGACAAAAAGTTAGGATATGTTTTTACTGTTATGCTTGAAAATAAGAGTGAAAAATCTCCTTATATTGTCGTAGGGGCTTCTTCGGGGCTTAACCCTAGAAAAGTTATATACAGAGCCTTTATGGAGGCTTTAGCTATACTTACATTAAATATTAATGGACCTTTATCAATGCCGGCCGATTATTTGGAAACTGTATCTGAAAAAAATTATCTTAATCTTGACAGTAATGTTAATTATTGGGCTGATGCTGGCAATAAAGATAAGAATTTAAAATTTATTAACAGTAAAGTTCAGGAAAAAATTGAATTAAAAAAATATAAAAACCTCGAAGTAAATACTGAGTCTGATTTGGAGTATTTATTAAAAGGTCTTTATAATGTATCTAAATATGCAGTTTATTTGGATATTACATCTGCCGAAATATCGGATAAAGATTTGCATGTTATTCGTGTATATATTCCGGAGCTTGTTCAAATGTCAATGCCTGCTTTCCCTTACAGTAAGCACCCTAGAATTATTAATAATGGAGGAATTTCAAATAATGAATTTCCACACCCATTACCTTAGTGCTTTTCTTGTACTGCTTGCCATTTCTTTTCCTACTTCTTTGGTAGGAATATTTTTCAAATTAAATTTAGGAAAGATTAATACTACACTTCCAAATAGTTTAAGTCATCTTTTATTTGTGATAATGATATTTTTTACAGGATATATAGGAATAATTAATTATCATATTGATATTTATTTTGTTGTTTTAGCTTTTATTATGTCCTTTGTATGTATTGGATTAGAAATATTTGAGGCAATGCTGATTCATTTTTTTAAATATAAATTCTGGATAAAAAGTATAGAAGTTCATGAAATAATAGAAAAAAAGAATATATTATTTGATATAATAATATTATTCATAGGTGTTTTATGTGAAGAGATGATTTTCAGGCAGGTTTTTTTTAATATCACTTATAATCTATTTAATATTAATATTCATATTATTATTATACTTTCAGCATTTATATATTCCATTAATCATATATATTTCGGAGCTAATGCTGTATTTCAGAAGTTTATTGTAGGAATTATTTATTCTTTATTGTTTGTATTTTCTTCTTTTAGTATAATAGCACCCGTAATTACTCATTTCTTACAGAACTTTATTTTATATATACTATCATTTAGAAGAAATAAAAGAGAGGTATTAAATTGATATTTTTAACTCTTTTACCTTATATAGCCGTATCTTTTATATTAGGCATTATAATCAAGTTCTTAGAATATACTAATATAATTAATAATATTTGCTTTAAATTAATGAATCATAGCAGGCTTGAATATGATGAAATGTATGTTTATGTAAGCACTTATATATATTGGCTATTAATGATTTTTTTTGCTGTTATAATAAGTTTAGTACAAAAACAAAATATTTTATTATATTTATGTATAGAAAGAAAATATATAATTTATATTTTTATAAATATTTTTGCTGTTATATCTTCTTTTGAATTTATTATGAGTGTAATAAGTATATTAAATAGTGATATAAAAATAAATACTATCTTTAATAATATATTATTAGTTCCTTCAGTAGATATGCTTTATTCTTCAAGAAGCAATCCTAAATGGACTTTGATAATGTTTGCCAGTATAATTAAATGTTTATTCTTTAATGGAGTAATATACTTAGCTGTGAAAATGAAGTTTAGCGATTACAGTATATTTTTTACTATTTTTATAGTAAGTATTTTATTTTCATTAGAAGAAATTTTGAGAGTAAATAGTATAAAGCAGGCATTGATATTTACAATAACTTGTTTTGTTGTTACAGCTATTAATACTATCTCATTTGAGTATAGCGGAAGTTTAATTCCTTCTATATTTGCCAATATATCTTTTACGCTTTATTATTTTGGGCAGTTTGAGAATATGGACAAATTTTATAAAAATTAGGTATTAATTTTTTTATATATTTTATATAGAAAATTTAATATAAAAAACATCAAAAGGAGTTGTTATATGATTAGATATTCTTCTAAACTACGAACAACATGTTCTCTAAAAAGTCAATCTGTTGTGTTGACTCCTGGAGCATGTTGCTGTTCTTGTTGTTGTTCTTGCTGCGTTAGCGTAACAGTCAACAATTAATTTATTATAATAGTTTATAATAAATTAATACGCCCGCTGTATTAGTTTTATTAATACAGCGGGTTATTTATGATAATAATTAAGCTGGTTATAATGGGAACATTGATTAGTGCTAGAAATATAGAAAAGAAATTTAATAAAAATATTATTTTAAAGAACGGAGGAACTACTCCTTATCTTAATGGAGATTATTGTACCCCAGAGCTTACAGTTACAAAATAACAATATTGTAAATTATCTGATAATTCATTTAAAACAACTGTTGTAGGAATTGAAGAGGTTTTTACATTTACTGATACTGGTTTAACTGTTAGTGCTTTATGGAAAGAAGTTATTTATCAAAAATAATGATAAAATTTTGATAAAAAGTTGGCTGCAAAAAGCCTCTTTTTTGTTTGCATTGAAAAATATTTATATAAAAAAGTTATAAAAATATTTTATATACTATTGACATTTATTTATATTTGTGTTATACTTATTATTCAATAATAAATGATTTAAAGAATAGCTTGAGTAATGGATATTCTTTAAAGGAGTTGTTATATAATTAGATATTCTTCTAAACTACGAACAATATGTTCTCTAAAAAGTCAATCTGTTGTGTTGACTCCTGGAGCATGTTGCTGTTCTTGTTGTTGTTCTTGCTGTGTTAGCGTAACAGTCAACAAGTAATTTATTTATAATAGTTTATAGTAAATTAATACGCCTACTGTATTAGTATTATTAATACAGTGGGTTATTTATGATAATAATTAAGTTGGTTATAATGGAAACATTGATTAGTGCTAGAAATATAGAAAAGAAATTTAATAAAAATCTTATTTTAAAGAATGTTAATTTTGATATAAATAAAGGTGAAATAATAGTACTTGTAGGTCCTAATGGTTCAGGAAAAACGACATTAATTAATATATTATTAGGAATATTAAAAGCTGATAAAGGCGAATTAAAAATAAATATAGATAATTATAAAAAACATATAGGAGTTCAGCTTCAGTCTACTCCATTTTTTGATGGATATAGTGTAAAAGATAATATATTAATGTTTTCAGCACTTTATGATATAAAGATGACCGATGAAGAAATAGAAAGCATTACAAAAAAATATGGATTGAATCCGAAAACTCTTGCTATAAAACTTTCAGGAGGCGAACAGAAGAAACTTGCTATAATGATAGCTACTATGCAAAATCCGGACTTACTTATATTTGATGAGCCTACTGCAAGTTTGGATCCTAGAGAAAGGTATAATGTTAAAAATATGTTATTAGAGTTTGCTAAAAATAATAAGACTATACTTTTTACTTCTCATGATTTAGAGGAAGTTGAAGACCTTGCTGGCAAAATAGTATTTTTATATAAAGGCGAGATATTAGAAAGCGGCAGTAAAGAAGAACTTTTAAATAAATATAACTTTGACAGTTTGGAGAAGCTTTACCTGCATATTACTAAATATTAATATGTTTTTGAAATTTTTAAATTTATGTGAAATAATAATAAATAAAGAATAATTATGAAAACTATATTTAAACTCACAATGAAAAAAGCTATAAGAGATCCTTTCCTTATATTTTGGTCTATATTTTTTCCTTTGGTGATAGTTATATCATTAGGACTTTTTTTCAAAATGGAAAGCTATACTGTGCATATACTTACTGCTATGAGCTGTGTGAGTGTTCTTGCTTATTCTTTTATGACTACTAGTTTTAATGTACTTAGTCAGAGAAAGCGAGGAGTTTATAATCTGCTTAAAGTAACGCCTCTTCCTTTATACAAATATATTATAAGTTTATCTTGTGCTTGGGTAATAATATCTATTATAAGCTGTTTATTTGTATTTTTTGTATGTGCTTTATTTTTTAAATTAGAATTTTATTTTGCTTCTATACTTTTATTTTTGCCTGTAATTATATTGGCATCTTTGCTTTATATATTTATAAGCTTCTTTGTTTCTAGTCTTGTAAAAAATAATGAGACAGCAAGCATATTATATAATATTATTTTAATGGCTTCTATGTTTTTAAGCGACGGTTATTATTCATTATATAATGCTCCTAATATAGTGCAAATTTTAAGCAAATTAAATATTTTTCAGTATTTTTTGAATGCTTTTAGAGGTGCTTTTTATTTTGATTTTCATGCTTATTTTATTGGTATAGCGGTACTTCTAGTATGTTTAATAATTGCTTTAATTCTTGCAGTCAATACTTTTAGATATGCTGATAAATAATAAATTATTTTTTTTAGTTATTGACAAAATTCTTTATTTATCTTACCTTAAAAAATATATTATAATTAGTTTAGGATTAGTATTAATGTATATAGAAAGTGATATTATAAGAGGTCATATAGATGCTGTGGTTCTGCATTTTTTGGAGTATAATGATTCTTACGGTTATGAGCTTTCTAAATTAATCACTGATAAAACTAATGGAGAATATGAGATTAATGGTCAGACTTTATACAGTGCTATAAGAAGGCTCGAAGGTAAGAAGTTAATAGAAAGTTATTGGGGCGATGAAAGTCATGGCGGAAGAAGAAAATATTATAAAATTACAGAAGAAGGTAAAAAGTTTTTGAAAGAAGAGAGATATATATGGCTATTCACGAAGAAGATAATAGATAAACTTCTTGATATTGAATAGATATTGTATATCTTGTATAAAAGAGAAAATATTATGATAGATGATTTTTGTAATGAGCTGAAAAATAAATACCCTAATACTCAAAAAATTAGAGATCAGATTGAAGAGCTTAGAAATTATTTATATATGAAAAGTGAAGAATATATAAATGATTCTAAAGAAGAAGCTTTTAAAAAGGCTCTTAAATCTTTCGGGGATGTAGATTCACTTCTTGAAGAATTATCCAAGGATGCAAAAATTATTAATAAATACAGATTATATTTATTTGCCGGCATTATTGATATTTTTATTGCGGCTTTTTTAAGTTTATTATTATGCTTTATATCTTTGAAAAATAATAATATATCATTTTTTTCTTATATAAATAATTCATTGATTGCTAGTATATTTTTTATTATTTCTGGAACAATTGCTATTTTTTTAATTACAGTTATACCATTTATTAATATGCGTAGTATATATGAGGTAATTGAATATACTTATAATGATTATAAAATCAATTTAAAATATTCTATAATCGGTTTTTTTATTATATCTTTAGCCGTATTTATATTTAATATGTTCTTTAGTCCGCATAATATTTGGTTTGTATTTGTTATTATATATTTTTTATCTTGGCCTTTGACTGTATTTTTCTTTTATAAGTTTTTTAAAAATTCTGATAAAAATATTAATAGGAAATAGTAATGAATATTAATGAGTTTTATAAAAATATTAAAAAGAAATATCCTAATACAAAAGAAGTTCTTGAGCAATTAGATGAAATAAAAGATATGCTTAATTCTAAAGTTCAGAATTATGTAAAAAATGGAATGAAATATGAAGAAGCAAGCAGTAAAGCTATAGAGAGTCTCGGAAATATTGATGAAGTTTTTGAAGATATAAGTAAAGATGCTAAAATTGTTTATAATGTTTATATAAAAATATTAACTGCTTTGATATCATCTTTTTCTACAGCTTTTTTGGCTTTTATTTTGGGTTTGATTATAGATAATTTAAGTTTTTTTAATGAAACTACTAAAATCGGATATAAACTTACTATGCCTTATTTTTATTTGATGTTATTTATTTATATAGTTATTTATTCTTTTTGGAATTTTTCTGATAATATCAAACCTAAAATAAGAAAGTATAGTTATGATATATATAAGATTAATTTAAAGAACTCTATTATTGCTGTTCTGGTATATTCTGTAATAATGCTTATTATGAATATGGTTACTATTAAGTATAATAATTATTTATGGTTTGTTTGGGCTTTTATTGGAATATTAAATTGGACTATTTCTATAATTGCAGATTATTATTTATTTAGGAGTAAGATATTTGAATATAAAAAATAAATTTGTAATATTTTATACAAAGTATATTGACAGACATAATACTTATGTTATAATAGTAATATAAGATAAATAGTAGGTGATTTATATTTTATGAAAATATTTAGAATATTAATTTTGTTCAGCATATTATCAAGTTTCCTTTTTGCACAGAATGATTTTGTAAAATCAGGTTTTCATTATAGTTATAATTATTTTGGATTTCCTTTTTCTGTTGATTTGGGATATGCATATAAAAAGAATTCACATTTTGTATATGTACCTCGTGTAGGAATAAGTTTTGATTACGGCTCTGAATCATCATTTGGAATATTTGCTAATATTGGAATGGAGTATAGATACAGAAGATTTTTTATAGATTTAAATTACAAACAAGGAATAACGCCTCCTTTTTCTACATTTAACTATAAAGATTTGGAATATTACGGACAATTAAAATTAGGATATTCTTTTGATAATGTAATGATTTATTATGGAATGAATATAGGAAAAATACTTTCTTCTGAGAGGGAAGTTTACAGATTAAGTTCTATTTTTAAGATTAATCAAAGTGTTGGTTTAAGTTCCACATTTGTTGATGACGGTATTAATAAATTAAAATTCAATGCTGGAGTGGGGGCAAGCATTATACCTAATGAAAATCAATATTCGTATAATGTTTCAGCTAGTATGCCTTATTCATTTTTTCATTATTGGGGCGAGCTTGGTATTATGCCTTATATAGGATACAGTGCTTATTTTGATAAAAGTAATAAAAAATATTCTATAGGGTTTAAATATTTATACTCTCTTATGATGATGCCTTTAACCAATTTAGAAACTCATCTTAAAAATATGGATTTTCTTACATTTGTTCATTTTGAATATAAATTTTTTATGAGATTTCTTCCGTCTGGTTTTAATGATATATACTTAGTTGCTTTTGGAAATGTGGGATACGGAAAATATTTTGAAACTAGCATTGATAAAGGAAATTTATTGTATGCTGTGGGCGGAGGAATAGGATATAACCTTTACGGCTCAACACCTTTGCAATTAACTTTCGGTGTTGATAATAATAAAAGTTTGGTTATGAATTTGATAATAAGCACTATAGTGTTTTAATATTTTGGAGTTTATTATTTATGGTAAATGTTAAAAATAAAATTATATTTTCTTTTTTATGCTTAATCTTTTATACAGCATTGAGTTTATCATTTTATTTAATACCTTTTAATTCAGAAGTATTGAGTATAATTGCTATATTTTGTACTACTATATTTAGTGTATTTTTTATACTTCCTGCTTTTTTGTATTCTCCTATTTATTCAATAGTTATTGGTATTTTATATTATATATTTTTTAGATTGTTTGAAATTATAAAAGTGTTTACCACTTTGGATTCTACATCTGTAACTTTGATTTATATGATATTTCAAAGTGTTTTTGGTATTATTATTAATATATCTGGTATTATATTAACTTGCTTGACTATTTATTTTATCAAAAATTATATTAAAAATAAAGGTATTGATTTTAATATTAGTATGGCTTTAATAACTGCTTTGATAATTGCATTTATAAGATTTGTTATAAACGGATTAACTTTTTCATCATTCTTTTTTAGCTTTATTAAAAATAATATAACTATTAATAATGATATAATAATTCAGCAGATTATTTCTTATGTTATTTCTGTTGTATGTACTTTTATAGCTGTGATTGTTTCTTATTTTATTTATATGAAGATAAAAGACAAAGCGTTTTTTGCTAATACTAATAATTTGAATAATTATGTTGACAATGAGCAGTTTTTATAGTATCTTGTTTTTAAGGAGGATTTAATATGATAAAAAAAATTTTAACAGTTTTATTTTTATCTTTTGTTTTGACTATTTCAGCTTTTTCATATAGTAAGGATTTTAATGAACTTTATAACTTGTATTATATGATTAATACAAATAAAGAAGGGGATTTAAATGCTATTATAGAAAAGATAAAAAATGGTAATTATGGAAAAATAGAAAAACAAACTTATGAGAATCTTATTTTGCTTATGGACATATACATGAATCCTAAAAGTAAAAGAGAGGCTTATAAATTATTAAATGATAATATTAATAAAAATACTCCTCTTTTATCTGAAAAAGATGCTGATTATATGTCTTCTGTTGCTGATGTGATGAGCGGTGCTATTAATTATTCTTCATTTAATGATGTTATAAAACTTTCAGCAAAAGCTGGGGAGATATATGATAATGCTTTAAAAATCAATGCAAATCATTTTCCTTCACTTTTGGGTAAGGCAATACTCACAGCATACAGTCCAGAGTTTGTGGGAGGCGGAATAGATAAAGCACTTCCAATATTTAAAAAGGCTGAAAGCAATGCTAAAGAGAAATGGGAAAAACATATAGTTTATTTATGGACTTCTCAGGCTTATTTTAAAAATAATGATAAAGCCAATTATGATAAGTACATGAAAATGGCAAAAGATATATTTCCAGAGGGGGCTTTTATAAAAAATGTTATTGATATGAATGCTAAAGGAAAAGGAATGTTTAATTAATATATAGTTGTATAGTTATATATAAGATTATTATAATAGATTATAAACTTAAAAATTGTTAGTATATATAAAATTGCTGTAATAAATAAGGATATTAAAATGTTTAGAATGATTTTTTTGATTTTTATTAGTTCTTTCTTAGGATTATACGCTGAAATTTCAAGCGAAGCTAATAATATATTAAAAGAGATAGATAATAAAAATAATGAATATCATTCAGGGGGGAGACTTGTAAGAACCAGCGAGGCTAAAGATATTTTAAACAGAATAAAAAACAGTAATTTAAGCGAAGAAGAGAAGATGTATTTAAGTATAGAATGCTACACTCTATGGGCTAATGTATCTATAGCAAGCGGAACTTTTGAAGAGGATTATAAAATATTAGGGGATATATATAAAGATCTTAAAAAGGATAAAGTTTTTAAAAAAGGCTCTTCTGATATTTACGGAGCTTATGCCAATTTTGCTAACTCTTTTACTTCTCTTGCTTTTTTCAATAAAAAATATCCTTACAGTGTGATTGTTGATATGTATACTTATTCTCGTTTGGCTCTATTAAAGAATAAAAATAATATAAGAGCAAAGCAGGTATACGGAATGTGGCAGATAGCTACTTTGAGTTTTTATAATAATGCGGCATACTATTCTGTAATGACATCATTAAATGATACAAGCAGTTTACCAGATTATATGATTTACAGAGCTTATATTTACAGGTCTATGGCATATATGAAAGTAAATGAAACGGATAAGGCATTTGAAGAATTGGATAATGCTTTGAAAATGTATCCTAAGGGTTTTTATGGGTATTTATTAAAAAGCTCTTATGATAAAGGTAATGACGGATTTTTAAGTGCGGAGGGGGGTGACTTTTAATTATGATAAGATGCAAAAATATATCAAAAATATATAATACTAAAGATTATAATATAGCAGCAAATAAAAATATTAGTTTGGAGATAAAAGACGGAGAAATTGTTTGGGTGGCTGGAGTTTCTGGAGCTGGTAAAAGTACGCTTCTTCATATACTATCAAGTATAGATGTGCCTACAGAGGGAGCAGTTTATTGGAATGATAAAGAGGTTTCAAGATTGAGTGATAGAGAAAGAAGCAGTTTCAGACTTTTAAACATTGGGCTTATTTTACAGTCGCTTGAACTATTAAAAACTCAGAGTGTATTTGATAATGTGGCACTTCCTCTTAAATTTTTAAATGAAAGTTATTCTAATATAAATAAAAAAGTTAATGAAATATTAGAAAACTTAAAAATAGATAATTTAAAAAAGAAAAAACCAGAACAGCTTTCAGGAGGACAGAAACAGAGAGTAGCCATAGCTAGAGCATTGGTAAGTGAGGCTCCTTATATATTCGGCGATGAGATAAGTGCGAATTTGGACACTGACACGAGCAAATTTATTTATGAATATATAAGAGACACTATAAAGAGAAGAAACGGCATAGGCTTTTTTATTTCGCATGATGAATTGATAGAGAATTATGCTGATACAAAATATATTATGAGAGATGGAGAGGTAACACTCAAGAGATAGTAATAATTTTTTAGTTTTTGCGGCTGCTTTGCACCAGCACTCTGCGTGCGAGTGAAAAAGAACAGTAATAAAATTTTATTAATAATTATAATGGAATAGAAAAATGAATATAATAAAATTAGCTTTTGATAATCTTTGGTATAATAAAACCAGAACAATTTTAAATATGATACTTATTATAGTGTCTTTTGTATCTCTTATGATGATAAGCGGATATAATAATTTTACTAAAGAAGGCATTATTACAAGTATAAATACAAGCGGAGGCTCTATTGTAGTAGCTGATAAATCATATTGGGATAAAAAAAGCGAAAAAATTAATATGCTTAATGATAATGATTTTGAAATTATTTATAAAAAACTTGAAACTATAAATGAGGTTAATGATTATCAGAAAAAACTAGATATAAGCGGACTTATAGGCAATGAAAGTAAAAGTAAATTCTTTTCAGGTTATGCTTATGAGAAGCCTTCAAAGATTATGTCATCAGTATCGTTAAAATCCGGTACTCCTATATTTGATGATGATATTAATACTATGGTGCTTGGTAAAGATTTGGGAGAGTTTTTTAATCTCAATTATGATGAAGAGCCTTATTTAAGTTTGATGACTGATTTTGGAGAGGGCATAAGTTTAGGTTCTTTAATGGCGGTTGGTTTGATATCATTAAATAATAGTGCTTCAGATGCTATTACTATTTACTGTCCTCTTAATGCCGTATATGAAGTATTTGGTCTTGAATACGGTGATGCCCATAATTTACTCATATATTTGAAAGATTATAAAAAGGCAGAAGAAATAAAAAATAACCTTAACAACTATTTTAATGAAAACAATTTAAATTATGAGGCTAAAGATTGGAAGGATTTGAATGCATTTTTACTTTCTGTTATTGACATGAATACTAATAATTATTTAATAGCTTTGGGAGTATTAAGCATATTAGTATTTGTTTCAGTTATGCAGATGCTTACTACAAATTTTTTGGAGCGTTTAAATGAGTTTGGTACTATGCGTGCCTTAGGAATAAATATAAAAAATGTAACTTTGCTTTTATTTTTGGAAATTATAATAATGGCAGTATTAAGTTCAGTTATTTCGATAATTATTTCTTACAGTGCTTCTGGAATACTTAATGCTTCAAACTTTATAATGAAATTTCCGGGGGCTACTGACGGTTATCCTTTAAGTTTATTACTAACATTCAAAGATACTGTTTTAATATTTGTATGGGTATTATCTGTATCAATTTTAGCGGGTATTTATCCAATAATAAAGGTTATAAAAATGCCTATAATAGAGGTTATAAAATATGTTTAGAAAAATTTTAAAAGTTTTATTTATAATAAGTATTTTATCTTTTAATTTGTATAGTCAGAATATATTTGATGATTTTGTCAATATTTATAATAGAGACGGCAAAAGTTATAAGATGTCTGGAACTTTTACTGATATAAAAGACGGAAAAAAAACTATTAATAATTTTGATATGATAGTGGGAAAAGACTATAAGTTGATGTATTTGAAAGATAATAAAACTTTATTTTTAGCTAATAATCAGGGATTTTTTGTTCAGGGAGAGAAGCAGGTTTCTCCTTTAAAAATTTCAGGGAGCTATGTTGTAACGGGTGCTGCCAATATGAATGATTTGATGTCTATAAACTTTACTGATGATTATAAACTTGAAAGCATTGTAAGTGATGAAGAAGTGAATTTAGTAAAGAAAAATAGAAGCGTTCCTTATGCTAAGGCAATATTAAAAAAAACTTCTAATGGCTACAGTATAGATTTTTTTGACAATAGCGGCAAGGCATTAAAAAAAGGAATATATAAAATTAGTAATAATGCTTTTAATGATATGGAATTTTATAATTTGATTATTAATACGAATTTAAGTACAATATGCCATATAGAAACTACAGTGCCTTCAAATTATTCAAGCTCATATTTTAGAAGTGAAAACATGAAAATACTTTTTAATTTATTTAGAGATTAATTAAAGAAATGAAAAATATAAAAATATATCTTATTTTTTTATTGTATCATCTATAGCATTCGCTGATATAACTCCTAAGTTCGGAATAAAAAATAATTTTAGTTATATGGATATGAAAGAGACGGCATTTATACCAAATTCTGTTTTAAGCAATGATAGTTATTTTTATTTGGGATTTGAATATCTTAATAATAATTTTTATTTTTCATTTAAGCCGGCATTAAGAATATACACCAAAGATAACATAGATTTTATTTATGATAATGGTAATTTTATAAAGCAGACAGATAATAAGGCTTATGCTTCTTTTACTTTTGATGAGATTCAATTTACATATATAAATGATATTTTGGGTTTTTATATAGGTAAAAGAAAATTCCATTTCGGAGAAGGTTTTAATAGGCAGTATATGTTTGTAGGAGAGAGCGTACTATATAATGATTTTGATGCTTTATATAACAGCGAGCTTAATTTTTATCAGAATAATATAACACATTCTATAGGATTTATCACAGACACAAAGTCAATAGATTTGCTGGAAGAACCAAAGTATTACAGAGCTTGGTATTATTTAAAATATTCTTCTTCACATTTTGGTTTAATGGCTATTACAAAATATACTTATGACTTAACACTTAAAAATAATTTAATGCTTGGTTTTGAGGCTTCATATATATTTGATATAGGGTTTAAACTTTACGGAAATGTTACTTATAATATTTTAAGCAGTGATAATATAGGAAAAAGTCTTAATGATATAAAAAGCCTTTTAGGAATAAATTATACTTTTATTCCTAATTATGATTTTATATTAAGTCCTTATGTAGAATATTTTTATGAGGATAGTCATTCATTTTATTCTATAGGCGTTTATTCATCTTTTCTTAATAATTTATTTAATATAATAACTTATTTCTCTCATTCTCCAAATTATAAAATGGATTTAAATACCAAATTTATTATCAACTATAATAATTTTATTTTTACTTTTAATTATTATACTCCATTTAATTATGATGAAGTTTTGGAGCATGTATTTGAAATAGGTTTGGAGTATAATTATTGATTAATTTTAATTATTCTAAGTAATAATATTTTAATGGTGAAAACTTTATTTTTTTGTATTGAGTTTATTGACTAATTAAAGAAAAACATATACTCTTATCGTTATATTAAAAAGGGGCAAAATATGATTAAAAAATTATTTTTATTTACTTTATTAGTTTCAAGTTTTCTAGTAATAAGCTGCAGCAACAAAGATACGACAGGATCAACAGGTACAGGTATAGATTCTAAATGGTATGGTACTTATTCTGGTAATATTTATGATCCAAATGGTTCATCAGCAGCAATTCAAGTTACATTAAAAGTTGACTCTACTGGTGCAACTATTACTATGATGGGTTTACCACTTCCTACATTACCTCAAGAAGTTATAGTTAAAGATTCAGATACTAAATATCATAGTTTAAGTAATAATGAAAATAGTTTTACATTTGTATTTGATAGCGGAGGAGTTAATTTGACCGTTAATCCAAATTCTGGTTCTGGATATCTAACAAAACAATAATAAAGTTTAATAAAATAAATGGGGCTGTAAAAAGCCTCTTTTTTTATTTTGATATTATGTAAAGATTTAAAAAATTACTAAAAATGTTTTTTATACTATTGACATTATTTTTATTTATATTATATTAAAATCCATTAAAAAATAATTATGCGATAGCTCAAGTAATGGATATTCTTTGCAGGTGTATCTGTTGACTAAGAAAGGCTTATTATTAATCTATAATTAGCTAGAACGAAAAAAACCCTATGCGGGTAAGCGACGAGTAAACTGCGTTTTATACGTTAAGATGTATATACGTAATTTTACGGAGGCTATTGCAAATATACGCATAGGGGGCTTTATTATGAGCGATAATATTATCGTGTCTTTAAAAAATATCAATGTTTCCTACGATGAAAACTCTATATTAGAAAATCTTAATCTTGATATAAAAGATAAAGAATTTTTAACTCTCTTAGGACCTTCAGGCTGCGGCAAAACAACTATACTTAGAACTATAGCAGGCTTCATAAAACCTGATTCAGGAGAAGTTCTTTTTGACGGAAAAGTTATTAATGATACTCCTGCTTACAAAAGAGAAGTTAATACAGTGTTTCAGCGATATGCATTGTTTCCGCATTTAAATGTTTTTGAAAATATTGCTTTCGGACTTAATCTTAAAAAAGTTCCTAAATCAGATATTAAAGAGAGAGTTCATCAAATGCTTAAAATGGTGAACTTAGAAAATTATGGAAACAGAAATATTGCAAGACTTTCAGGCGGTCAGCAGCAGAGAGTTGCAATTGCAAGGGCACTTATTAATAAACCTAGAGTGCTGCTTCTTGATGAGCCTTTGGGGGCTTTGGATTTGAAACTCAGAAAAGAAATGCAGATAGAATTAAAGAAAATTCAGCAGTCTTTAGAAATTACTTTTGTATATGTTACTCATGATCAGGAAGAAGCATTAACTATGAGCGACACTGTAGCAGTAATGAAAGACGGAGAAATACTTCAGATAGGAACTCCTGAAGATATATATAATGAACCTAAGAATGCATTTATAGCAGACTTCATTGGTGAAAGTAATATTATAGACGGAATTATGCATGATGATTATTCTGTAGAGTTTGCAGGTTATATGTTTGAATGCGTGGACAAAGGTTTTGAAAAATTAGAAAAAGTTGATGTTGTTATAAGACCTGAAGATATAATAGTTGTACCTCCTGACAATGCTAATATATCAGGTTTGGTGGAATCTGCTATATTTAAAGGCGTTCATTTTGAGATGATACTTGATGCTCATGGCTATAAATGGATAATACACTCTACAGAGAAATGGGAAGCAGGTACTGAAATAGGGATAGATGTTGCTAAAGAGAATATACATATCATGAAAAAAACTGTAGAAGAGGTGATATTATGAAAACAAAAATACCGGCAATACCTTATTTAATCTGGACATTAGTTTTTGTATTAGTACCTCTTTTTTTAGTTATATATTTTGCTTTTACAAATCAGAGAGGAGATTTCACTTTAAATAACTTTGCTAATGTTACATCATTTACTCCTGTTATAGTTCGTTCTGTAGTGCTTGCTTCTGTTGCTACGATAATATGTTTGATACTTGCTTATCCTTTATCATATTATATATCAAGACAGGAAAAAACAGTTCAGCATGCTTTAGTAATGCTTGTAATGCTTCCTATGTGGATGAATTTTCTTCTTAGAACTTATGCTTGGATGACTATATTAGAAAATAACGGACTTATAAATAAAGCTCTTATTTTTGTGGGGCTTTCACCTGTAAAACTCATAAATACTCAGGCTGCTGTATTAATAGGAATGGTTTATAATTATCTTCCTTTTATGATACTTCCGCTTTATTCTGTTATGACTAAAATACATCATAGTTTGATAGAGGCTTCTCAGGATTTGGGAGCTAATTCCTTTGATGTATTCAGCAAAGTAATATTTCCATTAAGTTTACCTGGAATGGCGGCAGGCGTTACAATGGTATTCGTTGCGGCGGTAAGTACATTTGTAATTTCTCGTATGCTTGGCGGCGGTTCTAATATACTTATAGGCGATTTAATAGAGATGCAGTTTTTAGGTATGTCCTATAATCCTAATTTAGGTTCGGCTATAAGTTTGGTGTTAATTGTAATATCTTTATGTGCTATTATGCTTATGCAGCAGATAGATGAAGAAGATGAAGATATTAATGGTATGTTTTTATAAGGATATGCCGTTATGATAAAGAAAATACTATCAAGAAGCTATATTGCTTTTATATTTTTATTTTTATATGCTCCAATAGCAATACTAATTTTTTTCTCTTTTAATAAAGCAAGAGGAAGAGGCGTTTTTACTGGTTTTACTTTGAATTGGTATAAAGAATTATTTTCTAATGATTTAATATTAAGTTCATTTGTTAATACCATAATAGTTGCGGCAGTATCTTCAGTATTTGCTACTATACTTGGTACAATGGCGGCAATAGGTATAAATAGTTTTAATAAAAAAATGAAAAGTGCTGTTATGGGTATTACTTATGTATCTATAATAAATCCTGAAATAGTAACGGGCATCTCTTTAATGCTTTTATTTGTTATAATGAAGCTTAAATTCGGATTTACCACTTTAATATTGGCACATATAACTTTCAATGTACCTTATGTTATATTAAATGTACTTCCTAAGTTAAGACAGCAGGATAATAGTTTATATGAGGCGGCTTTAGATTTAGGCTGTACTCCTTCAATGGCTTTTTGGAAAGTTGTTATACCGGATATACTTCCGGGTATACTTGCCGGTTTTTTAATGGCATTGACTTATTCATTAGATGATTTTGTTGTAAGCTATTTTACTACTGGTATTACTTCTCAGACTTTGCCTATTACTATATATTCTATGACAAGAAAGAGAGTAAGCCCTGAGATTAATGCTATATCTACGGTTATATTTATAGTTGTGCTTGTAAGTCTTGTTGTTATGAATTTAAAAGAGATTAAAAAAGAAAAATATTTAATGCAGTTAAAAAGAAAAATAAATAAAAATTAAAAAAGGAGAAACAAAATGAAAAAGAAAATTTTGGCAGTTCTTATTCTTATTGCTATAGTATCAAATGCTCAAACTGTTGATCTAAGTAAATTTGATACTAACTATTATCATAAGTACAAGGGACAGAATTTAGCAGTTAATGTTTATAATTGGGGCGAGTATATATCGGATGGTTCAGACGGTTCATTAGATGTAAATAAAATATTTGAGGAACTTACAGGAGTGAAAGTCAACTATTCTACTTTTGCCTCTAATGAAGAAATGTATGTTAAATTAAAAGTTGGAGGTATTCAATATGATGTTATAATACCTTCTGATTATATGATAGAAAGACTTATAAGAGAAAATTTGATAAGAAAATTGAATTTTAATAATATTCCTGCAAATACTAATATCAATAAAAGATTTAAAAATCTTCCATTTGATCCTACAGGAGAATATTCTTTGGCTTATACTTGGGGAGTAACAGGAATAATTTATAACAGACAGTTGGTAAAAGAAAAAGAAGCAGATATAGATTGGAAAATACTTTTCGATAAAAAATATCAGGGACAAATACTTATGTATTATAACCCTAGAGATGCTTTTGGAATAGCTCAGGCATATTTAGGATATTCTCTTAATACTACTAATGAAACAGAACTTAGAGAATGTGCTAAACTTTTAAAAAGTCAAAAACCTTTAGTACAGTCTTATGTAATGGATGAGATGTATGATAAGATGGAGGCAGGAGAGGCTGCTATAGGTGTTTATTATGCTGGGGACTCTTTAAGTATGATGGCAAATAATCCTGACTTGAATTTTGTTATTCCTAAAAAAGGAGCTAATTTATTTGTAGATTCTATGTGCATACCTTCTTCTTCAGGTGCTCCTGAGCTAGGAGAGATGTATATTAATTTCTTATCTGAACCTGAAATAGCTTTGGCAAATATAGAGTTTATTAATTATGCTTCTCCAAATGACGGAGCTATTGCTATAATGAGCAGCGAAACTAGAAATAATAAAATAATATATCCGGATCAGGAAACTTTGTATAACTGTGATGTTTATATAACATTGCCTGATGAAACTAATATATTAATGGAAAATTTATGGAATGAAATACTCTCTAACGATACTGCATATAAAGGCTGGGTAATACCTGTTGCTTTGGGGGTTATAGTTCTTCTTTGTGTAGTTATTATCGTATTGAAAAAGATGAAAAGAAGAGAAAATTAATATTTCTATTATGATATAAAGCCTAGTATGTTTTAGCATGCTAGGCTTTTTTTATTTATAAAGAAATTATCTTGAAAAAGAGAATAATAGATATATAATTTTCATATAATATTTGAAGGAGAACTAAAATGTTTAAAAGAGCTCATATTATTTTATTATTATCTTTAATTATTTTATTTTTATATTCCTGTTCTAATTCTGCCGCAAAGAAAACAGGAAATACAGGCAGTTTAACTATAATACACATGAATGATACTCATGGAAAAGATGAACAGGAAATGGTTGTTAATAGTGATGTAAATCCGCCTGAAACTAACTATATGTATGGGGCAGCCAGAAGAGCTTCATACATAAAACAGGTAAAGTCTAATAATAATGTATTAGTTCTTCATGCCGGAGACACTATTACAGGAAGTGTATATTCTACAGTATTTCAGGGAAGAGATGAAGTTGATATTATGAATATGATTGGAGTTGATGCGGCTGCTGTTGGAAATCATTTTGTAGATTACGGACTTAGTAATTTTACAGAAATTATGAAAGAGAGAAAATTCCCTACACTTTCTTTGAATATAAAAAATAAATCAGATAATAGTTATTATGCAGCTCCATATATAGTTACAAATGTAAATGGTCTTAATGTAGCAATTATTGGTATAACAACAACAGATTCAGTTTACAGCCCTAAAAATATTGAGGGTTTAGTATTTGAAGAAGAAATTAAATCATTAAAAGATTTCATAAAACAAACTCCGCTTAATACTACTAATGATCTTACAATACTGCTTAGCCATGTTGGATATGAAGCAGACAAAAAAATTGCTGAAGCTATTCCTAATACATTTGATATAATAATAGGCGGACATAGTCATACTGAATTAGAAAAAGCTGAAGTTGTTAATGGTACTCCTATAGTGCAGGCTGGATCTTACGGACATTATTTAGGAAATATTAATTTGAATGTTAATAATGGGGTAATGGATAAAAATAATTTAAACTATAAATTGGTTGCTATGGATCAGACAATAGAGCAGGATAATGATATGCTTGCATTTATTGATGAGATGAAAGCTACAGTGGATAAAGAATTCAATGTAAGAATAGGAACTTTGCCTATGGAATTAGTTCATGACGGAATAAGATCTAATTCTATGGCTATAGGAAATTTTGCCTGTGATTTGGTAAAAGACTCTTATGAAAATGTTGATATTGTAATGATTAATTCAGGAAATTTAAGATCTGTATTAAAAGCAGGAGACATTACTTTAGGAAACATACAAAATGAATTTGCTCCTTTTAACAATGAAGTTATAATAGTTTCATTAAATGGAAAAGATGTTCTTGATATGATAAAACTTTCTGGTGAAAAGAGAGGAAAAGGAGGATTCTTACAGTATTCTAAAGGTATGGAAGTAAAATATACAGCAAATGGAGAATTGGTATCTGCAAAATTGAATGGAGAGGATATAAGCGAGGCTAAAGATTATACTGTTATTTTATCAGATTTTGTATTTGACGGCGGAGACGGATATGTTGATGCTCAAAACAATCCGATTGGAAGAAAAGGAAAAAGTGCTGTTTATACAGGAAATGATATAAGAGATGCTCTAATATCAAAGATTAAAGAGCTTAATAATGTACCTGCTGATTATATTGATCAAAATCCAAGAGTAGTATTTGAATAATAATAATTAAAATATAAATAAGAGTCTGGTTTTATTAAACTAGGCTCTTTTTTTATATAAAACATTTTTAAAAAATTGATTTTCACGCGGTGATTAGATTAAAAAGCATAAAAAAATTATATTATAGAATAATTTTTAATATAATTTTTATTTTAAACGCGTGATGATATATATAATAAATTTAAAAAAAATAGGGTGGGGCATATTATTTCTGTATTCATAAAATAGAAATAAAAAGTTAAAAATAACTAATTATAACAATAAGGAAAAAGGGCGGGCATTCTAATAAAATTTAGAATACCAACCCTTTATTTTTATCATATAGTATTATTATAATTAATAATCTTAAAATGAATTTTTCTATGTAATATTATTTTCACAAAAAACAGCCTTTAAGTTTAGTATCACCAAGTAAATGCTTTTCTATCGACGCTGCTATAGAAACAAAAGAATCTTTAATGCCTATATTAACATTTTTTTTCAAATTTTTTCCATAAGCAAGTATAGGTATATATTCTCTTGTATGATCGCTTCCCTTGTATGTAGGATCGCATCCATGATCTGCTGTTATAATGAATAAATCATCATCATTCAAATTTTCAATCATATCAGGAATATATTTATCGAATTCTTCCAAAGCATTTTTATATCCTTTAGGATCTCTTCTATGTCCGTAAAGCATATCAAAATCAACTAAATTTGTAAATATTAATCCTTCATCAATTTCCTTAATAGCTTTAATAGTTTTTTCTATACCATCAAGATTGTTTTTATTAGTTTGTCTGTTTTCTGTAATTCCAACACCTGCAAATATATCGCTTGTTTTTCCTATGCCTATAACAGGAAGACTGTGATTTTTTAATCTGTCAAGCATAGTTTCCCCGCTTGGAGGTACTGAATAATCATGTCTTCTTTCAGTTCTTTTATAATTACCTTTAGTTCCTATATAAGGACGGGCTATAACTCTTGCTACAGGAGAATACTCATTGCATATTTCAAGAGCCTTTTTGCATATATTGTAAAGCTCATCTATCGGTATTATTTCCTCATGAGCTGCAATTTGAAGTACAGAATCAGCAGATGTATAAACAATTAAAGCCCCATTTTTTAATTGTTCATCTGCATAATCATCTATAACTTCGGTACCAGAATAAGGTTTATTGCATACAACTTTTCTTCCTGAAAATTCTTCTATTTTTTTTAAAGTAATTTCAGGAAAACCATTAGGGTAAGTATTAAATGGTTTTTCAGATACTAATCCTGCTATTTCCCAATGTCCTGTAGTAGTATCCTTAGCTTTAGAAGTTTCCATCGCTTTTCCATAGTACCCTAAAGCATCATTATTTTTAGAAACGCCTTTTATATCTATAATGTTTCCAAGACCTATTTTTTCCATATTAGGAAGGTTTATCCCTCCTTCTGCTTCAGCTAAATGAGCGAGAGTATTAACTCCCTCATCACCGAAAACAGCTGCATCAGGTAAAGCACCTACACCGCAACTGTCTACCACTATTAAAACAGCTTTCTTTTTCATATACAAAATCCTATACTTAAATTTATATCATTTTTAAATATAACCATTTTCAAAGAATAAAATAAAAAAGGACAGCATTAAGCCGCCCTAAATTATAAGTATATTTTTTTATTAATTTATTTTTTATTATCTTTTTTCTTCTGAAGTTCTGGTATAGCATCAGCCAATTCCTGATCTATAACAACAACTACATCATTATGAAGTTTTAAGAATGTAACAGGACATTTAGTAGTAATTTTATCATTAGTAAGAAGCTCTTTCATAGCAGCAGCTTTTCCTTTTCCGATAGCGGCTATAACTATTTTTTTAGCTTTTAATATTCCGCCCATGCCCATACTGAATGCCTCTCTAGGTACATCTTTTTCTGAAGCAAAGAATCTTGAATTAGCTTTGATAGTTTTTTCATTAAGTTTAACACATAAAGCATTGGCATGCAAAACTTCATCAGGTTCATTGAATGCTATATGTCCATTAGGTCCTACACCTAATAATTGTATGTCTCTAGGAAGTTTATTTATTTTATCATCAAATTCTTTTAATATTTTATCTTTATCTCCTATACCTTTAGGAACAAAAGTATTTTTTTTATCAATATTTACATGATCAAATAAATTTTTATTCATAAAATATCTGTAGCTTTGTTCATTTTTAGGATCTAATCCTTTATATTCATCTAAGTTGACAGATTTAACATTTTTAAAATCTATTTCTTTTTTTTCATAAGCCTTTATTAAATGAGGATATACCGCCTCAGCAGTACCTCCTGTAGCAAGTCCCAAAACAGCATCTTTTTTAACTTTTAATAAATTAATAATTTCTGCTGCCGTTTTTTTCCCAACTGCATTAGCATCTTTAGCGATAATTAATTTTAATCCCATAATAATATACTCCTTTTATTTGGATTATCATATTTTTCATAAATCAACTCTTTAAGCAAATTATAACATATATGTAATTTATTATCAAATATTATGATGCTATTGATTTTGACAGAAAAAAATATAAAATATCTGCATCAATAAATATTTTAATATATTAAGGAAAATTAATGATGTATAAAACTATAAAGATAAAAGCTGCAATATTTGATTTTGACGGAACTTTAGTTGATAGTGAAAGTTTATATACTAAAGCATTGATTCATACATCTAATGAAATGAATGTACTTAAGGATGTGGATTTTAAATCTTTAGCAGGGTTTCAGACTAAAGATATAGATAATATTTTAAAAAAAGAATGTCATTATATACCGGATAATTTTTTTAAATCTGCCGAAATGTATTTTCATAAAATAATAGAAACAGATTTAGAAACTTTTGACGGTGTTATGGAAACTTTAGAAAGATTAAAAAATATTAATATTGTTATAGCATCGAATAGTAATATTAATTATGTTAGAAAAATGTCTGATAAGAAGGGCATATCAAAATATATAAAAGATTATTCATGTTATAATGGTGAATTAAAAGCTAAGCCGGAACCTGATTTATTTTTAAATGCTTTTGAATTATTAAAAAAATTAGATGGCAATATAAAAAAAGAAGATGTTATAATATTTGAAGATAGTCTTGCAGGTGTTATAGGGGCAAAAAAAACAGGAATAGTTACTGCCGCAATTACAAACAGCTACAGTAAAGAAATATTATTGGAAAATGGTGCTGATATAGTTTTAAATAGAATAGATGAAATATTTAACTATATAGAAATTATAAAAGATTTGTGATAAAAAAAGGGAAACTGAAAATTATCAGCTTCCCTTTTATGCTATTATACAATTTACATATCAGCTATAAATTTATACATAGGGAATCTTTTACATAGAGCAGCTACTTTTTTAGCAACAGCATTAATCATTTTTTCATCATTACTATTGCTTAAAACTTCATCTATATATTGAGTTAATTCCATAACATCTTTTTCTTTTAATCCTCTTGTAGTTATTGCAGGAGTACCCAATCTTATTCCGCTTGTTACCATTGGAGATTCGGTATCATAAGGTATGCCGTTTTTATTTATAGTTATATGTGCTTTATCTAAAATAGTTTCAGCAAGCTGTCCTGTTATGCCTTTAGATTTTTTTACATCAACTAATATTAAATGTGTATCAGTACCGCCTGAAATTAATTCATATCCTTTAGCAAGGAACATATTAGCCATAGACTCAGCATTTTTTATAACCTGTTCTTGATATTTAACAAATTTAGGATCTAATGCCTCTTTAAAACATACAGCCTTAGCAGCTATAACATGCATTAAAGGACCGCCTTGTATACCTGGGAATATAGTTTTGTCTATTTTTTTAGCTAGATCTTCCTCTGTAGAAATTATATATCCGCCTCTAGGACCTCTTAAAGTTTTATGAGTAGTACCTGTAACAAAATGAGCATGAGGAACAGGGCTAGGGTGAACGCCTGCAGCAACAAGTCCTGCAATATGTGCCATATCTACCATTAATAAAGCACCAACTTCATCAGCTATTTCTCTGAATTTTTTGAAATCAATGAATCTAGGATAAGCACTTCCGCCTGCTACAATTAATTTAGGATTGAGTCTTTTTGCAGTATCTCTAAGCTCATCATAGTCTATTTGCATAGTATCTCTTCTAACATTATAATGCTGGAAATTATATATTTTTCCGGAGAAATTTACATTTTTACCATGTGTTAAATGACCGCCTGAATCAAGGGATAATCCTAAACAAGTATCTCCCGGCTGAAGAACTGCCATATAAACACCCATATTAGCTTGAGAACCGGAATGCGGCTGTACATTTATAAAAGGAGCTTTGAATAATTTTTTAGCTCTTTCTCTAGCTAAATCTTCTACAATATCAACCTCACTGCATCCGCCGTAATATCTTTTTGACGGATAACCTTCAGCGTATTTGTTTGTAAATATAGAGCCTTGTGCTTCCATAACAGCACGTGAAACTATATTTTCGCTAGCTATAAGTTCAAAGCCATTAACTTCTCTCTTATACTCATTTTTCATTGCAGCAAATATTTCTTTATCAGCACTTTTTAATGGAGTTTCTGATACATAATATTTAGGAGCAATTACTTTTTTCTCTGCAGCTTTTGAAGCTTTTTTTACACTAGAAGCTTTCTTAGATGCAGCTTTTTTGTCAACAACTGTTTTCTTAGCAGATTTAGAAACCTTTTTTGATGAAGATTTAACTGCTGCTTTTTTCTTAGATACAGCCATATTTCCTCCAATGAAATTTATTATTTAATCAAATTTTTATTTTAGACAATGATATATCAATATAATTTTTTTTTCAATTATTAAAATATTATTTGATATGTTTTTTTATTATTTTTAAATTATAAATATTTTTTTATTTTATCTATTTTTAGCTATTGATTTTTTATTTTAAATGTTAGAATATACTAACAAATTGAATATATATACTAACTTATGCAAGGTAATTATATGAAATACATAATTATTTTATTTATGATAATAACAAATATAATATATTCTTATGAAACTAAAGGAATTAATAATTTTTACAATGAATATTATTCTTCATCATATAGTATAAAATCAATAGAAAATAATACATCAAGAACTCATAAGAATATATATGCACTAATAAAATCAAAAAGTATAACTAATGAAAAAGAAAAATATAATTATTTGAAGGATACTATAAATGCTAACAAAGATTATATAAAATCAGAAGATATTGATTATTTGATAAGCGTATCTGAATTAATGAGTTATATAGTTTATTACAGCGGACTTTCAGAAAAAATTTCTTTTGGTTCAAAAAGTAAAGAAATATATAAAAAGATTTTGGAGAAAGATGATTCTAATTTTTTTGCTCTTTTAGGTACAGCTATAGGATATATGCATGCTCCTGCAATAGCAGGAGGGAGCAATAAAAAAGCTTTTGAATATTTTAATAAAGCTTTGGATAATGCAAAAGAAAAATATCAGAAATATTTATCATATATATGGCTTTCTCAATACTACTTCAAAGTAAAAGACGATGAAAATTATAATAAGTATATTGAAATGAGTAAAGATATATATAAAAATGGAGAATTATTAAAGGAGGCGATAGAAAGAAACAATACCAAAAATAAACCATTATAACAAAAAACAGATTTAATAGTGATAGGGGGCTATAATAAAGTTGTTTTATCATTTTATCTGGGGATTTGCCATGATAAATATCCTGCCAATTATATAGATGGCAGATCCCTAGTCTTTATATAAAACAGGTATATAAATATTGTATTAATAAAAAATACAGAGTTGTTAAAAAAATTATAAACAAAATTAAGGATAATATTATGAAACGTTTATGTTTGATTTTAACAGCTTTAATAATGAGTGCTTATAGTATATTTGGATATACTATTTTAGAAGACTTTAATGATTTTTTAATTGATGAAAATCAGCTTACTATAAGGCTTGACAGATTAGGAGTATTAGCAGGTACAGAGAATTTAAGATTTATGGTAGGTGTTGAAGGAGAAACAGCGGGGGTTTTACTTGATAATTTAAATAGTGGAACAAAAGGAGGAATAAGCACTTTCAGACCATCTGCTATAGCCGGATTCGGATACAAAACAGATAGCTTTGGTATAGGAGCTGGATATCAATTTAAATATGTATCAGGATCTTGGCAGGCACATACTCCTATAATAACTGCTTATGCTCTAAATCAAAATTTGAGAATAAATATACCTGTTACAATAGGAGTGGGAAGCGGAAATGTTAATGATGGAGATATAGCCGTTTCAACAGATACTAGAATAGAATATTATACAGGAAATAATATATTCAGTAGAATAAGAGTTAATCTTAAATATGGCATGTACAGATTAAAAGCTAATTCAAGCAGAAGCGGAGATTTAGCAGGAGGCGGTAACTTGGCAGGTATGGGAACAGTAGGAGAAAATGGTAAATATGGATTTATAAAAGATACTATAGGACAATCCATAGGTATAGATGTTAGAGGATATTTTATAGCTGCAACTGATCCTGTATTGATAGAGCCTCAAATAAGAGTGTCATATCAAGGATCAATAGCAGATTTTACAGGTACTTCATACAAAGTAACACCTCCGGGAATGGATACTAAAGAAGGAGGAGCTAAATTTGGATTATATAATATAGATGCTTCAAATCCTATAGGTGCTTTTGAATTAGGAAGTTCTGGCTCAATACCAGCTGCACCATACTATGATTTTACAGCTCATAATATAATGTTTACAGGAGATGGAGCTTCTATAGAAATAGGAGGAACAGAATATTATCTTACAAAACCTCAGTTTATAGGTGTATCTATGCCTGTAGGATTTACTGCTGAAAGTGAGTTTATAAGTGTTTATTTTGAGCCTGCTATTTCATTTTCTATGATTACAGGAGGAATTAATACCTATGCTAGCAGCTCAAAACCTGTAAGAATACCGCCTTTGTTCTACTCTGTGGGATATTTGGTATACGGAGAGCTATATATTACTCCTAAACCTAATTTGGAATGGTATTTTGAAGCTCAGATTGGAGGGGCTACTACTGTTGATGGTATTGGAAATAGTGCAAACAGTGCTCTTGCCTTCAATGGAAGTACAGGTATTACTTGGAAGTTTTAATTTGCTGAATTATTGATATTGGGAGAATAGATTTATTGGGTGTCTTAATTTTTAAGATGCCCAATACACAAAACAAATAAAGGTTATTAAAATGATAAAAGATTATTGCTTTTTTTTATGTTATAGTGATGAAGAATACAGAATATATAAAAAAAGAGAGAATGAGAAAAAAACTATGCTTTGTATGATAGAAATTTACTGCAGGAATAATCATAAAAGATATCATAAATTTTATAATAAAACTTTCGGCAGTAAAAATATTTGCAAGGAATGTGAAAACATATATAATTATGCCAGTATAAGAACTGATAAGTGCAGATTTATGGAAACAAAAACTTTCTGCAGTGCATGCACTTCTCAATGCTATAAAAAAGATATGAAAGAGAAAATAAAAGATATTATGGCTTTTTCTGGAAAGAGAATGCTTTTTTATCACCATATAATAGCATTGAAACATATTATTGTTATGATAAAGCATAATTTTAATAAAAATAGAAAATTCAATTTTAAAGGTATAATATGAGAATATTATTTATATGTTTAGGTTTCATTTTTGTAGGTATAGGGGCTGTGGGAATAGTAGTTCCAATTTTGCCTACTACACCTTTTCTTCTGCTCGCTTCTTTCTTTTTTGCTAAAGGTTCTAAAAGATTTCATGATTGGTTTATGTCTACAAAGCTATATAAAAAACATTTAGAAAGTTTTATTAATTCAAGAGCTATGACTTTGAAATCTAAACTTACAATACTTTTGCCTGTAAGTGCAATGCTTATAGTTACATTTATTTTTGTTAATAATTTGTATGCTAGAATAGTTCTTGTAATACTATTTATTTCAAAGTATTTATACTTCTTTACGCAGATAAGAACTATAAAAGAAGGTGATATAAATAAAACAGAATTAGATAACATAGAATGACTTTACAATATTAAACTAAATGAATAATATTTATATATTATTAAAGGGCAATCAATGAAAATATTAAAACATATTTTTTATATTAATATTCTTTTTTTATCTTTATTTGATATTATTTATAGTGAAGAAAATAAAGATAATAAAGAAGAAAAAAAAGGATTTCAGTCTGTATTGGATAATAGATTTTTCTCTATAGGATTATTCAGCAGTGCAGATTCTATAAAGACAAGTGTTAATATAGAGTTTGGATTTAAGATAATGAAATATAATAATTTTCAAATTAAAAGTTATACTACTGTAACAGGTTCAAAAATATATGATGATAATCCTCAAATGTATCAGTTAGGGCTTATGCAGAAATTCACATTTGGAAATAATGATGAGTATGTAGGAAAGGTAACTATAGCAAGATATGGTTTTGCTTTTGCTAGTTTCGGATTTTTATCTTTTGATCCTGATAAAAGCGGAAAATTTTTATTTGATCCGCCATATTATTGGGAAGTCGGCGGTGGGGCAGGCTTTAATATTAATGTAAGCGAACATGTTGGTATAGTGTTGGAGTTCGGCGGCGGACTTCATCTTGTACCTGACGGCAAAGAACTTGGATATCCTGATAAAATTAATAAAGCGGGATTTGGAAGAATAAGTATTGGAGGAAGATATTATTTTTAAATTGCTTTTCCTAATTATTATAATTGCTTAATATAATCAAATTTCTTTAATTATATTAAGCAATTATTTTTTATTAAGATTAAAATTAATTACCAAGTCTTTTTAATTTCTTTTAGAATATCTTCAGTTAATTTTATAGTATTAACATCATTTTCAATAGATACGAATCTTTTATCTTTTCCTAATATGCAGTTGGCAAAATGCTCATCTTCTAATTTAAGCGGATTATCTCTATGTATAAATACTCTTTCTATTATAGATTCCTGCTTATAATTAATACCAACTGATGTTTTTATATTACTTTGACTTGCTGCCTGTCTATGTATAGTTATATCCTGAGTGGCATAATCCAATAGGAAATATGCTTCTTCTGTACTAATTGCTAAGGTTCTTATTTTTTCCTGAGTTACTCTGCTTGCACTTATAGTTGCTATAGTTGAATCTTCAAACTCTAATAATGCACTTGCAATATCTTCATTTTTTGTTCTGATTCTTTTTCCACTTGCTGAAAATTTTATTATTGGTTTTTTCACCAAAGAAGTTACTATATCCAAATCATGAATCATTATATCGAATACAACGCCTACATCGGCAATACGAGGAGTAAAAGGTGCTAATCTTCTAGCTTCTATTAAATAAGGTTTTTCTATTATATGATGAAGTTCCTGTACGGCACCATTAAATCTTTCAACATGCCCAACTTGAAATATAACATTTTTTTGTTTTACAATTTCTTCTAATTCTAAGGCCTGAGCATAAGTTTCTGTCATTGGTTTTTCCACTAATACATGTTTTCCTTTTTCTACAGCTTTTTTCGCTATTTCAAAATGATATATTGTAGGGCTTGCTATTATAACAGCGTCAGCATTATCTATTGCTTCATCTATACTATTAAATTTTCTTATATTGAATTTTTTTGATATTTCATTTAAATGATTTTCATCGGCATCATATATACCTGATAAATTTATTTGATTTATTTGGCTTACAACATTTAAATGGAATTGGCCCATTCTTCCTACACCTATAAGACTTATATTTACTTTATCCATTGGCAATCCTTTTTTAATATTTAAATAAATTTTATTTTTAGTAAATATTTAAAACTTTTAAAGATTATAATAATAATTTAACAAAATTCAATAATATTTTTTTATTTTATAAAAAATTATAACTATCAAATATTTTAAAATTATAGTATATTTTGAATGTATATAAAAAATTGTTTAATTGGAGTATATATGAAAACAGACATAGAAATAGCCCAAGAGTGTAAATTAGAAAGGATAGAAAAAATAGCTGAAAAGCTGAAACTAACAGATGATGATTATGAGGTATACGGAAAATATAAGGCAAAGATAGAATTATCATTATTAAATAAATTAAAGGATAAGAATGATGGAAAATTAGTTTTAGTAACGGCAATAACTCCGACACCGGCAGGGGAGGGAAAATCAACAGTTACAATAGGACTTACTCAAGGATTAAATAAAATAGGAGAGAATGCTGTTGCTGCTTTAAGAGAGCCTTCTCTTGGACCTGTATTTGGTATAAAAGGCGGTGCATGCGGAGGAGGATATTCTCAAATTGTACCTATGGAAGATATTAATTTGCATTTTAATGGAGATTTTCATGCTATAAGCAGTGCCCATAATTTAATATCTGCTTGTATTGATAATCATATCAAACAGGGGAATGAATTAAAAATAGATCTTAATAAGATAGTATTCAAAAGAGTTCTGGATATGAATGACAGAGCATTAAGAGATATAGTGATAGGTCTTGGAGGAAGTGAGAACGGAGTTGTAAGGCAGTCATCATTTCAAATTACTGTATCATCTGAAGTTATGGCTATACTTTGCTTATCAAATTCATTAATGGATTTAAAAGAGAGAATAGGAAATATTATATTTGCTTATGATATAAATGATAATCCTTTGAGAGTAAAAGATTTAAAAATAGAAGGTGCGGCATGTACACTGCTTAAAGATGCTATAAAACCGAATTTAGTTCAGACACTAGAGAATACGCCTGTTATAGTTCATGGAGGACCTTTTGCTAATATTGCTCATGGATGTAATTCTATACTTGCAACAAAAATGGCTTTAAAATTATCTGATTATACTATCACAGAGGCGGGTTTTGCTGCGGATTTGGGTGCTGAAAAATTTCTTGATATAAAATGCCGTGCAGCTGGTTTAAAGCCTAATTGTATAGTATTAGTTGCTACTATAAGGGCATTAAAACATCATGGCGGAGCTTCTGATATTAATAAAGAAGATTTAGATGCTTTAAATAAAGGTTTTGAAAATTTAGATAAACATATTGAGAATATGCAGAAATATAATGTCCCTGTGGTAGTTGCTATTAATAAATTTGTTTCTGATACTGATAAAGAGATAGAATGCATAACAAAACATTGCGAGAGTAAAGGAGTTGATATTTCATTATGTGAAGTTTGGGCTAGAGGAGGAGAGGGGGCAATAGATTTATCTCATAAAGTTTTGAAAGCGGCTTCTAAAGAATCAAATTATAAACCTTTGTATGAATTGGATAAGAGTATAAAAGAAAAAATAGAAACTATATGTAAAGAAATATATTCAGCAGGTGATGTTAAGTTTTCTAATAAGGCTTTAAAGATGATGAATAGGATAGAAGATATGGGATTTGGAAATCTTCCAATATGTATATCAAAAACTCAAAAATCAATATCTGATAATCCTGCTTTATTGAATGCTCCTAAAGGCTATACATTAAATATTGATGAAATAAAACTTGCATCAGGGGCAGGATTTATCATTGCTATGGCTGGAGGCATTATAGACATGCCGGGACTTCCTAAGATACCTGTAGCATGCAATATAGATATAGATGAAAATGGCAAGATAAAAGGTTTATTTTAATTAAATAATTATTAGAATATAAAAAAGAGCCATAAAATTATGGCTCTTTTATTTTATATTAATTTTATTTAATTGTTAATTTGCCGCTGCATCCGGTAATACTGTGTTATCTGTGCCTGCAGTGTTATCAGTATTTGCTGTATCTCCTGCAGCTGTATCATCTTCAACAGTATCGCTAGCCGTATTTCCTGTATCATCTGTAACTGTATCATTTGCTGTGCCTTCTGCAGCTGTGTCATCTGTAACAGTTGTATTTTCTGCAGGTTCCGGTTCAGGAGGAGGCGGAGGCAGTTTAAGGTTATCAATATCTTCTACTCTTATATTTAAATCCGTTCTTTTAATTACTGTTTTTGCAATTTCTGCTTCTACAGGCTCTCCTAAATAATCAAGTAAAGTTATTTCAGGGTCTTCATTTCTGTACTGTTTCATCTCTAGTACATACCCTTCAGCATCTCTTGCCACAGTAGTTTTATTTCTTCCGTCATTGTCTATATCTATAGTAACACCATCGGCTCTTATCTCATTGACTGTTGTTCTGCCGTCTGTATAAGTTTTTGTAGTTGATGTACTTCCATCTGCTTCTGTTGTTGTTGTTTCTGTATTTCCTACAGTATCTTTTATTACTACGGTTCTTGATCCATTAGGTCTGACTGTTGTAGTTATACTGCTTGAATCGGCTGCTATAATTTCAGTTACGGTGCTTGAATCGCTATTAATAGTAGTAGTTTCTTTTGAGCCGTCTTGTTTAATTATTCTTTTTATAGTAGTACCGTCAGGCATTTTTATTTCGCTTGTAGTATCTTCTGCAACCGTATCAGTTATTACTGTACCGTCAACTTTTTTAGTTACAACAGTAAATGAACCGTCATCATTATAAGTTTTTGTTATAATGCTTCCGTCATCAGCTTTAATATTGTATGAGAATGTACCTGCCCCTGCTCCTGTAGAGTTTCTTTCTTCAACCCTTCCATCAGGATAAACTATTTTTAAATTGCTTGTTCCGTTAGTATCTACTGTTGTAGTTCCTATGCTTCCGTCTATATAATTAGCAACTACTACATAACTTCCGTCAGGATTCTCTGTTTTTACTATAACAGCTCCGTCAACTCTTTTAGTTTCAGTTGTAATATTGCCTAGATTATCTTCAGTTCTTTTTACCTCTGTTCCGTCTAAACTTCTTGTATAGAAGAATGCTCCGTTATTATCTTTGTAATTTGTTGTTATAGAACCGTCGGATCTTTCCACTACAAATGCTTTGTTGCTGTCCAAAGTTTTTCTATTTATAAATGAACCATCCGGATATAAAGTATATTCAAAAGTATCTCCGGCAGAAGTTTTTGTATTTATTGCTTTTGAATTATCTGCCATATATGTTTCTAATCTTTTGTCTCCGTTTTCAAATACTGTCTCTATTTCTCTTTTTCCGTAAGGGTATACGGTATCTGAAATTTCATAATTATTAGAATACATTTTTGTCTTTTCTATTTTTCCATTTTCATAAATTATTCTAACACCATTAGGGTATATAGTTTCCCTTTCATAATCAAAATTAGGGAATATAGTTTCTGTTGTTATGCTTCCGTCATTATTTGTATTTACTCTATGATTATTAGTAAAAGGTATAAATTTAATTGATGTGTCATTACTTCTTATAAGTGATATAACTCTTTCTAAAGATTCTTTTTGATAATAATCATTTCCTACATTAGTTAAAAATATTTCATAGGATATAGCCGCATTAGTTATTTCGCCAAGTGCTAAAAAGGTATGTCCCATATTAAGATAGGCACTGTAATATAAAGCCCAAGTATTATAAGCATCTACTGAAGCTATATTCGTTTTTATTTCTACCATATTTCCATTGGTATCCATAACATTAGTCATTATAACTATATTTGTTACTATAAATGGATTTTCTTCTGTTATTACATAAGTAGAGCCTGTAACTGTTGAATTTGTGGACATAGCAACAGTGTTTGAATCACCTGCAGCGGCTTCATTAGTAACATTATCAGGAGGCAGTGAAGTTTCTGACACTGAAGGATTTACTACTTCTAAATTAAAATTAGCATTTGCTTCAAATATTACAGTTGTATTTGTAAATTCATAATCATTTGTATATGTATTTGTTATAACTACATTTGTAAATAATGGAAGTTTTGTGAATGTACTGTCCAATGTATTTTTTATATTTTCATTTGCTGCATTAAGATTATTTATAGCATCGGATATTGCATTGGTATCAGATGATAAATTTGTTGCTGATGTGTTTGTAGTTATAGCAGTGGCAGTTATATTAGTTGATATAAATTCATTTGTTAATGATTCATTTGAAGCTATTGATATATTAGTTGCAGATTCATTGGAAGCCGTATTATTAACATCAAATATAAATATTGTGTTTGTTACTATATTTTGCGAAACTGTATAATTAGTTAATACTTCATGATTTAATTTAGTTATATATGGTGAATGAAGTCTTTCTATGGATCTATTATACCAAAGCAGAGCATCTTCATAATTTTTTAACTGATAGTATGAGTTGGCTATATTATTGCAATATGAATATGAATCATTTATATCAAAAGCCAATTTATAATAATTGATAGCATTTTCATATTGTTTATCTTGGAAATAGCATGCCCCTATATAATAATAAAGCATATCATTTGTAGATAATGGTCTTCTTTTCAAATATAAAAGAAATGCTTCTCTTGCAAAATTATATTTTTTTTGGAAGAAAAGTTTTTCTGCATTATAAAATTCTCTGTCAATATTTCTTTCGTCGTTTGGAGCAGCATTCTGTGCCAACAACATAGATGATAATGATATTAAAATAAATATTATAATTATTGAAAGAATTTTTTTCATAATAATATGATCCTCTTTATTTTTTAAGGATAATATTTAAAACTATCAATTTTTTATATAGTCAAAATAATGATTAAATAGCGAATATAATATATATTCACTGTATCCTCTTACCTTTTTATTTTTATCCAAAACATCATTTAGAAATTCAAAAGTCTGTTCATTAGGATTTTCTATATAGTAAATCCTTTCTTTAGATATAGAAGTGCTTTCATTTCTTATCATTTTTATAATGGAAAGTTCTTTTAATCTGTCTTTTTTATCTTCTCTGCTTGCTTGATATGAGAACAGACGCTTTACTAAGTTTTCAAATACTATTTTATTATACATAACAGCTCTTCTTACATCAGTATCAACACTGCCGTCATAATTATTAATTTCGCTGTCAAATATTGCTATAGATATTGCAGATCTAATATCAGCAAATACAGCTTTCTCTTCTTTTAGTTTAAATTTCTTATTAGACATAATATTAGAAAATATTCACCTTTGTTTAAAATATGAGTCTTATAGTATATCGACAAAGTACAGAAATTAATTAGATTAAAAAATTGATTTATATTATAGTGTTAATATATAGTAAATAAAAAAAACCCCTTCCATAATGATTTATGAAAGGGGAAAATTCTATAATTAAATAAAATTATTTATTTTTAATAGGATCATTAGGATTAGAAGCTGTTTCTTTAGATAATCCGCGAGCCCATTGACCTGTAATGAATAACTCAACAACTGCTAATATAATCATAATAGCAGCTATAGCAGCTAATACATAACCGTCAAAAGTAGCTTTCATAACATTAGTATAAACAACTAAGCATAAAGCTGAAAGAGTAACTGCGAACATGAATACTAAAGGAATAATATTTTCCCAAGAATTTCTTTTTTGTCTGTTTTTTATCCAAGCAGCAACTGCAAGTAAAGATAATCCTGCTAATAATTGGTTAGCACTTCCGAATATAGGCCAAATTCTAGCATAACCGTAAAGAGTGAATCCTAATGAGAATAGAACTGTAATACCAGTAGCTATATAAGGATTAGTCAAGAAAGTTTTATGTACTCTTCCGTCAGCAGAAGTGTATTCACCTAATTCTTGTATTAAGTATCTTCCTATACGAGTAGCACTGTCTAATGAAGTTAAAGCGAAAGAAGCGAATGCTAAAGTAACGAATGTTTTACCCATACTTAGAGGAACTCCGAAAGAAGTCATAAAAGTAGCAACACCTGTAGCAAATCTAGCGGCAGGAGTGCCTTCGCCATTACCGGCAACAGCAGAAACACTCATTAAAGCAACTATAGCAACTACACCTTCTATAAGCATAGCACCATATCCTACTAATTTTGCATCTTTTTCACTGTTAAGCTGTTTAGCACTAGTACCGGAACTAACAAGAGCATGGAATCCTGATATAGCACCGCATGCAACAGTGATGAAAAGTATAGGGAATAAGTAGTTACCTTCACTAGGCATAAATCCTGTGAAAGCAGGAGTTTGTATAGCAGGTCTCATTATTACCAAACCAACAACACCGCCTACTACCATAGCATATAGTAAGAATGAAGATAAATAGTCTCTAGGCTGAAGCAATATCCAAACAGGCATTAAAGAAGCTAATATTATGTAAATAACTAATATTATTTGCCAATGTATTTTTTGTAAAGCCAAAAATGGGAATTTATCAGAAATGAAAATGATAGCAGCTAATAATACAACACCGACTATTGTAGAAACAGCAACACCAGCACCTCTTCTGTATACTAAGAAACCAAATAATAAAGCTAAAACAATGAAAAGCATACTAGCAGTACCAGCTGCAGCAGATTCTCTAGCATTATCAACATTTACAGCAAAAGTACCAGCAGTAATGTCTAAGAAAGCAGCTACTACTAAACAAATAGTAATAAATGCATAGAGAGTGAACATTATTTTACCTTTTTGGCTTACATTGTGTCTTATAACTTCTCCAATAGATTTACCTTCATGTCTTAAAGAAGCAACTAATGAACCGTAATCATGTACTCCTCCAAAGAATACACATCCGAATATAATCCACAAATATACAGGAAGCCAGCCGAACATAGTAGCGATGATAGGTCCTGTAATAGGTCCTGCTCCTGCTATTGATGAGAAGTGGTGTCCCAATAATACTTTAGCATCTGTTGGTACATAGTCCTTACCATCATTAAGAGTATGTGCAGGTGTTTTTTTACCAGGGTCTATACCCCATTTCTTTGCCAAATATGAGCCATAAGTTATGTAAGCTATGAAAAATATGACCATACCTAACAATAGAAGAATGAAAGCATTCATTATATATCTCCTTATATTTTTTTATAACCTCCTAAAAATCCGAAAGAAGAAGTTTTAACTCTTTCTTTCTCATCTTAGGTAAGTATACAGCTTTATCAGTCATCGACACTATGGCATACTGTGTTTCTGACCATCCATGAAATAGTAATTTGTAATTGACTTTATAAAAAAACTTTTTAGCCATCTTTTCCCATTCTTTTTCTAAATGGCTTTCTGTAACTAATATTCCTGTTATTAGACTTCTTTTATGAAATTTATTAGGATTTGATAATATAGGAGTAAGCCTAATAAGCATATTTTGAAAATTTTCAATATCTTCTTTTTTTAATTCCTTAACAAATCTTAAAAGCATATGTTCAAATACAGAATAACCTTCATATACTGTAGATTTAGTTATAAATGATTTGAAGAAATCATTCCTATGAAAAGCATATAGATCAAAATATTCATCTTCTTTGGTAATTTCATATTCTAAATCAAAATGTCTCATCAATTTTTCTGAAACATTGAATATGTATTTTTTTACCTCTTCATTATCAATGTGAAGTTTAGCCATCTTATTTCTCCATGCTATATATTATATAAAGTTTTTTTTCATTGTCAAGTTTTTATACATACTAAATAGTAATGATTATCATTAAAATTTATTGTGATAATATATTTTTTTATTACTATTATTTTATAAAATGAAATAATTAAGAATAAATTAGAAAAAATTACATGATTTTATTAAAAAATTTCTTAATATAAAATAATATCTCTCTAATTAATTGACAATATAAAATAATTATACTATATTTAATAGTATATAATTTCTTTTATAAATTAATATGAGGTATGTATGAATTATTTAATTATTATTTCTTTTTTATTTTTTACAGCTTTAGTTGCATTTATATCTTGGATAATAACTAAAAAAGATGATTTATCCACAAATGAAGGATATTTTTTAGCAGGAAGAAGTTTAAGCGGAATAGTAATAGCGGGTTCATTGATACTTACAAATCTTTCAGCCGAACAATTAGTTGGACTTAATGGAAATGGATTTAAACATGGATTATCATCTATGGCTTGGGAAACTACATCAGGATTATCACTTGTAATAATGGCATTAATTTTTTTACCTAGGTATTTAAAAAGCGGATTTACTACTGTACCTGAGTTTTTAGAGGAGAGATTTGATATAGGTACTAGAAATATGGTTACAGGATTATTTCTTATAAGTTTGACTTTTATTGTTCTGCCTATTATTTTGTATTCTGGGGGTATAGCTGTTAATTCATTATTTAATGTTTCTGAAATTTTACATGTATCTAGAGATACTTCATTATTTATAGTAATTATTTTTACAGGAATTGTAGGAGGTATATATGCCATATTTGGAGGATTAAAGGCAGTTGCTGTATCTGATACCATAAATGGAGTATTGCTTTTAATTGGCGGACTTATGATTCCTATATTGGGACTTCTTAAACTTGGTGATGGAAGTTTATTTAATGGATTAGAAACTTTAGTATTAGTGAATCCAGAAAAGATGAATGCTATAGGAAGTTCTACAAGTGATGCACCTTTTTCTACACTATTTACAGGAATGTTTCTTGTAAACTTATTTTATTGGTGCACAAATCAGCAAATAGTTCAAAGAGCATTTGCAGCAAAAAATTTAAAAGAAGGGCAAATAGGAACACTTATAGCAGGGTTCATAAAGATGTTTGTCCCTGTTATGTTAGTTATCCCAGGTATTATAGGATTTCATTTATATAAAGATCAAATTACACATCAGGATTTAGCTTATTCTGTATTAGTTAGTAATGTACTGCCTTTACCTTTGGTAGGATTTTTCGGAGCTGTATTGTTTGGAGCTGTTTTAAGCTCTTTTAATTCTGCTTTGAATTCGGCTTCTACTATGTTTTGCTTAAATATTTATAAGCCTATATTTAGCCCTAATGTAGACGATAAAAAATTGGTATTTATAGGTAAGATATTTGGAACTATAGTGTGCATATTTTCTATATTTGTTGCCCCTAATATAGCTAAAGCACCTGATGGACTTTATTCTTTTATGAAAAGCGTTATGGGATTTTTTAATATACCTACATTGGTAGTTGTGCTTATGGGATTTGCTACAAAAAGAGTGCCTGCTATTGGTGCTAAAATATCAATAGTATTTTTTATAGTATGTTATTCTTTATATAAATTTGTTATACCTATAAAAATACATTATCTGCATATATATGGGATATTGTTTGTATGCTGTGTAGTGATAATGCTTATATCCGGCATAATATCTCCAAGGGAAACACCTTATGTTCAGAAATATACTAAGCAAGTTGATTTAACTTCTTGGAAATGGGCTAAGCCTGTATCTGCTGTAATGATTACAACTTTAATTTATTTGTATGTATTATTTTCTAAGATAGGAATAGTTACTTCTCAAGAAAATATAAAAAGTAAATTTATTGTTATAACATTGATATATGTTATAATTTCTGTAGTATCATTTATAGCTGTAAAAATAAAATTTAGTAAGGAATAATTTATGAAAAAGCAAATAGTTTTTATTATGACGGATACTACAAGAAAAGATATGCTTGGCTGCTATGGAAACAAAAAAATGATAACTCCGAATTTAGATAAATTAGCAGAAAACGGCATAAAATATGAAAATGCTTATACATGTCAGCCTGTATGCGGTCCTGCAAGATCTTCTATATTTACAGGTACTTTTCCTCATACTAATGGAATGGTTACCAACTGTGTTTCTTTAAGGGAGGGAGTAAAAAGTATAGGACAGATATTAACTTCTAATGATATACATTGCGGATATATAGGCAAATGGCATCTTGATGGGGGAGATTATTTCGGATATGGTGTTTGTCCTGATGGATGGGATAAAAATTATTGGTATGATATGAAAAATTATCTTGATGAACTAAGCGAAGAAGACAGAGTAAAATCCAGAAAGTCTGAAACTTCTTATAATGATGATATGAAAGAAGATTTCACTTATGCACATAGATGTTCTAATAGAGCTTTGAAATTTTTAGATGAGTATAAAGATGAAGATTTTCTTTTGGTAGTATCTTATGATGAACCGCATGGACCTTGTTTATGTCCTGCACCGTATAATACAATGTATGAGGGATTCAAATTTGATGATGATACAGTTTTTAATGATAATTTAGAGAATAAGCCTCTTATGCAAAGATTATGGGCTGGAGAGGCTTTGCATCAAAAAGCTAATGAAATAAATAAGCCTTCCAAACAATTAGCTTTATTTTTAGGATGTAATTCTTTTGTAGATTATGAAATAGGCAGAGTTATTGATAAAGTAAATGAAATAGCTTCTGATGCTATGATTATATTTACATCGGATCATGGAGATATGCTTGGTGCTCATAAACTTCAAATGAAAAATGCATGTGCTTATAAAGAAATAGCTAATATACCTCTTATAATTAAATATAAGGAAAAGGAAAAAACAGTATCATATCCTGCTTCTCATATAGATTTAGCACCTACTATACTAGATTATATGAATGTTAAAATACCTAAAGTATTTGAAGGAAAAAGTATGTTAAAGCAAATTGAAGATCCTAATGTTAGGATAAATGATGAGGTGTTTTTAGAGTTTACAAGATATGAAGTAGATCATGATGGTTTCGGCGGACTTCAAATGATGAGGGCGGTTGTTGATGACAGGTATAAACTTGTTATTAATTTATTGGACAGTGATGAGTTTTATGATTTAGAGAAAGATCCTTATGAGGTTAATAATCTTATAAATGATGAAAACTACAAAGAGATTAGAAATAAATTACATGATAAACTTTTGGATAATATGAACAGAACAAGAGATTTATACAGAGGATATCAGTGGGCGGCAAGATATTGGAGAAAAGATAAAGTACCTAATTGGAATAATGACGGATATACAAGACAGAGAGAAAATGAAGAAAATGAACCTCGTCAGCTTGATTATGATACGGGACTTCCTATGATTAATGCGGTTAGAAAAAAAATATTAAATGATGAGAAAAAGTAAATATATTATTTTTAATTGGGTATATATAAAATTAGTATATGCCCAATTAAAATAAATACTCATTTAAAAGCAAAGCTACAGGAGAAAGTAGAACATTTTCATGAAAATGCATTTCTATTTTATCATAAATATCTGTTAATTGGTATTCTTCAACAGCAGTTCTGAAATATGATACAAAACGTTTTGAAGAGAATAAATCTCCTATAATTATTATTTTATTTACATCCATAATAGAATATGTATTTATTAAACATAATGCAAAATACTGAGCATTTTTTTTGAATATATTATTAATATTTATACAGCCATTATCTGCTGCTTTTATTATATTTGAGATATTGATGTTGTTCAAATCTCCGCTGCATATTTCCCATAGTACAGGACAGAATTCTTTAGAGAAATTATTTTTTACATTAATTAAAATTTTTTCAATGGATATAATACTTTCTAAGCAGCCTTTCCTTTTACAAATATTGCAATAATCTGAATTAGTATCAATTATCATATGTCCAAAATCCATTATTAAATTATTTTCTCCTCGTTTTATACTTCCATTTAATATTATAGCACCTCCAATTCCAGGCTCCATATATTTAATGAACATGAAATTATCTTCATTGGAATATAATTGTTCAAGCAAAGCACTGCATCTTATACCATTATCTATAACCGTTGGTATATTTAAATGATTTTCTATATAATCTTTTATATTCACTTTTGTACCCCAAATACCTGAATATGAATATATGCCGTCAGTATTGCCTTTTATACTTATTCCTATACCAAGAATATCTTTATTATTAAGTGAATAGTTATATATGATTTCTTGTACTGTACTAACTATTTTTAATAAATCATTTTCATAATTTGTACTTGTTTTGAAAGATACCTTTTCTATAACTTGAAACTGCATATCCACAAGTAAAATATCAGTTGATATATGATTTATAGTTATGCCTATACATTTTTTATAATTTGGATTTATTTTTATCTCTACTTCTTTTCTTCCTAATTTTTTGCTGTCTATTCTATTCATTTCTACTAATATATTTTCTTTAATTAATTCTGAGCATAGTTTAGTAATAACAGAAGGAGATAATTCTAATTCTGCCGCTATTCGTTTTTTAGACATAATATTTTTTTTATATAAAAGTTTTATTATATCTTTTTTATTTTTAGATTTTATTTCAGTAATATGCTTCAATATCATACCCTCATGTTAATAATTATAAATACAAGATAAAATATTTTTCATTTTATTCATAGCTAATGCTCTATGACTCATAGAATTTTTTTCTTCAAGGCTCATTTCAGCATAAGTAATATTATATCCGTCAGGCTGAAATATAGGATCATATCCGAAACCTTCAAAACCTCTTGGATTTTCTATTATTTTTCCATTGACCCTGCCTTCAACTGCTATATAATAATTATCATCTAATACGCATACTGCAGAAGTTATAAAGTATGCAGTTGTGTCTTTTTTATCTTTTAATTCATCTAAAAGCATCTGCATTTTTTCTTTATATCCTAAACTCTCTCCTCCGTATCTTGCAGAATATATTCCGGGTTTTCCCCCAAGTGCATTAACACAAAGTCCTGAATCATCTGCCAAAGATGGAAGTTTAGTATGATTATATACTGTTTTTGCTTTTATAAGAGAGTTTTCTATGAATGTATTTCCGTCTTCTATTATTTCGCCTATATCTGAAGGCATTGATAATATCTCTTTTATTACACTTCCCTTAAATATAGATTCTATTTCTTTTAATTTATGTTTATTTGCTGTTGCTATTACTAATTTTTCAAGCATATCAATTTCCTTTTATGTAAAAAAATAAATAAAAATCTTTGCTGTTAGGTATATAATATTCCATAACATTGCCTTCTATTATATATCCATTTTTCGGAGCATAATCTTCTACTATCTTTGTAAATATTTTGCTGTAATTTTCTATATTGCATTTAACTTTTATAAACTTTCCGCCTTTGATATTCCATTTTGTCCAGCCTTCAGGGACATTAGAATTTTCTTTTACTTCTACGCCTGCCATATATTTTCCTTTTTCTCCCCAAGGTGCGAATGTTTCATTTATATCATTCATTATACCCCATATACCAGCTAAATTATTATTTTCATCAACTTTTACTAAATTTATAATTTCTTTAATATTTTTATTGAATTCCTGCCATAAAGGTAATACCCACTTAGAATGTTTTTCGCTTTCTCCTTCAGCTACTTTTCCTATAACTTCAAAATCTTTTTTTTCTACTATTTCTATTTCCATAAATCTATGTCTCCTAATTTATTAGAGAATATAATAACATATTTTTTAACAGCAGTAAATATTATACTTGTTTCAAAATCAATATATAAAAAATGAGGAAGCCTTATAAATATTAAAGCTTCCTCATCATTATTCTTAAGTTATTATTTATTAAGCAGCAGCAGGAGTATTTCTTTTATTTTTTGTAGCTATTTGTATAATAACTAATATAGCGATAATACCTATTCCTATAATATCGCTGTAAACTTCAGGATATATAGAAAGAAGTCCTGCTATAATAAATAATATTCTCTCATACGCCTTACATTTTCTAAATACATAACCTTCTAATCCTGCAGATACTCCAAACATACCTATAAGCGAACTTATAAGTATAGGTATAATATCAGAAATTGTAGTATTAATCATAAGTATGTCTGGATTAAATATAAACATATAAGGAATAATAAAAGCACCTATAGAAAGTTTTGTCGCTTCTATTCCTGTTTTAAGAGGATCTGATTTGGCAATTGCAGCACCAGCCATAGCCGCCAAAGCAACAGGAGGAGTAACATCGGCTATAATACCAAAATAGAACACGAACATATGAGCAGCTAAAGGTTCATAACCTAAACCTATTATTGCACTTGCTGCTATTGTTGAAGTGATAAGATAATTTGCAGTTGTAGGAACACCCATACCTAATATAATAGAACTAATCATAGTTAGGAATAATAGTAATAGAGGTATTCCGCCTGATATAGATATTAATCCTGCTCCTATTTTTAAACCTAATCCTGTTAAAGTAATAACTCCTATTATAATACCAGCCATAGCACAGGCAATAGCTACGCTTATTATATTTCTAGCAGCATTAACGAAAACATCTATTAAATCATTAAATCCAAAACTTATTTTTCTTTTCATTATGATATCTACTATAGAATTAACTATAGCAACTATACCTGCAGCAATAATACCCATTAATCCGGCATAAATTGCAGTTTTTCCAAGTACAAAGAAATATATTATAGTAAGCAGCGGAATAACTAAATATCCTTTTTTCATTAAAAGCGTACCCATTTTAGGAAGAGAATCTCTTGATAAACCTTTAAGCCCTGTTTTTTTAGCTTCTAAATGAACCATTATAAATATACCTGTAAAATAAAGTATGGCAGGTATTATAGCTGCCTTGGCAACTTCCATATAAGGTACACCTAAACTTTCAGCCATTAAGAAAGAAGCTGCACCCATTATAGGAGGCATTAACTGTCCTCCTGTGGAAGCTGAAGCCTCAACGGCACCTGCAAACTCAGGTCTGTATCCTAAAGATTTCATCATAGGAATTGTAAAACTTCCTGTACCTACAGTATTAGAAACAGAACTTCCTGATACGGTACCAAACATAGCACTTGTAAGTACAGCCACCTTTGCAGGACCTCCGTCAAAACCTCCTGCTATAGCGTTACATATATCTATAAAAAACTGACCTATTCCTGTTTTATCAAGTAAAGCACCGAAAAATATAAATAAGAAAATAAATGTAGCTGATGCTCCTATAGGCGTACCCATTATACCTTCTGTATTATAAAATAAATGCGATACTAATCTTTGAAGAGAATATCCTCTGTGATTTAAAAAACCTGGTGCATAAGCTCCAAATAATGCATATATTATAAAAACTATTGATATTATAAGTATAGGAAGCCCTACTATTCTTCGGCATGCTTCAAATATAATAAGTATTCCTATTATGCCGATGATAATATCGGTTGTAGTATATATTCCGGCTCTTCTTACTATTGATTCAAAATTAATTACAATATAACCCCAAGAAACTGCTCCTATTATAGCAAGTATAACATCATACCAAGGAAGTTTATCCTTAGGCATATCTTTTTTCATAGGAAATAGAAGATAGGAAAGAAGCATAACAAATGCTAAGTGAGTGGCTCTAACAATTTGTGCAGTAATCCTTCCAGATAATATTGAATATAATTGAAATAAACAAAATACAACAGATATTGCTATTATAAGATATTTTTTCCAATCTTTATATCTTCTGTATCTTGATTCACTGTCATATTTGCTCATATAACCATCAATTTCTTCAACCGTTAGAATGTGAATATCTTTTTTATCTTTCATTGTTTCCCCCTTACACTTGTAATCATTTTAAATAATGAAACTTTTTTATATTGTATTTTTATATTTATTTGAGGCTTGAATAGTGTATCTAATTTTATTTCTTTTCCATCAAATTCTATTCTGTGATCAGCTACAATACCGATAAATAAATATAAATCTTTTATTACTTTATTAATATTATTTATTTCTATGTAATCATCTGTAATAATTATATTTTCATCGCCCTGAGGATCAGATATACCGGCGCCATAAGAAACAAATCTTGTTTTTTCCAACACTATATCATTATTATCATTTATAATGTAATAATCTCTAATTCTTCCCTTATTTACAGAATGGGTATATGAAATTAGAAACTCTTTTTTATTAATATTAAATATAAAATTAACTTTATTATTTTTAACACTATTTAATACAAGTCTTGGAAATAGAGGCACAAATAATAAAGCAATAATTATTATGATGATAACAGATGTACATATAATAATTTTTTTTAACATATATATTATTTTTTAGAACAATTATTTGGTGTATTCATTTTATAAATTAATAATAAATAATATGAATACACCAACACATTTATAATTATTGTATATTATAACCTAATTCTTTATAGTATTTTAAAGCACCAGGATGGAATGGTATAGATACGCCTTTATAAGCATCTTCAATATTTAATTCTTCACCTTTAGCATGAGCAGTTGCTAAATCAGCTTTTTTATCAAATAAAGTTTTTATTAGATTATAAACAACATCTTCAGGTATGTCATTATTAACTGTAATAGTTGCTCTTACTGCTATAGCTGTAGTATCTGTAGTAACATTATTATATGTATTTGCAGGTATAGTAACTTCAGTATAGTATTTATATTTATTTAATATTTCATCTACTTGAGCTTTATCTAAAGATACCAAAACTATATCACTTGATAAAGATAATTCCTGCAAAGCAGCATTAGGTATTCCTGCTACTATGAAGCAAGCATCTAAACTGCCATTTTGAAGTCCGTCGCTTGATTCTTTAAATGAAAGATTTGATTTATTTATATCATCAAATGTAAGTCCGTAAGCTTCTAATATTTGTTTAGCATTAAATTCAGTACCGCTTCCGGCATCTCCTACAGATACTCTTTTTCCTTTCATATCAGCTATTGATGTTATTCCGCTTGATTTTGTAGCTGCTATTTGTACTAATTCAGGATACAATGTAAGAACAGCAGAAAAATTGCTTAATACTTCGCCGTCAAAGATATCTGTACCGTTATAGGCATAGTCCATAACATCATTTTGTACGAATGCTAAATCAGCTTCATGTCTGTTAAGAAGTCTTAAATTTTCAGCAGAAGCTCCTGTTGACTGAGCAGTAACATTCATTCCTTCAATATTGGCATTCCATATACTTGCTATACTTCCGCCGAATGAATAGTAAGTACCGCTAGTTCCCCCTGTAGCAAAAATGTAATTTAGATTGTTGCTTTTTTGACATCCTATCATCAGCAATGATAAGATGACAGCCGTAGAAATAAAAACATTTCTCATAACAATAATACTCCTTATAAGATTTATTAAATAATACACTTTATGATATTAAAAGTCAATATTCAATGTAGTAATATTTTACAAGTTTTGGCTATTTTATTACATATTAAGCAAGAAATTAATATTTTTTAGTAAAAAAATAAATAATTATTCAATATTTAAATATTAAGTTTTCATAAGAATAATAATACTCTTTTTTAGAATTTTATCAATAGCAATAAACTATTCTAATACTTCTATTATATCTTCAATATTAAATTCTCCCTTATAATAAACTTTTTTCCAAGTATATCTAGCCCAATTTGTAGTAGTGTATATTTTTCCGCCTACATTAGTTTCTTGATAACCGTCAAAATTACCTAAATACAAAGTCATTTGCTCCTGAGGTATCCCTTCCCAAGCATTTCCATTCACAGCACCTGTAAAGTCTAATCTAGAACCATAATATACTACATGTTTAAGATTTTTAACCCCAGAAAGCATGCGTGGATACATGAGCTTAAAATTAGTACCTAAAACTATAGCCTCAAGTGCTGTACAGTTATAAAAAGCATTAGTACCTATAGCATCCATACTGGAAGGGAAATATATTCCTGTAAGATTTTTCACATTTGTAAAACTATATCCGGGCCATCTTTTATCCGATTCATTAATAACAACATTTTCAGCATATAAAAAAACATGCCTGTCTGGTATTTTTCTAAGGCAGTCAGCTATACTTAGTATTGTTTCTCTATTTATTATTCCTCTTATTCCAAGTCTAGCTCCTCCGCTTCTATTTATGGCATCATATATTATAGGACATTGAAAAGCTCCTCCATTGTTACTAGCAGACAAGTGAATTTGATATATAAAAAAATCTATTTTACTTGCTTCTTCTACTGCATTATCAGGACCTAAATATTCTATATTGCAAGATAAAACAATAGCTAAAATAATGCAGATAAATATTATAATTCTAATTTTCATAAATAAAACTCCTTTATGATTTTGGTTCAGCTGCAAATCTATATACAAAAGGTATAAACATAACTGAAAAACTCTTTGAAAATATAGCATATTCAAATGATAAAGATTGGTAAAATATATCAATAGTGGCACCAACTCTTATATCGTATGAGAAATAGTTATCTTTTATTGATACTTCAGGCATATTTGAATGGAACTCATAAGTTTTATTATTAATATTTTCAGTTATACTATTTATGCCAAATGTAGATTTAGAATCAATAAAACTATATATTAAGTCAACTCCAATAAAACCATATATGGCAAAATAATCTATATATGGAATTTTCTCTTTTATCTTTAATCCTCCTACTAATTTTGGAGTTAAAGCAAAACTTATCCATTTATTTTCTATATCTGCTGATGTCGAAAAAGATGCACCAGTATATGTACTGTTTGCAGAGTTGTACATTTGAAACATATATCTTTCATTCATAAAACCTAATTTGAATGTACCATAATCAAAATTGAAATCTGCCCTAGCATCAACAAAGAAATAGTTATCTCTATATACATAAAATTTTAAATCCATAGCGGCATGCAGCCCAAATGTTTCTATTTTTGTGTCTTTAACAAATAGACTGTAAAAATCGTTATAACCGGGCATAAATGCAAATCTTAGTCCTACAGACATAGGGGCTGTCCAGCAATTAATAGAACCGAAAATATAAATATATGGAAACGGTACTTTATCTATAGAGTTTATAAGTCTTGCAAAATCATTATCATAATTTAATGAAGTCTTTGTATCTTCAAGCTGAAAATTCAGGTAGGCACCAATTCCAGCAGTACCTAATGGAAAATGTAAAGGAATTATTAATCCATAATTATCTCCTGAAGCAGCATTAAACTGTATTTTCCTTTTTATTTTTTGCTCTATAGAATAGCTTACAGACATATTAAAATTATAAATATCGTATAAGAAATTTATACTTGACATTAAAAGTATTGCATCAGGAGATTCAGGATATTTTGCTATTAATGACGGATTATTAACAACATCTGTCCAAAAATCAGGATTAATGTCTTCTATAAATGATTTGGTGTTATTAAAAAAATTTAATATATATTCATTTTTAGAAATGTAGTCAATATATCCTGCATTATATTTATTTTCCAATTGAAAGTATTTTGTTATAAATTCATTATATTGATTATTAATATCTTGAGAAAATGCAATGGGGACACATAAACAGATAAAAGTAAAAACATGTAAAAAATATTTCATATATTTTTAGTATAATAAAATTATATTATAAATCAATATAAAAATTTTTTTATATCAAAATTTTACTAAATAAAAATTTTTTATATAAAAATTTTACTAATCATTAAAAATTAAATAATGTTTTTACGATAAAATATAGAGCTGATATTTTTATTTATGAAAAAGATTATTATTTTTATATTTATTATTTACAGTATAGTAATGTCCACGCCATTATTTATAGAAGAAACTCCAATAAAGAACTATATAAAAAATAAAATTTTGCAAGAGGCAGAAAAAAAAGGCGATATTCAAACTATAAAAGAATTAACAAATGAAAATACACTAATCATAACTAATCATAAATCAATGACAACTAATAATAGTGTATTAATCATAACTAATGATATAGATTTTTCAAAGTATAGAGATAGAGGATATGATATAACAATGGATGTACTTCCTAGATATTACACTGTGAGGGCAGGGGATACATTATTAAAAATATCATCATATCCGTTTATATACGGCGAAAGAAATTTCTGGCGTATTATATATATTCATAATAGGTATATAATAAATGATACTACTTCTCTGCCAATTGGGTTAAAACTTTTTATACCAAGCATAAGAGGAGAAACAAGATATTGGAACTATGAATCTCAGCTTGAATATGTACCATTCAAAATAAAAATGGATTTAACTACAAATCTCTATCAGGACTATCCTTTCATTATAAAAACTGAATAATTTTAATAATAAAAAAGGCTTAAACTTATAATAAAAGTCTAAGCCTAATATTTTATATAAGTTACCCTTTGAGTATTAACTCCATATAACAAGTTTCATATCAAATTTATAGCTTAAGTCCTTATGATATGGATACATTCTTATAGCATAACCGCTTTGTCCGCTATTAGTACATTCTAAAGTACCGGAGAAAGAATGTCTGCCGTTTCCTAAATCTGAAGAATGCTTCATTTCAACTGTAATAGGATCTATAATATTTTCTTTCATACTCAGCTTACCATAATAAAGTTCTATTCTTACAGAATCAGGTGCTATATCTCCAAGATTAACTATAGTTTTAACTTCAAATTTACTTCCAACTTTTAAGTTTCTTGAAGGCATTTCAGAAATTGTATTTTCAAATGAAACTTTAGACCATTTTGAAATAATATCATTCTTCCAATTTTTTAGATTTTTAGCTTTATCAAATTCATTTTCGGTCATATTGAAGAATCTTTTACTTGCATTATTGTAGAATTTATTAAAGTAGTCAGCAACCATTCTGTTAGTAGAAAATACTGGACAAACAGTCTGCATACTCCATTTCATAGCAGCAACCCATTGTCTAGGTATATTATCTCTTCCTCTTTCATAGAATAGAGGTATAATTTCATTTTCTAATACATTATAAAGAGCCTTACTTTCAACTTCATCTTGATATTCTAAATCTGTATACTCTTCTCTGTTGCCTATAGCCCAACCGTTTTGACCATCATAAGCTTCATCCCACCATCCGTCTAATACGCTGAAGTTTAATCCTCCGTTTGGTGGAACTTTCATACCGCTTGTACCGCTTGCTTCTAAAGGTCTTCTAGGGTTATTAAGCCATACATCTACGCCTTGAACCATATATCTGGCAACATTTATATCATAATCTTCTATAAATACTATATGATCTCTAAAATCTTCTCTTCTGCAGATTTCTGCAATATTTCTTATTAATTCTTTACCGCCGTTATCATGCGGGTGAGCTTTACCTGCAAATATTATTTGTACAGGTCTTTCAGAATTAGAAACAATTTTCTTTAATCTTTCTAAATCTTTGAAAAGCAATGTTCCTCTTTTATATGTAGCAAATCTCCTTGCAAAACCTATAGTTAAAGCTTCCGGAGAAAGTATTTGATCTGCATGTTCTATTTCTTTTTTTGTGAATCCTCTGTTTGTAATTTGAGTTTTTAATCTGTCTCTGCAGAAATCAATAAGTCTTTCTTTTCTTCTTTCATGAGTTCTCCAAAGTTCTGCATCAGGTATTTTCTGAACTCTTTCCCAAATTTCATATTCTAATGGTTTAGTTCTCCAACGAGGTCCTAAATATCTGTCAAGTAAGTTCTGCATATCAAAAGATATCCAGCTTAAAGTATGAATTCCGTTAGTAATAGAATCTATAGGAAGCTCATTAACAGGAACGCCTCTCCATATATCTTTCCACATATTTCTTGATACATGTCCATGAAGTTCGCTTACTCCGTTATTTTCAGCTGATAAATTAAGAGCAAGAACTGTCATACAGAAACTTTCTTTTTGATCATCAGGATTAATTCTTCCTAGTCTTATGAACTCATCCATAGACATATTTATATGCTTAACATATTCTGTAAAGTATTTTTGTATCATATCTATAGGGAATATATCATTACCGGCAGGTACAGGAGTGTGAGTGGTAAATATATTAGAACTGTAAACTACCTCTCTTGCTGTCTCTTTATCTAAATTATTATTTTCCATTAATTGTCTTATTCTCTCTAAAGAAAGAAAAGCACTGTGTCCTTCATTCATGTGGTATATTGTAGGTTTAATGCCTAATTTATCTAATGCCTTAACTCCTCCAATACCAAGAAGTATTTCCTGCTGTATCCTAGTTTCTAAGTTACCGCCGTAAAGCTGAGCTGTAATATCTCTATCTTCAACGCTGTTTTCTTCTATATTAGCATCCAAATAGTAAAGTTCAATTCTTCCTACATTAGCTTTCCATATCTGAGCATAAACTTTTCTTCCGGGTAAATCAACATCTACCTTCATAGTTTCGCCGTTTTTATCTAAAACTTTTTCTAAAGCTAAGTTAAAGAAATCATTTTCTATATCATATTCCTGCTGCCAGCCGTCAGCATTTAAATATTGTCTGAAATATCCCTTTCTGTATAGTAGTCCCATTGCTACCAAAGGCAAACCTAAATCACTTGCAGATTTTAAGTGATCTCCTGATAATATACCAAGACCGCCTGAATAGTTAGGCAAAGATTCATGAAGTCCGTATTCAAAAGAAAAATAAGCTATTTTTTCGTTTTTAGTTTTTTTACTTTCATCTAAACTATTATACCAAGTTTCCTGATTCATGTAAGTTTTAAACTCATCATAAACTTCAGCTAAATTCATCATAGCAGCATCATCTTGAAGCATAGCATCAAAACGCTCTTGTAAAGATTCGCCTAAAACTCTTATAGGGTTATGATCTCTTTTATCCCAATTATCAATATCTATCGTTCTCAATAAAGTTATTGCTTTCTGATTCCAGCACCACCAAAAGTTTTTAGTAATTTCTATAAGTGGCTCCAATTCTTTTGGTACCGATGGTGAAACCATATATTTATTTAATTTCATAATATACCGCCTTAAAAATTATTTTAGATATACCTTGCTTATTCTATAATATTTTATAATAAAATCAATGAATTTATTTAATTATATGATGTTATTTTATATAAAATTATAATTATAAGTATTTTTTCTTGACTTTTATTCATATTGATATATAATAAACAATTATGAAATGCAGAATTTTTATTAACTCTATCAGCAATAACTTCTTTTGCTTATCATTCTTTTTTGGCGTTTAAAACGCCAGAATATTCTATTTTTTACAACAAACAAAATATATAAATTGAATTTTTTAATTCAAAGAAAACATAATATAAAGCAATCATACTTAACATAATATTTTAAATTCGAGGAGATAATTACTATGATTATTGTAATGAAACCAAATGCTAAAGAAGAACATATTAATAATATAACAGACAGGCTTATAGAAGCAGGACTTGGTACCAACAAGATAGTAGGAGTTGACTGTACCGTTATAGGTATAGTAGGGGATACTTCTAAGGTTGACAGAGAATTAATGGCTACTTTACCAGGTGTTGCAAGAGTTTTAAAAGTTCAGGAACCTTTCAAAAGAGCAAACAGAGCTTTCAAAAAAGAAGATACTATAGTTGATGTAAGCGGAGTAAAAATAGGAGCTGAAAAACCTGTTATAATAGCGGGTCCTTGTTCTGTTGAGAGTGAAGAGCAGGTTATTAATATTGCTAAAAGCGTAAAAGCGGCAGGTGCTTCAATACTTAGAGGAGGGGCTTTCAAACCTAGAACTTCACCTTATGCTTTCCAAGGATTAGCACTTGACGGACTTAAAATTTTAAAACTTGCAAAAGAAGAAGTAGGCATTCCTATAGTAAGTGAGATTGTATCTATAAGACATTTAGAAGATTTTGAAAATACAGTGGATATGATTCAAATAGGGGCAAGAAATATGCAGAACTTCGAGCTTTTAAAAGAAGTAGGTAAATTAAAGAAACCTATACTTCTAAAAAGAGGGCTTGCAAACACTATGGAAGAATGGCTTATGAGTGCTGAATATATTTTGGATAAAGGAAACAGCAATGTAGTATTATGTGAAAGAGGTATAAGAACTTTTGAAACTTATACTAGAAATACTTTCGATGTTTCTGCAATACCTATAATAAAAAGAATGAGCCATTTGCCTGTAATAGGAGATCCTTCACATGCAAGCGGTAAGGCTTGGATGGCACTTCCTCTCACTTTAGCTGCTCTTGCTGCCGGTGCTGATGGTATGATAATAGAAGTGCATAATGATCCGGAACATGCTTTATGTGATGGGGCTCAGTCTATAAAACCTGATACTTTTGAAGAGATTATGGCTTCTGTTAATATGATGGCTGATACTGTAACTAAGATAAAAGAGCGTCATGGCGGTAAAATTTATACTAAAAATTAATTTTATCTAAAATGAATTTTTAAACTATGTATTTGTTTTTATGTTGATAACAAATACATAGTTTTTTATTTTTTAAATATTTGACAAATCCATTATGGTGAAATTCATAGATTCTATAACTTTAAGTAAAGCATAAGCCGTATCTAATGATGTAATACAGGATATATTATTTTCAGCAGAAGCCCTTCTTAATTCTAAACTGTCTGAATGTGTTTGGCTGTTGCTTTCTATTGTATTTATGACATAGTCCACTTTACCAAGTCTTATAGTGTCTATTATATTTTCTAAACCTTCTTCATAAATTTTTGATACTTCTTTAACATAAAGTCCTTTTTCTCTTAAGAAATTAGCAGTTCCTTTTGTGGCATATATTCCGTAGCCTATATTAGAAAATCTCTTTGCCAAATCAAGTATTTCAATTTTATGATTATCTGAAATAGTGAGAAGTACATTTCCCTGTAAAGGTATTCTAAGTCCGCTCGCTATTAATGCTTTGTATAATGCTTTTTCAAAATTAAAATCAAAGCCTAATGCTTCGCCTGTACTTTTCATTTCGGGTCCTAGTATAGTATCTACCTTTCTTAATTTAGCAAAAGAAAATACAGGAGCTTTAACAAATACCTTATTAGATTCTTCCTTATATAAACTATTGTATCCTTGCTCTTTCAATGATTTTCCAATTATGCACATAGTTGCCGCATTAGCCATTGGTATATTAGTTATTTTGCTTAAGAAAGGTACTGTTCTGCTGCTTCTAGGATTCACTTCAAGTACATAAACATTATCATTTTTATCAACTATAAATTGTATATTGTAAAGCCCTATAAAATTAAATCCTATACCTATTCTTTTAGTATAATCAATAATAGTTTCTTTTACTTTATTTGATATTGTTTGAGTAGGGTATACGCTTATAGAATCACCGGAATGAATTCCTGCTCTTTCTATATGCTCCATAATTCCCGGAATAAATATATTATTCTCACTGTCGGCAATAGCATCAATTTCTATTTCCTTTCCTATAACATACTTATCAATTAATATAGGAGCTTTATTGCTTACTTCTTTTACAGCAGTTTCCATATAAATTTTTAATGATGCATCATTATCCACTATCTCCATAGCTCTTCCGCCAAGTACATAACTAGGACGAACTAAAACAGGATAGCCTATATTATTTGCTATTACTAAAGCTTCATCAACAGTTATGGCAGTTTCACCTTTAGGCTGAGGTATATTAAGAGTTTTTAACATCTCTTCAAATTCATGTCGGTCTTCAGCTTTATTGATATTTTCTAAAGAAGTGCCTAATATATTAACTCCATGCATAACTAGTTTTTCTGCCAAGTTAATAGCAGTTTGTCCGCCGAACTGTACTATAACACCTTTAGGTTTTTCAAGTTCTATTATATGCATAACATCTTCTATAGTTAAAGGTTCAAAATAAAGTTTATCGGATATAGAAAAATCAGTTGATACAGTTTCAGGATTATTATTTATTACTATAGCTTCATATCCTGCTTCTCTTATAGTCATAACACAATGAACTGTAGAATAATCAAACTCCACACCTTGTCCTATTCTTATAGGTCCTGAGCCTAATACTATGATGCTTTCTTTTCCGCTTTTAAAAGATTCATTTTCTTTTTCATAAGTAGAATAGAAATAAGGAGTTTCGCTTTCAAACTCTCCTGCACAAGTATCAACCATTTTATATACAGGAATAATATTATTTTCATGTCTTAATTTGTATATATCAATTTCTTCAGTTTCCCAAACTTTAGATATGTAACTGTCAGAAAATCCTCCCTCTTTGCATTCTTTTAAAACTTCTATATTCATTTTATTTTTGTGCAATTTTTCTTCTAATGTAATTATATTTTTTATTTTGTCTAAAAAGAATTTATCTATATGAGTGATATATATTATATCTTTTATATCTTCTTTTCGTCTTAGAAGTTCAGCTATGATAAATATTCTTAAATCATCTCTTAATTCTATACGCTCCCATAATTTTTTAGTGGTATAATTAGAAACATCATTATGTATTATATGATCGCATTTTATTTCAAGAGAGCGTACAGCTTTTAAAAATGACTCTTCAAAATTTCTTCCTATACTCATAACTTCGCCTGTAGCTTTCATTTGAGTACCTAATTGTCGGTCGGCGTTTGGAAATTTATCGAATGGAAGTCTTGGGAATTTTGTAACTACATAATCAATAGAAGGCTCAAAACATGCAAAACTTTTTTTAGTTATCGGATTAATTATTTCATCTAAAGTCATACCAACTGCTATTTTGGCACTGATTTTAGCAATGGGATAACCCGTAGCTTTACTAGCCAAAGCACTTGAACGAGATACTCTAGGATTAACTTCTATTATGTAATATTTAAAGCTATTAGGATCTAATGCCAACTGTACATTGCATCCGCCGCATATTTTCAAAGCTCTTATTATTTTAAGACTTACATTTCTAAGCATTTGATTTTCTCTGTCGCTTAAAGTCTGACAAGGAGCAACCACTATACTGTCTCCTGTATGTATTCCAACAGGATCAACATTTTCCATATTGCATACTACTATAGCATTATCATTGTTATCTCTTATTACTTCATATTCTATTTCTTTATAACCTGCGATACTCTTTTCAACTAAGCATTCATGTACAGGACTAATTTTTAAACCTGTTTCGCATATTTCTATTAATTCTCTTTCATTGCGTGCAAATCCGCCTCCTGTTCCTCCGAGAGTGTAAGCAGGACGAACAACCAAGTGATAGCCTATTTTATTTGCAAATTCAATAGCTTCTTCAACACTATGAACTATTATACTTTCAGGAACAGGTTCATTAATTTCATTCATAAGATTTTTAAAAAGTTCCCTGTCTTCAGCACAATTTATAGCATTCAAATCTGTACCCAATATCTCAACATCATATTCATCTAATATTCCGCTCTCAGCAAGTTCAACAACCAAATTTAATCCTGTCTGACCTCCAAGAGAACCTAATATAGCATCAGGTCTTTCTTTATATATTATTCTTTTAGCGAAATCCAAATTAATAGGCTCAATATAAACTTTATCAGCAACAGCGGCATCAGTCATTATAGTAGCAGGATTAGAATTTATAAGTACAACCTCATATCCTTCTTCTCTTAAAGATTGGCATGCCTGCGTACCTGCATAATCAAATTCAGCAGCCTGTCCTATAATAATAGGTCCTGACCCAATTACTAATATTTTTTTTATATCTTTTCTTTTAGGCATTTTTTTCTCCATAATTGTTGTTTATCATTTCAATAAAATTATCAAATAAATATTTACTGTCTTCAGGTCCCGGACTAGATTCAGGGTGATACTGAACAGAAAATACAGGATATCTTTTATGCTTAACTCCCTCACAGCTTCCGTCATTTAAAGATATATGCGTCATAACAAGATCCGTATTGGATAAACTTTCTGCTTTTACTGCATAACTATGATTCTGACTTGTTATGCTTACTTTTCCGGTTTCTAAATCTTTAACAGGGTGATTTCCGCCTCTATGACCAAATTTTAATTTCATAGTATCAGCACCGCATGCCAAACTTATAAGCTGATGCCCCAAGCATATACCAAATATTGGTACTTTTCCTATAAGCTCTTTTATTGTATTTATAGACTCTTTAACATCTTTAGGGTTTCCCGGTCCGTTTGAAAGCATTATTCCGTCAGGATTTAAACTCATTATGGTTTTGAAATCTGTATTATAAGGAACTACTATCAAATCGCAATTTCTTTCGCTTAATTCTCTTATTATGCCGAGTTTTGCTCCGAAATCTATTAATACAACTTTCTTACCTCTATTAGGAATAGGAAAGGCATTTTTTGTAGAAACTCTTTTTACATGATCATTCATATATGGTGTTTCTTTAAGCATTTTTACTATATCATCTTTATTATCTATAGTGTCGCTCATTACAGCTTTAAGAGTGCCGGCTTCTCTTATTTTTTTTGTTATTGCTCTAGTATCTATATTTTCTATACCCGGAATATTTTTAAGCTTCAAAAACTCATCTATAGTTTCAGCATTCCTGAAGTTATTAGGACTTTTACAAGCCTCTTTAACTACAAATCCAAATATAGCCGGATTCAAACTTTCAAAATCATCTCTGTTTATTCCATAATTTCCTATAAGCGGATAAGTCATAACAGTAATTTGTCCGCAGTAAGATAAATCGGATAATACTTCCTGATAACCTGTCATAGATGTATTAAATACTAATTCTCCCACTTTAAAATTATCAGAACCAAAAGCTATGCCTTCATAATGGCTTGCATCTTCGAGTATTAAGTAACGTTTCAAATTCCACCTTCCTATTATTCTAAATTTTTTTTAGATTTTTCTTAAAAATAAAAAAAAGATTGGAAATTAACGGAAAGTCAATCTCCAATCTTTTTAAGATTATCAAAAGCTGTTAACAGCGTTTTCTTTAATTTAAACTTTTTCCAAATCATAGTACAATTTTCTCAATTTTTGTTTTTAATAATAACATATAATAATTTATTTTACAATTAATTTTTTGTTTAAGTATATCAATTATTTATAAATTTGAACAGATACTCTTTTAGTTTCTTCGTCAAGCCATTTAATAAATGATTCTCTCATACGAGCTTCGCTTAAATAATTCTTTACTCTTGTTCTTATGCTTTCCATATCTTTTTCTATTTCCATTATTTTTACTATATAGAAGCCTTTTCCAACTAATTCACGAACACTGCTTACAGTACCTACTTTATATCCTCTTTTAGCCAAATTAAGACCAGCATTTATTTGAGCAGGCAAAGATCTTTTACCGGCATCATAAAGCAGATTATATCCCAAATCTCCTCCGTTTTTTCTTGTTGCTTCATCTTCACTGTATTGTTTAGCTAACTCGGCAAAATCTTGTCCTCTTGCTGCCATTCCTCTTACTTTACTTGCTAATTCCTGCTTTTCTCCTTTTTCTGTAAATGTGGCGGCTTTGAAAAATATCCAAGAAAGTTTTACCAAAGTATCAGCTTCAAATGCAGATTTATCTTTAGAATTATTATAGAATTCATCGGCTTCTTTATCACTAATTTCTGTGTTATTAACTACAAGTCCGTATAAATTTTCCATAGCTATTTGTTTTTTTATAGAATTCTTATATTCTTCATAAGATATTCCTTCAGCCATAAGCTGCTTAGCAAATTGATCTGAAGTCATATTATATTGTTTTGCAATACTTTCTAATCTTCTTTTTACATCATTATCTTCTATGACATAATTATTTTCTTTAAGTTTTAAATACATTATCCTTTCTTCAACTAAATCTTTATAAACCATATCATCAGTAACTTTTTGTCCAATAGATCTAGCCTGCAATGTCAAAAATGTTTTTCTGCTTAAAAAATCTTCATAAGTAATCGGCATAGAACCAACTATACCAACTATACTATTTACAACATCATTAAACAAAAAATTACTTTGCAGAAAAATAAAAGATAATATAAAAACTATTATTTTTTTCATATAAACTTTAATCCTTAATAATTATGGCATATATATAAACCGTTTAAAAAGAATATCATTAAAACATTTTCCATGCAAGTATATTTTTAATCATTTAAGTAGTATGAAAGTATGTTTTTAAACGATTTTATATAGTATTTTATATCGTAAATATCTCTTATACTTTTTATTTTCTGAAAAACATATCTTGGCGTAAATGATAAATTATAAAAACATTCAATGTATTTAAATATTTGCTCATCATCCATATCTAGTTTCATAATGCTTTTTCTCATATCATAATCAAACCAATTTTTCGTTTTAATCAAATTATTTTCATCGCAATATTTAAATAATCTTGTTCCGGGATATGGTATAAAAATAGAAGCGTTCATGGAATTAATATATCCATTGAGCATTAAGTATTTTACAATATTAAATGTATTTGTTATATCTTCAGATGTTTCCCAAGGATAACCTATTTTTACCATTATATCTACAAATAAACCTGCTTTCTTTGCTAATTTTATGGATTCTATAATATTTTCTATGTTGTTGTCGGTAATGCCTAGCTTTTCAATAGTTTGAGCATTTCCTGAAGGTAAATTAAAAATAACTGTTTTAAATCCGGATTTTTTCATCATCTTATAATCTTGATATTCTAGTATTCCAAGATAAATATAACAATCTATATAAAGTTTTTTATGTAGTTTTCTTTCCTTCATAGTTTCGCAGAATAATGAAAGCCATTCTCCTGTAGGAAAATAAACACTTGTATCTAATATTTCTTTTATTCCATATCTTTTATTCAAATATTCTATTTCATCTATCACATTAATTGGATTTCTAACTCTTATATTATTAAATAGAATATTTGAAGAATTACTATTATAATTATTATGTATAGATCCTCTTGCCGACATTATATATGTTCCGGGTATTTTTTTAAAATATCTATTTATTTTTGAATATAATTTCCAATTTGTGAGATTTCTATCTATAAATGGAAGTCTGTCTAAAGATTCTTCAAGTTCAAATTTTCCTGTATTTTTTATATTTCCATTAGAAGTTCTGTAGTATATTCCTTTTTTCAGTTTATCTCCGTTATTTATATGATTAACCAAATTCAAAAGAAGAAAGTCATAATCTCCGCCTGTTAATACAAAATCAGTTTTAGATTTATTCATACTTTCTTCAGGCAAAGCTGTAACATGATCTCCTGCTAAAACTACATATGTATTATTATATTTTTCTTTTATTGTTTCTATAGTATCCCAAATATAATTGATTATAGGGGTTTTTACCTCAAAAAATACTAAATCAGGAGAGATGTTATCTATACTATTAAACCAATCTATAGTTGTCATATTAGATGCTATTGTATCTAAAAACACAACATTAATTCCATTATTCTTTAATAATGTGGCAGCATAAGAAGGTATTATAGGATATGAATATGACGGATTTTTTAACCATTGAAATTGCCTATTTAAAGATATTAATGGATATCCATTATTATATTCAAATGGGGGATATGTTATACAAACTTTTTTTATTTCTTTTTTTTTCATATTTTATCTATTTTTTAGTTTTTTTAGCTGCTTTTTTCTTTGTACCGGAAGATTTTTTCTTAATTATTTTATTTTCATATACATATTTTTCTAATTCATATTGATCATCAAATATTACATCATACCATTCTTCATATCTTTCACATTTAGGAGGGCTGTGTTTTGAGCAGATTTCATTTCTATTTTCATAATTTTTGCATAAATATGTTTTTTTATCTAAATATCTGCATTCGCTTCTTATCATATGATACCAAGTGTTCTCATATATAAATATAAATGAATGTCTGAAATGCAAATACCATTTTAATGTATTAAGTTCGCTTTCATTTTTAGGAGGAGATATTTCCATAACCAAATCATGACAGCATAATGAATTGCAGTCTGCACATAATTTTTCACTTACTTTTTCTTTTCTATTTTTTAATAAACTATCTGATGGTATAACTTTCAAAATAAAACCGCCTTTAAAATAATTTATACAACTATTATATTAATTATTTTATTAAATTCAATATTTTAATTATCAAAATAATTATTCATAAATGTTATAAGTTTCTTTTGAGATTCAACATAATTTTTTATCTCATCTTCCGTAAGACATTTAAGCATTGCTATATCCAATTTTTCCAACTCTTTTAATATAGGCTCGGCAAATGTATTTCCCTTTTTTGTTAAACTAATAAGTCTATTTCTTTTATCTTTAGGATTAACTTTTTTCTTAATATATCCTTTTTTTTCAAAGTTATCTAGTATAGAACAAACAGTTTGTTTTGGCACAGACAATTTTTCTGTAATGGAGTTCTGTACGCATTCTTTGCTGTTGTAAATTATCAATAATGTGAATAAAGCTAAATCTGTTATTCCATATTGTTTAGCCCATAAATAATAAAATCTATTTGATGTATACCAAAAATCATATATTGTTTCTATATGTTTTTTTATATCTTCATTTTTCATAATTTTATCCCATTATTTAATATTTTTATTAATATTAAACATAAATTAAAAATAAAACAAGATAAATTTTTATAAAAAAAGAGTTTGAAATTTACATCTCAAACTCTTATATATATTAATAAAAACTTACTAATTTTATTTTACTTTTATCTCTATAGTTTCTTCTTTTACTCTTTTATTTTTTACTGTAATTTTTATACTTCCTTTATTTTTATTTGATTTAACCCAGAAAGAATAATAACCGCCTTCAAGTACAGGATTATCATTTCCTATTAATTCTCCTGCTCCTTTTACTTCTATAGTAATAGCTTCATTAATATATGGAAGTCTGTTTCCAATAGCATCAACAGCTTTTACAGTTATTCTTGTTGAATCCCAAGAAGATCCTTCGCTTACAGAATTAATTTCATTGTCATCTGCTTTTACATACAAACTTTTGAAAGTAGGGTTATTCAAATAATTTTTTTCTATAGCAGGTTTTCCGTCTATATAACCTATTAATTTCATATCTGTCCAACCCATATCGCTTACTCCGGGTATATTTATATCCATTTTTATTATAACAGGAGCATGATTTAATCCCTGATATCTTCCTGTAGCAGGATATTCTTTGGCTATTAAGACATCTTTAAAATAAATTTCTACATAATCACAATTTGTAGCAACCATTAAAGGAGATATTCCGCCTATAGATCTTTCTCCTCTTGTATATATAGTGATAGGTTCTAATACAATTTTATTTCTTTTGTTTGTTTGTGATGAATATACTGATGCAGCCAATTTTGGATTTCTAAACATATCATAAACGCCATGATAACATATTCTGTCGCCTGAACCGAAATTATAGTGAGTATGATAATCAAAGGCACACCAGCCTGTAGAACCTGAAATATGATTATCTATAGCAACGGCATTAATTATTTCAAAGTGTCTTTTAGTATGTTCTATTAATCTTTCTTCACAGTCCTGCATTTTTGTAGGGAACATATGTCCGTTATATTCTGTTATCATATACGGAACATTTTTATCTAATTTAGTTACAAATTTTTGTGCTCTTAGAGGATCAGAAGTACCGTCATAATTAAAATCATTCATTGTGTATACATCTTCTAAAAGTTCGCTGCCCACTAAATATCTTACTCCGCCTGTTTGTCTTGTTTTATCAAGTTCATGGGCTGTTTTATTAGTTTCTTTGTAAAAGCTATGATTATCCTGACTTTCATTGATTCTTACGCCCCATATTATAATGGAAGGATGATGATAATCTCTTTCTATCATATATTTAACATTTTCTACAGAAGCTTTCTGCCATTTTTTATCGCCTATATGCTGCCAACCCGGAATTTCTTCAAATACCATTAATCCTATCTCATCGCATCTGTCTAAGAAATGTCTTGAAGCAGGGTAGTGTGAAGAACGAACTATATTAAGTCCTAAGTCGAATTTTAATATATCGGCATCTTTCTTTTGTATTCTTTCAGGCATAGCATAACCAACATAAGGAAAACTTTGATGTCTGTTTAACCCTCTCAATTTTATTCTTTTATCATTTAAGAAAAATCCGTTCTCAGTAAATTTAGCATCTCTGAATCCTATTTTTACAGAAAAGTTATCTTCATTGCTGGCAATAGATACTTCCAATTTATAAAGTCTTGGATTATCTATATCCCATAATTCTATTCTGTCAGAGTCTATATGTTCATCTATTGTTATATCTGTAAACAATTCGCCTTTTTTTAAAGTTATTTCTTTTTTTATCTCGCATATATGATATTCTCTGTTATATAAGTTAATAGAAATTGTTTCTTTAATGCTTTCTTTTTTGCTGTTTCTTATTCTTATCTTTCCTGTTATATTTTGATTAGCAAGTCCTGTAAGCATAACATTTTCTATTGATATATTATCAGCAATAATAATTTGTACCTCTCTATATATTCCGCCATAGCATAAATAATCTATTTCATTTCCGAAAGGCGGGATATCTTCTCTTTCTGTACTATCTAGTTTTACAGCTATGAGATTTTCTCCGTCTTTTAATTCATCTGTGATATCATATACAAAAGGTAAATATCCGCCTTTATGCTCTCCAAAACTTTTTTCATTGACAAATACTTCAGCAGCAGCCATAGCACCTTCAAAATTAATCAATATTCTTTTGTCTTTTAACTTTGCTTTGTCATATTTAAAAATGTTTTGATATCCTGAAACAAGCCAAGTATCTGATTCATCAAAATAATGTAATGGTATTTCTGCTACTGTATGCGGTAATGTGATATTTTCGCCTTTTAATTTATTATCGCTTTTTATATTATCGCTCCATTCTTTAAAAAACTTCCAATCGGTATTAAAATTGATTATTTCTCTCATTTTGGTAATACTCCAATAATTTATTATAAAAATATTTTATATTTAAAATAATAAAAATCAATGAAAGTGTTAAAAAAATATATTTTATATTGATTTAATTATTGTATTTATTTCATAATTAATTTTTATTTTATATATTAAATAAATTATTAAAAAATAGAAAAAATCGTTTATAAATAGATTGTATTATATTATTTTGCATAAAATAATAAACTTGTAGGTTTTTTCTGTCAATGGATTTTAAAAAAGTTTATAAATGATTTTGAAGCAAATTATATTATTTTTTTATGCTTAATTATATGTTACTATATAAAATGTTAAATAGCTTGCAAATAAGCACCATGCCAAATATGGTACAAGAAGATAAGAAGCTGCTTTTGAAATAGATTTAAATTTTATTATAGTTATTATTATCATAACATCTAAAATCATTATTTCTATAAGACCGAATAAAGGCTGTTTTAATCCGAAGAATATAAAAGTCCAAAGGGAATTTAATATTAATTGTACTATAAAAATTATAACAGCTTTTTTGTCTGTAGGTTTTTTATTGATTATAATAGAAACTGATATTGCAAGCAGTACATAAAGAATACTCCAAGCTATTGGAAATAATATATTTGGCGGATTTAATGGTGATTTATCAAGGGAATCATACCAAACAAAATTATCAGCTTTTACACTGAGTCCTCCTAAAGCACCTATTAATAAACATATAACTACTGAAATTATTAAAGTGATAATAAATCTTTTATTCATTATAATACCTCCCAACTTATATTATAATTATATATTATAATGTAAATTTACCAGTCATTATATAGTTTGAAATTTGCAGAAAAATAGAACTTTTTAATATTTTTATGCATAAGTATCTAAATTATTTCCTTTAGAAGATGAACTTGCTATTGCTGCTTTTGTAACACCTCCTGAAACATAAACTCTTTTACATTCAGGGCATATATTAGTAGTTAACGTTACATTTTGGAAAATTACCTCACCGCCGCTTTTTTCAGCAGATCTTTGATTATTGGCAACATGCTCTTGTTCATGTGATGCCACCATAGAAGGAGCACTTGAAGGATCTATACGAGTAGGGCTTTTAAAAGATACTCCTATATCATTAGAGCCGTCCTGATATGTTCTTGAAGCACAAGTTTTGCATACTCCTACTTCACTTATAGGAGTTTTTTGGCTTGCTTCCTGAACAATATTATTGATATTATTGCTGTTATTTCTTATATTGTTGCTGTTTCTTATATAAGGAGCATTATTTCGTATACTTATTTCCATATTATACCTCTTAAATGTATTCTACCCCTATATGCAAATTATAAACCTATAAAAATAAATATCAATATATATTATATTTATAATTGTTGTTATGTTTACTATTTATACGATTTTATTTATAATTTTGCAAATTTTTTATTTTATAAGTATAGTTTTATTATTTCCGATAATAGAAACGGTATTTTATAACTTGGATTTTATAATGAAAAAAATAATTATTCTATTATTTATAGTATTTAATTTTGCATTTTCTCAGAATGATGAGTTAATGGAATCTATAAAAAATAATGATATAGATAAAGTAAAAATATTATTAAGAGAAGGCATTAACTTGGATTTATACAATGTAAATTATGGTATGAGTCCTTTAATGTATGCAGCTCAGCTTGGTAATAATGAAATAGTTCAGGAATTATTGGATTTCGGTGCTAAAGATTTTGATTTTGCTTTTTATGTTGCATGTGCCGAAGGTTATTGGGACATAGCAGAAAATATAATGAAGTCTGGGGCTAGTAATTATAATATTGCATTATCTTATGCGGCTATTGGTGGACAATTAGATATAGCAGAGAAACTTATTGATTTAGGTGCTAAGGATCTTAATACTGCCTTAGTGTCTGCATGCGAAGGCAATCATTTAGAGGTTGTAAAATATTTAATAGATAAAGGTGCTAATGTTAATACAAGAGCATATATAGAAGTATACAGAAATTATAAAGGTGCTGAGAGAAAATCACCTTTAACTGCGGCAACTAATATTGATATAATAAAAGAATTAGTAAATGCTGGGGCAAGTAATTTGAACGAGGCTATTATATATAATTCTCAAGTGATATCTACGAATTTTGACAGCACTCATTCTACGGAAATATTAAATGAATATATAAATTTAGGTGCTGATGTAAATTCTTCAAGTACAAATGACGGAAAAACACTTCTTATGTATTTGATAGAAAAAAGGCAGTTAGATTTTGAATTAATAAAAAAAGTGATAGAACTTGGTGCTGATGTTAATGCACGCGATAGAAATGGAAATACTGTTTTAATAAGAGCGGTAATGTATGAATATGAAGCTCCTGTTCAGGATAGTAATTTAAATAAAAAAATATACAGAACTATAGGAACACCTATAAATATAATAGAAGAACTTTTAAAAGCAGGGGCTAGTCCTACTGATAGAAATAGCTATGGAAATACTGCATACAGATTGGCAGCAAAAAATAAAAGAGATGATATAATAAAACTTTTTGATGAATATTTAAAAAGATAATTATTTATATAATCTAAAATCCCATATTATAAGAGCTAGTAAAGTATAAATAAATCTTTCTGATACTTTTTGATTATTTTCATTAGAGAATTGTATATTTATTTTAACTTTATCTTTATAATCAATATCATTATTGGCATTTATTTTTATTTCAAAATAATCGTTATTGTCTAGTTTTAAATTATAACTTTCAACTGTACCATATTCTAAATAACTAGGATTCATTGAATATCTAGAACCAAAAGCCTTAAAAGTACCGTAAGATATTTCTATGTTCTGTAATTTATTTATTTCATTTTCTAAATTATTTTTATCTAATTTTATTATACTTAATTGCTGTATAGGTTGGGTTAATTCATAATCTTCTAATTGTTTTTTCCATTTATTTATAGTATCTTCTTCCATTTCTATGAGGCTTGCCAAACTTATAAAACTATTTTCATCAATATTTATTTCTTCATCTTCGTAGTTTGAATAGCTTCCGTCATTAGAGTATCTAAATGTTGTTAAAAACAGATTATCTTTATCATACAAATTCCAAATAAGTGAAGAAGAAAATTTATTCATTAAAGGATTATCAATAAATACCTCCTTAAAGAAAGCATAATTATATTTTTCTCATACATCAATGATTTAGTTAATTTTATAGAAAGTTTTTTTATCACTTTTGGAATTTCATTTTTAATATATTTTATTTCTTCTTTTATGTTATCATCAAAGTTTTTGGATACTGCCTTTAATACCTTATTATTTTTTATGTCAAATACATTCACAGAATAATCACTATTTAAAATCAATTTATAATCATCATTAATAATTTTTTCACCTTTTGTATCAAATCCGAAATTAGAAGTAAACTTCAATTCTAAATCATTAATATCAAGTCCTATTTCTTTTGATATTTTATTTAGTAAATTAAAAGCCTCTTCTCTCAATTCTGATTTTTTAGTTTTTGAATAGATATCATATAATAATTTAATACTATATTCTGTTGTTTTTACTGATGATAAAATTATCAAAAAGAAATTAGAGTCTTTCTCTTTTTTGTATATTTCTCTTAAAGCCTCATCTCCTCCGTATAAACTATAAACAACAACAGCAGCTTCTTTATATGTTTCTATATAAATATTTTTAGCAAAAGTCAAAAAACTTTCTCTGTCAAGTAAATTAATAATAGAGTCAATTTCAATAAGATGATAAATGTCTCTTTTAAGCTCCAAATATTTTAAATATATATATTTTATTACTCTTGTATCAGCTTCTCTTGATTTATCTTTTATTAGCACATTACAATTTTCTATATAAGAAACTTTCTTTTCATCTTTTCTACTTAATTTTTTATTGATACTTTCTTCATATTGTTCAATAGTATCAAATAATTGATAATTAAGAAATTCTTTTAAATCATTAAAATAAATATTTTCTAATTTTCTTTTAGCTGATTGAACTTTTTTATTTTTTATTTCTGAAGCTATTTTATAAATCTCTTTTATATTTTCTTCTATTTTTTTTATTATAATTTTATGTTCATTATCAAAAGCATATAAATATAAAATCCATTTCAAACTTAATTTATCTATATTTTTAGAAATAACATCAGACCAATCGCCTAAATACTCAAGAGATTCAATATTCCAATCCTCTAAAGAATCATAATACTGAAAACCGCTTCTGAATAACATTCCAATCATATTTTCTACTTTATTAACTTTCCAAGTACCCAAAAGCTGATTAAAACTTTCTGCATCATAAAATAAACATTGCATAGATACTACATTAGAAGTGTCCCAATTATCTAAAGGCTGATTGAACTTTTTAGCTTTATCGAAAACATAATCCATTTCTATAATTTGAGATGTATTCCAAGTATTTAATGGCTGATTAAATTCATAGCAAAATTTAAACATATTTGATATATATTTCAAATTAGAGGTATCCAATTTATCTAAAGGCTGATTAAAACTATAACAATCTTCAAACATACTATTTGCATATTCTAATTTAGAAACATTCCAATTATTAATATTTTGATTGAAGTTTATACAATGCTTAAACATACTAGCAGTACTTATTACACTAGAAGTATTCCATTTATCTAAAGACTGATTGAAATTCCAGCATTCTTCAAACATATTATTTGCATATTCTAATTTAGAAACATTCCAATTATTAATATTTTGATTGAAATTTCTACAATTCATAAACATACCAGTAGCACTTATTACATTAGAAGTATCCCATTTATCTAATGGCTGATTAAAATCTATACAGCCTCTAAACATAAGTGACATATCCTTAACTTTACTTGTATTCCAATCATTTATATTTTGATTAAAATTAGTACAGCCTTTAAACATTCCATTCATATATTCAATATTAGAAGTATCCCATTTATCCAAAGGCTGATTAAAATTACGGCAGCTTTTAAACATAAATGCTGTATCTTTTACATTACTTATATTCCAATCATTTATATTTTGATTAAAGCTATTGCAGAATTCAAACATGCCTCTCATAGTTTGTACATTAGATACATTCCAATTTGAAATGTCTTCGTTAAAAATATTGCATTCAATAAATAAAAAACTCATATCAATAACATTAGAAACATTCCAATCTTCTATACCAGAAAAATCTTCTCTTTTTATTAAAGAAAATAATCCGCTCATGTCGGTAATTAAACTAGTGTCAATATCGCCCAAGTAAATATTTTCATCTTGTACTAACTTTTGTAATTCTTCTCTAGTTTGAGGTTTGTATTTCATCATTATATGTCCTAATTTATTTTATGTTATTTTATATTTTTTGAAATATTTTTCAATTTTTTATATACACTAAATAAATTATAACATTTATATTTTTGCAGCTTTAGCAAAAAAAAAAGCTGATATAATTTTTAATTAGTTAATTTTGTAAATTTGATAATCTCTTTAACGCACGCTGAATTCACTTTTATAATAAATTTAAATTGTATCAATAATGAAATTAATTTTTTAATATAGTTTTGCGTGCGGTGAAAATACAACAAATTTAAACCAATTTGGGCGGGTGCTAAAAATTCTAATAAAGTTATAAATATTATGAAAATAAAATAGTTAATTAAAACAAAAAAATATAAAGGGCGGGGGAGTTATAATAAAATTTTATTTTTTAATTTACTATATACAAAGAAAGAGGATTATTTTCTATAGGCTAACCTGAAAAATGTATTTCTAAATAATCTGCTCATATCAGTAATTAAACTTGTATCAATATCACCTAAATATGTATTTTCATCTTTCACCAACTTTTGCAATTCTTCTATAGTTTGAGGTTTGTATTTATGCATAATGTATTCCTATAAAAACATATAATTATTAATGCTATTTTTTATAATATATATATAAACCTAAAATTTTCAATATAGACAATTTTTTATATTTTAAGTATAATAGTTTTTATATGATTAATGGAGATAATATGCAGAAAATAATTATTAAGAATTTGCTTGTAGTAAAAGATTTTGAAATGGAAATTAATAGATTTAATTTGATTATAGGCGAACAATCTTCAGGAAAAAGCACAATAAGTAAAGCAATATTTTTCTTCAAAGAAATAAATACTCAAATAAGATTTTATATATTTGCTTATAAAAATAAAATACAATACAGGATAAAAGAAATATATTATAATATAATAAAAGATTTTTTTATAAGTATATTTGGGAAATTGGAGAATATAGATAATGATTTATATTTAAAATATGTATACAAATATAATACTTATATAGAAATTACAAAAAAAAATAATAATCTAGATATTAATTATAGTGAGAATATAATAATATTTTTTAATAAATTAGAAATAGATATAAAAAGACTTTTTGGGGAATATTTAAATGTTAATAGTGTGGTAAGGTTTGAAGATATTTTTGAAAGAGGAATAGGTAAAGAAATAAATGATTTTTTTGAAAATGAATTAATAACTTATTATATACCAGCCTCAAGAAGTTCTATAGCATTATTGAATAATCAAAGAACTAGATTGGATTATAATACTATAGATTTTATATTTTATCCTTTTCTTACACTTGTTGAAAAAATAGAGTTCTTATTTAAAGATGGAGTTAGAAATTTTGTAAAAAATGTCAATGATGATGACAAAAAAATAATTTTAAATGAAATGAATAAAAAAATAGAAAAATATATGGGGGGGCAGTATTTTTGTGATGATAAGTTTGGATATATAAAATTGGATAATACTAATAAAAAAATACCTGTAGATAAAATATCGTCTGGACAGCAGGAAATACTGTGGCTTTTAAATGTTTTATTAGGTATAATATGGCTTAATAAAAAAAATATTTTTGTTATAATAGAAGAACCAGAAGCCCATTTATATCCTAATATGCAAAAAGAAATTATAGACTTCATTGTTAATTTTATGAATATAACCAATAGTAATATTTTGATTACAACTCATAGTCCTTATATATTGACAAGTGCAAATAATTTACTGTATGCTGGAAAATTAAAAGAAAATTATAAAAACAATAAAGAAAAAATTGAAAAAATTAATAATATTGTGGGGGAATATTCATATATTAATCCTAATGAAATAAATGCTTTTAAATTATATTTAAATGATTTTAGATATACAAATCTTATTAATGAAGAAAATGAAATTAACTGCGAAGAAATAGATGATATATCTAATACTATTAATGAAACATATACTAAATTATTTGATATGGAATTAAATAATGAACAGTAATTATGAGTTATTAAAAAAAGATGATATAAAAACTTTGTCAGATGCACAAACAAAACTTTATATAAAAGCAGATAATGATATTTTTATTATAAAAGTCGATAATGGTATATTTAGTGATGATGTAAAAAAATGTGATTATTTAGCATATAGAGAAAAAGAAGTTTCTAATTTTATAGAATTAAAAGGTCAAAAAATAGATAAAGCATATATTCAAATTATAGAAACGATTAAAAATATTTCAAATAATGTTAAGTTAAAACATTTAATAGATACTAAAGAATTAAAGACTTATATAGTTAGTAAAGAAAAAAATAAAATTCCTCATGGTATAGAAAATAAATCAAAAAAATTAGCAAAAATTTTGTATGATAAATCTAAAATAAAACCTAAGAATATGTTTAATTTAATTTATTATGTTATTGTTGTTTCAAATAATGATAAAAGACGATCTAATGGAAATAAAATAATATGTTCATCCAAAAATCCTCTAATATTATAATATAATTCTTATTTTTATTACTCATTTCTATTATATAATTGTACTATAATCAATTAATTTTCTATATACTAAGAATGTGGATTATTTTCTATAGGCGAACCTGAAAACTGTATTTCTGAATAATCTGCTCATATCAGTAATTAAACTTGTATCAATATCACGCAAATATATATTTTCATCTTTCGCCAACTTTTGCAATTCTTCTCTAGTTTGAGGTTTGTATTTAATTTTTGGCTATTTTATAATTTTTACATTCTTATATTTGGTATATCAAAAACTTTTCCGTTTTCAAAGTTTTTCACTTTCTCTTTTTCTGTAACGGTAATAAATACCTGTCCTAATGTTTTTATGTATTCAAGTATATTATCTCGTCTTGTATTATCAAGCTCAAGCATAGCATCATCAATAAGCAGAATAGGGGATTTTTTTCTGTATTCTGATAATATTTTTTCACTTGCAAGTTTCATTATAAGAGTAAACATTCTTTTCTCGCCCTGAGATGAGAATTTTTTTGAAAGCGAATCTTTGTAAAAGAATTGATACTCTGCTCTATGTATCCCAAAATATGTGGTACGCATTCTTATTTGTTCGTTTAAAGTGCTTTCTAGTTTTTTTATGTATTCATTTTCATTTGATATGTCTTCTATGGTAGACTGATATTTTATAGCATAAGGGTTTTCATTATTAAAAATATTTTTATAGATTTCATTCATTTTATCTTCTAAAAGAGAAGAATATTTTTTATTTTCACCAGCTATATAAATGGAAAGTTTGGCTATATCATTATTATAAATGTATGCTTCATTAGGTTTTGTAGTGATACAAATATTTCTCATTTTTAAGAGTTTATTATATTTGATTAATGCAAGCAAATATTCTGATGATATTGTTGATATTAGCATGTTAAAATAATCTCTTCTTAATTTAGGCTCTGCTATTACCAAGTCAGTATCATTTGGCAGAAATATAACATAAAGTATTCTTCCTATTAAATCTTTTCTTGAAGACACTTCTTTTTTATCTATAAATACCTTTTTTACTTTTTTTTGGTATGCTATTTCTATATTAGTGTCATAATTTAATTCATCTTCTCTGAAAATGCCTCTCAAAAAATAATTATCACTTCCATTTTGTACAAGCTCTCTGTCAAGTCTTGTTCTAAATGATACTCCGTTTCCAAGCATATATATTGCTTCAAGTATATTAGTTTTACCGCAGCCGTTATGTCCGTAAAGCACATTTATTTTGTCAGAGAATTCAAATAAATTTTCATTGTAATTTCTAAAAGAACGAATTGTAAGTTCTTTAAGTATCATTTTATTTAAGCCTTTTGTTTTATTAGTGAAAAGTATTATATATTAAAATATTAAAAATAGTAGTGTGAGTATTATATTAGACTTGTTTTAAAACTAATTTTTTATAAATTTGTGTGGACTAGTCCTACGAAGTACACAGTTGTGCCACGCTCTGCGGTCGGTAGGCGAAGGACTGCATATTTATATACTAGAATAATAAGTTATACAATATATAAAACATTGTTTTTATAATTAATAAATTACTAAAATTCATATATATAATCTTGTCAAGTAGTTTTGAAACAAGTCTATTAATAAAATAAAAGCATACTAATATGCATTATAAATATTAGTATGCTTTTTATAATTTAGAAATTTTTTATTTTTAGTCTGGTGCAGAAGTCTTTAAATTGATCCAAGTCTAATATAAATTGATTGAATAATGCATATCCCATAAATGAAGATACTGCAAATTTTATTTCTATATTTTTTGATTGAGATTGTGTTTTTATAGCTTCTTTATATATTCTATAAGTAAGCTCACTTTTAGGATTCAAATCGGCAAACAAAATAATACATTCTGCTTTTTTATCTAATTCTTTAATATCATCTGCATTTTTATCTGCTCCGCTTCTTAAATTTATTAATCCTAATTCTATTAATTGTCTAAATTGACTTATAGTTTGTATTTTTAAATCATCAAGATGAGAATGTCCGTCTAAATATAAGATATCACTAAAATGTTTATTCATATTATCAAAAGCATCTTTACCATATTTCATTTCTACGATACACAATTGGCATTTACTAATATTTTTTCTATTAGTCCATTTAAAACCAACTATATCAAATCGGCATTCTTTCATATCAGGATCTATACTTTCAATATCAACAAAATAATAATCCGACTCCAATGCCAATTTAGAACTTGTATTTGTTCTAACCACCAATTGCTGAAATTCTTTTTCTGTTTGGAAGTTACTTATTTGTGTATCAACTAAATTCTTTAATGCTACAATATTTTTAATCCATTCATCTACATTAGATGTATTTAATTCAGAATTTGAAAGATATACTTTATTATAATTTGATTTATCTATTCCTTTACCATCTTCAAATTTTAAAATACTTACTCCTCTATAATAAACATTAATATTATTTTCTCTTATACAAAATAACAAAGTATCATCTTTTTTTACTATATCAACTACTTTTATTAAATCTGGATCTTTCATAAAATCGTTTCTTAATTTTCTCATAATGATATCCTAAAAATATTTATAATAAAAAGGCTTGCTAATATTTTATTAACAAGCCCTGAATGTTTAAAACTTTTTATATTTTATTTTTTTAATTATTTAGCATTAGCAAACAAATCTTTTATATCTGTTTTCTCCCAAGTGAACTCTGGAAGCTCTCTTCCGAAATGTCCGTAAGCTGTAGTTTTTTCATAAATAGGTCTTCTCAAATCTAATCTTTTGATTATACCAGCAGGAGTTAAATCAAGCTCTTTAGTAACTATATTAGCCAATACTTCATCATGAACTTTTGCTGTACCGAAAGTATTAACATATACAGATAAAGGCTCAGGTACTCCTATAGCATAAGCAAACTGAACTAAAGCTCTGTCAGCTATGCCGGAAGCTACTATATTTTTAGCAACATATCTAGCCATATAGCAAGCACTTCTGTCTACTTTTGTAGGGTCTTTACCAGAGAAAGCTCCGCCGCCATGTGCACCATGTCCGCCGTAGCTGTCTACGATAATTTTTCTTCCTGTTAATCCGCAGTCGCCCATAGGTCCGCCTACTACAAATGAACCTGTTGGGTTAATGTAGTATTTAGTGTTTTCATCAAGCATATTAGCAGGACATATTTCACTAATAACATGTTTTTTTATGTCAGCTTCTATTTGTTTGTGATCAACGCCTGCGGCATGCTGAGTGGAAATAACAACGGCTTCTATTCTAGCGGCTTTACCGTCTTTATATTCAACAGTAACCTGACTTTTGCCGTCTGGTCTTAAATAGTCAACTATTTTGTCTTTTCTAACTTTAGCCAAACGCTCTGCCAATCTATGAGCTAAATATATAGTTAAAGGCATAAAAGTTTCAGTTTCATTTATAGCATAACCGAACATTATACCTTGGTCGCCTGCACCTTCAGAAACATTTGATGATTCAGAATTAAATAATCCCTTACCGGCACTAACACCCATATCTATATCAGGAGACTGCTCAGCAATAGCCTCCATTACCGCACAAGTATCAGCGTCAAAACCCATTTCGCTGCTTGTGTAACCTATTCGCCTTACGGTATCTCTGGCGATTTTTTGATAATCCAATTTAGCTTTTGTAGTTATCTCTCCAGCAATAAAAATCATACCTGTTTTTGCTAAAGTTTCGCAAGCTACTCTTGAATTTGGATCTTGTTTTAAACATTCGTCTAAGACTGCATCGCTTACAGCATCGCAGATCTTATCAGGATGGCCTTCTGTTACCGATTCAGAAGAGAAATAATAATTTTTTATCTCTGCCATAGTTTTACCTCTTTATTAAAATATAATCAATCTATTTTATATTAGTTAATATAAATAGTCAATAAAATATTTAATAATTATTACAATTTAGTATGAATAACTATTAATTTTTATAATAATTATTATTACATATAGTATTAATTAAATATTGTAATACATGTCAAACTATGGTATTATTAAGAATCTAGTTGTAGAAAGTATAATACTCAGGCATAAACAAAGAAAAGCTATTATTATAAACGGCTTATACAATTCTTTATACTGAATTAAATCATCATCTAATATGGGTTTTTTCTCTAATCTGTCTATTGTATTATAAACATTATCCAAAGCTGAAGCATTTTTAGCATTAAAGTATTTTCCGCCTGTAGTTGCTGCTATGTCAATTAAAGCTTCTTCATTAAGAGTAAAATCGGCTCTTATTCTTCTTTTACCATAGTTAGGATCATCATAAGTTACCCAAGCATGACTTCCATTAGCATCGCCTATACCTATTGTGTATATTTTGATATTGAAATTGGAAGCTATTTCAGAAGCTAATTTAGGATCTATTTCTCCAGAGTTATTTTCTCCGTCTGTAAGAAGTATAATAATCTTTTCATTATCCTCTTTAACACTTCTAAGCATATCAACAGCAGTTGCAATTCCAAGTCCTATAGAAGTAGAACCTTCTTCATCTATTTCTATCTTTTTTATTTCTTCTTCTAATGAAGTGTAATCAAAGGTAGCAGGTGATAGTACAGAAGCTCTCAATGCAAATGCTACTAAACTTATTTTATCAAAATTTCTTTTTTTTATAAAATCTATCATAGTTTTTTTAGAAGCTTCAAGTCTTGTAGGCATCATATCTTCAGCCATCATAGAAGGCGACACATCGACAACAAGAGAAATATAAACACCTTCTCCGTTAATATCCGATAAATGTGAAACTTTTGCAGGACGAGCTAAACCTATAATAGAAAAAGCAAGTGCCAATATTATAAATATAAATGGTATATCTTTTACATAGTATCTTGATTTTAACACTTTTGACATACTTACCCTTGGATGCTTTACTGAGTATGAATGATTTTTTCTTGTTTGTATATATAAAAATATTATAATAGGTAAAGTCAGAAGTAAGAATAAAAATTTTGGAGATACAAAAGTCATTTATTAATTTCCCTAATAATAATTTTAATATTAAAACATGCTAAATAATACAAAGTAATATTTGCTAAACTATTATACTAAAATACAGATAAAAGTAAAGTATTATATAGCCAATAGATGTATATTAATAATTAAATCTTATAAATATATAATTATTTGTTTTCTAATAACCCATCTATTATGAAAACAGACTTCTTAAACCTCGACTGATAATCTCCGTTTATAGAATAATATTTAATTTTTAGATTATCAAGTATATCTTTTATTTTCCTGCTGTATTTTTCTCGGTCATTTTTTATTACTTCGCTTCTGTCTCCGTCCTGAACAAAATCCACATCAGGTTCTAAAAATAATACTGCATCATATTTATTTATATTAATAATTGCCTTTGCTAATATTTCATTATTAATTATATTTTCATCTTTCAAAAAATGCATATAAAAATTTGTAATTACAGCATCAGTATCTATAAATAATATTTTATTGCTATGTTCTAATGCCTTTATTTCATTTAGTTTATGAGTTAAAAGTATTTCTGTAAAATCTTCTGAAAGCATAAGCAAATCCGTTCCAGATTTTTCGGATAATTCTCTGCCTGCTTCTTCTATATAGTTGGTATTATAATAATTCGCTAAATTAATTGTAAGTGTTGACTTTCCTGTACTTTCGCTTCCCAAAAGTAAAATTTTTTTTGTATAATAAGGCTTTACTATATTAGGAATATAATCCCAATACTTATAAACATTTTCTCTAATCTTTGTAGAACTTATTTCATTTCTCTCTATAAATATTAATTCTGACTCTTTATAGTATCTCGTATAAAAAGAATCTTTATCTTTATAATCATCTCCCAAAAATACTGCATCAATCTTTCTGCCTATAGCATTTTTAATTTTTATAGAATCCTCTTCCCATAAATCTTCTGTATAATCTTCTTTTGTTTTTGCATTATCTTCTATAAATAGAATTTTTACATTTCCTATATGTTTGGTTAATTGATAAATCCATCTGTATCTAATTTTTCTGTCAATTTCATTTCTATTATTTCCAATGCATAAAATTATATAAAGAGTTCGGCATTGATTAGCTGCTTCTATTATGCATCTTACATGACCTAGATGAATTGGATTGAATGATCCTGCGTACATTCCTACATTATACATAAAAACTCCGAATAATAATTATTTTTATTAAATACTTAATTTATCAATTTTTTGCAGCATTTGCTTCTTTGTACCATTTTATAAGCATAAATATAGCATTAACTAAATATACACTCCACATAAGTAAAGTTGCTATATTATCTCCTCCAATTGAAAAGTTAATATACCATATAGAAATATTTAAAATGTTTACTAATATCCACATTATCCATTGTTCTGAACATCTTTTTATGCATAGTATCTGAGCTGTTATAGCAAATACTGTACTTGCACTATCTACAAAGGGAAGAGAGCCTCCTAATTTTTTTAATATAAGTCCGTAAATAAATATTGATATAAAAGAGAAAGTAAATATTATAGTTTTATATTTATTATCCAATTTTGTTTTTATAACTTCGCTGTTTTCTTTATTTAAATTTCTGCTCCAAAGTATAAACCCGGCTATATTCATAGGTATATAATAGAAGACATTAAGCATAAACTCACCATAGTATTTGGCATTAAAAGCAATATACGAATATAGAATAGTATTAATCATTCCAAATATATATGAAGATAATTTTCCTTTACCTGTAAGTATTACGCATAATATACCGCTTATTGATGATACTATGCCTATAATATTTTCTTTCCAATATATAGAAAGCGACAATATTATACCGCTTGCTGTTAGTGTCCATAATACTTCTAAAGCTTTCCAATTTTTAAGTTCATTTTTTATAAAATTTTTCATTATAGTTTTTTTATTTAAATAATTTTTTATTATTCTATACTTATGTTGTATAAAGTCAATAATTTATACTTTATTAATATTATTGATTATGAAGAGTATAAAAAATATAACTGTTTTAATATAGAGAAATTAATAAATTATATCTTTAATTTAAATAAGAAACATTTATAAATAAAATATAAAAGACTTTAATAAAAACAAATCTAGTCTGAAATTATATAATTGCACTATAAATTAGAATTCTATTTATCGCGTGCAGTTAAAAGCCATAAAATTTAAAAAATGCTTGGGTGGGTATGCTTTTTCTTGATTAGTTATCAATATAAATAAAATACATATTACAGAGTAAACTATAAACTTAAAGGGTGGGAAATTAAAATAAATTTTCTTTTGAACTTTTCTCTAATCCCCCGCCCACTATACTTATTAATTTTTTTAAAATTAAAATTAATTTCTTTCTTTGTTTTATATAGATATCAAAGCACCCGCCCTAGCTTTTATTAAATTTAGAGCTTTATATAATTTATAAAAAATAAAATCCTTTACAATTTGAAATCTATTTAGTATAATCTTAAATATTTAAATTTATAAAAGGGATATAATTATGCTTAATGATGAATTACAGGAATTAAGAAAAGAAATTGACTCAATAGATAAGCAGATAGTAAATTTGATAGATGAAAGAATGAAAATAAGTTTGAAAGTGGGGGAGACAAAAAAGAAATATAATGCCCCTATATTCGATCCTAAAAGAGAAAAAGAAGTAATAGCAAAAAAAATAGAATTGCTTGAAAATAAAGAATTATCAGGATTAATTACTACTATTTATAATGATATAATGTATACATCAAAACAGCTTCAGAAACATTTGATTGGAGGATATAATTCAGCAGAAGATAAAAAAGATGATAATAAAGAAAATATAAAATACGATGAAAAAATAGTATATCAGGGCAGAGAAGGCGGAAACGGACATGAAGCGGCTTTAAAATTTTTTGGTGAGAATGCTAAACTTGTAAAGAAAGAACATTTTGATGATGTACTTGAGAGCATAAGAAGCGGAGAATGTTATTACGGAGTTTTGCCCTTAGAGAATTCTTCCACAGGGATGGTTAATGAAGTTTTGGATATACTTGCTGATTATAATTGTAAGATAGTCGGAGAAGTTTATCTTCCTATAGAATACGGACTTATGGCAAAAAAAGGCACTAGTATAAAAGATATTAAAAAAGTAATATCCCATCATCAGGCTTTAAAACAATGTTCTAATTTTATAAAAGAAAATAATTTTGAAGAGTTAACATCATCTAATACAGCAGAAGCAGCATTCATAGTTTCTAATGGAGACGATAAAACTATGGCTTCCATTTCTAATAAGCATTCTTGCAAAATTTATGATTTAGAAATGCTTGAAGAAAATATTGAAAATATTAAAGGCAATACCACTCGTTTTATTATAGTTGCTAATTATGATAATGCTTTAACAACAGGCAATAAAATGACTATCAGATTTCTTCTTCCTCATGAAGAAGGAAGTTTGGCGGATTCTTTGGAGAAATTAAAAAGTTTTAATTTAACTTCTATAGTAAGCCGTCCGCATGTTGAAAGAAAATGGCAGTATTATTTTTATATTGATATGACAGGTGATTTTAAAAAGAACAAATCAGAGTTTGAAGAGTTTAAAAAAAGCGTTGAAAATTTAATTATTTTAGGTGTATATAATGAATAATAAAGATATAAAAAATAGTAAAATTATATTTATTATAGGTTTGCCGGGATGCGGAAAAAGTGCATTATCAAAAATGCTCGCTAAAAAATTAAATTATCAGTTTTATGATATGGATTCTTTTATAGAAGATAAAGAGGGCAGTACTATAACAGAGATTTTTGCTAATAATGGAGAGACTTATTTTAGAAATCTTGAAAGTGATGTATTGCAGGAATTAAGCAGCCTAAGTAATGCCGTCATATCTACAGGCGGAGGTATAGTTCTCTCTGAAAAAAATAGAAATATTATGAAGGATAAAGGATTAACTATTTTTGTAGACAGAAATCCTGACATCATACTTGAAAATATAGATCCTTCTCAAAGACCTCTTCTTGCTAAAGATAAAAATAAATTGTTGGAATTATCAAAACAAAGAGACAGATTATACAGAGAATCAGCACATATTATATTCACTCATCACAGTTGGGAAGATAATATTGATAATACTTTTAAAAAATTTTATGAAAGCATAAAAAATTACTGTTGATAAAATTTGAAAGAAGCATTATATTATTTAATTTATATAGCTAATTATATATTATAATAATGTTAGGATTAAAGTATGATAGCGGTTTTTGTTAATATGATAGCAGTTCTTGTAGGTTCTGTTATAGGTTTTGCATTTAAAAATAAATTATCAAAAAGGTATGAAGAACCTGTTTTTATAGCAGCAGGTATAATATCTCTTACTATCGGTATAACTATGGCTATAACTACAAAGCATATATTGATATTTGCTGTGTCAATAATGCTTGGAGGAGTTACAGGTACATTCTTTAGAATAGAAGAAAAAATAGAATTTTTCGGAGAGTTTTTAAAAAATAAATTTGCTTTTAAGGAAAATTCAGGTAATTTTGCTTTAGGATTTTTAACTTCTTCAATACTTTTCTGTTCAGGCTCTATGTCTATATTAGGCTCATTTCAGGCAGGAACTCAAGGTATATATGATTTAATATTCACTAAAAGTGTAATAGACGGATTTGTTGCAGTATTTATGGCTACAGTTTATGGTATAGGAGTTGCTTTTTCTATAATAAGCATATTTGTATATCAAGGTGCTTTAACTATACTTTCATCTTTTTTAGAGCCTTATGTTTCTGAAACAATGCTTAATGAAGTTTCTGCTGTAGGAGGGGCTACAGTTATGATGATAGGAATAAATTTATTAAAATTAACTAAAATAAAAACAGGAGATTTTCTTCCTGCTTTAATTTATTCTATTTTACTTGTTTTACTTATACCTTATATTCAATTTTTATGATATAATATATAAAAAATGTTAGGAGATATTATCAATGGAAGACATATTAAAAGAGTATATTGACTACACTAAGCAAAAATCAAATGTTGAAGAAGTTGCAAATAAAAAACTTGTATCTCAAAACGAGAAATTCTTAAAATTAAAAGAGTATGTAAAAGAAAATCATGATAAAGAATTGGATATATGCAGACAAATAGCATCAGAATTTGAAAATATGGATATACTAAAATCATACTATGCTGCCAATTTTGTAGGACATTCAATTCATCATGAAGATATAATAGATGATGAAATAGGTAAAAATATTATTAATTTATTTTTTAGAAATATAGATAATGCCTGCCGTTTTATAGAGAATGCCGCTCAGCTTTATAATGTAGACGAAGATGATCTTACTGATGATGATATAGCCCGCATTAATATAGATATTATGTACAGATTAGATTATAAACCATTAGAGGCATTTATTGGAATTGATATGATGATTCCTCCTGTTATGACGGTTATATGTTCTAATCAGGATTTAAGAAAGTATTTTATTAATTTAGGACTTGAAGATCATATAGAATATTTAGAGCCTTATATTAATGCTTTATCATATATACATATTGGTATAGAGGCATGCTGTAAGACAAAAATTCTTGTTCTTTCTTCTAAAGTACAGAGAGGTTTTTATATAGAGGCTTCAGATATGAGTAATGGATATTATCTTATAACACTATTAGAAGCAGAATTATATAAAAAAGGATTATTAAAAAGATACGGTATAGATAATTATGAGTTTAATGAAACTATTTATAATATAGCCATTGGAAATGAACATCCTCAGGAATTAATGGAAACAGAGGCACATCAGCAGTATTACACCATATATGCACTTCAAAAAGACGGCAGTTACAATATTGAAGATGAGAATGGTGAATTGGATTGTTATAAAATATTATATAGTGATATGTCTCCGGAAGAAATTCCTGATTTAGACGGCACTCATATACTGATTATGGATAGTGAAGGAATGTGGACAAAACCTGTAAAATGGGATATAAGCTATTTCACAAAACCTCATCAGAAATTAAAACCTTATGTGAAGATATTAGATGAAATATCAGAAGAAGAATATAATACTTGGATAGAAAAAATAAAGAATTCTAATTAAAGCTATAAAGGAGCAGCTGATAACTGATGAATGAAGTTGTCAGCTGATTTTTAATAATGCATAAATAAAAAGTTTATCGCTAACAACAATATAAAGCTTATTTAATTAATAGTTTTATTTTAATTTTCTGATTTTATCTTATTATCTTATAGAAGTTTTGAATTCAGCTGTAAATGTGGAATCCTGATTATCTTTTACTGTTGCTTTAGCATTATAAACGGCAGAAGGAAGATATTTACCATTTTTATCAAGTCCGGACCATATACAAGATGCTGTTTTTTTTGAAGCATCAATAATTAAATCTTTTGAATCCATTAAATCACCATTTTGAGAATATATTTCCACTTTTGCACTTATAATTTCACCGCTTTCAATGGATACCTTATATGTAGTATTCTCACCGTTAGAAGGCGAAAAGGGATTAGGGTAGTTATAAAACTCAGAAAGAAGAGAGCTAGGTTTATTAGGCGAGCATGAAATATAAAGGAAAGCTAAAAGAAGTATTATTAAAACATTTCTTTTAGCTGTCCATATTTTTAATAAATTACTTATCATTAATGTTATCAGTCAGTAGTAAATAATATTCTTCCGCAGTGGAAGCACATAATAATTTGATTTTGTCTTCTAACTTCATTAACAGTCATTTTAGGTATAGCAACATTACAAGCACTGCATTTGTAATTTTCTATTTTAGCTAGGGCTTCACCTTTATTTTCTTTAATCCTTTTGTAATTTTCTAATACAGCAACATCAATTTTGCTTAATATAGTGTCTTTGTATTTTTTATACTCTTCTAAAACAACATCAGATTTTTGCTGAGAGTGAGTAGAGCTGTAAAGTTCATAAGCTTTAATTTGTATTTCAGCTCTTTCAAGTTCAATTAAGAATTTAATTTGTTTTTCAGCTTCAAATTTTTCATCTAATTTTTTGAATGATTCTAAAACAGAAGCAAGTTCATCATAGCTTTTAGTAGCCATAACTTTATCAAGTATTTCTTTTTGATTTACCAAGAAGAAAATTTGAGAAAGGTTTAAAAGGTAATCCTGTGGGTTATCAAGATCGGAAAGTATTGCAAATACAAGTTTAACAGGACTTTTTTCATCAGAGTCTGAATCATAGTTAATTTCATCTTTTAAGAAACCAACAAATATATCAGTTTTTCCATAACCTTGTATTCTTCCATGAGGAACAGCAACCCCATTTCCAATGTTAGTAGTGTATTCATCTTCACGTTTTTTGAATGCATCGAATATAGCATCTGCAGAAGCAGAAGCAACTGGTGCAATTTTTTCACTTAACGCTCTAAAAAGTGATTCTTTGTCTTTTGATTCCAAGTCTTCAAATACATGTTCTTTTGTGATTTTGTCAATTATTTTGAGCATACAATCTCCTAGTTTTATACATATTCTAATATTATATGATAGTATATAAAAAATATCAACTTTATTTTTATATACATTACCTCTAATTATTACTCTCCGCTGCCAAGCAATGCTTTTCTTTCCTCTATAACCTTATCGGCTAAAGGTCCTGTAAGCTCTTGATAGTGGGAATGCTCCATTTCAAAAGTACCTCTTCCTGAAGTAGATGCTTTCATTTCTATAGAGTAAGTAAGCATTTCAGATAATGGAACTTCAGCTTTAATCATCTGTATAGTATTTGATGCTGCTTCCATACCCAAAATTTTTCCTCTTTTACCTGTAAGTTCATTCATTATAGCACCTGTAAACTCCTCAGGCACATAAACTGTAACTTTCATAATAGGCTCTAATAATACAGGACTTGCATTTTTGAATGCTTCTTTTGCTGCCATAGAACCTGCTATTCTAAATGACAATTCATTAGAGTCTACATCATGGTATTTACCGTCAAAAAGTCTTACTTTTATATCAACCATAGGATATCTTCCCAAAGGTCCCTGTGCCATAGCATCTTGTATACCTTTTTCTACTCCCGGTATATATTGTTTAGGTATAGCTCCTCCGAATATATCATTAATAAATTCATAACCGCCGTCTCTAGGAAGGGGTTCTGCTTCTAAATGAACTTCTCCGAACTGTCCGCTTCCTCCGGATTGTTTTTTATGTCTGTATTGTGCCTGAGCTTTCTTTCTTATAGTTTCTCTGTATGCTACTCTAGGAACACTTTGTTCTATTTCAGCTTTAGTAAGAGATACTACTCTTTCCAATGCTAATTTTACCTGTAAAGCACCCATAGCTTTAATGATAGTTTCTTTAGTTTCACTGTCATACTCTACATGAAAAGTTAAATCTTCCTGAGCAATAGTATCAAGTACTTCAAGAGCTTTTATATCATTTTTGAGTATTTTAATAGCGGTAAAGTATATAGGCTGAGGGACTTTAAGAGGTAAGAATTGGAATGGGGCAGACGGAGAACTTATAGTATCGCCTGTTCTGCAGTCTGAAAGTTTTGCTAATACTCCTATATCTCCTGCTGTAATAGTGTCGCTTTCTATTTGTTTTTTTCCTCTAGCCATATATATATGAGATACTTTTTCTTTTTTACCTGTTCTGGAATTATATATTTCATCGCCGCTTTTTATACTTCCGGAACGAACTTTAAAGAAAGAGATTCTTCCGGCATATTGATCTATAGTAGTTTTAAACACAAATGCAGCGAAAGGATTATCATCACCTAATATGCTTCTTGTTGCAGGTTCATTAGTTAAAAGGTCTGTACCGTCTGTAACAGGTACATAAGAAGGCGAAGGCATATATCTTATTATAGTATCTAGTACCGCTCCCATACCTATATCTCTTATAGAAGTTCCAAATAGAATAGGTACTACTTTATATTGAAGTATAGATTTTGTTAGAGCTTCTATATATTCTTCATCTGTAAATTTTCCGCCGTCTAAATATCTTTCCATAAGTCCGTCATCAACTTCGCATACTAATTCTTTTAATCTGTCGCGTGTTGCTCTGTACTCTTCATAATATTCTTCAGGTATTTCTGCCTCTACTATTTTTCCATGATCATCTCTGAAATATGCTTTATGATAAATAACATCTATTATACCTTTAAAATCTTTACCATTACCCATAGGAATTTGTATAGGAACTACAGGAGGTTCTTTAAAGTTATTTTCAATTTTTTCTAATAAAGCTTTATGATCAACCATTTCTTTATCTATTTTATTGATAAATACTATTCTAGGTCTTCTGAAATTATTAGCCATCTGCCAATGTTTTTCTGTTTCTATTTGTATTCCGAATTCTGCATCTATAACAACAATACATGATTCAGCCACTCTTAAAGCAGGGTTAATCTCACCGCTGAAATCACCCGACCCAGGAATGTCCAGCAAATTAATTTTATGATCCTTCCATTCTATAAAACTTAAAGAAGTTCTTATGGACATTTTTTGCTTGATTTCTTCGTCTGTATAATCACTGACTGTAGTTCCTCTTTCGATTTCACCTTTTTTATCTATAGATTTAGCTCTATAGAGTAAGGCTTCATTCAAACTAGTTTTACCGCTTCCCACATGTCCTAAAAGTGCAACATTACGAATACTTTCTGGGTTATAAATTTTTCCCATAAACATTCCTCCTTTGGTAACAGAAATTATTTTGATGTAATAGATTATTATTTGTTATATGATTTGACTTGTTTCTAAAGAAGCTTAAAGAATAAGCTGATTCATAGAAAACTAAGTAATGCATGATAACTCAAGTATAGTAAAAAAAATCTCAAAAATCAAATTTTATATGCTATTTTTATTATTAAGCAATAATTAATAAATATTAGTTTTTATTTTATTTATAAAAATTTTATAAATAAAAATATTGATGTAAATATATTGTTGATATATTATAATTTCATATCTATAAAAAATAAATTAGGAAATGAATCATGTCTATAAATTTAATAAAAAGAATTAATTTCAGACTTTTTATCGTTCTTATGATACAGGCTCTGATTCCTTCTATTTATTCAACATTCAGGATATATTTGCTTGACAGTTATCCTAATGCAAGCGGAATAAATATTGCCTCTCAGCAAATGTGGCTTGGAATCATATACGAGGTATTTGAGGAAGCTATAATAGCACCTCTTTTTTTCTTCTTTGGTAAAATAAAAGATAAAGATTCATTTGAAGAAAAATATATATTCATCAATAAAGTAAGAAGCTCTATATTAATAATAACTTTTATATATATAATAATGGCTTTTGTTATAAATGTATTTGCAGGTCATTTAGTTACTGTTATGAAGCAGCAGACAGAACTTTATCAGCAAACTACTGCATATATAAGATTAGAGTCTTTGGCTAATATCACTATAGTATTGTTTAATTTGATGATAATAGTTCATACAGCTTTGGAAAATTATAAATCTATTTTTGTAATAACTACAATAAAAATGTTTTTAACTATTATTTTTGATATTCTTTTTGTTTCTCAATATCCTATATCTTTGAATTTGGGTGTTAATGGTATAGCATATAATAATATAATATCGAATTTAATTTCTGTAATAATAGCTTTAATATTATTAAGTAAAAGCGGATATAATATTTTTGATAAAATAAAACTTCAATTTTTGTGGAATAAGAAAATAAGTTCATTAAATGTAATATCAGGACTTGAATCATTTTATAGAAATTTAATTTATAGTATAGTGCTTTTGAGAATGATTAATATTGTGGGAGAGCAGGGTAATTATTGGGTTGCAAATTCTTTTTATTGGGCTTGGCTTTTAATTCCTATAAATCAAATAGGCACATTGATAAAAACAGATTTATCCAAAGATCATAGCAGAAGTTTAAAGCCTTATGTTCTTCTTACAACTATATGTGTTATTATATGGATAGCATTGATACCTACATACAAATATTTTATGAAGTATATAATGAATGCCCAAAATCTTGAATCTGTTATGTCATTGATTATGATACTTTTTCCTTTTTATATATTCTATGCATATTATAATATCATATCTAATTTATTGTACGCTATAGGACAAATTAAATATATGCTTCTTCAGTCTTTTATAGTTAATACTTTTTTCAATATACCATATTTCATCTTGTATTTAAAAGGAGTATATGAGGTTACACTTTTGAACATAACTTTAAGATTTGGAATTGCTATTTTAATATCTACAGTGATTATATACATAATTTATTTTGTTAAGATTAGAAAAATTATAGAATTGGAAAAACATAATATATAAAAAATTACTGCATTTATTTTTATAAAAAATGCAGTAATTTATCATTTTAATTTTATTTAATCAATTTATAATTCAGATTTTTTTGTATACAAAGTTTTTCCTTCTTTTATAGTTTCAAGCACTTCTATATCTTTTATTTTCATAGGATCGCAAGTTAGAGGATTATCGCTTAATATAACTAAATCAGCTAATTTACCTTCTTCTATAGTTCCTTTTAAATGTTCTTCTTTATTTTGATAAGCTGCATTAATAGTTATAGCCTTTAAAGCCTCATAAGGAGTAACTTTTTGATTTTCTCCTAGTAATACGCCATCTTTAGTAATCCTATTAACGGCACACCAAATAGTTTCAAGCATATTAGGTTTTATTACAGGTGTGTCCTGATGATATGTGAATGCTAAATTATTATTTAATGCTGTTTTTGAAGCACTAATTTGAGAAGCTCTTTCCATACCTAAATTTGCTAAATGAACATCTCCCCAATAATAAACATGTGCTACAAATATAGAAGGTATTATATTAAAATTTGACATAGAAGTATACTGTTCTTCCCTTATTATTTGGCTATGAACTAAAACTGCTCTGTAATTATTTGTTGTATTTCTTTTTATCATAACATTACTGAAAGCATTAATATACTGATCTGCTGCGGCATCTCCATTGCAATGAGCCTGAAGCTGCATTTTATCATCTAATGCAGTTTCTACAAATTTTTCTACATCGCTGTTGCTATATATTCCATATCCTCTGTATCTTGCAGGACCGCTTACATAAGGCTGTTCAAGCCATGCTGTTTTTGCTTGAGGAGAACCGTCCAAAAATATTTTATATCCGCCTATTTTAAATCTGTTCTTGTAATTGCCTAGCATTTCACTATTAGTTTTAGCCAATGAATAAGAATTTTTTAAGTCTATAAATCCTATAATATCTATTTTGAATCTGTTATTAGTTATCATATTATTTATAAGAGGAAATTCTGCCGTAGAAATTAATGCATCCTGTGCTGTTGTAATACCGTATCCCAAATAAACATCTTCTGCCTGATTGATAAAGTTCATCAAATCCTCATCTGTAAAAGAAAATTTAATACTCTGTGCATAATGCATAAATGCTGCCTCTTCCATATATCCTGTAGGTTTTCTGCTGTCAGGATATCTTTCTATTACGCCTCCGGGTATATCAGGGGTATTTTCATTAACTCCGAACTCTTCTAATGCCTTTGAGTTCATAGCTCCGACATGTCCTGAGGCATGCGTTATAAATATTGGGTGAGTAGTTGAAATTTTATCCAAATCATCTCTGTTTGGATTTTTTTTGCCCGGAAGTAAATTATTATCATATCCGAAACCAACTACCCAAGCATCTGGTTTTAATTTATTAACTTCTATATAATTAGTAATTTTTTGAGCAATCTCAAGCATATTAGTAGAGCCTGTCAAATCTACTGTTGTAAGAGCTTGAGCAAATCTCACTAAATGGCTATGAGAATCTATAAATCCCGGCATTAAAGTTTTGCCTTTTAAATCTACCGCTTCAGTATATACATTATTTAAAATACTTTTTTCATCTTCTTCTGTGTATGCTATTTTCATTATTGTATTATCTCTCACTTCAATGGCTCTAGCATAAGAAGGTTCTTCGCCTATCATAGTAAGTATATTGCCATTATGATAAACTTTTATCTTATGAGTTATTTTATCATAACATGAAATGGATAATACAGATAAAATCATTAATAATACAAAATATAATTTTTTCATTTTTATAACCTCTTAATTTTTATATAGTTATCTCTATTTTATTATTTTCATTGTCTAGTATTACACTCTCATAATATCCGTCGCCTGTAGTTCTTGGATATGATGCGATTTTAAATCCGTCACTTTCTAATTCTTTTGTTAGGCTGTCAACTTTTTCTTTGCTTCCAACAGACAAGGCAATATGAGCAAATCCGTATATATCATCGTTAGTGTTTCTATCCTTTATATCCTTTCTAGTCATTATTTCTAATCGGCAGTTATCTTCAAATGTGAGAAAATATGATTCAAAGCCTTTTTTCTCGTTTATATATTTTTCATTGCATTTACAATTAAAATACCTAATATAAAAATTTTTAATACTATCTAAATCTTTAACCCAAACAGCAATATGAGATATTTTCATGTTATAGCCTCATAATAAAATACTTATATTATTATAACATTAATATAAAAATTAAAAATAGCTATTTTCTTTTTATATGAGTAATTACAGTAAAAATAATGAACTATCGACTAAAAATTATATAGAATTTTTTATTAATAAAAATAATTATAACAAAAATCACTTTTCAAAACTATTGATATAATAAGCATTGCATATATAATCATTATATTAAAAAATTAATTAGGAAAATAGTATCAATGAATTATCGTATCTTTATAGAAAAAAAAGACGGCTTTAATTTGGAAGCTAAAAGATTAGAAAATCAATTAAAAGAAAATTTTAAAATAAAATCTAGTATAAGACTTCTTAATGTTTATGATATCTTTAATATAGAAGAAAGTCAGTTAAATAAATCTATTAAAGTAATATTTTCAGAGCCTCCTACTGATAAAATAGTTGAAAAGAAAGACTTTGAAAACTTAAAACATTTTGCAGTGGAATATTTACCAGGTCAGTTTGACCAAAGGGCAGATTCAGCAGTTCAATGCCTTAAACTAATATATAACAATATTGAAAATGTTTCTATAGTAAGCGGTAAGGTTATAGTTTTTGAAGGCAATATTGATGAAAGCACTATAGAAAAAATAAAAAAATTCTATATTAACCCTGTAGAAAGCAGAGAAAAAGATTTAAGTAAATTAGAAATAGAAGAATCTCAAAAAGCTGATGATATAAAAGAAGTAGAAAACTTTATTAATTTCAACAGTGAAGAATTAGCAGAGTATAGAAATAATCTTGATTTGGCTATGACATATAAAGATATAGAGTTCGTACAGAATTATTTCAAAAATGAAGAAAAAAGAAACCCAACAGAAACAGAAATAAAAGTTCTTGATACATATTGGTCAGATCACTGCAGACACACAACATTTATGACAAAAATTAATGATGTGCAGTTAGAAGATGCATTAAAAGAAAATAAAAGTAATTTTGCAGAAGTAATACTTAATACCATTAATAGATACTATGATATGAGAAAAGAGCTTTACGGTGAAGATGTTGACAGTAAAAGAGATATTAACTTAATGGATATGGCTACGGTATCAGCAAAATATATAAAGAAAAAAGGCAAGCTTGAAGATTTAGAGATTTCAGATGAGATAAATGCATGTTCTATTTATATAGATGTTGATGCTGTAGATGAAAACGGAAAAAACAAGATAGAAAAATATTTATTAATGTTTAAAAATGAAACTCATAATCACCCAACAGAGATTGAACCTTTTGGAGGAGCTTCTACTTGTTTGGGAGGAGCTATAAGAGATCCTCTATCTGGAAGAAGCTATGTATATCAGGCGATAAGAGTTACAGGAAGTGCAAACCCCTTAGAAAAATTAGAAGATACTTTGGCTGGGAAACTTCCTCAAAAGAAAATTACTACTACTGCAGCAGCAGGATATTCTTCTTACGGAAACCAAATAGGACTTACAACTTGCTTAGTTAATGAAATATATGATGAAGGATATAAAGCAAAAAGACTTGAAGTAGGTGCAGTAGTAGGAGCTGTTCCAGTAAGCTATGTAAGAAGAGAAAAACCAAAAGCAGGCGACATTGTTATAGTGCTTGGCGGAAGAACAGGAAGAGACGGATGCGGAGGAGCTACAGGTTCATCAAAAAGCCATACTGACACATCTTTAAGACTATGCGGTGCTGAGGTACAAAAGGGTAATGCCCCAGAAGAGAGAAAAATACAGAGACTATTTAGAAATAAAGAAGTTACAAAATTAATAAAAAAATGTAATGATTTCGGTGCGGGCGGAGTTTCAGTTGCTATTGGAGAATTATCTGACGGAATTGACATTAATCTTGATGTGCTTCCTGTAAAATATTTAGGGCTAAATGGTACTGAACTAGCAATATCAGAATCTCAGGAGAGAATGGCTGTTGTAGTTGAAAGTAAAGATGCTGATAACTTTATAAAATTAGCCAATGATGAAAATATTGAAGCTACAAAGGTTGCTGTAATAACTGATACTAACAGACTTGTGATGTACTTGAAAGGCAAAAAAATTGTAGATATAAGCCGTAAGTTTTTAGATACCAACGGAGCTAAACAGGAAACTAATGCCGTATTAAAAAATATTGATTTTGAAAATAATCCTTTCAGTACAAAAAATGCATGCTCTTTAAAATCGCATTGGTTTAATATGGCAGAAGATTTGAATGTCGCTTCTCAAAAAGGTTTAATTGAAATGTTTGACTCATCAATAGGAGCTTCTACAGTGTTAATGCCTTTCGGAGGAAAATATCAAATGACTCCAAGTGATGTAAGCATTCAAAAAATACCAATATTTGATAATAATGCAAAAGAAATTAATACAGCTTCTGCTATTACTTGGGGGTATAATCCTTCTATTATGAAATGGTCTGAGTTTCATGGCGGAATATACTCTGTAATAGAATCTATGTCAAAACTTGTTTCTGTTGGAATAGATTATAAAAATATAAGACTATCATTCCAAGAATATTTTGAAAAGTTAGGCAATGATGCTAAAAAATGGGGAAAAGTTTATTCGGCATTACTTGGTACAATATATGCTCAGACAGAGTTTGATATACCAGCTATAGGCGGAAAGGATTCTATGAGCGGTACTTTTAATAATATATCTGTGCCTTCCACTTTAATATCATTTGCAGTAGCAGCTATTGACAGCAATGATGTAATTTCTCCAGAGTTCAAATCTGCTAATAATTATGTTTACTTGATAAAGCATAATATGAAAGAAAATTACATGCCTAATGTAGAAGAGATAAAAGAAAACTTTGACTTTTTACATCAAAATATAAAAGATAAGAAAATACTATCAGCATATACAATTAAATTTGGAGGTATTGCTGAGGCTTTAACAAAAATGTCTTTCGGCAACAGAATAGGCGTTAATATAAAAGATGAGCTTTACTTCTTTAATCTTATGCCTGCTTCATTTATAGTAGAAACTAAAGAAGAATTAAATTATAAAAATGCTATTCTAATAGGAAAAACTATCAATGAATACAAAATAAAAGTATGCGGTGAAGTTGTAGACTTAGAAGAAATAGAAAAATCATGGCTTGAAAAATTATCGTCAGTATTCCCTTATAAAACTAATGAAGAAATAGAAATTTATCCTCTAGCTATTTATGAGAGAAAAACTCCTTTTATATGCAAAAACAAAAAAGCTAAGCCTAATGTTTTAATAGCTTCATTCTTAGGTACAAACTGCGAATATGATACTCAGAAAGTATTTTCTGATGCAGGAGCTTCAACCGACATATTTGTATTTAGAAATATAAAACCAGAGTACATAAAAGAGTCAATAGAAGAGATGTCTAAAAAAATAGATAATTCTCAAATATTTATGATACCGGGCGGATTTAGTGCAGCTGATGAGCCAGACGGTTCTGGAAAGTTTATTTCAGCAATACTTACAAATGAAAAAATAAAAACTTCTATACATAAATTATTAGAACGAGATGGGCTTGTTTTAGGTATATGCAACGGTTTTCAGGCTTTAATAAAGTCTGGGCTTCTTCCTTATGGAAAAATAGGTAACATTACAGAAAACTCACCAACTCTTACATTCAATAAAATAGGAAGGCATATTTCTCAAATGGTTACAACAAAGGTAGTGTCAAATAATTCTCCTTGGCTTTACAATATACCTGTTGGAAGCGAATTGGTTGTTCCTGTTTCACATGGTGAGGGCAGATTCTTTGCCGATGAAAATATTATAAAAGAGTTAATAAAAAAAGGACAAGTTGCTACCCAATATGTCAATTTTGAATCAGAACCTACTAATGAGTTTAGATTTAATCCTAATGGTTCGGCTTATGCTATAGAAGGTATAATTTCAGAAGATGGAAAAGTATTGGGTAAAATGGGACATAGTGAAAGATACGCAAATAATCTATACAAAAACATCATCACAAAAGATATTTACAATATTTTTGAAAATGGTGTAAATTATTTTAAATAAAAAATAATTAATATTATAAACAAGTATATATAAATATTTTAACTATACCTGTTATATTTTTTTAATGTATAAGGATATATTATGAATATTTCAAAAGAAAAAATAAAATTAATAGCAGCTGACTTGGACGGCACTTTGCTTAACGGCAATAAAGAAATTTCAGAATATAATCAACAAATAATTAAAAAACTTATCAATGAATATAATATAAACTTTATATTATCAAGCGGAAGACCTTATGAAGGAATAAAAAATTATAATGAAATATTAGAAAATAATACTTACTCTATAATATTCAATGGAGCTTCTATTGCTGATAATAATGGAAAAATAATATTTAGAAAGACTTTAGATGAAGATGCATCCAAAGAAATAATAGAGTTATCAAAAAAATATGATGTATGTATTCATGTTTATGATAATGGAAAATATATAGTATCAAAAGAAGATTTTCCAATAAAATCTTATGTTCAAAGAGAAAATAAAGTTAATGTAGTTATGGGACTTGAAAATATCAATGACTATAGATTTGATAAAATGCTTATATTAGGTCAAAGAGATATTTTAGAAAAATTAAAAAAAGAAATTGATGAATTAAATAGTGTTCATACTTGTTTTTCAGGTACTTTATTTTTAGAAGCTGTAGATAAAGAAGCAAATAAAGGCAATGCTTTAAAATGGATTTGTGAAAATAAAAAAATAGATATAAAAGATACTATAGCATTTGGAGACAATTTTAATGATATAGAGATGATAGAATATTCTGGTATTGGAGTTGCTATGGAAAATGCTGAAGAAATTGTAAAACAAAAAGCTGATTATGTTACTCTTTCTAATGAGGAAGATGGAGTAGGAAGGTTTTTAAAAAATTTTTTTGAATTATAATTTATATTTAAGGATAAATAATGAATATCTCAAAAGATAAAATAAAATTAATAGCTACAGATTTAGACGGTACTTTACTTAACAATAAAAAAGAAATAGGAAATTATACTAAGGATATATTAAATAAACTTATTAATGATTATAAAATAGAACTTATATTATCAAGCGGAAGAGGATTTGACGGAGTAAAGAAGTATAATGATATTTTAGATAATAATAATTATTCTATTGTTATGAATGGCTCTAATATTATAGATTTTAATGGAAATATTTTATACAGAAAAAGACTAGATGAAAATATATCAAAATGCATTATTAAATTAGCAGAAAAATATAATGTATGTTTGCATTTTTTTGATGATTTAAAATATATAGTGTCAAAAGAAGACTTTCCTATAAAATCATATGTACAAATTGAAAAAACCAGAGAAATTACTGTTGGTATAGAGAACATAGAAGATTATAGATTTGATAAGATAATCATTTTTGGAAATAGAGAAATTTTAAATAAATTAAAAATGGATATAGAATCTAATTTTGATGTTAATTCTTGTTTTTCAGGCGAAACATTATTAGAAATAATATGCAAAGATGTAAGCAAGGGTAATGCTTTGAAATGGATTTGTAATAAAAAGGGTATAGATATAAAAGATACAATTGCTTTTGGTGATAATTTGAATGATATTGAAATGATTGAATGTGCCGGTATTGGTGTTGCTATGGGAAATGCTGAAGAAACTGTAAAACAAAAAGCTGATTATATTACTCTTTCTAATGATGAAGATGGGGTTGGAAAGTTTTTAAGCCGCATTTTTTCAATATAATAAATTTAAAAGATAGTTGTTTTATGGAAGAATTAGATTTAATAAAAAATAAAATAAAAAGCATAAAAAAAGAATTAATCAGCATAAGAAGAGATATACATTCCAATCCTGAACTATCGAATGAAGAGTTTAGAACTATGGAATTAATATCCAAATATTTAACATCTCATAATATAAGGCATAGAACAAAATCTGCCGGTACAGGTATCATAGCTGATATTGATGGTATTGATAAAAATTTTACTGTTGCTTTTAGGGCGGATATTGATGCTCTCCCAATAGAGGATTTAAAACATTGTGATTATTCCTCTAAGAATAAAGGTATTTGCCATGCTTGCGGACATGATGTGCATACTACTGTTAATATGGGAATAGCAAATATATTTTCAAATAGTGCTGATAATAAAGAAAAAATTATTCCTCCTTGCAATGTTCGTTTAATATTTCAGCCTGCAGAAGAAACTACAGGCGGTGCTTTGCGTATGATAAAAGACAATGCATTAGAAAATGTTAATGTTATATACGGTCTTCATGTTTCATCTAATGCTGATATTGGATATATACAGGTAAATGATAATATAGTCAATGCTAGCTGTTTAGATTTTATAATAAAAGTTTATGGAAAAAGCAGTCATGGGGCTAACCCTTCAGGAGGTGTTGATGCTATAGTTATTGCATCAAAAATAATAAATGATTTACAAACAGTAATAAGCAGAAATATTGCGGCAGAGGATAGTGCCGTTGTTACAGTAGGTACTATTAATGGAGGAACTGCTACAAATATAATATGCGATTATGTTGAAATGACAGGCACCATAAGAGCTTTAAAAGAAAGTATTATTGATAGAGTAAAATCTAGAATAAAAAAGATTATAAAGTTTGCAGCAAATTCTTTTGACGGCGATGCTGAGTTTATAGAAACTGTTTATTTTGCAAGTCTTGTAAATTGGAAAGATGCTTCAGATATTATAAGAGATAATGCTTCTAAGTTGTTGGGTGAAAATAAAGTATTAGAATTAAGTCCTTCTTTAGGTTCTGAAGATTTTTCTTTTTTTATTCAGAATAAACCGGGGGCATTTTTTTATATAGGTGCTAGGAATGAAAAGAAGGGGATAGTATATAAAGCACATAATGGATTATTTGATGTAGATGAAAATTGTATAGAAATAGGATTGATGCTTCAGATAATGAATCTGTATGAAAGTTATTCAAAAAAAGATTTGTTTTATATTGGAAAAGAAAGAAATTAATATATTTTTATATTATATTTTTTATATAGATAAAAAAATAATAAATAATTGTATAAAAAAATATATATTATATAATATGTATTTAATATTTTAGTTTTTATGGACTCATATATGAAAAATATAAAATTTAAAGATAATAGTTTTTATTTGATTTCTTTATTATTAATATTATTACTGTATTATTCTATAACTCAAATTTTATTTCCGATGTTTTCAGTGATGAAAATGAATTTCAGCATTGCTGATATATTGTATATTTATTTGTTTTCTGTAATATCATATATACTATCTAATAAAAATAATTATATATCTTATTTTTTTATAATAGTTGCCGTATTTTCTTTTTTTGCTATAGAACCATTGGGAATTACTATAGAATCCAAGCCTTTATTTTTTACTGATATGCCGGATTTGTATCCTTCTCTTATAGAGGTTCTTCCGTTATATATGAAAATTATAACAGTATCAGCTACTATTTTGTATTTCGGACTTTTACTTGCCTATGCTTTATATTTTATATATAGATTGATTAAAATGTATAAAATAGATATTAAAAAAGCTGTTATAATGACTTTAATAGTTGCGGCTGTAACTTATATATCATTTTTTAGAAATATCAAAATGGATTCTATATATGTTGATTATATTAATATAGCCAATAAGTACGGTATTATTAACACTATAAGCTATAGAATTTCTTATGATAAATTTATGAAAGTAAATTCAAATATGGAAAATGTACAGGAGGCAGTTAACATATTAAAAGATGCACAGAATAAAAGAGATATATCCCATTTAATACTATCTTATGACTTGGATAAAAAGAGAGATGTATTTGTAATATTTTTAGAATCTTTTTATGATTATGAACATTTTCTTCCTTTAATGGATAAAGATCCGTTTCCTGAAGAATACAGAGAATGGGCAAGTAATTCAACTAAAGTAGGACCTAATGACAGCTATGGAAGTTTATTTGCCAGAATTTCAGGGCTTACAGGAACTTCTCCTATATTTCCTAAAAAACAGAAAACACCTGTATACACAGCTTTGCCTTATTTGATGAAAGAAAATGGATATTATACTATAGCTTTAGAGGAATCAGATGTAACATATTATCTTGATTCATTATTTCCCAATATAGGTATAGATGAGGTCGTATTTAATTTAGGACTTACAAATATAAAAAATTATATAAATACTAATGATTTTGACAAGCCTGTATTTATAACAGGATTTACATTTATGGGACATGCAGGAAGCCATGTTGAAAATGACTTAGATGTATATGAAAATAATAAAAGATTTATGGATAAAATAGATAAAAGAGATATACCTGTTTTAGTTGAAACAATGGAAAATTCTGCATTAACGGCCAAAGATATAATAGATACAAAAAATACTATATTAGAAAAATATCCGGATGCTTTGATAATATTTAAACATGATCATTTGTATCCGTATTTAAAAACTATAATACATAATTCATCTATAGATGATTCAATCAAAGATGATTTCTTTTATTCTTATGATATTTCTCCTATATTGATATGGAATGGAACTAACGGCTATTATAAATTTGAAGAGAATGGATTTCCTCCTGAAAATATACCTATGTTTGTTGCGGTAAATACAGGAGCTGATTATACAAATTCTATAATATCATTATTGTATAAAGATAAAACTGACGGCATTATAAGATTTTATAATTCATTTTACACAAATGATAATGGAAAAATAGTCAGAATAGAAATAGATAAAGATAGTTTGTCATATAAGCAGAATAACGCTCAGAGAATATTATCTCAAGATTTATTTAGAGGACAAAAGTATTTTTATGAATGTATAAATAATTGATTTTCTATAATAATAAGGACTGACAATTAACTGTCAGCCCTTTTTTTTATTAGATTATTAGTCTAATTTATCTCCTACAATTTTGCCGTTGTTATCAACATAAACTTCTCTGTTGTTTCCTAATTTTAATTTAAAGCTTAAATATTCTTTGCTTATTTCTAATACAGGAACTTGAGGATATTTAGCTTCTACTGTTTTAATTATATTAGCAGGTACAAATTTTGTAGTTATAGGCTGATTATTTCCAGCTACATCAGTCCAATCTCCATTTTTATCAAAATCAATTTCTACGCCGCTAGCCAATTCCACTTTATATGATTGTCTGTCCTGCTCAGCATAAACTATTTGATCATTTGCAAAATTAGCTTTCACAAAATCCTGTGCTTTTTTAGGAAGCTGATTTGCCTGTATAGCTATGTCAGCAGCAAAGGCACTAACAGCAAACAGCATCATTACAGATGAGATTAATATAATTTGTTTTAAATGTTTTATCATAAGATAACTCCTTTTGTTTTTTGTTATACTTATATGATAATGCATAAACAGATAAATGTCAAGTTATTTTACAATATTTTAAAAAAAAATTTACTTAAAATATAAAAAAGTAAATAAAAAGTAAATAATGTAAATATATTTTAAATAAAAAAATCCGGCATTAATAAAATATGCCGGATCTTTTATTGATTTTTTAATTATTAATCTAATTTATCCCCTGTTATCTGTCCGTTATTAGATACATAAACTTCTCTATTATTTGATAGTTTTAATTTGTAACTATTATATTCTTTGCTTATATCCAACACTTCAATCTGAGGGTATTTTGTTTTTACAGCATTTAATATTGCAGCAGGTATAAATTGAGTAGGTATAGGCCTATTATTTCCAGATACATCAGTCCAATTTCCAGATTTATCAAAGTCAATTTCTATTCCGCTTGCTAATTCCACTTTATATGATTGTCTGTCTTGTTCTGCATAAACTATTTGATCATTTGGGAAATTAGTTTTTACAAAAGTCTAAGCATTTTGAGGTAATTGATTAGCTTGTATAGGCATATCCTCTGCTGTTAAAATTAGGCTTGAAAGCATCATTAAAGATACTATAGAGATGAAAAGTTTTAATTTTTTCTTCATACGCTTCTCCTATTTATTAAAATCATTTAGCAGTAATTAAAACTTATAGATTTTTTTTGTGTAAAATATTGTTTATGAATAACATCATTTTTTTACAATTTTTTTAATAATATTATATTTTAGTAATTTTATATAATTTTTTATATGAAATTTGTATACAAAAAAACTCTTTATTAAAAATAATTTACAAAAAAATATTGACTTTTTATAAAAAAATCTTAAATTATTCTAATATAAAGTAAAAATAGGAGGGAGTATGGCTCATAACATTATAGATGGATATAGAAAAATAGAGGGCAATTATCCAACTTATAGAGAATATCTAATACATTTCTATTGTAAAGATTGTTCTAATTTTTGGGCAGTAGATGACAAAGAAATTAATATATCAGAAGATGATGATATTTCTCAAATTGATGATATCATTGAAGATTCAGTGTCTCATTGTCCAATATGCGGATCCACAAATATAACAAGAAGCAATAATAATTAATAAATAAAAAAATTAGTATTAAAAGAGAAAATGTATTTTATATATTTTCTCTTTTATTTTCTATAAAATCAACAATTTCTTTGCATCCCATATCTTTAGCTATATTAAGAGCATCTTTGTTATCTTCATTTTTTACTCTTAAATCAGCCCCATTTTCTATAAGCATCTGCGTAGCTTTTATATTATTATTTTTTACAGCTATTATTAAAGCAGTATCTCCTCTTACATCCATATCATTGATATTAGCACCATTTTTAATGAGGTATTCAATAGTGTCTAAAGCACCGTCTTCAGCAGCATACATCAAAGGAGTTTTATTGCTGAAATCTTTTGAATTAATATTAACACCGGAGGCTAGCAGTCTCTTAATTTTTGAAAGATCGCCATATAAACAAGCTATATGTATATTTTCTGAGCTTTCTATTCTAATATTTTTAGTTATTTTTTTTATAATAGGCCATAATATTATTACGGCTACTATTACAACTATGATGATAGTGTTGAAATTCATTGTCTTTTCCAAATTTTATATAAAATTTATATACCGGTAATATGTTTATAAAACAATATAAAATTATTATAGTAAAAGCTATTATTTTTTTAAATAAACAAATTTTCCTTCTTTGTTTTTAGTATCTATAACTATGTCTTTTCCTTTTAATTCCATAGCAGAGTTATATATAATATAAGGTATATTTAATGATTTTAAAAGTATAGCCGCATGAGAAACAGCACTTCCATTTATAGAAATCACACCTTTTATATTCTGCCCTAATTCAGTTACAATAGAAGCATATACATTATCAACTATTAATATTGTATCATCATCACTAGGCATATTAATTTTTATATCTAATAAATATTTTAAAACTTGATATAGTATATCTTCTATATCATATTTTCTTTCTTTTATGTATCCTTCATCTAAAGAATCAAAACTTTTGAATATATTTCTCATTACTTTATTGTATGAATAAGCAGCAGAATATTTTTTATTATCTATTAAATCGTATACTTCTTTTAAAGCATAATCATCAAAAAGCATAGATATATAAGTTTCAAAGATTAGATATTCATTATTTTGAAGATTTTTTTCTTCTATGATTGTTTTTTGTTCTATGAGATCCTTTTTCACATTTTCAATTGCTGTGTTGAATTTATCTTTTTCAGCCTTTGTATCTTTTATATATTCTTTTTTTACATCTATACCAAAATACATATAAACTGCTTTTCCAACTACATATCCGTCAGAGACTATAATAATATTATTATTTATAGTGTTTTGCTGAGGTGTTTTCTTTTTTGTTTCAAATTTTCCATTTACCAAATGTTCAAATCGCTCTAAAACTTGATAAGCATCAGGTCCTTTAGCATATATTTCCATCACATCTCCATATTCTATATTTAATAATGTTACTTTAGTGATACTATCTGCAGATACAGGAGGTTTATGTTTAGTTTTATTTGAAATATACACCTCGCTTTTAGAATTGGCTATCAAATTAATAAACATAAATACAGGTCTTGCATGAAAACCATTTTCTAATAATATCTTATATTCTCCTTTAATATAATCTTTAAATTCTATATTATCTAATACTTCATTATTTGTATTATAATCAACTTTATCTTTAACATAAGATATTTTAGGTGTAAGGCTTTCAAGAGATTCATTAATAACCTCGTCTATATTTTTACCTAATGAAGACTGTATAGCGGCATTTATTCCTCCTTCTATAAAAGGAGCTGAAGTCATTCTAACATTCGCTGATTTTTCTTCATCAAGCATAGATATTGCAAGTTCAGAACTTATCAAAGCACTTCCCAAATCACAAAATATAATAACGCCGTCATCTGAATATACTCTCTCTATTGCATTAAAAACATCAACAGCATCTGTACCAATTTCTTTATGATTATTTCCTGTTCCGCCTGAAAATGATATATCCACATTATTAATATTAGTAACTTCTTTTATGTATTCTGCTGCAATTTTAGCAAGTTTGTAACTATGTGAAACAAATATTAAACTAACCACATTAATTCCTTTTAATATAATTTTTTATAAAATATTTATTAATTCTTTTATCATCATAAATGAAGAAGCTGCTCCCGGATCCTGATGACCTGCACTCCTTTCTCCTAAATAGCTGGCTCTTCCCTTAGTAGCAATCATATCTATAGTTGATTTCATTCCATTTTCTGCCGATGTTAATACTTTGCTTTTAAAATCTTCTATATTTTCATTGTTTTCTTTCATAGCATTAAAAGCCGGCAGCAGAGTATCAAGCATAGTTTTTTCACCTTCTTTGGATTTTCCTAATGCTGATATAGCATTTATTCCTTTATTAAATATTTCTGTTATATCTTTCAATGTTAATTCCTCTTTATTAGCAGAAACTATACTAGCATTAAGAAAGAAAGTACCGTATAAAGGTCCTGAAGCTCCGCCTACATTTTTTATAAGAAGTGTTGCTGTTTGTTTAAATATAGCAGATATTGAAGAATTATCATCTTTACTTAAAGCATCTCTAACAAAACCAAAACCTCTGCTCATATTTATTCCATGATCAGCATCTCCTATATCAGCATCCAATTTTGTAAGATAATCTTTATTTTCATCGTATACAAGAGATAGATTAATAAGCCATTCTTTTATTTTTGCATTATTACACATAAATATATCCTTTATAAAAATAAAAATTGTTTGCTAAAATGTTATGCCAAATAAATTTTCCCGATGCCTGCAATTTTTATATTTATCTTTTTTGTATTTTAAAACTATATTTATTATTGCTATGTTATTAATAAAAAATTTTATTTAAAAAACAATATTAAATTTTTCATTTGACAAACAATCAGCTTATAACTTCATGAATTGATTTGTCTGCTATTATATCCCCCATCTTAAAGCAGCTGTATGTACGGGATAATCCCAAAGTTTTAATATATCATCATTAATTTTCATTAAACTAATAGAAGCACCTGCCATATCTATAGAAGTAACATAATTACCTATTAAGTTTCTTACTATTTTTATTCCTTTTCTTTCAGCTATTTTAACAGCATCATTGTACAATATGTAAAGTTCCATTAGAGGAGTAGCCCCCATACCATTAACCATACATATAACTTCATCTCCATTTTTATACGGTATATCAGAGCATATAGCCTCCATCATTATTTCTGCTATTTCAGAAGATGTTTTCAGTTTTGTCCTTTCTCTTCCCGGTTCTCCATGTATTCCTATACCCATTTCCATTTCATTATCAGATATATCAAATGTAGGTTTTCCGACTGCCGGAACTATGCATGAAGTTAAAGCCATGCCCATAGATCTGGCATTTTCTTTACAATAATTTGCATATTCCAAAACTTTATTTATATCATCGCCTCTCTCAGCAGAAGCTCCGCATATCTTTTCAAAAAATACAGTAGCTCCGACTCCTCTTCTTCCTGTGGTGTATAAACTGTCTTTTACAGATACATCATCATCTATAATAATACTTCTAACATCAATACCTTCAGCTTTACATAATTCTTCAGCCATTTGAAAATTCATAACATCTCCGGTATAATTTTTTACTAGAAATACGATTCCTTTATCATTATTTATTGATTTTGCAGCTTCTTCCATTTGATCCGGAGTAGGTGAAGTAAATATCTCACCCGGACAAGCTGCATCAAGCATACCATATCCTACAAATCCGGCATGTAAAGGTTCATGCCCTGAACCTCCTCCTGAAATTAGCGATACTTTACTATTTTTATTGGCTCTTATTACATATATAGGATCATAATTAACTTTTAAAATATTAGAATATGCTTTTTCCATGCCTTGAAGTTCCTCTAATATTATATTATTTATATCATTAATTATTTTTTTCATAATTCCCGCTCCTATATTTTTTTATTTTGTATATATTATGTTACTTAATATATTTATATTATAAAACACATACATCTTTTTGCAATAGATATATAGAATTTATTAATAATTAATTTAAAAATTATCCGTTAATAAAAATTTAGTATATATGAGAAATACAGTATTTTTATATATGATTATTTTTTTATAAATTTTTTAAATTTGCTTGCAATTATTGAATAATAATAGTATTATTAATAGAAGTTAATATATTAAGGGGTTGTATAATGCTCAAGAAAATATTTATCGTAACATTAATGTTTGCATTTTCTTTATCATCTGTTTTTGCTCAAGATACTGCTGCCACAACTACTGCCGATACAGAAACTACAGGCAATAAGCCAAGAGAACAATTAGCTCAAAATTTTGTGGATGCATTGGCTGCTCAAGATGAAAAACTTTTAATATCAGCTATAGAAGGCGGCAGTCCTCAAGTTAAAGCTATGTGCTTCAAAGCTTTAAGTGAAAAAGGTGCTAGTTCTGAAACTCTATTAGAAGCAATTAACAGATATGTAAGCTATGGTTTAAATGCACCTAGCAGTCAAAATTCTGATTCTATGGTTCGTTATCAGGCTTTACAGGCTGCTAAAGCTGCTAAGTCAGAAACTTCTGTAGAATATATATCACAAATGTTATATTCTGAACAAGAAACTTCTAATATTATAGCTGCTGCTCAGGCATTAGGCGAAATAGGAAGTCCTAAAGGTGTAGCTGCTTTGCTTTTCCAATTAAGATTAGCTAAAACTCAGGCTATAGTTTATGAAGTTGCTGTTGCTTTAGGTAAAATAGGTGATCAGGCTGCTTTAAGTGATTTAATAGATTTAGCTCAAAATGATCAATACTTTGTAGTTGTTAGACAAGCTGCTGTTGATGCTATAAAAAATATTAAACCTTCATCAGATAGCGGAAATAACAATACAACTACTACTACTGATACTGCAGCTCAGTAATATTAGTTAATAAAAACATTAATTTAATTTAGAATAAAAAAAGTCTGTCTAAGTAGGCAGGCTTTTTTATTTATATAATTTTTAAGTATTGATGATAATTTTTTATTACTGAAAAAATATTATTTTGCGATAATATATAATTAAAATATATATTGATAAATTATAATTTTACTGTAGAATATAACATTCTTTTGTTGTAATTAATATTTAAAGGATTTTTAATGATCAAAGTTGATAATATAGTTAAGTATTATGGAGAACATATAGCATTAAAAAGAGTATCCTACACTATAAACAAGGGAGAAATAGTAGGTTTTTTAGGTCCGAATGGAGCTGGCAAAAGCACCATGATGCGTATAATTACAGGTTATCTTCCTGCTACAAGCGGATATGTTTATTTAGATGATTATGAGGTTTACGACAATCCTATAGAAATTAAAAAAAGAATAGGGTATATGCCTGAAAATGTTTCTCTATATACTGAAATGACAGTTATAGATTATCTTAGATTTTGTGCAAAACTTAAAGGCATACCAAGAAAACATATAAAAACTGCTTTGGAAAATACTATAGAAATAACAGGACTCACAAAATACAGAAATAGAATAATAGGGCATTTATCAAAAGGTTATAAGCAGCGTACAGGAATAGCACAGGCAATAATACATGATCCTGAAGTTTTGATATTAGATGAACCTACAAGCGGTTTAGACCCTAATCAATTAATAGAAGTTAGGTCTTTAATAAAAAGTTTAGGCGGAACAAGAACTGTTATACTTTCTACTCATATATTAAGCGAAGTTGAAGATACTTGTGAAAGGGCTTTAATTATAGACAGCGGAGAGCTGATTGCTGAAGACACAATAGAAGGTTTAAAAATGGCTATGGATAGAGAAATATTAGGAGGTAATATAGAACTTAAAGTAGCTGACAGATATAATGATGCTCTTTTATGTGTTAGGGAAGTTAATGGAGTTATTCAGGCAGAAGCTAATTCTTATGGGGATATTCTTATTGAATGCGAGAGAGGTAATGATTCTAGGGCACAAATAGTTAAGCATTTAGTTAATAATAATTTTGATGTTCTGGAGATAAGGGCTAAAGAAAGATCGTTAGAAGAAGTATTCATTTACTTTACAGATAAGAAGAAAAATGAGGATTTTGATAAATCTAAATATATCAGAGATGCTGTATTGAATGCAGAAAATAATAAAGAATAAATAATTAATTAAGAGGTTAAGATAAATGAGAAATATATATGTTGTATTTTCAAGAGAAATTCAATCTTTTTATGTATCGCCATTATATTATATATTAGGATTTATATATCTTGCTTTGACAGGATACTTTTTTACTATAGAAATCTATTATAGCAGACTTGCCGTTATGGAAAATACTATGTATAATATTGGATTTTTTACAATATTATTCCTTTCTATTCTTTGTATGAAACTTATAGCAGAGGAAAGGGCTTCCGGAACTTTTGAACTTATAATGACAGCACCAATCACTTCATTACAATATGTTTTAGGAAAATATTTATCTGTATTGGTTGTATATGCTTCACTTCTTGTGATGACTTTTGTTTATCCTATACTTCTTATGGTATTTGGCAAGCCTGATATTGGAGTAATATTCAGCGGATATTTGGGATTATTTCTTTTAGGTACTGCAATACTTGGACTTGGACTTATTGCAACAAGTATATCTAAAAGTCAGTTAGTAGCTGCTATTTTGGGTGTTTCTATGGGAATATTTGCCTATATAATAAATTGGCTTAGTGAAATGTTTACAGGAGCAAGCAAGATATTGAATGCTATTTCTATAACAACATACTTTTCTGATTTTACTAAGGGTATGATAGATATACAGAATGTTATATTCTTTTTAATTTGGGCTGTTGCATGTATATCAATATCTACTATGTTTGTAGAATCTTATAAATGGCAGTAATTTTATTTAAGAGGGCTTTACCAAAATGTCTGATATAGTTGAGTATGTGAAAAATAATGATATAGAGAATGTGAAAAAATGTTTGGAGTCTGATAATACTTTGGCAGATGCCAGAGATGAAGAATCTAAATTTACATTGCTTATGATTTGTTCTAAGAAAGGTTATTTTGATATAGCCAAACTTTTAGTAGAAGAAGGTGCTAATTTAAATTCAAGAAGCAGAACAGGAATAACCGCTTTAATGTTCGCATGTGCTGAGAAACAGGTGAAAATAGCTGAGTATTTAATAGATTCTGGGGCTGATGTTAATTTAAGAGATAAACCTTTATTTTCAGCTCTACTTTATGCCTCTCTAACAAAAGAGCATGATATAATAAGGGCATTGATTGAGGCGGGTGCTGATGTTAATGCTAAGAATTTCAAACTTGTAACACCATTAATGTTTGCTGCTGGTATAAATGATATAGAAACAATGAAATTATTAATAGAAAATGGGGCAGATATAGAGCATAAAAATAAAGACGGTGAAAGAGCTTTAGAATTTGCTATTCGTAAAGAGCAGAAAGAAGCAGCAGAGTATTTAAAAACTGTTTCTAAATAATTTTTTTAAAACATATTCATTTATATGATTTTTAAAAACACAAATACTAGAAATAATTATACTTTCTAATATAAAAATAAAAGTAAATATTACATTTCCAAGATACACTTGATTATCTTTATCTATAAATGTATTTAAATCTGTGCCATAAGTATTTACATTGTATAAAAGCCTAATGATGAAATAAGTACTAATTAATATATTAATAGATACGAATGAAATAATATGAAGTTTATCTAATAGTTTTTCTTCTATATGAAAGAATCTAATCAAAAAAACATTTATCATTTTTATAAAATAGTATAATACAATAAATAATAATAATGTTATTAAACTTTGAGCGATTAGTATTGGGCTAAACATTACTATTTCAAACATAATTGTATTCATATTTTTATTATACAGCATGTTATTATTTTTTCAATTATAAAAAATATTTAACATAATTTTATATAATCCGTTATATATATTTATAAATTTATTGCGGATATTATTATGCAAAAATATTTAATTTTAATATTTATCATATTTAATGGTTTTTTATATTCAGAGTATATAATAAGCGACAATAAATATGATATCAATAGATATGAAGATAAAATTTTTATATATGTTCAGCAGAATAATTATAAAGGAGTAAAAGAGTTATTAGATAATGGAATTGATACCAATATACTTGACATTGATAAAATATCTCCTTTAATGATTGCTTCTTTTAACGGATTTAATGATATAGTTGATTTACTTATAAAAAATAATGCTGATGTAAATATAGTTAATAATTTCGGATATAGTGCTATTATGGCAGCAGCTGCCGGAGGACATTATGATATTTTTAATGTCTTATTAGAAAATGGTTCTAATATTAATCAAGTAAATAATGACGGAAACAATGTATTGATAGAGTCTTGTTTTTCCAAGAATACGGATATGGTTAAAAAAATATTAGAGTTTGACATTGATATTAATCATCAAAACAATATGGGATATACTGCATTAATACAGGCGGTTATAAATTATTATGAAGATGCTGTTAATATTTTATTAGACAATAATGCTGATATTAATATTGTTAGTAATGATGGTAAAAGTGCATTGATTTTTGCTGTTATAAGAGAAAATATTGATATAATTAATATTTTACTTAAATATAATCCTAATATTAATATTGGAGATAATGATTCAAATACGGCTTTAGATTATGCTTATGATACAGGTAATGAAAAAATTATTAATATGATTAGAGAATATTACGAGAATAATAACATTTAAAAAATACGATTAAGTTATCATATTTATTTCTTTTTATGAAATGCAATCCGATAAATATCTTACTTAATATCGGGATTTTTGCATGGAAATGGAAGAAGAACATAATTTTATAAAAAATGAAGAAAATTATGAACCTGAAATAGAAAAATCTTCTTCAAATGTTGTTATGTTAACAACATTGTTCCTTATTTTATTGATTGCCGGAATATGCTATTGGATATATAGTTCAAACACATATACTAAATTCTATTCATATAAAAATAATATACAGACTAATACTCAATTAAGCAATAAAAATGATATTCTAAATAGAAATAATATAAAGAAAAATTTAGATTATTTACTAGAAATAAAATATAAAGAATATATTGCCCCCCATGTTAATAGTTTCAATTCAATTATAGATAGAAGCGGACTATTAAATGTAGATACTAGAACTATAGCTATTATATTTGCAGGCACCGTATTTACTATTATTGCCTCTATGTTTTTATTTAGTGGGAATAAGTCTGAAGCATTAGAAAATGCTGATTCAGATGTTAGTTTTTTTAATAAAGACAACAATGATAATAACGAAGGTAAAAAAGATGAAAGTATTAATAAATTGGATGCATCAGGTGTTATTAATTCAATAGGTTTAGATAATGGGCAAAAAATTATTGATACAAATAATGATGGGGATAAATTAGTTTTGAAAAATGATTATTATAAATACAATAAGAATGGAGATAATTTATTTTGGAATGTTATAAAGAAAAATAAGAATGATGAAAATTTAGATATAAATGAATTATCCCTTATGGCTTTAAGAGAGGTTGAAAATGGAAATGATGATAATGCCATAAACATATATACGAAAATATTGAGTTTTGATGATAATAATACGGCTGTATTGAAAAGCAGGGCATTGCTGTTTAATAAAAAATATGAAGAAACTTCTGAAGATAAATATTTTGATGCTGCTTTAAAAGATTATAATAAAATAATAGATATTAATAGTTTTAATGAATATAGCAGCACAGACACTTTGAAAGACAGAGCAGTTCTTTATACTAAAAAATATCATTATACATCTAATGAGAATTACTTTAATTTAGCTTTAAATGATTATAATAGGATAGTTAGTGATAATAATGATAAAGATGATTTAAGCACATTACTTATATATTCAGATCTTTATAATGAAAAATATAAAAATACTCATGATAAAAAATATTTTCAGATGTCTTTAGATAATTATAATAAGGCTCTTACTATAGATGATAATAATACTTCTATATATATAAACAGAGGATGGCTTTATTTGACAGATTATAAAATTTATAAAGATATAGAAAGTTTAGATAATGCTGAAAAAGATATAAAGCATGGACTTACTTTAGAAAAGGATAATTTTTATCTTTTGAATAATGGCGGTATAACATCACTTTATAAATACAAATTAGAAAAACAGGTAAAAGATTTAAAGGAATCTGAATATAGCTTTTTAAAATCTATTAAGAATAATAAATCAAATTCTGTTTTAGCTGAAAGTTATTATTATCTATCATTGGTTTATGATGAATATGCAAAACTTACAACTATTACAGCTGAAAAGATGAAGGAATATACTGAAAAAAGCAAGTATTATTTTGAAGAATCAAGGAAATTAGGCTATTCTCCTGAGCCAATATCTAAATAAATTTTTTGTAATTTAGATAAATAATCAAATATTATTTTTGTCTATTATGCACAATATGGAACTTTAAAATCTATAGACTTTGAAATTTGGAAGATTAATGTCCGTTTACCCTGCTGCATATACCTTCTACTATAGTGTTATAATCTTTTGTATTTTCTATATTGAGAAGATGTCCTGCATTTTCTGCTATAAATAAATCTTTATCAGGGGCTGTTATTGTTTTATAGTATTCTTTTACAATAACAGTTGGTACCTGCCAATCATTAGCACCGCATATAAAAAATATAGGTATACTGAAATTTGTAAATTTACTTGTGTCATAATCAATTATATAATATATAAGATTTTTATTTAAGATTAATGAATTATTATTAAATATATCTTTAAATGAGTATATGGGACTTTGTTTAATTATTTTATTTAATTTATCATTGCCTTCATAATATCCGGCTAATTTATATTTTACTTGTATCTCTCTGAAATTTTTAAATATTTCAAATACATTATTTTTATTAATAATAAAGGGATAATTTTTTAATTTTTCTATTTTTTTGATATATTTCTGATTATTGCTTTTTTGCACAATATCATAACAATAATCGAATCCGGTTTTCTCTCCAATTTTAAAATTTACAAGCTGTCCCATACCAATATAGGCAGAAACTAAATTAGGAAATTTTTTTATGAATTCAATTCCTAAAACACTTCCCCAAGAATGCCCAAGCAAAATAGTATATTTAGAATTATATCTTAATTTAATATAATTAATTGTTTCTTTCAAATCTATAAGCAGTTTATCTATAGTTATATCTTTATCTTTTGATTTATTTCTTGCCTGAGTTTTTCCTGTACCTCTTTGATCATAGTACACTAAATTATAATTTTGAGTTTTTGAATGCATTTCATATAGAAAATATGCTTCGCTTTCTCCAGTACCTCCATGCAAAAACAATAAAGTTGTATCCGATTTTTTGGGGTAATGTATAAAATATTGTTCTATACCATTTATATTTACATATTCTTCAAAAAATATATCCATAATTTAGTATTATATAGAATAATAGTTATTATTACAATGATAAAAATAACTAATTAATTTTATAATAATACCGTTTGATTAATATGACAACATGTGTTATTATATAAAAATAGAATATAAAAATTAAGGGTTACAATGAAATTATGTAAAATATTAGCGGTGTTATTTGTTCTTTCTTATTCGGTATTTGCAAAAAGCGGATTAGAGCTTGGCGTTTTTGTTCCTATAGGTTTTAATGTAGGTATTCATTATTATGACAAAGCTCCATCAAGTTTAAATAATCAGCAGGCAGCTACATACAATACTTATGTTACAAATAATACAAGGACTTCTCATATTGGGTTTGATGCGGGTGCTTTATTTCAGGCAGGCTATAGACTAGAATTAAATGAAGAAATTAGTTTTAGTTTTATGGGAGAGCTTGGATACAGCAGAGACACTTTTAATTACAGATTGAAAGACAGTAAAACAGATGTTCCGGCACTTAAACAGCAGAATTATCGTTACTATACTTTTGACAGCCTTGTTATTGGTATTTTACCTAAAGTTAATTATAAAAGATTTTCTTTTGGTGTAGGCGTAGGAATGAAAATATTTTTATCCGGCACAATCAATAATTCAGGCTATAATCAAACATTAGATTATACAGCTGAAACTATAAAAATGATAGATATGAAAAATTACAAAGACTATTTTACTTCAAATATAATAGCATATTTAAAATTAACTTTAGATTATTCAGTATATACATCTAAGAAATTTGATATAGTTTTAGGAGCATATATTGATTATGACTTTGCTTTAAGATATCAGATAAAAGGCTCAAAAATCAATAATCAAATTGATGCCCCTATAGAAAATATATCAAGTGTAGATTTAGGTATACAAGTAGGCGTTAAAATAAGACCTATGAATTAATATTAAGTATTAAAAAAGTTGATAAAGAGAAAATTATGAAAAAAGTATTGAATATATTTATAATAATGTTTTTAAGCTGCCTTACTGTTTTTGCTAAAAGCGGTATAGAATTAGGAATATTTGTTCCATTAGGTTTAAGTATTGGAATAAATCAGTATAGTTTAACTAATAAAAATCCAACATCACAGCAGAAAACTCAATTTGAATCAGCAGTAAAACAGGTAAATAGAAAATCATCAGCGGGATTCGATGCAGGTTTTTTATTTCATATAGGATACAGATTTGATATAAATAAAGATTTTAGTATAAGTGTTTTAGGTGAATTAGGATATAATCATGATGAGTTTTCATTTTATAGTATGAGTGGGGATAAAAAAAATGAAAATAGTTATGTTTATATGTTTGAGAGTATGTCTTTTGGTATATATCCTAAATTTAATTGGAAGAAATTTGCATTCGGAGTGAATGTAGGAATTAAAGTGCCTCTATATGCCAGAGCTATGTCATCTTATATAAATTATGATGCTAAGAATATTGATAGAAATATAGAAAATTATAATGCATTTCAGATAAAAAATGTATTTGATGTGCCTATAATACCATATCTTAGAGTTTCTGTAGATTATGAAGTTTATACGGATAAGAAATTAGCATTAGTATTGGGTGGTTATATAGGAGGAGATTTTGGTATGTCTTTTAAAAATACTATATTAAATAATCAAAGTATAGCTAAAATAACAAAACAAACTATATCTAGTTTTGATATAGGTTTTCAAGTTGGCATAAGAATACTGCCTAATAATTAATTTATAAGGAGAAAAATATGGTAAAAAAATTATTTGTATTTAATTTGCTGCTGCTTGCTGTTTTAGGATGTAATAATAATGCATTAAAGCCTGATGATTTTAGTAAAGAAAGTATTGATAAAAAATACCCATATTGGCAGGTTGGTATAGAAAGTTTTGAGATAGCCAGTGAATTATCAAAATACACAACTATTACAGTTGATGAAAAAAAGTATATGTTAATATGTATGGCTCTTATCAGATTGGCAGTTAATACTGATGAGTTTGCAAGCCGTATAAAGGCTGCGGATGCTGAATTGGGTTCTTCTGTAAATGACAGCTATGACGGACAAGAACTTAAAGTAGGAGAAAAATATAATGCTCAAAAAGTTATAGATACTGTTCGTTCTCTTAAATATGATTTTGTATATAGAAAAATGAATACAGCAGCTGGGGTTGGTACAGGTGAAATGGGAAAATCAAGATATCTTCGTCATGGTCTTCAGCCTGAAAATCAAATACCTACAGGCAGATGGGTAGGATTCAGCAGCGGTAATTGGGGCAGTATAGATTCTGCTTTATTTGGCAACTATTCTACTTATATGGAAAGTCAGGCATACGCTAATACAGCAGGTTTAATGTTTCATGAACATATGCATAATATAGGTTTTCATCATGTAGGGAAATATAAAGTTCCTTATACTCTTCAGGGGGTAGTAACTGACATTTTAAATCAAATATTATGGAAAGATGCAATAAATGGGACTAAACCAAGTTTAAAAAATAAATATGAAAAACAAGTTAATGAGCTTATAGCTTATTATCTTACAGAATATAAATATTTATTGAATGAAGATACTGTTTTTGATCCTAGTCAAAAATAATAAAGTTAATTAATTATAATCTAAAAATATAAAAGGCTTTGATAATTATTTTAATTATTGAAGTCTTTTTTATAATTATCATTGCATAATATCATAGTTATAATGCCGACTATGCTTCCTGTGATAAGTGATAATATAAATACAGGTACTATTAAAAATCTTATATCCGGCAATTTAAATAAATATTTTGATAAAAAAGCCTGAGATAAATTACTTATTAAAGAACCGGCTAAACTCACACCGAATATAGAAAATATATTTTTAAAATAGCTCATTAGTTTCATTACTATAATTGATGTTATACCTCCGCATAATCCTAAATAAAAAGGAGGCGTTAATATATAAGCAAAAGCCAAAGCAACAGAAACATTCTTTATAAATATAAGAAGCAGCAGTTCTCTGAAAGTAAATACATCTACAACCATTAACACAATAACAAAAGAAAATCCTATTCTGAAATATGGTATAGGTCTTGGAAACATATTTTCAACAGCGGCAATAAATGATGATAAAAAAGCAAAAAATATTATATCGTATATTCTTCTTTTGCCTGTATGAGATTTTATATTTTCTAAAAATAACATAAATAATCCTATTGAACTATGGAATCTATTTCTATATTGTTCTCCATATTTTTTTCAAATCTTATAGATATACCATTTGGCATACATATTATAGGTGAATTTTTTAGTGCACCTGCTTTAATGCATAGTTTATCCCTGCATGGAGAGCTTTCAAACATGATTTGTCTATTGCTTATAACGATTTTTGATTCGCCTAATAAACCATTAACAGTGATTTCTCTGTCGGTATTTAAATCATATCTGAAAGATTTTTCATAAGTATCTATTATTATTTTACTGCTTTTATTTGAAATTAAGCTCTTAGCATAAAAAAATGAGAAAATAATTATAAATAAAAATATTAATACATCGCCGTATTTTAATCTTTTCATTATTTACTAATTTACCTTATTCATTAGATACATTATTTAAATTATATTCATTTGTACTTTCATTAGTATCTCTTTCTGTTATTTCAATATCAAAAAATGAAGGTTCTATTTTTAAGAGTCTGGTATGTTCAGGTATATTGGCTTCTACTGATATATTTGAATAAATACCTGCATTAGTTAATTCTTGCAAATCTATATATAATTTAATGTCATCAGGTGATAAATTTGACAGCATTACTTTATTGGCTTCTAAACTTATTTTATTTATTATAAGCGGATTAGCATTGTTTATTTTAAATTTTCCGTCTAGGTTGTCTATTTTAATTGCAATATTATTAAATTCTATTTTTTCAAGGTTTCTATTAAAGATGATACTAACATTTACTCTTGAAACATCAGATTTTATGTTTATAGGTAAATTAATTCTCGATATTGTAGAATAATCCAAATATTTACCTGTTATATCCACATTATAAGTGTTAATTTCATCTATAGATGATACTAAAGTTTTGGGACCTGATATTATAGTGTTGGAAGGATTTACTTTTATATCATCAATTGTAAGTCCGTAAGAAGTTTTTCCTATTATAGGTACTTTTATAGGCACTGTTTTATATGATAGTTCATCTAGTACTATAGGTATTTGACTAGGATTTACTGTAATATTCATTTTAGAGTAATCTATATCACCCTCTAAAAGGACTTCATACATATTGCTGCCTATAACAGCATTTGTAAGATCTATATAGGCACTAAATTCTGTAGGAAGTTCATAAATATTATCTTTAAATCCTTTTAATGTTATTGTAATATTTTCAGGTACATCATTTTCTATTAATAATCTTGAAGGGGTATTTTTTATTTCTATTTTTGTAACATAGTCTTTAGTATATTCTTTTTGATATCTCACGAATAGGAACAATAAAAATGACATTAAAAGGCATAGTAATTTAATACCTAATCTATTAGTTATACGAGCTAATATTTTTTTAAAGTTAAATTTACTTAAATTCGATGTTTTTTTACTTTTCATTTTTTTATCTCTAAAAGTTCCCCAAGCCTTTTATATAATTCTTCTCTATTTAAATTATATTCTAATATACCATTATGAACAATAGATACGCATTGAGTTTCCTCTGAAACTACAACCACCACTGCATCTGTTTGTTCTGAAATACCTAGTGCTGCTCTATGTCTAGTTCCTAGTCTTCTATTTTTTATTTGAGGCTCTATTTCTGTAAGCGGAAGATAAGCACTTGCAGCTGCTATTCTATTTTCCATTATTATGGCAGCACCGTCATGAATAGGATTATTCTTGAAAAATATAGCTTCAATAAGCTCTATGGATATGTCCGCATTAAGCTTTACCGCTCTATCAACTAAAGAATGAAGAGATATATTTCTTTGAAAGACTATTAAAGCACCATATCCTTTATATGATAAATTGAATGTGGCACTCAATATTTTTTGTATTTGATCTTCATCATATCTGAATGACTTTTTTAAAAATGCTCTTCCGCCTAATATTCTTAAAGCATGTTTTATTTCTGCTTGGAATATCACTACAATGGCTATAAGTCCTACTTGAAAGAATTGATCAAATATCCAAGATAATGTAGAAAGTCCGAATACTTTTGCTATTAAGGTTATAAAGAATAGTATTATAAAGCCTATTGCTATACTGTAAGCCCTTGTATTATACATAAGCATATATATAATATAAAATAATACAGCAACCAATATTATATCCAGACCATAAAAGAAATATCGCCAATTTGAAGTTGATATAAAATTATTTATTACATAAAGCATCGCTTTCTCATTATATCACAAATATATAATTTGTAAATATTTTATTAGTATGATAAAAAATTTTATAAGTATCTAATTAGAAAATAAATACTTGTAAAAACTATCAGGTTTTATATAAGGTTTTAATTCCTCAATATTTATATTTATAAAGCTATATTCCATCTTTTCTCTTGTAAAAAAGAAATGAATAGTTATAGAAGCATCAGTATTGAAATATATTTCAGCATAATTAAGAGAGGTTATATATTCATCAAAATATTCTCTGAAATTATCATTCTCATAATTGGGATTTTGTTCTTTTATCTTGTTTTTTAAAAAAGTTCTGAATTTTTCAGTGTCATATACTAAATTTCCTAAATAATTATTTATTTTTACCAATGAATCTATATCAAATATGCTTACAGAAGATTTATAAATCATATCATTTTCCAAATAGTATACATCATAATAATTGATAATAGAAAATATATTATTATCAAAGTAATCTGAAATAGATACAAATTGAGTATTATTCAAATTATCATCATTATATGTTTGCAGGCTTTTATCGAGATTATCATTCATATCAGAGATTAATTCATTTAATGCTGTATTTGTTAACTCGCCTTTATATATAGCCAAAGATTTATCTTCTATGTATATTGCCCCTATAGAACCGGTATTTTCTTTATACTCTTTTTCTATATATATTTCATAAAGACAATGAATAAATTTGATAGTTTTTATGCTGCATCCTGATGATTTATCATTATTTCTCCATTTACCATTTAAATTAACATATATTTCATTTTTTGAATTTATTATATCGTATAATTGATTTTCATTAAAAGTAAAAGCAAAAATTTCATTATTCGGAGTCTTTATAGTCATACCTTTTTTATCAATACTGCCTTCCAATTGTATAGCATTATTATTGCTTACATATTTATAATGCCCTTTTATTGTGCTGATTTTCCCTTCTATAATAGAATCAGGATTTTTTATTTTTATATGCATAGTTATAGGAGAGTTATCTATAGTTCCGTTAAATGTAAGAAGCAGGTATTTATCCGTATAAGTATTGTCTGAAATATTAGGATATATATTAATAGTCATCATAAATAATAATATTAATATATAAATCTTTTTCATAATAAATACCCTTAATTATTAAAATTTCATATTCTTATTAAAGCAAATTCGGTTTTTTTATTGATAAATTTAATTTGTAAATATAAAAATAATAAATTATTATATAAAAAATAATAAAAAACCTGCCTTACAACTTAAAATATAAGACAGGATTTTTATAATATTGATTGTTTTAATTTAACAGCTTATGTCAAAAATTAATTAAAAGCTTTAGGTCCGAATCTGAAACCTACTTGTAATCCTATATCATAAGTAAATAGCATTGAACTGTCATATCTTCTTACAGTTTGACCAGCAATACTTCCTTCCTCCAAAGTTATTTCAGTTCCTGAAACCATATCAACACCTGTATATAAACCTATATTCATAGCTATTTTATCAGTAAAGAATATTGAATAATCAAAAGTTATTTTACCATAAAAACCTACAGGATTTACTATTTTATATTTAGCATTATCTCCGCCCATTTTTCCGCTTTCCCCATTAAGTTCGCCATACATGCTTACAGCCATAGGAACTATGATACCGCCGCCTATACCTATAGAAAATGCATTAATATTGAATTTAGGTAATATACCAATTTTTAAATTATGTGTGTATGTAGATATTTTAAAACCATCAGGATATCTTCCAACAAGCGTACTAGCAGTGTCTTCATCCTTAGCACCTGGAACTTTAAATCCGTCAGTTACATTTGCTTGGTCAAAACTATATTGTCCGAAACTAGAATCAAAACTGTATCCTATTTCTCCTAAAAGGCTTATACCGAAATTATTTAATACCTGCCACATATATCCTACTTGAGCAGATACTCCTGTATCAAATCCTAATCCTGCCGGAGTTTTATAAAGTACATTTGCTGATTGATTCACTGTCCCAGAAGATGAAATATGACTGGAATAATAATTATCTATTGATATTGACATTCCTAACGGTACATTGAGTATGAACTCAAATCCGCTTGCTGCGAATGCCGATGTGCTTAATGCTGCTGCTAATACAGCTGTGAAAATAATTTTTTTCAAGTGTTTCATAAAAAACCCCTTATTAATATTTTTTATTTATAACAATTAAAGATTATTTTCCTTTAATAAGTTATGCTTGGTTAATATAAACTATATTTTGTTAATTGCATTTGAAGTATTAAGTTTTTTAAATACTTCAAAAATTATTTTAAAATTTTTTTGAATATGCTGTATTTTAAAATTAATTCTATATGGCGTGTATATTGTTCTTTAAAATTTTTGTAATAATGTTTTGTGAAATTATAAAGCTCTATATATCCTATGTCTGTTTTTTGATAGTTATTTTTTATTATTATTTTATAAATTGAATCTTCATCTTTTTTTGTTAGCTTTATAGGTTCGTATTCATTATTATTTTCACTATTGATTTTTTTTAATTCTTCTATATTTCTTTTGAAGAATAAAAAGTCATCATTAGAAATCCTATCTGTAAAGTATAAAAAAATTAATATTTTATCATTGAAAAAATTCGTATAATTCTTTATATATCTATTATGTTCTGTCTGATATTCAATTAATTTTTTATTTAAGTCAATATATTTTTCCAGATATGCATCATTTTTATAATCTTCATAAGAAAATACTTCAAATATTTTTATAAGATTTTTTTTATAAAATGTTTCTTTGTTTTCTAGTTTGAATCCCATATATAAATATTCTTTTTTTTCTTTCGTATCTTTTTTTAATGATTTATAAAGTTTTTTGTATGATTTTAAAAGTTCATTATGTTCATTTTCTGTAATTTTCTTATGTTTGAAATTGTCAAAAATGTAAAAAGGTATGAAGTATAATTTATAATCATAATATATCATTTTATCATTATCTTTTGATTTGTAATTTTGAATATTGTTATATAAGCATTTTATTTTGGCATTTATAATATTATAATAATTATTATCTTTGCTGTATAAAATATCTTTTAATTTACTCCTTTCAAGTTCAAAATATTCTGCTATTATGTCAAATAACTCAATTTCTTCTAAAGAATAAAAATAACCTTCTTTTCCTTTTTCTTCGCTTTTCAATTTATATGCAGGAAATACTGATTTTATATATTGACTTTGCTTTATTCTTTCTTTTATTCTTTTTATATATTCTTCGCTGTCTATTTTATTATTATACAATATATTGTAATATTCTATAAAGGCATCTCTGCTTAAAAAATATGTATATGATTTATTTATTATGCTGTTTATCTCATTTTTATTTATATATTTTATCTTTTCAGAACTGTCATAATCAAATATACCATTATTTTTTATGATTACTTTTCTTACTTTATAATCTTTATTAGTGTATTTTTCTCTTCCGGATACGCTTTCAATTATATAAATATTTTTACTAGCATTTATTATCTCATTCAAAGAAGAAATACATTTTTTTGAATCTTTATAATTGAATTCTATATTTTTTGTATTTATATCAAATACCATATTCTATAATCCCCATTATTATTTCTTCTATTCTTTGGTAATATTTGCTTTCTTTTTCAATATTATCTTTGGCTTTATTAAGATAATACAATGCTTCTTCTTTTAATTTATAATCCCAAAAAGATATATCATATAATTCATATACAGCAATTCCTTTAAGATAGAAATACCAAAAATCATTTTTCTCTTTTAAACATTCAATATATTCTAAAGCTTCATTGCATAAATTTCCTGCAATATGAAAATCATTTTCATATTTATAAATATCAGATAATCTTAAAGTATTAATTATTAAATTAATATTGATATTGTTATTAATTTTATTTTCGCATACATTTTTATAATATTTTACTTTGGTATAATTTTTATTGTTTTTATCCACTTTAGAAAATATTTTTAAAGCTTCTTCATAATTTTTTTTATTAAATTTTAATTTGCCGCTATTGTAGTAGCCTTCAGAAAAATCATTAATATCATCATCCACTTCAATATCCAAAAATATTTTTTCATCTCTCTCTAAATTATAATTGCACCAAGCTATGTAATGATCGCATTTTATTATATCTAAAGGCGAATCAAATTGATTTCTTACAAATATTTTCTGTGCCTTTCTGAAATCTTTTAAAGCTTCTTCATAATTTTTTAATGCATAATAAAGTTTTGCTCTGTTATAATAACTTTCAGCCTGTATTGAATTAATACTGATTGATTTATTGAAATCTTCCAATGCTTCATCATATATCTTAAGATTATATTTCAAAAATCCTCTTAGATTATAGACTTTATAATCATCATTATTTTTATTAATAAAAGAGTTATAATTTTCCATTATGTCTATATAATCATATTTCACTTTTTCTCTATTAAAATACTTTATATAGTTTTTTATTTGAGAGGAAGTTTTTAATATAAGTTTCTCTTTATCATAATAGGATAGCGGATTTTTAATGAAATTTTTTATATGTTTTTTTATTATAAAATTATTAGATACATTTTTTAAATATTCTATATCCAGCTTCATTAATCGTTCTAATTCTTTTGTATATTCATTATTTTTTGATTTATACATTTCTAATAATTTTTTACAGGTTTTATATCTATAGCAATATGCTAATAAATAATATTTATTTGATTTTATTGCTTTTGAAAAGTATTCAATAGATATTTTTAATTTATCTTCATCGTTTTCTAACTGCATTAAATAGGCAAATAGAACATATAATTTATAATATTTTAAATCTTCTTTTACTATATCAGATAATAATTTTTCGGATAATAAATATAGATTATTTTTATACGATTCTTTTATGTTTATTATTATATCTTTTATTTTTTTATTCATTTATTACCCCAAATATATTTTCTAGGGTAAGTTTAAAATATAGAATATTTCTATTTACAAAAATAGATGAAAAAAAATTTTTATTTTTGATGTAGTTATGGCTTGCTGTATGCTGTATGCTGTATGCTGTATGCTGTATGCTGTATGCTTCCTCAAATCCTAAAAAATATAATTTTTAATACTCTAACATATATTTTAATTTTTTTCAATATTTATACATTAGCAAAGCTGAATATTTTACTAAATATAAGTACAAATTATTTAATATATGAATAAAATTTGTTAGAACTCTTCTATTTTTTTTGTAAGGAAATTTATAATATTATCTTTAGCTACTTTTATAGGTTCATTTTCCTTTTCAAAAAATATAAAATTGCCGTCTCCTGTTCCAGCCACTCCGAAATCAGCATGCCTTGCTTCTCCCGGACCATTTACAACGCATCCCATAATAGCTATGGTGATATTCTTTTTGATATTCTGAACATGTTTTTCTATAAAGCTGGCTACCTCTTCAACATTTACCTGACATCTTCCGCATGTAGGACATGATATTATTTCTATAGAAGGTTCATTTCTTATGCCTAAAAATTTAAGGAGCATTCTTCCTGCCATTACTTCTTCTACAGGATCTCCTGTTATGGAGTATCTTATAGTATCGCCAATACCCTGCATTATTAAATATGATAAAGCACTTGTACTTTTTATGAGTGAGCTTCTTAAAGTTCCCGCCTCTGTTACACCTAAATGTATAGGATAATTGAATTTTTCTCTAAATAGGGTATTAGCTTCTATTGTAGTTTTTATATCTGAAGATTTTAAAGATACTTTTATATTAGTAAAATCTAAATCTTCCATAAGTTTTATATGTTCAGCGGCACTTTTCACCATGTTTTCAGGAGTTACCTCTTTGTATACGCTTCTGTCCAAACTTCCGCCATTTACTCCAACCCTTATTGTAAGGTTTCTTTCTTTAGCTTCTTTTATAACTTCTTTTACTTTTTCTTTATCTTTTATATTACCCGGATTAAGTCTTAAAGAATCAATACCGCTTTTCATACTTTCTAATGCCAATCTATAATCAAAATGTATATCAGCAATTAAAGGTACTTTGGTTTGATTTTTTATTTCTTTGATAGCTTTTGCAGCATCCATATCCAAAACGGCAAGCCTTACTATATCAACCCCCGCATCTTCAAGAGATTTTATCTGCTCAACAGTATCTTTTATATTTCTAGTATCTGTATTTGTCATAGACTGTATACTAATGGGATTGTTTCCGCCTATTAAAACATTTCCAATTTTTATAGTTTTTACTTTTTTTCTTATATCGTTAATATTATCTATATTCATTTTATTTCCTTACTAAACTAATTGCTTTTTAAAAAATTATATTGTTTATAGTATCATTTTAAAATATTTTTGCAAATGTATTTTAGTAGTTTATATTCAATTTATCAAATATGTTTTATATATATAGAGAGATTTGTTATGAAAATATTAAGTTAATAATTATTAAAGTAATAAATAATTAATAAATATTATATATAATTTAAATAATAATTCTTATAATCAGATTATAGAGTAAATAAATTAATATATTTGAAAACAGTTTTTTTATTTAAAATTAAATAATAGTCAAAAATATATTAATTCTAAATTTTACATTATTTTAATATGATATATAATAGCTTTTCAAAATGAGAGGTATTTTTTATTATGGCATTAATGTTAAATGAAGAACAAAGACAAGCGGTAGAACATATTGACGGACCTTTGCTTGCATTGGCAGGAGCAGGATCCGGAAAGACTAGAGTTATTACAGAGAGAATTGCATATTTAATAAAGCATGGAGTTCTTCCTAGTCAGATACTCGCTGTTACTTTTACCAATAAAGCTGCAGCTGAAATGCGTGAGCGTATAACAAAACTTCTAAAAGAAAAGCCTAAGCAATTAGTAGTAAGCACTTTCCATTCTTTTTGCGTTAGGGTGCTTAAAGGCGATATTGAAAAGTTAGGATACAAAAATAATTTTAGCATTTATTCTTCATCTGACAGCCGTACTTTGATAAGAAATATTTTAAGAGAAATAAAAATTAATACTCTCAATTATGATGAAAATTTATTTGCTTGGTATATAGATAGATATAAAAATAATTTGATGAAGCCTTATGAAGTAGAGCCTCATGATGATTTGGAAAAAATTGCTAAGAGAGTTTATGAAGTTTATCAAAGCTATTTAAAAGGATATAATGCCGTTGATTTTAATGATCTTATTAATCTGACAATAGATTTATATATAGAGTTTCCGGAGGTTCTTGAAAAATATCAGGAAAGATTCAGATATATAATGGTAGATGAATATCAGGATACTAATTTTGCACAGTATAAACTTACAACTTTGCTTGCATCAAAATATAGAAATATTGCCGTTGTAGGAGATGATGATCAGAGTATATATGCATTCAGAGGTGCTGATGTATCAAATATATTATCATTTGAAAATGAGTATCCTGATGCAAAAATAGTAACGCTTACAAAAAATTACAGAAGTACAAAAGCAATACTTGAGGCAGCACATTCCGTAATAAGCAAAAATACACAAAGAAAAGATAAAAAGGTGGTGGCAGAAGGTGAGGAAGGAATACCTCCTACTATAATGCCATGCGAAGATGAGAGGGAGGAAGCTCAATTTGTTGCTGACTCTATAATAAATTATTCTATCACTAAAAGATTAAATTATGAAGATTTTGCTGTACTTTTTAGAATGAATGCTCAGTCAAGACTTTTTGAAGAGGCTTTCAGACTTAGAGGTTTGCCTTATACTGTTGTTGGTGCTTTTCAGTTTTATGAAAGAAAGGAGATTAAAGATATACTTGCTTATCTTAATTTATTTGTTAATCCTGAAGATGAGGTATCTTTGCTTAGGGTTATAAATATACCTAAAAGAGGAATAGGGGCGGTTGCAATAAATAATCTTAATGAAGCTAGTATAAAAAATGGAGTTTCACTCTATGATACATTACTCAATTATGAGAGTATGGAAGAAATTTCTCCTAAGGCTAAAGCAGGGATAAAAGATTTTCTTGAAGTTATAGAGCATTATCATAATTTATTTACTGTTGATAAAAATGATTTAGAGCGTCCTAAACTATATGAGAATATAAATAAGTTTTTAGATGTTATTGCTTATCATAATGAGATTTTAAATTCAAGCGATACAAAAGAGCAGGGTGCTAAGAAAATGGAGAATGTGGAATCTCTTATGAACGGCATACTTGAATATGAAAAGTCTAATAAAAACGCTACTTTAAAAAATTATTTAGATAGAATTTTACTTATGAGCATAGAAGAGCAAAATGATGAAGAGGATAAAAAGAAAGGCATTATGCTTATGAGTATACATGCTGCTAAAGGACTTGAGTTTCCTTATGTTTATATATGCGGAATGGAAGATGGTATTATGCCGCATCAGAAAAGTTTAGATGAAAATGGATTGGAAGAGGAGAGAAGACTTTGTTATGTTGCTATGACTAGGGCTAAAAAGCATTTAACTCTTACATACTGCAGAAGCAGAACCAAGATGGGAAGAAAGGTTGAATGCACGCCTTCTGTATTTTTGGAGGAAATGAGCGAGAATTTGCCTGAAGAAATGGCTATGAATGAAGAGGAATTTTTCTCTAACTTAAAGGCTTCTTTAAAACCTGAAAATAAATAATTTGTTTTTTGTTGTAAGTAATAAACTTGATAAAAATATACGATAAAAAAAGAGAGCTATTTTTTAGCCCTCTTTTTAATTAGTATTTTTCATAAATTAATCTGTATAATATATTTTAATTAATCATCAAATTTTTGTCCCCTTAACTGTCCGTTAGCAGAGATAAATAATTCCATAAAGTTATTTAATTTAACTTTGTAATTACCCCATTCTTTTTCTACATCTATAACAGCAGCCTGAGGATAAGTATTTCTTATAGTGCTGGCTATATTAGCAGGTAAAGCAGAGAAAGGTACAGCGTTATACTCACCGTCTATGCTATGCCAATCGCCATTATATAAGAAGTCTATTTTGGCTCCGTTAGATAATTTTACCTCAAATTTTCCGTCATCTCTTTCTACTTTCCATATTTGTACATTTGGATAAATTTGCTGTATGAAACTTCTAGCTCTCTGAGGAAGTGAAGAAGCAGGTACTACCCAATCAGCAAAAGCACTTGAAGTAGAAATTATAGTTAAAGTTATTAATAAAGCAAATAATTTTTTAGTCATAGTAAATCTCCTTTTGTTTTTATTTTTTATTGTTTTGTTCTATGTAAATTATCTTTACAATTATAAGTATAGCCTAAATCGTATATTTGCCAATATAGTTTACATATAATTTACAAAAAATTTACATAAAATATATGTTTTAATAGATATAATAATACATATTATACATAGTCTTTTATAAATATATATAAAAACTTAATAAATGTAAAGTTTAATTACATTTATTAAAATGTTATACAAATATTCATATTTAGCTATTGCAATTATTTGATTATAATATTTAATTGTATATATGAGCAGTAAAGATTTACAATTAATATCTGATAAATTAAATGAACTCATTTCATATTTGGAAAATAATGATTTGGATAATTTTTTCAAACATAAAGATGAATTTTGCAATTTGATAATATTAGAAAATTCAGACAGTATTAATGATAATATAAAACTTGATATTGAAAATATTGTTCCTTCCAATTTGATGAATACTTTTATAAATTTTATTAAATATACAAGAGCTTTAAGAACTATGAATCATAATGATAATGATTATACTAGATATACATTGGATAATATGCAATTTATAAAAACACAAATATTTAAAGACTATTAAATATCATGGGAAGCAAAAATAGATTTTTACTTAAAGAGTTAAAAAAGTGGAATAAAGATAATCTCATAACTAATGAACAGTTTGAAGTATTATCTAAAATGTATAGAGATGATTATATAGATTGGCAGCCCATTATAAAAGCTATAATGATAACGGGTATTATAATGGTAGCTATTGGATTTATTGCTTTTATAAGTTTCTATATTTTTTCTCTTTATTTTATAGCGTTTTTATTCGCTTTGCTTTTTTTATTAGGATTTATAATTGATGAAATACTTAAAAGAAAAGATATTTACTTACCAAAAACTTCTTCTGCAATAATATCCATTTCTTCTATATTTTTATCAGCATTTATTTTTACTTTATCATATATTATCACTCATAATAAAGATAATTTTATTTTACTGTCTCTTATAAGCATAATGTTATTTTTTATAATAGCATATATAAAAAAAAACTATGCTGTATTATCTATTGCGATAATAGGTTTAATAACTTGGTATGGTTTTGAAGGCTTCGATATATCTGGAATTGATTTAACGCTTAATAATTATATAAGATTTATTATAACAAGCATATTAATGTTTTTAATAGGAATAACTGATATCAATAAAAAAATTTCAGAGAGATATTCTAATTTTTCAATTATATATTATACGGTTGGAATATTATATTTAAATATAATACTTGCAATAATGTCAATATTTGGAAATAATGCAGAGCCTATAATATTTGAATATGGATCGTCTGAATTGTTAATATATAGTTTATTATTTTTATTTATAGATATAATTATTTTTGTAATAGGCTATAAGTTAAAAATTTCTTTAATAGTAGTATATTCAATATTTTTTATTATTCTTAATCTTTATATAAGATATTTTGAATATTTCTATTTGAGAATGAATACTTGGATATTTTTTATAATATTGGGTTTATCAACAATATTAATAGGTGTAATAATAGAGCGGATAATAAAATATAAATAAACCTGCAGATTTTATATAACCTGCAGGCTTATAATTTTTAAAGAGTTATTATGAAACAAACTATTCTAAAACAACTATTGCATTAGAGTCTTTTATTCTAGGTATAATAGTTTCCATTATTCTGAAGCTGTGATTTAAATCTTTCTGTTCTAAATATGCAGTAGACATATCTATTCCAACAGCCAAATCCATATACTGAGGCTCTGAACAAATCAATGCTGCTTTCTTTCCCTTGATAACAGGTACATTATAAAGATTTCCAATCATGCTGGATATTCTCTGTGCCTCTGTCATTCCTGTGCCTTGCTGTATTCTCTGCAAATCAAAATATAATGATTGGCTTAAACATAATACAAATCTTCCTACAATGCCTTTTTCTCTAATCATATTTATAGCTTTTACTATATCAGTATAAGGATTCTCACCTTGTCCCCAATCAGAGATTTTTAATTTTTGTACTCCTTCAGCATTGAGTATTCCTTTTAATTCTAAAAAGTCATTTCCATTGAATATTAAATTATCTTCTTTGTTAGCAAGTGTCTGAGCTGCCTGAGATACAATAGATAAATCTAAAGGAAGTTTATTTGAAATATTATTTTCCAAATCTCTCCATAATAAAGTAAAATCCTGATAAATCTGAGGAAGCTCAACAGATTTTCTTCCTGAAGTCTTTACAAAACCATCTTCAAAAACTTCTTCTCTGTAGCTTTTATCATACTGAACGCTTATAGCACCGGCACCAAGAGGTCCGTAAATAGATAAAAATCTTCTTCCTATAAGTGTTCTGCTTGCTGTTTCAACAACAACTTTATCTATATTCTGCCAAAAATTTTCTTCAAAAGGCGAACTTTCTCTAGCTAAATAATCCATATATATTCTCCTTTAATGTTTATTATTAATTGTCTTTTTTCAAACTTCCAACTGTAAGCCCAGATAAATTAGGCTCTTTTATTCCAAGCTCTTCCATCATCTCTTTAACTTCTAATTGACCGGATTCAAAATGTTCTGCTTCCTTAGGATCTAAATGTCTAAGCAAAGCCATAAGCTCTCCAACATGTGCTTTTTCTTCATCTCTAATGTCAGCTAATACTGCCTTTGCAACAGGGTCATCTGTAGCCATAACATGAGCATCATACAAATATATAGCTTCCAATTCTCCGGCAATATCAAGTCTTACCGCTTGTATTAATTCTTCTTTAGTTACTTTTCTGTTCACATTTGCATTAAATGGATTTGCAAAACTAGGCATAATATTAGTCTCCTTTATTAATTTAGTTACTTAATAGTATTAATTACTAATAAATAGTATATATAATTAAAAAATAAAGTCAATATCATTATAAAAAAATTAATGATTTTTTAAATAAAAAAGCTGCCATTATATAAAATGACAGCTTTTTTATTTAATAAGTATAAAATTAATACTATAAAAAAGAAATTTATTTATTTTTTATTAATGGATAACCTAATTTTTCTCTTGATTCTATATAGGCAGCAGAAACTTTTTTCATAAGTTCTCTTACTCTTGCTATATATCCAGCCCTTTCAGTTACACTTATAGCATTTCTAGCATCAAGCATATTGAATACATGTGAACTTTTCATCACCATGTCATAAGCAGGCAGAACGCAGCCATTAGCCAAGCATCTATCACATTCATTTTCATATTCTTTGAAATGTCTGAAATACATATCAGTATCAGCAACTTCAAAATTGTATTTAGAGAATTCTTTTTCTCCCTGTAAATGTACATCTCCGTATTTTATGCCATGTCCCCATTCTAAGTCATAAACATTATCTATATTTTGCAAATACATACATATTCTTTCAAGTCCGTAAGTAATTTCACCTGTAATAGGTTTTAAATTTATTCCTCCAACTGCTTGGAAATATGTAAATTGAGTTATTTCCATACCATCAAGCCAAACTTCCCAGCCTAATCCCCAAGCACCAAGGGTAGGGGATTCCCAGTCATCATGAACGAATCTTATATCATGATCTTTAAAACTTATGCCTAATGCTTCTAAACTTTGTATATATAAATCCTGAATATTTTCCGGAGATGGTTTCATTATAACTTGATACTGATAATAATGCTGAAGTCTATTAGGATTTTCTCCGTATCTTCCATCAGTTGGTCTTCTTGACGGTTCTACATAGGCTACGCTAAATGGTTCTGGTCCCAATGCTCTTAATGCAGTTGCTGGGTTAAATGTTCCTGCTCCTACTTCTAAATCATAGCCTTGCTGTATTATGCATCCGTTTTCACTCCAAAATTTATTTAAAGTCATAATTAAATCTGTAAAGGTCATAATATATATATCTCCGCTCTTTTTTATTTAATAAAATAATGATAATAATTATATAATATCATTGATTAAAATGCTATATAATTATTATTAAAATATTGAAGTTTTATGTTAATAAACTAATATTAATTTTTTATATAATAAAAAAACAATAACAGTATAGTATACTGTTATTGTTTATATAAAGTATATTTTATAAATATTAAACTTTAAAGAAATTCATCAAGTTAACTAATTCCTGTGCCTGTCCCATTAATGCCTCAGAAGAAGCTGTAGCCTCTTCTACCAAAGCGGCATTTTGCTGAGTGGATTGATCCATTTGTGAAACTGCCATATTTACCTGATCTACTCCTGCCTGCTGTTCTACTGCCATAGCACTAATATCCTGCATAATCTTAGAAGTATCTTCAATTTTTTGTTCTATGTCCATAAATATTTCTTTTGATTTTCTAGCTGTTTCAGTGGCTATTCTAATCTTATCATTAGAGTCAGCAATTAAAGAAGTAATATCTTTAACAGAAGACTGACTAGTTTGAGCTAAGTTTCTTACTTCACTTGCTACTACAGCGAATCCTTTACCTTGTTCACCGGCACGGGCAGCTTCTACTGCAGCATTAAGTGCCAATATATTAGTTTGGAAAGCTATATTTTCTATTATTTTAGTGATATCAGTAATTTTATTACTTGCTTCAAACACAAGTTCTATATTATTAGTAGTAGCCTCTATTATATCCCCAGCTTCCTGAACTGATTTTTCAGAATCCTGCATCATCTGATTACCTCTTAAAGAATTATCAGCAGATGATTTTATTGTAGAGGCAATTTGCTCCATAGATGAAGCTGTCTCTTCCAAATGCGAAGCCTGAGTTTCTGTTCGGCTTGATAAATCAGTATTACCATGAGCTATCTCTGTAGCTGCCTCTGAAATCTCTCTTGAGCTTTCTAAAACTCTTGTTATAATTTCTCTTAAATGAGATATCATGTTATCAAAACTGCTTAGAAGTGAATCAAATTCGCTATTGCCTTTGTATTTGCTTGAATCTATTTTTACAGTTAGATTACCATTAGATATTTCTGAAGCCAAATGAACACATAATCTCAAATTCTTTCCTATTTTTCTTCCTAAAGAAGCCAAGAAAATTACAACAGAAAATCCTACTAAAAATAAACATATAAAAAATAATATAGTATCTTTTTTAACTTCTTTTGCAGCATTTTGTAAACTTAAATTATTATCAGAATCAAGTTTATCAAAAAACTGATTGATAGGTGTCATTATTTGTGCAACACTTTGTTCATAAGATTTACCATTAACAAGCTCTATAGCTTCTAACTGTCTAGCTTTATATTCATCAGGTATGCTTCCATCCGGATTTCTAGGAATACTTTTTATTATTTCCATAGCCTGAACTTCTAATTTTACCAATTCTTCTGAACGGCTTTTAGACAAAGTTAAATAATCAAACATTTCTTTAGAGAAATTCAAATCTTTCATAACATTAGAATATGATTTAGTTTCTCCGTCATAAGAAGGCTTTTGACCACTGCCTAAATAAATAGACCAATACATACCTCTGTCATAATTTAATGGTGTAGGTTTTGTACCGCCTGATATAGCTATACAGTCATTATATGCTTGTTCATATTTGGCATCACCTGTAGCTACATAACTTCTTACAAACTGAGTTAAAAACGCTGAATTTTGCTGATACTGCCTTGCTATAGCAGATGACTTTATAGTATGCTGATAAATGCGGCTATATTCTGTTACACTTCTTACTATTCTTATCTGAAGATATATCAATAATAGAGTTACAACAAAAGTGTATATGCCAAACATAATAAATCGAGTTCTTATCTTCATAGTAAAATATCTCCAGTAAAGTTTTTATTTTTTTATAATGATTTCGGAATTACTTAACCATTTATTTAAAAAAATTAAGTATTTTTCCTATATAAATTATACATTACATGTTAAATATAACAAAAAAATTACATTTTATAGATAAAATTTAAAAAAAAATTACATAAAAAGTGCTTGAATATTATTAATAATAAACTTAAAATATATCACTATAAAAAATAATTACGGAATAATGATAAATGGATAATCAAATAACACAAATAAGAATTGGATTCTCTAATATAGTAATATTCAGAAATATCATAAAAACAAAAGTTATAAAAAAATTATTAAAATTTTTGGAAGTTTATAATGATAATAATGAAATAAAAGTAATAGATTATTATTCTGACTTTTTATATGAACTTTTTAAATATAGCGATACTATAGGCGATTATATATTAGAACAAATATTTCAGGATAATAATATATATATAAATAAATTCTTAAGAAATGAACATATAAATGATACATTAAAAAATGCACTAAAAAATGAATTAAATTTCTTTGATTTTTTATCTTCATTTGATTTTAATACATTATTTTCAGATAAATATTCCAATCAAATATCAAAGTTAGAATGTAAGAAAATAAATTTTTATGAATTATATAAAAAACATATAGAAGAAATTCCTAAGAAAGGTCATGGAATATTTTTTTATAATAATATGTTTACTCTTGATGATAAAAAAAATATTATACCTGCAAAGCATAAGGATATGCAGGATATTAAACAATTATATGGTTATGAAAGAGAGAGAAGCAAGGTTATATCAAATACTAAAAGTCTGCTTGAAGGTAAAAAGGCTAATAATATACTTCTTTACGGTGATGCCGGAACAGGAAAAAGCAGCACAATAAAAGCAATAGCCAATATGTTTAAAGATGAAGGATTAAGACTTATAGAGGTTAAGAAAAGTCAATTATCATTTATAACTGACATAATAGAAGATTTAAGTTTAAGTCCCCTTAAATTTATAATATTTATAGATGATTTAACATTTTCTTCTAATGATGATACTTTCTCATATTTAAAAGCCATACTTGAAGGCGGGGTTAATTCTTTCCCATCAAATGTTGCTGTTTATGTTACTTCAAATTACAGACATTTAATAAAAGAGAATTTTAATGACAGACAAGGTGATGATATACATATAGAAGATACTATTCAGCAGATAATGAGTTTAACTAACCGCTTTGGTATAATTATAACTTTTAAAAGACCTGATAAGGATTTATTTATAGATATTGTACTTTCTTATGCCAAAGAAAATAATATAAAAATGGACAAAGAAGAACTTATAAAGCAGGCTGAAAGTTATGCTATAAGAAGTGCAGGAAGAAGTCCGAGAGTAGCAAAACAATTTATAGAATCAATATTATGATTTTTTATTAAATATAATTATTTTTTAATTAAAGAACAATACAATTTTTAAATTTTTTTAATATAATGTCAAAAATTGTCATGCATATATACTATAATATTATTATATTAAAATTAATTTAGGAGTTTATGATGCTTCCTTTTAATCCGCCTTTTATGTATAGATGTAATTCATGCGGTAAAATTTTTAATAAATCTAAAAAGCCTATTTTGGGAAATACTATATTTTCAATTTTAAACAAACCCAAATGCCCTAAATGCGGAAGCAAAGATACTAAATCTATAGATCATATTATAAAAAAATAAAAGTATTATTATATACTGTCAAAAAACTCTTTTAAAGGATTTAAATATTTATCATTTAAATTCCATAAATTGTTATTAGTATAATCTCTTTTATCTTCTTTTATTGTTTTTTTATCATATGATTTTATTGATTCTAAATATGCATATATTTTTGCTTTTTTAGCTGGAATTACAGTTTCAGGTATTGAAGTTATACAATTTGTGTATTTATCAAAACAATTAATAATATCTTTTATAACGGCTATATTGCTTAATAGATCTTCTAAAGTACCTAAAGAATTATTATTTGGAAATAAAAATATGTTATTATCATCTATATCTAAATTTGTTTTTATATTATTTTTCGATTCTTCAAAATGATTATCAGCATCAAATATTACTGCTAATTTATAATTGTTGTCAATATATTTTTTATATTGTTAATATTATAATCATTAAAACTGTTTCCGCCATTTTCTTCTACAATAATATTATCATTGATATCAGTATCTATTTGGTATTGAAATTTAATATAATCTTTTATAAATTTTTTATCAGCTATACCTTCAACAAGTATTATATATTTTTTATTATTATTCATAAATTAATACCTTATATCTGAATCATTTTCTAATAATTCTTTCACTCCATCAATGTTATAATTATAGGATTGAAAACCTTTATTTTCTGTATTAACTATATTAATAATATTTATCATATCTTTCATATCATTAAATTCTTTATCTGATATTTCAGATAAAAATTTCAATACTTCATAACTATGAGTCGTAAAAAATATTTGCATACTGCTGTTATTTCTAATTAGGCTTAATATACTTCTTAATAAATGCTTAATACTTTTATAATGCAAACCGTTTTCTATTTCATCAATTAATATCATATTATATTGATTTACTACCATAGGAATTATAATTGACAAATATTTTTTTAACCCATCTCCCATAAGATTTAAAAGTATTAGTTCATTCATTTCTTCTATATCCAAATATATATCATTTTTTATTATTTTTATAGATTTTATCTTTTTATTGAAAAATGATACTAAATTTATTAATAATTCTTCATCTTTGTTTTTGATAATATTTGCAAGAGAATCCAATAAATCACGGCATTCTACAACATTATACAAATATAATTCTGATATATTATTAATGTATTCTTTTGTACCAATTTTTTTTATTGTTTTTCTAATACTGCCATTTCTAAAAATATATTTATATTCTTCTATCTTATTTTCTAATTCTACATTAAGTTTATATTCTAATTCGTTAAGCTCATCAGTTTTATTTTCAAATGAAATATCTTTTCTTAATATACTAGATATAATTAAATTATGATTTATATCATCAAATTGATAATCAAATTCTATGTTGTTATTTTTATAATCAAAATTATAAAACAAATTTTTTAATTCGGAATTTTCATTTATTCTTCTTATAGAATTTATATGATAAGCTATTGAACAGTCAGGCATACCTGATATTATAGCTATAGCTTCAAGTATGCTTGTTTTTCCGCAATTATTTTGACCAACTAATAGATTAATTTTATTTAAATTATTTATTTTTAGTTTATCAAATCCTCTAAAATTTTTAATTGATATATTTTGAAGCATAACTAAGACCTATATTCTGATTTTTATAGAATATCGGAATTTTTTTAATAAAATAGATATTATCATTATTGTATTAATTTATTTATTATATTAGAATTAATTAAATTTATAATATATTTTTTATTAGGAGAAAAACATGAAAGTAGCTATAATATTTGGAAGCAGATCTGATACTGATAAAATGAAAGGAGCTGCTTCTTGCTTAAAAGAATTTGCAGTTGAATACAAAGCCTTTGTTCTTTCTGCTCATAGAGTACCGGAACATCTTGAAAAGACTATTAAACATATTGAAGAAAATAATTATGAAGTAATTATAGCAGGTGCCGGACTTGCTGCACATTTGCCGGGTGTTATAGCATCAAAAACAATTCTTCCCGTAATAGGAGTTCCTATTAGTGCAAGCAATCTTGACGGAATGGACGCTTTACTTTCTATAGTTCAAATGCCTAAACCTATAACCGTTGCTACTGTTGGTATTAATAATTCTTATAATGCTGGAATGCTTGCTGTTGAAATGCTTGCTTTAAAATATAGCGATATTAGAAATAAATTAATAGAATACAGAAAAAAAATGAAAGAAGATTTTATTTCTGATAATGAGAAGCCTATAGAATTTGATATATAATTATTTTTATAATTTTACAACATTACTATATAGAAAAATTCTCAAAAAAGTATATAATATACGGAATACAAAAAAGTTTTTACTTATACAGGAGTTTAGATATGTCTAAAGAAAAAAAGAAATGCTCTATGAAGGAAAAGCAAAAAAGGTTTATTCTACTGATAATCCAGATGAAATAATTGTGTATTATAAAGATGATGCTACTGCTTTTAATGGAGAAAAAAAAGGCTCTATAAAAGACAAAGGTGTTATGAATAATGAGATTACTTCATTGCTTTTTAAAATGCTTGAAAAGAACGGAGTAAAAACTCACTTTATAGAAAAATTAAATGACAGAGAACAGCTTTGTCAAAAAGTAAAAATATTCCCATTAGAAGTAATTGTAAGAAATTTAATAGCAGGTTCTATGGCTAAAAGACTTGGTATAGAAGAAGGTACAGTTCCTCCTAATACTATATTTGAAATTTGTTATAAAAATGATGAGTACGGTGATCCTTTAATTAATGATCATCATGCCGTTGCTTTAAAACTAGCTACTTATGATGAATTAAAATATATCTATGAAGTAACTGCAAAAGTTAATAATCTATTAAAAGATGCTTTGGATAAAATAGGAATTACTTTGGTTGATTTCAAAGTTGAATTCGGTAAAAATTCAAAAGGAGAAATACTTTTAGCTGATGAAATTACACCTGATACTTGCAGATTCTGGGATAAAGAAACAGGTAAAAAATTAGATAAAGACAGATTCAGAAGAGATTTAGGTTCTATCGAAGAGGCTTATATAGAAGTTTTAAATAGACTTAATAACCTATAATTTATGGTGTTCATATAAAAATAAAAGACTTTGCATAATATTATATAATGCAAAGTCTTTTTTTATGTTTATTAATTAAATTTTATTTTTGTTCTGGTTCTTTTATTTCTGTTATTTTTACTTCTTTTACTTTTTCATCAGCTGTTTTTTTCAATGTTAGTTTTTCTCTATCATTTTCAGCTATATAATAATTGTTTCTTAATTTTAATATTATATCTTTAGCCCCATTAATACCGTCATTTTTTTTATATGCTTGAATGAGTATTTGTATTAATGATATAGTAGATGGAAGCCCTATATAGATAATTGCCACGCCTGCAGAAGGAATAGTTGCTATTGATGAAGCTATTAATGCTTTATCTTTGCCGAATTTTTTTGATGATACTATAGCAGTAACAGCAACTAGAACACCTCCTATAAGAACACCCCATGCAATTTTACCTGTATTTTTTATGTTAGAAACTTTATTTCCAAGTTTATGTTCTATATAAATAACATCATCATCCGACATAAGAGCATTTACTAACTCTTCTTCATTCATACAAATTTTATAAGAAACTTCTTTCATAATAATTTCTAACCTCAATCTTTATTATATCTTTTGATGATTATATAATAAAGTTATTGATAAAAAAGTCAATTACTAGATAAATATTTTTATATATCAGCAAGTTTTATCAACTGAAAGCTTATTTGGTATTTCAGTAGGATATTTTCCTGTGAAGCATCCTATACAGTAATTGTGATTTTCTAAAGCTTCAAGCATATCTTCTATAGTTAGATATTCTAAAGTATCAGCATTAATTTCCTTTCTTATTTCCTCTACAGAGAGTTTAGCCCCTATAAGTTCTTTTTTAGAAGATATATCTACTCCGTAATAGCAAGGACTATTTATAACGGGTGAGGCAGATCTGAAATGCACCTCTTTAGCACCGGCTCTTCTTACAATATCTATCAATATTTTACTTGTTGTTCCTCTTACTAAAGAATCATCTATTAATATAACTCTTTTTCCGTCTATTAAGTGTTTTAAAGGATTGAATTTTAGTTTAACAGTTTCTTCTCTTGAAGATTGTTCAGGCATAATAAATGTTCTTCCTATATATCTGTTTTTTACTAAACCTATACTATATGGAATTTTACTCTCTGTAGCAAATCCTAATGCCGCTATAGTTCCTGAGTCCTGAACACCTATAACTATATCAGCATCTACTTTATTTTTTTTAGCAAGCAATACACCTGTTTGAAATCTTACATTATAAACATTGATACCGTCTATATTGCTTTCAGGACGGGCGAAGTATATATGTTCAAAAGCACAAGGATAATGTTTAACTTCCTCTTTAATATATTTGAAAGATTTTACACCTTCTTCATCTATTATAACCATTTCGCCGGCTTCTATATCTCTTATAAATTTAGAACCTACCGCATCCAAAGCACAAGATTCAGAAGCTAAAAAATAATCGCCTTTATCATTAGTACCCAAACATAATGGTCTTATTCCATGAGGATCTCTTATTCCAATAAGTTTTCCATCAACAACTATAACAAGAGCAAAAGCTCCTTTTATAATATTTATAGTTTCTTTTATACCTTCTATAAAATTATTTACAGTTTTTCTAGCTATAAGTTTAATAATGACCTCGGTATCAGAAGTGGCATTAAATGTTGCTCCTTCCTCTTCTAGTTTGTATCTCAATTCTTCTGCATTAGTTAAGTTTCCATTATGAGCGATTGAAATCTGACCTAGTCTGAAAAGATTTTCAAGAGGCTGAGCATTTTCTATTTTACTAGCTCCGGTAGTAGAGTATCTTACATGCCCTATAGCAATATTTCCTTCTGTATCTTTAGATATATTACTAGAAAATAAATCTGATACAAGCCCCATAGACTTATAGGTAAATAAATGTTTATAATTGGATATTGTTATTCCGGAACTTTCCTGACCTCTATGCTGAAGTGCATATAGTGCATAATTTAAAGTTTTTAATATATCTTTTTTTATTTCTTTGGAATAAATACCAAAAACCCCGCATTCTTCTCTAGGCTTATCATTCATATCAATATTATTCATCATATACTATTATAACCAACTTTATTTTTATTTTTAACTTGACAATATTATAATTAATTGCATTTTTACACAATAGATTTATTTAATATTTTTTTTATTATTGCTATGCTCGCCTACGCATATAAAAGATGCCAGCTGAAGCTGTCATCTGCTCCGGCTCGCTTTATTATTGCTATGCTCGCCTTTGCATATAAAAGATGCTGTCTAAAACTGTTATCTTCTCCGGCTTGCTTTATTATTGCTATGCTCGCCTACGCATATAAAAGATGCTGTCTAAAACTGTCATCTGCTCCGGCTCGCTTTATTATTGCTATGCTCGCCTTTGCATATAAAAGATGCTGTCTAAAACTGTTATCTTCTCCGGCTTGCTTTATTATTGCTATGCTCGCCTTTGCATATAAAAGATGCTGTCTAAAACTGTTATCTTCTCCGGCTTGCTTTATTATTGCTATGCTCGCATTTGTATATAAAAGATGCCATCTAAAGCTGTCATCTGCTCCGGCTCGCTTTATTATTGCTATGCTCGCCTACGCATATAAAAGATGTGAGCTGAAGCTGTCATCTTCTCCGGCTTGCTTTATTATTGCTATGCTCGCCTTTGCATATAAAAGATGCTGTCTAAAACTGTTATCTTCTCCGGCTCGCTTTTTATTAAATCAAACTTTATATAAAACTATTTAATCAAATTTTCCAAAATCAAAATACTTCCGTACATAAACCTATTAAATAAATCTTTATTATTTTCATTTATGCCTTGAATAGATATTTTTATATCAATTTCATCATTGTAATTTGAATTTCTATCAAAATGAGATTCTACATATAGTGATAAACCGCTGTAATTATCAAAATATTCATAACCATTAACATTTTGATAGTATTCAGAAATCTCTTTGAAGGCAAATTTATTTACGAAGTTTTTTATATTTGATACTGTTGATGTTATGTTGTTATATTTATTGAACTCATTTTCTAAATTATATATTATCTGAATTTGTTTAATTGGCTGTGCTATTTCATAATCTGATAATTGATTAATACACTTTATTATTAAATCTTTGCTTATTTCAGTAGGGGAGGCTAAACTTATTAAATTATTTTCATTTAATGTTATATAATCATCATTTATATCAATGAAACTTCCGTCTCCTAAATATCTAAAAATATTTATAAAATTTTCATTCCCATCGTATAAGTTCCAAAATAAATTTACAGAATACTGACTTAAAAATGAATTATCAATATAAATCTTTTTCCAAAAATCATAACTTAATTTTCTTCCATTCATAAGAAGCATTAATATTTTTTCTCTTTCTCTTTTTACAATATTTTTGATTTCTTTTTTCATAAAGTTTATTTCTGACTTTAATTCAGAAGAAAAAGTTTTTGGAATAGTTTTTAATATTTTTTCTTTTTCTGTTATATCGTATATATCGATAGACATTTTTGAATTTACTGATATTTTATATTTTTTATTTTCTATATTTATTATTCTCTCACCGTTTTTATCCAATGAAAAATCCGGAATTAATAAACCGCTTAACTCATCTCTATCTATTTTCATTCTGTCAGCTATAACATCAAGTGCAGAATTAGCAGCATTTCTTACACTCTCAATTTTTGATTTTACAGCCATTTCATCTATTAAACTTAATGCATATTTTCCGTCATTTAAAGCTAAAATATAAATATAATATGAACGGGGATAAAATTCTTTGCCTTGAATACTTTTAGCATAATCTTTTATAATATTTCCTTTTCCGTATATACCTACTATTATTCTTGAAGCAATTTTACTCCTATCATTTTCAAATATTTTATAGGCAGCATTTCTGAAACTTTCTATGTCTATTAAGTCTATAATATTGTCTATGATTTTTAATCTCATTACATTGTCTTTAACTTTCAAATAATTTCCGTAAATGAATTTAATGATTTTGATATCAATTTTTTTAGTTTTGTCTCTTGTGAAAATATTGTATTCATCTTTAATAAATTTTAAATTTTTATCAAAATATTCTTCATAATTGTTGTTAACATAATCCTGAACTTCTTCTATAGTATTAAATTTTACTTCATTTTTGGCTTCTATTTTTTCTCTGCATTCTATAAGATTTTTAAGTTCATTATAGTATTCTTTTTCTAATTTTGTTCTAAAAGCTATAATCTTTCTATTTTTAGAAGTTATAATAGTTTTATATATATCTTTTATATCAATATCTTTCATTTTATCAAAATCTTCATAATATAAATTTATTTTTAGATTAATCGGCAGTTTATTTATATCAATATCATTGTTAAATACATCATAAGCCTCTTTTATATTATCAAGATTCCATTTATCAGGATATTTATTGAAATTACATGCATTAAAAAACATAAATGAAATTTTTTTTAATTTAGAAGTATCCCAAGCATTCAAATCTTTATTAAAGTAATGAGCATCTTTGAACATAGCTGTCATATCATGAACATTTGAAGTATCCCAATTTTCTATGCCGTCAAAGTTCTTTCTTTTGCTTTCTCTGAATAAAGCACTCATATCCTTTATTAAAGATGTATCAATATTGTATAAATTTATATTCTCATCATCAGTTAATTTTTTTAATTCTTCTTTATTTTTAGGTTTATATATAATTAAATTTTCCATAAGTAATTTTTTTATGCAAAGATATTGCCTCAGAATCTGTAAGATGAGCAACATAATCTTTTACTAATTCTTCATCGCTGTTATAAGGAATATCTGCTTTTTTGAATAAAGTATCTTCTTCTATTATATCTTTATGCTTTAATAAATATTCAAATATTGTTGATATTATTCTATTTACTCTTTCCACATCTTCAAGTATTGATTTGCTTTCATATACAGTTTTGAACATAAAAGCTCTTAAATCATTAATAGCCTTTAAAACTTTTTCATCAATATCAATTTCCATTTTTTCCATACTAGCTTCTATAACACCCATAATCATAGTGTCAGCTCTCTCACCATAAGTAGTGCCAAGAATTTTAACTATATCTTTAGGTAAATCTTCATATTTAAGAAGTCCGTATCTTATAGCATCATCAACATCATGATTGGCATAAGCTATAGTGTCAGATATCCTGACTATCATACCTTCATTAGTTGAAGGACCTGATGAGTCTGTGAGTAATTTTCCGTTTTTTCCTTTAGTATGCTTTATAATGCCGTCTCGTACTTCAAAACTTAAATTAAGCCCTTTTCCTTTTTCTAAATGTTCTACTACTCTTAAAGAATGCGAAGAATGATGAAAACCTTTAAAATATTTTGATATAGCCTTTTCTCCTGCATGTCCGAATGGTGAATGCCCGAGATCATGTCCGAATGCAATAGCCTCTGTTAAATCTTCATTGAGTCTTAAAGCTCTTGCTATGCTTCTTGCTATCTGCATAACTTCAAGAGTATGAGTGAGTCTGGTTCTGAAATCTCCAACTGAAAGCATTATTACCTGTGCTTTATCTTTAAGGCGTCTGAAATATTCGCTATGTACTATTCTGTCTCTGTCTTGCATATAAATAGTTCTTATATCGTCTTTTTCTCTAGGGTATACTGTTCCTTTGCTGTCAGCTGAAAAAGATGCAGCAGGAGATAAAAAACTTCTTTCTCTGGTTTCTATATCAAGTCTTATAGTTCTCAAAATATTTTCCTTATAATAAAATAATAGTTTTAATACTCGAATAATTATGTTAATAATAAAGCAATTAACAAAAAAATACAATTATTATTTATTTAAAGAAATAATAATTCCTATTTTGATAAAATATATAAATAAGCTTAAGTAAATATTGAACAAAATAAAATATTTTTATTTTATTCAACTGTAACACTTTTTGCCAAATTTCTAGGTTTGTCAACATTGCAGCCTCTTATCACAGATGTATAATAAGCTAATAGCTGTAATGCTACAATGGAAACTATAGGCATAAACATATCCTCAACTTTAGGAAGATATACTATTTTTTTGTAAGTATCTTTATCTATATCAATACCTTCTTTAGCAAAAAGCAAAACATTAGCACCTCTTGATATTACTTCTTTTGTATTGCTTATCATTTTACTAAGAATTTTTTCCTGTATTGCCAATGCTATCACAGGAGTATTATCAGTTATAAGTGATATAGCACCATGTTTGAGTTCTCCTCCTGCATAAGCCTCGCAATGAATATAGCTAATCTCTTTCATTTTTAAAGCCCCTTCCATTACCTGATAATAATCTAAATCTCTGCCTATAAAGAATATGCTGTTAGCCTCTTTATAATCATAGCATAATGATTTTATTTCATCATTCATAGTAAGAACTTTATTCACAGAATCAATAGTGTTAAGTAAATTTTTTATAAGAGTTTTTATATAATTATTATCTTTAATTTTTCTTGCTGATATTATTTTAAAAGTTATCAAATACATTATAGCCATCTGTACGGAATATGCTTTTGTAGAAGCCACAGATATTTCAGGTCCTGCATAAGTATATATAACATAATCAGCATTTCTAGCTATAGAGGAACTATGAACATTTACTATAGCTAAAGTTTTGTATCCTTTTTCTTTAACTAAATTTAAAGCGGCTAAAGTATCAGCAGTTTCTCCTGATTGCGATATAAATATTGATAGAGTTTTTTCTGTAAGTATAGGATTTTTATATCTGAACTCAGAAGCTATTTCGCATTCTACAGGTATTCTGCAATTATCTTCTATGAGTCTTTTTCCTATCATAGCAGCATGCATAGCCGTTCCGCATCCTATTATATAGACCCTGTCAAAGAATGTCCAAAAACTTTCATCTTCAATCCCGTCTCTCTTAAAATCGGGAATACCATGCACTATTCTAGGTTCTATAGTGTCAAGAAGAGCTTTAGGCTGTTCATTAATTTCTTTAAGCATAAAATGTTCATATCCGCATTTTTCAGCTTGTTCTACAGTCCAATTAGCTTCAAGCACTTTATAATCTTTTTCTTTTAAGTTTTCATCATATATTGTTATTTTATTTTTTTCTAAAATAGCTATATCACCATCATCTATCAAAATATATTTATTAGTATATTTTAATATTGCCGGTATATCTGAAGCTAAAAAATTTTCATTTTCACCTAAAGCCGCTATTAAGGGAGCAGATTTTCTAACGGCATATAATTTATTAATATCATCTTTAAAAATGATAGCAAATGCATAAGAGCCTTCTATAATATCCAAAGCCTTTTTTATAGCATTTAAAGGATCTCCTTCATATAATGAATCTATTAAATTGGCAGCAGCTTCTGTATCCGTTTCTGATAAAAATTTATATCCTTTTTTTATCAAGTCATTTTTTATATCTTTATAATTTTCTATAATTCCATTATGCACTAATGTTAGCATTTCTGTGAAATGAGGATGTGCATTAATATCTGAAGGAGCTCCATGCGTAGCCCATCTTGTATGACCTATACCTATATTTGACTCTATATTTTTTTTGGTTTTTAAAATGTTTTTTAAATTTTCAAGTTTTCCTTCGGATTTGAATGTGATAATATTATTTTTAGAATCAACTATAGATATACCTGCAGAATCATATCCTCTATATTCTAAAGAAGTGAGTCCATGCATTAGTATATCTGATGCTTTGTTATTGTATCCTATATATCCTACTATTCCGCACATAATTAAAAAAGTCCTTAAATCAAAATTTTATCAAAAAATGTAATTTTTAAAAAATGAGTTTTTTTGATAATCGAACATGATAAATAAAAAAAATAAAAAGTCAATACTGCTTAAAGTAATACTGTATATAAACAAATACTTTACAAAAAGCCTCATTTATTATAGAATTATGTTAATTAATTTTTCTATTATTACGAAATTATAAGTAATAAATTTCAATTAAGCAGGGCATTATCATGAAAACTATTAATTTAATATTGGGTAACCATAATCATCAGCCGGTAGGAAATTTTGACTTTGTATTTGAGAATACATATAAAAATGCTTATAAGCCTTTTTTAGATATATTAGAAAAATATAAAGATATAAAATTTAATTTTCATTATACAGGCTGTTTATTAGAATGGATTGAAAAGAATCATCCGGAGCATATTAAAGCTTTGAAAAAACTTGCAGAAGAAAAAAGAATAGAAATTCAAAGCGGCGGTTTTTATGAACCTATAATGCCTTCAATACCTGATAAAGATAAAGATATACAAATAAAAAAATTAAATAAGTATATAGAAGATAATTTTAGTATTACTCCCAAAGGTGCTTGGATTGCTGAGAGAGTTTGGGAGCCTACATTAGTTAAAAATTTAGCTATGAATGGAATAAAATATATAATGCTTGATGATTCTCAGTTTTTAACTACAGGCATAGATACTAAAAATATGTTTGGCTACTTTATAACTGATAATGAAAATTATAAATTAAATATATTTCCAATATCACAGGAACTTCGTTATTTAATACCATTCAGAGATGTTGAAAATTCTATTGAGTATTTAAAATCAATAGCTACAGAAGAAGGAGACAGAGTTGTAGTTCTTCATGATGATGGGGAAAAATACGGAGATTGGCCGGGTACTCAGAAATGGGTATATGAAGATAAATGGCTTGAAAAGTTTTTCGATGCTCTTACAAGAGAAAAAGATACAATAATCACTACTACATACAGTGAATATATGGAGCGTCATGCACCTACATCAAGGATTTATATACCTACAGGCTCTTATGAAGAGATGCTTACTTGGGTGCTTCCTGCAAAAGTACAAGATGAGTTTCATTTAAAACAGGAAGAATTAAAAAAATCTGAAGGTAATGAGATTATAAGCAGATTCATGAGGGGCGGTTTCTGGAGAAATTATTTCAGTAAGTATTCTGAAAGCAACAGAATGAATAAAAGAATGATATTAACTTCAAATATGATAGGAGAAATTACAGAATCTAATTATAAAGAAAAAGAGGAGGCTTTAAGTTATTTATTAAAAGGTCAATGTAATTGTCCTTATTGGCATGGTACATTCGGAGGACTTTATTTAAATAATTTAAGACATGCTACTTATGCTAATTTAATTAAGGCAACTTCTATATCTTTAGAAAAAGTTTATGGAAGAAAATATTTTTTGAATCATAGTTTAGATTTTGATATGGACGGCAGAGAGGAGATTATGATTTCATGTGAAAATGCTGGATTGGTTTTCCATACTTTAAGCGGATCTTTAATAGAATGGGATTTGAAAAAAGGAAATCCTATCAATTTAATAGACTGTCTTAAAAGAAGGGAAGAGGCTTATCATATAGCTGCTTTGAGAAATTCTAATAATAATCAAAATAATAATGAGCATGTATCTATACATGAAATAGCAAAAAAAGTTGATGAGAAAATTGCTAAGTATTTGGTATTTGATAAAAATGAAAAAGTATTCGGAGTTGATCATTTCTTAAATAAAATGCCTTCTGCTGAAGAATTCCAATTATTAAAATATGAAGAAAATGCAGATTTTTATAATCTTCATTATGATGTTTTGGAAAATCTTATTAATAAAGACTATGCTACAGTATCTTTTGAAAAGACTTCAAAAGTGAATGGTAAAGATGTACATTTAATAAAAAGATATATAATAAATAATGACGGAAAATTTTCTGTTGAATCTATTATAGAAAATAAATCTAATGAACATATAGAATTTGTATATGCTTTGGAAAATAATATAACCTTGCTTGCAGGACATGAAGCAGACAGATATTATATAGGAGGCGATGAAAAAATTTCTGATAATTTATCAGACTGCGGAGAATATAAAGGCACAGTTTTTGGTATGGCTGATGAATCATATATAAAAATAAAGGTATTAATGGAAGCAGTAGAAGAAACAGTATTTTTATATATGCCTAATTTTACTATATCAGATGCAGTTGATAAACTTGAAATGAATTATCAAAATTCTACTATAGTATGCTGCAGGAATATATCCTTAAAAGCCGGAGAAAAAGTTAAATATAAAATAAAATTAGATGTTCAGTATATTTAATTTTAAAGGTAGTATATATGAAGCTCTTTTGTATTATATCTGATAAAAGCCATGTCGGTAAGACTTATATTTCTTCTCATATAGTGTCATCGTTAAAGATGCTTAATAAAACTATATGCTATTATAAACCTTTTGTGATGGAAATACGGGATAATAAATTATTTGATCCTGAATATATAAAAAATACAACATATCTAAAAGCTTCAGAAATATTTGTATCGTATGCTACTAATGGAAATATTTCTCCTCTTCACAGTATTAATACAAAAATAGATGAAAGAGATATTACGGATCTTATAGATGAAAATAATAATATTTACGATTATATGGTATTTGAATCATTGCCTTTATATTTACCTATAAAAGAAAATTATAATTTTATGGATTTGATACTTGATATAGAAAAAGAAAATGAAATTCATATAATACCTATTATAGAATATGATTACAATGTTATACATTCATCTTTAGAGCAGGTGGAATTATTTTATACTAGGGGATTTAAAATACCTTTTATTATTATCAATGTTAGAAAAGATGTATTTGTGTCAGCTAATGTTATAAAATATATAGCAAGTCAAATAGAGCCTATAAAAGTACATATAACTGAATTTGATAATGAAGCAGGAATATCAAAAATTAACAATATTAAATACCCTGATATGATTAAAGATTTATTTTAATATATTTTATATTCTTAAAGAGCTTTTTCTAGCTACTACCTCAGGAGTATAACTTATTATAGGAGATTTTTCTGTAAAAGATTTTCCATTTCCAAATAAAATATATTCTATAGAATATAAAATCTTTTCATATAATTTCTGATCCATAGAGCTTAATCCTAGAAATTCTGATATTTCTAAATTATCAAATCCTATTATGCCTATATCTTTTCCCATTTCATATCCGTATTCATTTATAGCCTTTATTCCTCCTATAGCCATTTGATCGCAAAAATAAAAAATAGAATCTATTGTTTTGTCATGCAAAATTTTCTTTGTTATATTGTACGATTCTTCCATAGAAAAATTATATGTAGTAAATAGTTTGCATTCTATGTTTAGATTATCGCATGCTGTTTTTACGCCTTCGTATCTTTCCACTATATCTCCGTTTAATTCATAATGCCCAACAAAAGCAGGTTTTTTCCAATCATTTTCATATAAATGTTCTATAGCTAGCTTTCCTCCTAAATAATCATTGACATCTATATTTAATCCGTATTCCTGCTGCGGCATATTTATAAATACTGTGGGTATTAAAAAGTCATTTGTAATTTCTTCAGTTTCAGTTGATAAACTTATTATACCTCTGATATCGCTCCATTTTTTTTTGTTTTTATTAATCAATATATTCAAAGGTATATTTTGACTATTTTCATATAGCCTTATTGAAATATTATATTTTAAAGTTATTTTCTGAAGATATTTAATTATATCAGAAACTATCATTAGATTATGGTCGCTTAATATGAATAGTATATCTCTGTAATCAGATTTTACTATTGTTCTTAAATCCTCAGGATAGTATTGTGCCAAAACAGACATTATTGCTCTGAAAGTATCACTATGCAGTTTTTCCGGACAATAAAAAAATCTTTTTACAGTCGTTTCTGCAATATTCAGAATTTTAGCAATATGCTCGACTTTATCTTTCTGTACCATTAAATTAATCCTGTATTATTTTTTATATTATGTTTTCTTGAAATATATAATATCATAATAATGATATTAAAAATATAATAAATATTGAGAAAAATAGCAATTAATATTTAATAATATAGTATTTTATAGAAAAAATAGATAATTTCAACTAAAAAATGATTTTTTATTTATAAAAAAATGATTTTTTAGTATCATTTTATTGACATTGTATCTTATTGGTGTATAATAGTTATATGTTGATATTATTTATTTGATTGGTATTCAATTTTATAAATAAGAAAGAAGGAGACGGAAATGATTAAATTTGTTTTGGTTGGTGCAGGAAGTGCACAATTCGGATGTGATATGCTTGGAGATATTTTCTCTACTAAATCTTTAGAAGGTTCTCATGTTACATTATTGGATATTAATCCTACTGCTTTAAAAAAAGTATATGATTATGTTAAAGAGTTTATAGAATTAAATAAATTAAATTTTACAGTTGATGCTGCTACAGATAGGAAAGAGGCTTTTAAGAATGCTGATTTTATTATAAGTTCCATAGAGGTGGGAGATAGATTTCAATTATGGGATGAAGATTGGAAAATACCTATGCAGTATGGCATTCATCAGGTTTATGGAGAAAATGGAGGACCTGGAGGAGTATTTCACTCTTTAAGAATTATTCCTCCTATTTTGGATATAGTAAAAGATGCTATGGATATATGTCCTAATGCTTATATATTTAATTTTTCAAATCCTATGACTGCTATATGTACAGCTGTGAAAAGAGTTTATCCTAATGCTAAATTTATAGGTATGTGCCATGAAATAGGCTGGCTTCATAAATGGCTTCCAAAAATTTTAAGAATGAATTATGAGTCATTAGATATAAAAGCAGGAGGACTTAATCATTTCAGCTGCTTATTAGAAATTAAAGATAAAAAAACAGGAAAAGATTTATATCCTGATGTATTAAAAAATGCTCATGGCTATTTTGAGCATGAAGTAGGGTATAGTGATTTATTAAAATACGCTAAAGAAAATAATGCATTTTCAAAAACAGAAAGTTTTGATCACTCTATAGAAGAGAAATTGAAAGGTGAGTTTATATGGGCTGATAGGAGACTTTTGAAAGTAATATTAGAAAAATATAAATTATTACCTATAACAGTAGACAGCCATTTTGGAGAGTATATAGCTTGGGCTTGGGATGTGGTTGATCATAGAGGAATATTAGATTTTTATGAATTATATAGAACTGTACTTTCTAAAACAGAGCCTAAAATAGAATTAAGAGTAAAAGAAAGAGCTTCAAGCATAATAAACGGCATAGTTACAAATGAAAGTTATGTAGAAGAAGCTGTGAATATTTTGAATGACGGATTAATAGAAGATTTGCCTAATTGGATAGCGGTTGAAGTACCTGCTGAAATAAGCAAAGACGGAGTTAAAGGCGTAAAATTAAATAATGTTCCTAAAGGTTATTTATCACTTTTAAGAAATTATGTAAGCGTATACGATTTAACTGCTGAGGCTGCTATACATCATAAAAAAGAGTATGCCATACAGGCTATACTTGCTAACCCTGTTGTTAATGTATGTAAAAATATTGAAGAGATGGTTGATAGAATGATAGATTCTCAGAAGCCATATTTAGATTATTTAAAATAATTTATTTTTTATTTCGTTTGCGTTTGAAAAGGATGATGCAAAATATTTTAGAGATTTATAAAAACTCTAGATTATGATATAAAAATTTGCATAGGGGGATATAAAATGTTTGCGAATATTGATTTAAGGGCTAGTTTCCAAAAGTTTGGGGCGGCTATGTTTGTACCGGTATTACTTTTTTCTTTTTCCGGTTTGGTTGTAGGATTAACCATTATTTTTAAGGATCAGTCTATAGTAGGAAATCTAGCTAATCCTGATGGTGTATTCTACAAATTAATATTTATAATAGAAGAAGGTGCATGGACTATATTCAGAAATATGCCTTTATTTTTCTGTTTGGGTATTCCAATAGGTCTTTCAAAAATGGCACCTGAAAGAGCAATATTAGCAACTTTGATATGTTACTTATCATATAATTATTTTATAGCTGCTATACTTAATTTTTGGGGTCCTCAGTTTGGAGTTGATTTCACTCAGGAAGCAGGCGGCGTAAGCGGTTTAACTTTGATAGCAGGTATTAAAACTTTAGATACAAGCATCATAGGTGCAATATTTATAGGAGTAGTTATTACTATTATTCATAATAGATTTTATGAAACAAAACTTCCTGATTATTTGGGAGTATTTCAAGGAACATCTTTTGTACATATTATAGGTTTCTTTGTTGTATTAGTTTTGGCATTCTTAACTTGCTTGATATGGCCTAAAATACAGTCTTTAATAGCTTCAATGCAGAATTTCTTGGCAAATGCAGGTGGTGCCGGAGTATTTATATATACTTTCTTAGAAAGAATATTAATACCTACAGGACTTCACCATTTCATTTACGGACCTTTCATTTACGGACCTGCAGTTGTACCTGAAGGTATAGAACCATATTGGATAAGCCATGTTTCTGAGTTTTCAAATATGCTGGAGCCTCTTAAACAGTTATTCCCAGAAGGCGGATTTGCTTTGCATGGAAACTCTAAAGTATTCGGTGCTCCAGGACTTGCTTTAGCTATTTATTTCTGTGCTGATAAAGAGAATCGTGAGAAGATGGCTGCTTTGCTTATACCTGTAACATTAACATCAATACTTGTTGGTATTACTGAGCCTTTAGAGTTTACATTCTTGTTTATATCTCCTTTCTTATTCTTGGTGCATTCTATTTTGGCTGCCAGTTTAGCTACAGTATTGTATGTAGTTGGCGGAGTAGTAGGAAACTATGGGGCAGGATTAATAGGTTTTATAACACAAAACTGGATATTTGCTATGAAGAATCATTCATCTATGGTTGTAGCACATATTGTTATAGGACTTATATTCACAGCTATATGGTTCTTTGTATTTAGATTTTTAATATTGAAATTTAATATTCCTACTCCGGGAAGAGGCGAAAGTAAGACTAAGCTATATACTAAAAAAGATTATAAAGAAAGAGAAGCCAAAAAATCAAGTTTTGAAGAGCAGGCTGCAATTTATTTAGAGGCTTTAGGAGGAAGAGGAAATATAGAGCATGTTACTAATTGTGCTACTAGATTGAGAGTAACTGTTAAAGATGTTAATCTTGTAAAAGATGCTGATGATTTCAAGGTTGCCGGTGCTCATGGTCTTGTTAAAAAAGGAAATGCTATACAGATAATAGTAGGTTTATCAGTTCCTCAAGTAAAAGCTAAATTTGAAGAACTTTTAAAAACTAGCGAATAATAATATTAATTTTAATAAATTTTTTAAGGAGTAATAAAATGAAAAAACATTCAGTTGTTATAGCCGGAGGCGGAAGTACTTTTACGCCAGAAATTATTTTAATGCTTTTAAGTGAAGAAGGAAGATTTCCTTTATCAGAATTGAAATTATATGATAATGATGCAGAAAGACAGGCTATAGTTGGAAATGCTTGTGCTATCATTATGAAAGAGAGAGCTCCTCATGTTAAATTTTCTTTCACAACAGATCCTAAAGAGGCTTTCACTGGAGTAGATTTTGTTATGGCTCATATAAGAGTTGGTAAATATGAAATGCGTTCTTTAGATGAAAAAATCCCTCTTAAATACGGATGCGTAGGACAGGAAACTTGCGGAGCCGGCGGTATGGCTTATGGTATGCGTTCTATAGGAGGAGTTTTAGAGCTTATAGATTATATGGAAAAATATTCTCCTAATGCTTGGATGCTTAACTATTCAAACCCTGCTGCTATAGTTGCTGAAGCCTGCAGAAGATTAAAACCTAATTCTAAAGTTTTGAATATCTGCGATATGCCTGTTGGTATAGAAGATTTTATGGCTGTTATATGCGGCTTGAAATCAAGAAAAGAAATGCAGGTAAGATATTTCGGATTAAACCATTTCGGTTGGTGGACTAGTATAATAGAAAAAAGTACAGGAAGAGATTTAATGCCTATATTAAGAGAACATATCTCTAAACATGGATATTTGCATCCTAGTGTTGAAGGACATATGGATGCTGATTGGCATTCTACTTATGAGAAAGCAAGAGATGTTTTTGCAGTTTCTCCGAACTTTATGCCTAATACTTATTTCAAATACTATTTATTCCCTGATTATGTTGTAAGCCATTCTGATATTAATTATACTAGAACTGATATGGTTAGAGACGGCAGAGAAAAAAGAGTATTCGGAGAATGCAAAAGAATAACAGAAGCCGGTACTGCTAAAGATTCCACTTTTGAAGTAGGAGGACATGCTACTTATATAGTAGATCTAGCTTGTGCTATAAGCAATAATACAGGAGAAAGAATGTTATTAATAGTTCCTAATAATGGTTCTATAATAAACTTTGATCCTACAGCTATGGTTGAAATACCTTGTATAGTAGGATGCAATGGTCCTGAACCTTTGGTAATGGGCGAAATTCCTAGATTCAATAAAGGATTAATGGAGCAGCAGGTGGCAGTAGAAAAATTAGTTGTTGATGCTTGGATAGAAGGTTCATATTTGAAAATGTGGCAGGCTATCACTATGTCAAGAACTGTTCCTAGTGTTGAAGTTGCTAAGAAAATATTAGATGAGTTAATAGAAGCTAATAAAAAATATTGGCCTGAATTAAAATAATTATTTTTTAATAATTATTTTATATATAATAGGGAAGGGGAATTATTACTCCTTTCCTATTTTTTTATATATATCATTACTAAAAAAAATTTATTACATATTCAAGATATAATTGTTTTATTAAAAAATTAATTACAGGAATTATAAATGAATATAATAAATATTTTTGATAAAAGCATCATAGAGTTCGCTCATAGTTTACATAATAATTATAATATACTAGATTTGTTTTTTTCATCAATAACATATTTAGGAGAATCAATCCCTTTGATGATATTTACAATCATATTAATATTTGTAAAAAGAACTAGAGTTTGCGGTATTAATATGGCTGTAAGTTTATTTATATCTGTACTTATAGGAGCTATTATATTAAAGCCATTAATAGCAAGGGAAAGACCTTTTACAGAGCCAATTTATCAAGAATATTGGATTGCAGTTGGAAAGCATATTGAAACCTCTTTTTCTTGTCCTTCTTCTCATACTACTGCATCATTTGCTGTGCTTTTTCCTATTTTTCTTTATTTTAATAAAAAATATAGTTTTATAGCAGTATTAATTGCTGTATTAATAGGTTTTTCAAGGGTTTATTTAGTAGTTCATTATCCTAGTGATGTAGTATTTGGGGCATTCATTGGAATAACTGTATCTTGTTTAACATATTTTATTTTTAATAAATTAAATATCGAATACAGATTAAATCAAATTGCAATTATAAATAAATTTGATAATACACAAATATAATAAAAAGCCCAAACTTATTCAGTAAGGGCTTTTTTTCATTATTATCAATATGCCTATTTAAAAATTAAAAAAGTATAAATAATCATCAGAAAGATCTTCCTCTTCTTCTATTTCAGAAACCAGTATAAATTCTACAGTAACATTTTTTTCTTTGGCTGTAGATAAATTCAAATCTAAATCAGATCTTCCTATTACTTTAGCAGGTGCATCTGTAATAACTACTATTAATCTTTTTTGATTTATATACTCAAATGTTTCTAATGCCTCCTGCAAAGCTTCATACATAGGTTCAGCCTTATCTCCGCCTCCTGCTGCATAGAAATAATTAACTTCTCTATTTATAAAATTAAGATTATCACTAAAATCTATTTTTTTTGTAAGATAAGTATCTTTCACATCTCTGTAAAGCAAAAAACCCACTCTTGAATATTTATGATTATCAAATAATTCTGTAACCATACCTCTTATATCTCTTTTTATAGCTTTCAAATAAGGATGCATACTCTCTGTTGTATCTAGTACTACAACTAAGTCCATACTTCCTTTATCCTTATATCTTTCAATAATGCTTTTAAATTTATCACTTAATTCCTCTGCATCTTTTACATAATTATTAGGAGTATTGAATGATTTGCTTGCATTATTTAAGTTATTCATAGCTTCCAAGTTATAATTATATTTTTCATCTGCTGCAGGCTTTTTATCAATTGCAGGCTCTTCATTAATTACAGGACTTTCATTAACTACAGGCTTTTCAACTATATTAGCAGAAGATAAAATTTTTATTTGATTGCTTTCTTTCTTAATAGGAACATCTTTTTTTACTATTATAGTATTAGTAGAAGTTTCTATAATTTTATCTGAAGGTCTTATTTTTACAGGTCCCTCATTTCCTCCGCTAGGCATTGGAGGAGGTATTACTTCTTCTTGTACATTTGTAGTTTCTATAACATAATCTATAGGAAAAGTAAAACTTTGACCTTGAGTATTAAATACATTGAAAGATAAATATCTGTCTTCAGGAAGCTGTTTAAAATATGCTTTTATATAAAGTTTTTTACCTAAAGATCTGTTAAATGTATCCTCTAATATAATGCCGCTTTTATCATAATTAGCAGTATTTCCGTAAGAAGTATCTATCAATTTGTATGCTGTATTTGTTCTTCCTTCTCTTACATAAAATGCATATTCTCCGTTATCGCCTCCGGAGTAGTATAAATAAAATGCATAGAGATCGCCTTCTTTTTCTACATTTCTAAGTGTTATAGTAGGAGTTGAAATATCAGCATTATTTGCCTTTAATATTATTTCATTATTTATTAAGGTATTATTATTGATATCATAAGCCTCTAAAATAAGACTAATATTATCTCTTAAAGTAAATAAAGAATTATTATTTCTATTATCTAAATAGATATTTTGAGGAATAAATATTTTAAATACTTCTCCAAGTTTATAATGATAATCGCTTTCTTTTATTCTAACTATAGAATTAGAATTGCCGCTGTTATCAATATAAAGATAGGAATTAAATCCGTCTTGTCTTTTTAATTGTATTCTATATCCATATACATTCGGCTTTTTCTTTAAATAAAGCTGATAGCCATTTATAAATTTAACTATTTCTATATCGTTAGTACTGATTTCTAAAGAATAAGTATTTACAGCTATCTGACTATATAAATTTTCTAAAGTAGAAATGAATACTACCGATAAAATAACAAATAAATATTTATATCTTATGTTTTTCATGTTGATACCCTCTTACAAGTTATTATCGGTTAAGGATATCATAAATCTGCATTGTTATGTTAATTGATAAAAATTTTTTAATAATGAGTTTACATAATTATTGAAATGTATATTATAAAGTAAGTGATAATTAAATTGTTCTTTATAAAAAATTAAAGGCCGATAATAAATATTATTTATTACCAGCCTTAATAATATATTAATTATATTATTTTTCTAATCTTGCTCTTAAAGTTTTACCCATCTCTTCATAACCTTTTTTACCAAGCATAGCAAACATATTTTTCTTGTATGCTTCAACTCCAGGCTGATCGAATGGATTAACACCAAGCATATAACCTGATATACCGCATGCTTTTTCAAAGAAGTATAAAAGCTCTCCAATAGTGAAAGGAGTAATTTTATCTAAATCTACTATAATATTTGGTACTCCTCCATCAACATGGGCCAACACTGTAGCTTCTAATGCTGATTTATTTATTTCATGTAAAGATTTTCCATCTAAATAATTAAGCCCGTCCAAATCAGAATCCTCTTTTTTGATTTTTAAATCGATGTCTTCTTTATCAACTCTTATAACAGTTTCAAATAATCCTCTTTTACCGTCCTGTATAAACTGACCTAAAGAATGTAAATCAGTAGAGAAATCAACAGAAGCAGGGAATATACCTTTTTTATCTTTACCTTCGCTTTCTCCATATAATTGTTTCCACCATTCTGATACATAATGCATTCTAGGTATATAATTAACCATTATTTCTGTACTGTATCCTTTAGCATAAAGTGCATTTCTAAGCATAGCATATAACATAGAAGGGTTTTTCTTATAATCCATTTCTTTAGTTAATTTAGCCATAGCATCAAAGCCTTTCACAAACTCTTCTATATTTATTCCAGCAGCAGCTATAGGGATTAGTCCTACTGGAGTAAGTACAGAATATCTTCCGCCTACATCATCAGGTATAACAAAAGTTCTGTATTTATTTTCATTGGATAATGTTTTTAAAGCCCCTTTTGCTTTATCTGTAGTAGCTATTATTCTTTTAGCGGCTCCTTCTTTACCGTATCTTTTTTCAGCATATTCTTTAAGCATTCTGAAAGCTATAGCAGGTTCTGTTGTAGTACCGCTTTTGGATATTACATTAATATAAAAATCTTTTCCTTCTAAGTAATCAAGTAAATGTTTGAAATATTCTCCGTTCATGTTATGACCGGCATATACAATCTGAGTATTTCCTTTTTTAGCCTGAGAGAAAGGATTTAAAAATGATTCAATTACTGCTTTTCCGCCTAAATAAGATCCGCCTATACCTACTGATACTAATACTTCAGCATTTTCTCTTATTTCTTTGGATAATTCATCAATTTCTTTAACCATTTTCAAAGCTTCTGTTGGTAAATTAACCCAGCCTAAAAAGTCATTGCCGGCACCTTTTTTGTTTTCAAGAAGTTCATTTGCATATTTAGCATGTTCAGAAAGATATTCTAATTCATGCTCTTGTAAAAATCCTAATACATTTTTATAATTTATAGATAGCATTTAATAACTCCATCATTTTATTTTAGTGTGTAAATTATACTATAATAATACCGAAAAATAAAGAAAAATAATTGATAATTTATTAAATAAAAATATTATAAAATAGGATAGAAATAGATGATTTTGTCTGGGCTTGAAATAGAAAAGAATCTTGGCAGAGATATAATAATAGAACCATTTAATAGAAAACAATTAAATTCTAATAGTTATAATGTGAAACTTCATAATAAACTCTTAGTATACAAAGATAAAATTCTTGATATGAAAAAAGCTAATGATGTAGAGGAAATAATAATACCAAAAAACGGTTATGAATTAAAACCTAATGAATTATATTTAGGAAGAACTTTAGAGTATACAAGCACCAAAAATTTTGTTCCTATGATAGAGGGAAGATCATCTATAGGAAGGCTTGGAATATTTATTCATATCACAGCAGGATTCGGAGATGTCGGCTTTTCTGGTTATTGGACTTTAGAGATATTCTGTATAAAGCCTATAATAATATATCCTGAAGTTGAAATAGCTCAGCTTTATTATCACACCATAGACGGAGAATATGAAGAGTATACGAGCAGTAAATATCAGAATAATACTGATGTTCAGCCTAGTATGCTTTATAAAGATTTCAAATAAAATATTTTCAATAAATAAACTATGTTTAAAAATTCATTTTAACTCCCCACCCTTTAAAGTTTAACACTTTATACTGCAATAAAAACTTTCTTTGTATTTATTACTTCTTTAGTAAAAGCATGCCCGCCCAAGCGTTTATTAAATTTGAAGATTTATTTAACGCACGGTTAACTAAATTTTATATGTAATTGAAGTTGAATTGATGATTTTGTTTATATTTATAATTATATTCTGCGTGCGTTGTTATAGTTAAAAATTTAAATAAAACTAGGGTGGGTGTTATAATAAGAGAATAAAGCTTATATAATAATACTATTTAAAATATAAATATAAAGCAAAATAACCTATAGGGTGGGGAGTGTAATAAGGTTTTAAAATTTAAATTACATACCCCCGCCCTTTATACTTTTTACTTTATTTGACTTTTTAATTCTATTTATATTTGATACTTATATAGAAAAAGCATGCCCGCCCAAGTTTTTTCAATTTGAGGACTTTAACAGCACGCGGTAAATAGATTTTAAACTTATAGTCTGAATTTTGATTATTGATTAGATTTATTTTTTATAGCTAGTTTAACGCGTTGGCTGAAAACTTAATTATATAAATTAGATAATGAAATACTATAAATATTTATTAATTTATACCTTGAAACAAATATACTATATTAAATAACTATAATAATATTGATTTATATGAATACCAAAAGCAAATTCGATATACCATTTTCAGAAATTCCTATCATAGAATGTACAGAATGCGGTCTTACTCTTATAATATCGCCTTCTTCTAAATCCACGATTTCTTCTTCTACTATATATCTTACTTTACCGCTTAATACTATTACCATCTCTTCGGAAGGATGTTCATGATATGGTATTAATTGATTAGATTTTTGTGCAATGGCATAAACAGTATACCCCTTATCAGATAAAGTCTCTATCAATCTTTCATCATCTTTCACACAGTCAAATTCTCTTTCAGTTGTTGATTTGTAATAGTATTGTTCAGTCATTGTACACCTCATTATTATATTATAATTTCGGCTTGCAACCTCTTAAAATTGAATTTATAAAAAAATCAACATGATATTTTTATATCATGTTTTTCCATTTATTAATTAAATTCAAAGCATCAATAGGGGTAATATTATTAATATTTAAATCTTTTATTTCTTTTTCTATTTCGCTTTCTTTTGTTTTTTCTTCTATTATACTATTGGTATTGTCATAAAATGGAAGTATATCTTTTGACTTTTGAGTATTTAATTCTATATTTTCAACCTGTATACTTGCTTCTGTTTCAAGTTTTTTTAGTATTTCACTAGCTCTTTTTATAACTTTATTAGGAGCTCCTGCTATTTTTGCTGCATATATTCCGTAGCTTGACTCTGCTGCTCCTTCTGTAACTTTTTTCATAAATATTATTTCATCTTTGTATTCTTCAACTAATACTTTATAGTTTTTAACACCTTCCAAATCTTCAAGCATAGTAAGTTCATGGTAATGCGTAGCAAATAATGTTTTAGCTTTTTTATTTTCTTCATGAACTAAATATTCCACTATAGCCCAAGCAATAGAAAGTCCGTCATAAGTAGAAGTTCCTCTTCCTATTTCATCCATTATAACAAGGCTTTTATCAGTACAATGATTAAGTATGTATGCTGTTTCATTCATCTCTACTAAGAATGTACTTTCTCCTCTAGCTATATTGTCGCTTGCACCAACACGAGTAAATATGCGGTCAACTATAGATATTTTAGCACTTGATGCAGGCACAAATGATCCAATCTGAGCAAGCAGTACTATTAAAGCCGTTTGTCTTAAATATGTACTTTTACCGCTCATATTAGGTCCTGTAATTATAAGCATATGTTCCTTTTTGCTGTCTAAATATGTGTCGTTTGGAATGAAACTTTCTGTTTTTAGATTAACTTCTACAACAGGGTGTCTTCCTTCTTTTATATCTATTATTCCGTCATCTGTTATTATTGGCTTAACATAATTATCCTCTTTAGCAAGGCATGCAAGAGAAGAATAAACATCTATTATAGAAATTACTTTAGCCATTTTTAATATTGAGTTTAAATATTCATTAGTTTTATTTCTTACATCAATAAATATATCATATTCTAATGCATAACTTTTTTCGTTGGCTTCATTAATAATAGTTTCATACTCCATTAATTTGCTTGTGGTGTATCTTTCGCTTCCTATTAATGTTTGTCTTTTTATAAAATCGCTTGGCACTGATGATGCATTTGCTTTGGTTACTTCTATATAATAGCCTATAACATTATTATAGCGTATTTTTAAATTGTTTATTCCTGTATCTAATTTATAATTATGTTCAAGTTCTGCTATCCAAGAGCGTCCTTCTCTTCTAGCTTCATTATATTTTTTTAATGTTTCATTATAATCATCTTTTATAATATCGCCTTCATTTATAACTATTTTAGGTTCTTCCAGTATGGCACGCTCTATTAAATCAGTAATTATTTTTATATCGTTAACCTCTTCAAAGTTAACATCCTCAAAATTATTCATAGCAAGTTCTGTAATTACTTCTATAGATGACATTAAAAATCTTTTTAATGATACAAGCTCTTTAGGGTTAATCCTTGAAAGTGCTAGTTTTGATGCAAGTCTTTCTATATCTCCAATATCCTGAAGCAAATCTCTTATTTTATACATAAACTTTTGATTTTTATAAAAAAACTCTACATTATCAAGTCGCTTATTTATATCATTAATATTTAATAATGGCTCTACTATTATTCTTTTTAAATATCTTGCTCCCATAGAAGTTTTTGTTCTGTCTATAGTATCAAATAATGTCATTTTATTATTATCATTTCTTATTGTTTCTAATATTTCCAAACTTGCTATTGTAGCATAATCCAAAGTCATTGAATCTCTTCTATTATATAGTGTAATATTAGATATATGTTCAAGTGAAGTTTTTGAAAGCTCCTGAATATAAAATATAGTTGAACCTAAAAGCGATATTAAAAGAGGCTTTTCTTCTATGCCGAAACTTTTTAATGATACTGTTTTGAAATGATTAGTTAAAGTTTTATATGCATAAGAATATTCTGCAGTATAATTTGGAGTTGTGCTATAAAATATATTTGAAAACTTATTTTTTATCTCTTTTATAATTATACTTTCTGAAACGGATTCTATAGTCATAATTTCTTTTGGAGAAAATCTTATAATCTCTTCTGTAAGTTCATCAATAATTTCTTTTAAGGCTTCATTATGATTTTCTAAATTAGAGTTTATTTCTGTTGTATAAAGTTCTCCTGTAGAAATATCGCATATAGATAAAGCAGCATTTTTCTCACTTTTTGACACTATTATAGAAGCTAAATAATTATTGCTTTTTGATTCTAAATATTTATTTTCTGAAATAGTGCCCGGTGTTATAACCTGAGTAACTTCTCTTTTTACAATACCTTTTGCTGTTTTGGGATCTTCCATTTGATCGCATATAGCAATCTTCATTCCAGATTTAACTAATTTTGATAAATAATTGTCTATTGCATGATAAGGAACTCCAGCCATAGGAACATTAGCTCTTTTGGTAAGAGTAAGACCTAATATATCAGATACTACTTTTGCATCATCAAAAAATACCTCGTAAAAATCTCCCATTCTAAAAAGAAGTATACTGTCATTGTATTTATCTTTAATTTCTTTATACTGCCTCATCATAGGGGTAAGCTTTTGATTTTCTTCTTTATTATCGCTTCCAAAAAATGTTTCCTGCATTATATTTATCCGTTTATAATTTTTTTGATTAGTATAATATATTTTTATTCTTTAATCAAATTTGAATTTTACATACTTTATATAATTATATTATTTGACAAAGAATAAAAATTCATTATAATAATTTTATGGAATTGAGACCAAATAATAAAAATTTTAATGTGCTTAATGATTATTTTATGCGTTATATGTTTGCCAAAGAAGGACATGAGCATATATTGAAAAATCTTATTAATTCTGTGAGAATAGACTCTAATCAAGAGCCTTTTGAATATATAGAAGTGCTTAATACATTTAATTTAAAAGAAAATGTTTTTGATAAAGAATCAATAGCAGATGTTAAAGCTAAAACTAAATCAGGCGAAACTATAATTATAGAAATACAAAGAATAGGCAACCATTCATTTATATATAGAAGTTTGTACTATTGGGCTAAAAATTATTTCACAAATTTAAAATCTAAGGATATATATTCAGATTTGACACCTGTAATAAGTATTAATATTTTGGATTTTAATTTGATAAAAGATATAGATAAGCCTCATAGCTGCTATTTTATTAAAGAGTTGGAAACCAATCATATATTAACTAATCATTTGGAAATTCACTTTCTTGAATTGAAAAAATTTAATAGTGATAATAAATTGTATAAAGATTTATCAGATTGGTTTGAGTTTTTAAATTCTAAGGATAAATTGGAGGATACTATGGAAATATTAGTAAAGAAAAATCCTATAATGAAAGAAGTATATGATGAATATAATAAATTTGTTAATAGCAATGATTTATATAATGGGTACAGTAATTATGAGAGAGATTATTTTAATGTTTTAATGCTTAATGAAGAGCGTATAAAGGGTATAGAACAGGGTATAGAACAAGAAAAATATTCTCTAGCTAGAAATATGAAAAATAAAAATATGGATATAAATCTTATAAGCGAATTAACAGGGCTTAGTATAGAAAAAATAGAAAAACTATAATATAAAAAATTTATATTTTGAGTTATGTATAAAAACCATAATTTTTCTATTTGTAGGTACTCTCACTCTAATAATGTTTTAAAGCATCTATTTATAAATATGAATATGCTTTTATATAATGTGCTAATAAAAGAGAAATTATAAATGAGAGTAATATTATTATAGAAATTATAATAAACATTTGTATTTTAAATGTAAAGAAAATGGCTATTACAATAGAAGATATTATTAAAGATAAAATAAAAGATATTATATAGCTAGCATTTACAAATACAAATCTGCTCCAAGGATTCATAAACTTTGATGACATTATATTGAAAATTGATAGTATTGTAGATGACAATAAAGAGTTTGATATACTTAATAAAATAACAATGTATTTAGATCCATAAAATAAATATAATGCTATAAAAACTGATGCATACACAAATGATATTAATAATATATTTGAAATGCATTTCATGTTAAAGAAATGTTTATATTCATTTACAAAAAGTTTTTCTAATATAAAATATACTATATTAGCTAGCATTATAGAAATAACATTCATAATAGGAAGAATAGTATATTTATAATTAAATACTACTGCTTTATTAAAAACATTTTTTGTAATTAAAATATATAAAATTAATGAAGCAGCAAAACCAATAAAAGAAAATAGTGTTTTATTTTTTATTTCTTTCTTGTAATTTTTGAAAATATTAGCATTAACTGTACGGGAATTGATAAACATAAATACTGAAAAGAAGCTCAATAAATATACTGCATTAAATGTTATTAAATTAAAATGATTTATATTTAGTAATGCTGTTAAATTTATTAAAGCTGATATTAAAGAGATTATTAAATTAACTCTTCCTTCGTATTTATATATCGGAGATGCATATTTGTTCATAGTATTATTATATACTTTTTAAAATTAAAAATTTTCAGCATATATAATTTTAAGCTGCATAAAAATCAATTATCTGAAAAATCCAGATAAATTTTCAATAAATCCTGATATTGCATAGAATATAAAAGATGGTATAGCAACTATAATGATAAGTAGAAGCATAAAAATAGGGTATAATATATCATTAAATATTTTACTAAAAATTAATTTTATATTATATATAAATGCTCCGGGATACGCTTTTTTTCCATTATTATTTTTTATATTTTTATCTGCATTATTTTCTATCAAAAGAGATATAACTTTTTTTTCCATATCAATATCTCTATGCCCATTATTTTTTTTATATGAAATCTTATGAAGTGCAGTATCTCCGTCATTATTTTGTAAATTAATATTTACTGCGTTTTTTATAAGCATTTCAATAATATCATATTCTTCTATTCCTATATTATCCCTAGAAAGTATATAGTGAAGTATACCATTTCCATCATTATCTTGTATATTAATATTTGCTCCAAGATTTATCAGTGTTTCAATTTTATATTTACTATCTGGAACTCCTATAATTTCACTTGTGCCGAATTTAGGTTTACGATGTGAATCGTAGGACTTACTTACATCAAGTATAAGGCTTTTTCCAGCATTATTTTTCTCGTTAATATCCATTCCATTATCTAATAAAACTTTTACAAAATTAGAGAAATTATTAGTACTTAAATTAGGTATATAGTCATACCACTCATAGCTACTATTCGTTATGGAGTAGGTTATATATTCTTTATTGTTTTCCATATTTTCAATTACATATTTAAACTCATCAATATTTTCAGAATATACTGATTGTGCTAATGCTGATTCTTTATTTGTTGCCGCTAATTTCTTAAAATCATCACTTACTTGAGCATAAGAAATGTACGAACTAATAATAAATATTATAATGCCTAATACTTTCACCATAAACCTCTTTTTAATATTAGTTTTTTGATTATACAGTATATTAGTATATTTTGTCAATATTGTTTGACAAAGTATAAATATTTCATTATAATAACTTTATGGAATTGAGACCAAATAATAAAAATTTTAATGTGCTTAATGATTATTTTATGCGTTATATGTTTGCCAAGGAAGGACATGAGCATATATTAAAAAATCTTATTAATTCTGTGAGAATAGACTCTAATCAAGAGCCTTTTGAATATATAGAAGTCTTGAATACTTTTAACTTAAAAGAAAATGTTTTTGATAAAGAATCAATAGCAGATGTTAAAGCTAAAACTAAATCAGGCGAAACTATAATTATAGAAATACAAAGAATAGGCAACCATTCATTTATATACAGAAGTTTATACTATTGGGCTAAAAATTATTTTACAAATTTAAAATCTAAGGATATATATTCTGATTTAACACCTGTAATAAGTATTAATATTTTAGATTTTAATTTGATAAAAGATATAGATAAACCTCATAGCTGTTATTTTATTAAAGAGTTAGAAACCAATCATATATTAACTAATCATTTGGAAATTCATTTTCTTGAATTGAAAAAGTTCATTAATAATAGTAATTTATATGAAGGCTTATCAGATTGGTTTGAGTTTTTAAATTCTAAGGATAAATTGGAGGATACTATGGAAATATTAGTAAAGAAAAATCCTATAATGAAAGAAGTATATGATGAATATAATAAATTTGTTAATAGCAATGATTTATATAATGGCTACAGTAATTATGAAAGAGATTATTTTAATGTTCTAATGCTTAATGAAGAGCGTATAAAGGGTATAGAGGAAGGAATGAAAAAGGGTATAGAACAGGGTATAGAACAAGAAAAATATTCTCTAGCTAGAAATATGAAAAATAAAAATATGGATTTAAATCTTATAAGCGAATTAACAGGGCTTAGTATAGAAAAAATAGAAAAATTATGATACAAAAAATTAATATAACCTAATATTATTTTTTATAATAAAACTTTTTAAAATTCTATATTAGTTTTTTGATTATATTTTATATCTGCATATTATCTTAATATATCTTTAATTGATTTTAATAATATAATACTACTTTAGTATAAATTAGTATTTCCTTTACTTTTGTATTTAGTTATGATACTATATGTCAAAAATAGCTATTAAGGAGTAATCTGATGAAAAAAATAATTATAACAGCTTTAATATTAATTAGTATAATAAATATAATAAGCTGTAATTCTAAAAAAACTGATAATACAGAAGTAACCACAAATACCAATGCAGTTAATACCAATAATGCAGAAACCAATACTAAATTAACTTCTGTAATTGATACCAATACACTAGAAACCAATACAAAAGAGTATGAAGGATATGCCACTAATATTTATTATAGTGCTTCATCATCTGAAAAATATGCACAAGCTATTGCAGATTTTAATCTTATAAAAGATAAAGCCTCTTTAGATGAATGGCAGTCTAAATATACAGATGAAACACCTATAATGTTCGCTATTAATTATTATCCTACAGAAGAAAAAGCTATTGAAATTATTAATTATGGTGCTGATGTTAATGAAAGAACAGCAGATTTTGTAAAAATGACTCCTTTAATGTCTGCATCTAGGAGGGGATATTTAAAACTTTTAAAAGAGCTTATAAAAAACAATGCTGATGTTAATGCTAAAGATTATGACGGACTTGATGCTTTATTACATGCTGTTGACTGTGCTACTGATGATAATGAAGTTAGTATTTTAATATTTAAAGAATTAATTAATGCTGGTGCTAAAGTTAATAATATTTATATAGGAGATGAAGGAGAAGACTTTTCTATATTAGATATTTTGATGAATTCAAATAATATTATGGACAGTAAACTTAATTTTGAGATATTTAAATTGCTTACAGAAAATGGAGCTGATATAAAAAGAGTCAATAAAAACGGAACACCAGTAATTGCAAATGTTATTAGAAAAACGTACCGTATTGATATTGTAAAATATTTAGTTTCAAATGGTATTGATCCTAAAATGAAATATACTGAGAATGGCATTTCATATTCTTTATTATCTGATACCGTTTATGATAAAAATACAGAAATAGCTAAATATTTGATAGAACAAGGAGCAGATGCTAATGTACCAGCATATTCTAAAGAAAGAAGTTTAATGATTGAAGCTATAGATAATGATATATCAGTAGAAAATATAGAATTAGTAAAACTCCTTATAGAAAACGGGGCTGATACTTATGCAGTTAATGAAGAAGGTAAAACAGTCTTTGATATAGCTAGAGAAAAAGGTTATGATGATATATTAGCTTTAGAAAAATAGTAAAAATAAAAAAATATAGCAGCTGATAACTGACGAAGGAAGTTATCAGCTCTTTATAAGCGAGATTTTTTAATATGTAAATAAGAAAAAAGGCTATGATGATATATTAGCTTTAGAGAAATAATATAAATAAAAAATTGAGCAATTGTCAGCTGTTTTTTATTAACAACACATTTTTAATTGATTTGTTATATACGATATAGTGGTAATTAATGTTTTCTTTACTTTTATATTTACTTATGATATTATAGTAAATAATAATCATTTATGGAGTATTTTATGAAAAAAATAATTATAATGGCTTTTATATTAATCAGCATAATAAATATAATAAGCTGCGGATCTGGTAAAAGCGAAAAAACAAATAATTCAGAAGTAAGTAATAATGAAAAAATCTATCAGGGATATGCTTCTAATGATATGTGGGATATATATAAAACTACAATGTTAGAAGATGAAGAAAAATTATTTAATGAAATTGATTCTATAAAAGATAAAAAATCTTTCGATGAATGGCAGTCAAAAAATCCGAGTAAATCTTCTTTAGTATTTGCTATTGATAAATTTCCTACAGAAGAAAAGGCTATTGAATTAATATCTTATGGTGCTGATGTAAATATGAAAGATGATAATAGGACTCCTTTAAAATTAGCTTCAGAAAAAGGATATTTGAAACTTGTAAAAGAACTTATCAAACAAGGTGCTGATGTTAATTTTAGAGAAGAATATCAAGCAAATATAGACGCTTTATATTCTGCTGTAGAGTCTGAAAAAAATTATCATTTGGAAGTAGTAAAGGAATTATTAAATGCAGGAGCAGACACTGATATTATTTATGGTACTAAAGAAGAAAATGAAGATAATATATTATATCCTGCTATAAAAAGATGCGATTTAGAAAAGGTTAAACTTCTTACTGAACATGGAGCAGATATAAATTATTCAAATTTTGAGTACGGTCCTGTAATTGCTTATGCTATTTCTCAAGAATGTATTGATATAGTAAAATATTTAGTTTCTCAAGGTGCTGACCCTGCTATGAGATATACCAATGGTTATTCATATTCAGGTAAAAGTTATTCATTACTTAATGCTGCAGTAGGAAATAAAACTACAGAAATAGCAGAATATTTAATAGAACAAGGTGCTGATATTAATACTCAAACTGATAGTGTTTCTGGTTTACCTTTAATATTTATTGCTCTTAGAGCTGAAAATATTGAACTTCTTAAACTTTTGATAGAGAAAGGTGCAGATACTTCTGTTGTTGATAAAGACGGAAAAACAATTTTTGATTTAGCTAAAGAACAAGGCTATGATGAGATTGCAGCTTTAGAAAAATAATATAAGCGAGCCTACTGAATTATATAGCAATAAATAATAAAGTGAGAAAAAGCCGACTCGATAAGTCATTATCGAGGGTCTCATAGGCTTTTTCGAGCATAGCAGCAATAAATAAAAAATCGAGCAGCTGATAACTTTAGTTGTCAGCTATATTGAAATTAGTATTTTATTTACTTTTATATTTAGTTGTGATATTATAATAAAAAATAATGATTAAGGAGTGTTTTATGAAAAAAATAATTATAATGGCTTTAATATTAATCAGTATAATAAGCTGTAATTCTAAAAAAACTGATAATACAGAAGTAACTACAGATACTAATGCCGTTAATACCAATAATACAGAAATATCTAATAATGATGAATATGTTGAATATAATAATACTGGAGAAATTAATACTGATACTGAAGTGCCAGAATGGGATTTGGAGGCTTTTAATGAGCTTAAAAATGTAAAAGATGCACAATCTTTAAAAAGCTGGGAAGAGAAACATGAAGAAAGAAGTTTAATAATGGCATTACAATACGGTGATAAAAAAATGGTTACAGAATTACTTTCTTACGGTGCTAATGTTGATCAGACTTATGTTGATAATGATAGTCCATTAAAAATAGCTTCTGCAAAGGGAGATTTAGAACTTGTAAAAGAGTTTATAAAAAGAGGGGCAAATGTTAATTTTAGAGGAGAAGGAAAGTTTGATGCTTTATTTTCAGCAGTAATGTCTACAAATGAAAATAGTTTAAAAATAATGAAAGAATTATTAGAAGCAGGTGCTGAAGTAGATGTTGGGTATGGCTATGAAGAAATTACTCCTATATTATTTGAAGCAATTGGATATGTTGGAGAATCAAGATGTGATTTAGATAAATTTAAAATGCTTGCTGAATATGGAGCTGATATAAATTATGTTGATAATTATGGATATCCTTTAATTAATTATGCTGTTCAGTCAGGCTGTTTGGATATAGTAAAATATTTAGTTTCAAAAGGCATTGACCCTGCTATGAAATATGAACTTAAAGAATACTATCCAAATGTAAATATTTCATTATTGGCTGGAACTCTTTATAATAGTGATACAGAAATGGCAAAGTATTTAATAGAGCAAGGTGCCGATGTAAATACTCCTATACCTTCAGAAGATGGTTATCCTTTACTGCTTCAGGCTATTGACAATGGAAAAACAGAGCTTGTTAAACTTTTAATAGAGAATGGAGCAGACACTACAGTTGTAAACAAAGAGAAAAAGACTGTATTCGATATAGCTAGAGAAAAAGGCTATGATGATATATTAGAGTTAGAAAATAAATAAAAAGCGAGCCGACCGAATTACATAAAATAAATAATAAAGTGAGAAAAAGCCGCCTCGATAAGTCATTATCGAGGGTCTCATAGGCTTTTTCGAGCATAGCAACAATAAAAGGCTTTAGAAAAATAATAAAAATTAAAAAATCGAGCAGCTGATAACTGACGAAGGAAGTTATTAGCTCTTTATAAGCGAGATTTTTTAATATATAAATAAGAAAAAGCCACCTAGATAAGTCATTATCGATGGGCTTATAGGCTTTTTCGAGCATAGCAACAATAAATAAAAAATAGAGCAGCTGATAACTGACGAAGGAAGTTATTAGCTCTTTATAAGCGAGATTTTTTAATATATAAATAAGAAAAAGCCGCCTAGATAAGTCATTATCAAGGGTCTTATAGGCTTTTTCGAGAATAACAACAATAAATAAAAAATAAATAGCTGATGATTTACTAAATTAATTATCAGCTATTTTTAATAAAATTTATTTCTATAGTTTCGGCGATACATATATATTATTTTGCTTCAATTTAAAAGCAAATACAATTACTACTATAGCCAATATTATAAATATAAATGCTATAATTAATGTATATATACTAGGCTTAGTTACTATAGTGCTGCTTATTCTATCATAAAGTATTTCAGTTTTTGAATTTACAGCAATATCATTGTCTGAATTTTCCAAATATGAATTTGTAAGAATTACTTCTTTTCCTTCATAAATAAAACTATAAATCACATTTGCAAATTTTTGTTTTTTTATAATGCCGTATTCATAATGCTCAATACTCTCTACATTGGCATTTACTTTAATTATATTGTCATCATTAAATCTAAAATTAATATATATTATAATAAATGATGCAAATAAAAATATCAGTCCTATGAAAAATAGTATAGCTTTATATTTTATAATTTTTAATTTATTATTCATATATTAATGATAATATATTTTCTAATATTGTAAAGTAATTACTAGCATTCATTAACTTTATTTAATATATTTTATATTGCATCTAAGTTATACAATCTAAATTAAATTTTATCAGAATACATATTCAGCTATTATCATTTTTTTAATAATAGTATATTCAATAATGTTAATTTTTTATAGAATTTTTTTTGTTTTTAATATATATTTATAGCAATATTTTTCATGTTATTTCATTATAAATAACAAATAATTTAAGAGGGATAATTTAATGTCAGAAAATCAAAATAATTCTGAAAATACACAAAATGAAAAAAGTACTAGTGTAGAAAAAGAAAACAGAAAAGAGAAATTAAACACTTTAAGAAATATGGGAATCAACCCATTTCCAAACAGCTATGATGTAACTTACAAATCAAAGGAAATAGCAGAAAAATTTGATGAATTAGAAAAGAATCAGACAGAAGTTGCTATAGCAGGCAGAATTATGCTATACAGAGTTATGGGCAAATCTTCATTTTTAACTATAAAAGATTCTGAAGGCAGTATTCAGGCTTATATACAAAGAGATAAGGTAGGAGATGAATTTTATAATACAGTATTTAAAAAATTAATAGATATAGGTGATATTGTAGGTGTAAAAGGAACAGTATTTAGAACAAAAACAGGAGAAATTACAATATATGCAAATGAATTAAAATTATTAACAAAATCTTTAAATCCTTTGCCTGAAAAATTCCATGGACTTACAGATACAGAACTTCGCTACAGACAAAGATATGTTGATTTGATAATGAATGATAATGTTAAAGAAGCATTTATTAAAAGATCTAAAATGATTTCAGCTGTAAGAGAAGTAATGTTGGAAAATGGTTTTTTAGAAGTAGAAACTCCTATGATGCATCCTTTAATTGGAGGAGCTAAGGCCAAACCTTTTGTTACGCATCATAATACTTTGGATATGACTCTTTATCTTAGAATAGCACCTGAACTTTATTTGAAAAGATTGGTTGTAGGAGGTTTTGACAGAGTATTTGAACTTAATAGAAATTTCCGCAATGAGGGCATATCTACAAGGCATAATCCTGAGTTTACTATGATGGAAGCGTACATGGCTTATGCTAACTTCTATAAGGTTATGGAATTAGTAGAGGATGTTTTTTCTAAAGTATGCTATAAATTAAACGGAAAATACACTTCAGAGTATAAAGATTATGAGATTAATTTTAAGCCTCCATTTGCAAGAATACCTATGGTAGATTTGGTTAAAGAACATTCCGGGCTTGATTTTAATGCTATACAGTCAGATGATGAGGCATTAGAAAAAGCTAAATCAGTTGGAGTAGAAATAGACACTTCAAAAACTAAGCCTACTAAATGGGAAGTAATGGTTGCAGTGTTTGAAGAAAAAGTTGAAGAAAAATTAATACAGCCTACATTCGTTATTAATTATCCTAAAGCAGTTTCTCCTCTTTCAAAATCATATCCTGATAATCCTGATATTACAGAAAGATATGAACTATTTATAGGAGGAATGGAGCTGTCTAATGGTTTCAGCGAACTTAATGATCCAATAGACCAAAAAGAAAGATTTGAAGAACAGTTAAAAGCAAAAGCACGCGGCGAAGACGAAACTATGGATATGGATTTGGATTATATTAATGCTTTGGAATACGGACTTCCTCCTACAGGCGGACTTGGAATAGGTATTGACAGAATGGCTATATTATTCTTGAATGCTGCTAGTATTAGAGATACAATTCTTTTCCCTCAAATGAGAAAATCAGATTAATTGTTTATTTTATATTATTCTTTTATTAATAGAATTGTAATTTTGATTATAATGCTGATGTATAATTGTTTATATGTCAGCATTTTTTTAATATATAGGTTTGCTTCTAAATATATAATTACTTATCAAAAAATAATATTTACTATTTACAAAAATGTCTATTAAGATATAATCTTCTTTAATATTATTATTTTTATTTGGGATATTTATGAAAAAAATTAATATACTTACTTGTTTAATATCTATAGTAATAACATTTACTGCATTATTTTCTGTGAATTATTTAAGCAAAAATGATTCTGAAACTTCTTTAAGTAATATTAATATAATGAATAGTATTTATAAAGAATCAAGAGATTATATATTAGATGATTATTATATATTTGATTATTCTCAAAAAGAGCAGAAATTAAGAGAAATATTTAAATCAAGTCCTATAGCATCAAGGCTGAAATACAGAGCTAGTTTAATATCTCATTTGGGAGAAGAAGAAATTGTTATAAATGGCATTGATATAAAAAATGATAATGAGGTTTTTGGTATTTTGAATAATCATACATTAGAAAATTTTAATGCTGATAACTCAATCATTATAAGTAAGTCAATATCTTCTGTATTAGATGTTAATACCAATGATACTGTAATATTAAAACTTATTACAAAAACAGGACATTATAATGCTGAAGAATATACTATAATAGAGGTGTCAGATAGTCTAAATTATAATTATGCTTTAATAGATATTAATAATTTAAATAAGTTTGTGGGGTTGGAGAATGCTGCTACTGAAATGTATGTTAAGCAAAATATAAGTGATGATAAATTGATTGATTATGATAATGATATAATGCAAATTTACGGTAATGATTTCAAAGCCTATACTAAAAAAGATATTTTAGGAGATTATTATAAATCTAATGAAAATTATTATAAATTATATATAATATTAGTATATTTATTTGTTTTGCTTTCAGTATTTATATTTATTAATTCATATACTATTTACAGCTATAGAGAATTGCTTAAATCAAAATTATTATTTAGTGCTTTAGGATTTGTAATATCTTTTATAATATATATTGTAATATTATTTTATAAAGGTGAATTTATATTTGATTATATATATCCTTTAATGCTTATTATAAATATATTATCAGTTGTTTTATCTAATGTAAAATATCAGGTTTGGGAGAAAGTATTTTTACAAGGTGAAGAGTATAATAAAAACAAAAATATATTAATTATATTCGGCTTGGTATGTACTTATTCTATAGTATTTTTAATATTGTATTCATCATTTTTTGTATTTGCAAATCAGAATAATCAAAATACAAATAAAGAATCATCTGAAAGAATTGTCAGAATAGTAAAGAATAACACTTCAGAAAATACATTTTTATTTAATGGTTCAATAGATTTTTTTTCTAATAATGTTAATAATAGTATAACTAATTTATTATTTAAAGAAATTAGTTCTTATGATGAGTATTCTGATATAGAAACGGTATTAACTTTTCCTGTAGGAGTTGTTATAAGAACAGGAAGCATATATTCAAGGGTTTATGCTTATGATAAAAATATATTAGAAAATGGAATGAATGTATCAAATGTTATCATAGAAGGCGAGATGTTTGAAAGTCCTAAAAGAGAAGTTATAATAGGTAAGGATTTAGCTAATTACTTGAATTTAAAAATAGGCGATGCTTTATCATTGATAGCAAAGGCATCAAGGGGATGGCTTGAAACAGGATATTTTTATGTAAGCGGTATATATGATTTGAAAGATAAAAATTATGATATTATAGGCGATATGACTGCTATGAATAGTTTTATATATCTTAAAGAAGGTGATAAATCTCCATATAATGAAAGCATAATTGTTTTTTCTAAAAATGATGATATATATTCTCTTTTAAATGCTAGTGATACTATAAATAAAAATGATTTTAAAGTCGTTTCATCTGATAAAGCATATTATATGGAAAATTCTAATTCAATTAGAAATGCTGCTATTTTGCTTATAATAGTATTAGCTTTTTCACTTGCTTTATTATCTTCATCTATTTTATCTATTTTTTATATGAGATTATCAAAGTTTAATAAAAGTTTATTGTTAAATGGTTTTTATGCTTTATCTTTTATTATTTCTGTAATATTATCTATTGTAATAATATTTATTTTTATGATATTTAGTATTAAATTTGTATTATTTAGTTTATGTATAGTATTATTGTCATTTGTACTATCTCTTTTAATATCTAATTATAATTATATATAGAGGTTAAGGATTGTAAATGAATTTTTTAAAGAAAATATCTAAAAGGAATAAAATAATATTTTTAATAGTTATATTATTTATTTTTATATTGCATTTATATATGTACAAAACAGCACATTCTATGAGGGTTAGATATATTGCTTTGGAATTTGAGGATTTGCCTAAAAGTTTTGATAATATAAAATTGGCTTTGGCTTCAGATATGCATGCTGGTCTTTATATACCGGAAAGTCATGTAAGAAAAATGACTGATTTAATAATGAATGAAAAACCGGATATGATATTATTTGGAGGAGATTATATTTACAGTGCTCCTCATAAGTTTAGCCATTATGACAAAAAAAATACAGAGAAATTTTATAACGGCATAAAAGGTTTAGAAGCTAAATATGGAAAATATGCTGTTTTAGGCAATCATGATAATTGGGAAAGTACAGAAGATGTTTCTAATGCTTTATATTCTAATGGATTTAAAGTAATGGATAATAATATTTTATTTATAACAAATGAAATGGGAGAATATATATCTATAGGCGGAGTAGGTGATTTCTTAACAGATGATGTTAGATTTGATATTGCAGTTAGTAATGTCAAAGCGGAGGATTTTCATATACTTTTATCGCATGAACCTAATATACCTTTGAAAAGAGCAAAAGACGGAGGATATAGTGAGTTTATAGATTTCTTTTTCTCAGGACATACTCATGGACTTCAGATAAGTTTTCTTCCTATGTGGGTATGGGAAGGATTAAATAAAAATAGAGAATATCCTATTTTTCCAGCTGTTTACGGACTTATGAATTATGGTAATATGAAAGTTTATGTTACTTCAGGAATAGGTGCTGTGCTTATGCCGTTTAGGTTATTTGCATATCCTGAAGTAGTTATAATAACTTTAAAAAGTAAGTGATAAATAAAAAATAGACTTTAAATAAGAATTTAAAGTCTATGTTATTTTTAATAATCAAATTTCATTAAAATATTTTTGTGTAGAAATGACAATAAGGCATGGATCCTTTTTTAGCATAGTAGTCCTGATGATAATCTTCTGCCTCATAAAAGTTTTTAAATGGTCTTATAGTCGTAGCAACATCATATTTTTTTTCTCTTAACATAGCAACATATTTTTCTGCAATTTCTTTTTCTTCATCATTTTGATAGAAGATTGCCGATAAATACTGAGATCCTATATCAGGTCCTTGTCCATTCTTTTGAGTAAAATCATGAGTTTCAAAGAAAAGTTTTACTAATTCTTCATAAGTAGTTTTTTCAGGATCATAAGCTACTCTGACTGTTTCTAAATGACCTGTAAGACCTGTACATACTTCCTGATAAGTTGGATTTACTTTATGACCTCCAGCATATCCGCTTACAACAGAAAGAACACCTTTTGATTTTTCAAACCAATATTCTGTTCCCCAGAAACATCCTGAAGAAAAATATGCATATTTTACATTTTCAGGCATAGCTGTATTATTGTTCATATTTTTACCTTTATCATTGATATTTTGACTGTTAAGTTTTTCAGAGCATGAAATAATTGATAATAAAGATAAGATTGTTATTATTGTTTTTTTTATCATAAGTATTTAACTCCGCGATTTTTATTTTATTCTTTATTATCTCAATTCAAAACACTATTTATTTTCAGAATTCTCATTTGTAAATTTATTTACGAAATTTAAAGAAACAGAATTAATACAGTATCTAGTTTCTTTTTCTGTAAAACCTTCCCCATAAAATACATGCCCCATATGTCCTCCGCATTTAGCACATACAACCTCCATTCTGTCCCCATCAGGTATTAATTTTATATTTTCTGATATGGCATCATCAAAACTAGGCCAGCCTGTTCCTGAATTAAATTTCGCTTCCGAATGAAATAATGGTGTATTACAGATTTTACATGTATATATTCCGTCTTCTTTCACATTTAAAAGCTCGCCGGTAAAAGGCATTTCAGTACCTTTATTTATTAATACATGATATTCTTTAGCTGAAAGAGCTTTGGTTTCATTACAGACACTATATGCTTCTTTACTATCTGCTGTTTCATCGCATGAAACAGAGATTATCAATATTGAAATTAGTATTAATATATATCTTAACATAATTATTATTATATAATTTTTTTTCAAAAAATCAATAGCTTTTATTATCTATGTATATTGATAGGAAAAGAATATGCGGTTCTATCTCTTAAATCAAATATATTTCCGGTTGTATCTATTAATTTATAATCAAACATATGTGTAAATTTCTTATATTTTATTTTAGCCGGTAATTGTACACTTTCTATATTACCAGAATATGCATCTATTCTATATAAAATCATAGTATCAATTTGATTATTAGACATTTTTTCCTGTATTATAGCAGGAGTATCTAAATATACTTTATTATCTTCTTTTAGATAGAAGAATCCGCCTATATAATGATTGATAAATGAAAGAAATTGAATTTTCCAAATTATTTTTTTATTACTGTATAAAGAAATCGATTGGTCATTATCTAATAAAAGTAAATCTTTATTAGCGGCATCAAAAATTTTAGATACTTTTATTTCAGAATATCCTATTAATTCTTTAGTTTGAGTTAAAGTATTAAAATTCAAATAGTTTATAATTCTATTTTCTGTTATAGAAGGATATGTAAATATAAGTCTTTGTTCATTAAAGCATCCGCTTCTAATAAATATATTTTCTTTTAATGTATACATAGTTTTTTTTGTCTGCACATCATATACAAATACTTTCATTATATTTACTTCTCTTGCTCTAAGAAATATATATCTAGGATTTCCTGTAAAAAAAGCCTCGTATACATATAGATTATTTATTTCTAGCAATACTTTGTTTGTTCCTATTTCTATTATTTTAAATACATTATTTTGCGAATCATTGCCGGTAACAGAAATAGTCATAATTTTAGTTCCATCTAATGACATATCTATTATAGAGTAGGATCTTGCATTTTTATGAAATGTTCTGCATATATCTAATTTGAAATCATATAAAAAACTATTACCGCTTCCTTTATAATATGGGGTAAATATGCCTTTATTAGTTTTTTGATTTATATATATGTAGTAATCATCTTTTTCAATTTCATTATATAAAACATTTTGTTTCGATATCATCAATTGAGCTCCTAGTCTTTTATTTTTACTATCATCATGGGTTCTATTTCTTTATCTGATTTATTTTCTAATATTGCATAATAATCATAGATTTCTACAACTTTAGCTGATGTTATAAAAGTCTCTTCATTTTTGTAGAATCTGTATTTATAAAGCATCTCGCTTGTATACCAAACATCTCCTTTTTCATTACTTCTTACAGATATATATCCTTTTTCAGTATCGTTTGCAGATGCTATTTTCGGTATATTGCTGATATTAGTTGCAGAATTGTTTTGATAACTTGGCAGCTGCAGAACTTTATCTCTTTTATATATATTAAATTCGTCTCCAATTTTAATATTATTATTCTTACCAAGATTTATATATAATTTATTATCTTCTATTCTAGTTACTATACCTGATAAAGGAGGATTTCCTAAATATTCTGTTATACTATCAGCTATTTTACTTAATGCTGCTGCCGATGCTGCTCCCAATGCTGTTTCTGTAAAAAGTGCATCTTCTGCAGAATATACAGGGCTGCTATTAGGTAATGTATAAGTTCCTTTATCTTTAAATGTTTTTACTATTTTTAATGATTTTATATCTATGAGATTAACTTTAAACTCGACATTGGCAGTATCTTTACCGCCCTTTTTTAAGTTAAAATTTAATATTTCACCTGTAATAATATAATCAGAATTAAATGTTTCTTTTATAAAATCAGATGCCAGCTGCAAATTAGTCTGCATACTTTTATATGATGCTACAATATCATAAGAACTGAAATATGATATTAATAAATCATAATCTGTAACATTGAGCATTTTTTTGTTTATAAGAGAATCTTCTAATACTCTTGGAATACCGTCATCTACTTTATACTCTTCTATCCAAGTTTCATCAGCACTTTCAAATGGCAGTATTGTTATAGTTATAGAGTATGCATTAACACTAAAGAATAGTATTATCATTAATAGTATGAGTTTATTTTTAAAAAAAAGCATATAATTAGTAATCTTTGTTTATCTCTTCTTCTTTTTTTGAATGTCTGCATGCCATTAATGCATTTATAGATATTAATGACAGTAATAATCCAAAAATAAAAATAATTTTTCTAAAAAAATTCATTATAAAATCCATTATTTTCATATATAGTATATATATTATATCAAAACTTTAACAATTTCAATAGTTAACATAAACATTTTTATATAGCTTATTTCAAGAAAATATATTTGACAACTTAATTAACATAATATATTATATATAAATGAATAATAAAAATGAAAAAAATATAACTAATAGAGCTTTAAAAACGATTAGTCAGGCTAATCAAAAATCTATTATGCTTATTATCTTTTCTATTATATTTTCATTATTATTTATTGCTGGGGTATTTTATTATTTTTTTATAAGCAAGTTGGATATAGCTAAAAAGAATGATTCTCCTTTATACTTTTCCGTTTTATTTATAGATGATAATAATGATATTTATGGTGCTTATGTAGGCATAATATCCAGCTTGAATAATAGAATAGGTTTGATAGGATTGCCTAAAAATATAGCATTATGGGAGAATAATAATTCTTCTCCTGAAGTTATTGAACAGTTATATAAAAACGGCGGAGAAAATGCTGTTTTCAGAGCAATAGAAAATTCAGTAGATAAGAAAATAACTTATAGAATAGCTATTGATAATAATCAAATATCTGATATTATAGATTTAATGGGCGGAGTAAAAATGTATGTTGAAGAGCCTATTAATTATAAAGATGAGGAGAAAGGATACGAACTATCATTTGATATAGGCGAATGGCTTTTTACAGGAAAAAAAATAATATCATATCTGCATTACTTGAATATGAAAGGATATGAGGATATAGAAACTTTATACAGATTGGAAGATGTTATAGTTAATTCTATGATATCATTGATACAAAGTCCTCAGCTTAGAAATATTATTCATTCTAAAGATATGAGGAAAGCTATATTTGGCAGTATGAAAAGTAATTTAAGACCTCCTGATATGAAGGCTATTATGAATATACTTGCAAACAGTAATGAAAGAACATTGGTTATAGAAAATATTGATGCAAGAGTTGATGATAATGGTATTTTAACTCCTATATTTGATGGAAGTGCTTTTATTAAGCAGATGGATGATTTAACATTATATGTTGAGCTTAAGACGCAGAAAAGCGAATTGAATAATGAGGATGTAAGTTTAACGGTTTTAAATGCTACAACGGTTGTAGGACTTGCTGACAGAATAAATATTAGAATGCGTTACAGAGGTTTTTCTGCCGGAGAATACGGTAATTTTGGTACTAATCTCAATGAAAGTGTTGTTCTCATAAGAGACGGTCAAATTGAGAAAGCATTTATGGTTGCTAATGAAGGCAGGGTAACAAGAGTATATGCTAAAACAGATAGAAGAGTTTTAAATAATGCAGTATTAATTTTGGGGAATGATTACTATGAAATTACACAATGATAAAAATAATGATAATAAAGAATTAAATGATAATGCAAATGAACTTTTAGAAACAAAGCTAAAAAAAAGAAAGAAAAAGTTTATAGATAAAGATAGGGCTAAAGAATTAACATTAAAAGCAGCTAAGGCTTTATATGATAAGAAACTTGAGGATATTGTTATATTAGATTTAGAAGATTTAACAACTCTTTCAGACTTTTTTATATTAGCTACGGCTTCTTCTTCGCCGCAGATGAAAGCAGGTTCCGATGCTGTTTATAAGGATTTAAAAGAAGATGGTGTTCTTCCTTATGCTGAAAATGATAATGATCCGGAAGGCGTTTGGTATTTAAGCGATTATGGTTTTTTAGTTATTCATATATTTACTGAGGAAGGAAGAGAATATTATAATCTGGATAAATTATGGCATGAAGCTAAAAAAATAGATATGCCTGAAGTATAATTTATATTTTTATTATTTTGGAGTATTTTTATGAAGAGAATAACTATTATTTTATCAATTATTTTTATATTTGCTAAGATGTCATTTGCAGCAAGCGGATGGCAATTTGGAGTTATGGTTCCTATAGGAATGAGTTTGGGTTTTTATAATGTTAGTTTTGCCAATATTGCTACTGAAGAATATAAAAATAATTATAAAAAAGACAGCGGTACAGTTGGTTTTGATGCGGGAGTAAACATTTACGGAGGATATGCAGTATCAGACGGAGATATAGGAATCAGTTTGTTATTAGATTTGGGATATGCACATGATTCTTTCGGATTGTCTGGTTCATATAAAGAGGGCGGCATAGATTATAAGAAAAAAGAATATTATACTTTTGAGAATTTATCTATAGGAATACTTCCTAAATTTCATTATCAAAATTTTGCTTTTGGATTGGGAATAGGAGTGAAATTACCTCTATATTTGACACATTCAATGGAGCTTACTTCAGGAAATACTACAACAAAAACAGAAGGTAATTATGATATGAATAATATAAAAAATGTAATGAAAAATTCAGTTATTACTTATGTTAAACTTACATTTGATTATTCTATATATGTACATGACAATGTTGCTTTTTTACTTGGTGCTTATGTTGGAACAGATTTTGGTATAGATTTGCGGGGGGCAGAATTAGTTATGGTTGACAGCAGGAATTTGTCTTCTTTTGATTTAGGCATTCAATTGGGGTTAAAATTTGGAGAGAATCTATTTAATTAAATAATATTTTAGCTATATTTTATATTTGCAAAAAAATATTAACTATGTTATAATTTTCAGACTAAAAACTTATGTGCCTGTAGCTCAATTGGATAGAGCATCAGATTGCGGTTCTGAAGGTTGGAAGTTCAAATCTTCTCAGGCACGTTGCTGTACTAGGAAAGATGTCCGAGTTGGTCGAAGGAGCACGATTGGAAGTCGTGTGTGCTTAACAGCACCGTGGGTTCGAATCCCACTCTTTCCGTATATATGTTTTAATTTTTTATACATCTCTTATAACGGGACTCTACGGCAGTTGATGATGAATCCGCCAGGTTCGGAAGGAAGCAACGGTAAGTCAACCCAACTGGGTGCTAGTTCTCCTGTTATAAGGGGCTTTTTTTATATATCTAAATTTTTTCATTTTTTATCTGCAAATAACTTGACAAAAACAATGTATTTTTATACAATGTATTATTATATTGTTTTTTAGGAGAATTTTTTAATATGGCTACTAAAAAGAAAGAAAATGCTGAAGTAAAAAAAGACGGTAAAAGCGAGGCTATAGAAGCCATTACCGATCAGATAAATAAAAAATATGGTCCGGGTTCTTTTATGAGGCTTGGAAGCAATAAAACTGTTAATGTTGATGTTATATCTACTGGGGCATTAACTCTTGATCATGCTTTGGGAGTGGGGGGAGTTCCTCGCGGAAGAATTATAGAGATTTACGGACATGAGGCATCAGGTAAAACTACACTCACTTTACATATCATAGCCGAAGCCCAAAAAGCTGGGGGATATGCAGCTTTTATAGATGCTGAACATGCTCTTGACCCTGTATATGCTAGTGCTTTAGGAGTAGATATTGATAATTTATATATTTCTCAGCCAAACAGCGGAGAAGAAGCACTTGAGATATTAGAAAAGGTTGTTTCTTCTACTGCTTTTGATATAGTAGTTGTTGACTCTGTGGCAGCACTTGTTTCTAAGGCAGAGCTTGCTGGGGATATAGGGGATGCTCATATTGCTTTACAGGCTAGACTTATGAGCCATGCTTTAAGAAAATTAACAGCTATAATAAGCAATACAAATACTGCAGTAATATTTATTAACCAATTAAGACAAAATATTGCAACTACAGGCTATGGAGCAGGACCTACTGAAACTACTACAGGCGGTAAGGCTTTGAAATTCTATTCATCTGTAAGGCTTGATATTAGAAGAACTGAATGGATTAAAAAAGGCGATGAAACTATAGGTCATAAAGTAAAAATAAAAGTTGTAAAAAACAAATTATCATCTCCATTTAAAGTGGTTAATTTAGAGATAATATTCGGTAAAGGTATATCATCTGAAGGGCTTTTAATAGATTTAGCTATGGAGGCAAAAATCATCACTAGAAGCGGTGCTTGGTTCTATTATAATGGAGAGCAGATTGCTCAGGGTAAAGAGAAGGTAAGAGAACTTTTAGCATCAGACCCTAAAATGCGTATGGAGCTTGAGATACAAATCAGAGAAACATTGAATATGGGAGGAGCTGATAAAGTAAGAGAGAAACTTGCTGAGTATTTAGAAGAGCAGAAAAACGGCGGAAGCAAAGAGGCATTAAAAGAAAATAGTGATGATGAGGAAAGTTCTGAAAGTTCTTCTTCAAAAAAGAAATCCAAAAAACAAGATGAGGATGATTCTAATCTTTTGATGAGTGCTGAAGAGGCTTATTCTGATGATGAAACTTACAGCGATAATGATTTTGAGGATACTATTGTAACGCCTGTAAAAAATTGATTTATTATTTTCATTATATATTTCTATAAAGGGGCTTTTTACAAAATTAGCTCCTTTTTTATTTTTCTTACTTATTAATATTATATAGTATATACATATTTTTATAAAATGTTATAATATTAAAACTATAATTATAATATTGAATGTTTTTAAATGAAGCTAATAAAATTTTTATTTATTTTTACAATTATATATACATTAATAACAATTAAGCCCTTAAATGCTCAAACTAATCTTCAGGATGGGCTTTATATAGGTGCTGATTTAAATGGAAGATTTAGTCCGTATTTAGACGGCGGCGGAAAAATTATGCTGTTTTACAGATTCATTTCTGATGTTTTTCCGGGATATATTTGGGAAGGAATAAAAACTGATGTCGGTATTAGTGATCATATTAGTGCTGAAATGAACAGACTTACATTATATGTTAATAGCTCCATATCTGAATATTTTAATATAGATGTGAAAGTATCTATGCTCAACTATTATCTTTCTTATGCCAAAAGAGGTTTTGTAAATTTTAATAGTCCAAAAGATGATTTTGGAACTAATGCAATAGTAAATGCTCCTAAAACTTCTAATTTATCATTTGAGGCTGAAGCTACACCTACATTTAGAGTAAGTTTTTTTAAATCATTATTTGAAGGTAGAGGATTAACTCTTCAGGCAGGAGTTACTTTTAAATATGCTTATAATAAGTATGGAAAATATTATTTAGACTATGATTTATTATTAATTAGAGATCAAAATGATATATCATATAAACTTGATTCTATGCTTCTTTTTGATTTGATGCCGCTTACTGTCGGAATTAATTATATGCTTGCTTATATGAATAATACCAAGCAATTATGGCATTCAATAGGTGCTTATGCCCATTTTCAGTATGAATTCATAAATAGAATATATACAGAAGTAAATTTAAGAATAGGACAGTATTTAGGACATCCGGAATTTCCGGCAACTCTATATTTTGATATGAATGCCATGATTACATATAGAATAATATGAAATTATTTTCTTGATTTGCAAATTTCTGTAAACATGTCAAATATATTCTGCATTTTTACTATTCTTGAGCTCATTAACTCAGGATGCCATTGCAATCCTAAAATAAAAGAATCTTTTTTCTTATATTCTATAGCTTCTATTATTCCATCTTTGGCAGCAGCAGTTACTTTAAAATCTTTAGCTAATTTATCAACTGCCTGATGATGAAAACTATTTACTTCAGATGCATCATCTAAGATATCATAAATTATACTGTCTTTTACTATTTGAATTTTATGTGTTGCAGTATGATATTCTGCAGTTTGATTATGAAGTATATTAGTATTTCTTTGACTTGGTATATCTTGTATTAATGTTCCTCCGAAATAAACATTTATAACCTGTATTCCTCTGCATATTCCTAGTATTGGTTTATTCATTTCAACTGCATATTTCATTAATGTAAAATCAAATTCATCTCTTTCAGCTAATATAGCACCTATTTTTTCTATAGGCTCTTCATTGAATCTAAATGGGTGAATATCAACTCCTCCCGTCATTATTATTCCATCAACATTTTCTACCATTTTTTTTATAATATCTTTCTCTTCTGTGATTGGCATTAGAAATGGTACTCCTTTGGATCTTATAACAGAATCAACATAAGAACGATTAATAAATGCTTTTGGTATAGAACTATTTTCGTATAAAATATTTCCAGACAAACCTATAACAGACATAAATATATCCTTTATTTAAGTAAAAAATTTGCATATATTTTACAAGTAAAATAACTTTTTTACAAGATATTAGGTGGCGGGTGGGCGGGCTGAATAAATCTTTATTAAATATTAGTATTAACATAATATAGTTGACATAATTAATAAATAATATTATTGTTTTATTGGAGAAATAAAAATGAAAAATGATAAATTAAGCAAAGAAGAAATTAAAATAAGTAAATTTGTTAGTTTGGTATTAAGGCATAAACCTGAAAATATAGGACTCACATTATCAAAAGATGGTTGGGCTAATGTTTATGGGTTAATTGAAAAAATAAAATTAACAGGAAGAAATATAAATAAAGAAATACTTGAAAGAGTAGTATTATACAATGATAAAAAAAGATTTAGTTTTAATGAGGATCATACTTTAATAAGGGCAAGTCAGGGACATAGTATAAATGTAGATTTAGAATTTGAAGAAAGAGAACCGCCAGAAATATTGTTTCATGGGACTTCTGTTGATAATATAGAGAGTATAAAACTTGAAGGCATAAAGAAAATGGGCAGGCTTTATGTGCATTTATCTATTATTGAAGAAACTGCCAAAAAAGTTGGGGAGCGTCATGGAAAGCCTGCAATAATAAAAATTAATTCTAAGCAAATGTATAATGATGGTATTAAATTTTATTTGTCTGAAAATAAAGTGTGGTTATGCGATTATGTTGATCCTAAATATATTTTTGATATAATTAAATAATAATTTTAAAATACTATAAATCTAAATATACAAATAGTAAGCGTATAGCAAATTTACCAAAGGCGGATATACATTTTTAGCGAACAATGTTTATCGGCAATAATCAAAAAATAATAAATTTTATATACATACCCCACCCATTATATTTTATAGCCTAATTTATATAATACGATTTTTATTATTTTTTAATCTTAATTAGAAATTATAGCTCCCTCCCAAGTTTTTATTAAGCTGCAAAAATTTTATACGCACGATTTATTTTTATTAGTTTATGTACTAAATAAGAAAAATAACATATTTATATTTTTTAATTTATTTACCGTGCGTAATTTATATTAATATAATACAGTTGACATAATTATATATTTAGTTATCATATTAAAATATAATAAATACAATAATTAAAAGAATATTAAAGAGAATGAATTATGAAGAGATATGTTTTTATAATAGTATTATTAGTAAATATATTTTTATTATCCTGTTCTAGTAGTAAATTATCTAGTGATGGTATAGTTGTATCAGTTGGAGGAATGCCTAGCAGTTTAGACCCAGCATTTGCTAAGGGGATAAATACAGCAGTTTACATAACACATACTTTTGAAACATTAACTCAAAGAGATGAAGACGGTACAATAATTCCGGCACTCGCTGAAAGCTGGGAGGCTATGAGTAATAATACAGTTTATATATTTCATTTAAGAAAAAATGCTAAATGGTCAGACGGAAAAGATTTAACAGCTAATGATTTTGTATATACTTTAAGAAGATTAATAGACCCTGAAGTAGCTTCTCCATTTTCTTTAGGTTTTGATATAATAAAAAACGCTCAAAGTATAATGAAAGGAGAAAAGAGTTTAGAAGAACTTGGAGTTTATGCTTTAGATGATTATACATTAAAAATTGAGCTTGACATACCGCTTCCATATTTTGAAGAGGCTATGGCTAGTGATATTGCTTCGCCTGTGAGAAGTGATATTATAGAAACTTACGGTGAGGATTGGGCTTTGACCAAAGAGCATTACATTGGAAACGGACCTTATATAATGACAGAATATGATGAGGCAGTAAAAATAGTAATGGAGAAAAATCCTTATTATTGGGATAGAGATAATGTAAAGGCTGAAAAAATAACTTTTGAGTTTTTAGAAGATGTGAATACTGCAGTTGCTGCAATTTACGGAGACAGTATATTATTTTATCCGGAGGCTCCGGAAAATGAGAGGGCTTCTTTAATAGAGCAGGGTATAGGAAGAGAAGTTGACATAACATCTATAGCATACTATATGGTTAATTTGAAAAGAAGTCCTTTTAGTAATCCTTTGGTGAGAAAGGCATTAGCACTTGGAATAGACAGAAATTATATAGTAAATAATGTTTTAGGCGGAGGAAGAGTTGCTGCTGATGGATTTGTTCCTATAAATGTAAAAATTGGCACTAATAATTTTAGAGAACATGCACCAGAATATATTTCATTAGAAGAAGGTGAATATGAGAAAAATATTGAAGAAGCTAAAAAACTTCTAGCCGATGCCGGATATACTGATATAAAAAAATTCCCTATAATAGAATTAATTACAACTACTAATCCTTCATCACTTTTTGTTGCAGAAGCTATTCAGAACATGTATAAAAATAATTTGGGTATAGATTTAAAATTAAGGTATGAAGAACCTACAACATATTTGCAGTCAATAAAAGACGGAAGTTTCCAGATGATTAAGGCAGGAACTAGTGTTGCTTATAATCAGGCAGCTGGTTATTTAAGACTTTTTCAGCTTGACGGACTTGGTAATGATGGCGGATACACTAATGCTGTTTATGATTATTTAGTTGATATTGCCATGACAAATGCAAATGAAGATATAAGAATAAAAGCTGCTTATGATGCAGAGCGTATACTTATACAAGAGGATATGGCTATAATACCTATATATTATGACAAGGCTACTATCATGCAGAGCAAAAAACTTCATGGTGTGAAATATGATATTTTTTCTATATATGATTTTAGGAATGCTTATATAGAGTAATTAAAATAGGATTTTAATTTATGAAAAAATTTTTTGTAGGTTTATTTATTGGAATTGCATTGACTATTTTTAGTTATAATATTATGCCGAAACTTTATTCAGAGTTCAGCAGTAAGGATTCAAGTGCTTTAAATAGTATAGCGTATGAATTAAGGAATATAAGAAATATTTTAAATGATATAAAAATGGAATTAAGAAAATAGACATTTATATTTTTGCCTTAAATTAAAAGTTTAATTTTTTATATGTCATATCTTATGTCATAACTACAGTATAAAATCAAACAATAGACTTGTTTCAAAACTACTTGACAAACAATTTTACAAGTTTATGATTTTATGCTAAATTAAATAATATTAATTACAATTTAATCACATGTTTTATATGTTGTATAAATTATATATTTAAGCTACAAAAATGCAGTTCTTTTGGTTCTTTTATACCAATAAAAGAACTGGGGTTTGGGGCAAAGCCCCAACTATAATTTAAAAATATTAAATAAAAATTTATAAATATTAATAAATTTAGTTTTGAAACAAGTCTAATAAAAAAAGATCTATACTATAGTTAGTTTATCGCTGTTTAATATTTTTTATTTTGGTATTGACTTATCATAAAACTTTGTTAAACTAAATATATAGAGCTAGTACGAATGGCAGAAAAATTGCCGCCCACGCCTGCCGCTTGCTTGACTTTCAAGTACTGCGATGGAGGAACGGGGCGTCCTCCCTACTAGCTCTTATTTTTTTAATTCATCATTATCTCTTTCGTATTTTTTTCTTGTTGTATTTCTTATTACAAAAAAGTGAACTATTTCATAATTATCTTTTTCATTTGATAGTTCAACAGTTACTAAGTCATTATGCTTGTCATCTATTCTTGTTATAAGATTATAATAATCTGGTCTTTTTGATTTTCCTTTTAATACTGCCTCTGTATTATAAAGAGAGTTGCCTAAAATTCTTATTGCTTGTTCTTTAGTTATATCTGGATGTTGTTGCTTGTTTCTATCAATTATATTCTTTTTTAATAAAATAGGCTTATCTTCTAAACCTTGTTTTTTTAAAAAAGATTTTGTAAAGTTAGGCAATGTATTATCTTTATTCCAGTCTATTTTTTCAAGCTGTTCAATTTTATCCTGTATTTCTTTTTCTTCTTTTTGTTTATCTTCTTCGCTTGAATCTTCATTATTAGTTTATTAACGAATATTTTTAATTAATTTTCCTGACTGTCTTCTTGTTCTTTTTCTCTCTTGATTTCTTCTTTTAATTTTTTTATTAACTTCAAGTCTATAACAACATGATCTTCAGGATTTAGCGGTTTTATTAAACCAGCATCTATATTTTTTTGTCTAATTTTATTTATATCTATATTAGGATAAGGATCATCATCAAGCCAATGTTCCCAATATTTTTCATCTGTACTTTTAGCCATTATCTTTGACCTCTTTTATTTTTATAGTTAAATGTTTATAATTATTTTCAGCTTCTTCTTTTATATCTTCTATAATATATTTCCCATGTACTAAATGCTCTTCATCATCTCTCAAATTACTATAAGGTTTCAAATTAATATCCCTATGTTCATTATCGATTATCAAAGTTGCCGTAATATTAGTTTGATTTCTTGATTTATTTTTATAAAATTCTGCTACACTTTCTGTATCTGTAAAACCTCTGGCTGATAAATCAATTTTATCACCGATTTTTCTATTTAAATATTTATCTCCGTTTACAGATCGATATAATACAGTATTATAACTAGGAGCATTATACATTAAAATATCCAATTTTTCCAGATCATCTTCTGTTAATTTTGTATTATTTTCTGTATAATAATAAAAATTCTGCTCTAAAGGTGAAAGGTTTTTTAATTTTTCTTCATCTACTTTTCCGTCAGTTAAAATGTATTCTCCAGCTTCAGCATCATAATCATAAATTCTTTTACCTATTTCTTTTAATTCTTTTGGTAAATTATCAATTTTTTTATTTATTTGTTCTTTAAAATCATTAATTATTTTTTGAACTTTATATGACTTTTCTTCGCTCTTTTTACTTTCTCTACTTCCTTTCGTAAACTTACCGTCTTTATCTCTCGGGTGCTCTTCTTCCTTAAAATCAGGCGACTGCCCGCTATGAGCGTCAGAATCTGCTTTTATACTGCTGTCATTTTTTGTATAATCAAACATTTCCTCATCATCTTCAGTTCCTTCCATTCCTTCTATTTCTTGAGGCGGAGAGTCTAATTCCATTTCATTCTTAAAAATTTCGCTTTCGTTTAGCTCTTCTTGTATGTCTGCTATATTTGCTCCTAATTGCTGAGCTTTAAGCAAATTATCAAGTTTTTTAGCATTATTATCTTGAGTAATACTTTCAGGCTCTGGAAATAAGTTGCCGTATTGATATGTGAAATTATCCGCCCAACTTCTAAATATTTCACTGTCTGTTTTGTCCTGATATTCGCTGTATTTATAACGCATATCATCTATAAAAGCACTATCCCAAGCCTTGAGCATAACATAATAGTCTGTCAAATTATACAAAGGAGTAAGTTTATTTTCTCTAAAACTTTCGATTATTGATATTTCAGTTTCTTTGTCTTTGTCTCCCTCACTAAATCCGTTTGAAAGACTTTTGTCAAATAAAATTGAGGCAGGCGTATCATTCAAGGCTTTTGTTATATCATCTTCAAGTTTATTAATGCTTTCTATAAGTCCGCTTAAATTATTAATTGGAAAATCTTCAATAGTACTGTCTGCTGAAATAGAAATAACTTCTCCGCTTCTTTTCTGCTCCAAAATCTTTTTAGACATTTCTATCGCATCCACTGATACCCCATTAAACTTTAATAATATAGGCTTATCTTCTAAACCTTGTTTTTTTAAAAAAGATTTTGTAAAGTTAGGCAATGTATTATCTTTAGTCTAATCAATATTTTTTAGTTTATCAATTTTTTCATATTTTTTATTATCCTTAAAAAATATATTTTATTATATTTATAAAATAAATAATAAATTTACAAAAATTATTTACTAAAAGTTTATTTTATTGTATAATAGTTGCAACAAATTTTAACAAGGAGTAATATTCATGAAGGTTGAAGATTTAAAACATGAGAAGCTTAAAGCTTGGATTAAAGAAGTAGCAGATATGTGTCAGCCAAAAGATATATATGTATGTGATGGAACTAAAGAAGAATATGATAATTGTATGAATGGCTTAGTAGAATTAGGTTTAGCAAAACCTTTAACTAAAAGACCTCACAGCCATTCTTTTAGAAGCGATCCTTCAGATGTAGCACGTGTTGAAGATAGAACTTTTATTAGTTATCCAGATAAAGAAGATGCAGGTCCCACTAATCACTGGATGGCTCCAGATGAATTAAAAGGCACTATGAAAGAATTATACAAAGGCTGTATGAAAAACAGAACTATGTATGTAATTCCTTTCTCTATGGGTCCTGTAGGTTCTCCTATTGCTAAAATAGGTGTAGAAATTACTGACAGCCCTTATGTTGTTTGTAACATGCATATAATGACTAGAGTAGGTACTAAAGTATTAGAAGTATTAGGTTCAAACGGTGAGTTTATACCTTGCTTACACTCTGTAGGTGCTCCTCTTGCTGACGGTCAAAAAGATACTAAATGGCCTTGTGCTCCAATAGAAAAAAAATATATTTCTCACTTCCCAGATGAAAACTTAATTTGGTCTTATGGATCTGGTTACGGCGGAAACGCTTTGCTTGGTAAAAAATGTTTCGCTCTTCGTATCGCTTCTGCTATGGCTAGAAGAGAAGGCTGGATGGCAGAACACATGCTTATCTTACGCTTAACTAATCCGGAAGGCAAAAGATTCCATATTGCTGCTGCATTCCCAAGTGCTTGCGGTAAAACTAACCTTGCAATGTTACAGCCTACAATCCCTGGTTGGAAATGTGAAACTATAGGTGATGATATTGCTTGGATGAAAATAAATCAAGATGACGGAAGACTTTATGCTATTAACCCAGAAGCTGGTTTCTTTGGAGTAGCTCCTGGTACTTCTTATGATTCTAACCCTATGGCTATGGAATCTATCAAAGAAAATACAATATTTACTAACTGTGTAGAAACAGATGACGGCGATGTATGGTGGGAAGGTATGGGAGAAGCACCTAAACATGGTATAGATTGGAAAGGTAATGATTGGACTCCAGAAAGCGGAGAAAAAGGTGCTCATCCTAATGCCAGATTTACTGCTCCTGCTAGACAATGTCCTGTAATTTGTCCGGATTGGGAAGATCCTAAAGGTGTACCTATAGATATATTCATCTTCGGTGGAAGAAGAGCTTCTGTTATGCCTTTAGTACATGAATCTTATAACTGGGATCATGGTGTATTTATGGGTTCTACTGCTGCTAGTGAAACTACTGCTGCTAATATCGGTGCAGTTGGTGCTTTAAGATTTGACCCATTTGCTATGCTTCCATTTGCAGGATATAACATGGGAGATTACATGAATCACTGGCTTGAAATGGGAGATAAATTAGGAAGTAAAGCTCCTAGAATCTTTTATGTAAACTGGTTCAGAAAAAATGCTGACGGTAAATGGTTATGGCCTGGATTCGGTGATAACTCAAGAGTATTAAAATGGATGTGTGAAAGAGTTGAAGGTAAAATTGATGCTGTTGACACTCCTATAGGTAAAATGCCTAAAGAAGGCGATTTAGACCTTAAAGGTTTGGATATACCAGAAGCTGATTTCAAAGAACTTATGAGAGTTGATGTTGAAGCTTGGAAAGATCAGGCTAATCAAATTGAAGCTCATTATGCTAAATTCGGTTCAAGACTTCCAGCTAGACTTAAAAAACAATTAGAAGAATTAAGAGCTAGATTAAGCAAATAATTTTAGTTAATAGTTTTTCTAAAAAATATAAGCCGATAGTTTAATTTAATATTAAGCTATTGGCTTTTTTATTAATTAACAAATTATCAATAATTATTAAGATTATAGTTATATTATTAAAGTATGTACAAAAGTCTTTATACGAGATTTAGACTTTTATACATACTTTTTTATTTATTATATATCTTTATTTAAGATAAGTTTTAAGGAAGTTATCCATATCCTCTTTAGGAACCATACTTCCTCCTGTAGACCAGCAAATATGATAAGCATTTTCTATATTTTTACCTATTTTTTCATCTATATACTTTTTGCTTTCTTCACATTTAAGTAATTCTACAGGTCCTTGAAAAGATGCACAAGCAGAAGGCTCAATTTGAATATTTTCAGATTCATTTAAACATCTCAAATAATCATATAATCTGTAGTCAGCTATAGTAAACTCTCCGCTTAATATAGGCTCCATAATTCTGCTTACTAGTCCTGATGCCCTAGCTACGGCAAGTCCGTCCGCATGAGTAATACCATTTATACCTATATCTTTTACGCTTATGTTTTCATGCATAGAAGTTTCTAAACTTAATAACATACAAGGAGCTAAAGTAGGTTCTATAAAGAATATATAAACATTATCTTTGTATATTCTTTTTAATCCGTAAGCAACACCTCCCGGAGCTCCTCCCACTCCGCAAGGTATATATACTATTAAAGGATTTTTTTCATTTATATCCATACCTTTTTCTTCAAGCTGCTTTTTTAATCTTCTAGCTGCTACTGTATAGCCTAAAAATAAATCTATAGATTTTTCATCATCTATAAAATAACTTTTCGGATCAGCATCGGAATTTTTTCTTCCTTCTTCTACAGCTTTACCGTAATCATCTGCATATTCAATTACAGTTACACCTTTGGATCTTAGCATATCTTTTTTCCATTGCTTTGCATCAGCAGACATATGCACTATTACTTCAAAACCTAAAGCAGCACTTGTTATTCCTATACTAAGTCCTAAATTTCCTGTGGAGCCTACTTGAATTTTATATTGTGAAAAAAACTTTTTAAACTTCTCATCTGCTAATATAGAATAATCATCATTAATATTTAGCATTCCTGCATCTATTGCCAAATCTTCAGCATGTTTTAATACCTCATAAACACCGCCTCTAGCTTTAATAGAACCTGCCACAGGAAGATGACTGTCTAATTTTAAATATAATTTTCCGGGTATTTTTGTATTATATTTTTCTTCTAATTTGCTTTGCATTTTAAATATAGGCTCTAAAGGAGATTCTATTATTCCATTAGATTTTACAGTTTCAGGAAAAGCCTTCATTATAAAAGGAGCAAATCTTTTTAAACGTTCTTCTGCATCATCCAATTGCTTATCGGATATTGGTAAATTCTTTTCATACTCAGAAAAACTAATTTCTTTTTTATTAATCCATGCAATTTCTTCTAATTTTGATAATTTACTTACTATAATATCATTTGTAAAGTCTTTCATGTTTTAACCTCTTAAAAATATTAGTTTTAATATAAATACACATATTAATGCTGTTAATGCTTGTAGTATGCTTATTAGAGGAAATACTTTATACGCTACTTCCGGCTTCATTTCTGATGTAGAAGTAACAACCCAGAAGAAGTCATCATTTCCATGAAATACCATAAATCCTCCAGCGGCACATGCAAGCATAGCTATTACTAATCCCATAGGTGAATTGAATCCTAATACATCTACCAAAGGAAGAAGCATAGAAGCAGCTGTTATCATTCCAACTGTACCTGAACCTATAGCAGTTCTAAATATAGCACCTATTATAAAAGGAACTATTATTCCCACAGATATACCAGAAAACATACTTGTAACTATATCCTGAAGATTAGATAATTTCAATACTGTAGCAAAAGCTCCTCCTGCTCCTACTATTAAAACTATTTGTCCTGCTGTTTTTAAAGCCTCTCCGAATATACCGTCAAATGTCCATACTTCTTTATCATTTTTATTTACAGATCTATAAGTAAAGAATGATATTATTAATCCTATGAATAGTGCAATTATAGTTTGTCCTAGTACATCCAAAGTATTATATAATACTCCTTTTCCTAAAGGTGCTGATTCTAAAACTGCAACTGTTCTAAGAAGCATTAAAATTATAGGTACTATTATAGGAGAAAAACTCATAATAGGTGAAGGAAGTTTCTTTTTATCTGCATTTTCAGATATACTGTTATCTATATTATTTGGTAAATAATAATATTTTTTACCGAAATATCTTCCTGCTAATACTCCTATTATAGTTACAGGTATAGATACTAACATACCAAGCAATATAACTAAACCTAAATTAGCTTTTAATATACCGGCAACAGCCAACGGTCCCGGTGTAGGCGGTACAAGCATATGAGTTGCATGAAGTCCCATAGCCAAAGCTACTGCCATTGTAGTCATACTGCCTCCTGTATCTTTACTGATTCTTTTTGCTAATGGAGATAGTAATACAAAAGCTGAATCACAAAATACAGGTATTGATACAAAATATCCTGTTACTGCCAAACCTATATCAGCGTTCTTCTTTCCTGTTATCTTTAATATAGTTTCTGCCATTGTCTCAGCGGCACCGCTTTTTTCTAATAAAGCTCCCATAACGGTTCCTATTGCAATTACTATTCCTATGCCGGATATAGTTCCTCCCAAACCGCTTGAATAGGCATCAATTATTGATAACATAGAATGACCTGATATTATGCCGAAAAAAAATGCACTTATTGACAAAGCAAAAAATGGATGCAATTTCACAAATATGGTCAGTGTTATCAAAACTAAAATTGATAATGCTATAGCAAATATAACAAACATTGAACCCATAAAGTACCTCCTAGTATTTATATAATTTTTAATGCTAAGACAATCACATTAATAATAAAAAATATAATATTATCCTATAAATAAAGTGAGTAATTATCATAGTTAAATACTATTATTGTTGTTGCTTAGCACTATAATTTTAGGATAGTAAATTTTTTCTAGAAAGTCAATAAAAAATTTAATAAAATTTAATTATTTTTTTAAAATTTAATATTATTTAACAAATATTTATATAATATTTTATTAGTATTGAAAAACAATAGAAAAAATATATAATAATACTAAATATTATTATAATTTTATAAAACAAATAGATATGTGTAAAGAAGTAGATATGTGTAAAGAAATAGATATTGGTATAAAAATAAAAGATATAAGAACAAAAAAAGGTATTTTACTAAAAGATTTAGCAAAAAAATGCGGAATATCATCATCTATGCTTAGTCAGATAGAAAAGGGAAATGCCAATCCTTCTTTAAATACTATAAAATCAATAGCTAAGGAATTAGGAGTACCTATATTTCAATTTTTTATAGAAGAAGATGAAAAAATAAGCAAGATAAATATTTTAAAAGAAAAAGACAGAAAAGTAATGGCAACTAGAGAAGTTACTTATGAATTACTATCACCTGAAGGCAGCAGCAATATAGAATTCATAAGAATGATATTAAATGAAAAGGGATTAGAATCTTCTATTGAGCCTATGCCGCATAAAGGAGAAGAGGTAGCCTTTTTATTAAGCGGAAAAGCAGAAATTACAATATCTGATCAATCAGCTATTATGTATCCGGGGGATTCTATATATATACCGGCATTAGCACCGCACAAATGGAAAAATTTGTATGATGAAGAGAGTGTTATAATTTTTGCCGTAACACCTCCAGAATTTTAATATTATAGTATTTATTGCATTATCGTTAAGTATTATACATTTTATATGAGTATTATTTATTTATTTACTATATTGATTATATTAATAAACTTATATATTTTATTTTTTATATTAATATAATAATGAAATAATACTCATTTCCTATACCAAATCAGTATTTTATAGTAACTGTATTAGTTGATTTTTTATTTATTTGGATAGATAATCTATAAAAAATAAATAGCAATAAAAAAGATTATGAATAATTTAAAGTTAAAAATATCATCACGAAAAAATATTATAATACCGGCATTAATTTCTATTATGCCTTTTACTATGTATTTTTTATTTTTCAAAGGCATGGATATTGATAATTATAAAATAACTCAAATAACATCTTATTTTTTTGTTTTTAAGATTTTTTATTTATTTTGTTTTAGCTTATTATTTAATTTGAATAATAAAAAAAATACGGTTATAACTTTTTTAATATTTTTATTTGTAGGCATTCTTAGTGTTTTTATACCTTCATCAGAGTTTACATTTAAAGATATTATAGATATAGATAAAAAATTTATTTTCTTTGTTCATACGATTTTAAATAAAAACTTATTTTTAGATATTATATTTTTTATAATGTTTGCTTTATCATTTAATGAATATAAAAGTTATAAAGATATTAATCAGGTATTTACTTTCAGTGCTAATATTATGATATTAACTTCTATTATACCGGCAATTATTTCTGTGATGTTTATAATGTTTTTTGCAGCAGTAATTAACTTATTGAAAGGTATTATTATGAATATATTTGATAATACTCTTATTGTATTTAATGTTTTTATATTATCTGTATTTTATATATTTGCTTTTACTCCTTTTATAATTTATTTTCTTTATAAAAAAGATGTAAAAAATATATCAATATACTTTTCAAGAATAATAATGTATATAAGTTTATATAACATGTTTAAGCATTTATTTTCTATAATAGTGCCAATAATACCATACAGCAGTCCTTATGATATTAGAAGCAATTTTATAATCTATAATGTAGCTCTTGCTATAGGGGCAGTTAATTTATTTTTTGTGCGTATTGATTATAAAGCAAGTATATTTACAAAGATAGTTTATATTATATTCCCTTTAATAGCATTTATTTTTAATATGATAATTTTTAGTTCTCTTATATACAGAATAAAAGAATATGGAATTAGTCCAAATAAATTAACTTTGATTTTTACAAATATAATAATACTTATTCATTTTATTTTAATAATTTTTGATAATATAAAATCATTAAAAAAATTAGGCTCTATGAAAAATATAAAAGACATTATATTAACAAACAATAGAAGCTGTTATGTATATGTTTATGGAATTATAGCTTTTATAGTATGTTTTATAATGCCTTTGTTTTATAATATTTTTTAATTTTTATTTAATTCTCTCATTATCATTTTTGCTGTAGTTTCTGTAGTGAAAGCAACAACATCTTTGCAGGATTTTTTTCTTTCTTCTGAGTTTTGCTCCATTCCTTTTGTTATCACTCGGCAGCAAGTTGATTTGAATTCTTTTTTGAAACTATCATGAAATTCATTACTTAATCTAAGACAATTATCTACTTTCTGATTAGGTTCTCTTCTTCCGAATAAAAAACCCAAACACATAGAGCTGGCAGCAACAGCACCGCATAAGCATCCGCTTCCTCCAACTCCTCTCAAAAATGATGAACTCATAGCTATAGCATCATCACTTAAATTAAATTCAAAATGCTTATTTAAAGCATATATTATAGCTTCTGAACATCCGAAACCTTTACCATACATATTTTTTGCATCATTAATGCATTCTTCGATATTGATATTTGTTTTCATAAATAACTTCCTTAAAAAATATTTGTAATTGTATTAAATTTATAAGAAATTATAATTATTTTTTCTTTTTATAATATTTGCTTACTATATTAATCATTTTTTTATCCTGAATAGCCTCAGCATATTCTAAAACATTGTAGCTTTCTTTTATACTTCTGCCATAGTCATTATCAGGTTTCATTTTTATATTTAAATCAACACCATTTTTAAATAAATATTCAGCAACTTCATAATTATGTTGGTCTATAGCATGAAATATCGCAGTATAGTTTATATCATTAGGATAATAGTTCACATCAGCCCCATTTTCAACCAATGCCTTAACTATTTCTAAATTACCCGCACCTGCAGCAATTGCTATAGGTGGATAATAATCTAAAAATTTTGTATCTAAATCGGCACCATTATCTTTTAAGAGTTTTACCACTTTAGGAGTAGATGCGGCAAGTATACTAGCAGGAGCAACTCCGCCATCATTTGTAGCATTTACATCTGCACCATTTTCTATTAAAAGTTTTGAAGCTTCATAAGGATTTTCTCCTGTAACAGCCCAAAGTAATGGAGTATCCCCGTTATCATCAGCTTTTCCATTAACATCTATTCCATTATCTATTAAATATTGCATTATATTAATATTACCTTTTTCAGAAGCATAAATAAGTGCAGATGCTCCCCATGATGATTTTTCATTTATATCTGCATTATTTTCTACTAATAAATTAAACATTTCTTCATTGCCGTTTTCACATGCAAGTATAATCATATTTTTGCCGTCTTTATTTTTTATATTTATATCAGAGTCATGTTCTATTAATAATTTTGCCATCTCTATATTATCAGTTCTTACAGCTTCCATTAAAGCATTAAATCCATCGTCTGCTCTTAAATTAACTAAAGCCCCATTATCAATCAAAGCTTTTGCTATATCATAATGCCCATATGATGAAGCTATCATTAAAGGGGTAGAATTAGTATAGTGTGTAACATTACCTATAATAAGATCACCTTTTGAAGCAGCATTTATACCGCCCTCATTTATCAATTCAATCATTTCAGCTACGTCTGTTTTATTTTTATTTCTTTCTAATAGTTTTAATAATTCATCGCTTGGCATTATTATTTCATTTGTCATTGATGTGTTTTTTAATTTTTCATTATTACTTTCATTAAATGTACTATCTCTCATTTCTTCTTTTATTTCTTCAGTATATTCATCAGCTTCTTTGTCAGGCTCTATTAATGTATTATCTGTTTCTATATTATTCATGATGCTTTCTTTTACTTTATCATTATTGCTTTCATTATTTGCTGCATATGAAGTTATTACTATAATTAGAGTTGCCATCAGAATGAGAATGATTTTATTTTTCATAATACTATCCTTAATATTAATTGTTTAAATGATATCATATAATATATTTTTAGTAAATATTTTAATAAGTATTAAATTATATTAATTATTAGAGATTAAAATATTTTTTGTTAAATAAAAAAGGCCATTATATTTTTATAACAGCCTTTTATTATTAAAAATTATTTATCTAAATTTTTAATTAGAATCTTTTTTTACCATGTTTTTTTTCTTTTTTTGTATGTTCTTCTTCAACATAGTCAGCAGGTTTTTCAAGCAATGCTTTTCTGCTTAAAGAATATTTGCCGCCCTTAACATCCAATATTTTTACTTTCACTTCATCGCCTATTTTTAGAACTTCTTCTACATTCATAACATGTTTATAAGCAAGTTCAGATATATGACAAAGTCCTTCTACTCCCGGAAGTATTTCAATAAAAGCACCGAAATCTTTTATATCTTTAACTATTCCGTCATAAACTTCGCCAACTTCAGGATCTTTAACATAAGCGTTTATAAGTTTTATAGTTTTATCTAGAGTAGGAGTATCAGGAGCAAATATGTTAACTACACCGCTGTCCTGTATCTCTACATCGCTTCCTGTTTCTTCTATTATAGCTTTTATATTTTTTCCTCCCGGTCCTATTAATACTCTTATTTTTTCAGGATTAACATTCATAGTTTTGTATTTAGGAGCAAAATCAGAAATTTCTCCGGCACTAGTTATAGTAGCATCTATTTTGTCAAGTATAAAGTATCTTGCTTTTTTAGCCTGTTCTAATGCTTCTTTTAATATCTGAGTTGAAATACCTGTAAGTTTAATATCTAATTGGAAAGCAGTTATACCCTTACGAGTTCCTGCAACTTTGAAGTCCATATCACCCAAATGATCTTCTACACCTTGTATATCTGTGAGTATTTTATAGCCGTCTTTGTAAGTAGCAAGTCCCATAGCAATACCTGCAACGCTGGCATTAAGAGGAACACCTGCAGAAAGTAATGACATAGTAGAAGCACATATTGTAGCCATAGAAGAAGAACCGTTACTTTCTAATATTTCAGCAACCACTCTTACTGTGTATGGGAATTTATCTTTAGAAGGAAGTACAGCATTGAAAGATCTTTCAGCCAAATTTCCATGTCCTATTTCTCTTCTTCCCGGAGCACCATACCTTCCAACTTCTCCCACAGAAAATGGAGGGAAATTATAATGAAGCATGAAAGTTTTATTTTCTTTGCCGTATATATCGTCCATTAACTGAGCATCTTTCTCACTTCCCAAAGTAACTATAGATAAACATTGAGTTTGTCCTCTAGTGAAAAGAGCAGAACCATGCACTCTAGGTATTAAATTAATCATAGTACTTATTGGTCTTATTTCATCTAAAGCCCTTCCGTCAGGACGCATAGATTTTTCTACTATAGCCTCTCTTACTATTTCCTCTTCTATAGAATGACAAATACCTTTAACTTGAGATATTAATTTTTCATCTTCAGTTGTAGTTTTGATATATTCTTCTATTTCGTCAAAAGCATTATCCATACTTTCATTTCTTTTAGTTTTATCAGGGTTATAGTTGGCAGCTTCTATTTTTGCTCTTCCGTATTCAGTAACTGTTTTTACCAAATCAGCATCAAATTCAAATAATTCCTGTTCTATTTTTTGTGTTCCGCAAAGAGAAGCCATTTCATTTTGCATATCAATATATTTCTGCATTTCTTTATGTGCTAATTCTATAGCTCCGATAAATACTTCTTCAGAAACTTCTTTTGCTTCTCCTTCAATCATTAAAATAGCATCTTTACTTCCAGCTACAATAATATCCAAATCGCTTGTATGAAGCTCGCTATTTTTAGGATTGATAATATATTCTCCATTTTTATACCCTATTCTTACAGCGGCAACCGGACCCCCGAATGGTATCCAAGAAATGGTAAGTGCTGCAGATGAAGCTATTAAAGCTAAAGCATCTGTAGGCATATCGGTATCTACAGAAAGCACTGTAGGTATTATTTGAACTTCATTTCTAAAACCGTCAGGAAAAAGAGGTCTTAAAGGTCTGTCTATGATGCGGGATATAAGTATCTCTTTATCTCTAGGCTTTGCTTCTCTTTTGAAGAAACCGCCCGGAATTTTACCGCCTGCATAATATTTTTCATTATAATTTACTGTTAAAGGGAAAAAGTCAGATTCTAAATTAGGTTCTTTAGCTGCTACAACAGTTGCTAATATGGTTGTGTTTCCAAGCCTCAAGGTTACAGAACCATGTGCCTGTTTAGCTAAAAGTCCGGTTTCTAAAATTAACTCCTCTCCACAAAATACACTTTTGACTGTTACCATATTCTACTCCTTATATTAAGTACAAAACACCGAGAGGGTATTAAAATAAGTAAATTTGATTGAGCAAATTTATTTTCTTAATTTTAATCTTTGTATAAGATTTTTATAAGCTTCTATATCAGTTTTTCTTAAATAGTTAAGAAGTTTCCTTCTTTTAGCAACCATTTTAAGAAGTCCCATTCTTGAATGATTATCTTTAGTATGAGTTTGGAAATGACCTTTTAAATAAGTTATACGATTAGTTAAAAGTGCTACTTGTACTTCTGTAGAGCCTGTATCATGTTCATTCTTACCAAATTCTTTTATTATTTTTGCTTTTTCGTCTGCTGTGATAGACATTGTTTTGTTCTCCTTTTGAAATATTTTCTTATCTTTTTTCATCATTTTCTAATAATTTTTTAACTTCATCTATAGAGTTTACTTTGATATTATCTCTAATATATTTTAGTAATACTACAGTTATTTTTTTACCGTAGATCATTTTAGAGAAATCTAGTATATGGCTTTCTACTCTTAATTCTTTATTGATATTACTAATACCTATAAAAGTAAGAGCTTTATATATGGTATCAGAATTACCTATTCTTACAGTAGAACTGTATACACCCATTTTAGGTATAAAAATATTTTTAGGTATTTCTAAATTAGCAGTAGGATATCCTATTTTTCTTCCTAAAGCATTTCCATGAACCACTAATCCGCTCATAGAATATTCTCTTCCAAGCATTTTATTTACACTAACTACATCGCCGTTTGAAAGGGCTTCCCGTATATTGGAGCTTGATATTTTATTTTTTTTATAATTAAGAAAATTAATAAAACTTACTCCTATACCGCATTCCTTAGAATATTTCTTTAAAAATTCTTTGTCTCCCATTCTATCTTTACCAAATGCAAAATCATCTCCTACAGCGATATGCTTCATACGATAATACTCTATGAGTTTGTCAAAGAACTCTTTAGCTTCCATTGTATAAAATTCTGGTAAAAAGTCAATAACAATTATGTAATTAATCCCCATAGCTTTTATTAAAGCATTATTATCTTCTGTATTATATATTGATACATTTTTCTTTTTGATAACTATTGCTATTGATATTAAATTATTTTTATTGGCGTATTCGACCGTGTATTTTATTAGTTTTTGATGCCCTCTATGCACACTGTCAAATTTTCCTATTGTTATTATACTATCTTTTTTTATAGGGAGTTTGCAAAAATCATTGATAATTCGATTCATTTTAGTGTTCTTTATCCGTTTCTAAATTATTAACTGCTTTTTTATCGTTATTAAGAATTTTTTTCAAAGCTAATGAGACTACTATTGTCATTAATGATGCTATAAATATATATAAATTCATAGTCCAATAATTTAAATTTCTTATTATTACTTCTAATAAATTATATTGTTCTATAGATATAGCAAATATTATTTTTATTATGCCATATAATATAAGAGCATTAAGTATATTATGATACACATACTGTCTGGAATTTAAAGATAGTCCCAACATATAAAAAGCAAATAGCATAATCCATAAATTAATGAATAATAAAGCTATAGCATAAATCGGCATTTCTGTTAAAGTAATTATTTTTTGAAATGCCACTATTAACGGAAATACTTCAAATCCGAAAATTATATCTGCCGTAAAACTTGATATATAATTTTCTACGGAGTTTCTGTTAAATATACTTGATGTCTTTTCTACTACTGAAGTTCCGCTAATTTCTTTTACTTCATGTAAAGATATTTCTTTATCAGTAATATATATGTAATCTCCAATATATAATTTACCCATAAATGCAGGATCTACTAATATTACATTTTTATAGGTATTATCCAAAAGTTTATATCCTACTTTTATTAAATAATTATCAATTTTGGTAAAATATCTTCCTGTATCATCTATAAATAATGAGGTTTTATCATTAAGTTCATTTCTAAGATAGTCTATATTTTTATTAAATGCTACTGTATAAGCGGGGTATAATGTCATAAAAAAAGCAAGTATACCTATTACTATAATAGTAGGCAAACTTCCTGAAAATTTATTTAAAGCTCCTATTATTATTACAGAAGAAATTCCTGATACTATAAAGATAGCAAGGAAATAATGTTCCATCAAATTTTTTATTAAATCAATGTTCATATTTTGATAAATATTATTGGTATCCATAACTTTAAATAAATATATACCAAAATACATTGCAAAAAACACTATAAAGAAAAGTGCAAGAGAAACAAAATTTCTAATAATCTTCATAACTATATATTATATCTATAGAGAGAAAAATTCAAGTATAAAAATAAAATTAAGCTGATTTAATATCATTTAATATTCCGAAATTATAAAAAGCATTATTTATATTGTTAAAAGATTCCAAATAGTTTGATAATTCCATAATATTATAATCATTTTTAACAACACCATACATATTCGCTAAAACTAAATCTCCTTTTTTATGCGATAGTTTTCTTTTTAGCTCTATAAAATATTCCCATATCTCTTTTTCTATAAATAGACAATCGGACAAATCTAATATAATGCTGTTTATATCTTTTTTAATAAACTCTGAAAATAAATCTTTTATTTGAGGAAGATGCTCATCGTATATATTATTATATAAAGATATAATAATAACAGAATCATCTTTTAAATAATAGCTGCTTTCAAATGAAATATCTATCATACGATTACTTTAACAAATTTTTAATTTTTAGTCAATGAATTTTTTTAATTTTATTTTAATCATTTAGTTTTTTTAATTTATCTCTTGTGCTTCTATATATTATTATAGGTCTGTCTCCCGGTATTAATTTTTCTTCTTTCATACCTAAATAAGATTCTCTTTTGGATTGCGTTTTTACCACATTTTTATCTTGTTTTAATACGATATCTGAATATTTTTTGCCTATAAAGTTTATTATATTTTTTATGAAAGGAATATTCATTATTTTCTGATAGAATCTCATATATATAACGGTATTTTCATCATCAACAGGGGCAAATACTCCGAATATACGCATCTTTTCAAATATATAATTCTGCCAAGTATTTGGAAAATAAAAATATAAAAAATATTTAAAATCTTCTTTTCTCATTTCTGATGAACTTAATGCTTTCTGACCATTATCAATAACATTATTTACATAGAATTTTAATATATTGTTATTTTCATCCAGCTCTGTTAATGGTCCATTAACAATAGTTTTATTTCCTCTTCCTATAGTGTTATGATGTACAAAAGCTATATGCACTACATCAAGCTGATTTTCTATGCATCTTGTATAATGATTATTCCATTCATCTTTAATAGTAGAATATGAGAATTTCTTGTCTTTCAAATCATCTGGAAACATTATTTTATCATTAATTTTATCTTTATCTCCATACCAAAACCAAATAAATCCGTATAAATCTCTTACTTCATATCCTTCAACAAAAAAATTTTTATTAACTTCAGTATTTTTTCCGTTGGCTGGAATCATTACTGTTTTTCCGTTTTTATCAAACTGAAATCCATGAAAAGGGCAGGCTATATTATCTTTGCATACTTTTCCATGAGATAATGAAGCCCCTCTATGACAGCATTTATCATCTATGCAGCATATATTGTTATTAGAATCTCTCCAAAATACCAGATTTTTATTTAATCTTTTAGCAAAAAGAGGTTTATTTTTCTTTACTTCTTTTGAATCTAATACGGCATACCACATATTATATATCATAGCTGTATCCTCAAATTTTTTATATGTTGTTACATATTATATATTGTTATTTTAATAAATAAACACTTTATAGGAGGATTTACAAAAATGATAGCAAAAAAGTTTAATAATTTATAAAATATTTAAACTAAGATTAATTAAATGATTAATAATTTCAAGGTTTCCTACAGATTCAAAGCCGGCATCATACAGCATTAATGATATTTTCCAATATATCTTCATTTCATTCAGTGTCAATTAGATATCGTACAAATAAATCATTAAGTCTGTTAATTTCTTCCATAGTTTTTATTATACTGAAAATTTTCAAGTTTGTCAAAACAGTTTTTCTTTTCTCATTATATAGAATTCATTAATATGCTTTTTAAACATAAAGAAATTATTAATGATAGAATTATAATAAACTGAAATATTTAATTAAATATAAAAAATATATAGAGAAATTATAAATTAATAAAAATTTTTTATTATACTTTTTAATATACTTGTTAATAATATTTTTTAATATATAATATTACTGTAAAAAATAATTTTTTTGTAAAAAACAATTTATATTTTAAGGAAATAATTATGGCTTTATCTATAGGGATAGTAGGACTTCCAAATGTAGGAAAATCAACACTTTTTAATGCTTTAACTAATGCCCACGCAGAGGCGGCTAATTATCCGTTTTGTACTATAGATAAAAATGAGGCCACTGCTATAATAAAAGATGAAAGAGTTGATAAATTAGCAGCACTTTTCAAATCAAAAAAGAAAGTTTATAACACAACAACCTTTGTTGATATTGCCGGACTTGTTAAAGGGGCTTCAAAAGGGGAGGGATTAGGAAACAAATTTCTTTCTCATATTAGAGAAGTTAATGCAGTGCTTCATGTTGTTCGTGTCTTTGAAGACGGCAATATTACTCATATAGGAGATGTTGATCCTTTAAGAGATTTAGATATTATATTAACAGAGCTTATGCTTGCTGATATTGAAACTGTTAATGCCAGAATGGAAAAACAAAAAAAGATAGCAAAAGGTGCCAAAGTAAAAGCAGCTGAAGAGGAAGTGGCATTGCTTGAAAAAATACTTCCAGAATTGAATAATTTTAAGCCTGTATTTAGTCTTGATTTGACAGATACTGAAAAAGAAATATTAAAGCCTTTATTTTTACTTACAGCAAAAAGTATGATGATAGGTGCTAATTTGTCAGAAAATGAACTTGCTAACCCAGAGAAAAATCCTAATTATGTAACATTACAAAAATATGCAAATGAAAGAAATATTGAGTTAATACCTTTCAGTGCTAAGATAGAGGCCGATTTACAAGATTTGGATGAAGAGGAGAGATTAAGCTATTTAGAAGATTTGGGTGTTAAAGAATCAGGTGTTGCAAGACTTACAAAGGCTGGACACAGATTATTAAAACTTTTAACATTCCTAACTTCAGGAGAAGATGAAACAAGGGCTTGGACAGTTAGAGAAGGTGCTTATGCTCCGGAGGCTGCCGGTGTTATACACAGCGACTTTGAGAGAGGATTTATCAGTGCTGAAGTCATAAACTGTGATAAACTTTTAGAGCTTGGAAGTTTTGTTAAAGCCAAAGAGGCTGGTGCTATAAGATTGGAAGGAAAGCAGTATCTTATGCAGGAAGGCGATGTTGTAACTTTTAGATTTAATGTTTAATTTTAAAAATTAAAATAAATAAAAAACATATAAAAAATAAAAACAACGATTAGAATAATGAACTTGAATTTTGAAATTAAATATATAAAACTTTTTGTATTGTCAGCCTGTATAGGTGCAGTAGTAGGATTTATAATTTCTATATATAGAATCATATTATATAAATTAAGTGTCAATGTATTTTATGTTTCAAATTTTATATTTGAAAGATGGTATTATCCTATTCTTCTTTTTGTATTTCTTATAAGTATGGGCTGTCTTATAGGTTATATATTAACTCAGTACCCGCAAATAAGAGGTGCAGGAGTTCCTCAAATAAAATATTATATATCTTTGCATGAACCTAAAAATATATTTTTTGAAATTTTATTCAAACTTTTCGGCAGTATGATATCTTTTGCAAGCGGTATTTCATTAGGAAGAGCAGGTCCTTCTATGCATGTAGGTATGCTTGTAGGGCTTTTCTTTCATAAATACTTTTCTAAATTGGCAAAGTATAGAAGATATTTGCTTGTTTCAGGTGCTTGTGCAGGAATGACTGCTACTTTCAGTGCACCTTTTACTGGTATTGCTTTTTCTTTTGAAGAGCTTGGAGAGCAGAAAAACCATATAGTATTTGTATGCATAGTTTTTTCATCTATAGCTTCAATACTAGTTGTGGAGCATATAGTAGGGCAGGGATTTATACTTAATTTTAATTTGCCTAAAATACTTGAGGTAAGACATTATATATCTTTACTTCCTTTCGGTATAATGTGCGGTGTACTTGCTTCTATATTAAATTATCTTATGAATTTCTTTTCTAAAATGTATCAGAAAATTAATAATGATATAATTCGTCCAGTGCCTGCTTTTTTACTTGCCGGTTTAATGATAATGTTTTTTCCTTATGTTTTAGGAAGCGGCGATTTGCTCATAGGAAGTATTGTTAAAGATAAATTTTCTGTTTCTATGCTTTTTGTACTTATATTTGTTAAACTTTTTTATACTTCTGTATGTGCCACATCAGGAGCTGTCGGCGGAGTATTTTTTCCAACATTTATATTAGGAGCTTCAATAGGTTCTTTATATGATATATTCCTTATTAAATATTTTCCAGATTATGCTGTATACGGAGATTTATTTATACTTCTTGGCATAACATCACTTATGTCGGGTGTTACAAGAACGCCTATAATGGTATGTATATTGATACTAGAGATATCAAATTCCATTTCAAACTTTTCAGCTCTGGTTATAGTCGCCATTATATCGTACATGGTTGCTAAGGTATTGGGAGTAACTTCTATATACGATCATAATGATTGATATTTTATTTGTAATAAATATACGAGGCTATTTATCTATTTAGCATACTTGTTTTAAAAGTACTTTACAAGATTAATTTTAGAATTATGAAATATAATGTTATTGTATATCTTGTTTTTTCAGTATAGAAATATGCAGTCTTTCGCTTGCATAGCGAGACAGACAGCATCACAAAAGAAGCGGGTGGTAAGAAGTAGGCAGTATACTTCCAACTATAATTAAAAAATATTAAATTAAAAAAGTATAAATAATAACGAATTGATTTTTGAAACAAGTATTATATATTTAATTGTTTTATAAATTTATTTGCTAATTTATAAACTTGTTTTATTTCTTTTATTTCTAAATTCCAGCTGTTTAATTCTTCTTCAATTAATTTTGGATATTTCTTGCTTATATCTCTTAAAGCATTACCTACAGATTTTCTAACATATTCGCTATTATCCTGTTTTAGATTTGATAATCTTTTAATCGCCTCACTAGGATTTTCTTTGAAGTATGGTTTGCTCGTCCATATTCTTAAACCTTCAGTTACAGAGCGTCTTGTATTAGGATTAGTATCATTCAGCCATTCATCAATAATTGCTATAGATTTTTCATATCCCAATATTTTACAGTGTTCATCAAAAGACTTTGCCAATATTTCCTGAACTCTCCAATTATTATCTTTAGAAACTATATCCTTCATAAAATTAAGAATTTCTTTGTTTTCGGATAAATAACCAAATAAAAATACTGAGTACATTCTTACTTGATACGAATCTGATTTATAAGCCGAGTATGCTAATTCTTTAATATAAGAATTATTATTAGATTTTAAATCAGATAATGCCTTTTTTTCTATTTCTTTAAATCCGTTTGTTATTGATGAAAATTCTATTTCCAAATTTTTAATGTATTTTTTCAGCTATATTCTCCTGTAATATGACAATTATGATTTGAAGTTTAGATTGAAAAATATATATTTAATTAAATATATATATTTTGTTTTATTTATATTATCCGGCTATATCTCCGTATTCTATATTCCTTTCTCCGTCAATATATATTATCAATGAATGATGTTTAAAATAATCAGGTTCAAAAAGTATATGTAATGTAGTATCAGGTCTTGTTTCATCTTCATCAAAATCTATTAGTATTGTATCTATATATATAGCATTAAAAAAATCTTCTTCTTTTATAGGTATTGTTATTAATTCTCCGGATTGATTTTTATATGTGTTTTCATCTATTTGTTCATTAGTTATTACCCATTCTTGTGCTAATTCCAAACATTGTTTATCTATAAGAAAATCTGTAACATTTTTTTTATGTTCATCAATCCATTTCAATATTTCATTTATTTTATCTATATATTTTATAAGCATTTCGGATTTATTTGCTTCTTCTCCGAAATCTATTAATAATGATATTTTTTCATCATTCCATAAATCGCAGTCAGATTCATAAGAAAAGTAATCATTTTCATAAAAATCTTTTATAATCTTATTCTTCATAAATATCCTCTTGTGTTTATAAATCTTTATTTTTAAATATATTAATATATTGTTAATTTTCAAGTATTTATATTCTTTTTTTAGCAGCTTCTATTATTATATTGCATACATTTTCATCGCTGAAACAACCGCTGTCTATTGTAAGATTATAATTCACCATATCTCCCCATTCCATACCAGTGTAGTATTTGTAATAATTAGATCTGTATTTATCCGTATTTATTAATTGAGTTTCTGCCTCCTCCATTTTTACTCCGTATATTCCATATTCTTTTTTGATTCTTTCTATTCTGCTCTTATTATGTGCATGTACAAATACATTAAAGCATTTATGTTTTGTGTTTTTAAGTATAAAATTAGCACATCTTCCTATTATTACACAATTTCCTTTATTTGCTATATCTTTTACAACTTCGCTCTGTATTTCAAACATTTTATCCAAAGTGGAGTATTTTATATGTCCTGAGAAGGGGCTTGAGAAATGTTCTTTATGAAATGCACTAAAAAAAAGGTTATCATTAGTGAATTTTTCTTCCATATTTTCTAGATATTGTTTGTTCATGCCGGTTCTTTTTGCCACTATTTCTATGAATTCTTTATCATAGAAATTGATATTTAATTTATTCGCTATTAATTTTCCTATATTTCTTCCTCCGCTTCCGTACTGTCTGCTTATAGTTATAATAATATTATTCATAATAATTCCATTTTTAAATTAATGTTTTTTATTATAATACAAAAAAAAATTAAATCCATATTAATGTATAGTAATTTTTCCATATTTTGGAAAAATGGTTTGATTTTTTTTGATTAATTGATATAATGTCTTTGGGAATATAATATTAAAAAATAATTATTCTTTTTAAGATAAATATATAATTTGGAGGAAATAAATATGGCTGCTAAAACATTAGAAGAAGTTTTATATCAAATATTTCAAGGTGAATCAAATGCTGCAAATAGATATAGTTTATTTGGCAAAGCATCTAGCAATAAAGCTATTCAGAAAGTATTCTCAACAACATCATTGGCAGAAAAAATTCATGCCGAAAAAATGAGAAAGTTGGCTTTGAGAAGCGGATTAGATATGAGTAAATTTGTACCTCAACTCAATCCGGTTGAACCTGCAGGAGATAAAGAAAATTTAGAAGCAGGTATAAAAGGAGAGGTTTATGAATCTACTATACTTTATCCTCAATTGGCACAGGTTGCCATAGAGCAGAAAAATAAATTGGCTAGCGATACAGTAAATTCATTGGGTAAAGTTGAAACAGAGCATGCTAAACTTTTCCAAGACATTATAGATAATTTCTTGAATAAAGATGCAGATGTTACTTTTTATCTTTGTCCTAGCTGCGGTAATATTTATAGGGATAAAGCCCCTGAAACTTGTGAAACTTGCGGCGGTTCCGGAAAAATGTTTCAAAAATATTAATAACAGCATTTTTTTTGTTATTTTTATAATTAATATATTATTGACTTTATAATAAATTTATGTTAAATAATATAATATTGTAAAAAATAATTTAAAATTAAAGAGGTGAAGTATGAATCCAGTAATAATAATCACCTCTGTTGTAGTTGCGTTTGTTTTCGGGTATATAACCCGTTTTGTTATAGCTAAAATAAAGCTTAATTCTACGGAGATAATAACACATAAATTGCTCCAAAGTGCAAGAGAGCAAGCAGAAAATGAGAGAAAGACTATACTTTCTGAAGCTAATTCTGAAATACAGAAAGAACGTAATAGGTTAGAAAGCGAAAATAGAGACAGAAAAGCTGAAATTCAGAAATTAGAAAATAGAGTGCTACAACGAGAGGCTAACATTGATAAAAAGTCCCAATATTTGGAAAATAAAGAACATAATATTGAGAATAAAATGAAAAAAATAAAAGAACAGGAGGATAAATTAAGTTTCGTAATACAAGAAGCAGAAAGAGAACTTGAGAGAATATCAGGGCTTACTAAAGAAGAAGCTAAGGCTGATTTGATTAAAAATATAGAGGAAGATGCTAAAAAATCTGCTACTAAAATAGTTGATAATATAGAAAAAAATGCCATAGAAACAGGAGAAAAAAAGGCTAGAGAAATTATAGTGCAAACTATACAAAGGCTTTCCAGTGAAGTGGCTCAGGAAAGTTCTGTAACATCAGTGTCTTTACCTAGTGAGGAAATGAAAGGCAGAATCATAGGAAGAGAAGGAAGAAATATCAGAATGCTTGAGACGCTTACAGGTGTTGATATTATCATAGATGATACTCCGGAAGCTGTTGTAATATCATGCTTTGATCCTGTAAGAAAACATATAGCTAAAGTTTCATTAGAAAAACTTATATTGGATGGAAGAATACACCCTGCCAGAATAGAAGAAGTTGTTGAGAGGACTAAGAGAGAGGTTGAGGATTCTATAATGGAAGCTGGTGAAAATGCTATTGTAGATTTGAATCTTACTACTATGCATCATGAATTAATCAGACATATGGGCCGTCTTCAATATAGAACTAGTTATGGACAAAATATGCTTGCCCATAGTAAAGAGGTTGCTAATATTGCCGCTATGATAGCTGCTGAAATAGGGGCTAATGTTGATTTAGCTAAGAGAAGTGCATTTTTGCATGATATAGGAAAGGCTATAGAAACAGAAGGCGAAGGTTCTCATGCTATGAGCGGTGCTGATTTGGCTAAAAGATGCGGAGAAAAAGAAGAGGTTGTAAACGCTATAAGAGCCCATCATAATGATGTTGATACTCAGACAGTTGAAGCTGTAATAGTAAAGGCTGCTGATGCTATTAGTGCGGCAAGACCTGGTGCAAGACGAGAATCTTTTGAAAGCTATATTAAGCGTTTGGATAATTTAGAGAAGATTGCTGATAGTATAGAGGGGGTTGAAAAATCTTTTGCTATACAGGCAGGACGCGAGCTTAGAGTTATGGCTAAAAGTGATATGGTAGATGATGTTCATGCTAAACAGATAGCAAGAGATATTGCTAAAAGAATAGAAGATGAATTAAAATACCCGGGTATAATTAGAGTTACTGTTATTAGAGAAACTAGAGCAGTTGAAGTTGCAAGGTAAATAAAATGTCTGTGAAAAATATATTATGTCTTGGCGATATTATAGGCGTTACAGGACGTTATGCTATTAGAAGGCATTTAGAAGAGATAAAATTAGAAAATAATATAGATTTTATAATAGCAAATGGTGAAAATGCTGCCAATGGAATAGGCATTACTAGAGATACAGCAGCAGAACTTTTTAATTCCGGTATAGATGTACTTACTTCTGGTAATCATATTTGGAATAATAGAGATGTTTTTGCTTTAATAGGAAATGAGCATCGTCTGCTTCGTCCGTATAATTATCCTAGTGATGCTCCTGGACTTGGCTATTATATATATGATATGTTGGATTGTAAGATTGGCGTGATTAATCTTATGGGAAGGACTTTTATGGATCCTTTAGATTGTCCTTTTAAAAAGGCTAATCTTGCAATTAAACATATAAAAGAAAAAACTAATATTATATTTATAGATTTCCATGCAGAAGCTACAGCGGAAAAAATAGCTTTTTCCTATTATCTTGAAGGACAAGTTTCATGTATATTTGGAACGCATACTCATGTTCAAACTGCAGATGAAAAAATATTATCATCATACACTGCTTATATATCAGATTTGGGTATGTGTGGAAGTTATAATTCTGTTATAGGAATGAAAAAAGAGCCTGCTATTGCTAGATTTGTTACCAAAATGCCTCATAGATTTGAAGTTGAAACTACTAGTCCTATGATTAATGGTATTATAGTTCAGGTTGATAGTTCTACAGGAAAGGCTATTTCTATTAAAAGAGTTAATTTAGTTTATCATAATGATATTGTAGAAAGACAGGAAAAATAAATCAGAGAGAATTTTATGGAAGAAAATGAGAATAATCCTAAAATTTTTTTCAGACATTTTTTTATTTTTTATATAAAAGTTGCCGTCATTCATACTTTAACCTATATAGTTTTCGGCATTTTATTTTCTAATATGTTTGATTACAGCAGTATATATAGCAATGATATAGTTGTCAATTTTATGAGAGGTTTTGAATCTCCTCTTACAGTTATAGGTCCATTTTTGCAGCCTATAAGAGCAATATTCATAGCTATTGCATTATTTCCGCTTAGAAAACTTATAGCCTCCAAATTTGGCTGGTTTATAGTATGGCTTATATTTGTATGTATAGGTATTATTGCAGCCCCTTCATCAGCACCAAGTTCTATAGAAGGTTTAATATATACTCAGCTTCCTATTGAATTTCATCTGCACAATTTACCGGAACTTCTTATTCAAACTTTTTCTTTTTCTATAATACTTTGGGTTGTAGAAATGCTTCCTCATACTGAAAAAGAATTTTCAAGCAGAGTATTTTTTCTTAAATTATTATTTGCAATATTGTATACTATGATAGGTATATTTTTAACTTCTATATGCGGAATAATTATAATGAATTTCTTAGAATTGGATTATAATAATGCTAAATTAGATAGAGGTACTGTTTCATATTTGACTACCATATCTATATTAACGATTATTATATCATATTCATTTGCTGATAAAGTTTATAAAAATAAATTATGGCTTTTTCTTACTATTCCATTAATATTATTATTATATATACTTTTCCCTTATGGTTATAACTATTTATTTAATACAGTATATAATAATAATATGTCTTTGATACCTTACAGTTTATCTGCTGTTTTAATGTCTATTATTTATTATCTTATTTTTGTAATCATTTATGGAAAATTAAAAAATATTGGCAAAAAAACTGATTCTGAAGATAAAAATAATTCTGTATCTGATGATAAAGAGGATATTAAGTTAATAGAAATTAATCCTGATAATAATCAAAACGAAAATAAAGATGATGTAAAATATATAGAACTTAATTCAGATAATGAAAAATAATATATTCTATATAAGAAACTGTTTATAAGACATAAAATAAAAAATGTCCGCTAATTCAGCAACAATAATATTAAAATGTAGTATTTTTTGTGTGAAATGTATGATAAATATATCGAAAAGTTATTTTTTCTTTAATTTATATTAAATTTATATTATATACTGTATTTTTGACATTTACTTAAATATTATTTGGTGTATTATGAATTTATAAAAATTAAATATTTATTGATTTTTGAGTTGATTTATGAAAAAAATACTTTTTTGTTTATTATTTATATTTATAAATAGTTTATTTTTATTTTCTAAAGAAACTATAGAAAGAGATTTATCATATAATCCGAATTTTAGTTCTTCAAAATTTAAAGATTGGCTTTTAGTTGCTACTTTCAGCGGGGATAATGTACCAACATTACGATTTGTAGATAAAACTGAAAATATGTATTGGGAGTCTTCTGATACTAGCATAAAAGAATATTCATATAAGGGTAAAAATTCAAAGGCAGGTATATTTTTCATATCATCTATGACATACTATCAGTACAGGGGATATAATCCTCTATATACAGAGAAAAGAAACAGAGAGAATGCTAATGCTATGAAACGTTTTTATTTTTATAGATTTACAGGAAAGGGCGGCGGAATAATATCTTTGGATAATACATTGGTAGCTGTAGATATATATACAAAATATGTGTATATATATGGTGTTCCTGTAGAAGAAGATAAAGTGTTCGGAGTTGATGTGCCTACAAAATGGGGACCTTCAGATACAGTAAAATATAAAGGTTCTATTATGCCTTTTTATAAGTATGATCCTGTTGGACATGTAATGGATGACGGCACAATTGTTTTATATGATTTTTATCTCGATTCATTTTTAGATAAAGAAAACAGATATCAGCCTCTTTACAATAGTAAATATATCTATAAATAATTTTTATATACGAAAAGTTTTATTAACAAAGAAGCTATTACTTAATAAAGTGATAGCTTATTTTGTTTCTGAAATAGATTTTAAATATACTTTTGATATATGCCAATCGTTAGAATTAATGAATTTTAATTTATATTTCAATTTATCTGTAAATTCTCCGATTTTATTTTTTTGACACATTTGAAAGCCGTCGCCTTTAAAATATTCACCTCTAATCCATTGCTGTTCTTTTTTTGTGTATAAACAGTAAAAAGCATCTTCTCCAAATGGAGGTCTTATTTTTATATTGAATTTAGAATTTTCAGGAGGAATTACATAGTTTTTTCTAGCTTCTATTTTATTTTTATATTTATTTTTTATGAAATTATTAAAGTCATTAGGGAACATTAATATTACATTTCCATCATTTTGAAATGCAAAAATATATAAATAACCTTCAGCATTTGATCTGAAATTTAGAGTGAAAGATTCGCCTTCTATTATTTCCCCTTGATTATTTATTACATTTGTTTTATTTTCTAATGTGATTCTTTCTATCCTAAAATTTAAATATATACCGTTTATTGGAGATTCCATAGATTTAAATAATAGGTTGGATAAATGAAATTCTAAATAAGTGCATATTTCCTGCAGAATTGATACACTTTCAGACTGATTTTTTAATTTATATTCTTTAAGCGTATCACCTGTTGCCATATCTATAACTTTGAAATTATATCTAATCTCATAAAGTTCTTCATCACTTTTTTCTTCTCCGTCTTTATCTATATTTTCTGTTTTCTCTCCTATTCCGTATTCTATTAAATCGCCTAAATCTTTTATCTCATTTGTAAGTACAATATCATTACTAAGCATGGTATTTGTAATATTATAATTGCTTAACATCGTATTGATATCGTTTGAATTAATAGTTATATTATTATTATTATTATTATTATTATTTGTATTTGTTGCTTTTAATACTTTTTCACTATCCATTATTATAACTGCCTGTACTTTTAGATTTGATGCAACTGTTAATCCATCTTCTAAACTAAGTTTATTTGTAGAAAATAGTTTTTTCTTTTCTCTGTCTACAGAAATAGAAGTTTTTTGTTTGAGATAAGCAAATCTATTTATTGTTCTTACAAACTCTTTTCTCATAGGTTCATTGGCTCTTAAACTATGGTCCAAATCTACAGTGGCTATAAGTAAAGTTTCTTTTGAATAAAGATTTAATGTTATTATGGTGATAATTAAAATGTATTTTAATGCCGTTTTCAAAAATTGCTCCTAATATTCAAGAGTGGGTTTTATTCCATTTTCTCTTTCATATACTTTTTCAAGCATGTCCATTATTCTGGATAGATCATCAGAACTATAGTATTCTATAATTATTTTACCTTCTTTTCCATTTTTATCTATGACATTAACTTTAGTAGAGAATATTTTTTCTAAATCATTTTCTAATTTTTTTATATTAGGGTCTTTCTTATTTTCTTTTTTTATTTCACTTTTATTTTCTGTACTTTCTTCATTATTAGAGTTATTTGAAATATTATTTTTTCTTTCTTTTACTATTCTTTCGCATTCCCTTACAGAGTATCCTTTTTCTACTATTTCCTTAGCAAATTCTTCTCTTTCATTTTCATCATTTAATGATAATATAGCTCTTGCATGTCCCTCTGTTATTTTAGATTCTAATATTAAGTTTTGTATATTTTCGCTTAAATCTAATATACGCATTGAATTTGATATTGTACTTCTGCTTTTTCCTACTCTTAAAGCTAATTCTTCCTGTTTGATATTCAAATCATATATTAATTTTTTATAGCTTCTTGCAACTTCTATGGCATTTAAATCGGATCTTTGTATATTTTCAACTAATGTAAGCTCAAGCATTTTGGAGTCGGCTATATTTTGAAGAACTAATGCTGGAACTTTGTTTCTATTTAAAAATTTGAAAGCTCTGAATCTTCTTTCTCCGGATATTATCTGATATTTTCCGTCTTTTTCTCTTAAAGTAATAGGATTTATGAGTCCATTTTCTTTTATGGATTCGGCAAGCCCCTGTATTTCTTCTTCATTAAATACTTTTCTAGGCTGATCCGGATTAACATCTATAAGTGATACATCTATTTCTAATACTCCGTTTTTTTCTGCTTCTTCAGCTGCTGTTCTTATTTCAGTGTCAGTAGATTTTATTAATGCACTTAAACCCTGACCGCCAAGTCCGCCTTTTCTGCTCATATAAACCCTCTTAATTTTATTTAATTAACATAATTATATTATTAATTTACAACTTTTTCAAATTTAAAAAAATCTTCAGGACCGCTATCTATTCCTTCAAGTTTATTATATTGATTATAAAAAGCAACTATATGAAAACCGCATTTATTTACATAAAAATTTATATTGCGTTTCTCAAAATATGGAGTATAACATGTCCAAGTTTTTGTTTTAGGATATTTATTTTCTATAGCCTTCCAAGATAAATATCCTATTTTTTTATTCTGATGCTCTGGATAAAGAAAAAAGAAATGAAGTTCATTATTATTAGTTTCATTATTTATTTCTACTATTGCTCCGCCAACTTTTTCATTATCAAGAACTAAATGATAAGAATATACACTATTCATATTTAAAGATTCATCAATATCTTTTTCTTCAGGAATTTTATCTGTAATATTTTCTCCAAAATATTTTTTAGCTCCAAATATGAATGATTCTTGTAATTTATTTTTAAATATAAAAATATCTTCTTTTTTCACATCTTTTAAAATAATGTTGTTCATACCATAAATATCCTCATATAAAAATTATCATTATTTAGATTTCTCAATAAACTCTTTGGCAAATTCCTTATAGCTTCTAGCCCCAACACAATCTTTATCATAATCTCCTATAGCTTTACCGTAAGAAGGAGCCTCGCTTAATCTTACATTTCTAGGTATCATAGTTTTATAAGTTTTTTCTTTAAAGAAATTGACAACCTCTTTAACTACATCTGAAGCTAATTTAGTTCTGGCATCATACATAGTAAGAAGAACTCCCTCTATTTTTAATTCTTTATTAAGATTTTCTTTTACAAGTGCTATTGTATTATTAAGTTCAGCAACACCGTCTAAAGCATAAAACTCACATTGTATAGGTATAAGAACAGAATCAGCGGCAGTTAATGCATTAAGAGTTAATATGCCCAAAGTTGGGGGACAGTCTATAATAATATATTCATAGTCATTTTTTATAGTTTCTACAGCCTTTTTTAATTTATATTCCCTAGCTATTTCATTTACAAGTTCTATTTGAGCACCTACCAAATCTGAGTCGGCTGGTATTAGAAATAAATTTTCCTGATATGTAGGCATTATTACTTCTTTTGCTTCAGCCTGTCCTATTAATATGTCATATACACTTTTTTGCATCTTATCTCTTGTAACGCCTACCCCTAAACAAGCATTTGCCTGAGGGTCTATATCTATAAGAAGTGTTTTATGACCCATTTTTGCTATACTTGCACTTAGATTGACTGCTGTAGTTGTCTTTCCAACTCCGCCTTTTTGATTGACTATAGCTATAACTTTAGACATAAATATATCCTTAAACTAAAAACTATCATGAAATTATACTATTATATCAAAATCGGGCATTTTATCAAGTTTTTTATTATATAGTTTTATATTCAAAAATGTATAAAATATATAAATTAACTAATTTGAGTATTGTCTAATGAAATATATGTAATTTTATATTTGTATATAGTGATTATTATTATGCAATAGTTTAACTTTAGTAATTAGGACTTTGACAAAAATAACAAAAAAGTTACAGTTTTAATATTATATATTAAAATATTTAAATTTATATATATTTGATTTTATGTTAAAAATTATAATTATATTAGATTATATATTTTTTTTTTTTTGATGTATTGACAAAGTATTATATAATATATATCATAATGGGGTATATTGTATTATTATTACAATATAAATAGGAGGTTTATATGATTAATAAAAAAGAATTGTAAAATTTATATTGTTAATGGTACTTCTTTCATTAACATCTTTATTCTTGACATCATGCTCATCATTATTTAACTCAGCATCAAAATTCAGACCTTATGATTTAAGAGGTACTTGGAGAAATAATGATAATTACAGACAAAGATTTACTATTTCTTATGATGGTATATTAACTTTTTATAATGACGATGGTTCATCCAGCAGTCATTATATTGAAAATTGGAGTAGGGAGAAATATAATGAAAGAAGTTATTATGAGTTAGTTATACCTAATCTTCCGATTTTAGGAAATATTACATTTCATTTTATAAGTGATACTGAATGTGAAATAAGTTATGGAAGTGTATCTGGGATAACTTATTATTTTGAAAAAGTAAGCTAAACAAAATATTTGAGAATAAAAAAACAAGCTGATATATTTGAAATTATCAGCTTGTTTTTTATTATTCTAATGTTTTATTTTATTCTCTTATGCTTAAAACTAGCTCTATGGCTCACATAATATTTTATTATTGCTAATAAAAATTGTTAGTTAAATATCACCTGCCATTCTAACGAATAGCAGGTACTAACAATTTTTATATTTTATTTTATTCTCTTATGCTTGAAACTAGCTCTATGGCTCACATAATCATATACAATCTGATAGCTGCCGAAAATTTTATATTTATATATTGTTAAACCTTCTAAACCTACAGGTCCTCTTGCATGCGTTTTGTTTGTAGATATTCCAACTTCCGCACCGAAACCGTATCTAAATCCGTCAGAAAATCTTGTAGAAGCATTACAGTACACATTAGCAGAATCAACATAAGTCATAAATTTTTCTATATTGTCTTTATTTTCAGATATGATTGAGTCTGTATGATGAGAGCCGTATTTGTTTATATGATTGTATGCTTCTTCTGTGTCTTTTACTATTTTTAATGATACTTCTTTGTCGCCGTATTCTAAATGCCATTCTTTCACTTCACCTATATCTTGAGTATTTAATATTTTTTTCACTTCTTCATCTGAGTTCATCTTTATTTCATTTTCTTTAAACAGCTTATAAAGTTTTGGCAAATATTCTGAAGCAATATTTTTATTTATGAGTATAGTTTCAACAGCATTGCATGCACTTGGATACTGTGCTTTTGAGTCTAAACATATTTTTAATGCCTTTTCCTGATTGGCAGATTCATCTATATATAAATGACATATACCGTCAGCATGACCTAATACAGGAATATTGGTATTTGACTTTATATACTGTACTAAACTGTTTCCGCCTCTTGGTATTATAAGGTCAATATATTTGTCCATTGATAATAATTCTTTTATGTCTTCCCTTGTGAATACTAAATTAACAGAATTCTTTGGAAATTCTTTTATATTGTTTAGAGTTTCTTCTATTATATTAAATATTGCTTTATTGGTATTTTCTCCCTCGCTTCCTCCTTTAAGTATAACGGCATTTGAAGACTTGATGCATAAAGAAGATATTTGTGATATAACATCAGGACGAGCCTCAAATATTACAGCAATTAAACCAATAGGGCAGGATATTTTTTTTAATAATAAATTGTCATCAAGCTCTGTTTCTAATAATACTTTATTAATAGGGTCTTCAAGTTTAACAACATCTCTTATACCAGATACAACATCTATTAATTTATTTTCATCTAGTTTCAATCTGTTAAACATTGATTTAGAAATTTTATTTTCATCAAGAAGTTTTTGAGCGTATTCCAAATCTTTTTTATTAGCTTCGAATATTTTGTCTTTATTTTCTTCTATTTTTTTTGCTATTTCAAGCAATGCTTTATTTTTTATATCAGTATCAAGCGATTGTAATTGATATGTTGCTTCCTTAGCATTTTTTACTAAATCTATTAATTGCATATTATTCTCCTTAATATGTTTATAATTTAATTATTGATTAAGTATTATTGATACCCAATCATTTTTTCTTTTTCTTAAAACTATATTTAGTTTATTTTCTCTTATGGCATTAATCATATAGGATTCTTTTTCTAGTAAAATTCCTGATAATATTAATGTAGAACTAGGTTTTAATAATTCTTTTAAATCCGGCAGAATATTTATTAAAATATCAGTTTCAATATTAGCTATTACTAAATCGAATTTTAAATTCAAATTGATTAAATCTCTTGCATTTCCAAGTATTACATTATCAAGTTTTATACTGTTGTAATCAGCATTATCAAGAGTACAATGAACAGCATCATTATCAATATCTATAGAGGTAATATTTTTTGCTCCTAATTTATAAGCGAATAATGATAATATACCGCTTCCGCATCCAATATCAGCAATACTCTTTGAAGCTATATCGTTATTATTTGCATATTCATAAATCATTTCAAGAGCAAGCGATGTGGTTTCATGAGTTCCTGAACCGAATGCATACTGCTTTGCTATATAAAGCGGATTTTCACATTCTCCATTATAAAAATCTTTTAAATTCGGTACTATAGTAACATCTCCTACATTGAAAGGTTTAAGAAAGTCCATATATGAAGTTAAATATTCTTCAGATTTTAATTTTTCTATATTATAAGTGTATTCTGCTATGCCTTTAATATTTTCTTCTATTATATTTAAATTATTTTTTAATATATCCTCATTTTCATTGTATATATTAACTATAGAAATATTTTCTTCTTTTATAGGGAACTCTGTATTAAACCCCAATATATTTAATTTACCGCTTTCTATAACAGCTTCAATTATATCTTCAAATCCTCTTTCTGTTTTTATAGATAATGAATATATTAACATAATGACTCCAATAATGATTTTCTATATATTACAATATATTAATAATATTGTTAATAGATTCGATCTTATTTTTCATATCTTTTTTATATTTTATTACAAAAGTGTTATCATTAACTCTACCCCTTACCGCCTCAAAATCTTTTTCCATAACAGTTTTGTCATCAATACCGGAACTTACCATTTTTGCTGTATCATACTCTTTTTCAACATCTTTATAAAATATATTATACGCTTCTTCTAATAATATTTTATGCTCATTTAATAATTTTTTTATAGTTTCTTTGTTAATACTTTCTATATTATATCTTGATTTAACTATATTCATTACCCAAGATTTTTCATCTTCAGAATATATATTGTATAATTTTTCAAACTCTTCAATTAATGTTTTAATGTCATTTATTTTGTTATTTTCTAAATTTTTTATTATATTATCAACTCTATCCTTAGCACATATAAGTCCTCCGATATCAGACCACTTCTCAAATACATTATTTTTATCATATTCTAAATTTGATACTATCTCATCTATATTTTTAGAGTCTTTTATATATGAAAGTATTTTGTTATGCAAGTATAAATCTATTGCTATGGAGTATCTTTTTGAATATTTATCTAAAGAAGATATTTTTATAATCATGTTCTTATATGTTAAAAAATCTCCATTATTATTTTTTTCTTTTTTTATTTTTTCTAATATAGCTTCAGACTTAATCATTTTAGATACAGTATACGGACTAAATACATCAAATATTATTAAATCTTTTTTATCTCCTTTTCTTCTATCTCTGTCTCTCCATTTATTTTCATCTCTTGAAAGCCCAACACCGAATAAATTTAAAGCAGGTATAAGTCTTGTCTGATGATATCCATGTTCAGTTATATATGAAAAAGGAAAATCTGAAGTATCAACATTATCATAATGTGCCCCTATAACAGTTGAGAAAGCCCCTATATGAGAAGGCCATAAAATATAAGAGTTGCTTCCTGTTTTGCATCCTCTTTCCATAAAACCATGATGATAAGGTCCTAATTTGTACATATGATTGCTTTGATTAGTACCGCTTCCTGCATTAAAAAATGAAAAATGACTTGCTATTAAAAGAGTAGCCTTATGATGAGTAACTGTATAAGGACCTGCAAATATAGAAAACATTTCTCCATGCTCCCCCTCGCAGTTAGCAAATAAAAGAGAATCCTCGCATGAGAATTGTCTTGCGAGTCTTACTCCTTCACCTATAAAAGCCTTTTTTATTACCGTACTGTCTGTTATGTTTGCACCTTTAAGAAGGATAGAATCTTTTAATATAACAGATGTTCCTATATATGAAGGACATTCTTTTGTGCTGATTACCGTTGTATTGCTGATTTCATCTGCATTTTCTACAGTGGTATAGGGATCTATTAAAGAATTTCTTATAAGTCTTGCATTTATTATTTTAGCATGTTTTTTTATTTTCCCGAATCTTCTTGTTTTTTGTTTGGCATATTCATCTATCATACTATTAATTTTTTCACGCATTAATTTTTCATGTCTGTATATTGCAACTAAATATGCTATATGAGAATTAAGTCTATTAAATATTTTTACGCTTCTTCCGTCTCCTTCCATAATAGGTGAGGTTTCAACTCCGTTGCCAAAACTGCTTTTTCCTTCCATATATATAGAACCTGCATTTTCTATTATGACGCCATTTTCTATTTTATAATTTTCTATAAATCTTCCTACATTATTAATATAAACATTTCCATTTATATATACATTTATTAAAGCAGCTCTGTTTATGGAAGCTAATACTTTAAGTTTTTTATGATATCTAACATTTCCATTAAGAGAGTTAATTTTTACTCTGCCATAAAACTGAACATCCTTTATTCTGCTTAAATCTACATTTTTGATGAGTATTTTATCCCAAGACTGAGAAGAACAGCCCTGAGATTTAAGAAAGTTTATTTCTTCATTTGTGAGATTTCTAAAATCTTTGTCCTGTTTTTTGAAAATATACATAATTAAAAGTTTTCCTTTTTTCCATTATTTATTAGTCATTATGTTAACTTTATGATTTTTTGTAAAATTTTTGTAAAAATCAAAATTCGTTAAAAAATGAAAAATATTACAGATTATATATTAAAAATAAATAATTTGCTATTATGTATATTATTTATTGAAAAAAATTTTATTTGGATGTTGACTTTTTTGAATATAGCTATATGATGAAATAAATTCAATTTTTTATATGGTAGGGATATTTTTTATCATATTCCTACCAACTAAAAATCTTTTTTAATTAGGTTAACTTTATTATTTTTATTAAATCAATTGTTTTCTTAAATAGAGGTGCAAGTACCTTTTATATACTCACACCTTAAAATTCAATTTTTTATATGGCAGGCATGTTTTTTCTTGCCTTATTTATAACATATTATTAATATGCTAATTTTACATATACATCAACATCTTTAGGGTTATATCCTTCTTTAGATACTGTTATTGTAACTTTATAATAATCTGTTTTAGTAGCTTCGAAATTTTCTAAAGTTGTATCTTTAGCCAAAGTTAATTTTGTTCCGTCATATTTAAAAGAAGCAACTTTTCCTTCTAATTGAGTATTAACTTGGTTACTATTATCATCGCTATTAACTTCTCTTTTTACAGCTTTTATATCATATTTAACATCATCAACTTTTGGATCTAATGTTAGAGTTAAAGTAACAGATTTAGTTTCATCAGTAGTTTTTTTAGTTGCTATTGATGCTATAGTAGCAGCTTTTTTAAGTTCTGTACCTGCTGAAGCTGTTATTTTTCCTAAATCTTTCTTTTGAGGGTCAGCAGATGTAGGTGTGGAAGCAGTTGTTGTTCCTGTGTTTGAATCTTTTACAGGATCTGTTGTTTTGTTGTTACAGCTTACTGCAAATATTGCAGAAAATGCAACTACTAAAAATAGTGTTAAAATTTTTTTGTTCATATACGAACTCCTTTATAAAAAATATTATAAACATTATTGCTAATGTCTATTTCAAAATGGATTTAGAAACATTTGATTTTTTATTAGATTTTTATAATGTGATTGATTGTTTTTTGTAAAGTATTTTCTTTACTGTATTAGTAATCTAACTTTACAAACATATTGTTTTATTTTTTTATCAATGTTTCTAACTTAACTATACTAAAATGCTAGACGGCTTTATCTTTTATGTCAATACTTAGAAAATATTTTTTTTGTAAAAATATTATTTTTTATTCGTTTTTTTTTATTTTTTTTTGAATATGAATTATTTGTGCTTATTACATTAAAAATATAATTATTGATTATATGTTTTTAGAAATAAAAATTAAAAAATCACTGTTTTTAATTTGTAAATTGAATTATTACATAAAATGTTCAAGTGTAATATTTATTTGTAAAAGTATAAAAAACATTATCTTTTGTTAAATAATGTTTACTTTCTTTTTTACATAATTTTTTTGAAAAAAACTAAAAATCTTAAAAAAATTTTATTTATTGTATTGATTTTATTATTATATAAGTATATTGTTATATTATAATATACTTATATAAATATGAGGCAATATGAAAAAGAATATAAAAAAATATACTGAAACTTCTGATGAGGAATATTTAAATACTGATGATGATTGCGAGATAAGTACAAAAGATTCAAATATATCATCATTAATACCAAAACTTCCGAATGATGAAGAGTTTTCGCTTTTGGCAGGATTTTTTTCTGTATTTTCTGATTCTACAAGATTAAAGATAATATCAGCATTAAGCGAGAAAGAATTATGCGTACATGAATTATCATCTTTACTCGACATGAAGCAGCCTTCTATATCGCAGCATTTAAAGATGCTTTGGCAGGCTAGGGTGGTAAAGAAAAGAAAGGTAGGACTTCATGTTTTTTACAGGCTTGATGATGAACATATAGAAAAAATTTATACTTGGGGGTATGAACATGTTAAAGAATAAAGAAAGACTTTTATTTTTATCAGAAATTTTTTTAGGACTTGTAGTATTAGTATTACTATACAGCCTGCATAAAAATATACATGGTACTATAGAATATATTATTTTCTTTATACCGTATCTTATTTTGGGCAGAGAAGTTTTTAAAAATGCTGCTTTAGATTTCATTAAAGGTAAGTTCATGCGTGAAAGTTTCCTTATGAGCATTGCTACAGTAGGAGCCATAATACTTCATGAACTTCCTGAGGCTTTAGCTGTACTTATATTTTATAGAGTAGGCGAATATTTTGAGGATATGGCTGTTGATAAATCAAAAAGAACAATAGCGGCATTAATGGCTATAAGACCTGATAGTGCTAACATTATAAGAGAAAATGGAAATGTGCAAAAGGCTGATATATCAGAAGTTCATGTCGGAGATAATATAATAATAAATCCTTTTGAAAAAGTACCTCTTGACTCTGTTATATATGAGGGTGAAAGCTGGATTGATACTAAGGCATTAACAGGAGAGAGTATGCCTAGAAGTGTTAAAGTTAATGATGAAATTCTAGCCGGCACTATAAACGGAGATAACACTATCAAAGCAAAAGTTATAAGAGCCTACGGAGAATCATCTATTGCTAAAATTTTGAAGCTTGTTCAGGATTCTCAAAATAGAAAAGCAAATATTGAGCAGTTTATAAGCAAGTTTGCAGGTGTTTATACCCCTATAGTGGTATTTGGGGCAATTTTTCTTACAGTTATACCTACATTAATATACGGTAGAGAGGTTTTTTCTAATTGGTTTCAAAGATCTTTAACTTTGCTTGTAGTTTCATGTCCTTGTGCTTTTATGGTTGGTATTCCTCTAACATATTTTGCCTCTATAGGAAGGGCTTCTAAATTTGGAATAATGGTTAAAGGCGGGGTATTTTTAGATTTACTTGCTAAGGCTGATAAAGTGATTTTTGATAAAACAGGCACTCTCACTAAAGGTGAATTTTCAATAAGAGAAATATACAATACGGGTGTATACGATAATGAAACTCTTCTCAAATATGCTGCTTATGCTGAAACAGGTTCTTCTCATCCTATAGCGGTGTCAATAGTAGAGCATTATAAAAATCATCATAACGGTATTATAAATGAAAGTTTAATTTCAAATCATAAAGATATAAGCGGAAAAGGTGCTTTAGCTGTGGTTGATAGTAAAAATATATTGATAGGAGGAGTTGATTTATTAAAACAGAATAATATTGAAATATCAGAAATAAAAGAAAATATTAATGTTCATATTGCGGTAGACTATGAACATGCCGGCGGATTTTTTATCGATGACAGCATAAAAGATGATACTAAAGAAGCTATTGATTTATTAAATTCAATGAATATAAAAACTGCATTGATAAGCGGCGATAATGTTAATAGAGTAGAAGCATTTGCAAAAGAGATGAATATACAATCATTCAAAGGAGGATGTTTGCCTGAGGATAAAGTGAATGTATTAGAAGAAATGATGAAAGATTCTAAGGCTTCAATATTTGTAGGCGATGGTATAAATGATGCTCCTTCTCTTGCTCGTGCTGATATAGGTATTGCTATGGGAGGTCTTGGTTCTGATGCTGCTATAGAGAATGCTGATGTTGTTATTATGGACGATAAGCCTTCTAAAGTTGCTTCTGTTATAAAACTTGCAAAAAAGAATTATATTGTAGTTTGGGAGAATATACTTTTAGCATTAGTAATAAAATTTGCAGCTATTATATTAGGAGCTTTAGGACTTGCTAGTATGTGGCTTGCTATTTTTGCTGATACAGGCGTAACTGTAATAGTGGTATTAAATGCTTTAAGACTTCTTTATCCTTTAGGAGAAAAAGATGATACCTTGAATATAGATACTAAATCCTGCAATATAAAAGTTACTGATTGTGATTGCGGATGTGAGCATTAATTTATAGTATTGATAGAAGTATAATAGAGATGTTTATTTTATATATGCATCTCTATTTTTTATTTTTTATTGTTTTTTTTATCATTAATCTATGCATAATATACATCAATATTAAAATTATCATCAAGTATATAGGAAGCAATGATATTGATATATGATTGGCAATATATCCGAATAATGGAGGCATGGCAAGAGTACCTATATAGGCACTAGCCATTTGCACTCCTATTATAGCATGAGAATTTTCTGCCCCAAAATTATATGGAGTTGAATGTATTATAGAAGGATATATCGGAGCACATCCTAAACCTATGATTATAAATCCTATTAAAGATACAATATTTACTGCAGGTATAATCATTAATACTATTCCTATAAAAATTAATAATTCACCTAAAATTATCATTTGATTATCATTTAATTTCATTGTTATAAATCCGGATATTGCTCTTCCAACAGTTATTCCTATATAAAATAAACTTCCGAAAGAAGCTGCAGTTTTTATATCAATATTTTTATATAGATTTAAATAACTGCTTGCCCATAGTCCCGTAGTAGACTCAATAGCACAATAGCAAAAAAAGCATATCATAATTTCTTTAGCACCGGATATTTTTATAATTTCTATTAAGTTTAAAGTTTTTGTATTTATTTTTTCTTTATTTTGTTCATCATTTTTCTTCCATAAGGAAAGACTAAAAAATAAAATAGCGGTTAGAACAATCTGTATTATTGATATGTATCTGTATCCTGCATTCCAATTATTATTAATGAGTGCATATCCCATTATATAAGGTCCTATTGTGGCACCTATCCCCCACATACAATGAAGCCAGCTCATATGTTTGCTTTTGTAATGAAGAGCTACATAATTATTTAAAGAAGCATCTACACTTCCTGCACCTAATCCATAAGGTATAGCCCAAATGCAAAGAAATAAATACGAATGAGTAATAGAAAATCCAAAAAGTGCTACAGCGGTCATTGCAACACTAAATGCAGTTATTTTTCCTGTACCAAATTTTTTAGTAAGCCTATCACTTTGCAAACTAGAAATAATAGTTCCTGCCGAGATAATCATAGAAATTATACCGGCATAAGAAATAGGTACTTTCAATTCTTTATACATAGTAGGCCAAGCTGATCCAAGAATAGAATCTGGAAGTCCTAAACTAATAAAAGATAAATATATAATAGTAAGAAGAAGATTAAACATATTAAATCTCCATAAATTGATTTTTATATTATAATACAAATAATTTTTTTTAATACTTATTATATAAATAATTTTATAATTCTATTATGTTTATATACTTTTTTTGTGTATGTATAATTTTTATTTGACATTAAGCAGAAATTATTATATCATAGTTTTAATCTTAAATTAGGAGAATAAAATGGTGGTAATCGCATCGCATCGCATCGCATCGCATCGCATCGCATCGCATCGCATCGCATCGCATCGCACCTAGCATTATATAGAATAAATAATTTAATATATTCTAATTCATTAACAAAAATATTTTTAAATAAAAAATTTATAATCATGGAGTTATTATGTTATTTAGCTCTATGATTTTTTTGTGGCTTTTTCTGCCTGTAGTTTTTATACTTTATTATGTAATCGATAAAAGATTTAGAAATGTGCTGCTTCTTATAGCGAGCATTATATTTTATGCTTGGGGTGGAGTTAGTTACACTCTTATAATGTTTTCTTCTATAATAATTAATTATTTTTTTGCATTGTTAATTGATAAGGCAATCGAAGAAAATGACAAATCTAAAAAGAAAATATATTTATCCTTATGTGTAATAGTTAATTTATCAATATTAGGTTATTTTAAATATACTGATTTTGCGATATCAATAATTAATTCTATATCAGGTAAAGAAGTAATTTCATTAAAAAACATAGTTCTTCCAATAGGTATATCATTTTACACTTTTCAGGCTTTGTCTTATGTTATAGATGTTTACAGAGAACATAATAAAGCACAGAAAAATATTATTAATTTAGCTTTGTATATATCTTTTTTTCCTCAGCTAATAGCAGGTCCTATAGTAAAATATCATGATATATATACTCAAATAACAAATAGAACGGAGAGTTTAGAAAATATCAGCTACGGAATAAAAAGGTTCATTTACGGACTATCAAAAAAAGTAATACTAGCCAATATGTTTGCTTTATCCTGCGATGAGATATTAAAACAATCTGTAAGTGATTTGGGTACTATTTTAGTATGGCTTTCTGCTGTTCTTTATACGCTTCAAATTTATTATGATTTTTCAGGTTATTCAGATATGGCTATTGGTTTGGGTCATATGTTCGGCTTTAAGTTTTTAGAGAATTTTAATTATCCCTACATATCAAAGTCAGTTCAGGAGTTTTGGAGGAGATGGCATATATCTTTATCAACTTGGTTTAAGGAGTATTTATATATACCATTAGGCGGAAACCGTAAAGGCAAATATTTTACTTATTTAAATCTATTTATTGTTTTTTTTGCTACAGGTTTATGGCATGGAGCTAGTTTTAATTTTATTCTTTGGGGCTTATGGCATGGTTTATTTTTAGTTATAGAGCGTATATTTTTAGGCAAGTTATTAGAGAAAAATAAATTAAAATTCATCAATCATATATATGTAATATTAGCATTCGTACTTGGTTGGGTATTGTTCAGAGCTAACGATTTAAGTCATGCATTAGATTTATATAAATTAATGTTTAGTTATAAAGAGAGTATTTTCACTGTTAGATATTTCTTTTATCCTCAAACCCAAGTATGTTTTATATTTGGTATACTATTTTGCGGTCTATTTCAGAGTTTGTTTCCAAAGATTAAAGAGGCTGTATTTTCAAGCAGAGTTTACATATTAGAAAGTATTATTCAGTTCATACTTCTGTTTATCTGCATTATGTATTTAGTTAATGGTACTTACAATCCATTTATTTATTTCAGATTTTAAGAGGATTATTTATGAAATTAAAAAAAGTATTAATTATTATTTATATATCTTTATTAATTTTATTTGTTATAAGTTTAATAGTTCTTAGTATTTTAGGCAGCAAAGAGAGGGTTGGGTACTTATCTGATATCTTATTAAATATAGAAGAAACATTAAATAATAATTCTATAAATGCTAATAATATTAAAAACATAGAAGAGTATATACTTACAAATAATTCAATGACTAATTATGTTTATAATTTTAGAATAAGTTATTATGATAAAGTATTTAGAAACAGTGATATATATGGAGTTTATTTAAATACAAACAGCTTACCTAATTATATAAAAGATATTAAATTTGTAAATAAAGGAAGTCCGTTTGGCACACTAATATCATCTGACAAAATAGAAGTAAATATAGATAATATTAAATATTCTTTAAAATTAAAGTTTTCTAATTTATTTTTATATTTAATATTATTTTATATATTTGTTATTTTAGTATATATTTTTAGAAAGTCATTATTTAATATTTTACATTATATTGTTTTTATTTCCAAAAAATATAGGAAATTGTTGTTAATATATTTCATAATATACATATTTATTTTATTTTCTTTATTTATATTAGGTAAAGTTAGCAGAGTAGGTTATTTATCTGATATTTCTATCAATACTGATGATACTTTGAGATTAAACAATATAAATATAGAAACTACTAAAAAATTATTTTCTTCAAATGATAAATCAGATTATTCTTCATTAACCAATTATATTTTTACAAATAATTCAATTACTAATTATCTTTATAATTTCAGAATAAGTTATTATGATAAAGTATTTAGAAATAGTGATATATATGGTGTTTATTTAAATACAAACAACTTACCTAATTATATAAAAGATATAAAATTTGTAAATAAAGGAAGTCCTTTTGGTACTCTAATATCATCTGATAAAATAGAAGGAAATATTAATAATATAAAATACAGTTTAAAACTTAAACTTACTTTTTTAATAACTATATTGTTATTTTTTATATTTGCTTTACTTATTAGACCTATTATATTAGAATTTGTAAGTCTTATTAAAATTAGAATTAACTTAAAAAACATATATGTATATATACTTATAATATTTTTATGTTTTTTGATAATGCCTAATATAATATATATTTTATTTGGAAGTTATTTTGACAATACCAATTATGAGAATAGATTAAAAGCTAATAAACCTATTTTATCCATAAATAATTTATCAAAATATCCAAATGAATATGAAAAATATTTTAATGATTATTTACCTTTTAGAAATGAATTGATACAATTAAAGAATATTATAGATTTTTTAATTTTTAATAATATTTTATCACAAAGTGCTATACTTGGAAAAAATAAATGGGTTTTTTTTAAAGAAATTAGGTATGTTATACAAAATTATATTGGAATATATAGATTTTCTGATGAAGAATTAGAAAATGCCGAAAATAATTTACTTCATTTTAGAAATGAATTAAGAAAAAAAAATATAGATTTTGTGTTTATGATATGTCCTGATAAAACATTGATTTATACTGATTATATGCCATACTATGTTAAGAGAAAGACCATGATTAATGCTGCAGAACAATTTGTAAATTATATTAGAAAAAATACAGATATAAAAATAGTTTATCCTAAAGAAGAATTATTGAAATATAAAGATACATATTTATTGTATTATAAATACGATTATCATTGGAATTATTTAGGGGCTTATATAGGATATAGTGAATTTATGAAAACTGTTGGTATTAATGTACCTGAAATATATAATCGTAATATTATATTAACTAATATGCTTCCTTTTTATAAAGATTTGACAGGTTTCATAAATTTATATAGTTTTTTAAAAAAAGATATAGAAAAAATATATACGATATCAGGTTATAATAATTATAATATAATTGAAGGTACAAATGTTTTTAGCCAATATGTATTAGTAAAACCAAAGTTAAATACTAATGTTATTAATAGAAAATTGTTTGTTATACGTGATTCTTTTTCTCAAGCAATGTTCGAATATCTTTCTTCTAGTTTTTCACAAGCAAGTTATAGACATATTGACAGGTATAAAAATTCTGAAATAATAAAAGAATATCCTGATATAGTATTATTCGAAACAGTTGATAGTTTCTTAAAAGAAAGGTTATTTAAAGTTATACCAAATTATAAAATAGAAGAAATTAATAAAGATTTAGAAACTAATTCTGCTACATCCAATAATTAAATTGACAAAACTTTTATATTTAGTATTATATAGCATAGATTTTATTATGGGGTTATAAATATTGAAAATAAAAGATATAGGCTTTGATGAATACTTTGAAAAGTTAGCATTAGAGAGCTTGAATATTAATTCTTTGGAAGAAATTAATAATGAAGAGCTTGTACCTGCAAGGGTAATAAGAATTAATAAAAGATACTACACGCTTTTTTCTGATGACGGAGAGTTTTTAGCAAGAATTAAAGGAAAGATTAGATATAATTCTGAAATACAAAGTGAGCTTCCTGTTGTAGGCGATTGGGTATTAATGAAAAAGTCGGATAATAATGCCTTTATTGATACAATACTTACTAGAAAAAATATTTTATATAGAAAAGCTAATATTAAAAAAAATGATATTCAGGCTATAGTAAGCAATATTGATTATGCCTTTATTATAGTAGGTATTGATAATGAAATGCCGATGTCTGCTATAGCAAGATATTTGTCGGTAGTTCATACTTCTGGTATAAAACCAATAATAGCCATAAGTAAAATTGATTTATATGAAGATGAAGAATACAAAGAATTATTATCAACTATAAAAGACACTTATCCTAATGAAACAGCATTCGCCTATAGTTCAAAAACAGGTAAGAATGCAGATACATTTTTGAAATATATTAAAAAAGATACTTCATCAGTTTTCATAGGAGCATCAGGAGCTGGAAAATCTACTATTATTAATTATCTTTTGAAAGATGAAAAGATGAAAACTCAAGAGGTAAGAGAGTACGATTTTAAGGGAATGCATACAACTACACATAGAGAACTTTTAGTATTGGATAGCGGAGGAGTAGTAATAGATACACCGGGATTAAGGAATTTAGGTTTATGGGAAGATGATAAAGGTATAAAGAAGACTTTTGAAGATTTAGAGGAGTATGCCAAAAGATGTAAGTTCAAAGACTGTACGCATCAGCATGAACCGGACTGCTATATATTAGAACTTCTTGAAAACGATGAGATACCCTATGAGAGATATGATGCTTATATAACCCTTCTTAATGAAAATAGAGAATTACAAAAAAGTTCTATAGAGATAAAGAAAGACAGAAAAGCGGCTTTAAAAAAAATAACAAAACATGGAAATAGGAATAAAAAACTTAATAAGTAGTGTTTGACTAATGCTATAAACGAGCAGCTGATAACTGACAATGGAAGTTATCAGCTATTTTTTAGCGAGTTTATAGCTAGCAATAATAAAAAATGGCATTAAAGAAAATTACTAGACATAAAAATAAATATGACAAAACTAATAAAAGGTAAGTTATCGGCTATTTTTTAGCGAGTTTATGACTATCAATAATAAAAATCTATTAAATAAAAAATTTATAAATTCATATATTATATTTTGTTAATTTACAATATCATAATAAACAATTAGAATTTATAATAAAAGACCTGTTTTATATAAATTTAGTTTACATAAAATAAAAATAATATAAAAAAATGTAAAGTTTAAACAAATTTTATTTACAAAAAATTGACAAAAATCATTATATTTATTATACTATTTTTATAAGTTTAAGTATCATAAAAAAGTGGGAGATTTTTATGGATAATTTGAATTCTAAAATACTAATATTTTCATTTGTTTTATTTTTGATATTTTGTTTAAATGCATTTTCAAAAAGCAACATAGCCATTATTGATGCGGCAGGAAGAGGCGATATAAATGAGGTAAAATCACTTATAAATAATGGTGCTAATATTAATCAGCAGGATAGAGTAGGCGAAAATGCTTTAATAGAAGCAGCAGAAGGCGGGTATATAGAAGTTGTAAAATTGCTTATAGAAAATAAAGTAAATTTGAATCTCAAAAGCAAATGGGGCAGAACTGCATTAATGAGAGCTTCTTCTAAAGGCTACACTGATATAGTAAAACTTCTTGTAAATGCGGGTGCCGACATAAATATTAAAGATAATAGAGGAAGAACTGCATTAACTTATGCAAATCAAAGAGGACATCAAGATATAGTAAAAATTTTAAAAGCATCAGGTGCAAAATAAAATTAAGGAGATATAATTATGAAAAAAATTACAGTTTTAATTTTTATTATTAGTATGAATATTTTTGCTCAAAGGAATATGACACCTTTAATGGAGGCTTTGGAGAAGAAAGATACTAAAAGAGCTATAGAATTAATAAATTCAGGAGTTGATCTTAATACAAGAGATAGACAAGGAGAAACACCGCTGATAGAAGCATCAGAGGAGGGACTTCCTGAAGTTGTAAAATTATTGATAAGTAAGAAAGTTAATTTGAATGATGTTAATAATAATAAGAGAACAGCTTTAATGAGAGCATCAAGCAGAGGACATGTCCAAATAGTTTCTATGCTTATAGAAGCAGGAGCTAATATTAATATGAAAGATAAATACGGAAAAACAGCATTAGGTTATGCTACTCAAAGAGGACATCAGAATATAGTAAAAATATTAAAAGCAGCAGGTGCGAAATAAAATTAAGCTATAATGAAAATTATATTTTTATTGATAATTATTAATACAGTCTCATTAGTACATGTATATATTTTAAAAAATATTAATAGCAATATAACTTATAATTCAGGTGCTAATATATACTAAATACAGAGTTATATAAATTCTGAATGATATGCTAAAATAGTTGTTATGTTTTTAATGCTGTTCTTATATATTAATATCGAATATAAATATGTAGAAACTGATTTAGATTATGTCTTTGAATTATATCATAAATATATTGTTCTTAATATTAAGAAATTAATTTGTCATATATGAATTATTAAATTGTTTTATAAAATTTATTTAATTTTTTAAAAAATATTTTTGTAAAAATAAAAAATGACGATTTTATAATATGAGATTTTCATGTAAATTTTTTAATATAGGAGTTTTTTATGAAATTAAATAAAAAAATATTTTTATTTTTTACTATTCTATCATTATTAATTTGTAACAATGCATTTTCTAAAAGTAATGTAGATTTAGTAAATGCTGCAGAAAATGGTGATATCAAAAAGGTTAGAGAACTGCTTAGAGACGGTGCCAATATCAATGAACAGGACTCTAAAGGGGATAATGCCTTAATGAAAGCATCAGAAAACGGACATATTAATGTTGTAAGACTTTTAATTGATGCTGGTGCCAAAGTTAATTTAAAAGATAGAAAAGATAAAACAGCTTTGACTTATGCTTCAGAAGAAAAGCATAAAAACATAGTTAGTCTTTTAAAAGCAGCAGGCGGTAAATAATTAAAAAGTTTTTAAATAAAATGTAAAAAAATGTTAATTTTATTTGAAATTACTATATATAACATTGATAATAAATTTCAATTATAATATAATATTTCTTAAATTTAAATTTTTATAAAGGGAAAAGAAAATTATGAAAAAAATATTATCTTTATTTATAGTAATGACAGCATTATTTGCTCTATCATGCGGCGGTAATAATTCTAATACTGCTAAGGAAGATACAACTGTTGCTATAGAAGCTCCGGCATCAGATATTGTAGTTGTTACAGTTGAAGATTTATTAGGAAAAGAGTATTCTCTTACTAATATGTATGAAGGTAAAGAAGTTACTATAGCTTTTTCTGATACTAATATGTTAGGCGGAAAATCAGCTGTTAATAGCTATGTTACTGAGTTTTCATTAGACGGTAATAAAATAAAATTAAATGCTTTAGGTTCTACTAAAATGATGGGACCTGAAGAAGATATGGCAGTGGAAACAGAATATTTACAAATATTAAACGGAGCTGATACAATCTCTTTAGATGGAGATGTATTGACTATTACTACAGCCTCAGGTACTAATTTAATCTATACTTTCAAAGGTAATGTAGAAACAGCAAGCGAAAATGCCAATTAATTAACACTATCTATATTTTTAAGCAAGATAAATATTTTTATATTATCTTGCTTTTTTATTTTAAATTTTTTAATAAACTATTGACTTTTATATTCAGTAGTATAATATAAAAGTATATTTTTGTTTTTTAGAAAAATATTTGGAGTGATCATGAAATTGAATAAATATATTTTTATACCGCTATTATTTTGTTTGACTATAGTCATATCATGTTCAGAAAGTATGCCTTTAAAAGAATATAAGGATGCCACTACATTGAGAGATAAAGCTATAAGATATGATTTGCAAAACTATTCTAAAGAACAATTTGATATAGCTGAAGCAAGTTATTCGGAAGCTATTATACTTATAGATGAAAATAAAGATTTGGCAAAGGTAAAAGATCTTCTTACTACTGCATCAAATTCATATCAGACAGTATTAAATGAAGGACTTCCTCAATATGCTGAAGTTTTAAAAAATGAAATAGATTTAGAAAGAGTATATTCTAAAGAAGTAAAAGCATATAGAGTAGATAAAGATAATTATGAGTTTGCTGAACTCAATTATATAAATGCATTATCAGCTTTAAGTACAAATAATTATGAAGAAGCAGTTAATTGTTTTTTAAATGCTAAGAAATATCATCATAAAGCATATTTCACAACTAAAATAAGATACGATGAAAGTACAAGAGGAATAAAAGAGGCAGAAGATAAAATTAAGCAGGTTGATGAATTAGATGTATCATATTCTAAATAATCATTTTTACTATAACTTATAAAATTAATGGAGAAAAATATGAAAAAGGGATTATTTTTATTTATCTTATTAACATTTTCTTGTTTCTTATATGCTCAGGAAACAAATACTTTGGTTTTACCGCCTGAACTGCCTGCAGATTTGCCTGCTAGTATAAAGGAAAGTGATGATTATAAATTGGCACAAAGATATAGAGAAATGGCTATAGATGCCCATAGTGTAGGAGATTATAATCAAAGTATAGAATATTCAAGACAAAGCAAAGAATATTCTGATAAAATTATATTAAGATACGGCGTTTATGAATATGTTTTGAATAGCCAGAGAGATGCAGAAAGAAAACTTACCTTATTTAAAGGAGTTGGAGGCGATACTAATGAATTAACAACTTCTTTATATGAAGAATCCGTTACTGATCTTAATTCTGCACATAGTATGCTTGAAGCATCTACTAACAGCACTGATTATACTAATACTATGCTTGAATATAATAAGTCAGCTGAAAAATCTGAATTAGGATACAATGTTCTTGCTATAGATTTGAGAAGAGAATATTTAATGAGTGAATCAGTATTAACTAATGGTGATAATAATGATACACAAATCACAAATTTGAGAGATGAATCTAAAAATGCATTAAGCAGCGGAGACTATACTAATTCTTTGACAAAATCAAGAGAAGCTATGAATATGCTTGATATGTTGGAAGCTCCATTAGCTTATGCAAAAGCTCAGGATTCTATGGATAAAGCTAAACAAGACGGCTATAATAATAGTAAGCCTAATTTATATACAGAAGCTTTAAAATCATTATCTTCAGCAGGCGAAACTTTGATAGCTAACAATTATACTGACTCGCTAATGCATTCTAAAAATGTTATAAGTTTAGTTAATTCAATGGAAAGTTCTTCCGGAGATATATCTTCTTCTGAAGGAGTACAAATGGTAGTATCAGATGGCTCCTCATTCCCTCAATATTATATAGTTCAATCAAGAAGAGCTAATACAGATTCATTATGGCGTATCGCTTCTTATGACTTCATCTATGGTAATGGTAATTTATGGAAAAAAATATACGATGCTAATAAAGATACTATAAAAGATCCTAATGTTATAAGAGCAGGTCAAAGATTAATTATACCTAGTATTAAAGGAGAAACAAGACAGGGAACTTATGATACTAATCAAACTTATGGTAATATAACTACTTTCTCTACTAATAATCAGGTTTCATCTACAAATAATCAAACTAACCAAATGGAAGGTAATGTAATTATAGAAGATGAAGCTGCTATGGAAGAACAATCAGAACAGACAGAAGAAACTGTTATAGATGAGCAAACTGATACTGCAGAAATGACAGAAGACACAGCAGTTACTGATGAGAATGCAGAAATGGCTGATGATGTAACAGCTGCAGATGAGAATACTGAAGCGGAAGAAATAAATCAATAATAGAAATAAATTTATAGAAAATAATTACGAATATTATTGAAGTTATTATAATATATAAGAGGTACATATTTTGGGTAAAAAATTAAAAATCATTACTATTTCATTGTTGGGGCTGATTATATTCGGAACTGTTCTTATAGCACAAAAGCCGAAAACTTCAAAAGAGCATCTTTTTATAGAAACAAATTTTGGTACTATAGAAATAGCTTTCTTTCCTGAAAAAGCACCAAAACATGTAGAAGCTATAAAAAAACTTGCCAATGAAGGCTTTTATGACGGAACACTTTTTCATAGAGTTATACCGGGTTTTATTATACAAGGAGGAGACCCTCTAAGCAAGCAGCCTAACAGAGCTTTGCATGGTACAGGCGGTCCTAATTTCGTAATACCTGCAGAGTTTAATGATGTTTCCCATAAAAGAGGTATATGCTCTATGGCTAGGGGAACAAGCATTAATAGTGCCGGTTCGCAATTCTTTATCTGTGTAGCTGACAGTCCTTTTTTAGACGGACAATATACAGTATGGGGTGAAGTTGTTAGCGGTATGGATGTTGCTGATAAAATAGTGGCATTAAAAAGAGATGCTAATGATAATCCTTTAGAACCTGCTAAAATGAATAGAGTTTATGTAAAAACAGTTAATTAATAAAGGAAAATGGGAAATTAAAATGAAAGAGCATTTATTTATTGAAACCGATTATGGTACTATAGAAATAGAATTCTATCCTGAAATAGCACCAAAACATGTGGAGGCTATAAAAAAACTTGCCAATGAAGGCTTTTATGATGGAATAAGATTTCATAGAGTAATACCTAACTTTATGATACAAGGCGGAGATCCTGTAAGTAAAGATGCAGCAAAAAGATATTTGCATGGTACAGGCGGTCCGGGATTTAATATTCCTGCTGAGTTTAGCAATAAACCTCATAAAAGAGGAATATGTTCTATGGCTAGAAGTCAGGATCCTGACAGTGCCGGTTCTCAGTTTTTCATTTGTGTAGCTGATTCTCCTCATTTGGACGGACAATATACAGTTTGGGGAAATGTTGTTGATGGTATGGATGCTGTTGATAAAATAGTGGCATTAAAAAGAGATCATAATGACAACCCTATGGAAAATTCTACTATGAATAAAGTTTATATTAAAGAAGTAGAATAATTTTATAAGTAGTAAATAATAAAGACGAAGCTCAGTATATGAGTTTCGTCTTTTTTATATTTAAAAGTTTTAATTTATCATTGCTTTACTGATTTTTTCTGTACAAAGTAAACAGCAAATGCCATAATCAAATAAATAGCCGAAGTTATTAAAGCAGTTATAAGATTATCCCAAGTGGAGCCTACAGCAAGTACAGTATTGAGTATAGGAACTATTAAAAGACCTGTTACAGACATCAAAGAAAAACCTAAAGAGAATTCTGTTAATGCGGGGCTTTTGTATTCAGGATCGCATATTTTTAAAAGAGTCATTCCTGTTATGAGAACTCCTGTTAAAGTGCCCCATGAAATTATAGCTCTTTCAAATGCATAATCATCTTTAAATAGCATATTATGAAATATAAATACTATTAAATAAGTAAATATAAAACCTGCTATGCACATAACTATTATAGGTGCTATATAATGTATTATAGCTTTTATAGGCAGACTTGTTATAGCAGATACTATGGCAAAGTCGCTCAATGTACCTATTATCTTTGCTTTAACCTTTGCATCTACCATCCAAGATAATTTTAATTTTTTTATGATCATATTTAAAGCAAACATTATAATCATAGAATAAGTCCATACAGGAAGAACATCTAATCCCGGTATTTTTAATTTTTTTATAAAATTTAAAACTATAAAAGCTAATCCACATACAGCAAATATTACAGCCAAATGAAAAGTTATAGTTTCTATTGAGCTGCTTAAAAAAGTTTCTCTTCCTAAACTAGCCTGCCTGCTTATATCATTATTGTATCCTAGCTCCATATTTTTATCTATTTTGTTTATATTTTGACTATCTTCATTAGCATCAATAATTTTTTTTATAACATTGGTCTTATTTCTTCTCACTGCAATATTAATGAATATGATTCCAAATATCATTCCTCCGACAAGCCCTATTGTAGCAGTAGTTAAAGCAACTCCTTGTGCTATCTCCCATTGAGGTATTCCAAAACCTTCTAAAAGTTTTCCTGTAGCTGCAGCAAGTCCATGACCTCCGGCAAATCCGGCTGAAAGTTCATAGCCAAAAGTTCTGTACATTCCTATTTCCGGATTTATTTTCGTAAATAATATATTAACAGCATATCCTATAGCAGATTGAAACATACTTGCACATTGAAATATACCGAATGCTATTAAAACTTTTGTAGGATAAAGTGATTTTATGCTTTTTGTTTCGTTTAGAAACATACCCAATGGAATTGCGGCAAATATAGGTATTGATAATATTCCTGGAAGCAATGAATAAGTGCTTATCCATTCTGATGATATAGAATAGTTTGAGAACTTGCCTAATATTTCAGGAGATATTAAAAGCCCTATAAAGCCTCCTATTACAGAAGCTGGCAAATATAATTTTTGAAACAGCTTTATTTTAGCCCTTAAAAAAACTCCTATAAGCAGCAGCACCGATAATAGAGATAATGACTGAAGTAATTCAGTTAATAGTTTAGATGTCATATTTGTTTCCTTAAAAATGAATGTTTTTATTTTTTTAATTATTTAATTTTTTATTTTTATCTATTTTTTTATTGCTTTTATTAGTTTGAGAATCTTCTCTTTCTTCTATTTTAATAACATCCCCATAGAATTTAGGAGGTCTGTTTAATAAAATATCAATAAACATTAAAACCCTTGCCCCTAATTCTCTTGGAAATTGTCTTATTCTATAAAGTTTTCTCACATTATTTGCATTATAGGCTATGGCATTAATATTTTTTTGTCTTGCTATTAGTATTGCTCTTTCATTATGAAAAGGCTGAGATACTATTGTAAAATTAGTAAGTTCAAAAACTTTGTTTGCTCTTATAATAGAATCTCTAGTTCTAAATCCTGCGAAATCCAAAAATATATGATTTTTATTAACTCCCAATTTTATTAAATCAAGACGCATTTGTCTGGGTTCATTATATGATTTATATCTGTTATCTCCGCTTACAAGTATATATTTCACTTTTCCGCTTTTATATAATTCATAAGCTGCTTCCATTCTGAATTTGAAATACATATTTATTTTACCATTGTTCATATACTTGCTTGTGCCCAATACTAACGCAACATCATTATATGGTATTTTTTCTATTGATGAATATATATATCTTTTTGAATATAATGAAACAGATGAATATAATATTATTGAGCATATTAAAGATAAAATAATAATTTCAGGAATAAAACTTAAAATAGAAATGAAAATGAATAGTATATAATTTATAAATTTATATATATAGCTTTTCTTTTCTATTCTATTTTCTATTATTCTTTTATTATTTTTAATATATAATATTTTATTTTTGTATCTATCTTTTAATATCTTTACTATCTTCATAAAACCTGCAATATGATTGTTTTGATAGTATACTTAAAATAATTTATATTGTCAATTCTTATTAACATAAAACTTGATAAAAAAAATTTACTTTAAGTATTGCAATATTACTCAAAAATATTATAATATAAAGCAAATATCAGAAGGAGAATAAAGATGAATGCATCATCTATTAATAGCATGAATGCTGTTTTTTATGATATGAAAAAAAATCCAGCATCTGCATCTAATTTTTATAAACAAAATAAATCTTCAAAAACTATTTTTTTCTTAAACATTCTCCTCTCTATTCTTGTCAATATCCTGTAATATTACAATCTTTTTATTATAAAATACATTATTTAATATAATACATTTAAAAATAAAATTTCTATAAGTAGAAATACTAATAAGAAAAGTAAAATGCTATAAAACATAAGGAGTTATTTAATGAAGTTAAACGGTTCTGATATAATAATGGAAGTTCTAATAGAAGAAGGTGTAGATACAGTATTCGGATATCCGGGCGGTGCTGCTTTATTTATATACGATGCTATTTATAAATATAGAGATAAAATAAAACATATAATGCCTGTAGATGAGGCAGGAGCATGTCATGCTGCTGACGGTTATGCCAGAGCAAGCGGAAAAACCGGAGTTGTAATTGCAACTAGCGGACCGGGGGCAACTAATTTGGTAACACCTTTAGCCACCGCTTATATGGACAGTGTTCCTTTAATTGCAATAACTGCTAATGTTCCGGAAAGTTTAATAGGTAAAGATTCATTTCAGGAAGTTTTTATTGCCGGAATAACAATGCCTATAACTAAACATAATTTTGTTGTAAGGGATATTAATGAACTTGCAAACACCATAAGAAAAGCATTTGTAATAGCTAATACTGGAAGAAAAGGGCCTGTTTTAATAGATATACCAAAAAATTTCACATTTGCAGAAACAGAATTTACTAAAAGAGAAAAATTTATTCCAAAACATATAGAAATAAGTTCAGAAGATGAGAAGACTATAGATTTAGTTGCAAAATTAATAAATGAATCTAAAAGACCTATTATATATTTCGGAGGCGGTGCTAAGGATTCAAGCGATAAATTAAGAGCGTTTATGATTAATTCTAATATACCTTCAGTGCATACATTAATGGGAGCCGGAGTATTAGGATATAATGAAAAATTAAATATAGGTCTTTTGGGAATGCATGGATCTGCCACAGCTAATAAAGTTATGAATGAAGCTGATTTAATACTTGCTGTAGGTACAAGATTCAGCGATAGAGTTGCTTTAAATACTTCTAAATTCGGAGGGGTTGCTAAAAAGGTTCATATAGATATTGATAGAAGCGAAATTAATAAAAATGTTCATGTTGATTATAGTATAATAGGCGATTTAAATGATGTACTAGATAGATTTAATAAGTTAGTAAAAAGAGTAGATGATGATGAGTGGGTAAAATATTTATCAGACTTGAAAGCTAAAGAAATGAAAGAAGATTCTGACAGAAATACTGATAAAGATGGAATTTATCCAAATAAAGTTATGGATATAATAGGGGATAAAACTAAAGATGAAGCTGTTTATGTTACAGATGTAGGTCAGCATCAAATGTGGGCTGTTCAGTATATAAGACATACCAAGCCTAGAAGTTTCATAACAAGCGGCGGATTAGGTACTATGGGATTCGGATACGGTGCCGCTTTAGGATGTCAGGTTGCTAAACCAGATAGAAGAGTAATACATATAACAGGAGACGGTTCTTTTTATATGAATTTAAATGAAGTGGCTACTGCCGTTGAATATGATCTTCCTGTTATAAGTATCATACTTAATAATAGTACATTGGGTATGGTAAGACAATGGCAGACTATATTTTATGGTAAGAGATATTCAAGTACTGATATAAATAAAAAAATGGATTATGTAAAAGTGGCCGAAGGTTTTGGAGCTAAAGGTTTTCGATGTGAAACTATAAAAGAATTTGAGGCGGCTTTTGAAGAGGCATTAAAATGTAAATGTCCTGTATGGATAGAATGTGTTATAGATAAAGATTTAAGAGTTTTGCCTATGATACCAGCCGGCGGAACTATAGATGACATAATAGTAGATTAATAAATAGCAGGAGTAAAAAAATGGATAAGAAAGAAAGAAGAGTTTTAGTTTTATTTGTAGATAATATTACTGGTGTATTAAATAGAATAACTTTATTATTCAGTCAAAAAGGGTTTAATATAGAAACTATTACATGTTCTGCAACTTGTGTTCCTAGTATTTCAAGAATGACTATAGTTACAGAGGGAGATGATTCTCATATAAATCAAGTTATAAAACAAACTTCAAAACTTATAGAAGTTCATTCTGTACATTTGATAGATAGTTCCAACAACATAATAAGAGATTTTCTTTTGGTAAAAATAGAAATTAATGATAGTAATAGACGCAAAGCCTGCGATATAACCAATTCTTATAACGGACTTATACTTTATATTGGAAATAAAAGCATTACAGTAGAAATAACAGCTTCAGCTTCAGTAATAGATGCATATTTAGAAGCATTAAAAGATTTTAATATATTAGAGCTTTCAAGAACAGGGGTAACATCTATACAGCTTGGCGATGATGTTCCAGATATGAATATAATCAATAATTTTGAATTTTAATAAAAAATAATAAATTAAAGGAGAAATTAAAATGATAAAAAAATATTATGATGCTGATTGTAATCTAGGAGTACTAGACGGTAAAACTATAGCTATAATGGGATACGGCAGTCAGGGACATGCACATGCTCAGAACTTAAAAGACAGCGGTATGAATGTTATAGTAGGACTTAGAAAAGACAGTGCTAACTGCAAAAAAGCTGAAGAAGCAGGTTTCAAAGTAATGGAAGTAGAAGAAGCTGCTAAGCTTGCAGATATAGTTATGATGCTTGTACCAGATGAAGTAGCTGCTGATATATATAACAGTCAGGTAGCTCCTCATATGAAAGAAGGAAATGTATTAATGTTTGCACATGGATTTAATATTCATTTCCATTTTGTAATGCCTGCTGATAATATAGATGTTATTATGGTTGCACCAAAAGGACCGGGACATACTGTAAGAAGTCAGTATTTAGAAGGAAGAGGAGTTCCTAGCTTGATAGCGGTTTATCAGGATAAAAGCGGAAGAGCAAAAGATTATGCTTTAGCTTATGCTTCAGGAATAGGTGCGGGCCGTGCTGGTATATTAGAAACTACATTCAGAGAAGAAACAGAAACTGATTTATTCGGAGAACAAGCTGTATTATGCGGCGGTGTTACAGAATTAATGAAAGCTGGTTTTGACACTTTAGTAGAAGCAGGATATGAACCGGAAATGGCTTATTTTGAATGTATACATGAAATGAAATTAATTGTTGATTTAATATATTCAGGCGGTTTTGCTATGATGAGATATTCTATTTCAAATACTGCTGAATATGGTGATTACAGAACAGGCAGAAGAATGATAACTGAAGAAACTAGAAAAGAAATGAAAAAAGTATTAAGAGAAATACAAGACGGTACTTTTGCAAGCGAGTTTATTCAAGAGTTTAGTGCAGGACGCAAAGCTAAATTTAATGCTACTAAAAGATTAGAAAGAGAGCATAAATTAGAAAAAGTCGGTGCAGAATTAAGAAAGTTGATGAGTTGGATTAAAAAATAATATATAGATATTATAATAAATATTTTTTATAATCCAAAGCATCTTTAGTTATAAATGATGTTTTATTATAAGGGTTTTAACAATGAGAAAGATTAAGATTTTTGATACTACTTTAAGAGACGGAGAGCAGTCTCCTGGTTGTACTATGAATTTGGCTGAAAAATTAGAAATGGCAGCCGAATTAGATAAATTAGGCGTTGATGTCATAGAAGCTGGTTTTGCTATATGTTCTGACGATGACTTTAATGCTATAAGAGAAGTAAGTAAAGTTGTAGAAAATGCTAAACTAGCTAGTTTGGCAAGATGCAATAAAAAAGATATAGATAGGGCTTATGAATCACTTGCTGAGGCAAAACATCCGATGCTTCATACATTTATAGCTACTAGCGATATACATTTAAAGCATAAATTAGAGATGACCAGAGAGCAGGTATTGGAAACTATAAAAGAATCTGTTTCTTATGCTAAAACTAAATTTGAGTTTATAGAATTTTCTGCTGAAGATGCTTCAAGAAGTGATAGAGAATTTTTAGCTCAGGCTTATTCTGCTGCTATAGAAAACGGTGCTACTACAATCAATGTTCCTGATACTGTAGGATATACCACTCCTTTAGAAATGGCAGATTTAATAAAGTATTTAAAAGAGAATGTTAAGGGTATAGATAATGTTGATATATCTGTGCATTGTCATGATGATTTAGGACTTGGTACAGCTAATTCTTTATCTGCAGTTTTAGCTGGAGCTACTCAGGTAGAATGCACTATTAATGGTATAGGCGAAAGAGCCGGCAATGCTAGTTTAGAAGAAATTGTAATGGGTATTAAAACTAGAAAAGATTTTTATAATGCTTATACAGATGTTAATACAAAACGCATTTATAAAATTTCAAAATTATTATCTACTATTTCTGGTATGGTAGTTGCTCCTAATAAGGCTATAGTGGGTGCCAATGCTTTTGCTCATGAGGCTGGTATTCATCAGCATGGGGTATTAAAAGAACGTTCTACTTATGAGATTATGAATGTTGAAGATATAGGAATACCTCAGAATAAAATGGTATTAGGAAAACATTCCGGAAAGCATGCTTTCAAAGACAGAATTGAATCTTTAGGTTATGATATTGATGATAAGTCTTTAGAGGAAGCATTTATAAAATTCAAAAATCTAGCTGATAAAAAGAAAATAGTTACTGACTCAGATATAGAAGCATTATTAATAGGTAATAATGATTCAGAAAATCCTATTTATACATTAAACGGATTTGTTGTTAATGACGGTAATTCAATATCTTCTTTGGCTACAGTTTCAATTATGGATAGTAAGAATAATATTGTTGAGGGGATAGGAAAGGGAAACGGACCTATTGATGCGGCTTTCGGGGCTATAGACTCTATTACTTCTAATAAGGCTAAATTGGTTAATTATAGTATTAATGCTATTACAGAGGGTGAAGATGCTTTGGGAGAGGTTATTGTAAGGTTAGCTTCTAATGATAAAACTGTAATAGGAAGAGCGGTAAGTACAGATATTATTGAAGCTAGTTTGAGAGCTTATGTTAATGGATTAAATAAATTATAATAATTTTTATAGGGCTTATACGATTAAGAAATTGTAAAAGCCCTTTTTTAATTTAAGGATACGAATATGACTATTACTCAGAAAATTTTAGCTGCACATGCCGGTGTTGATAAAGTTGAGGCAGGCGAGCTTATTATGGTTAAAACTGATTTGGTTTTAGGTAATGATATAACAAGCCCTGTTGCTATAAATGAATTTGAAAAATACGGTTTTGATAAGGTTTTTGATAAAGAAAAGATCGCTTTGGTTATGGATCACTTTGCTCCGAACAAAGATATTAAAGCTGCAGAGCAATGCAAACAATGCAGAGATTTTGCTAATAAATACGATATTTCAAACTATTATGATGTAGGCGATATGGGAGTTGAGCATGCACTTTTGCCGGAAAAAGGATTAGTTGCTCCCGGTGAAGTTATAATAGGTGCTGATTCTCATACTTGTACTTATGGAGCTTTTGGGGCTTTTTCTACAGGTGTTGGAAGCACTGATATGGCTGCTGCTATGGCTACAGGTCAGGTTTGGTTTAAGGTGCCTTCTGCTATTAAATTTAATCTTAAAGGTAAATTAAAGCCGAATGTATCTGGTAAAGATGTTATACTTCATATTATAGGTATGATAGGTGTTGATGGGGCTTTATATAAATCTATGGAGTTTAGATGTGAGGGTGTTTCTTCTCTTACTATGGACGACAGGGCTTGTATTGCTAATATGGCTATTGAGGCAGGTGCTAAAAACGGAATATTTGAAGTAGATAATCAAACTATAGAATATTTAAAAGATATAGTAAAAAGAGATTATACTATTTTCAAAGCTGATGATGATGCGGTATATGAAAAAGAATATGATATTGATTTATCTTCAATAGAGCCTACAGTAGCATGTCCTCATTTACCAGAAAATACAAAAGATGCTAAAGAATTAAAAGATATAAAAGTTGATCAAGTAGTTATTGGTTCTTGTACTAATGGAAGATTATCTGATATGGCAACTGCTGCCAACATTTTAAAAGGAAAGAAAATAGCTAAAAATGTTAGATGCATAATTATACCAGCTACTCAGAAAGTTTATAAAGAATGCATCAAATTAGGCTATATGGATATATTTATTGATGCGGGCTGTGCGGTATCTACTCCTACATGCGGACCTTGTTTGGGAGGATATATGGGAATACTTGCCCATGATGAGGTTGCTGTTACTACAACTAATAGAAACTTTGTAGGAAGAATGGGAGATAAAACTTCTAAAGTATATTTAGCTAGTCCTGCCACTGCTGCATACAGTGCTTTGACTGGATATATAACAGAGCCTAAATAATGATTATAACAAATGATTATAATAAAATAGGAGAGATTAAATAAATGAAAGCTAGAGGTTTCGTTCATAAATATGGGAATAATGTTGATACTGATGTTATTATTCCAGCAAGATATTTAAATACTGCAAATCATAAAGAGTTAGCAGCTCATTGTATGGAAGATATTGATAAAGATTTTGTAAGCAAGGTAAAGAAAGGCGATATAATGGTAGGAGGAGAGAATTTCGGATGCGGTTCTTCAAGAGAGCATGCTCCTATTGCCATTAAAGAATCTGGTATATCCTGCGTTATAGCTTCTTCTTTTGCCAGAATATTTTACAGAAACTCTATTAATATAGGTCTTGCAATACTTGAATGCGAAGAGGCAAGCAAAAAAATAGACAATGGCGATGAAGTTGAAGTTGATTTTGACAGCGGCGTTATAACAAATATTACTAAAAATGAAAGCTATAAAGCAGAGCCTTTCCCAGAGTTTATTAAAAATATAATTAATTCTAATGGGCTTTTGAACTCTATAAAGAATAAGGGGTAATTATTTATGGAAAAAAATATTGTTGTTATTAAAGGAGACGGAGTAGGTCCTGAAATAGTTGACAAGGCTATTGATGTATTAAATAAAATAGCTGAAAAATATTCTCATAAGTTTAATTTAGAATATGTTGATATGGGGGGCTGTTCTATTGATAAATACGGAGTTCCTCTTACTGATGAAAATTTGGAAAAATGTATTAAGTCTGATTCTGTGCTTTTAGGTTCTGTAGGAGGTCCTAAATGGGATAAAGCAGCTCCGGAAAACAGACCAGAAAGAGGCTTATTAAAACTACGTAAAGAAATGAAGCTTTATGCCAATATAAGACCTATAAAAATATTAAAATCTTTAGAATATGCTTCTCCTCTTAAAGAAAGTATATGTAAAGATGTGGTTGATTTTGTTATTGTAAGAGAGCTTACTGGAGGTGTGTATTTTGGCGAGCATAAATTTGAAGTAGTTAATGGTGTAAGACAGGCGACTGATCTTATGGTTTATAAGGAAGATGAGATATTAAGAATAGGAAAAGTAGCTTTTGATTTGGCTAGAAATCTTAAAAAACCTTTAACTTCTGTAGATAAAGCTAATGTTCTTCATACTTCCAAATTATGGCGTGAAATTATGAATACTCTCTCTAAAGAATACAGTGATGTTCCGTATAATGATATGTATGTTGATAATGCGGCTATGCAGATAACTGCTAATCCTTCTCAGTTTGGCGTTATAGTTACAGAAAATATGTTTGGGGATATACTTTCTGATGAGGCTAGTGTCATAAGCGGTTCTATAGGTATGGCACCTTCTGCCAGTCTTTCTGATGGAGCTATTGGTATGTATGAGCCTATACATGGTTCTGCTCCTGATATTGCAGGTAAGGATTTGGCTAATCCTATAGGTACTATACTTTCTCTTGCTATGATGTTTAAGTATTCTTTTAAAATGGAAAAGGAAGCTGAAGATATAGAAAAGGCTGTTTACAGAGCTATAGATGATGGTTATAGAACATTAGATATAATGCCTAAACATAACATGATGACTTATTTATATAAACAGGTAAAATGTTCTGAAATGGGTGATATAATAGTATCTAATATATAATTTTGTAATTGTTATTAACAAGGGGTAAATACCTCTTGTTAATCACTTCATAATATTGTTCAATTTATACTTGACAATTCATTTATAATGTACATAATAGATATTATATATTAAATAAATAGAGGGTTTTTAGAAGTGGAATATAATGATAAAGAGATCATTTTGGAATTGCAGGAAGATAATAAACTGCTTTCTTCTAAAATAGATATCTACAAAGAAGAGATAAATGAATTGAAACAGAAATTAGAGTATGCAAAGAAATTTTTTACTTTATACGAAAATATAATGGAACAGTCCAGAAATGAAACTAAAGAATTAAATAATAAAGTAAAAGAATTAGAAGCTGAAATTAAAAGATTAAAAAATGCTTAATGTTATTTATCCTGAACAAAATGATAATAATAAAATATATATAGCTGTACTTCCTAAAGGCGACTATATTGAAGCTAAAGATGTAACTATCGAATATAGAAGAAAAAGAGAAGATGACTTTTTTCAATATCTTAATCTTGATATAAATAAATCCATTTTCATGCATCAGATTCATCAGGTAAATATAGTAAAAATAGATGAAAATAATATTAATATGTATGGCGGAAGAGAAAAAGTTGTGGAAGATACTGATGCTTTGATAACAAATCTTAAAAATGTCCCTCTAGTTATACAAACTGCAGATTGTGCTCCTGTTATTATATATTGTAATGCAACCAAATCAATGGCGGCAATTCATTCCAGCTGGAAAGGAACAAGAGATAAAATAGTGCCTAAAACAATTGAGTTAATGATAAAAGAGTATAATGCCGAACCCTCAAAAATGTATGTTTATATTGCTCCTTATATAGCTTTAAAGAATTATGAAGTCGGAGAAGAAGTTGCGGTTCTTTTTAAAAATAAGACTATAATTAATAATAGATGGCATTTTGATAATGGACTTGAGATAAGGGAGCAGATGATTAATTTAGGTGTTTTAAAAGATAATATAGAAATTTCTTCACTTAATACTTATGATAAAGGATTTTACTCATATAGAAGGGATGGTGTTCAGATTGGAAGAATGCTTACTCTTGGTGTTATACTTTGACATTACGCACGGTTAAACAATTTAACAAAAAAATAAAAACTATTTTTCTTTGAATTCTATTATTTATGATAATATTAATCGTGCGGTAAGTTTATCATTTAATATAATAAAAACTTGGGTGGGAGTGCTTTTTCTTTTTAAACTAATAAAGATAAATATAATTATAAAATATAGAATAAAATTATAAATCTAATGGGCGGGGTATGTAAATTGGTTTAAAATTTATCTTTACGCTGCATTTTTAATATTTAATACTTTATAAATAATCATGTAATTGTTATGTAAAGTAATTACTTTGACAATTATATTTTTAGTATTATAATAATTCAAAAAATTATAATAAAAGGTTATTGTATATGTATGAAATGAAAACTGTTGTAGGTACAAGTCAAATTGATAAAGACGGACTTCTCAAAGCTTCATCTATATTTGATATGATGCAGGATTGTTCTTTTTTTCAATTAGATTCTGATATAGAACTTACTAAATATTTCAATGAAAATAATATAAGTATGTTTTTGGTTTCAAGGCAAGTTGATATATATAAACTTCCTAAATACAGCGATAAAGTAACTGTACGAACTTATGTATATGAATGTAATGAGGCTTATGGGTATAGGAACACTTTTATATATGATGAGAATGATAATGAACTTGCTGTTTGCTATGCTATTGGAGGATTTGTAGATTTATCAAGCGGGGCTTTAATTAGAGTACCTTCATCATTTATAGAAAATTATAAATTTGATAAAAAACAAGAAATGAATTATCTTCCTAGAAAGATAAAAGTTGATAATTCTTTATTAAAAGAAATTGACAGATTTAAAGTTAAAAAATATTGTATAGATGATAATAATCATGTCAATAATGCAAGATATATAGATATGGCAATAGATTATGTTGATGATTATTATAAAAGAATAAGAATAGAATACAGAGTACCGGCTGCATTGGGGCATATTATAGTTGTAAAGAAAGCTGTAATTGATGATAAAGTTTTATTAAAGTTTGATAGTGAAGATAATAAAACTTATGCTATATTAGAGTTTTCTTATAGCTTGTAATTAATGCTTATATATATTTTAATAAAGAAAAAACATATAAAAAGGAAATAAAAACTATGAAAATTGCTATAGGATGTGATCATTCAGCTATTGAACTTAAAAAAGAGATTATTAAATATTTAGAGGAATTAGGACATGATGTAAAGGACTTCGGAACTTATACTTCGGAAAGTGTAGATTATCCTATATATGGAAAAAAAGTTGCTGAAGAAGTTGCAAGTGGAAGATATGAGGGAGGAGTTTTGATATGTGGCACAGGTATAGGTATATCATTAGCAGCAAATAAAGTTAAAGGTATAAGGGCAGCTGTTTGCAGTGAACCTTATTCTGCAAAATTATCTAAACAGCATAACAATTCTAATATAATAGCATTTGGTGCTAGAGTTGTAGGAGTTGATTTAGCTAAGATGATAGTTAAAGAATGGCTTGATGCTGAGTTTGAGGGAGGAAGACATGCTAGGAGAGTTGAGTTACTTACAAAAATAGAGAACGGAGAGGAAATTTAATTTTTTATTAAGTAACATAATATTAAGGGCTTTAAGTTAACTAAAAAACTAAAGCCCTTTATTATTTTTATTTATTATATTCTTCTATTAAATTATTAAAGAAACCTCTTTCTAAATCAATAGCTTTTATTCTGCTAGTATGATTAAATTTACTAGCATCTCTCTTATAATTATAATAATGCTCTTCTTCTTTTTTGTTATTGTCTGATCTATTATACTTTTCCATAGAAAATTTATCTAAATAAAAATCATTATTTTCTATTATAAATGTATAATAATATACTCCATCATCTATTGATTCTATTGTAATATAATTTCCTGATGAGGCAATATCATAAATTTGTGAGTAGTCATCATTTTGTATTGGATAAAAGCCTGTTACAAACTCTGCTTTATTTTCATCGTTTTTATCTCTTTTCCATATAGTTACATAATTAAAATATTTATCGTTTACTTCAAAATCATATACATATTTTTCCATTAATATAAGATTTTCTACATATTCTTCATTTAATATATGGCTTTGTATTAAAATATATTTTTCATTATTGTTTGTAAATTCAGTTTGTGAGGCAGGAGAATAAATATAGCTAGTATCTGCAAATTTAAAAGTTTGAGATATTTTATTTAATATTCTTATCATTAAATCTTCATTATTATTTCCAGTGATAACAGTATTAATTAAATTTGTAGGATTTAAAACAGGAAAATTTTCCATCAATACAAAAGATATATGAGGACCATCAGTATGAATACTTTCTAATTCTTCTGTATCTTGAAAGCAGTGAATAGTAATATCCGCATTTTTCTCTTTTAAATAATCCATAATATCATACTTTTCATAATAGGCACTATACATTAAAGGAGTTCCCACATAACCATCGCGCATTCTGTTTATTGAGTTAATATCAGAACCAAGTTTTAAAAATAATATTACTAAATCCAAATTATCAGCTAAAATGGACTGAAATAATAAATCGCTTTGTAATTGATAATCTATATCAGAAAAATAATAACCTGAAGATTCTAACTTTTTAATCAATTTTGATATTAAATTATAATTATTATTTTTTAAGTCAATTTTATTATATACTGTTTTATAATCAAAATTAACTCCTGATTCTAATAAATAATCTATTACCTCATCAGTATAATTATAATCTAATATTCTAGTATCATCTAAACTAATGCCATGTTCAACAAGCCATTTCACTAAATCATTATAAGCATAATTTTTATAGTCAAGTTTCTGCATTAGCATTAATATACTGTTTCCATCTTCATCTTCGCTATTTATCCCTTCCAAAAGTAAATCTTTAATATTCTGCATTCTTTGTTTTTCTTCTTCTCTTCTTTCTTTTTTGGAATTATCAGATATTCCATAATTTGCCAATTCTGTGTCAATGGTTTTGTATAATATCTCATCAATTTCTTCTTCTGTATATGGTTTAATAGGATATATATTTTTAAATTCTATTTTTTTCTTTCTTGTTTCAGTTGTTTGCTGATTTATAATTTGATTTGTATTTTGATTAGTATTATTATTTATTGTTATGTTTGTATTGTTATTAACTGTTGTATTTGTTTGTGTGTTATTAGATTTGTTACTACAGCTTATTAAAATGCTTAAAGCTGTCATTAAAATAATTTTTTTCATAAAAATTCCTTAATTTATTTTTTATATTAAAAGTATTTTAGGTATTATACTAATATTTTTTTAATTGTCAATTTTTATAAATCAGATTATAAAACTATGATAAAAATATTTACAAAATTTATTTATTAATTATTTTCTCTAAATCTTCTTTTATACTCAAAGCCATTTCATCATCAAAACTTGAAAATGAATTCTTTGTGTATAATATTTTTTTGTTGATGTCAATAACTATTATCCAAGGAAGCCATTTAACATTATACTCATCAGAAATATTTTTGTATTTATCCACATCTACTTCAGTGAAAATCAAATTATCATCTATAAACTTTTTAAGCTCATCATGAACAAATACTTTTTCTTTAAGCTCATAACAATTAGCACACCAAACAGCAGAGAAATCTATTAGTATTGGTTTGTTATTTTTTTTTGAAAGCTCTAATGCTTCACTGTATGATATAGTATTTGAAACTTCGCTTTTTTGTTTTATAAATCCGTAAGTGCATCCTAATGCTATTGATATAATGACTACAGAAAAAAATATTTTTAATTCTAAAGCACTTAACATAGCAGATTTATTTTTTATTATATAAACTAATACTGCAAATACTAATATTGTAACAGATGATAATATATAACTTATTTTATTAAAGCCCAAAACACCAAAAAGTATATTAGCATAATAGAAACTTATTATCATCATTAGGAAAGTGAAAATATATTTTACATATACCATCCAAGTTCCAGCTTTAGGCATTTTGGTGAGTATTGAAGCGAATGTACCAAGAACAAATAATACAGAAGCGAAACCCAAAGCATAAACTGCCATATAAAGAGTAGCAAATACAGGATTAAGAAAACCAATTTCTAAAATAACAGCTATTATAGGAGCAGCACAAGGTGTAGCAACTATTCCAGCAAGAAGCCCCATTATATATTTATGAAATAATGACTGATTTTTTTTGCTGTATGCATTTGTTTTTGCTGACTGTAAAAAGCTAGGAGCTTTAATCTCGTAAAAACCAGCCATTGAAAAAGTAAAATACAAAAATAGTAATACTAAAATAGTCAGTACAATAGGATTATATCCAATGCTTCCAAATAGAATAGTTTTATGAAAAGCAAATCCAGCAACAGAAACCACAGCACCCAAAAGAGTATATGTTGTTATTACTCCTAATGCAAATAAGAGCGAAGCTAATACACTTGATTTTTTATTGTTTTTATCATCAGTTGTTGTTCCTAAAATAGACACTGTTATTGAGAGTAATGGATAAGTACAAGGCAAAAGTACAGATGCAAGCCCTGCTGCAAATATTAAAATTAATGTTATAAATATATTATTGCTTCCTTTTATGTAATTTTCTATAGAGCTTGCATTTTCTGGCTTTTCATCTGCTATATTATTGTTTTGTATATCAATTTCTTCTCCATATATAATTTTACTTTGAGGCTGCAAACATACATTGTCTTTTGCTGAGCATAATTGATAAGTAGATTTTATAAAGTTAATTTTATTTATATCAATACCTTCTAAAATAAACTCTTGTTCACCTTTTATTATAATGTCATCATGATATTTTTCACCTTTTGGGTATATTGTATTAATTTGTTTATTGTCTGCAAAAAATAATATTTTATTTGCTATGCTCGATTCTAAATATGCATAATAATTGTTTGGTATATTTGCCTTTACTTTTAATTTATTATTATTATTTGTAATTATTGTAAAAGATATTTCTGCATTTTTATTCAAGCTGTCAAATGCATTCAAATTCATGAGATTATTATTTTGAGCTAAAGAAGTATATGCAGTAATAAAAATTAGAATTATAATATATTTTAAGAATTTTAACTGATTTATATTCATTATTGTTTTCCCATTTTTTATCATATATTTTGTTTGTATATTATAACATTTATATTATTATTTTGTTAAAAAAATTGTAATTTTTTAATAACTGTCTTTATATATAGAGATTATAAAAAATTAATAAATATTATTGTCCCATTTTTTATTTTCATTATTATATATTTGATACAATTATAATATTACATAATAAGAGTTCTGTAGGATAGAACAATAATTTATACAATATATCAAATATTATAATTTTAAAATTAGAAAATTACATCATATCTAGTTATTATTTACTTTATGCTTAATATAATGTCTGAAATACAAAGTAAGAGTTATTGCTATAATCATTATTATTGCTGCATACATAGACAAATCTTTATACTGCACTCCAAATGAAATCAATATTCCTCCATATTTAGCCCCTATAGCATTTCCCAAATTAAAAGAACTTTGATTAAATGTAGAAGCCAAATTCGGTGCCCCTTTAGCCTGCTCTACAACTAAAGACTGCAGCATAGGGCATATTGCAAATCCTCCTATACTCCAAGCTATCAAATCTATTATCATAGGTATAAGTTTTGTATTTACATATAACATTATAATTTGAATAATTATCATTAAAATCATTATTGATATTAAAGATTTCATTAGACTCTTATCTCCAAGTTTTCCTCCTAAAAATGTTCCTATAGTAAGACCAGCACCTATATAAAATAGTATCTTTATAACAGTTTCTTTATTAACCATAGTAACTTTTTGAAGTATAGGATCTATATAAGTAAATATTGTAAATAAACTAGCTGATGTTAATACTGATAGTAATAGAGGTATAAAAACTCTTCTATGTCTTAATATCTTAAATTCACTGATAACATCTCCGCTAGGCATAGGTAATTTTGAAGGAATTGATATAATTAATGCTAATATTGCAAGTACACCTATTGCACTAACAAGATAAAAAGTAGCCCTCCAGCCAAACTGCTCTCCTATATGAGTACCTATAGGAACCCCCAAAATATTTGCTAAACTTACTCCCATAAATACTATTGCGATAGCCTGAGATCTTTTATTTTCTCCAGCCATATCAGAAGCAACAACAGAGGCTATTCCAAAGAAAGTACCATGACACAATGCAGCAAGTACTCTGGCCGCCATTAAAAAATTATAACTTGGTGATAAAGCACATAAAATATTTCCAACTATAAACATAATCATCAAAAAAATTAAAGTAATTTTTCTTGACATCTTCATTGTTAGTATAGCAAGCAGAGGAGCACCAACAACAACTCCCATAGCATACATTGAAACTAAAGTTCCTGCTTTGGGTATGCTTATATTTAAATCTCTGGCAACTTCAGAGAGAAGCCCCATTATAACATATTCACTTGTACCAATACCAAATGCAGAAAAAGTTAACATAAATATAGCAAAAGGCATTTTTAATAATCTCCTATTTACTTATTAATTAGCTGTAAATTTTATGTTTATTTTTTTATCTGTCAATTGCTGTTTTGTAATTTTAAATATTTTTTAAAAAATTTATTAATAGCCTTTTTTAAAATTAATTTTATTTATGATTGTTGAGAATAAATCTGCTGCTCTGTATATTTTGTATGGAGAACCACCGAGTATATCTCAGAGTGGAATGTAAAAGAAGTGGGATTTGGCACGGCTCTGTGCTTCGCAGCAAAGTTCGAACTATAATTAAAAAATATTGTTATTTTTGATTTATTTTAAATCCCCGCCCTTTAGGCTTTTTAAATTTATATGTTATTTTTGTATTATATTTCTTTTTTGTTTACAATTGAAATTACAGCACCCACCCTAAATTTTATTAAAATTTAGGGTGTATTAACCGCACGCAGAACAGTATTATAAATATAAATGAACTAGTAATAAGAATTTAAATTATGTAATAAATTTTGCTTACCGTGCGTTGAATTATTTTTTAGTATGTATATAGCATCGAAAATATATTAATTTATTATGCATTGATTTTTGATTTACTTTTTCTAAAGTTAATTCTTGATTATAAGAATAATAAAACTTTTTTGTGTTATTTATTTGCATTAATTTATGAAGAATGCATTTTTTAAACTAAAAAATTTGTTGTATCTATAGTACTTAAACACAAAATTTGCTTTATTTAAAGTTTGACAAAAGTTAATTTTTATTAGATAATATAATGTCAATAAAAATTTGTCAAAAAATTAATTAAAGGTATTGTTTATGTTTTCTTATGTTGTTAGAAGATTATTAGTATCACTTTTAACCCTTTTTGTTATAGTAACTATAACATTCTTTTTGATGCACACAGTACCGGGGGGACCTTTTGTAGGAGAAAAGCCTCTTAGTAAGGTTGCTCTTGAAAACTTAAATAGAAAATACGGACTAGATAAACCATTAATAGTACAGTATGGTAATTATCTAAATAATGCTTTAAAAGGTGATTTAGGTACTTCTCTTACTAAAATAGGGCAGTCAGTTTCCGGAACTATTATAAGAGCATTCCCTGTATCATTTAGACTTGGAATATTCAGCATGTTTATTTCTACTACTATAGGGGTTTTGTTTGGCATAGTTGCGGCATTGAGGCATGGTAAATTTGTAGATAGGGCAGTAATGGTTGCTGCTACTTTAGGCATAGCAGTACCTAGCTTTGTAGTAGCTACAGTTTCTATTATTATATTTTCTGTAAAATTAAGAGTGCTTCCAGCTTATGGTTTTGATTCTTTTTCTCAGTATATAATGCCGGGATTTGCTTTATCTTTTAGTTCTCTTAGTTTTATGGCTAGGCTTATGAGAAGCTCTATGCTTGATGTCATACATCAGGATTATATAAAAACAGCAAGGGCTAAGGGTATATCAAGAAGCATAATAATATTTAAGCATGCCTTAAGAAATGCTATTATACCAATAGTTACTTATATAGGACCTCTTGCAGCAGGAATACTTACAGGTTCATTTGTAGTAGAGAAGATATTTAATATACCGGGACTTGGAAGATATTTTGTTGAAAGCATAACTCAAAGAGATTATCCTACAATATTGGGGGTAACAATATTTTACGGAGCTTTTTTAATAGCTATGAATTTCTTGGTTGACTTATCTTATGGTATTATAGACCCTAGAATAAAAATACAGGAATAATTTTTATAAAAGGCGGATATTAAATGGAAAATAGTTTAGATAATTTAGATAAATCATTATTTGTAAAAGCAACGGAGGAAGAAAAATCCTCAGCTGAAGTAAAAAGAGAGAGCGTAACATATTGGCAGGATGCATATAGAAGATTTAAGAAAAATAGAGTTGCTTTGGTTTCTATTATAGTTATTGCCATTATAGCAGTTCTTTCTATTATTATACCTATAGTTTCAGAATACGGATATGCCCAGATAAACAGAGGAGTAGAAAATAGCCTTCCTACTTTTGAACACCCATTCGGTACTGATACTTTAGGAAGAGATTTGCTTGTAAGATGTATGATAGGAGCTAGAATTTCACTTTTAATAGGTATTGTATCGGCTACTTTAGTTGTAATAATAGGTATAGTTTACGGTTCAATTTCAGGTTATTTCGGCGGGCTTACTGACAATATTATGATGCGTATAGTTGATATAATAAGTGCCGTTCCTACGCTTTTGGTAGTTGTATTATTATCAGTTGTACTTAAAGCCCCTATGGATAAATTATTTTTACAAAATGAATCATTAAGGGGAATAGGGCTTTTAGGACCCGGACTTTTTAGTATATTTATAGTTATATCTCTGCTTTATTGGACTAATATGGCAAGAATGACAAGGGGACAGATTTTGGCATTAAAAGGTCAGGAGTTTGTAACTGCTGCCAGAGCCTTGGGTACTCCTCATAGCAGAATAATTTTTAAGCATTTAATACCTAATGCTATGGGGGCTATAATAGTTTCTGCTATGGTTCAAATACCTAATGCTATATTCGTTGAGGCTTTTTTAAGTTTCTTAGGTTTAGGAGTTAGTGCTCCTATGGTTTCGCTTGGTTCTCTTACTTCTAATGCTGTAAGCGGTGTTTATTCTTATCCTTATCAGCTTCTTTTTCCTGCTGCTTTGATAAGTATTATAATACTTTGCTTTAATTTGGTAGGAGACGGATTGAGAGATGCATTAGACCCTAGAATGAAAAACAGATAAGGAAGTTTATAAAGGCGGTATACAAAATGGAGAATAATCATTTACTAGAAATTAAAAATTTAAGCGTATCTTTCTTTACACCGCTTGGTGAGGTTAAGGCTGTTAATAATATTTCTTATAATTTGGATAAATCTAAAGTTTTGGGAATAGTAGGAGAGTCCGGAAGCGGTAAAAGTGTATCAGCTTATTCTATTATGGGACTTATTGATGAACCGGGTAAAATTATGAATGGGGAGATACTTTTTGAAGGTACTGATTTAATAAAACTTTCAGAACATGAAAAGAAAAAAATCAGAGGCGACTCAATCTCTATGATTTTCCAAGACCCAATGACTTGTCTTAATCCTGTATATACTATAGGCAATCAATTAATGGAAGCATTGACTACACATCAGAAAATAAGCAAGACTGATGCAATAGAAAAAATAGTTGAACTTCTTACATTAGTTGGTATTAATGAGCCTAGAAGAAGAATAAAACAATATCCTCATGAGCTTTCAGGAGGTATGCGTCAGCGTATAATGATAGCGATGGCACTTGCAGGAAGTCCTAAAATACTTATAGCCGATGAGCCTACTACTGCACTTGATGTTACAATACAGGCTCAGATACTAGAGCTTATAAAAGATATACAGAAAAAAATACAAATGGCTGTTATACTTATTACGCATGACTTTGGTATTGTAGCTGATATGGCAGATGATATTATAGTAATGTACGGCGGCGGCATAGTAGAGAGAGGAACTGTTTTTGATATATTTGAGCGTCCTAAACACCCTTATACATTGGGACTTTTGAAATCGCTTCCTCGTATTGACATAAAGCAGGATAGGCTTATTCCTATAGAAGGAACTCCTATTGACCTTTTAAATATGAAAGCAGGCTGTCCTTTTAGTACCAGATGCGAAGAATGCATGAAAGTATGTATTGATAATAAGCCTCCTATAACAGAGTTTGAGAAAGGACATTTTTCAGCCTGTTGGCTTCATCAAATGCCTAAATAATTTTTAATTATAGTAAATAAGTAATATAAGAGAGTTTTTATGAAACCTTTAATAGAAATACAAGATTTGAAACAACATTTTAAGATAAAAGGCGGATTCTTTGGAAGAAGTATACAAACGGTAAAGGCCGTTGACGGAGTATCTTTTACCATAAATAAAGGAGAAACTTTCGGGCTTGTTGGAGAGTCTGGAAGCGGAAAAACTACTTTGGGAAGAACTTTACTTCATCTATATAAACCTACAAGCGGAAAAATATTTTTTAATGGTGAAGAAGTTAATAATGAAAACTACCGCAATTATGCTAAAAAGATGCAGATAATCTTCCAAGATCCTTATGCTTCCCTTAATCCTCGTATGACTGTTGAAGATATAATAGGGGAGGCTCTCGATGTACATAAACTTTATTCTACTAAAGATGAAAGAAGAGAAAAAGTTATTAATCTTCTTAAACTTGTAGGGCTTAATGCCGAGCAGGCACAGAGATATCCTCATGAGTTTTCAGGCGGACAGAGACAGCGTATAGGAATAGCCAGAGCTTTAGCAGTTAATCCGGAGTTTATAGTTTGCGATGAGCCTGTATCAGCTTTAGATGTATCAATTCAGGCACAGATTATAAATATGCTTTATGACATGCAGCAGGATATGGGGCTTACTTATCTTTTTATAGCTCATGATTTGGCGGTTGTTCGTCAGATATCAAAAAGAATAGGTGTTATGTATTTGGGCAATATTGTAGAGCTTACAGACAGCGAATCATTATATACAAAATCACTTCACCCTTACACACAGTCATTGATTTCGGCAATACCAATATCTGAACCTTCAGTTGCAAAGACGAAAAAACGTATAATACTTTCTGGTGAAATACCTTCTCCAATCAATCCTCCTTCAGGATGCAAATTTAGAACAAGATGTCCTAAAGCTGATGCTGTTTGTGCTGAAAAAGTGCCTGAGTTTAGGGAAATAGAAAGCGGTCATTACTGTGCTTGTCATTTAGTATAACTAGGATTATAGATGAAGTTTAGTAAAGTTATCATAATTCCCTTATTGCTTATTTTATTTGCAATTATAACTAATATACTGATTTCTTTTTATATGATTCCAAATAGATATATAGGGATAGATCAAACTCAGCATTTTTATGATATGAAAAAATGGTATGATTCTGGTAAATTACCAACTACTGGAGCAAGATTTATAGCAAGTGAAGTTGTTGATGAAGAGTTTACAACCCCAAGGGTTCCTGGCGGAGCTTATTATATTTTTTATACTTTATTTTATAAATTATCAGGAGAAAATTTTTTAGGAACTAAAATAATTAATTATATATTTAATTTAATTATTATTTTTATCTTTTTATTTTGGTTCTATAAAAAATTTGGTCTTTTTATACTTGGTTTTATTACACCGTTAATTTTATGTAATGGTTATTTTGTTATTGCCGTTACGGATTTTTGGAATCCTAATCTTGCTTTAATATTTAGTTTTTTATTATTTATATTTTTATTTGAATATATTGATAATACAGAAGAAGAATGTAAAAGAAAAAATATAGTAAAACTTTCTGCTGTCCTAATTTTTCCAGTACTTGCTGTCATGGCACAAGGGCATTTTTTTACATTTTATTCAATGATACCTTCTGTTATAGTTTATTTAATAGTAAAATATAAACGAACATTAAAATATATAATTTATTGGATTTTAGGAGTATTTATTTCTTTTTTAGAATATTTGCCGTATTTGATTTCTGAGTTTAATAATGATTTTTTAAATTTAAAAATGGCTTTAAATTTAAGTTCTAAATTTGGCCGTTTTTCATTTCCACAAATATATGCTTTATTGCTGTTTCCTACTAATGAGATATCTAATTTTTTTGGAACTACGATACATGCTATAATATTTTTTTGGGAAAACAATAATTTTAGAGTTTTAGGTATATTATTTTTGTTTATTACAATTTTATTTTCAATATTCTGTTTTATAAGGGCTATTTATTTATTATTTATTAAAAGAAATATGAATACTCATAAAAATGAATTTGTAATTATAGAAATGTTTAAATTGTATTTGATTTTTATTTTTGTTACTATTTTTTTCAGCTTAATATTAAAATCTAAAACCGCATTATTTCATTATCAGTATAGTATATATTCCATATCTTTTATACCAATAATTTTATTGTTTACACAGTGGAAATCAAAATTAGAAAATAATAATAAGCTGCTGTATGCATTTTTTTTGCTTATTTTTTTGAATATAATTGCTGTATCTACGGAACTTTATTCATATATAAAAATTTTTCATGTTCCAAGAAACATAAAAAATATAGAGTTAGTTATAGATGATATTTATAAGTATTCAAATGGAAATGAAATAAATTTGATAGAATCTGCTGTGGATAATAATATATATAGAGATATGGCTGTAACATTCTTTCCAGAAAAAATATTGAAACAAAATGATAATTCTACTAATATTTATTTTTTATTAGATAAATTATCAATGGTTTCTAAACCTAAAGCATATATTTCTAATTATATAAATTATATAAATAATAATTCAATTCTATTAAATAATTATATGCATAAAAATGTATTGTATTTATATAAATATAATGGAACAGAACCTTTAAGGAAGCCTTAATAGTATTGGATTTATAATTTGGAGTTTTTATGAAATCTGTTTTTAATATCAAAAATTTACCTTTTTTCGTATTATTAATAATAGCAATAATATTTTCTTTTTATATTCAATTTTATACTTTTCCTAAGAGACTAATTCATAATGATCAGGTAATAGCATATTATGATATGTTAAAACATTATGAGAGCGGAAATATTCCTGTTACAGGTCCTAGATTCATAGGTACTACAGCAATAGCAGGTTATGATAATACGGCAAGACTACCCGGCGGTGCATTTTATACTATAATGGTATTTTTTTATAAATTAGGAAATTTAAATTTAGATACGGCAAGAGCCATAAATATGGCTTTTTCTATATTTATACTACTCATATTTATATTTTGGGTTTATAAAAGATTTGGATTTTTGGTTTCAGTTGCTGCTTATATTTTTATATTTCTTAATGGGTATACTTTAAAAGCCACTACTGATTTTTGGAATCCTAGCTTAGTGTTGATTTTAAGTTTTATTGTATACATTCTATTTTATGAATACATAGGAAATAAAAATGAGAATATTAAAAAAATTTCTGCAGTGTTATTATTTCCTTTTCTTGCTGTAATGGGACAATCTCATTTTGCAACATTTTTTTCTTTTACTTCAACTTTGATAGTTTATTTAGCAGTTAGATTTAAATATACGAAAAAATATATATTATTTTGGGGTATTGGAGTATTTATATCTTTTTTATTATACCTTCCATATTTAATATCAGAAATACAAAATGGTTTTCATAATACTATGATGATTTTAAATACTAGAGAAGGTTTAAGAAACTTTCCTTTTCCTCAAATATGGGCTGTTTTATTATATCCAACTAATGAGATGTCAACATATTTTGGTACTAGATTAAATTCTATAATTCATTTTTGGTTTAGCAAGCCTCCTTATATATATGGATTTATATTTTTAGTTTTATCTATATTATTTTCAGCTTTTTGTTTTATTAGAGAGATAGTATTTTTAATTAAGAAAAATTATAGTGATGATACAGAAAAAAGATTAGGTGAAGTGTTTTTTATTTTATTATTATCTATACCTGTAACTATAATTTCATTTATTGTATTTAAATCTAAATCTGGAACTTTTTGGTATCTTTATTCTTTATTTTCTTTTTCATTTACTCCAATATTTCTATTCTTTTATAGAATAAGAGATAAGATTTATAATATTAAATATTTATCAGTAATATCTTTGTTATTATTATTAAATATTTTTGCTATGTCTGGTGAATTAATAAGATATGTTAATTTATATGAACATAGCAGAGATTATAATGTATTGAAAGATGTGGCAGAATTTATTGAACAAGATTCTCAGGGTAAAAAAGTAAAAGTTACATATTTATATAATCCAAAAGATACATATAATGATATATTTAGAATTTATTTTCCTCAATGTAACATACAAATTTCTGAAAATCCTGATATTAACTATATTATAAAAGATAAGACTTGGGAATATAATTGGGATAAAGAGAGAAATGAAAGAGACATGCAGTATATTTATGATAATAATGGAAAGGAAATAACTAATATAGGGGCTGTTGTATTATATAGATGTGATAAACAGTAATAATATGGAGAATAGAGTATGAAAAAAATTATTGTTATTTCAATTTTTCTTTCTATTATATCTTCAATATTCATACATTTTTATGCTTTTAATAGAACCGCTATTTATATAGATCCTATATACCATCTATATGATATGAAGCAGTATTATGAAAATAAAACTATTCCTGTTGTGGGAAATAGACTTATGAATCCGGAGTATGTTACTGATAATACTAGTTATGCGAGAATACCCGGAGGTTTTTATTATATACTTTATTTACTATGTTATACTTTGGGAGGGGCATCTATTACCGGTGCTAGAATTATTTATATAATACTTTGCTCTTTAATACTTATTCTATTTTTGTTTTGGATATATAAAAGATTTTCTCTGTATTTATGTGCTGTTTTGTCAGCATTAATTCTTACTAACGGCTATGTTGTGTTTTCATCGAATGATTTTTGGAATCCTAATATACCATTAATGCTTTCTTTTATACTGTTTATAATGTTTTCTGAATATGTATCAAATGATGATGATAAATTAGCTTTTACATCTGCAATGCTTATTTTTCCAATAGAGGCATTAATGGCTCAGGGGCATATTGCCGTATTTTTCTCTGTTGTTCCTACTACTATTATTTATCTTATAATTAGATATAAAAGAACTTTAAAATATATTAAAGCTCATTTACTTGGAGTATTTATAGCTTTTTTAACTTATTTACCATATTTGGTTTCAGAGATAAAGAATGGTTTTTTTAATACTAATTTAATGCTTAATATGCAAAGCACTTCTAATTTTAAAGGGCTTCCACAAGTTTATTCCATACTTATTTTTCCTACTAATGAAATGTCTGTTTTATATGGTACTAATTCTACACCTACAAATTATTTTTGGTTTAATGAAAATACATTCTTTATAGGTATGATATTTTTAGCAGTTACTGCTGTTGTTTCTTTATCAGCATTTATATACTCTATAATATTTTTGTTAAAGTCAAGGAAAATTGAATTGAAAACTTCTGTTAATATTATAGAAAAAGAGGCATTTATATTTTATTTATTATTTATACCAGCTACTTGTTTTACATTTTTTATATTTAAATCAGTTCCCGGTACATTCAGATATTTATATGGAATATTTGCTTTTTCTTTTATAACTATAATTATATTATTTAATGAATTTTTAAAAAATAAAAATAAGCTGCTTATGATTTCTATAATACTTCTTACATTAAATAGTATAAATATGGGATTTTTACATCTTACAAGATATTATAATTTATTTGAATCTCCATATACAGAGAAGAATTTTAGAAATATATTAACCGCTATATCTAAAGATGCACAAGGAAAGCCTTTTAAAATAATACCTTATGATGAGCATTATTTTGATAATATGCAGCTAGCTTATTTTCCGAATTTAGATTGGAATAGAGATGATAATTCAAAATTAGTATATTTTATTTATTATGAAATTGAAAATATTAGATTAAAGACAACAGGTAAATCAAAACCTTATGATGATATATTAAATAATTTACCTAGTGATGCAGAAATGATTGCTGGTGATGATAAATTAAAAGTGTACAGATATATAGAAAGATAATTATAATATTTTAACTTTGCATAGAAAAAATTATTGACAATACTTAATAATAAAATATAATTTCATAAATAAAAACCATACTAAGGGTAGGTACGATGAAAAAAATTTATTTAATTTTAATTTCTTTAATAGTTTTTACTTCCTGTTCAAGTAAAAAAGCTAATGATGATAATACTGTACATGTGAATTTGGGTTCAGAACCAAAAACCATAGACCCTGCTTTGAATATAACATTGCAAGGCTCTACCTATGTAACTCATTTATTTGAATGTTTAACTACAAAATATAAAGATATTGCTATTCAGCCCGGAGCTGCGGAAAGTTGGGAAATATCCGAAGACGGACTTACATATATATTTCATTTAAGAACTAACGGAAAATGGTCTGACGGAAAACCTTTAACTGCTCATGATTTTGAATATTCATGGAAAAGGGTAGTTGATCCTGATACTGCAAGCGAACCTAGTTATTTGTTTGAGCCTATACTTAACTTTTCTAATGTTAATGGCGGATATATGCCGGTTGATGAATTTGGAATAAAGGCTATAGATGATTATACTTTAGAGGTGAAATTAGAGTATCCTACAGCTTATTTTTTAGAGCTTGTAAATTTACCTGTATTTTCACCGGTAAGAAAGGATATGGTGGAAAAAGATCCTGATAATTGGACTAGAGACCCTAAAACTTGTATAGGAAACGGAGCTTTTACTTTATATGAAAGAAAACCGGATGAAAGCATCACAGTTGTAAAGAATACTAATTATTGGGCAGCCGATACAATAGTTGCTGAAAAAATTAAATTTGTTCTTATGGATAATCCTAATTCCGCAGTTGCCGGAGTAAAAGAAGGTTCTTTACATTTTTCAGATCAATTTCCTTATCAGGATATAGATACTTTGAGAGAAGAAGGCTATATTGATACTGCAACAAGAATAGGTACTCAGTATTATGCTTTGAATACAACTAATGAAACTTTAAAAGACAAGAGAGTAAGAAAGGCTTTATCTCTTGCAATAGACAGAAACTATATAGTAGATAATGTATTAAAATCAGGCAGACCTGCGGGAGCATTAGTGCCTTGGGGAGTTACAGATGTTGAAGGATATTTCAGAGATAATGCCGGTGAATATATAAGCACTAATAAAGAAGATTATAAAAAGAATGTAGAAGAAGCTCAGAGATTAATGGCTGAAGCAGGCTATCCTAATGGAGAAGGATTTCCTGTATTAGAGTTTTTTGTTACTTTTAGTAATGATATACCTATGTTTGAAGCAGTTCAGAATATGTGGAAAGTTAATCTTGGAATAGATGTTAAACTTACCCAAATGGAATTTGCACCGTTTGTACATGCAGTTAGAACAGAAAGAAATTATACTATGGCTTCATCAAGTTGGACCGGAAGTTATAATGATCCTACTACTTTTTTAAGTATGTTTGTGAGCTATTCATATAAAAACCATTCTCTATTTACAAATAAGGCTTTTGATGATGCCATAATCACGGCTTCAAGAACTATAGATCAGAATATTAGAATGCGTGAACTTCATAAAGCTGAAAAAATACTTATAGAAGATGAAGCTGTTATAATACCTATAGCATATTTTGAACCAGCTGTATTAAAAAGTCCGAATTTAAAAGATGTATTTTATATACCTTTTGCTCAATATAAATTTTCATATTCTTATTTAGAAAAATAAATATTGATTTATGTGAAAAAATGTATATCATGTAGTATATGCGTAAATTTGATTGCTGAGGAAAATTATTATGGAAGACATTTTTATAGGGAAATTGATTAAAGAACTGCATACTGCTTTAGATAATAGGTTTAATAGATTTTTAGACAAACATAAACTTACTTCTTCCCAAATGGATATATTGATGTTTCTTTACCATAATGAAGAAAAAGTTATAAATCAGAGGGATATAGAAAATTTTTTAGGTTTAAGTAATCCTACAATAGCAGGTACTTTATATCGTCTTGAAAAAAAGGGTTTTATAAAAAGAAAAGTAAGCTTAGAAGATAAGAGGTATAAAGAAATATATCTTACCCAAAAAAGTAAAAAATTGAAAGAAATTGTATTTGAAGACATTAGAAAAAATAATGAAGTTATGTTTTCTAATATGACTGATGAGGAAAAAGAAACTTTAGTATTTATAATAAAAAAACTGCTTAGCAATATACAGTATAAAGATAATCCTTTTAATTAGATATAAAAAATTAAATATAGATTATGTATTCAATAGAAGCTGATAAAAAAGCAAAAAAAATATTATTTAATTATTTCTGGAAAAATGGTTGGATAGATGATTATAAAATGCATATAAATGAGAAAGATTTTTTATATGCAAAAGAAAAAGGATTGATGTTTGATTTTTCAAATGAAATTATTAAATATGATGAGCTTATAAAAAATATATCTAGTATAATAAAAGAAATAGATTTTAATAATACAGTAAAAGCATTTTTATGCAGTTTATCGTATAGGGCTATTCATTTAAGAAGTTTTGTATCTAGTTATTATTTAGCTAATAAAATGATGTCTTATGATTTTTCAAACAATGAAAATATAGAAAATGAGTTTTATAAAAAATATAATATCATTGCAGATAACTTTAATTTAGAATATCAGAATGTTTATAATTTTGAGAAGTATAAATGGGGCGGAGTAAGACTTGAACATTTATCATATATTTATTTTGATTTAAGAGAGTTCAGTAAAATTGATTTTGAGTTTAATCCTACAAAAGAAGACATAAATATTTTTAATGCCATATTAGAAAAGATAGATTCTTATAATATGAAAAATGATTCTGCAAATAAAATGCAGAAAGTATTAAAAGATATATTTAAATCATCAAAATATGAAAGAATTATTCTTTTGGAAATACTTGCATATTTGGATATTTTAGAAGCCAAAGAAAAAAGAGAGTACAGGGATACAGAATTATCAGAAAAGCTAATGAATTGGAGGGGAGGAGACTCCTATAATAAAATTAATGCTAAAAATATATTTGGTAATTATTTATCAATTTAATTTATATACATTATCGGCATTACAAAACATACAAATACAGAAAATACCAAATATACATATATAAACATTAAATGCTTATTATCTATGATTATATTTAATGTATTATTATACTCTCTGTTTTGAAATGAGTTTATAAAAGATTTTATAGTATTTAAAGAAATTAATATTAAATGTATTAGAAATAGTATATTTAAAATGAGCAATGTTAATTTATTGGGAGTAAGTCCGTAATTTACTATTCTGTATATAGTTGCGGTTATGGTTAATATATCAAAGAGTAATGCAAATATTGGCACTATAAGATACATTGCTTTTATGAATATATTTGATTTTTTATCCATTCTTGCAAACATCAAATTAATTATAGTTAATGATAAAATTATATTATATAATACATATACAAATCTATTATTATATGGTCTTGCTTCATAAGGCAGCATAAAAAACATCATTATAAATATAGAAAATAGGTTTATTACTAAAAAGAACCTTGAAAGATAAATTGATATTACAGATTTGGTATTATTATATATATAATATGATATAAATGGTATGAATCCGTATAAAAATATTATAGAACATATAACAAGTTTTGCTATTGTAAATCCGATTCCTGTTGATGCTGAAAATAATTCCATTATAGAAAATCCAACTATAAAAAGAAGAGAAAATAATATACTTAAAATGGTGCTGCTTCCTGTATTAATTATTAAGAACCATATAAAAGTATCTGCAAATAAAGTAAAAAAGTCAGATATGGAATCAGTATTTGTTACATTAAATGAATTGTATGAAAGCATCATTATTACAAAGAATATTATATTAAAAAATATGAGTCTATTTATTAATATTTGAAAGTCTGGAGTATTTGCAGGAGGCATATAAACATAATTAAAAGATATATTAGAGAAAATTGCAATTAAAGATATAAATAAAAATGATAAAAATGTAATGAAAATAAGTTTTTTATTTAAATTATTTATATGAAAAATTACAGTAAAACAAAATAAATAAAGACTAATAAAAAAATGAATATTTAAAAATATTGGAAATATATAGCCTCTGTCTATATTTTTTAATGTAAGTATATAAATACATATAGGAATAGTTGATATTGCTGGTATTAATATTTTTAAATAATTAAATTTTTTTATATTATTTTTAACAGTTAAATTATTATTCATTTCATAATCTCCGTATTTTGCTTAAATAATATATATCATAAATAAAAAAAATCAATTATAAATATATAATGCTTTTTGTTGAAAAAAGTGTTTTTTTATATTAAACTTGTATAATCATAAATCATATAGGATTTTGGATTATGTATAATAATATAGAAAATTATTTTTCTGAGTTTTATAAAAAGTTGGAAAAAGATTCCGTATTAATGGCATTAGATTTTAATACAGAGAATGCATTATCAGAAAACTTATATACTATAGATAAAAATTATAAAATAATAAAAAATGATATAACAAATATTATATCAGGATATTCATTCAATAATAATTTATTAATTCATAATGAAAAATTATATAATAAACCTGAAATCTATGATAATAAAGAATATATAAATAAATTGATATACGAAGCATTCAATAAAAATATATTATACGGCATACCTTCATATTTTGCAGATGATACTAAAAAAATTAATAAGGCATTATTTTTAGATAGGGACGGAGTTTTGATTGAAGATGTTGGTTATATAGGAACTACTGACAGAGTAAAAATAAAAAAAGAGTTTATTGATGCGGTAAAATACGCAAAGGATAAAGGCTATATAACAATAGTAACAACTAATCAGGCAGGAGTATCATATAATTATTATACTAATGAAGATGTTAATAATGTTCATAAATATATATACGATGAATACAAAAAAGGCGGTGCTGTTATAGATGATTTTTATTATTGCCCTTATCATATTAAAGGTCATGTAGAACCTTATAATATAGTTTCTATGCTTAGAAAACCTGAAGCAGGAATGCATTTGCTTGCTTCAAAAAAATATAATATAGATTTATTTAATTCTTTTATGATAGGAGATAGAGACAGCGATATTATAAAAATACCTTATCTTAAAACTTTATTAATACAAACTGATGCTTATGAAATAGAAAATAAAAAAAATATAGTAAAAATAGATGATATATATAATATTATAAAATAGAAATAATTTATTCTATATCATAAAATTTAATAAAATAAATTTTTATTTAAGAAGAAATCATAAAAATATTATTATCTATTTTAAGCTATTTATTGCGGTATTTCAGGTATTTCATTATTTTTCAATCTTTCAATAAAGCTTCTTAAATCATTTTTGCTGCCTTGATTATTATTAACTTTTCCTCTTTCAATGATTCTCTTAGTACCAAGACTTACTATTGTCTGTATGTCCAAAATGAAGCTTACAGTACCATCACCCAAAACAGTAGCACCAGCTAAACCTTCGCTTTTTGTAATATTATCTTTAAGCGTTTTTATAACTATATCCTGTTCGCCTATTAGGTTATTAACAAGCAATGCCACTTTTTTACCTTCAGAAGAAAGTATAACAGCGTAGTAAGATTTTATATTACTGTATCTTGAAGGAAGTCTGAATAATTCTTTGATGCTTAGTACATTAATAACATCATCTCTAACTTTAATAACTTCTATTCCTTCTAATTCCTGAATATCTTTAACATCTATTTTAACAGTTTCTAATATACTATTAATAGGAACTGCATAATATTCTTTTTCTGCATCAACTATAAGAGCCTGAATAATGGCAACAGTAAGAGGAATTCTCAAGAAGAATGTAGAGCCTTTTCCCCATTCTGTTTCTATACCCACAGTACCGTTAATTTTTTCAAGGCTTTTCTTAACAACATCCATACCAACACCGCGTCCTGATACATTTGTAATTTTAGTAGCGGTAGAAAAACCCGGAGCAAATATATATTCAAGCATTTGTTTTTCAGAAAGTTTAGCATCAGCAGATACTAATCCTTTTTTAACCGCACTTTCAAATATTTTCTGCGGTATCATTCCTTTACCATCATCAGATATTTTAATAATTATTAAATTGCCTTCATGTGAAGCACCTAAAACAACTGTTCCTGTTCTAGGCTTACCGGCTTTTTCTCTGTCTTCCGGATGTTCTATACCATGGTCCATTGCATTTCTGATAATGTGTACTAATGGATCTACCAATACCTCAATAACAGATTTATCTAATTCTGTTTCTTCTCCGTACATTTCTAGTTTTACTTCTTTGCCTAAATCTCTTGATAAATCTCTTATAAGACGAGGGAATCTGTTGAAAGTTTGAGCTATAGGAAGCATTCTTATTTTCATTACAGTTTCCTGAAGTTCATTTGTTACCCTAGTAAGAAGCTGATAAGAGTTTCTAAATTTATCTAAAGTGTTTTTAAACTCTTCTTCCATTTTTACAATTTCATTTAATCTATTATTGAATCCGTCAATGTAAGTGTTTCTAATTTCTTTAGCTTCTTTTTTCTGTAAATGTTCCTCAAACTTTCTAAGTATCTGAACAATACTGTCTCTATAGTATCTTTTTACTTCATTTATGCCATTACCTATTATTTTCTGATATGAGGTAAGATCATCATCATATTGTACATAAGAACTTTTGTTTGTTACAAGCTCCCCAACCTGATTCATCATAGCATCAATTCTATCGCTTTCTACCCTTAAGAATGAGCTTTGTCTTTCAACCTTATGATCTTTTCCGCCTTTGGCAGCATCAGGTTTTTTGGAAGCATTTGAAGCAGCGGCGGCAGATTCTTTAGTTTTTTCTGCTGCTTCTTTTTGTTTTTTCTCCTGAAGAAATTTTTCATACTCTTCTAATACAATGTCTTCAATAGTTATTTCTTTAGTAGCATCAGGCAATGTAATAGCATCTATTATAGTTTTATCTTCATTAATGGTAGCGAGTATATATGTAACATGTTCATAAAACTCATCGCCTTCCAAAGATTCGATAGGAGGTATACTTCCCATTATTTCACCTACATCTTTTAAGGCTACAAATACCTGAACCCCTCCTACAGTTCTCATAGGGCTTTCAGGATCAAAACTTACATGAACTAATTTGGTTTTTACACCCTCTTCAACATTATCTCTTATTATACCTAATAAATCACCGTCATTTGGAAGAAGTTCATATTTATTGACTTTTTTTTCGGCTTCAGGAGATGCTGCCTGAGTAGCAGAAGATGCAGCAGGCGAATCATTTTCAGAGGCAGAAGGAGCAGCACCTAATTTCATATTTTTAAAATCTTCTAATTTTTTAATTTCAGCTTCTATATCTCCAGAATACTCACTTTCTTCGCTTGCAGTATTGATAAGGTCTTTTAATATATCTATACCTTTTAAAAGTACATCTATAGTGGCATCATCTACTTCTATTTTATTATTTCTTATTAAATCTAGTAAATCTTCAAATCTGTGGGCATATTTTTGAGTTTCAACTAGTTCTACAGCACCGGCACTTCCTTTTAAAGTATGAACCGCTCTGAATATTTCCTGTATGGCATCAACATTATTTCTTTCATTATCTAAAATAAGAATATTTTGTTCCAGTCTGTCAAGCATTTCGAATGCTTCTTCAAAGAAATCTTTAAGCAGACTTTTTATATAATCATCCATTTATACGCCCCGTAAAAATTTAAAATCTTACTATATATTATCGTAAAAAGTTAAAAATATCTATAGTAAATAATATTTTGCTTGAAAATATAATAATTTATTATATGATAAAAACAATTAAATGTCTATATTTTTTATTTTAAGGAGTATGAAAATGAAAATATGTATAATAGGTACAGGTTATGTAGGACTTATTACAGGTGCATGTTTAGCTGAGATGGGAAATTATGTTATATGTGTTGATAATGACGAAGAAAAATTAAAAAAACTTAAAAATGGCATTACTCCTTTATATGAACCCGGTTTGGAAGAACTTATTCTTGCAAATGTCTCTGAAGGAAGATTAGAATTTACTAATGATTTAGATTATGCTGTAAAAAACTCTATAGCTTGTTTCATTGCCGTTGGAACTCCTTCGGGTGATGACGGAAGCTGTGATTTGAGTTTTGTACTTTCTGTAGCTAATGAGATTGGAAAGTCTATGAATGGATATAAAGTTATAGTAGATAAATCAACCGTGCCTGTTGGAACTCATAAATTAGTAGAAGATGAAATAAAAAAACATTACAGCGGAGAGTTTGATGTTGTTTCAAATCCGGAATTTTTAAAGCAAGGTGCTGCTGTTGATGACTTTTTAAAACCTGACAGGGTGGTTATAGGTTCAAATTCTGAAAAAGCTATAGATATAATGAGAGACATTTATAATCCTTTTACAAGGACAGGAAATCCTATAATAATAATGGATGTTCGTTCTGCTGAAATGACTAAATATGCTGCTAATGCTTTTTTGGCTACTAAAATATCATTTGCTAATGAAATTGCCAATATATGTGAAAAAGTAGGTGCTAATGCTGATTTAGTTAGAATTGGTATGTCAAGTGATAAGAGAATAGGAAATCAATTCTTATTTCATGGTTTAGGATACGGCGGAAGCTGTTTTCCAAAAGATGTACAGGCTTTGATAAAAACAGCATCTGATTATGGTATAGATTCTGATTTACTTAAAGCAGCATACCAAGTTAATGTTAATCAAAGGAAAATTTTTGTAAATAAGATTTTAAAATATTATAATAATAATATTAAAGGTAAAACATTTGCTTTATGGGGATTAGCATTTAAGCCTAGAACTAATGATATGAGAGAAGCCCCTGCTATTACTATAATAAATATGCTTTTAGATGCAGGTTCTAGTATTAGAGCTTATGATCCTAAAGCTTTTGATAATGCTAAGGCTATATTTGGAGATAAAATATATTATGCTGAAAATTCTTATGATGCTTTGAAAGATTCTGATGCTTTGATTTTAGTTACAGAATGGAATGAGTTTAGAAGACCTAATTTTGACAAAATAAAAGAGCTTCTAAAAGAACCTATTATATTTGATGGAAGAAATCAGTATGATAAAAAAAGAATGGAGGAAAGAGGTATTAAATACATATCATTAGGTATTGCAGATAATTAATATATGATATATTTTATTTCAGATACTCACTTTTTTTATATGCCGTCAGGCAGAAAAAATGTATTTGATGATTATGAAACTATGCATAATTATTTAATAAATAAATGGAATGAAAAAATAAGTGAAGAAGACGATGTATATATAGTAGGCGATTTTTCTAATGATAGAGGATATTTAAAAACTACTGAATTATTAAAATTATTAAATGGTAATAAATACCTTATAAAAGGTAATAATGATAAGTTTTTAAATAATAATAAATTTGATAGAAAGTTATTTAAATTTATTAAAGACTATTATATTTTAGATATAAAAAATTACAGCGGTATTATTAAAAAAATAGTTTTATTCCATTATCCTATATTGGAATGGGAAGGCTATTATGATAATACCATGCTGATACATGGACATTGGCATAAAGATAAAAAATATCATAATTTAGCATTTAATATTGCATGTGATATTCATAATTTTAGCCCATTGTCTATTAATGAAATATTAAAAATGGTGCTAAATGAATAATCATAAAGATATACTATTAAATAGGCTTCATACTACTATAAATCATAAAAATGAAATAGAAAATGACTGTATTAAATTTCTAAGTTATGATATTACTATTGAGCCTAAAATAGTGCAGCTTGAAAAGAAAAAAAGTATATTATGCACAATATATTTTTATGTTAAAGCACCTCTTTTTGATAATGTTTTTTTTGAATCTTCCTCAAGCATAGCTTCTGATGAATATAAAGCCATAGAATTATCTTCTGATAATTTTGTGTATTGTGCTTTGCAGGGTATATTGGATTTTCTTTCAGGCATACATCATCATGATATAGAAACTTCAATATTAGGTAATAAAAAGATTTTTACAGTATGCGAAAGTCCTATATTAGGTCTTGGAAATATAGATGATAAAGAAGATTTTTATAATGATTATATTGGCTTTGATGATAAAAACGGATATTCTAGTTTTTTATGGAATTGTATATATAAGGAAGTTCCTTTTATACTTTCAAATAATAGGGTAAGTTTTATAAAGACTTATGCTGCCAAAATGCCTAATGATGATATTATAGTAGAATGCACAATAAATAATATTCAGAATAAGACATTAGAAAACTGTGTTCAAAATGAGATTATTAAATGGGATAATAATGGAGAGTTCTTTTCTATAAAGCAATTTTTCTTCATACTGCAGTCGGATACTACTTATATAAAATATCCATATACAAAGGAAGAAATTGAGTATTTTGTTATGGAATATGTATTAGAATTTGAAAAATGCGGTTTTAATTATGATAACTTTATTAAAAATATAAAAAATTTAATATCTGATAATAACATAATAGAAGAAATGATAAATTTTGTACCTGAAATATGTGCAGAATACGCTTTTAAAGATGCCGTTTTTAATGATAGGGCAGATGTTAATATAGGAAATAATCATTATAATGTATTGAAAACACAATTTACTAGCTATAAATATATTGAAGATTCTTTAATAGATGGTTTTTCAAATAAAATTTTTAAAAAGGAAAGTTTTAATGAATTAGTTCATATCAGTAATTCTTATCATATAATATATGATGCTATGCAAAATGATAATAATATACAAATGAATGATATATTTGTTTCTATTACTTTTAATTTTTCCAATGAATATAAATTTATATAAAATTATAATATATTATCTATATTGTTTTTGATTGAATCGTTAATAGAATTTATACTGTCGAAGCAATTTTCTAATCTGTAAAATATATATGAATCTGTTTTTATAATATTTCTCTTTTTTTCTTCGCTGTTATAATCACTAATTTCATTTTTAAATAATTTAGCAGTGTTTTCTAAGGTATTTGAAATATTTTCAATGAATATTAATATATTATGTTTATCTTCAGGTCTGTTATATTTTTTCATAAGATGTATTAATTGTTCTGCCTCAACTATAAATTTTCTATTGCTTTCTATTAAAGAGTCTGTTATAGGAGTACCTTTGTATCTTGTCTGATTTTTTTCATGTATTATAATATTGTTTTTTATCATGTATGCTTTTAATAGTATTTCATATAGATACTGAGATGTAGTTTCATTATTTATAGCCTTTCTCATTTGATTTATTATTATAGTATCTATTTCTATAAGTTCGCTTATTTTATCTACCATACCTTTATGACTTTCAGTTCTTATAATAAAATGGTCAAATACCCATACAATAGAAAGGGCCATTATTATAAATCCTAGTCTTGATGAAGCTGACATTAATTTGGGCATATATGGAAATGATGATATTAATGCAGAAATTGTACCGTATATTTTTTTTAAAAAGTCATTAATAGAGGCAAGTGATAATATAAAGCATACTCCTATAGCAGGAATAATCATATCATAAGGTATATACCTGAAAAAAACTGAGAATATAAATACTCCTATAAAGTTTCCCAATACATTTATTTTTAAATTATGTTTTTGTTCTTCATAAAATGGATAGAGCATTATATATGATAAAATAGGAAGCCAATAACCTCTTATTGCTATTTCTTCTGGTAAAAAATATCTAATAGTAAATGATATGCACATTATGATGCCCATTTTGAGAGAGAATCTGAAATGGCATTTATTGATATTGAATTCTTTTTTTAATCTTATAAATTTTAAATTGAATAATTTTGTTATTTCAAATTCATCTTTTTTATTTTCAAACATATTAGATAGAATATTCTTCAATTTTGATATAGTATATATCCATTCATAATTACTTTTTTCATCACTTAAAAAATAATTATCATTAAAATAATTTACATCACTCATTATACTATTGTATTCTTCTTCATGCTTTGATATATCTTTTTTTAGTAAATTGGATATTCTCTCCAAAATTTTTGAAAGCATCATAAAATATTCTGAATCTTTATCCGTAAAATTGGCAATGTTCTGATGTTCTTTATCTATTAATATATTTATTTCTTCTAAAAATAAAACAAGCTGAAAATGATTAATATTTCTATTATTCATGGTATTATGTCTTTTTAATGTGTCTACATATATTGCTGTAGTGTATCCGTTTATAATAGGAAATAAATCATCTTTTTTATTTAATGAGCATGTTTTATTATATAATGATGATATTTTTTTATTTATAGATTCTATTGCTCGGCACGCCAAATTATTAGATAATCTATGTTTAGTTAAAAATTTATTTATTACTAAGAATATAAATATTATAAGTAAAGCAGTTAATATAGCTTCCATTCTTAAATGTATATATGATATAGGTATGTTATACGCCTGCAAAAGAACATAAGCAAAACCATATATAAAGTAATTTCTAGGAACAAAATCATCTGAAAGCAAATACACTATAGAAAACGGAACTATAAAATTAAGCGATATAGTAAGGAATAAATTTTGTTCTGCTATAGTAGCCAAAAGTCCTAATAAAAGTATTCTAAAAGATACAGCAGGGAAACTTTCTATTGTAAAACTTTGACGCATTAAAGCACATATAAATATAGAAATTACACCTATTGTAGCATTCTCTCTCCCAAATAGATTAGTGGATAATACCATTATAAAAAGTCCTACTAGTACGCTAGGCAGAAAATCTATGACTCTTTTTAGAAATGCGATTAATATTTCTTTTTGTTTTTGATAAAATTGTTTATTTTTAAAAAACATTGGGACTAATTTGTATTTTTTTATTATATTTATATAATAAGACTATATTACAAATAAAAAATAGTCAATAAAAATTATATAATTTTTTATTATTGCCGATATTTTAAAAATTAGATATATTAATTTTAGGGGGATTAAATTATGCCGCCGGTAATCATAGAACATGAAGAATATCCTTCTGTAGTAGTTATAGAATATAACAGTATATACAGAAATGAATTACAAAATTTTATACACAATATAAAAATAAAAGACAATAAAGAAGAAGTTTTTGTTGAACCTTATTTCAATAAAATCCTGCATACAAACAATACTAATATAGGACTTTTAACTATAGACGGCAGGATTAATGGATATTATTATATAAATAAAGAAGGTGTATTGAAATATATATATATGAATTATCCATATAGAAGAAATGGTTTTGCTAAGCTGCTTTTAACACATGCAATCAAAGCTAATCCTAATATACAATTTGAGAAGAATGCTAATCAAGCCTATACTAGACTTATAAGTTCTCCTATATTTGAAGATATACTTAAAGGCAACTCTTCAGGGGCATTCGATAATAATTCCGGCTCAATGGATACATTTGAAGATCTTAGCGGCGGCGGAAGTAAAGAAGGGGAGCTTACTTTATTTTAATTTTGAAAAGATTTTTATATTTAAATATTATATTAGTCATATTCTTATTGATGTCATGTGCCCATAATACAGTTTCTATAACTGAAGAACCTGTGATTGAAGAAAAAATTAAGGTTTATCGTCTTATAAGTATGCATACTGCTATGAATATTACTATTAGTATAGATGATAATAAAATATATGGTAAGTCTGCTATAAATGATTATTGGGCTAATTGCAAAATAGATGGAGAAGGAATATCAATAGACATGATAAGAACTACTAGAAAAACAGATAATGCAGAAAAGAGAAGGGCAGAAGGTGATTATTTATCAATACTTCAGACTGCATACTCATTCAAAATAGAAAGAAATAAACTTATAATATATACAAGATTTATAGATGAACCGCTTGTTTATGAAGAAATAGAAGATTAAATTAATAAAAATTAAAAAGGCTATGCTTAAAAATATTAATAAGCACAGCCTTTTCTATTTAACGATATATTAAACTAGCAATATACCTTATAAACTCAGCTACTAAAAATATCATTACTATAAAACCTAGGAATATCCAAGATTTCAAAGTTCTTTTTTTAGTTTCCTTTTTATTAAATTCTCTCTTAAAAGGATCATTATTATCATATTCCATAATAAAACCCTATCATACTTTTTTCAAATATTTTTGCGTATCAACTGCAACAGCTGCAATTATGATGGCACCCTTAATTATGTATTGCATATATGGAGAAATACCAACGAATGTCATACCATAGTTAATAACTTGGAATATTAATACACCAGATACAATACCTAATATAGAACCAATACCGCCAGAGAATGAAACTCCTCCTACAACGCATGCAGCAATAGCATCAAGCTCATAACCGTTACCCAAGTTATTAGTAGCAGAACCAACACGAGCAACTTCTAATGAACCGGCTATACCATATAAAGCACCAGCCATAGTATATACTATCATAAGAGTAAGAGGAATGTTTACACCAGAAACAGCAGCAGCTTCAGGGTTGCCTCCCACAGCAAATATGTTCTTACCTAATTTAGTTTTATTCCAAATTATCCACATTATGGCAGTTATTATGACAGCAAATATAATTAGGTATGAAATAGTATAGTTTCCTATTTTTATACCTCCCAAAGCAAGATTAGTAAATCTAGGATCAAGTCCTCCGATAGGCTGAGCACCATAAGGAGGTCTGTCAAAATAAGTACTAGTTACACCATAAAGTATAAGCTGCATACCTAAAGTGGCAATAAATGGAGTTACATAAAGTTTAGAAATGATAAAACCATTTATAAGTCCGAATACCATAAGTATAAGCATAACTAAAAGTATAGGAAGTATAACCGGAAGCATAGGCAAATCTGGATACATTCTAGTAGGGTTAGAAGGAGATTGTAAAAGCGAAGCACTTACAACCGCAGCAAGTCCTACAGCTCTACCAGCACCTAAGTCGTTACCTTGAGTTACAAGAAGTGTGCCTACTCCTACAGCTATTATCATACGAGTAGAAGCCTGAGCAAATATATTTAAAAAATTACTCAATTTGAAGAAACTAGGGTCTTTAATGATAATACCTATAAGTATTAAGAGTAATGCTGCAAATATAGCATTGTTTAATATAAATGATTTAATAGTTTTAATGTTTATTTTATTAGTGTCCATAATCCGTCCTTTCGATTAAAATTATAAATATTTAGCAGACAATGCCATAATTTCTTCCTGATTAGTATTTTTAGTTTCAACTATACCAGCAACTCTTCCATTACTCATAACCATAATTCTGTCAGTTATTCCAAGCAATTCCGGCATTTCTGAACTTACAACTATTACAGCTTTTCCAACAGTAGCTAAATCAATAATAAGTCTGTATATATCATATTTAGCACCCACATCAATACCTCTTGTAGGTTCATCAAGCATTAATATATCAGGCTTGCTTAAAAGCCATCTTCCTAATATAACTTTTTGCTGATTTCCTCCTGATAATGACTGTATAGCTGTTTTTTCAGAAGGGGTCTTTACCTGCATACTGTCTATAACCCATTTAGTATCTTCATGCATTTTTTTATTGTCCAAAAATCCAAATTTATTTTTGTAACTGTCTATATTTGCTATAGTAGAATTAAAATTGATGGACAGCATACCGAATATGCCTGTTTGCCTTCTTTCTTCAGTAACTAAAGCGAATCCATTTTTTATAGCTTTTCTTGTAGAAGAATTATTAACTTCATGGTTCATTTTTACAACTTGTCCTGAAGACAAAGTACGCATACCGAATATACTTTCTAATACTTCAGTCCTTTTTGCTCCTACAAGTCCTGCAATACCAAATACTTCGCCTTTTCTTACATTGAAATTAACTTCTTTAAGGGAAGGCTGATAAAATGCAGTAAAATCTTTTATTTCTAATATATCTTCTCCCGGAACATTTGTTTTTTCAGGGAAACGATTAGTTAAATCCCTTCCTACCATCTGCTTAATAATCATGTCTGTAGTTAATTCTTTGGAAGGGGTAGTGGCAACATATTTACCATCTCTCATTATAGTAACTTCATCAGATATTTGCAGTATTTCTTCCATTTTGTGTGATATATAGATCATACCTACGCCTCTGCTTTGAAGTTTTCTAATGATTTTAAATAATTTAGCAACTTCTTTTTCTGTAAGAGAACTTGTAGGTTCATCTAATACCAATATTTTGGAATTATATGAAACTGCTTTTGCTATCTCTACCATCTGCATTTCAGATACAGATAATGCAGATACTTTTGTTCTGGGATCCAGAGGTATTTCCAAATCATCAAAAATAGCCTTAGTATCATTATACATCTTTTTTTCGTCAATAATAACACCATATTTGGTAGGATATTTTCCAAGCCATATATTATCCTGTATATTTCTTTGCCTAACTTGGTTAAGTTCTTGGTGTACCATAGCGACACCATTATTTAAAGCTTGTTTAGGTGATATGAAGTTAACTTCCTTACCATCTAAGAATATATGTCCTTCATCTTTACGATAAATACCAAATAAACATTTCATCAAAGTAGATTTTCCGGCTCCATTTTCTCCCATAAGGGCAACTACTTCGCCTTCTCTTACGGTGAGCTGTACATCATCTAATGCTTTGACACCCGGAAAAGACTTTGAAATACCTTTCATTTCAAGAACAATTTTTTTATTATCCATATTTATAAAACCTTTCTTTTCAAACTCTGCTAACATAATAGTAAATAGATATTATATAGATAATTAGCAAACAGGGATATTAAAATATTAATATCCCTGTTTTATTGCAAATTAATTATTATTTATAAGCTTCTTCAGCAACATTTATATTATCTTTAGTTATAGGTACATAAGGAACGCGAACTGCTTTAACTTCGTCTAAAGTCCAAGTATTACCATCTAATGGATCTTTTCCAGCAGCAACATTTAAAGTAATGTCAACTAAAGCCTGAGATTGTCCAACTGGGTCATTAAGAACAGAACCTACTACAGTTCCTTTTTTGATTTCATTTATCATATCAGGTATAGCATCAACACCAACTATAGGTATATATTTAGTATTATCGCCTTCTTTGTTGTATCCTAGAGCTTGTATAGACTGTAAAGCACCTAAAGCCATAGCATCGTTATTACAGAAAATATATTCAAGTTTATCGCCATATTTTTGTATCCAAGCATCAACTATATCTTTAGCTTTTGCAGTATCCCACATAGCTGTTTGTTCTTCTAATCTTTCTACTTTAAGACCATTGTTAGTAACATATAAAGTAACATGGCTAGTTCTAGCTTCAGCATCTGGGTGGCCTGGTTCGCCTTTTAATAAAGCATATTGTATGATTCCATCACCATTTTTGTCCCAAGTAGGATTAGCTTTCCAAGTATCTACAACGATTTTTCCTTGCATATCGCCTGATTCTTCTGGAGTAGTTCCTACATACCATGTTTTATCATAACTAGCCATAGCTTCAGCACTAGGCTGTTTGTTAAAGAATACTACAGGTATATTTTTAGTTTTAGCTTTGTCTATAATAGTTTGAGCTGCCTGAGGGTCTACCAAGTTAATAGCTAATGCTTTTGAATCTTTTTGAATCATAACATCAACTTGGTCATTTTGCTGAGCTTGGTTATTTTGTGAGTCATTGATTATTAAATTAGCTTTTCCGCTGATTCTGCTTTCAATGTTTCTTCTGTAGAAAGACATGAAGTTATCATCATAACGATAAATTGTTACTCCGATAGTTGGTCCGTCAGTAGTTGTTGTGGATGAAGAAGATCCGCCTCCGCAAGATACAACAAAAAGTGTGGACATTATAAATAATGCCGCCATAACGATAAATGACTTTTTCATATTAGAAAACTCCTTAAATTAATTAATATTCTCTATTTAATTAGTATATAAATTTATTTTCTTAAATCAAGTAAAATCAGATCTTTTGATTTTTTGATATTCTTATAAAAAGTAATTTATATTTTATTCTCTAATTTAGTTTTATAATAATTTAAAATTTTTGATTTTTATTTGTAAATATGCTTTGTATATAAAAAACAAAAGGTAAGATATTAAATAATTAATATCTTACCTTATATCATTAATAATTATTAAAAATTATTTATAGGCTTCAGCAGATTCATCTATATTTTCTAATGTAATAGCTCTATAAGGCACTCTTACCGCTTTTACATCATCTAGTTTATATTCCGTACCGCTTAATACATCTTTTCCATTGGCAGCATTGATAACCATATCAACTACGGCTTTAGCCTGATCTTTAGGGCTTTGTAAAACAGTACCTACTACGGTTCCTTTTTTAATTTCTTCTATGATTTCAGGAATAGCATCAACTCCTACTATAGGTATAAATTTATTGCTGTCTCCTATATTATAACCTTGTTTTTGAATGGATTTTAATGCTCCCAAAGCCATAGCATCATTATTTGAGAATATAAACTCTATACTGTTTCCGTATTTTTCTATCCATGCATCAGCAGCTGTCTGTGCCTGAAGTATATCCCAATTAGCTGTCTGTTCATCTAATTGCTCTATAGTTATTCCATTATCATTTAATACTGCTTTAATTCTTTCTGTTCTTGCTTCAGCATCTGGGTGTCCTGCCTCTCCTTTTAATAAAACATACTGAATTTTGCCGTCTCCATTTTTATCCCAAGAAGGATTTGCCTGCCAAGACTTAACTACTATATCCCCCTGTATATTTCCGGATTCTTCGCTTAAAGTACCTACATACCATGCCTTATCATAAAGCATCATATCTTCTTTGCTAGGTTCTTTATTGAAAAATATTACAGGTATTCCTGTAGGTTTTATTTTATTAATCATAAAACTAGCTGATGTAGAATCTACTAAATTAATTGCTAATGCATCAACATTTCTCTGAATAGCAGCATCTACCTGATCATTTTGCTTTACCTGATCGTTTTCTGAATCATTCATTACAAATTTAGCTTTTCCATTTAGCATAGTTTCAATATTTCTTCTCATAAATGAAATAAAGGCATCATCATATCTGTAAATAGTAATACCTATTTCTATTTCATTATTATCAGATTTTGAAGAATTGCCGCAGCTGATTAATGATACAAACAATAAAATTGATGAAATAATAACTATTGCTTTATTCATAAAAAACTCCAATTTTTTATATAATAATATCCTAGTTTATTAAAAAAAAATATATAAGTCAAATTAAATTATGAAAAAATATAATTTATTTGTATATTTTTATTGCAGTATCTATATTGTATTTAGTTACAGGTATATATGGTATAACAATGTATCTATTATTGTAAAAATTGAAATGCAATCCTTCCAAAGGGGATTTTCCATTTATAATATTGCTCGAAACAGAGCATAAAGCCTGAGCCTGTATCAAAGGGTTCTGCATAACTGTTGCAAATATTCCATAATTATTTATTTCTTCTAAGCATTCAGATATTCCGTCTATACCTACTATAGGTATATAATCTAGCATTCGGCTGCTTTTGTTATATCCCAATCCTTTTAATGTATCTAATGCTCCTAATGCCATATTATCATTATTGCATATAATATATTCTATCTTATCACCGTATTTGTATATTAAAGTTTGCATCACTTTTGCTGCTTCATCTCTTTTTCCATTAGCTGAAACTTCTGCTAAAATATTTAATTTTATATTGTTAGAAGCTATGTATTTTTTCATGTATTCTGTTTTATTTATTGTATCATTGTCATTTAAATCACCTTTTAATATTATGCATTGTATTTTACCGTCCTGATTTTTGTCCCAATTCATTCTATCTTTCCAGCTTTCTGCTATTACTCTGCCCTGAGCATTTCCCGCTTCTTCGCTTATTCCTCCTATATACCAAACTTTATCATAAGTTCTTAGAACTTCTAAGCCGGGATCTCTATTGAAAAATATTAAAGGTTTATTATTTATACTTATTTTATCCAATACTTTCTGAGCCTGCGTTTTATCTACCAAATTTATAGCTAATAGACTGACATTTTTTTGTAAGAACATATCTATTTGACCATTTTGAGTTGATTGGCTATTGTAAGAGTCTGCCATAATCAGAGAAGTATTTTTATTTATATTTTTTTCTATGTATTGCTTTAAATATTTCATATAACTGTCATCATATCTATAAAGTGCCACACCAATAGAATTTGTTTTTCTTTGTGTATACAATAATACAGAAGATGATAATAATATTAATAATAAAATAATAAATCTTTTCATTTTATATATGCTCCTAATAATGACTTTTAAATTATAGTAAAATAGTTTTTATTGTCAAGTTTATAAATATTCAAATATGATTTTTATATTATGAAAGTTTGTTTTTTATATTAATTTTATATAAAAATATATGAAACTTTTTTATTTATTATAAAATATAATTTAATGTTTTTTTATTTTTGAAAATGATTTATAATAGATAAAATATAAAAAATAATGGATTTTAATGCTATGAATAAAAAAGTAGAAGTAAAAATAAAAAATGATGTAAATATTAATTATGATATTTTAGTTCAAAAGGGATTAATAAAAGAAACAGGCAAATTAGTAAAAAATATATTAAGAGGAAAAAGAGCTTTAATAGTTACAGATGATATAGTAGATAAACTTTATACTGACACTGTAAAAGAAAGTTTGGAAAAAGAAAATATTATAACTTCTGTATGCGTTCTTAAAAATGGAGAACCTAATAAAAATATAGAAAGTATAATTGATATTTTCTCTTCTCTTGCCAAAAACGAATTAAGCCGTAAAGATATAATAATAGCATTAGGCGGAGGAGTAATAGGGGATATGGCTGGATATGCTGCTGCTTCTTGGATGAGGGGTATTGATTTTGTGCAGATTCCTACTACATTGCTTGCATGTGTAGATTCTTCTGTTGGCGGTAAAACTGGTATTAATATAAAAGAAGGAAAAAACCTAGTAGGAGCTTTTCACAGCCCTAAACTCGTTATAATAGACAGCAATACTTTATTAAGCCTTCCTAAAAGGGAGTTCAATGAAGGAATGGCTGAAGTGATAAAGCATGCATTTTTATTTGATGAAAAACTTTTAGAGCTTATAGAGGATCACTGTTATAATAATGCTGAATTGGATATGGATTATATACTTAAAAGAAACTGTGAATTAAAGGCTCATATTGTAGAAATAGATTATAAAGAGCAGAGAGAGAGAATGTTTTTAAACTTCGGTCATACTATAGGACATAGTGTGGAAAATGCTGCAGGTTATGGTGTGCTGCTTCATGGAGAGGCTGTTGCTATAGGTATGATTTTTGCTATAGAGTACGGCATTAAAAAATCTATAACAAAAGATAAAAATATATTAGAAAGAGCTAAAAATATATTAAAAGCATTTTCTTTGCCTATAGCTATACCTGATAATATAGATTTGAAAGAGGCTATTAAACTTGACAAAAAAAGAAGTGATGATAAAATCAATTTTGTATTTTTAGAATCTATTGGAAAACCTTGTGTTGAAAAAGTAAGTATTGATGATATTCTAAATGAATAAATTTACTTTGGTAATTATGTTTTCTATTGTTATTAATATTATGATTAATGATATTGGTAAATATTATGAGTATTACAATTTTAATTAAAAAGAATAAAAACTAAATTTGATTAATGAAAACAAAAAATTACAAACTTAAAAATTTTTAGTATTTTTTACAAAAAATGAGTATGGAGGATATTCTAAATGAATAAATTTATTTTGGCACTTATGCTTTCTATTGTCATGCTTGTATTATGTGCCGCTAATACAAAATCTGATAAAAAAACAAAATACGAAAATACAAAAACAGAAGTAATAGGTTCTGCTTCTATTGATATAAAAAATAATAGTTACACTAATATAGATAAATATGTTATAAAAACTTTAGATGCTTATAAAGTATATACAAATAAATATAATGATATAATTAACATAAATGGAAATAAATATTATATTTCTAGTGTATATACTTTTAATATTGATGATGAAAGTTTTTATGAAAAACAAGATTCGGAGGATTATGTTTATATAAGTATATGGAAACTAAATAATAATAAGGCAGATTTTGTTTCTGCTTTTTATCCCATTAGTGCATCTTCAGAAATAGATTATATATCTTCTAATATTACTAATAATATGCTTGAATTTGAAATAGCTCGTTATTCTACTAGCTATCAATATGTTAATTATTATAAATTTAATATAGTTGAAAATAATAATACAATTAATTTTTATCTTACTAACTTTTCAGAAAAAACTCCTGAGCGGGATTATAATACAGGAGAAATATCAGATGTTGAATATATATTTGAGCATGATAATGTTAATATGAATGATCTTGGTAAATTAGGTTACGGATATTATAATCTTAATTAATAAATAATTAAGAGACATTAACTTTTTTATAAGCTAATGCCTCTTTTTTGTTTTAGGATTTATTTTTATTTATGCTTTCACCAATGCCTCGCCTAAACTCACACATTCACTTACAGCATTATCATCTGGAGTGAGATTTGCGATAAGTCCGTCTTTAACTAAAGAAGCACCTGCCGAACTTACATCCTCCTGCCAATTTCTCATCCATTCGCCATCGCCCCAATCATAAGATCCAAATAAAACAACTTTTTTGCCTGATAAACTTCCTCTTATGGAATCATAAAAAGGCTGAAATTCTGACTCCTCTAAAACTTCAGAACCCATTGCTGGGCAGCCCAATGCTATTTTTGAATAATTGTTTATATTTGCCGCATCGAAACTTGATACACTAAAAATATCAGCTTCTCCTCCAGCATTTTCCACACCTTTTTTTACATTTTGAGCCATTAATTCAGTATTACCTGTGCCGCTCCAATATATTATTCCTATTTTATTACTCATATTATTACCTCCTTACGTAATAAATAATAATTTTTAAATATTTATAAAGCTAAATATAAAAATTGTGAGCATATAGCAGACAGCGTCATTTGCTATACATTTTTAGCGAACAATTTTTATTATTATAAAGAATGAAGTTTGTAATCATCCATTATCTCCAAAATGCCCTTTCCTCTTAAAAATGTATTTATATAAAAAGTTCTGCATCTATTATAATTATCAAAAATTTCAATAGCTTCTTTTTTATTATGATACACTTTCCAATATCCTGTATATAAACTATTTTTTCCATAGTTATTTATAAAGCCGTTTATGTCTATAAGCGGATATCCCAAAAATATACCTATTTCATGAGGAAATGTTTTAGAATACTGCATTCTTCTTTTTAAAATTCCTATGCTTTCATATATATTTTTTGACCTATATCCGTAATTTTTCAAAAACTTAAAAATATTATCATCTGATAAATAATTTTCTAACGCTTTTTTGTTATAAACATAAACTACAGCCTTATTATTATAATATTTTATAACAGCTACATTTATACCTCTTTTGTTTAGAATATTGTTGTATAAAGAAATTTTTTTATTAAGTTCTTCTTTAAACTTATATTCATAAGTAAATATATTAGCTATTTTTATACCCGATAGAGTGGGGGCACAATGGTCAATAATTAATTTATCAAACATTCAATCTCCTATTGTTAGACTATTCTAACATATAGATTAAAAATTGTCAACAGTTTTGTTAGTATATTCTAACTTTTTTATGAAAAATTTAAAAAAAATTATTATTTATATAAAATTAATTGGATAATTATTTATGATTAAAATAAAATATTTGCTTTTTTTTAAATTTTTATTATAATTGTAAAATATTCATAAACTTTTTACTTTTTTGATTTTTAGCTTTTTTATATTTAGACTTTATATATTCCAACTTTACTTTATTATATTTTATCTTTAACCTATAAAGAATTTTTTATAAATGAAGGAGTTTATATTATGGCAGAAAAACAAATACTAAATTTTGAAGCCGAAACTAAACAAATATTAAATTTAATGGTGCATTCTATATACACTCATAAAGAAATATTTTTAAGAGAGCTTATATCAAATGCAAGCGATGCATTAGACAAAGCGAGATTTGAATCTATAACAAACAGCGATAAATATAAAGATATAGATAATTTAAGAATAAAAATAGAAGTAGATGAGCAAAACAGAGTATTAACTATAAAAGATAACGGTATCGGTATGACTAGAGAGGATGTTATCAATAATATAGGCTCTATTGCAAGAAGCGGTACTAAGGCATTTTTAGAGAAAATACAAAAGGATAAAGAGGCATCAAAAGAAAGCGGAATTGATTTAATAGGGCAGTTCGGAGTTGGTTTTTATTCTGCTTTTATGGTTGCTGATAACATTGTAATAGAAACAAAACATGTTGATAGCGAAAAAGGCGTACGCTGGGAAAGTAATGGAGATGGTTCATACTCTATAGAAGATATTGATAAACAGGATAGAGGAACTACTATAATTTTAAAATTAAAAGGAAAAGATGAAAAATTAGAAGAAGACGGTTTTATTGATGATGATTATTGTAATAGATATACTTTAGAAAGTTTAATACATAAATATTCTAATTATGTTCATTATCCTATAGTTATGGATATGCCTATATCTAAAAAGGACGAAAAAGAAGTTCAGCAGTATGAAGAGAAAACTATTAACTCTATGATAAGTATTTGGCAGAAATCAAAAAGCGATGTTAAGCCAGAAGAATATAATGAGTTTTATAAAGAACATTTTCATGATTATGCTGATCCTTTCGAGGTTATACATACTAAAGCAGAAGGTACTATAGAATATACTGCACTTTTATTTATACCTTCAAAAGCTCCTTTCAATTTCTTACACCCTGATTTTGAAAGAGGACTTGAACTTTATTCTAGAAATGTATTTATAATGAGTAAATGCAAAGACTTACTTCCTGAATATTTAAAATTTGTAAGAGGATTAGTTGATTCTCCAGACTTTTCACTTAATATTTCAAGAGAGATTTTGCAGCATAGCACTCAATTAAAAAGAATAGCTTCTAATATTGAAAAGAAAATTTTAGATGCTTTAGAAAATATACTTAAAAACGATAGAAAAAGATATGAGAAATTCTTTAAAGAGTTCGGTGAATCTATCAAAATAGGAATATACTCTGATTTCAGCAAAAAAGATAAACTTGCAAATCTTTTGTTATTTGAATCCTCTAATACAGCAGAAGGAGATTATACAACATTAGCAGAATACAAATCAAGAATGAAAGAAGGTCAGGAGTTTATATATTATGCCGCTGCTAAGGATAAAGCCGCTATAGAAAAACTTCCTCACATGGAAGGAATGAAAGAGAAAGGCTATGAAGTGTTATACTTTACTGATAGAGTAGATGAGTTTATGATTAACATGATGAGAGAGTTTGACGGTACTAAACTTCATTCTATACTTCAGGCTGATAATTCTGAAAATAAAGATGAAAATAAAGACAGTGCTAATAAAGAAGTTCTTAATGCTATAAAAGATGTATTAGGTTCTGATAAAGTTGCAGAAGTAAGAGAGACTAACAGACTTAAAGAAAGTGTTGTATGTTTATCAAATAAAGAGGATTCTATCAGCTTTAATATGGCTAAAGTTTTGGCTGAAACAGGAAATAATATGTTTGGTATGAAGCCGGAAAGAGTATTAGAAATTAACACTTCTCATGATGTATTCAAAGCTATAGAAAAAGAATACAATGCTAATAAAGTTTCAGATACATTTAAAGAGTATAGTGAGCTTTTATACGATGAAGCATGCATACTTGAAGGACTTCCTCTTGAAGATCCAAAACTATTTGCAAGCAGAATGAGCAAATTAATGCTTAAATTATAAATCATTAAAAATAAATAATTTATAAAAAAATAATAAAAGGCTTGAGTTTTTAATACTTGAGCCTTTTTCAATTTTAAATCAAATTTTTTTTATTTTATTGGGAACTTTTTATATAAAAATTCGTCTAATAAGTTAAATAAATTTAAGGAGTTCATATTATGAATATGAAAAAGAATATTATTATGACTATTGCATTGATTTTCGTTTTGCAAATCACTGCATTCTCTCAGTATTATGGTCAGTATGATAATAACATATCACAAAAAACTATGTCTTTTATCAAATCTGCCTACCCTAATACCCAAGTTTTTAAATTAAAAGGAAGCAAAGAAGGCGGATACAAAGTAACATTATCAAATGGGGCAAAAATAGATTTTTCATATTCTGGAGAATGGGTTAATGTAGATGGAAAATATAATGGAGTTCCTGAAAATATTATACCAAGAAGTGTTTTAAGCACTATAAAAAATACATACCCTCAATCTATAGTAGTGAAAATAAAAAGAGAATGGGGCAATTATAAAGTAAAATTAAATAATGGTATGGAATTATTAATATCCGAAAACGGACAATTATTCGGACAAAGATATAAATAAAATAAATAATTTATAATAGGCTGTAATTTTCATATATTGCAGCCTTTTTATTTTTTGTAATTTATTTCTCGCCCATTTTTATTTATAGCTATATATGCATCAGAAATTTTATTTATATTTAAACTCATACCCGCACAAGCGTTTTTTAATTGATTGGCTTTAACATCACGCGGTAAAAAATATTAAAATTTATAGTTTACATTATGATTATTGTGTATCTATATTTTTAGAACTAGTTTAACGCGTGGTTTAAAATTTATTATTTTCTACCTAAAGAAAGATGCATATCTATAAGCTATTTGTAATCCTAAATCTAAATTTCCGTACGCTTCGCCTTTTGTAATTTCTGGTATATCTGTATTTATAAGCCTAAATCCCCAATCATATCCTAAATATAATCCAATAGCTATAGCCATGTCTTCTCTGAAAAATATATTATAATCGGCTACAAACTTTAAATATGTTCTAGGTTTTAGGTTACCTCCTAAATTATAATCTTTTCCTTTATATCGTAATGTTATACCAGGACCTAAAGAAAGTCTTATTCCTATATCCAAACCTAAAGAGAAATTTCCTATATAAACCTTAGGCATTCCTCCAAAAGTAAGTGAATTAGCCTCATAAATATAATTAATGTTTATATTATTTTTATGAATGCTTGTTTTATTATATGAATAAGAAAAAGTACCTAAAAAACTCATGCTCACTAAATCACTTATCCCTAAATAATATCCTAATCCTATACCAACGCCACCTTGAAAATTTACTTCATTGCCTGCAGGCTCATATTGAGGAATACTGCCATGAGGAATCATTATTCCCATTCCTATAGGCACATTAACATTAAAATCAAGTCCATGCCTTATAGCATAAACATTATTAGAAATAGTTAATATTATAATTAATAAATATATTATGATATAATGTTTTTTTATCATGATTTCTCCAATTTTTATTTTTAATCATCAAATTTCTGTCCTAAAAGCTGTCCGCTGCTAGCATCTATATAAAGCTCCATCATATTATTGAGTTTTACTTCGTATATATTCCATTTCTTTTTGATTTTAGTTATTACTGTATTTGGATAAGTTTTAGCTACTGTATTTGCTACAGATTGAGGAAGTATATTTGAAGGCAAAGCAGTATAATTTCCATCTATCTCTTTTAATTCACCATTTCTGAAGAACTCTATTTCAACTCCGTTGTCTAAAGCTATTTCATAAGTCTTTCTATCCATTTCAACATATATAATTGCTGTATTTTGGAAATGTGTTTTTATAAATTGAAGTATATTGCTCGGCAGCTGATTTGGAGCAATATACATTCCGTCAGCGTATGCGAAAATAGACACTGTTAAAAATAATAATATTATTTTCTTATTCATGTTTCCTCTTGTTTTTATTTTCTAATTAGCATCATAAGTCTTTTCTGCAATTAGCATTCCTGCAAAATCTATAATTATCTAAACTTATTACATACATATTCCATATTTTTTATATTTATAATTGCAGCATTAGGATTCGTTACAGTATTTAATACTTTTTTATCTATGAAGTTTATGTGTGTAAGTGATGAATTACCATTTAGTTTCTGACAATATTCGTCTAAATCAAAATGTACTGCTATATCATCATTGAGCATCACTTCATAAAATTCAGATGTTTTATATATACTTATTATATTATTATAATTAATATAGTCATTTATAAAATAAACCGATTTTTTAGGAATCAAATTATCGTATGGAAATAAGACCATGTTAATAAGAATAAATAATAATATTACTGTTTTTTTCATTTTTTTAACGCTATACCATAAATATAACAAAAATTGTATAAATATCAACATAAATAATTATTTAAAAAAATAAAAATAAACTAGTAATTAATGTAAAATGATATAAAATATTAGCAAGTATAATTTGTTAATGGAATAGCTATATGATAGTAGATTTAAAAAAATATTCTTTAATAGATTTGCCGCAAATAAAGAGTAATATCGACAGCATAAAAGATATGCATCTGGATATTATCATTATTAGTGAAGATGGTATATTAAGTGTAGTACCTTGCGAACAAATAGAAGATGTTTTATCCCAATTAGATGAATCACAATATATTAAGAGAGTTTCAATTTATGTGGATAAATCATTAATTTCAATAATCGGCAAGCAATTAGCTATAGATTTAAATAAACAGCATGCTGATATACATGATATTAATATATTTTATTCATTGTATAAGAACTGCAAATTTGAAACTGATAAAGAATACTATGATACGCATTTTAATGAATTAATATCAATAAGAAATATAGAAAGAATAGATTATCTAAAAGAATTATTTAATAAATTAAAATTATTTATAACACAGAATAAAATAGATTTGGAATTAGCGAAATTAATAGGAAATATTTTAACAGATATAGGTATCATAGAAAGATTAAATTTGATATACCATTTAAATTATATAAAACAGAATAATATATCGGATTTAAAAAACTATCAAAATGTTAAGAAAGATGATCTTCTTTTTGCAGATATTATAGGTACTATAGTTAATATATTAGATAAAGAGCATAGTGATAAGGTTATATTCAATAATATTTCATCATTTAAAGATGATAATGTAATATGCCATAGCAACAGAGTATTTATTATGATGGTAGAGTTTTTATATTATTATAATGATGAGATATCAAGAGGCGTAGCTTCTAAATTAAGAGTAGATTATAAAAAGAAATATTATTCATATTATAATGAAATAGGTAAAAAATATAATTTACTTACTAAAGCGGATAGAATAGAAGATATATCTAAAGTAGGTTTTAGAAAAATAGAGCAAAATGAGATAAAGTATTATGCCAGAGCTGCTTTTTGGCATGATATAGCACTTGTAGATATACTTCCTAATATTCCTATAGTGAGCAGTAATGAAGGAGATAATCATGCTGTATTAGGATTCAATTTGCTTAAATATTGTATGGCACAGAATGAATATACATATACTACAGTAGGACTTCATCATGAATATTATGGAAATGGATATGGTATATTTACAAATATGTATAATAAACAGTTTTCAAATAAAAGTTATAATAATAATATAGAAAACATATTAACTTATGATGCTAATGATATTGATAATTTAACGGCATTATCATATTTTCCTGCTAAAGCTTTGGAGATAGTAGATTCTTATGATAGTTTATATACTAGAATATCCAAGGATAGTTCGGGAAATATAGCGAATGAAGTAATATCTTATATGTATGAAAATTTTTTAGGATATGATGTAAGGATTGACCCTATCATTTTTTATATATTTATTAGATATTTAGAAAATGTTAGGAATGCTCATATATTTGACTGCCCTTTATAATTAAATATTTATTATATACTTGACAATTTACAAAAATCTTATATCCTAATAGTAATGTTTTTTTGTTTTAGGGAAAGTAATTGTTAAAAAAAGATATTAATCAAGAGTATAAGGGACCTGTTAGCGTATATTTAAAGCAAATAGGTGAAATAAGAAGACTCACTAAAGAAGAAGAACTTGATTTATGGCAGCGTCTTGAAGTTTGCCGGGATAATAGAGCAGCATTAGAAAATAATGATGATGCAGAATCTTTAAAAAAAATAGAAGAGATAGATAAAGAAATAGATTCTATACAGCATAAACTTGTAAAATCTAATTTGAGACTCGTAATAAGCATAGCAAAGAGATATTATAACAGCGGAGTACCTTTTATTGATATAATAGATGAGGGTAATATCGGTCTTATAGAGGCGGTTAAAAGATTTGAATATAAAAAAGGATTTAAATTTTCTACTTACGGTGTTTGGTGGATAAAGCAGAGCATAGTTAAAGAAATATCAAGCAAAAGGCATATTATAAGATTTCCTATGCATATAGCAAGGCTGATAAAAAAGAGCATACAAACTTCAAAAATACTTACTCAAAAATTGGGCAGAGAGCCTACTATAGATGAAATAGCTAAAGAAATGAAAATAGATAGAAAAACTCTCTCGTATATAATGATATTTACTCAGGATACTGCTAGTGTTGATTCTTTTTTCAGAAATTCGGATAATAATGATATGACTTCTATTATAGAAGATAAAAATTTCCCTTCACCGCATCAGAAAGCATTTATGGATAGTTTGAGAGATACTTTAACAGAGGCACTTAAATGCTTAGATGAAAAAGAAAGAACTGTAATTATATCAAGATACGGATTATACGGAAAAGAGGCTAAAACTCTTGAAGATACAGGAAAAGAATTAAATATTACAAGAGAAAGAGTAAGACAGATTCAAATAAAGGCTATAAAGAAACTTGCGGGGCTTAATTTATCTAAAGAATTAAAAAGTTTCTTATGGGATTAAATAATTTTCATCTTATAATTATATTTTTTTATTAAACAATTTATATTTTTACCGAAAAATTAATATAATAATTTATAATCATGGATGGGAATTTATGTCTAACGAAATGAAAGCAAAATTAAAACCTATAATTATAATAGTAATATTACTTGTAGTTTTAGCTGCGGGTTTTTTTATTACTAAAAGTATATTGAGCAGCAATAATATACCTGTTCTAGATTTTGGGTCTTCTGATACTAATGATATGCCTGAAGATACTTTAACAACAGATGATATATTCGGTGAGGATATAACCCCTGAAGAAAAAGATTTCTTAGCTACAAATAATACTATATTATCAGATAATAATACTAATACTAAGTCAACAAATAAAGATTCTTCTATAAATCTTACAGACAGCGGATTATATGAAGCTGGAAATAATCTTGATATACCAGATATAAAACCTTCTGAAGTTAAGCCAAATAATAGCGGTTCAGCTTATACTTATAATACTGAAAATACAGTTTTAGTAACAAGTTCTAATACTCTTAGACCTAATAATAATAATATGATGATGGATGCAGCAGTTTCTGCTGAAACAAATGTGAGAATAAGTTCGTTTATCATTAATTATAATGACAGATTTGTTGCTACTAGAAATAATCCTGTTTTAATAACTTTAGCAGTAAAATCTCCTGCTGAAGGAAAATATGCTAAAATAAGAGTATATGCTAGAAGAGTAGATAATAATTATAATATATTAAGCAGAGATTTAGTATTCTATTTGCCTAAAATATATGTATTGGACGGACAGGCTCAGACACAATTCTACTTTGCAGGAAGAACTTCTGCAAGCGGAAATTATTTGCCTAAAGGAAGATACTTATTATATGCCGAAGCAGAAATTACAGATGCTAACGGCAGATCAATTGGAAAAACAGGAAGATATCCTGTTCCTCAATGGAATTATGTTGTAACATTACAATAAAAAATATTTTGTTGTGATGCATAAAACTCCTCAGTATTAAAAAAATATTGGGGAGTTTTTGTTATATGATAATTATTTTTATATAATTTTAACTCATTCTTTTTGTTTATTATAATATCTGAAACTTATTTTATTGATGTTTTTGTTATAATACTATTAACTTTCTGATAATTAAGTTTAGTATATAAATATTCCTAAGTTTTTAATATGTTTATAAAAACTAATAAAGAACCTATAAAAAATCTATGCAGCTTAATTTAATAAAAAATTAAACCGCATAGATTAAACACTTTTTAATTTAATTTATGTAAAATTATTGAAAGTTCTTTTCTATTAATTTTTCATAAGTACCATTTGTCATTATTTGAGAAAGTCCTGCATTTATTTTTTCTAAAAGTGCTGTATCATCTTTTCTTACAGCAATAGCATAATCTTCTTTTACTGCATCGCTTTCTATTAATTTTATATCTTCATTATATTTAGCAAAATTTTTACAAGGCTCTTTATCAAATACTACAGCTGATATTTTCTTTTCTTTCAAAGCAAGTACAGCAGCAGCACCTGTATCAAATTTTTCATTATTTACACCTGCTTTTTCAGTCATTATAGTATCTCCTGTAGTGCCTATAACAACCCCGATATTTTTTCCAACTAAATCATCAAATGTTTTTATTGTATCATCATCTTTATGAACTAGCATAACCTGACTTGAAACATAATAAGGCTCTGAGAAATTAACAGATAATTTTCTTTCCTCAGTAACAGTCATAGCAGCTATTATAGCATCTATTTTTTTTCTCTGAAGTGCAGGAAGAAGTCCGTTAAACTGCATATGAGTAAACTCCACATTCAATCCTGATAATTTTGCAATCTCGCTCATTATATCATAATCGAATCCGCCTATTTGTCCATCACTATTCAAATAACCGAAAGGAGGAAAATCAACATCTATTCCAACATATATTTGTTTGTTTTCCGTTTCTGATGTTTTTGAACCGCCGCATGACATAATGATTATTGAAGAAATAACCATTAATAAGATTAGTATTTTTTTCATTTTTTACCTCTTTTTATATAAATAGTTGTATATCAGATAAATAACTATTTATAGTATTTTTAATAAAAATAATACTATAAATAGTATAAATGTCAAGTATAAAATATCGTAAAACTCAGTTTTTTATAAGTATTATTATATATTGAGAAAAATATATTTATTGCAATATTGATATAATGTTTATTTAATATATAATAAAAATATGAAAGTTAACATATTTACAGAAAATTTAAATACTAAAATATACGGACAGAATACTTTATTATTTGAATCATTAGAAAGTACAAATAAAAAAATGATAGAAGATTTAAATAATGGCATGAAGTTAGAAGAGGGCAGTGTATATATAGCATTAGTACAGACATCCGGAAAGGGCAGCTATGGTAATAAATGGGAATCAAATAATGATTTAGGATTATGGTTTAGTATTTTAGTTTATTCTCCTTATAGAAAAGAGGCTTTAAGTTTTTTGCCGGGTATAGCATTGAGTAAATGTTTAAGAGAGAAATATAATGTTGATGCTCATGTTAAATGGCCTAATGATGTTTTGGTAGATAATAAAAAAATATCAGGAACCCTTATACAAGTTGCACCTTATGAAAATATAAATGCATGTGTCATAGGAACAGGAGTTAATTTATATCAAAGCAGGGAAGATTTTGATTTGAGTATAAGAAATAAAGCTACTTCATTGTATATAGAAACTAATAAAAAGGTTAAATTAGAAAGTTTTTATAAAGATTTGATTTATTATTTTGAAGATATTTATACAGGAAGTAAAAAATTATCAGAATATTTTAAAGAGTATAGTAAAATGATAGGTAAAACCATAAAGGCTCTAAAAGATAATTCTGAAATATACGCTTATGTAAAAGGAATAACCGAAGAAGGATATTTACAAGTTGAAGTTAATGGGAAAGATGAAACTTGGATATCCAGAGCTTCTCTAGATATAGATACAAATTATTAAAAATTAATAAATGGAAGGTAATTATGAGAAAACCAATACCATACAAAAAACCTGAAGAGAAAAAACATATAAATAAAAAGAGATTATTTCTTCTTATCATATTTGAAATAATTATTATAATACTTTCAATAGTTACTACAGCTATAATATCATTATTATTCGGCATTAATCCGTATATAAGTGCGGGAATAAGTGCTGCGATACTTGTGATATTTAGTATATTTGTTGCTAGGGAGTTTTTACTTAGTATTAATAAATGATATAAGAATAAAAAATACCTACCATATAATAAATGGGGTTTATTATGGTAGGCTTTTTAAGAAAACATATGATAAAAAATAAAAACAATCTACAATGTATAGTATACTATATATGGTTTTTGTCAAGATAAATTTTTAAAATATTAAAAAAATAAATGATATAAATTTAATAAATATTTATTTTTATATTACATATAATACAAATAAATAGCATGTTATATTATTATAATGTAATTTCTTTTTTACTGCTGATTTTAAAAAATATAATAAGCGATATAATAGTTGTTAGAGTAAGTATTGTAGAAAGTGCGGCTGCAGTTCCGTAACTAGCCCTTATAACTTCCTGATAAATTGCTACGGACATAGTTCTTGATTTAGTTGTATAAAGAATAACAGATGAGCTTAATTCATTAATAACTGTTATCCAGCTAAGTATTGCTCCTGATAATACGCCTGAGAGCATTAATTTTGCTGTTATATTAAAAAAAGTTTTTATTTCTGAAGCCCCCAAACTTATAGAAGCTTCATCAACATTTTTATCTATTTGATAAAGTATGGCAGAGCTAGATCTTAAAGTATAAGGAAGTCTTCTTATTACTAATGATATTATAATAATTATGGAGCTGCCTGTTAATATTATTGGAGGTTTATTGAATGCTGTTAAAAATGTTATTCCGAGTACAGAGCCGGGTATTATATATGGGAACATTGATACTATATCTATTATGTTAGTAAATATATTTTTTCTTCTGATTGTTATGTATGCTGTGAGCATTCCTATAACTATTATTATTAATATTGTTATTATTCCATATATGTATGTATTCTTTATTGAAGAAGCTAGGGAATGAAATATTGTTGCATAGCTTTCAAAAGAAAATTGATTTGTAAAAACGGATCTGTTTGTTTTTAAGAATGAAGTATATATTACTGTAATTTGAGGAAGTATAGAAACTAAAACTAAAATATATATTATGCTATGAATTAATATAGATTTTATACCTTTTATATTTTTTGATTTTATGCTGTTCATAGAATTCATAGAATATGATCTTTTATTTACAATATATTTTTGAAATATAAACATCATAGTTGTGATTATTACCATTATAACCGACATAGATGCTGAAAAATTAGCATTACTTCCTACTTCGCTTATGAATTCTGAATATATCATAGTAGGCATAGTTCTATATCCCTCTCCTATAAGCATAGGTGTTCCAAAATCAGCCAATGCATTCATAAATACAATTAGACCAGCTGAAACTATAGTTGGTTTTATTAATGGTATAGTTACAGTCATATTTCGCACAAAACTAGAAGCTCCCAAGTTTTCAGAAGCTTCTAAAAGTACATTATCTATTTTACCCAAAGCCCCGTAAATATACATAAATATAAATGGATATAATTTCAGAGAAAAAACTAAAAGTATTCCGTCAAAACCATATATATTTGGTATATTAATACCTATATATGAGAAAAATCTTGTAATAACTCCATTTCTTCCAAGAAGAAGTATCCAAGAATAAGCCCCTATAAATGCAGGAGACATCATAGATATAATTATGAGAATTTCTATGATTCGCTTGCCTTTTAAATTATACATCTTCATACAGTATGCTAAAGGTGTACCTATTAGTACAGCAAGTATCGTTACAGAAGTTGTTACTGCAAAACTATTTATTAATGTACTGTAATAATATTTTTTGGTGAAAAATCTTATAAAATTATTTAATGTCCAAGCATCAGTTTTTACATCTTTAAAACTGCTTAAAAATAATGAAAACAATGGATAGACTAAAAATAAAGCAAAAATAAATGTTATTATTATAGTAATATATGTCCAAAAGTCCATTTTTTTTAATATAGTTTTAATTTTGTTTTTCATAATAATTTTCTCTTTATTATGTTAAAATATATAAAATATACTTTTTCTATTTTTAATATTATATATTTTGAAAAGAAAAATATACTTAATGAAAAATTATTAACTATAAACATTTTTCATGCTTTGCAGTAACTTAGAAATGTATATAAATATTTTAGATGCCTGTAACTATATTTTTAAATTTTTCAAGCCAAGCATCTTTGTTTTTATCAACCATTTCTTCGTCTTCTTTTATATCATTTATATTTTCAAGAGGCATAAGTATTTGAGAACCTTCTAAATTTTTTATTATTGCCCTTGTGAATAATTCATCATTAATGATTTTTTGTGCATCATAGCTTGTTACATAATCTACAAACTTTTTGGCATTTTCTAAATTTTTAGCATTTTTTATTATAGCCATAGAATGTGCTTTAGTTAGTACACCTTCTTTCATGTATATAACATCTATAGGAGAGCCTGTATGTATATAGTTGGCAGCTGCACTTTCAAATGTAAGTCCTACAGCATATTCTCCGTCAGCAACGCCTTTATATACGGCAGAAGAACTGCTTAAAAGTTTGCCGTCTAAATTGGCATATAATTTTTCTACATAATCCCATCCATTTTCAGGATTGCCATTACCCATAGCATAAAGCATATTAACTAACTGTTCAAAAGATGATGATGAAGTAGTAGGATCATTAAATGCTATTTGTCCTTTCAAAGATGGATTAAGCAAATCAGCATAGCCTTCTATTTTTATGTCTTTTATTAAATTTGTATTTATTATCAATACGCTTGGACTAAGCATAAAGCCTGTTATGTATTTTTCTTTGCTTCTGTAATCCTCATATATATTGTCATAATTTGTTGTAACATAATCTTCAAAAAGCTCTGAATTATATTTCAATATATTTTCATTAGCAGCAAAAAATATATCGCCTAAAGGATCATTTTTTTCGGCTTCTATTCTTTTTATTATTTCAGCGGTACCTGCTATAATAATTTCTACATTTATGTCAGGATTTTTTTTATTAAATTCTTCTACAAGTCTGTCAATAAAAAATCTAGTGGCAGGAGTATATATTACTAGACTATTCATGTTTTCCTCTTTTTTACTGGAACATGAGGAAATTAATATTACTGCAATCAAAGATACTAAAAATAATTTAATGATGTTTTTCATATTTTTACCCTCGTTTTTATTTTTTATAATTTATCTGTAATTATATTTTTAAATTTTTCAAGCCAGCTCTCCTGATTCTCTTTTACAAAATTATCTATATATTCTAATTCCTCATTTGAAGTGATAGCGTTGATATTTTTTATATCAACTAATATAGGAGAACTTCCCAAATCTTTTCTCACAGCTCTTGCATTAAGCTCATCATTCATTTTTTTTTGAGTATCAAAGCTAGTCATATAATCCAAAAACTTTTTAGCGTTTTCCATATTTTTAGCATTCTTTATTATATATATGCCTGCCGGCTCCATTATAACACCCTCTTTCATATATACCAATTTTACAGGCGAACCAGAAGCAGCATAATTGGCAGCAGCATTTTCAAATGTAAGTCCTACAGTATATTCCCCATCAGCAACACCTTTATATACTGCAGAAGAACCTGTAAGTAATTTTCCATCCAAATTATCGCATAATTTATTAACATAATCCCAACCTTTATTAATATCATCTTTTCCCATTGTATATAACATAGTAACTAAATGTTTAAAAGATGATGATGAAGATGAAGGATCATTAAAGGCTATTTTACCTTTTAATTGTTCATTAGTTAAATCAGAATAACCTTCTATATTGATATTTCCTACGAGATTAGTATTTACTATTAAAACGCTTGGGCTAATCATAAATCTTGTCATAGAGCCTTCTGCATTTTTATAGCTGTCTAGTATTTCATTTTCATTTGTTGATGTGTAATTTTCAAATAAATCCTGATTATTCTTTACCAAATTAATATTAGCTGCCATTAAGACATCACATAATGGATCATTTTTTTCGGTTTCTATTCTTTTTATTAATTCGCCTGTTCCGGCTATTATTACTTCTACTTCTATATTTGGATTTTTACTTTTGAAATCTTCTATTAATGGATCTATGAAATCCCTTGATGAAGGTGAATATATTACTAAAGATGATTTTTTTGATGTGTTCTCATTGCCGCCGCATGACAATATCATTATAGAAATTATCAAAATTATCATTATTCTATTAGCAAAAAGTTTCATGGTTTTATCCGCAATTAATTTTGCAATAAAATATATTATATTATCTTTTTGTCAACAAAAAAATAAACTTTTATCACTATAAATTAACAAATTATAGCAAAAAAGTTTACATAATAAAAAAATGCTAATAAAAGTTATCATAATATCGATAATTATGTTAACACTTTAATTTTAGGATTATAATATATCTATGAAAAGCAAAATAGCTGACAGAGCATATACTCTTATAAAAAAAAGGAAATATAAAAAAGCAAAGAATTTACTTCTTAGTAATAAAGTTAAAATTTCTCATGATGCAGATGCCCTTGCTATGCTTTCATTTGCTGATATATTTTTAAAAGATTTTTACGGTGCTGAGGAACTTTCAAGAAAGGCACTTAGAGAAGATAATTTTTGTTTTAATGCTATGCTTGCCAAGGCTTATGTGAGTTTACATAACGGACACAGAGAAAATGCATTGAGAGAATATTTCAGAATATTAGATTTAGATCCCGAAAATAGAATTGCAAAAGACAATATAGAGAGAATAAGATTTTTAACTAATAATGCAAAAGGCGATGAGATAAATCCAAGAGCATATTTACTCGGCAAAAAAAAGTTATCAATGTCAAGATTTTTAGTTCTCATACCTATAGCATTTGTACTTACCTTTTTATCATACATTACAATAGACAGAGTATATCCTAAAATAAGATATGTACTTCTTGATAAAGATCAAAAAGAGTTAAGAGAAAAACTTGAGAATGTTTACTTATTCGAGGGACTTGAAGACGGAAAGATTCCAGATAGTGCCAAAAGTCCTACATACTCTCCGCGTGAAGTAGCCGAGATGTTTGATAAGGCTAAAAACAATATGAGAAGTGCATCTGTTAATGAAGCTGTTATGATAATAAACGGGGCATTAAAAAGCGACATTAACGAATATTTAAAAGAAAGGTTCAGAGTGCTTAAAGAATTTGTAATAGCACCAGATTATAATATATTCAGAGAGAGTCCTAGTTATCTTACAGTAGCTGAAAATTATGACCTATACAATGGCGGATATGTGAAATGGAAAGCCGATGTAAACAGAGTAACTCAGACTAATATTGACGGCATACCAAAAAAGAAAGCAAGAATATTAATTTACGACACTAATGACAAAGACATTGCAGGTGTCGCTGATTTAATCGTGAATGTAACTGTAACATTAGAGCCTAAAAACTATATAGAAGTTTACGGCAAGATTTTGGGTTATGATGCCAAACAAAAATCAATACAGCTTGAAGGTCAGATTATAAAGCATTTGCCTAAGAAGAAGTAAAAAATAAATCTCTAAATATGTTATGTAAACTTTACGATATATTAAAATACTTTATTAATAAAGGTATTTAAATGTTATCTAATATGTTGCAAAATGTTATACAATCTGAGATAGGCAGAAAAACTATTGAAAAAATTGAAATACCTATTTCTATTACTAAAAATATAAAAAATACTTTAAGACCATATCAAATAAATAGTTTACAGTATTTTATAGCATATTTAAATGAATATGATAATAATAAAAATAAACATTTAATGTTTAATATGGCTACAGGAAGCGGTAAAACATTAATAATGGCTTCTTTGATACTTTATTTATATGAAAAAGGCTATAGAAATTTTTTATTCTTTGTAAATTCTGTAAATATTATAGATAAAACAAGAGAAAATTTTTTTAATATATCAAGTAATAAATATCTTTTTAATAGTGAAATAATAATTAATAATAAAAATATTGAAATAAAAGAAGTTAATAATTTTGATTATTCAGATGATTATAATATAAATATATTTGTAACTTCTATACAATATTTACATAATTTATTAAAAGAAAATAAAGAAAATGCTTTTGATATAACAAATTTACAAGATAAAAAGATTGTTATATTAGCAGATGAAGCACATCATTTTAATGCAGAAACATCTAAAAATAAAATTCCACAGAAAGAACTTTTTGAAGAAGAAAAATCAAATGAAAATTGGGAAAGTACTGTACAAACTATATTTCAATCTAACAAAGACAATTTTTTACTTGAATTTACAGCTACTATAGATTATGAAAACAAATCTATAGTTGATAAATATTTAGATAAAACAATATTTAAATATGATTTATTGAAATTCAGACAAGATTTATATTCTAAAGAAATTGATATAATACAAAATGATGTTGATAAAAAGTATTTAATGCTTGGTGCTGTTATACTTAGTGAATATAGGAGAGAAATTGCTTCAAATAATGGTATAGAGTTAAAACCAATAATTTTATTTAAAGCACATAAACTTATAAAAGAATCCCAAGCAAATCAGGAAATATTTAACGATTTAATAGACAATTTAAAAGAAAAAGATATTGATAAATTATACAAATCTAATCTTAAAGAAAATGATAAAAAGAATATTATATATAAATCTATAGAGTATTTTAAAGATAAATATAAATATTTTGATATATTTATAAGCCGTATAAAAGAGGCTTTTAAAAGAGAATATCAATTAATAACTAATGAAAAAACTAAACCATCAGAAGAAAAAAATGATAAAGACAGTAAGGAAATTTCAAAACAAAATAAATTATTAAATACTCTTGAAAATAAAGATAATCCTATAAGAGTTATTTTTAGTGTAAATAAATTAAATGAAGGCTGGGACGTTTTAAATTTATTTGATATAGTTAGATTATATGAAACAAGAGATGCAGATACAAAAAAGAAAAAGGCAGGTAAAACTACAATAAGCGAAGCTCAGTTAATAGGAAGAGGGGCAAGATATTATCCTTTAAGATTGGATTATTATAATGATGATGAAATATATAAAAGGAAATACGATAAAGATTTAGATAATGATAAAAGAATATTAGAAACATTATATTATCATAGTATAAAAGACAGCAGATATATATCAGAATTGAGAACTGTATTAAGAGAACATGGACTTTTAGATGATGTATACTGCAGAGAAGAAGATTTTAAACTAAAAGAAATTGTAGCAAAATATGCTGATACAAATTTTATATTTTCTAATAGAAAAGAAGAAAAAGCTAGGTTGTATAAAGAGGATAAAACATTAATAGGAAATAAAAAATCTTTTGAAGATATTAAATCTTATTTTAAAAATATAACATTAGAATATATTTGTAAAACAGGTTCAATAAAAGTAGAACATGCCATTAATGAAGAAGATAAAAATTTAACAGAAAGTGAAAAACTTAGAAATCTTAAAATAGAATCTTTAGGAAAGCCTAAGCATAAAAGTTTTGGAGATATTAAAGATTATATAAAAATTAATGCTTGGTATAAAATGAATTATGGATTTGATAAACTTAAACCTAAATTTCAAGATTTAAAAAATTTATATGAATTATTTTACCATTTAAGAGATATAAAATTTATTTTCTTCAATTTGAATGATAAATACATAAATATAAATGAAGAGTATATTAACTTTCTTACAAATGTATTTTATCCTAAATTAATTAAAATAATTGATGAAAATTATAGCGAATATATAGGAACAAAAGAGTTTTACCCTCAATTAATAAAAGATGTGTTCAGAGAAAAAAAGAAAAAGATATACAATGAAAAATTATGTGCTGATATGGGTAATATAGAATATTATGCACAAAATATTTTATATGCTGATAGCGATTTAGAAATATATTTCTCTACAAAACATATTTATGAGGTTATAGAATATTTAAAAGAAAAAGGCTATAACAATATATATTTATTTAGAAATGATCAAGATTTAGCTATATATAATTTTGATAATGGAACTGCTTTTTATCCTGATTTTATTTTAATATGCGAATATAAAAAAGAACAGATTCATTATCAAGTATTTTTAGAACCTAAAGGAAAACATTTAGAATCTTCACCAGAAGAAAAAGCAAAACAGGATTTTTTACTCTCTATAAAAAATAATAGTACTTTAAATAAAGATATTTTTGAACTTGATACAGATAAATACATTTTATTTGGTATGAGATTTTTTACAGATGATAATAGTAATTCTCAAAAATGGAATGATGAATTGAAAAATGAATTTAAAGGATAATTGAATGGAATATATACATAATTATTTAAAAAAGTTATTTAAGAAAAATAATAACTACATAGGAGAAGATGGAGATTTATTAATATCAAAAATATCTGAAGATGCAAGACTTTATAATTCAGAATTAATAAAATTTTTACTTAATGATAAAAGATGCAAAGATTATTTTTTTGAAAAATTAGAAGACATTACTATTTTTAAATCAGAAGATTTCAGAATGTGTATAAATGATGCAAGATTTTTGGGAAATAGTTTTACAAAATACGGAAACAAAATAGGCTTAATAACTGATAAAAGTGTTGTTAAAATAATGAATGAAGATTATGTTGTATTAAGTTATCCTTATAAAGACTGCACTCTTGACGGCGGAATGACAAAAACAGAGGCAAAAAGAGTAAACAGAAAAGAAACAATGATTAATAATATTCTTTTTAAAGAGGACATACATAAATTAAAAAGCCCTAAAGCATTTAAAAATTTTAATAAATATAGTTTTGAAAATGGAAAAGTAAAAGAAGAAACACCTACAGCTATAAAAGGCAATGAAAACATAATTATCAATGGCAATAACTTTGCAGCTTTATGCAGTTTGAAAGCAAAATTTGCTGGTAAAATAAAATTAATATATATAGACCCTCCATACAATACAGGAAGCGATACATTTTCTTATAATGATAATTTTAATCATAGTACATGGCTTGTATTTATGAAAGATAGGCTGCAATTAGCTAGAGAATTATTAAGAGATGACGGTAGTATATATGTAAATATAGATTATAATGAAGTACATTATTTGAAAGTATTAATGGATGAAATTTTCGGAAAAGATAATTTTCAAAGAGAAATAATTTGGAGAATAGGCTGGATTTCAGGTTATAAAACTTCTGTAAATAATTATATAAGAAATCATGATACAATTTTATTTTATAGTAAAACAAATAATTATACATTTAATAAATATTATAACACAATGAATAATTTTGTTAATAGATTTAATGAAAAATCTTTAGATGAAATAAAAAATAGACTTTTACAATATGATATACCAGATAATGAAGTAAAAGAATTTATTGAATTTATAAAATATGTTGGATTACCTGAAAAATATCCATTAGAAGATACTTGGAATTCCAGCATATATGATAAATTGAATAGTATAGCTGTTGTATCTTTTTCTGGTGAAAAGATATCAAAATTATTAAATACTGAAGAATTTAGATCACAAAAATCAGAGGCTTTACTAAAAAGAATTATTGAAGTTTCTAGTAACGAAAATGATATTGTTCTTGATTTCTTTGCTGGTTCTGGTACTACTTTAGCTGTTGCTCATAAAATGAATAGGCGATATATAGGAGTTGAGCAGATACAGGAGCATTTTGATATTTGTGTGGAAAGGATTAAAAAAGTTATTGAAGGTGAGAATTCTGGTATTTCAAAAAATGTTAATTGGCAGGGCGGAGGAGAATTTATTACTTTTGATATTGCTTCATATAATGCTGATTGGGCTAAAAAAATTGAAAAAGCAAAAGATGATAAAGAGTTAAAAGAAATATTTGAATATATGAAAGATAAATCTTTAATTAATCATAGGCTTCAAATAGATTATTTTGAAAATAAAAGACTTGAAGATGATAAAGAATTTCTGTCTTTAGTTTTGGATAGAAAAAAGAATATTTTAATAGATTTACTTGATAAAAATATGTTTTATGTACCTTTTTCTGAAATGAAAGATAAAACTTTTAAACTATCTGATGAAGATATTAAATTATCTGAACAATTTTATAAAAATTGATTATGAAATTACTCAAAAAAAGATAATTTTCTATTTGTGAATTTTTTATTATATAGTATAATATAGCAAGGACAAAGCTATATTTAAAAAGGAGTTTACAAATATGGTTACAGCTATTACAACCACTGACACAACTAATACTTATGTTACGTCAATAGGCGGGGTAAATATCACTGTTAGAAACAATTTTTCTGACAATACAGCTACGGTTGAAGTAGAGCCGAAGATCACGGGGGGTGCTTTAAATGTGCAAGGGTGATTTCCCCCTTATCGCATTTAATTATCGGTTCTTTAATTTAATACTTTAGTAAAGTAGTCTTTTGTTCACTTATTAAAAGTAATGGAGTTGTTCGTGGGTGGCAGCTCCATTTTTTATGCTTGAATTATTGATATTTTTGTTTATGACTTTATTTATACAGAAAAATAAATAGGTGAAATATCTTATTATGGAATATGGAAATTGTATGATTTAGTAATATATACTTATATATGTTTAGTAAACTGAATAAATACAAATGATATAGATGCTTTAAGTTTCGCTTTATAAATTTAAGCTAATAAAAAGTTTATGATTTTATATAAAAATATAAACCAATATATTTGCATTTATATATTTTTTATGATGCATCTTATTTTAATGATAAATTACAATTGTATATATAGTCTGTAAAGTAGTTTTGAAACAAGTATATTGACTTACATAATTCTTTGTTTAAATAAAAATTTTATTAAAATTATTTTTTACGATTGAAATATATATGTAAATTATGTATAATATATCAGGAAATATTAGGGTTTTTTTGTTAGAAAGTCAAAATTAATTTAAAATATAGTAAAGCCATTATTAGTGAATTATATGGTTAAATATTTAAAAATCCTTATCAATATATAGTTTTTATTTTAGTATAATTATTATAAAAAAATTAATCTTATATAAAGGTTTCATTTATGTTTAAAAGAGTAAGTCTTCAGGTAAAAATTAGTTTAATTATATTAATACCATTATTGATAATGATAGCAATATCAAATGTAGTAAACATTATTTATGTACAGAATGCAAGCAGTAAATTATCATATAAGATATTGGAAGAAGTGGCAAAAGGAGAGGGCAATAAATTAACTGCTGTGGTTAAAGAAGATCTTTATCAAATAACCGGTCTTAAATACACATTAGAAAATATGTACAATTCAGGTATTACAGATAGAAATGCTTATGAAAATGTGGTTGGGAACTTTTTTGGAATTCTTCCTGAAACTGTAGTAGGCGTTATGTTAGCTTTTGAACCAAATATAGTAGGTAATGATGCAGCATATAGTAATGTTTATCCTTTAACAAAGGGTCAGCAGACTTATTATATATCAAGAACATCAGGAAATAATATACAGGAAAGAGCATTATCTGCCGGCGATATAAGTGCTGATTATTATAAAGAACCTATATCAAAAGCTAAAGACTATTTATCAGGAATATATGATTTTGATCTTGGAAACAATGATGTAGTAAAAATGTATACTTGGTCTATACCTATAATGTATAGAAATAAACCTATAGGTGTTATAAGTGCCGACATAAAAATAGAAACATTAAATCCTACTATGGAAGATATAAGACCTTTTGAAAATTCAGAAGGATTGTTGTATGATCATTATGGTAAAATATTGTATGATGCAGGAGAAACAGCTAATTTAGGTAAAAACATGTATGATTTATATTCCCGTTATAAAAACTATAATGTATTTGAGAAATTATCTAGAGGTGAAACAGTTTCTTTTGAAAATTATACGGATTATTATAAAGGAAAAGCTACATATTATTTTGTGCCTTTGGAAGTATCAGAAGGACAGTATTGGATACTTGAAATAATGGCCTCAAGCAAAGATATTTTTAAAGACAGTAATGTTATACGAAATGTTATGATAATTATATCTCTAATTATTATCATAATAGCATCAATAATGATTCCTCTTATAATTAGAAATAAAGTTGTCAATGTAATAGTATTTTTATCTAAAGATATGCATAAAATTTCTAATGGGGATATATCATTTAGAATATCAAAAAAATTTCTTAATATGAATGATGAGTGGGGCGATATAGCAAACAGTTTGGATAATATACTTAATAATTTAAATAAAGTTGTTAAGACGGTAAAAAATGCTGCTGAAAGAGTTTCTGCCGAAGCAAATCAAGTTTTGGAAGGCAATAATGATTTAGCTCAAAGAACAGAGTCTCAGGCTTCGAGCTTAGAAGAAACGGCAGCATCTATGAATGAAATGGCTAGTACTATAAAAGAATCTGCAGAAAGTGTTGCACAAAGTACTTCTATGGTTTCAGATGCTAAGGAATCTTTGAATAAGGCCGGAGCTATAGTAGCAGACAGTGTGAATAAAATGAATGATGTATATGAAGCTAGTGCCAAAATAATGGATATTACTAAACTTATAGAAGGAATAGCCTTTCAAACTAATATACTTGCACTTAATGCTTCTGTAGAGGCTGCTAGGGCTGGTGAACAGGGACGAGGATTTGCGGTTGTAGCCAGCGAGGTAAGGAATTTGGCACAAAATACTCAGGAATCCGTAAAGAGTATTACTGCTTTAATATCTGACAGTAATGAAAAAACTAATTTAGCTTCTGAAAGTGTAAGAGAGTCTAAAGAAATGTTTGAAGATATATCTGTCAAAATGGATAGTGCTTCTAATATTATGGATAAAATTAATGTGGCTTCTCAGGAGCAGCAGAAAGGAATAGAACAGGTTGATTCTGCTATTACAAATATGGATTCTTCTGTACAAAAAAATGCTGCTTTGGTAGAAGAGGCTACGGCTGCATCTGAGGCTTTACTTAATGAGGCTAATGAACTTATAGAAGTTATAGGATATTTTAAATTACAGCAATAAAAGAATATAAAAGAGTATAAAAGAATATATTATGAAGAATAAAGTAAGTTTAAATTTCAAAATAAGTTTATTTATTTTAATACCTATTGTAACAATAGTATTAATGTTTGGTATTATAAATACAATATATACATATAAAATTACAGAGGAAATGACTTTATTTATAATATCTCAAATGTCTGAAAAAGAAATATATGAAATAGAAAATATAATCAATGTTGAATTAAATTATCTTGATAATATAAAATATTCTGTAGAAAATTTATATAACTATAATGTTAGAAAAAGAGAAGTATATGAAGATTTAATGAATAGATTTGCTCATGAAATGAGTACTAATGCTGTATCTGTATCTTTAATGTTTTTTACCAATATAATTGATAATGACAGTATGTATATTAATAATCCTCTCTATCAAGATATTAAAGGCAGATTTGTAGTTACTTTAGTTAAAGATGCTGAAAATAATATATCTAGAATTAACCTAAGAGAGTCTGATTTAGAATATACTTATTTGAATACTACTATAACAAGCAGAAAACCTTATATTACAACTTTGAATTATTATCCTATACAAGGTAAATACAAACCTATGTATACATATTCAATACCAATATTTTCCAAAGATAATGAATTAATTGGGGTATCTTCTTTGAATTTATCTTTAGACAATATAATGTTTTATGAAGATACGAACGGATTTACAATATCTCTATTTAATGAAAAAGGTAATATCATGTACTGTACCACAGATATATACAGTATAGGAGAAAATATCACTAATTTATCGGATGTATATGGAAGCAGTGATTTAGAAAATACAATATATTCTAATACTGCTATTTGGAAAGAATCATATAATGAAAAAACTTCAAGTAAATATTTCAATATTTTTACTCCTATTCATATTTTTGATGATTTATATTGGGGAATAGAATTAGCCGTTGATAGTAAGGCAGATTTTTTTAATCATTATAGAATTATAATAATGATATGGATTATTATTACGGTGGTGATCATTATTTTAATGTTTATTATTGTACCATTCGTTATTAATAAAAAAATATTGTCAGTAATGAATAATTTAAATGATAATATTATGAAAATAAGGGAAGGTGATATATCTTGGAAAATTCCTGACAAATATTTAAATATGAATGATGAAATGGGGAATATGAGCAGAGAAATTGATAAAACACTAATATACTTAAATAACTTGGTTAGAACTGTAAAAATAAAAACTAATAAAATTTCGGAAAACTCGAATAATATATCTGAGTTAGCATATAAAATTAATGACTGCATCAATAACGATGAAATAAAAGAAAATCATAATTCTAAGCTTGTAAATAATGTAAATGAAAATTCAAAATCTCTTTTAAAAGAATCAAATGATTTACAAAAAATAATAAAATATTTTAGATTAAGAGAATAAAAGTGTAAAAATTATGAACAGCAAAAATAATTTGAATATAAAAATAAGTCTATTTATTATCATACCTATAATAGTGATAATAATGATATGCAGTATTATAACTATTATTTATACATATAATATTTCTAAGGATATGTCATTAGAAACAATAGATCAAATATCTGAAGTTCAATTATTAAATATGAGATATGTAATCAATAATGAATTAGATTTTATGAATGGTATAAAATTTATTGCAGAAGAATTATACAGCAGTAATATAAGAAATAGAAAAATATATGAAAATTTAATGGATAAATTCTCTAAAAAGATAAGTGAAAATGCTGAGGCGGTTTTTTTGCTTTTTCTTCCAAATGCAATTGATAATGACAATATATATAAAAATGATAGTTTGTATAAAAATATTAACGGACAATTCGCAATATATATGGCTAAAGATAAAGATGGTAATATATCAAGACTTGATGTTCAAAATTTAGAATTAAAATCATCCTTTATAGAAAATACAATAGAAAAGAATGAAATGTATATAACACCAATATATACTATTCAGATGCAAAACAAGTATAAGCAGGTGCAAACTTGTCTGATGCCTATATGTTCTAATGACGGTCAAATTATAGGAATAATTGGTTTGGATATGAGTTCAGATAGTATGAATTTTTATAAAGGAAATGATATATCTATTACTTTATTCAATGAAAATGGGAATATTGTTTATTGTAATACGGACATTGAAATTATAGGTGAAAATTTTACTAATTTATATCATCCATATAATAATTATAATGTAATAGATATGATAAATTCTAATAAAAGTTTAATGATAGAAAAATACAATTTTAAAAATTTAAATAGATATTTTTATATTTTAAAACCTATAAATTTATTTGACAATGTGTATTGGGGTATAGAGGTGGCAGTACCATCAGCTATGGTATTAAAAAATAATAATAAAATGCTGATAATGATAGGAATTATGATTTCTGTAATGATTATTTTAATAATTATTATAGTACCTAATATCATAAATAGGAAAGTAATACCTGTCATAAATTTTGTTAATAACAATAAATCTAAAATAAAATCATATAATATAAAATCAGATGATATAGTTACAGATATGAATGCGGATAATAATAATAACACTATAGAGTATTTAAATAATATTATTGATGTATTGAAAGATAAGCAATATAAAATATCTGAAAACTCCAAATCATCAGTTTCCAATGATGATAAATCGAATAATAATTATAAATTTGTAAATGGTATTTCTGACAACTATAAATCCATTACAGATGAATCTGAAGAGTTAAAGAATATAATAGAATATTTCAAACTAATAAAATAATATTATTTGACATTAAATGTTATAGAATATATACTTAATTGAAGTAAAATACATTTGGATAATAAAATGTTAAAAAAATATTATATCTTTATAATTATTTTGATCTCTTTAATTATATCATGTACAAAAATAGAAGAAAGCATTACGGATAGTCCTCCCGCCGGAAAGTATTTTTCATTGCTGATAAATATAGGTCAGGAGCCATATACTATGGATCCTAGTAAAAATGTAACATCGGATACTTTAATATATTTAAATCATATATTTGAAGGTTTAGTGAGTAAGGATAAAGATGGTAAAGTAATACCTGCTGCTGCTGAAAGTTGGAATATAAGTGCTGACGGACTTGTATATACATTTAATTTAAGAAAAGATGCTTATTGGTCTGACGGCAATCCTGTTTTAGCAAAAGATTTTGTTTATTCTTTTAGGAGACTATTTGATCCTAATACTGAAAGCAAATTTGCATATCAGTATAGTTTTATAAATAATTCTAAAGATATACTTAACGGCAAAATAGAAACAAAATATTTGGGTGTTGAAGCTATAGATGATTATACATTAGAGATAATATTAGATATGCCTTTAGCTTATTTTATTGAAGTTTTATCATATCCTACATTTTATCCTTTAAGGGAGGATATAATAAAACTGCATGGAGATAATTGGACAGAAAAACCTGAAACTTTTATAGGAAATGGGGCATTTAAAGTTGTAGAGAGAAAAATAGGTAATATTATTGTAATGGAAAAGAATGAATTCTATTGGAATAATAAAGAAGTTATACCAAGCAGATTAGAGTTCATATTAAAAAATGATCCTATGTACTCTTTAAACTCAGTAAAAAACGGTTTGATTAATTTTTCAAGAAACTTTCCAATAGAGCATATAGTTTCATTGCAAAGATCCGGATATATACACAATGTGCCTAGAATAGGAACATATTTTTATTTTTTAAATACTACAAATAAAGTATTATCTGATGTAAATGTGAGAAAAGCATTATCTCTTGCAATTGATAGAAATTATATAGTTGAAAATATCACTAGAAATGGAGAAAAACCAGCAGCTGCTTTTGTACCTTATGGTATACCGGGATTTTTTGGGGATTTTAGAGAAAATGGTGGCGATTATATAGATATAAGCAAGGGAAGTTATGATGATAATATTAAAGAAGCAAAAAGACTTATGATCCTTGCTGGATATCCTAATGGTAATGATTTTCCTGTTATGACTTTAAAAACTACTTACGGAATAAATAGAGATATATTTGAAGCTATACAAAAAATGTGGAGTGAAAATTTAGGTATTGATGTAAATATAGAAGAATTAGAGTTATCTGATTTATTTACTCAAAGATTTGATAAAAATTTTGAAATAGCAAGCGGATCTTGGAATGGAGATTTTAATGATCCTATAAATTTTCTTTCCGTATTTTTAAGTACATCGCCTAACAATAATAGTCTTTACACAAATAAAAGGTATGATGATTTGATAAAAACAGCTGCATTAATTACGGATTCATCTCATAGGATGATGACTATGCATAAAGCTGAAGAATTATTAATTAATGATATGGCAATAATACCTATATATTTTTCTAATGAACCAATATTGGTGTCGCCGAAATTAAAAGGCGTTTTGTATGATTCTATGGGGCAGCATAGTTTTATGAGAGCATATTTGGAAGATTAATTTTAATTTAAATAAAATGTTTGGAGTCAATATCAATGAAAAAAGTATTTATTTTATTTATGATGATTTTTATATCATTTATTATATCCTGTTCTAATGATAATAAATCAGAAGACGGCATATCTATATTTATTAACACAGGACCTGAGCCTAATACTATAGATCCTAGTATTAATGTAACTTCAGATGCAGTATTTTATTTGATGCATACATTTGAGGGATTAATAGAAAAAGATATGAATGGTAAATTAGTTCCTGGAGTAGCAGAGAGCTGGGAAATAAGCGATGACGGACTTACTTATACATTCAAACTTAGAACCAATTCTAAATGGACAGACGGTAAATCAGTTGTTGCTGATGATTTTGTTTATTCTTGGCAAAGGGTTGTTGATCCTGCTACAGGAAGTCAGTACGGATATCAGCATGAACCTGTAAAAAATGCCAAAGCTATAACAGCTGGCGAGATGCCTAAAGAAAGTTTGGGTATAAAAGCAATAGATGATTATACTTTAGAGGTGCAGTTAGAAGCTCCTACAGCTTATTTCTTAGAGCTTTTAACTTTTCCTACATTTTATCCGCTTAGAAAAGATATTATAGAACAGTACGGAGATGAATGGACTTTAAATGCTAATACTTATATAGGAAATGGTGCTTTCAAACTTGTAGAAAGAAACAGAGATGAGAGCCTTGTAATGGTAAAAAATACTAATTATTGGAATATAAAAGATATAGTTCCTGATAAAATAACATTTGTTCTTATGGAAAATGAAACCGCTTCTGTTGCCGGCGTTAAAGCAGGTTCTTTGCATTTTGCAAGATCTTTCCCTAGACAGGATATACAGACACTTCAAAATGAAGGACTTATAGTAATAGAGCCTAGAATATCATCATATTATTATTGTTTAAATTTAACTAATAATATATTAAAAGATGTAAGAGTAAGAAGGGCATTATCTCTTGCCATTGACAGAAATTATATAGTAGAACAAATTACAAGAGGAGGGGAGAAGCCTGCCGGTGCTTTAGTGCCTTTTGGAATATCTGATTATGAAGGAGATTTCAGAGAAAACGGCGGAGAATATATTGATGTGACTAAAGAAGGATATGCTAAAAATGTTGAGGAAGCTAAAAAATTAATGGCTGAAGCAGGATATCCTAATGGGGCAGGTTTTCCTGTTATGGAGTTTAAAACAGATCCGGGAATACATGTAAAAATATTTGAAGCTGTTCAGCAGATGTGGAAAGAAAATCTTGGTATTGATGTAACTTTAACTCAGGAAGAATGGGCAGTATTTTTACAGACAAGATATGACAGAAACATAACTATGGCTAGAGGAGCATGGAATGGTGATTTTGATGATCCTGTAAACTTTATGAGTTTATGCTTAAGTTATTCGCCTAATAATTACAGTGTTTATAGTAATAAGGCTTATGATGATATAATAAGTCAGGTTATGCTTTCAGGAGATCAGAAATTCAGAATGGAGACTATGCATAAAGCAGAAGAAATGCTTATGAAAGAAGAGGCTATAATACCTATATATTATTATACAGAACCTTTGCTTGTATCTCCTAAACTTAAAGGTGTTTATTATGATCCTCTAGGATTTCATAAATTCCATCATTGTTATTTAGAATAGTTTGAAATTTTATTGGCTGTATCTTTATTGGATAAGGATACAGCCTTTTTTAGAAGATATATGTTAATTTTCTGCCGGTTTCTTAATAAATCCTAGTATTGCTGCAGTTATTACAGAACCTATCACTATAGCAAGTAAATACATTACAGGATTATTCACTATAGGAAGAACAAATATTCCTCCATGAGGAGCTCTAAGTTCTATACGAAAAGCCATAGTCAAAGCTCCGGCAATAGCAGCACCAATCATACAAGAAGGTATTACTCTTATAGGATCTGATGCGGCAAATGGTATAGCTCCTTCGGTGATGAATGAAAGCCCCATAACATAGCATGTTTTTCCTGCATCTTTTTCATCAGCAGTGAATTTGTTTCTAAATATTGTTGTAGCTAATGCTATACCCAAAGGAGGAACCATACCACCAGCCATAACAGCAGCATGAGGAGCATAATCACCTGAAGCTATCATTGCTATTCCAAATGTAAAGGCCGCTTTATTTATAGGTCCTCCCATGTCAGTGGACATCATAGCACCAAGCACAGCACCTAATAATATTAAGTTTCCTGTACCCATATTCTTTAAGAAATTAGAAAGTCCTGAGTTTATTGCAGCTATTGGATCAACTATGAATAAATACATTATAGCACCTGTAAAAAATATTCCAAATAATGGATATAGTAAAACAGGTTTAATTCCGTCCAAACTTTCAGGCAATTTAGAAAATACTTTTTTTAGTAGAAGTGTAATATAGCCGCCCAAAAAACCGCCTATAAGTCCGCCTAAAAATCCGCCGCCGCTGTTTAATGATATAAGTCCTCCAACCATAGCAGGAGCAAATCCCGGTCTGTCAGCAATACTCATACCAATAAATGCTGCCATTACAGGCACCATTAAGAAGAATGCATTTCCTCCTCCTATATCATTTAAAAGTTTCGCAAATGCATTATATGAAGGATCATTAGGATTGCTGGCATTTATACCAAACATAAATGAAAATGCTATAAGTATACCTCCGCCTACAACAAAAGGAAGCATATTTGATACGCCTGACATTAAATGCTTGTATACTCCTGTTTTAGGCTTTTTAGCAAATTTGTTTGAAGATCCTCCTTCAGAATTAATTTGATATATAGGTGCTGTTTGATTTAATGCATTTTTTATTAACTGCTCAGGATTTTTTATAGCCTCTTTAACGCCTACTATATCAACATTCTTTCCTGCAAATCTATCCATAGCAACATTTTTATCAGCTGCTACTATTATACCTTTGGCATTTTTTATTTCATCTTTTGTAAGCTCATTTTTTACACCGCTTGATCCATTAGTTTCTACTTTTATAGTAATTCCAAGTTCTTTACCTTTTTTAAGCAAAGCATCAGCAGCCATATAAGTATGTGCTATCCCTGTAGGACATGCTGTTACTGCTAATACCTGATATGAATCATTATTATTACTGCTTTCCTGATTTAAAGATGAGTTTTCATTATCTTTTTCAGCATTTTTCATTAATATATCAAGTACTTCTTCTTTAGTTTTTGCATTTAATAATGCCTCTCTAATATCATCTTCAAGAAGAAGAGTAGTTATTTTAGATAATAACTCTATATGAGAGTCATTAGAGTTTTCAGGAGCTGCTATCATAAAAAATAAATGCGAAGGCTCACCGTCTAATGATTCATAGTCAACACCTTTTTTGGAAATACCTATAGCAACAGTAGGAATCTTTACAGCTTTAGTTTTACCATGCGGTATTGCTATTCCTTCTTCCATACCTGTAGAGCTTTGAGCTTCTCTTTTTAGTATTTCCTGCTTATACTCTTCTCTGTCATTTAATCTGCCGTTATTATAGAGAATATCAACCATTTCATCTATAATTTCTGATTTTGTTGTTCCCTTTAGATCTACATCAATACAATCTAAAGTTATAACATCTTTTAGCATTGTGTGCCTCCATTTAAAAAATTAATTAACTTTTTTTATTTCTGCATTTTCTAAAAATTTCTTCATATTATCAAATGTAGTTAAACCTTCAGAACAAGCAGTAGAACTTCCGCTTGCTATAGCATATTTATAAGAATCAATTATATTTAAACTATTGCTTAAGCCATAAACTATACCAGCAACCATAGAATCCCCAGCTCCAACAGAACTTATCAATTTTCCGTCAGGGGCATTTCCTAAATAAGCCTCATCTTTTGTTACAAGTATAGAACCATCTTTTCCTAAGGATACTATTACATTCCCGCTTCCTTCTTTTATTAATTCTCTTGCATACTTTATAATATCTTCTGTGTTTTCTATTTGTTTATTAAAATATTCGCTTAATTCTTTTTTATTTGGTTTTGTAAGAAATACTCCTGCTTTTAATCCGAATTTGAATGCCTTATCTCTTGCATCTAGTATTACTTTTATATTTTTATTTGCTATTGATATAATATCTTTATATATACTGCTTTCTATTGAGTTCGGAACGCTTCCGGATAATACTAGTATGTCATTTTCTCTTATATTGTTTTTTATAAAATCTAAAAGCTCATTAACTTTTTCTTTTGAAATATTAGGTGATTTTCCTGCTATTTCACTTTCTGTTTTTAAAGTTTTTAATTTTATATTGATTCTTGTATTTTCTTCTAAATCAATAAAATTTTCTTTGATGCCGTATTCTTTAAGATGCTTTTTTATATAATCTCCGGTAAATCCTCCGCAAAATCCTAAAGCAATAGAATCAATATTGAAATTTTTTAAAACTTTGGAAACATTAATTCCCTTTCCTCCGGCTAATGTATAGGCATTATTAACTTTGTTTAATTCTCCCTCTTCAAAGTTATCCATGCCTATATAATAATCTACAGCCGGATTTAATGTTAAAGTATATATCATAAATAATCCCTCACTTTTTTATTGATTAACAATAAATAATCCTTTTAATTTATCTTTTATATTATTATCTATTTCTTTTGCATTTGTTATCAAATATGAATCTTCTAAGTTATAAAAATTAATAAAACTTTTCTTTTTTAATTTTGATTCATCGCATAAAAAATAAGTTTTATTTGCTTTTGAAGCAGCTTCATTTTTTATTAATGCCTCCTCACTGTCAGGTGTAGAATATCCGTTAATATCTATTGCATTTGCTCCCATAAATGCTAAATCAAAATTGAAATTCTTTACAGACATTGCAGCAGTTCCTCCAACCAATGCTCCTGTAAGTGTTTTTATCTTTCCTCCTATCAAATAAGTTTCTATTCTTTTATTATTAAGCTCATCTATATGGCTTACACCGTTTGTTACAACTTTTATATTCTCAATCCCCGACAAATATTTAATCATAGCAAAAACACTTGTTCCTGCATCTAAATATATTGTATTACCGCTTTCAACTAATGAAGCAGCAAACTTTCCTATTTTTTCTTTTTCTTCTGAATATATTTCCTTTTTGTATATCAAACTTTCTTCCTGAGTATCAACTAATATAGCACCGCCATGAACTCTTCTTATTTTTCCTGCTTTTTCAAGAAATGTTAAATCTCTCCTAATAGTTGCCTCTGAAACATTAAGTCTTTCAATTAATTCTTCTATTTTAATATTCTTTTTCTCTTTTATAACTTCAAAAATTAATTCATATCTGCTTACTTTCAGCACTTTTATTCTTACCTCATTCAATCTTTATATTAATAATTATAGCAAAAAAACTATAAAAATCAATCAAAATCAATCAAAAATAATCAATTTCAATCAAAAAATATAAAAAAAACTACATTAAGTATAATTTGTAGTATATTATTATACTTAATGTAGTTTAAATAAATTAAAATTATATTATTTTTTATTTACTTTTATCAATTTAGGCGATCTTCTTGATATAATTCTTTTTTTATTATTTTTGTTATTTTTTATATTAGCTTCTACAATGCTCATTTTGGAATGTTCTTCTTTTTTATTATCTTCTTTATTTTCAGTGTTTTCATTACTTTTATTTTGTGAATTAGTATCCTCTGTATAATTTTCGCTTTCTATTGCCAATATTACATTTTTTATTTTTTCTAATTTCCATTCAATATCATTTTCTTTTTCATTTACAACAGGTATTATTAATTGATTAAGATTATCCTTATCAAAATAAACTCCGGAATTTTTTGTATTGATTAATTTTACAAGTTTATCAGTATCTATTTTTGAAAGTTTATCAAGTTTAAGATATATATTATACTGTCCTTCTATAACAGATAATATTCTAATTCTTTTCAATATGATTTTAAGTTTTGCTATATTAAAAATATCTTCTAATTCTTTAGGAAGTTTTCCGTATTTATCTGTCATAAACTCTTTAGAATATTCTATATCTTCATCGCTTTGAGAACGCATTATTAATTTGTATGCGGATATTTTCTCTTTTGAATCTGCTATATAAGAGTCAGGAATAAATAAATTATGCTTCAAATCAATAACTGTATCGAATGTTACTTCTTTTATTTCTCCTTTATATTCATTGGCAGCTTCTTCAAGCATTTGAGTATAAAGTTCATAACCTACCTGATATATCATACCGGATTGCTCTTTACCTAAAATATTTCCTGCTCCTCTTATTTCTAAATCACGCATAGCTATTTTAAATCCTGCACCTAAATCTGTATGTTCAGATATAGCTTCAAGTCTTTTATAAGCAACTTCTGTAAGAGCTAAATCGCTTGGATAGAACATATAAGCATAAGCCTCTCTGTCGCTTCTTCCAACTCTTCCTCTTAATTGATAAAGTTCGGATAATCCTAATTTATTTGCATTATCTATTAGTATAGTATTAGCATTAGGTATATCTATACCGTTTTCTATTATAGTAGTTGATACTAGTATGTCATATTTATGATTAATAAAATCTTCCATTATTTTTTCTAACTGATGCCCTGTCATTCTTCCATGTGCTACGCATATTCTTGCCTTAGGACAAAGTTTTTTTATCATAAGTGCAAATGATTCTATAGTGTCTATTCTGTTATAAAGGTAAAATACTTGTCCTTCTCTTTTAAGTTCTCTTTCTATTGCATTTACAACTGCTTCTTCGCTGAACTCTGTAACAAAAGTTTTTACAGGTATTCTATTTAATGGAGGGGTTTCTATTATACTTATATCTCTTATTCCTGTTAAAGCCATATTTAAAGTTCTAGGTATAGGCGTAGCTGAAAGGGTGAGAACATCTGTTTCTAATCTTAATTTTTTTAATGCCTCTTTATGCTTAACACCAAATCTCTGCTCTTCATCTATAACTATAAGTCCGAGATTTTTAAACTCAATATCTTTTGATAAAAGCATATGAGTTCCTACTATTAAATCGCAGGAGCCTGTTTTTAATAATTCTTTATTTCTTTTTGCCTGCCTGCTTGTAACGAATCTATTTAAAACTTCTATTCTAATAGGAAAATCTTCAAATCTTTTTTTGGCATTATTATAATGCTGCTGTGATAATATAGTGGTAGGGCAGAGTATAGCACATTGTTTTCCTGCCATTATAGCTTTAAATACAGCTCTGAATGCCACTTCTGTTTTTCCAAATCCTACATCTCCGCATACAAGTCTGTCCATCATTTTGCCGCTTTCCATATCCTCTTTTATATCATTAATGGCTCTTAACTGATCAACTGTTTCCTCATAACGAAATGAAGCTTCAAAATCGTCCTGCCATTGAGTATCAGCCCCATAAACATTTCCTCTGATATTGGATCTTATAGCATAAAGTTTTATTAATTCTCTGGCAGTAGCTAATGCATCTTCTCTTGCCTTGCTCTTTATTTTATCCCAAGCACTTCCGCCTAATAATGTTAATTTAGGGGCTTCGCCATGTCCGGATATGTATTTCTGTACGAAGTTCATTTGCTCTACAGGTATATAAAGTTTATCGCCTTTAGCATATTCTAATGTTATATAGTCTTTTTCTTTTCCATTTGACATTTTTCTTGTAAGACCTAAATACTTTCCTATACCATAATTGACATGTACAGCATAATCTCCTACATTCAAGTCTACAAATGTTTCTATTAAGTTTTTATTAACTTTAGGTATTTTTCTTACCTTTTTTCTCTTTCTTCCAAATACTTCCCAATCTGCCATGAATATTGTTTTTATATCATCTTTTATAAAACCTGATGATGATTGGGTAGTTATTATATAAAAATTATTTTCATTTTTTGAATAATCTTTTTTTGTTTCTTCTTTTTTATTATTATCTTCAAGAATTATTTCTTTATTATCTTCATTATTATTCTCAGTATTTTCTATGCTGTTATTTATTATTTCTTTATTATCATTATTTTCTTTATCTTCAGATACTTTTTCTTCATCTTCTTGTATTTCATTTTCAGTTATAATGATTGGAGATAAATCCTGCATTATCTTATAAAATCTTAATGCCTGATCATGATGACCTGTAGAGAGAATAATTAAATAATCTTTTTCCCTATATTCTTTAACATAATCAAGAAAATCTGTTAATCTTGATTTAAAAGAAACACCTTCCAAAAAGTTAAATTTATATATATCTGCATCTGTTATGAACGGAGATATATTTATTGATTTTTTTACTATCTCAGATAAGTAATTATTATCAATATAAAGTTTATAAATATCTTCTATTATATTGAATATATTATCTATGTCATTAAAATTTTCTTTTATAGTATCTATAATAGTAATAAATTTATTTTTTAATTTTAAAGCATCATCAATAAATACATAACCATAATCAAAATAATCAAATATAGTTTCTAAATTTGTATAAAAAATAGGCAGTAAATTTTCACTTCCGGCGAAATATTTTCTTTTTATTATATTGTCTTTAATTTCATCATTAATATCATTACTGTTTAAAAATTCATTTACCGCCGAATCACTATATACAGCTTCTCTTACAGGATAAATAATAATATTTTCTGCGGTTTTGAAAGATCTTCCGTCTTCTATATTAAATAATCTTATACTCTCTATTTCATCATCAAATAATTCTATTCTAATAGGATTGTCATATTCCACAGAAAATACATCTACTATACTTCCTCTTACAGAAGCAGTACCTTTTTCTGCAACTTCTCTTTCTATAACATATCCTAAATCATACAATGTTAATCTTAAATTATCCAAATCTAATTTATCCCCTACATTTAAATATATAGGCAGCTTTTTCAAATCATTTCTATTTGGTAATTTTCTAGTTACAGCATTTATCGTTGTTATTATTATACATTTTTCTTTGTTTATTAATTTATATAATATATTTATTCTTTCCTGTGCTATATCAGTAATGGGGGACATTTTAGTAAAAGGAACAGTATCATAATCAGGAAAATAATAATTAGGTATATTGTAAAAATTTAAAGATTGGCTTAGAAGCATAGCATCGCTTTCATTTTCTTTGATTATTAAAATGCTTTCTGTATTAAAAATAGAAGCGAAAAATAAAGAATCACTTCCTCCTTTAAGTCCTGTTATGCTTTTTGTTTTTTTTATATCGAAATTTACAAATTCTTCGCTTTTTGAAAATTTTTCTATTAATTCGCTATATATTGATTCATTATTATACATATTACTTTTACCATTTATATAAGGTATTAAAAATGTCAATATATAATAAATATTATTTTATTAAATAGCAATAGTTCATAATGAAAAGACTATGAAAAAATTACATAAATATAATTTTATATTATAATTAGTTTTTATGCCGAAAATATAAAAAATATTTTTAAATAAGGTCTCTTATGTTGAAATTGTATAGTATATTCATCTTATTGTTTATTATAAGCTCTTGTGCCTCTAATGTTAAGGTATCTGATAGTGAATATAATAATGTATGGGTAAAATCGGTTAAGGGGAAAAGTGTGCTTGCTCCTAACGGATATTTATATACATTTAAAGAAAATGGAGATGTGGAATATAAAATAAATGGTATGAAAGGCGGTACAGGAATATTTCTGTATGCGGAAAGCTCTACTAATGCTTATTATTATGAAAAGATGCCTTTAAATTATGTTGCTTATGATGTAAGAGATTCTATTCCAAATAGCAATGTAAATATGCTAGTAGGCTTTATTCTGAATAACGGCAGATTAGAAATGACTTCAGGGTATACAAAAGAATACAAAAAAAGATTATCCGATTGGAAAAAAAATAATTTAACAATATACAATACCTTAAGAGAAGGAAAAGATATGTCTGAATATCCTATCCCGCTAATAGAAGAAGTAGATAATTTTAATACAATAGAATTCGGAACATTAAGATAATTACTTATATACAGTAAAAATAATTTGCTTAAGTAATCATAGATAATATCGATATTGAATTTTAGAGCTATTTTACAAAGATACGGCTAATAGGTTAAAAAAAATAAAAGGTTTTTTATTGTGTATAATTCAACTATAGGATATGCTTCAAAACTCATTAAAGGAAGTATTGTATTTTCAATAATAATATTTATTTCATTATCTCAGCTTATGACTGTAACTTCTATATTTAGTTTGGTATGGAAATATGAAATATTATTAAATGAAAATATACCTTTCTTCAGAGAGTTTTCTATATACGCTTTATTTATAGGAATATTAATAATAGGAGTATTATATTCGGCAATATCCAGCTCTTATATATTTTCAAAGAACAGCAGAATGTTTTCTACTTTGCGTATATTCGGAGCTACTAAATTAGCTATAAGAAAATTAGCTATATTAATAAGCCTTTTATATCCTTTAGGATCATTTTTGATTTGTATTATAGAAATGTTAATCTTGTATATAAGATATAGTTCATATATATTAACTTTGGTAGAAATTTCTGATGTAATTAACGGAGCTTATGTAGTATTACTATCAAATGCTGTACTAATAGTAGGCTTTATGATAGGAGCCTTTATTTCTAATTCTATACTTTTACGAAAAGATCCTTATGATGATTTGAGGGGAACACTATGAATATAAAAATAATCAATGTATCAAAGGTTTTCCCTTTAGGAGTTAATCAATTCAATGCCTGCGAAGATATTAGTTTGGATATCAATCAAGGTGATTTTATAAGTTTTGTAGGACATACAGGTAGCGGAAAAAGTACATTGCTAAGTATAATAGGCGGAATACTTAAACCTACTAGCGGAACTATATATTATGATTCTTTCAAATTGAATGGAGCCAGCGAAGATGTTCTTGCAAGTTTTAGACGAGAATATTTTTCTTATATATTTCAATATCCTGTTATTATACCAACTATAAGCGTTATTGATAATATATTAATGCCTTTATCTTTTAAACATAAAATTACAGAAGAAAAAATAAATCAGACTAAGGAAAATATAGAATTATTTGCTCTTAAAGATAAAACATATTCTAAAGCATCTAATCTGTCAGGCGGTGAAATGAAAAAGGTTGCTATATTAAGAGCATTGGCTTACGGCTGTAAATGCTTAATAGCCGATGAGCCTACAAGCGATCTTGATCCTGCAAGTACAAAAACTTTGATGGAAATATTAACAACTATTAATAAACAAGGAACTAGTATTATTATGGTTACACATGCCCATAATATAGCAGCTTATGCTAACAATGTTTATGAGATGTCTAATGGTAAAATAGTTCGCTGTTTGAAATGATTTAATTACTGTATATATGCATTTCCAAATAATGATCTAATATTACTCTATATGAATTAATGATTTTCCTTATTTCATTAATATCTAAATTCTCATATTTATATTTTGTTTCAAATCTTTTTAATTTATTTATTTTCTTTTGAACTATATCAGGAATAACATCTTCAGGAAGCCTTTTCTCACTATTAATGGAAATCCAATTACCATTTTCATCAAATGTGATAAATACTTCATTATCAAGTTCTACTTTAAAAATATTATCTGTTTTTTCGATTTCTACTATTTGTGCTTTAAGAAATTTACTCTTTATAAATATTTCGGCATCATAAGGCAGCTTTATTGTAGTATTCATAATGTAACCTCAAAATAACATATTAATATTATCTATATTTTTATATTTTTAATAAGTAAATTTTTTCTTTAACAGTTAACAGAAAAAATTGTATATAATTAAAATTAAAGATTTAAGAAATAAAATAACAATTATTTCAAATATTTATAAATACTCATTTTGTTATATTATCAATATAATAAAATTTCATAAAAATGCAATTTTTTTTAATTAAAAAAGCCTATATTAAAAAATATAGGCTTTATAAATATTAAATTATTTTTTCTCTTCACTATCAGCAGGTACAACAGCTAAATCACTAACCCTAGCACCATCAGAAATATTAACGATTTTTACACCCTTAGCATTTCTTCCAAGTTCAGGTATAGAATCAGCTTTAATCTTTATAGTCATGTCATCAGTAGTAACAACCATTATTTCATCTTTATCACCTACAGTTTTTACGCTGACAACATTTCCTGTTTTATTGTCCGGTTTAATATAAATCTGTCCTTTTCCTCCTCTTCCTTTAACATTAAACTGTTTTGAAGAAAGTCTCTTACCTATACCATTTTCTGTAATAACAATTAATGATTCACCCTTATGTATAGCATTTCCTGATACGCAAACATCATCATCATCTAATGCAATACCTTTAACACCAGCTGCTGCTCTTCCCATTTTTCTAATCTTCTCTTCAGTGATTCTTAAAGCAAGTCCTGAAGCAGTAGTCATAATGAAATCATCTCCTGTTTGTACAGGTGAAACTGCAACTAATTCATCATTATTTTCTAATGTTAAAGCAAGTATTCCTCTTTTTTTGGCATTCTCAAGATGTTTTAATTCCATTTTCTTTATAGTACCCATTTTTGTAACCATAATAATAGACTGTTTAGGTTCGAATTCGGATACTGTGAAGTAGCTTGTAATTTTCTCTTCAGGTGCTAAATTAAGTATAAATTTAATACTTTTACCCTGAGATATTTTACTTAAAGCAGGTATTTCATGCACCTTCATCCAGAAAGCCTTACCTCTGTCTGTAAATATAAATAAATAGTCTTTAGTAGAAGCAACGAATAAATGTTCTATATAATGTTCGCCTTGAGATTTTCCGCCCTGAACACCTACGCCGCCTCTGCCTTGTGTACGATAGCTTGAAGCAGGTACTCTTTTAATGAATCCCTGAGTAGTAATAGATACCGCTACATCTTCATCATGTATTAAATCTTCTTCATCTATTTCGGTGTCATTAGTTTTTCCGATTATTTCGCTTCTTCTGTCATCACCGTATTTTTCTGCTATTTTTTTAAGCTCATCTTTAATAACTGCAAGTATTTTTTCTGGGTGTGCAAGCAAATCTTCGCAGTAAGCTATAAACTCTCTTAATTGCTGTAATTCCTGTTCTATTTTTAATTTTTCTAAAGCAGTTAAGCGTTTGAGAGGCATGTCAAGTATAGCCTGAGCCTGTTTTTCTGAAAGTTTAAATCTGTTCATAAGAGTAGTTCTTGCAGCATCAGTATTTTCGCTTTCTCTTATTATTCTTATAACCTCTTCAATATTAGCCTGAGCTATGAGTAAGCCTTCTAATATATGAGCTTTAGCCCTAGCTTGATTCAAATCATATTCTGTTCTTTTTGTGATAACCTCAACTCTATGGTCAACAAAATATTTTATAAGCTCTTTTAAATTTAAAACTTTAGGTTCGCCATTAACTAAGGCAAGATTTATTATACCGAAAGTAGTTTCCAAATCAGTATGCTTCCATAACTGATTAAGCACTATTTGTGTGGCAACCCCTTTTTTGAGTTCTATTATAAGACGAATACCTGCTCTATTGCTGGATTCATCTCTAATATCAGCAACGCCTTCAATTTTTCCCTGTTTAACTAATTCAGCTATTTTTTCATGCAAATTAGTTTTTACAACGCCGTAAGGAAGCTCTTTAACTATTATAGCTTCTCTGTCTTTTTTTGTTTCTTCTACTTCAAGTCTAGCTCTTAGCTTTATTCGTCCTTTTCCTGTAGTATAAGCCTCTTTTATTCCTTCTTTACCGTATATAATTCCAGCAGTAGGGAAGTCAGGACCTTGTACATAACGCATCAAATCCTTAATTTCTGCATCCTGATGATCTATATAATAAACTATAGCATTTACAACCTCTTTTAAGTTATGAGGCGGCATATTAGTAGCCATACCAATAGCAATACCCATACTTCCATTAACTAAAAGCTGAGGGACTGTAGCAGGAAGTACAGAAGGCTCAGTTCTGGAATCATCGAAGTTCGGTACGAATTTAACAGTTTCTTTTTCTATATCATTAAGCATCTCTTCAGCAAAACGAGTCATTCTTGCTTCAGTATAACGCATTGCTGCAGGAGGGTCATCATCTATAGAACCGAAGTTACCCTGTCCGTCTACAAGCAAATAACGCATAGAGAAATCCTGTGCCATTCTTACCATAGTTCCGTAAACTGCAGCATCTCCGTGCGGGTGATAGCGGGCTAAAACTTCACCGACTGTGGCTGCTGATTTCTTATATGGTTTATCATGTGTAAGATTAGCATCATACATAGCATATAAGATTCTTCTATGAACAGGTTTTAAACCGTCTCTTACATCAGGCAATGCCCTAGACACGATAACGCTCATAGCATAAGTTAAATAAGATTCTCTTAATTCATTTTCTATTGAAATATGATCTACTCTTTTCAAGATATCTTTTGTCAGTGTGGAATATTGTCTTTCTTCTGAATTATCTTCTTTATTCTTTTTTACTGCCATATATTTATATCCTTAAAAAATATTCATACAATTATAACATTTTATGATAAAATTATCAATATATAAAATGATACTATAATATAGAAGAAAATATATAATTCAATCTATACTATTGTAATAATATATTTTATTTCTGAAAATATAGTTTCAGACATTATAAATTAAAATGCTTAAGATTAAATTTATTTTAAATAATCTTCTCTTCCTATTATCCTAGCTAAATGATATATCATAGTCTGACGATTAACAGGCTTTACAATATATCCGTCTACTTTTAATTTTAAGAACTCCATTAATACGCCTTTGTTGGCATAAGAAGTAACAACTATTATCTTGGAGTCTATATTCAATGCTCTAATCCTTTTAAGCAAATCGATTCCATTCATCTGCGGCATTTCAAAATCCGTCATTATTATATCCGGTTTATCTGTTGCTTCTCTAAGTTTTGTTAAAGCATCCATAGCACCGTCAGCTTCCAATATTACATCAAAGCTTTCAGATAATAATATCTTTCTTTCAGCTATCCTTATAGTACTAGAATCATCTATAACCATTACTTTATATGGTTTTCCTGTTTTAGTATTATATCCTAATGGTGAAGTTGACATAAAAATACCTCATAAAAGTTATATCTTTATAATTTATAATAATTATGGATATTGTCAATTATTTTTTATTATATATTGTGCTATATATTTGATTTTTATATTTTTTTTGTTATTATAAATAGATGAATATATCAGTAAAACTGCATAATTTATTAAAAGAAGAAAAAAGCGAACTTGACGCTTCATACAAAATAGAAAAAAATAAAGATAATATCATAATAATTTCCAAAAATGGCAGAGCTTTACATAGCAAATATAATATTAATAATGAATGTAAAAGAGCTTTAGAAAATATAAATAAAAATAAAAATCTTCTCATAATATATGGTTATGGATTAGGATACACTTTAAAATACCTGATTGAAAATATTGATAATTATTTTAATAAAGAAATCATAAAAACTCTTAAAATAATAGTTGTTATAGAAGATGCTGCAGTTTTCAAATATTCTTATTATAATATATACAATACGGATAATAAGAATATATTTTTTGTATATAAAGATGACAGTATTGATTATATAAATAAAATCATTGATTATAAAAGTATAAATGGTATTAATTTAGTTCTTCTTCCATCGCTTACCAAAGAAGAAAAGGATAATGCTAATATATTTTATACTCAGATATTAAATATAATGGAAAAAGAAATATCCAATATATTTACTAATATGTATTTTGAGAATATATGGACTAAGAATATAATATTTAATAGTGAGTATATAAAAAAATCATCGGATATAATTCCTTTTAAAGATGCATTTAAAGGATTAAAGGCATTGCTTATATGTCCGGGTCCTACTTTGAAGCATAGTATAGATACAATAAAAAAAGAAAGAGAAAATTTCTTTATTATATGCGTTGATACAAGTTACAGTGTGTTATGTAAACATGGTATAATTCCTGATTTTGTAATTACTGTAGACGGGGGATTTTTTAATTCTTTAGATTTTGTATATGAAAATAGAGAATTTCCTTATTTGGTTATGGATATAGCGGCAAATAAAATAATACCTAGAAATATAAATGCTGATATTATAAGGTTTACTTCTTCTGAAAATTTAGGAATAATAAAATATATACAGGATTTCACCAAATTATCATGCCTTACTACTTCAAGCACCGTAGCAACAACTATGATAGATTTTGCTCATTATATTGGTTTAGATGAAGTATTATTAATAGGTTTTGACAATAGCTATCCTTTTTATGAGAGGCATATCAAACATGCTCTTTCTTATGAATATATGGTGAATAAAACTAATAAATTAAAAACTTATGAATCATATTATTTTAATGCTATAAGAAATAATACAAATATAGACAATTATCCGCCTACAGAATTTGTATTTGAAAGTCAGATGGAATATTTTAATGAATTTAAAGATAAATATTCAAATATGAAAATAAGGAGAATTACTAAAGAAGCTGTGAAGATAGATTCTATAGAAGAGGGCTTCATAGAAAATTTTTCTATTGATAATATAAGAAGTAAAGCATTAAATATAGCTAATAGCATATATAAAAAAGATAATGACACCGATATAAAAAAAGCCTATATAGAATTAAAAAATATATTAGAAGAATTTAGAAATGTTTTGTCAAATACATATAACAATATAAATAATAATTTAAATAATATAGATAATTTATATTATGAAACAATGAATCTTGTAAAAGAATATCAAAAAAAAGCAAGCATACTGCAAACTATTTTATCAGCAACTATACTTATGTGCGAAAGGGGAGAAAGAGATACAAGAGAAAAATTAATATTTCTTATTGCTGAAAGTTTGAGAAATGTGAATTACTTTTTTACTAGAATATCTTTAATTATAGAAAAATTATAATAATTATAAAGTGAATATAAAATGAAAATTATTTATGAAGATGATTATTTCATTGCTATTGATAAAGAAGCAGGTATTGAGGCGGATAATAATTTAATAGATACAATAAAAAAAGAATATAATCATATTGATAGTTTATATTTAGTTCATAGAATAGATAAATTTACTTCAGGAATACTTATTCTTGCTAGAGATGAGAAAACTAAAAAATATTTTGAAGAATCTTTTAAAAATAAAACCATTAATAAAGTGTATCATGCCATAGTTCAGGGAAAAGTAAAAAAAGATAATGGTACAATAGATGTGTCAATAGGAATAGACAAAAAAAATCCTAATAGGAGAATACCATTGCTTGTAAAAGACGGAGGCGAATCAGCAGTAACTCATTATAAAGTTCTAAAAATATTAAATGAACATACTTTACTTGAATTAAAACCTTTAACAGGAAGAACGCATCAGATAAGAGTGCATCTTTCATATATAGGACATCCAATAATAGGAGACAAAATATATTCAAAAAATGCTGATATTTATAAAATGAAAGGTTTTGCTTTAATAGCAAAAGAGATTAATTTTGTTCATCCTATCACAAAAAAAAATATAAAGATAGATATAAAATACAATAAAGAGTTTTTAATTAGACTTAAGCTCCTTGAAAGAGTTAAAAAATAAAATTATTCATTTTTTTTATTGACTTTTTTCCTAATAATTTATATATTTTCTTAAATAATAAAAGATTATATTTAATTTTTATTAAAATTAATAAATAATAGAAGGAGTAAAAAATGACAGTTACATTTCAAGGTGCAACACAAACTTTAGAAGGTGCTCAATTAACAGTTGGAGCTAAAGCTTTAGATTTTACAGTAGTAAAAACAGATTTAAGTCCATGGTCTTTAAAAGATGCAGGTGATACAGTAAAAATCATATCTTCTGTACCATCTTTAGATACACCTGTATGCGATGTACAAACTAAAAGATTCAATAAAGAAGCTGCTTCTTTAAAAGGAGTAACAGTAGTAACAGTATCTGTTGACTTACCATTCGCTCAAGCTAGATGGTGTGCTGCTGCTAATGCTTCTTCACATATAGTAGCTTCTGACTACAATCAAAAAGATTTCGGAAGAAAATTCGGTACTTTATTAAAAGAATTACAACTTTTAACTCGTGCTGTATTTGTTCTTGACAAAGACAATACTGTTAAATATGTACAATATGTTCCAGAAATCACTAATGAACCAGATTATGATGCTGCTTTAAATGCTGCTAAAGCTCTTTTATAATTTATAATTGGAGTAATTTCAAGGCATATTCTATTATTATAGAGTATGCCTTTTTTATTTGCATATATAGAAAAATTAATTTATAATTTTACAATAAATAATTAATACTTATAAAAAATTATGGAGGAATTATGAGTATATATAATTACACAGTAAAAGATGCTGAAGGCAAGGATGTTAAATTAAAAAAATATGAAGGTAAAGTTTTATTAATAGTAAATACTGCCACAAAATGCGGATTTACAAAACAGTATCCAGCATTGCAAGACTTGTATAAAAAATATAAAAAAGAAGGCTTTGAAATATTAGATTTCCCTTGTAATCAATTCGGAGGTCAGGCAAAAGAACCTATTGAAGAGATTGCCGAGTTTAGAAAAGAAAAGTTTGGTATTACTTTCAAACTATTTGATAAAGTAAAAGTTAATAGTAAAAATGCGGATCCTTTATTTGTTTATTTGAAAGCAGAAAAACCTACAGAAGAAGGCGTTGAAAAAATAAGATGGAATTTCGGTAAGTTCTTGATAGACAGACAGGGAAATATAGTAGGACGCTATGATCCTAGAGTAAAACCTGAAGAGCTTGATGAGATAGTAGGAGAACTTCTTAAAAAGTAATAAATAAAAATTAAGAGCTTTTATATATTGCTGTATATAGAAGCTCTTTTTATTTTTAATAGTTAAAAATTTTTGATTTATAAAAAATTATTTATTTAATTATAAAAAACTTGTTTTTTAAAGACACTGACATTCTTACAAATATCAAGCACTAACAATTTTTATTATTATAATTTTTCTATTTCTTTGTTTATATATAAAAAATTTGTTCACTAAAAGTGTCTGACAAGTAAACTTGCCAGATGTTCACAAATTTTTTATTATTATTTAGACATAAAAAACTTGCTCGCTATTTGTGTCTAGTAAATAAATTTACTAGATGCTCACAATTTTTTTATTTCTTCTATACTTAATCCTGTGTTTTCACTTATAATTTTTATATCTATGCCTGCATTTTTGAAGCTTTTAGCTATAGATATTTTCTGTTCTTTTTTACCTTGTTCTATACCTTCTTTTATACCTTCTTCTCTTCCTAATCTTCTTTCTTCTTCAAGCATTATTTGATTACCATATAAATATGCCTGCCTTTTATCATATTCGTTCATCATCAGTCTGTCTTTAATAAAGTTATTGTATCTTTTTTGTACTTCTTCCATTATAGGTTTTTCTTTTACTAATTCTGACATAATAACCTCCTTATTATCTTTTTCTTTCATTGTAAAAAATTTAAGCCAACAGTTTAAATCTGATTGTAATAAATTATATTTAAATTTTTTGAGTTCAATTATATGAATTTGCAAATGATCAGTGAGTAATCTTTTATTATTGGTATCATAAATCATATAGCATGAATGAATATTATTTGAATCATCTAAATTAAAATTGAGTAAATTGATACTAATTACTGGAGTTAAAGCATCATACTTTTCTCCATGTTTTAATAATTTGCTATAATTAGAAGCCCAATAATATAATATTCGTTCTGGAAATCTTGAATTACCTTGAATTTGAATTTCTATTATAACTACAGTTCCATTTTGTGTAATACATTTTACATCTGCTATTGTTTCCTTATCTTCATAATTTTCCTTATAATTAAATGGAGTAAGTATCTCTACTGATCTAAAAGTTTTCATATTAGAGTCAAGCATTATTGAATTGATAAAATCAAGCAGTATAGGATTACTGTCTGGTGATGAAAATAAATACCTCACAAAATAATCATTTAAAACATTAATATCTCTTCTGCTCATAATACTATTATACAAAAAATAAATATAAAAGTAAAGTTTTGATTATTTATCATTAAAATATAGCAATAATAATCAATAAATATTCTTTTTTAAATAAGGCTTTAATTTTTCAAAAGATATTTCAAAATCATCAAGTGCTCTAACAACATGAGGAAGCTCAAACCTTATATGCAAACTAATACTGTCAGAATATCTGTTAATTGAAACATTTCTTGACAGCATAATAACTATCAGATTTATTTATTACATCAATGGTAAAATCATCTTCTCTAATTTCTTTATAATATTTATCAATTTCTCTTTGAAAAGTTTTTCTAAATTTATCACTGTCATTTACAAAATCTGATAAAGTTAATATTTTTGTTTTTAATTTATTAATATCTAATGTCAAAAGTGATATTGCAGTATCAGGATATGCTCCTCTTTTTTATCAGAATTATCATAATCAAAGGCAGTAAATTTAATAGTATTCTTATCCATTTCTCCGCTTTATAGGTATTTGAGTATTAATACTATTATATTTATAATATCCGTCTATATAATATTTTTTATTTTCTGTAATATTATCAGGATTTTGAATATGTATGTTTATTGTAATAGGGTATTTATCAATGCTTCCTTTAAGAGTAAAGAATAAATACTTTTTTATATTAGCAGTATATGCAAAATAAGATATGTATGATATATTTTGACAATTAGCAAATTTCTAGTATAATTTACACATTTTAATAATTTTATAAAAGGCATTATTATGAATACCAAAATAGAAATATGCGTTGATTCTGCAGAGTCTTGTATAAATGCTGAAAAAGGCGGAGCTGACAGACTTGAGCTTTGCGGTAATATGTTTGAGGGAGGCACAACTGCAAGTTTCGGTGTTTTAGAATTAGCAAGAGAAAAAGTAAATATACCAATATATGCAATGGTGCGTCCTAGGGGCGGAGATTTCTGCTATGATGATATAGAGTTTGAAATAATGAAAAGAGAAATAAAACTCATGAAAGAATTAAAAATTGACGGTATAGTATTCGGCATACTTACAAAAGAAGGAAAAGTTGATAAAGAAAGATGCTCTAAATTATTAGAGTTATGGGGAAGCAGTAAAGCTACATTTCATAGGGCAATAGATGTAAGCTGTGATTTAAATAAAGCATGCGAAGATATAATATCCATTGGTTTTGAGAGAATACTCACTTCAGGAGGAGAGGCTAATGTTATGAGCGGTATAATCAAATTAAAAGAATTAGTTTCAAAATATAATGATAAAATAATAATAATGCCCGGAAGCGGAATAAATGAAAGAAATATTGAATATATAAAAGACACTGTAAAAGCTAATGAATATCATATGACTGCAAATAAAACAGTTGAAAGTATTATGCAGTATAGGAATGAAAATGTATTTATGGGGGCAGCTTTAAGAGCTTCAGAGTTTAATGTAAAATATACTGATGAGAACAAAGTTAAGAATATCAAATCAAAGTTATAAATAATATGAATACTAAAAAACATGATTTAATTTCGGCATTAAAATATGCATTTCCTTTTACTGTAGCTGTTCTTGTAGGGTATATATTTTTGGGTATGGCTTATGGTGTACTTATGAAAGCTAAAGGACTTGATACTTGGCTTGCTGTTTTTTTAAGTTTATTTGCCTATTGCGGAAGTATGCAGTATACGGCTATTAATTATTTATTTTTAGCACCTTTTAATCCTTTATACGCTTTTATGCTTACATTAATAGTTAATTCAAGGGTCGGTTTTTATGGAATATCTCTTGCATCAAAATTTCAAAATACAGGAATTATAAAACCTTATTTGATATATACTTTAAGTGATGAAACTTTTTCTATACTATGCTCTGCAGATATACCGGAAAATATTAATAAAAATGCATTTCTTTTCTTTGTGTCATTTATGAATCATCTTTATTGGAATATAGGTACATTGCTTGGATGTTTAATAGGCTCTTTTATCACTTTCAATACCAAAGGGCTTGATTTTGTTTTAACTGCTTTATTTGTTGTGATATTTACAGAACAATGGCTTGAAAGTAAAGATCATAGAGGTGCTTTGATTGGTATTATATGCTCTATACCTATTTTAATATTTAAAACTAATATATTTATAATACTTGCTATGGTATTGATATTCATATCTATAAGCGTAATTTATAAATATAATGAATATGGAAAAATATATGAATAATACAGAAATATTTATAACAGCTTTGATGATTGTGATTGGAACTGCTTTTTTAAGGTTTCTTCCTTTTATTATAATAAATAAATCATTATCTGAAAATAGATATGTGCAGTTTTTAGGGAAAGTGCTTCCTTATTCTATGATAGCACTTCTTGTAATATATTGTTTGAAAGACATAAATATTATAAAATTTCCTTATGCCTTGCCGGAATTAATATCTATAGCAATTATAATAATTTTGCATATAATAAAAAGAAATGTACTTATAGGCATAGGAGCAGGAACTATAATTTATATGTTTTTGGTGCAGGTGATATTTGTATAATAATTTATTCTGAAATATTATTATGATGAAAAATATTATTAAATAGCTGAAATCTTTTTTTAGGGCTGAATATTAGTATAACCTGTCCTTTTATATCTTTTTCATCTACAAGCCCAAAATATCTGCTGTCTTCACTTACCTTTATATTATCTCCCAAAACGAAATACTGATTATTTCCTAAAATATATAGTCCGTCATCTTCGCTTGAAAATATATAATATTCATGTTCTATAAGATTGTCATTTAAATAAAGTCCGCCGTCTTTTATTTCTACTTTATCGCCCTCTATTCCTATAACTCTTTTTACAAGATTTGTATCATTATAATTGAATACGACAACATCAAAATTTTTAATTCTATTAAATACAAAATTCTTTTTTAAAAGCAGTATCTGATCTCCCTCAAAAAAAGTAGGCTCCATAGATTTATTAGTAACAATATATGTATCAAAGAAGAATATTCTAATAAATCCGGCTATCAAAACAGCACTTAATGAAGCTAATATTATCTCTAAAATTTGTTTTTTATTCGTCATATAAAAAAATTAAAAATTGTTAATATAATAAGAAAAAGCCTCTTTGGCAGATTCAAAAGCTATTTTTTCAAAATTAATATCTTCTCTTTTTATAAAAATAACTTTTGAAGCATCATCATTCGCAGCAGCATCTGGGATATAATCTAATTTTGAATAAAAGAATATATCTGCTGTAACATACATAATACCATCATATATATATTCATTAGCCCCGCTCATAAAAAAATGTATATCATTTAATTTTATATTTGTTTCTTCAAAAACTTCCCTAACAGCAGTCTCTTCAACCATTTCATAAGGCTCGCAAAAACCTCCCGGCATATCTATATAACCTTTTCTAGGTTCAAATTTCCTTTCAACGAATACTATTCCATTTGGAGTTTCTATTACAACTCCTACAGCTGATGCCGGATTAGTAAAATATGTTCTTTTACATTTTGAGCATTGAAAAATTTTTATATCATTAAAAATAAAGGAATCTTTTTCTCCGCAATAAGGACAATATTTAAATTGATATTTAATATGTTCTTTTATTTTTAAAGCATTTGTAAAATTATCATTAGTATATTCTTGCATAATTCTTATTAATATAATATGAAGCTATATTTTTAGCTTTGCATATAAATACATCAGATTGTCCCCATATACCAAAAGGTGCTCTTTCAAAAGATACATTATGAATATCAGCAACATTTACATTTTCATAGTTATAATTATTAGGATCTACATTATAAAAATCATATATATAATAATAATCCACTTTCATATCATTCATTTTTTCATCTATTAAAGTTTCCATTTCTTCTATTGTATTTGCCACTATATAATATGTAGACATAAAGGTTCTCTTCTGGCATTTCCCTAATCCCTTGACTGTAACATTCCACCATTTCGGAGTTTTGATAATATTATCCGTATCATTTAAATTAATAGTTGTAAATCCGTAATCTGATTTTAGATTATTTATAATATCATAATAATCAAAAACATATTCATCTTCTTCTGAGCAGCCTTCATCTGCTGCTATAGATGATAAAGAATAATGTACATGTTCATAGTCGCTGATAAAAGAAACTTCATCATTAAAAAGTTTATATGAATTTAATATACGGTTAATTTTTTTTATATTTTTATATGATGTGTTAATTTCTATTTCTTTATTTAAATTGATAAATATTTCAAATTCAGTAAGCTCATCTATAACGCCAAATCCGACAAATCCGCATTCAATCCATAATTCATTATATCTTTTAAATACTTTTCTTATTTCATTTAATGAGATATCAGGATCGCTCATAAGAACATCGAAATCTCTATTAACATCTTCACTGATTCTTTCTATAACTATAGTTCCGTAAGACGGAAATAGTTTTAATAGTTTCATATACAATGAAAATATTTTTTCTGCTGAAACGGATATTTTATATGAATATATATCTCCGTTATCAGTATTTTTTAATTCTATTTTTGTACCTTCTATTGGGTAAACATATTCACTAGGTACTATACCTAATGGCATATTAAATTTATCTATAATAATCCTTCTTGATTTTATTTTGTTTAAGATCCTTCTTCTTCTATGACTCTTTTCAAAATAACTAGGCACGATAAGTCTCCGCAAAATATATTCATACTATAATAATAAAAAACAAAATTTTGTCAAGTAATAAATGTCTAAAATAAGTTTATTTTGAATACTATAATTTTTATTAATAATTATTAAAAATACTTGACTTTTTTTAAAATATTTTTATATTTATGGATATTTATTTATGGGGATAATATATAATTTTTAATATTTCTATATCCGATTAATATATAAATATTAAAGTTTGAGTTTATTTATTGTGGATAATTTATTTATTGAAAAATTAAATAATCTATTGTCTAAGGTATCTTTAATTGACATATTAAGTGATAGATATAAAGTAATACATAGAGGCGGAAGTCAATATACTGTACAATGCCCTTTTCATAAAGACGGACAGGAAACTAATCCTTCTATGTCGGTTGATGATTCTAAAGGCGTGTATCAATGTTTTACATGCGGGGCTAAAGGTAATGTTATTACATACCTTAAAGAAAAAGAGAATAAATCATTCAAAGAGGCTGTGCAGTATTTAGGCAATAGATTTTCAGTTGATGTAAGCGGATTTTTCTCTGCTAAAACTACGCAAAAAGATAAAATATATTTAGAAAGCAGAAGAATTAACAGAATAGCATGCAACTTTTTTGGCAAAAGCCTGTTTTTAAAAGATAAGAATGGTGATTATTTCTATAAAGATGCTGAAAAATACTTGAAATCAAGAAAAATACCATTTTCTATTATAAAAGAGTTTAGAATAGGGTATGCACCTCCTAGTTGGAATGCTTTAATGAATGCATTAATAGAGAATAAAATTACAGTAAATAATATGAATATATTGGGTTTGGTTAGCGTAAGCAGGAATAACCCTAATCATTATTACGACACATTTGTTAATAGAATAATGTTTCCAATAATAAATGAACGCGAGGAGATAGTAGGTTTCGGGGGAAGAAGTATAGATGGTAAAGAGCCTAAATATCTAAATTCTAAAGAAAGCCTGATATTTAAAAAGAAATCTTCATTATATGGAATAAATATTGCTAAATCATACATAATGAAGCAGGATGAAGTAATATTAGTTGAAGGCTATATGGATACTATAGCATGCCATAAAATGGGGATAAAAAATGTTGTTGGTACTTTGGGTACGGCAATTACAGAGGAGCATGCAAGAGAAATAAAAAAATACACTAAAAATGTGGTGCTTGCTTTAGATAGCGATGAAGCTGGTATAAAAGCTGCTAAATCTGCTGTAATTACATTGTTAAAGTCTGATTTAAAATTGACTATTTTATGTATAAAAGAAACTAAAGATTTAGATGAATTTTTTACGGTTTATAGCAGAAGCCGGTTTGATATATTACATAATAATAAACTAAATTGGTATGATTTTGTTATAGATAGTGAGCTAAAAAAAGATATTTTTTCCTTATCTATAACAGAAAAATTAGATATTATTAATGGTTTTTATAAATATTTAGATGCTGTAAAAAGTGAAACAGAGAAACAAATGATAATTTCATATATAGCTTCTAAACTTAATGTTGATAGAGAAGCTTTTAACAAGGACTATTTAAATACATATAATGCAAATCAGCATTCTTCCTTTATAAAAAATGATAAAAAATTAAAAAACATAGATAATAAATTTTATTACGAAAATAGTTTAATATATTTACTTGCTCTGAATCCTTCTTTAATTAAAGAGGCTGAAAGAGAAATTAGTGTAGATCTTATTAAAAAAGATATAACAAGGGAATTTTATATAAGACTCTTAACTCTTAATAAATATGCAAGTGTTGAAGATGCTCTTAATGTATTAGGAAATGAGCATATAGCCAAGCAGATTTTGAGCAAGCAAAAATTATATAGTGAAAATATATATGAAAAACTGGAGGAGCTTATTATTAAAATTAAAAGCGGCTGCATAGATACCGAAAAAAAAGAACTGCTTGAAAATAATTCAAAAGGCATTCTTAAAAGTGATAATGATGAGGCTATGTATGAGACAGTTCGCAGAATAAATTTACTTAATAAGCAAAAAGAAAAATTACATCAAGGAAGTGATTTATGATGACAGAAGAAGATTGCGATCTTTTGATTAAAAATAATGAAAAGATTAGAAAATTACTTGAAAAAGGAAATGCAAATAAATATCTTACATTTAAGGAGATTAACGGTGCCATTGATAATATGGATACTGATGTAATGGATATACTTTTTCAATTATTAGCTGCAAGAAAAATTGTTATCGTTGAAGACAAAAGAGAGTTTGAAAGCCTTTCTAAAAATCAAAATAAAATTGATGATGCTGCTAAATTCATACATGTTGAGGATAAGGTTGGAAATAATGATGATCCTATAAGGCTATATCTTAAAGAAATTGGAAAGGTTAGTCTGCTTACTCATGATGATGAGGTAGATTATTCAAAGAAGATTGAATCTGGAGAATCTGAAATTGAAAGTATAATCTTAAATACTCATCTTGTAGTAGGGGAAGTATTAAATACTATTAAAAATGTACAGATAGGAAAAGTTTCTATACATGAAATATTAGAACCTCCTAGGATATATAATGTTTCTACTCAAGAAAAGAGAAAATTAGAGAGAAAGTATAAAAACTTTGAAAAAGAGTATGTAGTATTGGCTGAGAAATACATTGCTTTAGATAAAAGAATAAAGAAAATTACAACTCAAAAGACTATTAAAGCTCTCACTAAGGAACAGCAGGAAGTTAAAGATAGTATAGTAAAGCTTTTAACTAAAGTAAGATTAAACAGAATGGAAATAGACAGAATAGCTGAAAAATTAAAGTTCTATTTGCATAGAATAAATCAGATAGAAGAGTATTTTGAAAAACTTAAAAAAAGATACTATAAAGAAATATCTGATTTTGAAAATTATTACAAAGAGATAGAATCCGGTAATAAAGATATATATATAAGACTTGTAGATGACTTTAATATTACTCCTGAAGCTATAGAGGCTGTTATAACTAGCTTTCATAAGGCACAGGTTCGTATGGCTGATATTTATGATGAAGTTCGTATTGATAAAGAGACTTTGGTTGAATGGGTTCGTAAAATAGATTCATCAAGAAGAAAGATTGCTCAGGCTAAAGATCATATTGTTAAGGCTAATTTAAGACTTGTTATTGCTATTGCCAAAAAGTATGTTAATAGAGGGCTTCATTTCTTTGATTTAGTTCAGGAAGGTAATATCGGACTTATCAAGGCTGTAGATAAATTTGAATACAAAAAAGGATATAAATTTTCTACTTATGCTACTTGGTGGATTCGTCAGGCTATTACCCGTTCTATAAGTGATCAGGCTAGAACTATAAGAGTACCTGTTCATATGATAGAACAAATCAACAAAGTTCAAAGGGTCTTAAGACAGTATATGCAGCAGCATGGCAGAGAGCCTTCTATTCAGGAAATAGCAAAGGCTTTAAGCTGGCCTGAAAGCAGAGTTAAAAGTGTAAGAAATGTTGCGAAAGATCCTGTTTCTCTAAACGCTCCAATAGGTGATGAAGAAGATACCATTTTGGGTGAGTTAATAGAGGATAAGGAATTTGAAAGTCCTCAGAACATTACAACTTTCAAAATATTGAGAAAACAGATTGATTCAATACTTGACAGTCTCCCTGACAGAGAACAAAAGGTTATAAGAATGCGTTTCGGTCTTGTTGATGGTTATTCTCATACTCTTGAAGAAGTTGGATATGTATTCAAAGTTACTAGAGAGCGTATAAGACAGATAGAAGCTAAGGCTATAAGAAGATTAAGGGCTCAGTCAAAGAAAAAAGAATTAAAAGATTTTCTTGATTCTTAATATCTAAACTAAAAATTTCAAAGGAGGCATTTTTTAAGCCTCCTTTTTTCATGCATAAATTCATAAATTAAATAAAACTTGGGCGGGTATGCTTTTTTTGTTTAAGTATCTAGTATAAATAAAGCTAAAAAATTCAAATTAATACAATAAGTATAAAGGGTGGGGTATGTAAATAATTTTTTAAACCTATTTTTAATTGTGTTTTTTAGTTATATAAATAATATTTAAAATTGACTTATTGAAAAAATTCTTTATAAAATTAAATATAAGATTTATTTAATAGAAATTTTAAGTTATATGTATTAAATGTAATGTGTAATCATATTATTATATAATAAATTTAAATATAATATATAAAAATATAATATATATGGTTGTAATAAATTGATATTTAATATATAGTATTCTTATACAGTATAGAAAAATACTGTAATAGGAGTATGACATGAAAACTTTTCAAAAAAACATCTATTACAAAAAACTCATCAAAAACATATTAGACAATATTAAGGAGGACGATTTTTTTTACAACAAAAAAGCTAATTGGGAGGAATGGGTAATAATGCGTGTTGATGTAAATAATGCCATTAGACAGTTAGAAGATATTGATATAGAAAATTATAAGCCTGAAATTCTTGATAAAATATTATGTATTTTAAAGGAGTATTAATATAATGTGTAACTTATGTTCTAAATATGACACCTGTAAAAAACTTTGTAATGATGTGTTAAAAGAGATTAATAAGAGTTTAGGTACTAGGAAAGTTAATTTAGATAGAACGGACAGCAGGGAAAGCATATTAACGAATGATGATCTGGATAATATACTTTATACAAATGCTTTAACAGACAGTGAATACAGCAGGGTTTCAAATTTAATAATAGCTATACTTACGCCAAAACAAAAAAGAATAATGAAATTATTTGCAGAGGGAATGAGTCAGGAGGAGCTTGCAAAATCACTTAATGTAACTCAGTCGGCAGTATCTCAATACTTAAGTGCTATAAAAAGAGAGATATCAAAACAGTTTAATATGGTAATAAATATATAATTTTAGAAACTTTGATAATTAGCTAAAAAATAAAAAGGGGGCATTCGATTAAGAATGTCCCCTATATGGTTAATATTACAAAACTAATTGAAAATATTAATTATTGTAATAATCTAAGAGCACCTTGTGGTAACTGATTGGCTTGAGCAAGCATAGACAAGTTAGCTTGGTTAAGAATTTGGTCTTTAGCAAGTTTAACTGATGCTTCAGCCATATCTGTATCACGAATTCTGCTTTCAGAAGCCTGCATGTTTTCGTATCCAACCATTAAGCCTTGAGCTGTCATTTCTAATCTGTTTTGATAAGCACCTAAGTCAGATCTTTGTTTTAATACTTTAAGAAGAGCTTCGTCTACCATACCAATTACAGAGTTAGCTTTAGCTGGGCTAGAAACGCTGATGAATGTAGCTGTAACAGCAGGTCCTACTGGGTTTTTAAGTCCAAGAGCTTGGCTGTTCATAGTACCGATATAAACGCGTTTTCTTTCGTCCATATTAGCACCGATGTGCAACCACATAGAAGCTGTAGGAGTGTTTTCACCTGTAGATCTAGCGAATCTTCCAGTTAACATGTTAAGCTTGTTGAATTGAGCTTGAGAAGCAACTCTGTCGATTTCGTCTACTAACTGAGAAACTTCGATTTGTACATAAAGTCTGTCTTCGTCAGTATAGATACCATTAGCAGCTTGTATAGCTAATTCACGAATTCTTTGAAGAATGTTAGTAGTTTCTTCTAAGTATCCTTCAGTAGTTTGAATGAAAGATATACCGTCTTGAGTATTTCTTTCAGCCATACGCAAACCGCGGATCTGAGTTCTCATTTTTTCAGATACTGCTAATCCGCTAGCATCGTCTCCAGCTTGGTTGATTCTCATACCGCTAGAAATTTGAGCTGCATCTTTTTTAAGATCTACTTGGCGGAATTTTAAAGTGCGTTGTGCGTTTATAGCACTTATATTATTGTTGATAACCATATGGTTCCTCCATGAATTATTTATATGTGTTCTTCCCTGAACACATACTTATTATCGGTTATAGCTTTTTAATTATTAATTTTTTTAGTTAAATAAAAATTTTTTTCTTCAGTTTTATTCAAAAATATACATTAATATTATGTTAATATAATTATGTTAATATTTTTATGTATTAAAATTAAGCTTATTACATATAATTATATAACGCACGCAGAGTATAATCATATAATTAAATGCATTTTACTTCTTAGTTTATCATTTAAATACTATTCATTCATCGTGCGGTTAATAAAATTCTCATATTTAATAAAATCTTGGGTGGGTGCTATAATTTCTAATGAAGCTAAGAAATATATGAAAGCTATTATTACAAATTGCAGTATTAAGTATAAAAGGGTGGTGTGTGTAAATAGGTTTTAAATCTATTCTAATTCCCCGCCCATTATACTTTTTATCTAATTTGAAATTTTTGTTTCAAAGTTCTTAAATGTTTTATTAAGAAATTATAGATGCCCGCCCTAGATTTTTTTAATTTTATAATCTGCTCTACGCACGGTTAGCGAAATTTAAAATATAATAGAAATTAGAATTCATAATTAACATATATTTATAACTTTTCTTTGCGTGCGGTGAGGAAATTATTAATTTAATTAAAACTTGGTTTGGTGTGCTTAATAACATATCTTAATTTTAGATTGATTAACCTTATAGTTTTTGATATACTGCACTAAAAATATATTAGAGGTTTATGATGTTTACAAATAAAGAAAAAATTGAATTTTTCAATGCTATAGAAGACGGCAATATTCAGCATATAAAATATTTATTAAACAAAAATAATTATATAAATATAAATATTTTTGGAATAGCAAAAATATTAATTGAACATAAAAATAATAAAAATGTTGCTTCAGAAAAAGATGCTGAAATTGATTTTAAGAATAAAGAGGGATATACTCCCTTAATGATTGCTTCTTACAAAGGAAATGCTGATATAGTAAAACTTTTATTAGAGTATAATGCTTCTGTAGATATGACTAACAATTATAATTATACTGCTTTGATATATGCATGTATTTATGGCAAAGCAGATGTGGTAAAAATTCTTCTTGAACATAAAGCTAATATGTATATAGAGACTACATTAGAAAATAATTATTTAACTGCATTGATGATGGCCTGCAGTGAAAATCATACTGAAATAGTGAGAATATTACTTGAAAATGGATATGACCCTAATTATAAAAATCAAAAAGGAGAAACAGCATTAATATATTATGCCTTAATGAAAAATAATAAACCTAGTAGAGAAACAATAAAAATATTATTAGAGTATGGAGCAGATATAAACGCAAAGGACAATAGAGGCTTTACAGCATTAATATGGGCTTCTTATGCTGGAAAAACTGATTTTGTAAGAGCTTTATTAGAGAATAATGCTGATACAGAAATAAAAAATAATGATGAAGAAAGTACCGCATTAATATATGCATGTGAAAGTATAAATATTGATATGGTTAAAGCTTTACTTGAATATAATGCAAGTCCTAATGTACAAGATAAATGGGGCAGAACTCCTTTGATAATTGCATGTGATTATCGTTCTTATGATATAGCAAAAATATTGTTAGAGCATAATGCTGATATTAATTTATCAGATAATAGAAAAGAAACCCCTCTGATGTATAGTGTAAATGGACATAATATAGAGATTGCTGAGCTTCTTTTGAAATATAATCCTGATTTGACATTAAAAAATAACTATGAAGAAACTGCATTAGATATAGCACATAATAAAAATATTTATCAAGAGAAAATGGTAAAATTAATATTAGATGCTTCATCCAAAGAAATAAAATTTTTATATGCAGTTATTGAAAATAAAATAGATGATGTTTTGAAATATATTTCTGAAGGAGTTGATATTAATAATGCTGTATACGGGAAATATGGATTTAATGCATTACTTTTAGCTTCACGCAGTCATTATGAAGAAATAATAAAAATATTATTAGAACATAATGCTGATGTTAATTTTAGAAGTTATTTAAATAATACAGCTTTAGAATATATTTCTAATAATGACAATAATTTTGATATAGCAGAGGAGTTTATAAAAAGAGGAGCAGATGTAAATGCTATGGATAATGATGGTATTACTCCTTTAATGTGTGCTGCTTCTTATAATGCTGAAAAAATATTAAACTTATTAATAGAAAATAATGCTGATATTAATATTCAAACTAAATTAGGTTCTAGTGCTTTAATTCTTGCTGCTATGCATAATCATATTAATATAGTAAAAATTTTAATAGAAAATAAAGCTGATGTATTTGCAAGAGATGCTTATGGAAGAAGAGCATTATATTATGCTGGCAGAAATGAAAATTGTGATATGTTTAACATTTTTAAAAGTTATCATGATAAAGAATATAAGAGAAACTCCAAATTTCTTAATAGCGTTTCATACGGAGAAATTGAAAAAGTATTAAAATACATATCAAAAGGAATAGATGTTAACTTTCAAGATGATTTTGGAGATACGCCTTTAACTCTTGTTGAAAAGAGAAAAATTGCAAAAATATTATTAGATAATAATGCAGATATTAATAAAAGAGGAAAAAACGGATATACCCCTCTAATGGCTGCTGTTAAGAAAGAACATGTAAAACTTGCAGAGTTTTTTATAAAAAATAATGCTGATATTAATATGACAGACCCTGAAGGAAATACGGCATTAGTTATAGCAGCTCAAAAGAAAAATGCTTACATATTTGAACTTTTACTAAAAAATGGAGCGGATCTATCTATAAATAAAGATATAGAGTTGATGATAGTTTGCAATGATGAAATGGAAAGCATATTTGAAAAATACAGCAAGTGATTTTTTACTTTTTATAATTGCCCGCCCTAGATTTTTTAAATTTAAAAATTTCCTACACGCACGGTTAGCAAAATTTCAAATATAATAAAAATTAGGATTTGCATATAACATATATTTATAGCTTTACTCTGCGTGCGTTGCGGAAGTTATAAATTTAAATAAAACTTGGGTGGGTATTCTGTTTACAAATTGATTTTTAAAAAATAATATTCTATTAAAATCATAAAAAAGCTTTAAATTTATGGGGTGGGGTGTGTAAATAAATTTTTAATCTATTTTCATTCCCCGCCCTTTAGATTTTTTGCTTATTTTTAATATTTTATGTAAAATTTTCTTAATGCTCTATTAATAAATTATAGAAGCCCACCCTAGTTTTATATATATTTACATCGTTTTTGTAAATTATATGTTTAAGTAATGAAATTTTATTATTTATATTAAATGAATGTATGTATTATTGTTATAATTAAATTATTTAGGAATTTGATTTTTTTATATTTTTTGACTATATTATATCTTATAAAAAATAATTAGTTTTTTAAAAAATATCTAAATTTTTTTTAGTTTATTTTTTATGTGGTTTATGTATTATGAAAATAAATAATCTTTCCTTTAGAATACCTTTTATAATTTCAATTACTTTTATATTATGCATGTTTATTATAGTTCTTATAATTACAATAGTAAGTTCTAATTCTATAGAAGATACGGCGATAAAAGGACTTAGAGTTGCGGCTAAATCGTATTCTGATATGATTGATTTATATTTTTCAGAAAAACGCTTGGTTATGGATTTATATTCTAAAGACCCAAATCTTTCAAGATATTTAGTCAATCCAACAGAAGAAAATAAATTGGCAGCGGAAGAATCATTAAAGGAATTTACTAGAGAGGTTTCAGATACACAGGTTTTTTATAATTATTCTCTTGTAAATTTTGATGCTAATATAATACTCGATTCTATAGGCGGAAAACTGCTTCATATAAACTATGGAAAAAATTCATCTGATTGGACTAGATTTAGAGATACAGGATATGATTTTGCCGGAAGAGATTTAATTCAGCCTTCTTCAGCCAATCCTCTTAATGCTATATGTGTTATATGGAAAGGTGTTAAAGATGAAAATGGAAAGGTTGTAGGGGTTTTGAATAGTTCTATTAATTGGATGAAGTTTATATCAGATTATATTACCCCAAGTCAATTAGGACGAACAGGCTCTATAACTATTATAGATAAGAATAAAAACATAATAGCACATAATGATACAAATAAACTATACATATATGAAAGTAATATAATAGGTACATCAGCTTATGAGAGAAAGCCTGAAACTATAAGAGAAAGAGAGGATAAATTTTTTCAGTATGTTTTGGATAATAAAGAAGGTATTTTGGAATATGTAGATGATAATAATGTGTCAGAAATATCTTTATTCAATCCTATAAATAATACTCCTTGGTATCTTATAGTAAGCTACAGTCAAGATGAAATTTACGGAGATAAGAATAAACTAACAAAAATAGTTATAATTATAGCCATTGTTATGTCTGTTATAATTTGTTTTATTGGTAAATTGATAGCGAGATCTATAATTTTGCCTTTAAATATGGTTGTAGATGAAGCTGATAATATATCTAATGGTCATATAGCTAATAATAATAATATTTCATGCAGTACTAGAAAAGATGAAATAGGGGTACTTATGTGCAGCTTTTATAATATGAAATTAGCATTAATGAATGCTGTTAATACTGCCAATAGTATTGCAGCAGATACAAAAAATAAAGCCGGAGAGATATCATCAAAGAATAATAAGCTGCATGCTGAAACAGAAAATAATTCTTATAAAATGCAGGAAACTTCAAACATAACTAATAATATAGGGGATTCTGTATTAGAAACTACTAATTATGCTAATGAACTTATTAATATAATGAAAGATGCTAATAATTCCATAGATATGGCTGACAACAGTATTTCTGAAGCTGCAGATAATGCTAATTCAGTAAGTGAAGCTAGTAATAAAATAAAAGATATTACAAAGGTAATAGAAAATATTGCTTTTCAAACAAATATATTAGCTTTAAATGCATCTGTAGAAGCAGCAAGGGCTGGTGAAAATGGAAGAGGTTTTTCTGTTGTAGCAAATGAAGTTAGAAATTTAGCACAAAGCACATCAGGTTCAGTTAAAGATATATCCTCTCTTATAGAGGAGAGTCAGAAGCGTATAGAATTAGCGGCTAAGTCTACGAATCAATCTAAGGAATTATTCAATGATATGAAAGGAAAGCTAGAAAAAGCCTATTCTTTACTTTCCAATTTCAGCAGTGCCTTAAAACTGCAGAAAGATGGTATAGATTCCATTAGTTCTCATATACTAAATATGGAAGATATTTCAAGAAATAATACTGAATTGGCAGAAGATGTAAGTGAAATTTCTGAAGAATTAGAGGAATTATCTATAAAGTTGGAAGAAGCTATGTCATTTTTCAAAATCAAAGATGATGTTAAGTGATAAAATATATAAAAATATAGTTGTTAATATAAAATTTTGTTGAAATTTAGATATAATTAATGACTTGTAAATCATAATTTTACTTGAAAAAATTATGATTTATGATACAATGTAGTAGTGTAATCTTAATTAAATCAAGGTTAAATTATTATGAAAAATTCTCAGGTATTTATGGAAGGTGTTTGGAAAAATAATCCTACCTTCGTTCAGGTTCTTGGTATGTGTCCTAGTTTGGCAGTTACAAGCAGCGTAATGAATGCTATAGGTATGTCTGTAGCTACTATATTCGTTTTGGTTTGTTCTTCTGCCTTAATCTCTCTTATTAAGAAGATTTATGCTAATGAAGTTAGAATCATGGGATACATAGTGGTTATAGCAGCTTTCGTTACTTTGACAGATATTGTTATGAAAGCTAAGTTTTATACATTATCTTTGGCATTAGGTCCGTATATTCCGCTTATAGTTGTAAACTGTATAATATTAGGAAGGGCAGAGGCTTTTGCTAATAAAAACGGAATTATACCTAGTATTTTTGATGCTTTAGGTAATGGTGTAGGTTTCTTTATTGCTTTAACATTACTTGCTTCTATCAGAGAGATTTTAGGTAATGGTACTTGGCTCGGATTTGATATAGTAGGTACTTTAAGAGGTTTCTTTGAGTCTGCTATGCCTTTTGCTTTGAATGCATATAATGAAATTACTACTCCTTGGGTTGTTATGATTATGGCTCCTGGTGCTTTCTTCACTTTAGGAACTTTAATTGCTATTAAAAGAGCTATAGATGCTAGAGGAGGAAAAGCTAATGGTTAATTTAATTTTATTATTTGTAGCAACTGTTTTAGTTAATAATTTCGTTTTAACTAAATTTTTAGGTATATGTCCGTTTTTAGGCGTATCCAACAAATTAGATTCAGCAATAAGTATGGGTATTGCCGTTACTTTCGTATTGGTTTTGACTGCTGCTGTTAGCTGGATGATACAATACTATATATTAGTACCTTTTAAAATAGAATTTTTACAAACTATACTTTTCATTATAGTAATTGCGGCTTTGGTACAATTTGTTGAAATGGTTGTAAGAAAAACAAGCGAAAGTTTATATTTGGCTTTAGGTATATTCCTTCCTCTTATTACTACTAACTGCTGTGTATTAGGATTAGCTTTATTTGGAGTTTTATATAAATATAACTTTATACAAAATATAGTATTCGCTTTAGGTGCAGGAGTTGGCTTTACATTAGCTTTAGTTATAATGGCTAGTATAAGAGAGCGTTTAATGACTGCAGATATACCGGAAGCTTTCAAAGGTCCTGCTATGCCTTTCATCACAGCAGGTATACTTGCACTTATTTTCTATGGTTTTTCCGGAATAATAAAAATATGATTTTGAGTGTTAGAAGTATTTTATAAGGATAATAAAAATGATGACATCTGTTTTAGTAGCTTCAATATCTTCAGGCTTAATTGCTTTGATATTGGCTGTTTTATTAATATTTTCTTCAAAAATTTTCAGAGTTGAAGTAGATGAAAGAGTTACAACACTTACTGAAATGCTTCCCGGTGCTAACTGCGGCGGATGCGGTTTTCCGGGCTGTGCACAGTTTGCTAAGGCTTTAGTTGATGATAAAGCTCCTGTAGACGGCTGTTCTGTAGGCGGTGCTGATACTGCTTCTAAAGTTGCTGATTTCTTGGGTAAGGCAGCTCCTGAGCAAAAAGAGAAAACAAGAGCATATATTTTCTGTCATGGACATAATGGTATAGCTAAATCTAATAAAGTTTATACTGGTGCTGAAACTTGCGTATCTGCTGTTATGGCAGGAGGAAATAAAGAATGTTCTTATGGATGTGTTGGCTTTTATGATTGTATGAACGCTTGCGAATTTGGAGCAATTATCAGAGATGAAGAAACAGGAATGCCTGTTATAGTTGAAGATAAATGTGTTTCATGCAGTGCTTGTGTTAAAGCTTGCCCTCAGAAACTTATTGAGATTCACCCAGTTTCTCAAGATATACATGTTTATTGTAAATCTAAAGATAAAGGTCCTATAGCTAAAAAGGCTTGCGACAGAGCTTGTATAGGATGTAATATATGCGTTAAAAATACTAAAGAAGGCGGTATGAAAGTTGACAATTATCTTGCTATAGTGAATTATGCAGATTATGTTGTTACAAATGAGAGTATAGCTAAATGTCCTACTAAAGCTATTACTGATGAGAAAGTAAATTCAGTAAAAAGCCTTCCTGTACCTTTAAAAAAAGCATAAAAATTAATTAATTAAAAATTATAAAACAAGGAATATAATTAATAATTATCTTCCTTGTTTTTTATATTTATAAATCTATATAATAAAGTACAATATCTTCATACTCATTATTTTTATTCATATATCCTTTCTCAACAACGCCTATTTTATTGAATCCTATTTTTTCATATAATTTATGTGCATTAATATTTGATATTACAACAGCATTAAATTGAAGTATCTTATATCCTAATTTTTTACCTTGTTTCATAGAATCTCTTACTAATGCTTCTCCTATTCCTTTTCCTCTTGAGTCCTTACTTACAGAATAAGAGGCATTGGATATATGTCCGCATCTTCCTATATTATTCGGATGAAGTATATACACACCGAAAACTTTATCATTATCCACTGCTATACCTGTATAGTCTTGAGAGCTAAAATATTTATTAGCTTCTTCTTCATTAGATAATATTTCTATTTGAGGAAAATATATGCCTTCTTTTATAGTTTCATTCCATATATTCAAAACTTCTTTAATATATTTTATATCGTATTTTATTATCTGCATTTTTATTCCTTTTAGTAATATTAAATTATTATACATTATTATATATTAATTAAAATATTATTATTTAATATTAACTCGTAATATTGACATAAAATAATAATTGACTATAATATATTTAGTCAAAAAACATACTATTAATAATTTATTTTTTATATCTTAATCATTTTCTTTAGTATATGTTTTCTTTTTATTTTAAAGGAATAATAAATGGAACTTAATAATAGAACTTTAATAGAAAGCAGCAGCATAAATTTATTTTCAAAATTTGCAATACCTAGTATATTGGGCATGATAATGGGAAGTACTGCTGTATTTGTGGACGGTTTTTTTGTAGCACATTTTATATCGGCAGAGGCTTTTACTGCAATCAATATAGTATGGCCTATAACTGCTTTGTCTTTCGGTATTTATGTAATGCTTACTATAGGTTCTATTGCTCTTGCAGGAAAATGTATAGGTGAAAATAATATAAGACGGGCCAATTTAATATTTACTCAAACTTTAATCGTAGTTCTTACTATAGCAAGTTTTCCGTTAGTTATAGCATATATATTTAGAGAGAGTCTTCTTCCTTTTTTTGGTGCACATGGAGTAGTTTATGAATTATCATTGGATTATGTGGAGGGTGTACTTTTTGCTACATTTTTTTGGGGAATGGCTTATGTTTTAAGTCAGTTTGTAAGATTAAATGGTTCTCCGAAATTTGCTTCTTCAATGTTTATAATATCATCTTTAGTGAATATGATTTTAGATCCTATTTTTATTATAGTATTTGATTTCGGTATTTCCGGAGCTGCTTGGGCTACTGCAATCTCACAGATAATAGCTTTTTTAATGGGATTATTATATTTCTTTAAACCAAATTGCAGATTGAAGATAATAAAAGTTTATGGAGGATGGATATATATACTGAAAGCAGCATTTAATGGATTTTCTGAGTTTTTAAGCAATTTTTCATCAGGACTCATTCCTTGGCTTTTCAATATAACAGCATACAATATTTCAGGAAATAGAGGCATACTAGTATATTCTGTTGCTAATTATGCAATAATGTTTTTTATAATGCTTGCATATTCTATAGGCGAGGCATTAGAACCTTTGGTAAGTGTTTCTTATGGGGCTAGAAATAAAAATAGAATGAAAGATTTTTTAAAGATATCTGTATTTTTAATTACTTTTATATCGGTATTAAGTTCTATTATACTTTTGATTAATCCTAGTCTGCTTGTTAATACTCTTTTAAAAGATGTTGATAATCAGACTTTTGACGATGCTTTATTTTTTGTAAGAACTTCTATACCTACATTTATAGGAGTTGGAATAAATATTATAATGAGTGCATATTATACTTCTGTTCAAAAGGCAGGAGTTTCTGCAATTGTTGCTGCTTTAAGAAGTATGATTTTACCTGTTGTATTGGTATTAACACTTCCAAATATTTTTGGGTTTATAGGTTTGGTTTTGGTTCTGCCTATAAGCGAAGTATTTACTTTGATAGTTTCTTTGGCATTATATAAAAATAGAAGTGCTGATATTTTAATTGTAGAGTGATTATTTTATAAAAATATTATAATATTGTATTGTAATGAAAAAATAAGATATTAATATATGAGAGTATTGCTATGAATATAAATAAAGAGTTTGATTGTGATGTGTTAATTGTAGGCGGAGGAATAGCCGGACTTATTGCTGCTGAGAGAGCATTAAAAAGTTTTAAGAGAGTATTCCTTGCTGATTCTTTCAAGATTTGTTCAGGGGCTTCTTATTTTCCTCTAAAAGCCACATTAGGCATACAAGCATCAAAAGATAAAAATGATTATAATAAATATTATGAAGATATAACTAATATGGGAAAAGGTGTTGAAAATCCTGAACTTATAAAGACCTATATAAAAAATATTAAAAAAGATGTTTATCTTCTAAAAAGAATTGGTTTTAAACCTTGGCTTAGAAAGGATTCAAGACCTGCTTGTTTTGCTAGATATTCAAGAAATATTTTTTGATTAATGATTGGAATGAAGCTAGAAAAAGAGCAAATAAAATTTTTAGAAAAAATAAAAGATTGAAAATATTTGAATGAAGTTCTTTAATAAGAATCATAAAGAATAATGATAGAGTTTATGGTGCTATATTTCAAAATAAAGATAAATTTTTCTTTATAAAATCTAAAGTAATAATTTTGGCTGCTGGGGGAGTTGCTGGAAATTATAAAAATAGTTTATATCCTAAAAAAATTAATGGTACATGTCATATTGCTGCATTGGATGCAGGAGCTTATGCACAAAATATGGAGTTTATTCAATTTATACCTGCTTATTTAAAGCCTAGATATAATGTTTTATTTGGAGAGCATACTCTTAAATATTGTATTGGTATGTATGATGAGAATAATAAATTAATTTTTGACGGAATAAGCAATGATAAAAATAAAAGATTATGGATTGAAAGAAGCAGTTATGCTCCTTTCAGTACAGATTTTGAAAGCAGTGAAATAGATTTAAAAATACCTTACGGCGGTGTAAGACTAAAATATTCTGAAGATTTATATAAAGATAAAGAAGAGTTTTATACTGTTTATTTAGATTGGCTTAAAAATGAAATGAATATTGATTTATTTAAAGATGAGACTTTAATAACTCATTTTGCCCATAGCTGTAATGGCGGTATTAAAATAGACAGCAATGGATTTACAGGTGTTGCTGGGCTTTATGCGGTTGGTGAATTATCATCTGCTATAGAGGGAGCTAATAGGCTTGGGGGTAATTCTGTAGGAGGTGCTTTAGTATTTGGAAATAATGCTGTAAAGGATGCTTATAAATATATTAAAAATAATAAATTTGATAATAATGATAAAAAATTAAATATTATAGAAAAAGAATTTAATAATTGGATTAATGATATTTCAAAAGATGATAAGAGAAATACTTTGAAAAAAAATGAAGTTCTTAAAAAAATAAGAGAATTAGTAAGTGAAAATTTATCTGTTGCAAGAAGCAGAGAAAAAATAGAAAATTTCTTAACTAAGATAGATGAGATTAGAGGCAATTATAGTATAAAAGAAAATATTAAAGATTGTTCTATAGAAATTTATTTGATTATAGAAAGTGTTAAGATGATTGCTTTGAGTATGCTTGAGAGAGATGAAAGCAGAGGGGCTCATTACAGAGAAGATTTTAAAGATTCCTCATATAAAATTTATAAACTTCAGGTAAAGAGGGAAAATAATAAAACTATAATAAACAGACTTTATATATGATATTAGTCTTACAGATATATAATTAAATTTCATATATCTGTAAGTACTTAAATATTTTATAGATTAAATTTTTATTACTGTTTTTACTATATTCTCTTTATCATTTAGGCTATTATCCAACGCATTTTGCAAATCACTAAATTCATAAATATTGCTTACTATATTTTTTATGTTAATAGCTCCGCTTGATACAGCTTCTATTGATAATGGGAATATATGTCTGTATCTGAATACTGTTTTGAAAGTTAATTCTTTATCCAATGCCAAACCTAAATTCATATTTACCATTCCTGTTTTGCTGTATCCGACTAATACTATAGTAGAACCTTTTTTAGCAAATTCTATAGCCTGATTTGTTACAGATTCGGCACCTGATGTCTCTATAGTTAAATCACTTCCTTTTCCATTTGTTAATTCATAAACTCTTTTAACCACATCTTCTTTGGAAGCATCTATAACTCCGGAAGCCCCCAATTCTAATGCTTTGTCTAAACGCTTTTTTATTATATCTATTACATAAACTTTTGATATTCCGCATGCTTTTAATGACAGCATAGAGCATAAACCTATACATCCTGTACCTGTAACAAATGCAGTTTGTCCTAATTTGGCATCTCCCTGCATAGCCGCATGCATTCCTACAGATAAAGGTTCTATTAAAGAGCCTTCCATAGTAGTTAAATTATCAGGAAGTTTGAAAGATAAATGTTCAGGGTGAGTTACATATTCCTGAAATACTCCATCTATAGGAGGTGTTGCAAAAAATATTACATCAGGACATAGATTGTATTTACCGCTTCGGCAAAACTCGCATTCTCCGCATGTTTTACCCGGTTCTAATGCTACTTTATCTCCTACTTTTAAATGTTTAACCTTATCTCCTATTTCTACCACTGTACCGCTGCATTCATGTCCCAAAACAAATGGAGGCTTTACAATATACTTTCCTATAGCTCCATGTTCATAGTAATGCAAATCAGAACCGCAAACTCCTACATATTCTAATTTTACTAAAACTTCATCATTCTTGGGTTTTGGTATATCTCTTTCTATGAAATCAATTTTTTGTAAATCTGTCATAACAGCTACTTTCATTTTAGAATTCATTTTTTATTCTCCATTAGAAATATATTAAATACTTTTATAAAATATAAAACTAAAACAACTATTGTCAAGTGGTAGTTTAGATTTATTTAATGAAATTTTATATGAAATGCTATATATGAAGCAAAGCTGATTATAATATTCACTCTAATGGAATATATTTTGAAAAGTTACTTCATTATTATTCTGTATTTTTAATACTAAGCGTATAATAAGTTATATATTATTCTGATTTATCTATTATTCCAAGTATTAGACTTAAATTAATTATTTCAGTATGTAAATATGCAGTCCTTTCCTATGCAAATATAGAGGCTGGCTACTACCAACAAATAAATAAAATTTTTAAATACATTTTTGACAAACTTAAAAATTTTTAGTATGTAATCATTAATAATATATAATTTTTAGCTTTTGCAAAGTCATACTTAGTCGTACGAAATAAAAATTTAAACAAATATAGAAAAACTAGTATTTTTCATTATATACTTATTCACAGAGCATAATACCGCCTTCATATTTCAATGCCTTTGCAATTGTAAGTTCTTTTTTGTTTAGAGAGGATTCACTGTGAAGTTTGCATTTTAAGTATTCGGCACTTGTTCCTATATAGTTATTGTCTGATAAAGTTTTTTCTATTATTATTTTTAGATTTCTTCCTTCGGCATTTTTGTAGTATAAATCTTTTAATTTGCCGTTTAGAGTATTTAATATTTTAGCTCTTTTTAATTTTGTTCTGTATCCAACTTGAGAGTCCATTTTTGAAGAAGGAGTATTTTCTCTGTTAGAATATCTAAATATGTGAATCTTTATGAACTTTGACTTTTCGCATAAATCATAAGTATCATTAAAATCATTATTTTCTTCATGAGGAAAACCAACCATTACATCGCTGCTTATTGCCATATTTGAATTAGTTTTGTATAGTTTTTCTGTAACTGATAAATAATCTTCTCTTGTGTATCTTCTGTTCATAAGTTTAAGTATTTTATTGCTTCCAGATTGAAGCGGTATATGTGCATGAGGACAAAGTACATCATCATTTTTAAATAGGTTTATAAGGTTGTCATCAAAATAAAGCGGTTCTACAGATGAAAGCCTTATTCTTATGCCGTATTTTGAAGAATGTTCTAATATTTGAGTGAGTATATTATAGAAGCTAATTTCATTATTGTAATTGTATGAACCTAAATTAAGTCCTGTTAATACTATTTCTTTATAACCGTAATCATTAGCCATTTTTACAGCATCAAATATTTTTTGAGGCTCTACACTTCTATGAGTACCTCTTACCCTTGAAACTATGCAGTAAGTACAGAATACTTCGCATCCGTCCTGTATTTTTAAATATGCTCTGCTTTGCTCCTGAGGAAAAAATATTGGATTATTTATTTTGTTTTCTAAGTTATTATGCATCGTATTAAATATTATTTCAGAAGCCTCTTCTTTTTTTTCATTTGGTATGAGTATAATATTATCCTGTATGATAGAGGAGTCTTTATCTTTTTTTGAAACATAACATCCTATTAGAAATACTTTTTTTTGGGATATGTCTCCAAGTTTTTCTAAATAGGCAATGAGTTTTTTATCGCTGTCATTAGTAACAGTGCATGTATTTATAGCTATTGCATCGGCATTATTTAATTCTGTGATGTTTGCCCCCATATTTCTTAATTCATAAGATATTTTCTCACTTTCATATTGATTTAGCCGGCATCCAAAAGTATGTAAATGTATGTTCATAAATATTCTCTTGCTTGTAAATAGTATTAATTCTTTATTAGTATATATTAAAATCTATAATAACTCAAATATTTTAAAAAGATTTAATTAACATAATATTTTTTGTAATTAAAAAATAAAAGAATCCGATTAACATAATAACATATTTTTTTTATTTTTACTACTTGCGGAATTTGACAATTATGTTAATATAATTATGTTTATTGAAATATGTTTATTATAAATTTATTTTTAATTAAAGGAATTTTAATTAAAAATTCTATTATATAGCAAGGGGAGTTGCAATGAATCCTAACTATCGCATAGAATTGGCAGACAATATGAAAGGGAGCGAAAAAATGGCATTTAATAATGATTCTTCATCATTAGATACTGTAATAAAAGTAATAGGTATCGGAAACGGCGGCTGCAATGCTGTAAACAGAATGATAGAAGAAGGCTTAAAAGATGTAGAGTTTATTGCTATGAATACAGATGCTCAAGCATTATCCCGTTCTAATGCTCCTACAAGAATAGTTTTAGGAGACAGAGTAACTCAGGGACTAGGGGCAGGTACAGATCCTGAAAAAGGTGCTGAGGCTGCCAGAGAGGATATTGCCAATATAGAAGAAGTTGTAAACGGAGCTAATTTGGTATTTATTGCAAGCAGTTTCGGAGGCGGTACAGGAACGGGAGCAAGCCCTGTAGTTGCTGAAGCAGCCAAAAAAGCAGGGGCTTTAACTATAGGAGTTGTAACTAAGCCTTTTGAATATGAAGGTAAATTGAAAATGAGCCGTGCTGAGTCTGGAATTGATAAAATGCTTACTGTAGTAGACTCTCTTATAATAATACCTAATGAAAACCTTTATGATATGGTTGATATGGATAATTACAGTTATGAAGAGGCATTATCAGTTGTAGATGATGTGCTTCGTCAGGGCGTACAAGGAATATCCGATATAATAACTCAAACAGGATTCATTAATGTTGACTTTGCAGATGTTAAGACTATGATTTCCCTATCTAATGGAAGAGCTCATTTAGGTATAGGTGTAGGTAAGGGAGATGAAAGACTTCAAAAAGCTATAACTAATGCATTTGAAAATCCTCTTTTAGATGTTTCAAGCATAAAAAATGCAAGAGGTATACTTGCAAATATAGTTTGTCCTAAAGATTTTGCTATGAAAGAGTATAGAGAGGCTAGTAAAATCATTAATAATTATGCTAATGATAATGCTAATATAAAAATAGGGGTTTGTCCTAAAGAAGAGCTTAAAGATGAAATTATCGTTACAATAGTTGCTACAGGATTTGATGCTAATTCTAAGAATAATTCTGAAAATAAAGATATAGATTCAAATGCTAATGATATAATAAATAAATCTGCATCATCAAATAAAAGTGAAATTATAAATAATAATAATAATTCTAATAGTTCTAATGATGTATCTGCTAATAATTCATATTCTCCTGCTGTTGATACTAATAATAAAAAAGAAGAGGATATAAGCAGCAGTAAAAATGAAATTAATAAAGCAGAAGTAAGTGAAAAGATAATATCTGAGAGTAAAATATCATCAAAAAATATAGCTGAAAATATAGTTGATATAGATAATATAAATACAATAGTCAAAGAACCTCAGGAAGGACATGAAGTAGAACTTGAAACTTTGAATATTAATTCAGAAATTAATATAGAAAAAGATGAATCAGTAGAAGCAGTAATAGAAAAAAATGAAGCAGTAATAGAAGAAGAGAAAGAGGAAATTAAAGAAAATGTATTAATTTCAAATAATAATGATAAAGTTCAAGAAACCAAAGAATATAAATTTGAAAATTATATTAGAAATCTTAAAAAACCTCTAATAACTAAAGCAAATAGATTTAATAATCTCAATGATAGTATCACTGTAAATAATAATGAAGAAGAAAATGATAATAAAAAAGATATTAAAGAAACATTTAATAGAACTATAGTTAATAATAATTCAGAGTATGCTCATAGATATGAAACAAAAGAAAGAATATCAGAAGAGATGCGTTTTGAAGAAGAGGAGAAACATAATAATCCCCATTCTGATTATCACAAAAATCCATTTGATATAGTATCAGATGATTATATGGATAAGCATAATAAAATGGGTTCAAAAATGTCTATATTTGGCGAAACTTCTACTATTGATAATGATTTGGAAAAACCGGCATTTTTAAGAAGACAAATACAGGCAAGAAATACTATGAGATAAGGTGTTATTTTAAATATGAAGAAAAATATTTTTAAAAAAAGATTATTGTTAAGTCTTTTTATTTTTCAAATATTGGCTTTTCATGCTTTTTCTCAAAATACTGCAGAAAATGCTTTGAAACTGTATAATGAAAGAAATTATGAAAGTTCCATAAGAATATTAGAGTCTCTTAATGTTAAGCCTAGCGATTTAGATTTATATCTGTTATTGATAGATAATTATATAAAACTAAATAATTTTGCTATGGTTGAAACTTTAATAGCAGATGCTGAACGATATCATTCAAGAAATTACAGATTGCTTGAAAGAAAGTTAATTATGGAGCTTTTAAATAATAGAAATTCAGAAGCGAGAACAACTGTTAATACTATAAAGCAATTGGATAATAAAAATTATATAGCTAATTATGCAGAAGGTGTTCTCAGTGAGAGATCCGGATATTATCAAACAGCTATGAATATGTATGAAAGGGCTAGGGTTATCAATAGGGTAAGACCTGAGGCTACTGTTTCATTGGCATATTTGTATCTTGCTAATGGCGACAGTAATGCTGCTTTAAGATTATTTAATGAAAATATGACAAATAATCCTAGAATGGCTGAATCTTATTATCATTTAGCTAATTATTATTATTTGAATAAAGAATATAATAAATCTTTAGATGAAATTAATAATGCTTTATTTTACTATACCAATTATAATGATGCTAATATATTGAAAGCTAATGTATTTATTTCTTTAAATAGATATGATGAGGCAATAGCTATATTAGAATATATGCCTGATACAGGATTTAAAAATGATTCTAAATATTATTATATAGGTAATGTTTATGAGGGAGCTAATAATTATTTACGTGCTAAAAATGCATATATAAATTACCTTAGAACTAAGCCTGAAGATGAACTTGGAAGACTTGCTTATGAGAGAGTTCTGCTTCATACTAATCCTACTCCTGATTATGAGAGAGATAGGGCTGCTTTATACTATGGAAATTTAGCCTCTTATTATACTAGACTTGCTGACAATGTTAGAGCTCAGGCATATTTAAAACACATGTTAAAATTAAATCCTGCTAACACTTATGCAAGATTAATGCTTTCAGATGTTTATAGAAGAATGGGGTTGGAAGAAAAATCTTTAGAAGAATTAGAGATAGCAAAAAATGTTAATCCTGAAGAGAAATCAATTATATATAAATATGACAGTTATAAAAGAAAATTAGATAAAAATATAGTTTCAAAATCTTGGGGAATAGAACAATACAATATAGAAACTCCGGGATTCACAGTGGCAATAACAGATACTATTACGGCACAAAAAGACAGTCCTTTATTTTTGAATACATCTTTATATCAGACATTGGCTTATGTACTTCCTCAATTTGGAAGATTTAAAGTATTAGAGATGTATACAAATTATTATGATACAATAGATTTATATAGAGAACTCAATAGAAGAAATGTTGATTATTTTTTAAGGGGTTCTGCTTTTCAAAATAATGATACTTTTACTATCATGCTTGATTTAGTAGATGTTAAGAGTGAAAAAGTTGTTACTAATTTTACTGTTATGACCAGAGGCAGAGAAAAGGTAATGGGTGCTGCTGTTATGGCAGGAAGGGTTATAAATAATAGTATTCCTTTCTATTCAAAAGTTATAAAGATTCATAATGATAATATATATATAAATGCTGGAAGAATGCAGGGCGTAACCAATAATATGAATTTGATTCTTTATGATACATCGATACCTAGAACTGATTTATCTACTAGAGGTTACAATAGTGCTGTAGGTATGATAAAGGTTATAACAGCAGATGAAAATGTTTCTTTGGTTAAACTTATAGACGGAAGACTTTTAAATAAAGTTAATTTAAATCAAATAGTAATGCCTTATATAACAAATACAGTTCAAAGCACTAATACCAATGCTAATGCTGTTAATTAATTTAAAATAGTAAATAGTTATGGAAAGAAATATTGTAGGAGTATATGGACTTATATGCTCCGGAAAAAGTTCATTTTCTAAGATGCTTGCTAAGGAAATGAATGCATTATATATTGATGCCGATTTGATAGGGCATAGGGCTTTGATTGATAATAAAGATAATATAGTAAAAGAGTTTTCAGAATCTATATTAGATGAAAATAATAATATAGACAGAAAAAAACTTGGCGATATAGTGTTTGGCAATGCTAAAAGATTAAAAAGACTTCAGGAACTTAATTATCCGTATATAGAAAATAAAGTAAAAGAGATGGTAGAAAGCACAGATAAAGATGTTGTTATAGAAGCGGCACTTATTATGCGAAGCAAAATTACTTCTATATGCAGCAGCCTAATATATGTCAATGCAAAAACTTCTGATATTATTAAAAGAATGAAAAAAACTAGAAATATTTCAGAAACTGAAGCAAGAAAAAGATTAAAAATGCAAAGAGATGTTAAAAATAATAGATTCGATGCCGATATTCTAATAAACAACATGAAAGATTATAATAATTTAATTATAATCTCTAAAAAATTAGGAAGGTATTATGGAGTTAAATCAAAATCCAAACATAGAAGAAAAAGGCGCTTCTATTAATCGCAATATTGGCAGAAAAAAAACTCTTTATATAGTTAATTTTACCCCTATAAGATTATTGATATTTTCTATCAGTTCTGTTGCTTTAATTTTATTTATATTTGTATTAGGTTTTCATTTAGGCGGTTCAAAACCTGTTCATGCAAATAATACTGATGATTCTATTGCAGCTTTAATGAGAAATGCTCAGGACAGTGAAGACATGGCATCAACAGAAACAAGTACAGCTGATATGCCTAATGATGATATTACCGCATTAAGTGAATATGATGCTGAAGTTAACAACAATAGCATTATCAGAGAAGGAAATACTTCTGCAGACAGATACAATGAATATACTCAGAATTTAGCTTCTGAATTAGATGCTATCAATGAAAATATTAAAGAAAAAGATACAGCCGGATTGGCTCCTAACACAACATATACTCCCCCTCAGCAAATGGCTAGTATAGCTCCTGTTAAGACAACAACTCCTGCAAAAAGTACTGTGCCTTATACTAGAAGTTCTTCATCTGATTCTATATACTTTATACAGGTTGCTGTAGGTTATGACAAAGATAATACTTATTCTGCTAGAGATAGTTTAAAAGCTAAATTCCCAAAAGCATTTATAAAAGAAGAAACTATGTCTGACGGAAAAATGATGTATAAATTAAAAGTAGGCAGATATGAAACCAGAGAAGAAGCTCAAAAAGCTTTAGCTGAAATAAAAAAGATACCAGCATATAAAGATAGTTATATTTATTCCGATAAGAAAGTAAGTTAAATAAAAATATCCTAAAAGTTATAGTGATGCCCTTTTGAATGAATAATTTGAAAGGGTATTATTATTTTAAACTATCTGCTCAAATTTAGTATTTTTAGATTCTTTATTATTTATTTGTATTACTTCATTCTTATATTCTTTACAATCATTATAGTATGATGCTGTTATTGACAGAGTTTCATTTTCCTCTTTTGAAAAATATCCCATTATCATAGCTGATTTATATATTATATCCTTATCAATATTTTCTGCATTATCATCATATATTTCTAAATATCCTAAAGGTCCTCTATTATAATTAGGTTTTAATATTATACAGTTTACTCTTTTTCTTTTCTCCAAAGCATCATTTTCTTTTTCATTTCTTCCAAGCAGAAGTTTAACATTTTTATTCATTCTTATATGTCTTCCTATAGCTAAATACTGCATAAGCTCTATATTAAGTATATCTTTCCCATTATTAGAAATTAAATCATTATATCTTCTGGCATATCCTTTATCCACTATAGAACATCCGGCACCTGCAGGTATAGGGTAGTCTGTTATGCCAAACTCTTCTGCCAATTTCATCTGTACATTTCTGCTTCTTCCGTATATATCATAAAGATTTTCTCTGTTTATAAGTCCTTCTTCTTCAGCTTTAGTTATAGGTAAAAGTTTAGCAGATAAGGGTCTCAATAATTTTCCTTCAAGTCCGCTTTCTTTTATAGCATTTATCAAGTCCTGAGATTTCTGACTCATAGGTCTTTGTCCTTTTACTTCTCCTGTCGCTATAAAATCAAATCCTTCATCTTCCATTATTTTTTTAGCAGTTTTAAGCATTAATATATGACAGTCTAAACATGGGTTAATTGCACTTCCATAGCCGTATTTAGGATTTAAAAACATATCTAAATAAACATCTTTCAATGATACAAATCTTATTGGTATATTAAGAAAATCTGCAGCTTTTTTAGCAGGATCTTCACTATATATTTCAAGTAATTCTTCTTTTATGACAGAATATTCCAATCCCGTAACAAATCTTAAAGCAAGCACATCAATATTTTCTCTTTTTAATATGGCTCCTACAAGTGTACTATCTAAGCCTCCGGATAACAGTAAAATAGCTTTTGCCTTTTTATCGCTCATCAAATTTTCCTTTATTATAAATTTAATTATTATTTAATTTTTATAATATACTAAAATGATTTTATTTTGTCAATGTTTTATTTAATAATTAAAATTATTTAAAAGTTATTTTATCAACTTTTCCCGCCGCAAAAGCTGCAAATACTGTAATATATGCATTTTTATATTTACACAAAATAAATAGTAAAAAAATTCACTATATTAGATTTTTTTCAAAAGCACCTGACAGGATTGTATATGAAATTTTCATTATTTATCAATTATAAAAATAATGTTTTCTATGTTGTATAATTTGCTATTTTAGTACATAAATATGTAGTCTTTTATATGCTGACACCATATATCTACTTCGTCGGCACTCAATTAATAAATAAAATTAGTTTTGAAACAATTATAATAGATTATTAAAAACAAATTAATATTATATAGTAAAATTTTATTTACAAATACTTGAAGTTTTATTTATATTATATTATAATATATATTCATTATTGCTAAAGCTAAACTAGCTTAAAAATAGCTTACAAGTTTTTTTGTTAGCTATTAGCTGCTCGTTTATATATTTAAAAATTTAATATGTATTTTTTATAAGCAATAATAGAAAATAATTTTATTAAGGATAATACTTTCAGTACTTACTCTTTTTATACAAATATTTTAATACTTCCCTCTATAAAATCGTATTATTTTCTTTTCAATTTTTTAAATCTAATAAATATTTTTTTATTTTTAAGGATAAATTAAAATGGATATAATAATAATAATAGTGTTAATACTTTTAAATGGTATTTTTGCCATGTCAGAAATAGCAGTAATTTCTGCAAGAAAATCTTCATTAATGAAAGACAGCAAAGAAGGAAATAAAGGTGCAAAAACAGCATTAACTTTAGCAGATAATCCCGATAAATTTTTATCTACAATACAAATAGGTATAACTTTAATAGGTATATTAACAGGTATTTACTCAGGCGATACTGTTGCTAAAGAGCTTGCCAATTTACTTATCAAAATAAATGTTCCTTCATCTTATTCTTCTGTAATAGCTCAGGTATTAGTGGTGGCATTAGTAACATATCTTACATTAATATTCGGAGAACTAGTACCTAAAAGAATAGGAATGGTAATGCCTGAAAGAATAGCAAAAGTTGTTGCGGCTCCTATGACAATACTTTCTAAGATAGGTGCTCCATTTGTATGGGTGTTATCCAATAGTGCATTATTAGTTTCGAGAGTTTTAGGAATAAAAGATGATAAAACTCCTATAACTGAAGAAGAAATAAAATCTATGATAGAAGAGGGAAGACAAGGCGGAGAAGTTAAGGAGATAGAACAGGATATTATAGAGAGAGCTTTCTTTTTGGGAGACAGAAAAATAGAGTCTATAATGACGCATAGAAATGATATAGTATTTTTAGATGTTAATATGAGTAACGAAGAGATAAAAAAAATAGTATCAAAACATTCTTTTTCTGCTTATCCTGTTGCAGATAAAAATTTGGATAATATTTTGGGGGTTGTAAGGGTAACTGATATATTTGATAAACTCAATACATCAAAAGCTAAAATAGAAAAATTTGTGAAGAAAGCCAATTATTTTCATAATAATATGGAAGTTTATTTGGTTCTTGAAGATATGAAAAAGAATAATACAAAAATAGGGCTTGTATCAGATGAGTTTGGAAATATAGATGGAATGATTACTCAAAGCGATATATTTGAGGCTTTAGTAGGTTCTGTAACCGAGGGAAAAGACAGTAAAGATATTAGAAAAAGAAAGAATGGCGGTTGGTTTGTAGACGGGCAATGTCCAATGTATGATTTCTTAGAGTATTTTGAAATAGAAGATGAAAATGCTTCCAATCATTATAATACTATAAGCGGTTTAATATTAGAATTATTACAGCATGTGCCTAGAGAGGGCGAATCTTTAGAATGGAAAAATTTAAATTTAGAAATAGTTGATATGGACGGTGCCAGAATAGACAAGGTTATAGTAAATAAAATAGAAAATACTGATAAAGATAATAACTTGGAAAATAAATAGTATTAGAAATATTGAATAAAAATATTTGCTCGAGACTGGACTTGAACCAGCACGGTGTTACCCGACAGCACCTCAAGCTGTTGTGTCTACCTATTCCACCACCCGAGCTTAAATATTAAATATTAACGAAGACAATTATATATTAAATTGTTATTTTGTCAAATATTTTCAATTTTGTATTTAAAAAAATATTTTTTAATATATATTTATATTATTGTTTTATTTTATTATATAAGGAATATAAATGAAATACATATCAAATTTACATACACATACTATATACTGCGACGGTAAAAATACGGTTGAAGAAAATATACAATATGCTATAGATAAAGAATTAATCAGTTTAGGTTTTTCAGGGCATTCTCATTTTTATATAGATGATACTTCTATGTCTGAAGAAAATACTATTAAATATTTAAATAATATAAAAAAAGCAAAAGATATTTATAAAGATAAAATACAGATTTATTTGGGAATAGAAGGCGATTATTATTCAAATTTAAATAAGGATACTGATAAAGAAATGGGACTTGATTATAGAATAGGTTCTGTACATTATATTGATGATAGTCATAATTCGTACTTTCCTATAGATATGTCAAGAGATACTTTTAATGAAACTATAAATCATTTTGGCAGTATTAAAGAAGTTATTTTTAGATATTATGATAATGTTATAAAGATGATAGAAAATCAGAAACCTGATATTATAGGGCATTTAGATTTGGTAAAAAAATATAATTTGAATAAAGAATATTTTACAGAAGAAGAAGATTGGTATATAGAAAAGACAGATGAAGTTATAGATGTTATTGAAAAGAGTAAATCTATAGTCGAAATAAATACTAAACTAATGAACAAAAATAATTTGAATGCACATTATCCTAATAAAAGAATTATAAAAAAATTATTAGAGAAGAATATACCTATTACTATAAATTCAGATGCTCATCAATGTAATAATATAGATAATTTTTATTTTGAAACTGCTGATGAACTAAATAAACTCGGTGTGAAATCTATAAAAATGTTAATAGATAATGAGTTTAAAGATATTGATATAAGTAAATTAGGGGAGAATATATAATAATAATTTATATAAGTAACTATTTAGATACTAGATTCGTTAAAGCTTTAACTTAGTTTAATTATAAAAGTCATAGTAGATAAAATTCTTATTAAATTATTGATATCATCACCGCACGGTAAACAAAATTTTTAATATAAAATAATTAAAAATTAAAATTTAAATTATAAATATATATATTTATTTAACGTGCGTTAAATAAATCAAAAAGCATAATAAAATTTGGGTGGGCATGCTTTTATAAATTGACTAAAAAAATTAATAAAAACTTTTATATGCATTTAAAATTAAAAAGTATAATGGGTGGGTTTTTAAAAAGAACTTTATATATTGAAATCTATTTACATACCCCGCCCTTTATTATTTAAAGCTTTAATTGAAATTCTAATTTAAATAATTTCACAGTTTAATTAGAAAAAGCACACCTGCCCAAGTCTTTTTTTGATTCGTAAATTTTTATTAATTTCCAATACCAAGCCTTTTAACGGCTTCAGATATATGATCTATGCCTATTATCTTTATATCACCCGGATTTTTAATTTCTTTTACAGCTCTCTTAGATATGTATACTTCCTTAAGAGAGAATTTCTGCATCTCTTTTATCCTTCTTTCTATAAATCTAACCGGTCTTACTTCTCCAGAAAGCCCCAATTCTCCAATATAAGCAGTAGTTCTCTGAATTGATATTCCGGACATACTAGAAGCTATTGCCATTGCTATCGCTAAATCGCTTGCAGTTTCTTTGACATTGAGTCCGTTTGCTATGTTTATGTATACATCTTGATTTGAAAGATTTAAATGTGCTCTTTTTTCTAATATCGCTATTATTATTAGGAGTCTGTACTGATCATAACCTATGGTAAGCCTTCTAGGATATCCAAATGCACTGCTTCCTACTAATGCCTCTTGCTCTACGCAAAATACTCTGCTTCCTTCTATGACAGGAGTTATAACATTTCCAGCAAATACTGATTCATTAACTCCTCTTGTGAATACTCTTGAAGGATCTTTAGCTTCCATTAATCCTTTTTCTGCCATCTCAAATATTCCAACCTCATCAACAGCACCGTAACGATTTTTCACCGCTCTTAATATTCTGTATATTCCTTTATCATCGCCCTCAAAATATAATACGCAGTCTACAATATGTTCTAGTATTTTAGGTCCTGCTATAGTACCTTCTTTTGTGATATGACCTACTAAAAATATTGTTATATTTTTTAATTTTGCAGTCTGCATCAAAGCCCAAGCACAGTTTTTTATTTGTGCTGGTGAGCCTGCTATGCTATTTGTAGAAGGACTGTATATTGTCTGTATAGAGTCTATTATAGCAAGAGATGGAGTGTCATCTAATAAAGTATTTATTATATTATCGCAATTCGATTCTGAAGATATTAAAAAGTCAGAATCTTCTAATGTTAGTCTGTCTGCTCTTAATTTTATTTGTTCAAGAGATTCTTCGCCTGTGAAATAATAAACCTTTTCATTTTTAGCAATATTAGATGCAGTTTGAAGTAGTAGGGTAGATTTACCTATTCCCGGCTCTCCGCCTATTAATATAACGCTTCCCTGTACTATTCCTCCGCCTAATACTCTGTTAAGTTCATCTATATTTGTTGATATTCTAGTTCTATCATTAGTTTTTATTTTTTTTAGCGGAGTCAATGATGCCTTATCAGTATTAGCTGATGTTGAAGTTCTTTCTCTTATGGATTTATTAGTGTCCTGAGACGGCTCTGTAAAAGGTTTTAAGCTATTCCAAGAACCGCATGAAGGACATTTCCCCATCCAATTAATTGTGCTTTCTCCACAATTATCGCATACGAATATAGTGTTATTTTTTTTAGCCATATTTTTGTTAATTTTATTCATTTTGTTTATAAAAACTGCTAGTATTATTATATATACTATCAGTTTTTATCATAATTTTTTATCTGTCGTCGATGAGAATAGATATCTCACAAAGTAATCATTTAACACATTAATATCTTTTGTTTTTTTCATAATTTTATTATAACAAAAGAGTGTAAATTGTCAAAGCGAAAAATAATTATAAAGCGTTAAAATTATTCTGATTTGCTGTTAAACTTCTCAAAAATTTTCTGTCTTCTTTTCTTGTCGGAACTCCATAACATAAGCCCAAATACTATAACTGCAGCAGGAAGCATAACTATATTTATTACTCTTACAAAAAGCTTAACGGTTTCAGGCACTTGATAAGGAGGATTAAATACTGCCCCTTTTCTTCTTATGCTCATTAGTCCGCTGTCTCCTGCCATATAATCAACTAAATTCATTAGGAATATTTTATTAGCAGTATAAGCACTGTTTTTAGCCATTTCATAAGAACCAACAACTATAACTCTTCCGCTTGTAGTAGAGTTTATTCTGTTTATACCGCTGTTAATATTATTTTGAGCATTTGTTGAAGAAGGTATATCTTTTCCAGCAAATGCACTATTCATTTTTCCTTCAAAAGAAGCTGCTAAAAGTCTTTTTGATAATCTGCTTGAATCCTGAGGCATTCCTGTCATAGAAGATGCAAAGTTTTCTGTTTCAACCCAGCTTTTATCACTAGTATAAATCAGAGGTGTTATTTTTATATCTGTATTATTTGTATTTGTTATAATTTCTGATGATATCGGTGTAAGGAGAAGATTAATACTCTTAGTTATATCATTTTTGGCATTTATATTTTCAGAAGCTATCAAAGGTATATAATACATTTTTTGTTCCGGCATACCTTGCTGTAATTGAGCCTTATATGCATTATCATCAAATATCATATTTTCTGCTACAGTAAATCCGTAATTATTAAGTATTTCATTAAGTCTGTTTGTAACAGGTATAAGTTTAGGACCGTACATCTGAGCAGCCGGATCATCTTGATTTATTTGTACACCGTTTAGCATAAATAATACAGGCTTTCCTCTCATAATAAACTGATCCAATTTATATAATTCATAATCGCTGAATGCAGTTTTACTTCCTGCTATAATCAATGCATCTATACTAGAAGGTATATCATTCAATGCGATATCAACAGCTTCAAAATTATAATTCCCTTGTATTTCTGATACATACTCACTTACACTATCATAAGCATCATTAGGATTTCCTCCGAATTGAGGCGGTATTGTTATATAATTAGCTTCTTCATGTCCTTGTACATATCCTATAGTTGCTTTAAGTCCAAGCATACTGTCTATATTTTTTGAAATTTCATTTTTTATTTCATCGAAAGCTCCATACAATATGTATGATGTTGAAAGCTGTCTTATATCATCTCCATTTTCTAAAACTAATGAAAAATAAGCACTCCCTTTATTTGCCACTATATTTCCATTAGGATCTTTTATATCGTCCCATTCTATTTTTTTAACATTAAGTTTTTTTAATAATTCTTCATTTTCAGGGCTAGGGTTGGACATATCTACATTTATAAATCTTACTTTATTCATTAAATCTATATTAGCATCAGCAACAGCCTTCATAATAGAGTCTGGTATAAGTTCAAATGCCCCTATAGGAAGAAGATCGTATATCTCTTTTGATGATACATAATAAACATTCAAATTATTTTCTAATCTTGCTAATCTGTCATTTTTATCCATCATTTTTCTTATTGTTGTATCTATATTGTATTCCAAACCTTCAGTGGATTGTACGAATGGTATTGTTTCTATGGAATCCCCATATATGAAAGAAAGTCCCATATATGCCACTTTAGTTTGAGTTTGATCTTTTTCTAATACGCTTATTTGAGTAGGGTTTATTCTGTACTGATTGGCTAAATCTGAATGTTTTGATGCATCTATCACTTCAAAGCTAATATTTTTTCCGCCTGCTGCTTTATATCCTTCAAATAAATCTTTTATATACTTTTCATAGGTAGAAAATGGCGGCGGTAAATTGGGTGTAACAAAAAATTTTACACTCATAGGCTCTTTTAAATTTTTAACTAAATTTTTACTTTCTTTACTCAAAGAATAAACTTTGTCTTTGGTTAAATCTATCATTGGAGTAAATTGATTCGCTATTGCATTTATTAATATTATAATTACAACTATTAATGAAAATGTTATTATTCTGTCTTTTTTCTTTGTCATATATTACCTGCATATAAAAATGATAAAATTATAATATTCTGACTGCATTTATAAATCAGAAATAATGAAAATTTTCTGTACATTATATATTTAATAATGCTATTTGTCAAAATATATAACTTATAAACCAAAAAAAATATTTTTCGTAATAATTTTTAAATCACCGCTTGACATTTTTTATTTGTATGCTATAATAATTTTCACTTGCCTAGTTAGCTCAGTTGGTAGAGCAAAGGACTGAAAATCCTTGTGTCTAGGGTTCGATTCCCTGACTAGGCACATCCCCCCCAAATATAATAAATCTATTAAAATACTATTTAACTTCTTAATAAATAATAATGGCAAATAATATGAATATAGAAAAAGAAATGAGTAATTATATTAATCCGCTTTATGAGGATAATCATATAATAGCAGCAGTAAAGCCCCCTAATATACCTACACAAGGCGATATAACAGGTGATGTTTCTTTTTTTGAGAATGTTAAAGATTATATAAAAATAAAGTACAATAAAAAAGGAAATGTATTTTTAGGACTTGTGCATAGATTGGACAGACCTGTGTCAGGAGTAATAGTATTTGCCAAAACTTCAAAGGCTGCTTCAAGATTAAGCGAAGCTATAAGAGATAGAAAATTTGAAAAGACTTATTATGCCGTTGTTAATGGTATACTATTGGAAAAAGAAGGTAAGCTTGAAAATTATCTCATTAAGAAAACGAATAAATTGGGTAATATAGCTCAGGTTGTTTTTGAAAATACAAAAAATGCCAAAATAGCCAAATTAAGATATAATGTTGTAAAAGAGGATATAATAAAAAATTTAAGTTTGTTAAAAATAGAATTAGAAACAGGCAGATTCCATCAGATAAGAGTTCAGCTTGCTAATATAGGTCATGCTATATACGGCGATAGGAAGTACAGAAGTTATATAAAGTATGATAGAAATGATGTACCTTTGGCTTTATTTGCTAAAAGTCTTAAATTTCCTCATCCAACGAAAGATGAAGAAATATATGTTGAAGCGGATTTACCATTATATAATCCTTGGAATATATTTAATTAATGAAAAAAAAATATATTTTCTACTTGACAAAAAATTAATAATATAGTATTATATACAAACATTTGAAAGAATGTGAAAATAATCGGGCCAATAGCTCAGTCGGTAGAGCATCGCCCTTTTAAGGCGGTTGTCGAAGGTTCGAACCCTTCTTGGCTCATATTAAGCTGAAGTTCTTTAAATATATGCCGGTGTGGTGAAGAGGTTTAACACACAGGATTTTCATTCCTGCACTCGCGGGTTCGAAACCCGTCACCGGTTCATTGTTGCCGTACTGATAATTAGTACGGCTTTTTTGTTTTTTATTAGCAATAATAAGAAAATAATAATTCTAAAATACTAGAAAACCTAATATAAAAATTATAAGCGTATAGTAAATTCATTTGCTATAGATTTTTAACGAACAATTTTTATTAGCAATAATAATAAATAATAATTTTAAAATACTAGAAAGCCTAATATAAAAATTGTGAGCATATAGCAAATTCATTTGCTATACATTTTTAGCGAACAATTTTTATTAGCAATAATAATAAATAATAATTTTAAAATAATAAAGCAGAATATTTTAAATATTCTGCTTTATTTTATATTACTTAGTATTAATTATTATACATAAGCTCTTTTTTAGTAAGCACCTGCCTTAAACCATCTTTAGCCTGAGAATTACCGCCGTCATAGCTTAAAGCATTTCTATAACTTTCTTCGGCATTATCAAGTTCATTCATTCTGTAATAACATTTACCTAAAACTAAGTTAATGTCAAACATATCCCTTTTTGATTCCGCCAAGTTTAAAGCTTCATTATAGGCGTATATAGCTTCATTATATTGAAGTCTTCTATAAGAAAATGCTCCGTAAAGCATGTAATTTTCAACACCAGGAGACATCTCTACTAATTGTCTGTAATAGGCTGAAGCATCATTATAAGATCGTATTTCTTCCATCATTGTTGCCAATGTTATCCAAGCATTTTCTCTTACTAATGTAGTATTGTTTTCATCATTAGCAGCTATGAGTAATGATTCTTTTGATTTTTCATAATTTTTTGTTTTATAATAAAGCATTCCTGCTCTGTATATACTTTCTCTGTCTTTAGGGTATTTAGAAAGAGTATAATTATAATAATTTAGTGCCTCATTATTATTACCTATGCTTTCATAATAAATAGCTAATGTTCTGCTAGGGAAGGCATTTCCTACATCTTCAGCTATAGATTCTTTTAATAATCTTATTCCTTTATCGGAGTTTCCATAATATAATTCCAATTCTCCGAGTCTAGGCATAAATATTGCATTATTAGTTTCTATCTTGTATATTTCCTGATAGTATTTTAAAGATGACATAAAATCTTTTTGTCTGTATGTTATATCTCCAAGTCTTTCCAATGCAGTTTTATATAAATCATCTTCATTGTTAGCCATTATGATTTTTTTATAATTTGATTCTGCTTCTTTTAACATGCTTCCTTTGTAGTAGGCATTAGCAAGCAGCCCTATAGCTTCATAAGTATTGGTATAATCTTTCATTTTTACCAATTTTAAATAATATTTTATAGCCCTGTCATAAGCATTTTCTTTTTCATATAATTCACCCAATGCAAGTATCGTATCCACATCATTAGGATTCTGTTCTAATATCTGCTCATATACTTTTTTTATACCATCATAATCTTCAACCTGCTCATATATTTTTACAAGTCTTTTTATAGAATCAGGCTTTGTATCTGAATTAACTAAACTTTTCAAATACATTTCTATAGCACTGTCAGTATCTCCTGATATTACATATATGTCTCCTAATATTGTAGCCGCTTTATCAGCATATTCGCCTTTGCTTCTTCTAACTAATTTAGTTAAAGTATCATAAGCAACACTTTGGAAACCTTCATTAAGTGCTATTAATCCTACATAAAATAAAGCCTCATCATTTTCTTCTAAATTTAAAACTCTCTCATAATATCCTTTAGCCAAACGAGGGAGATCTCTTTCCATATAAAATCTTCCCAATGTGAGAAGACTAGGTATGTAATTGCTGTTTATTGATAATGAAGTTTCTAAAGATACTAAAGCTTCATCATACATTTCTTTTTTAAGATATGATATTCCTAAATTATGTTTTAACTGCTCATCTAAATATAATGAATTTGTCATAGTATTAAATATTTTTATAGCATTATCATAATCTTTTGTTTCATTATATATTTTTCCTAGAAGTATATTAGCTTCATATTCTTTTTTAGGATCTATTGTGTTTCTTATTTCTTTTTTCAATATAGATTTGGCTTTATTATAATCTTTATTATTATAATATTCTTTAGCCAAAGTATAATCATCTACGATTTGAGAATTTAATCTTACTTTTCCCTGTATTATTGCTACATTTAAAGATATTATAGCTATTAAACCTAATGCCCCTATAGATAATATAAAAACTATCATTTGAATGTTTTTATATTTGGCCAATCTTTTATTGTATGTCTTTTTCTTGTATACCATCTAAAATCCCATTTACAAATTTATAAGAATCTTTATCACTAAAAATTTTAGAAATTTCTACAGCCTCATCTATTACTACAGATTTAGGTATATCTTTCAAAAATATTAGTGAGTATATTGACATTCTAATAATTGATTTATCTACATATTGTATTCTTTTTATATCCCAATTATTAGAATATTTTTCTATTAAATTATCTATTCTTTCTAGATTATTTATAGTTCCTTCTACCAAAGTTTTAGTGAATGCGAATATATTTTCAGGTATTTTTTTATCATAATCAAAATTAAGAATTTCATCTATATTTTCTTTTCTATCATTAATTTCATAGGAATATAAAGACATAACAGCATATATTCTAGCCTGTCTTCTTGCTCCGTAAGATGATAAATCCAAATCTTTGATATTTTCTTTATTTTTAGATTTTATTATCATTTTTTTCTTAACAGCTTTTCTAGGGAGAGCTTCAGTATTTTCAGTATCATTGTTATTATTTATATCTTTTTCTTCAGACATACACAAACCTGTTGATAATATTTCTTTTTTATATTTTCGGAATATATATCATAAAAATAATTTGCATATAAAAAAGGCTATGATTTATAATCATAGCCTAAAAATATAATAATTATAAATTATAATACATCTAATTCTTTTTTTATTTTAGCATACACTTCTTCAGGAGTGCCTATACTTTCTATTTTTATTATTTTTGCTTTATCTTTATAATACTCTAATACAGGCTTGCTCTGATTTTCAAACACTTTTAACCTATTTTTAATTGTTTCTTCATTATCATCAGCACGGCCTCTTTTCAATAGTCTGTCTATGATTACTTCTTCTGAAACATATATATCTATTACAGCAGATATTTTATAGTTAAGACTTTCTAATATATTTGACAATTCTTTAGCTTGTTCTATAGTTCTAGGGAATCCGTCAAGCATAAATCCGTTTTTACAGTCATCTTTTTTTATTCTGTCTTTAAGCATATCAATTACTAAACTATCAGGTACCAATTCCCCTTTATCCATATATGATTTAGCTGTTTTTCCTAATTCAGTACCATTTGCAATATTATCTCTTAACATATCCCCTGTGGCAATATGTGATATATGATATTCTTTTTCTATTAAGGCAGATTGAGTTCCCTTTCCAACTCCGGGAGCTCCTATAAAAATTATATTAAGCATATTATAACTCCTAAAATTATATATTATTAGTAGTATAGTAAATAATAATGTTTTGTCAAATGTAATTGAAAATTTTATTAATTTTTATATATTTGCTGCTACCACCGCCATGCATACATAAAATTAACTCCGCTGTAATCAGCATTAAATGAAAGTTCCTCAACGGCAAAATTACTCTCATTTATCCAAAGCATATAATATACTCCGGCAGTTAAAGCAAAAGCCCCTGTTATTACCATTCCGGCTATATATATATTCATAGCAGTATTATAATTATTTAAATTTACAGGCGGTCTATTAACTTCGTTTTTATATTGATTATAATAATTAACCATAGTAGAATCTAATACTTCTCCGGCATATATATATGTTCCAACGGTGAATATTGCACTTGCTATAGTCAGTCCTAAAAATATTTTTGTATTTCTTTCATAATTTTTAAATATTCTATCCGCCAAAGTAGGCTCATGATATTTTTTCATATTAGGTGTAAGAACTAGAGAATTAGTACTATTTACCGTAAATGTTCCATAATAATCTATGTAATTTGTGTTTGTTATTTTTATAGAATATGTTCCGAAACCGAAATATCTATTTATTACATTAGTAGGTGTTTCTTTTATTCCATTAATAATTACAGAACTTTCTTCTTCTCCGGGTATATTTATCTGTACCCTTGCTCTTTTACTTAATTCTTTTAATTTGAAATTAAGAAGTATGTTTTCATTAGGTTTTTCAAATGAAAGCATAGTATCTATAGTTTCATAATATTCTTTTTTTATTGTGAATCTATGATTATTAGTTGTTAATGCCGGCACATATAATGTTTGTCCGCTTTTTCCTATCAATACATCATCAACATATACAAAAGCATCTTCCGGACTTACATCTATTGCTATAACTCCTGTTTTATCAATATAACTTATTCTATTGGCTATATCTAAGGCATAATTAGGTATTTGCTCATCAATTTTTGCCTCCGGTATTGTTATAGAATAGGATGTTATTTTTCTATCCTTAATATATGCTATGTATGTTACAATATTTATATTTGGTCTATCGTATTTTACCGATCCGAATACAGCTATATCAGAATCTCTTGTAAATATATATTTTTTTATATCATCTCCGAAATATTCATAATAAGTTTTACCTATATCTACTTTTTGAATAAAATCATTGGTGCCTTTTAATATTACATTGCTTCCATTATGTTCAAATATCATTTCATTAGTTTCTAGGAAAAAGCCTTCAGTTTCAGGTGTGATTAATTGAACATTGCTTCTGACATCTCCCCAATTAGTATAAGTTGTAGTTTCATAATTTGTAATAATAGCTATATTGCTTCCTTCATTTCGGCTGGTATAAGTTATGTTTGTAAATTGAAATACTTTGTAATCGTAGGCTCTTTCAAAATCTACAGGTGTAATTGTATAATTAGTTTCTGACTGAAGTCTTAATGTTTTATTGTATTCTATTTGATTTGCAACTGCATCAGCTACTGCAAAACATAAATAGTTATAATTTGTATTATCCCCTAAATTAGTATATATAAATACATCTATTTTTACATTTTCTTTAGTAGTATAGTAAGGTTTCACTTTTTCTATTGTAATGGGTTTTCCGCCGAAAGGATATAGTGGAATATATAGTAAAATAGCTGCGATTATTAATGTTATAATTTTTTTTATATGCATACCTAAAATTCATTTTTTATTTTATCGGTCATTTTATATCAAAAAACATCTTTTATCAATATTTTTTATTTTTTTATTAACTGATAATAAAAAATAATTAATAGCTATTGTAATTATAATTATTATAATACTAGTTTTCACTTTATAGTGTAATTTATATGTTTTGTAATGTAATTTTTATTTATATATAATGTTATATTTGATGATTTTTTTTTATTTATTTATTAATAATTAAATAAAATATCTTGACAATTTTTATTGTTTCGTATATATTTAATTAGTTAAAAAATTACTATTTACAATAATTACGGAGCGTCATTATGGATATATCTAAAAGAATTCAGAGATTAAAGGTTTCCCCTGTTAGAAAATTGAACCCTTATGCTGAAGATGCTGTGAAAAGAGGTATAAAAATATATCATCTTAATGTAGGTCAGCCTGATATTGAAACACCAAAAATATTTTTTGAAGCGGTTTCTAAATTTCGTGAAAAAACTCTTAAATATGAACATTCAAGAGGTATGAAGCCTCTTATAAATAAAATTCAAGCATACTATGATAAATTAGGTGTTCATTATGAAGAAGAAGATATAGTAATTACTAGCGGAGGTTCTGAGGCTATATCTTTTGCTATGCTTGCTATATTTGATGAGGGTGATGAAATATTAGTATCTGAACCTTTATATGCTAATTATAAAAGCTTTTATGATATTTATGATATAAAATATAATGCTGTAAGAACTTATGCTGAAGACGGTTTCCATCTTCCTAGCCGTGAAGAGATAGAAAAACATATTACTCCTAAAACTAAAGCATTTATGCTTGCCAATCCTTCTAACCCTACAGGGGTTGTATATACTAAAAGAGAATTAGATGATATTGCTTATATTGCTAAGAAATATGATTTATATATTATAAGCGATGAAGTATATAGAGAATTTGTTTATGGAGATAGAAAAGCAATAAGTTTCAGTACTTATAAAGATTTAGAAGATCATGTTATTATAATTGACTCTATATCAAAAAGATTCTCAGCATGCGGAGCTAGGGTAGGCTGTCTTATAAGTAAAAATAAAAAGTTAATGACTGCTATATTTAGAGAATGTCAGGCTAGATTATGTCTTCCTACATTGGATATGATAGGTGCTGCAGCTTTATATGATTTGCCTGATGATTATTTTGATGAAGCTTTAAAAGAATACGATTATAGAAGAAAAATTATATTTGAAGAGCTTGCTACTATGGAGGGCGTTGTTACTCATGAGCCTGAGGGGGCTTTTTATGTTCTTGCCAAACTTCCTGTAAAAAATGCTGAAAACTTTATTATATGGCTTTTAAAAGATTTTAATATAAATAATGAGACTGTAATGTTTGCACCCGCGGAAGGCTTTTATGTTACTGAAGGATTAGGAAAAAATGAGGTTAGAATTTCCTATGCTTTAGATTCTCAAGATTTAAAGAAATCAATGCATATACTTAGAGAAGCGTTGATTAAATATAGGGAAATAGATAAATAATAGTCTTATAAATATTAAGAGAATTAAAAGGGGCTGTAATTTATCTTATGGCTCCTTTATTTTTTTATATAGCATATATTAAAATATTACTTATTGTTAGTAAATAATTTTTTATATCATTAAAATTTATTTACTATGTATATAACAAATTGGAGTTTATCATGTATCTATCTAAAAGAGTACAGCAGCTTAAAGCTTCTCCTATAAGAAGGTTAAATGTTTATGCTGAGGAAGCTGCTAAAAGAGGAATAAAAATACATCATCTTAATATAGGGCAGCCTGATATAGAGACTCCCAAGGTATTTTTTGATGCCATCGCTAACTGCAATATGAAAACGGTTAAATATGAACATTCAAGAGGAACAAAAGAGTTAATCAGAAAAATTCAAGCATATTATGAAAGATTGGGACTTCATTATGAAGAAGATGAAATAATAATAACTAATGGCGGAAGTGAGGCGATACTTCTTAGTTTGATTGCCATATTTGATGAAGGCGATGAAATGTTGGTATCAGAACCTTATTATGCTAATTACAATAGCTTTTATGATATACTTAATATAAAAAGAAATATTATTAGAACTTATGCTGAAGATGGATTTCATTTGCCTAGCCGAGAGATAATAGAAAAAAGTATTACAAAAAAAACTAAGGGGTATTTATTTTCAAATCCTTCAAATCCTACTGGGGTTGTATCTACAAAAAGAGAATTAGATGATATAGCATATTTGGCTAAAAAACATGATTTTTTTGTTATAAGTGATGAAGTATATAGAGAATTTGTTTATGGGGATAAAAAGGCTATAAGTTTCGGCAGTTATAATGATATAGCTGAGAATGTTATTATAATAGATTCTATATCAAAAAGATTTTCTGCATGCGGGGCTAGGATAGGGTGTATAATTAGTAAGAATAAGGAGTTTATGGAGGCTATTTTTAAAGAATGTCAGGCTAGATTATCAGTACCTACGCTTGAAATGATAGGGGCATCTGCTTTATATGATTTGCCTGCTGATTATTTTGAATCTTCAAGAAAAGAATATGATAACAGAAGAAAGATTCTTTTTGAGGAGCTTACAAAAATGGACGGTGTGTTTATGAGAGAGCCTGAAGGGGCTTTTTATGTTCTTGCTAAACTTCCTGTTAAAGATGCTGAGGATTTTGCTATTTGGCTTCTTAAAGATTTCAATATTGATAATGAAACTGTTATGTTTGCTCCGGCAGAAGGTTTTTATGCTACTGCTGGATTGGGAAAGAGTGAGGTAAGAATGTGTTATGTGCTTGATTCAAAAGATTTAAAAAAGGCTATGAAGATTCTAAAAGAAGGTTTGATTAAATATAAAAGAGAAGTAGAAAAGTAAATAATTATTTTATTATTAAAAATGATGGGCTGTAATTAATTTTATAGCCCATCTTTATAATTATTAAATTTTTTCTATATCAGAATATTTATTTACTATATCAGCAGCTTTTTCTATATTATCTATACTATCTTTATTTATTAAGAATTCCCGCCCTATATTTAAGCATATCCAATCTAGTCTTGCTCTTTCATTTAAATCTTCAATACCTGAAATATCTTTATTTTTAGCAAGTCCCAAAGTTCTTCTTATAAATACGCATCCTGCAAAACCTATGGAGTCTTTAAATATTTTATTTAATACAGTTTTTATATATTCTTCAGAATGTTTTTCTCCTTCAGGATAATTCCAATATAGAGGCTTTGTTTCTTTTAAATGTTTTTTCCATAATATTTCAAATTTGTCTAAAGTTCCTGTAAGCATATATTTGGCGGTATCAAAAAGCCATTTTCTAAATTCTTTTGACTTTGTTCCCAATCTTTTTTGATGATATTCCTGAGATATATATGCTATAAAGAAATTAGCCATAGCCTTTCCTATATCAAAACCAATAGGTCCGTAAAATGCAAACTCAGGATCTATAACATAAGTTTCTTCTTCATTACCCATAAAACTTCCTAAGTGAAAATCACCATGAAGCAAAGCCTCCGCTCTAGTCATAAATGCATATTTCATCTCAGCAGCAGCTATTTTTAATTTGGAATCTCTTTGAAATTTTTTGACTTCATCTAAATTCAATTTTTCATGATAAATATTAGTTTCATTTTCTTCAAAAGGATGAGTAAAAACAAAATCTTCAGTTAAGCTGCATAATTCAGGGTTCATATATTCAGCAACAAGATTCTTTTTTGTTTTAGTATCCAAATAATAGTCTGAAGTATAAAATAGAGTTTTTGAAAGAAAATCTGTTAAATGTTCGGCTGCTTTTGGAAATTTTTTTCCATTTATTATTTCTCCTCTAAGAACTTTATGTTTATTTAAGTTCTGCATTATTACAACGCACATATCTTCAGAAAAATAATGTACTTTAGGCACTAAATTAGGACATAATTTATGCTGTTCTTTGAGTGCTTTAATTTCTATTTTCATTCTATCTTTTTCCAAAGGATAGCTTTCACCAACACATCTTAAAAAAGGAACTGACTGTTTTAATATTACGGTTTCCTTATCATTTTTTTTATTTGTTATGCTGTAAACATAATTTAAATTACCGTCTCCAATTTCTTTTATTTCTAAATCATCAAAACTTGAAAATATATTTTTTAATTCGTCTATAGTTTTTACATAATCTATTATTGTATTAATATTTAATTGTTCATAAGCCATATTGCTGCCTCCAATTAATTAAAAGCATTTTTTAAATTTTCTATATAAGGAGCTTTAATTATACCTTTTTCCGTGATAAAGCCTGTTATAAGTTCATGAGGTGTAACATCGAAAGCAGGATTTCTTACTTTTATATTTAAAGGTGCTGTTTGAATACCGGCAAAATTTATAATTTCTTTTGCATCTCTTTCTTCTATGACTATGTCGTCGCCTGTTTTTGTATTCAAATCAAAAGTAGTGGAAGGACAAGCTATATAAAAAGGTATATTAAAGTGTTTTGCTAATATTGCTACTCCCATAGTGCCTATTTTATTTGCAGCATCTCCATTTTCAGCTACTCTGTCGCATCCTACTATTACTAAATCAATAAGACCTTTAGACATTATAAAAGCCGCCATATTATCGCATATCAAAGTAACATCTATTCCAGCTTCTTGCAATTCAAAACTCGTTAATCTAGCCCCTTGAAGCAATGGTCTTGTTTCATCAGCATATACTCTTATTTTTTTACCTTTTTGATGAGCTATATACATAGGGGCAAGGGCGGTACCTATTCCGCTTACAGCTAATCTTCCGGCATTACAGTGAGTAAGTATTCCGGAATTTTCTTTTAAAAGCTCATTTCCATATTCTCCTATTTTCTGGCATATATCTACATCTTCAGAATTTATTTTTTTAGCTTCTGTTTCTAGTATATTGTACAACTCTAATGATGTTTTATTATTTTTATCTTTTATTGTATTTAGCATTCTATTTAAAGCATAGCTTAAATTGACAGCGGTAGGTCTTGATGAGTTCAAATATTCTGCTCTTTTTTGAACAAAGTTTATAAAATCATTAGCTTGTAAATTAGTTTTATTTTTTAAATCTATGAGTAAAGAATAAGCAGCCGCCACTCCTATAGCAGGGGCACCTCTTACTTTTAATTCTTTTATAGCATTATAAGCTTCCTCTTCATTAGATAATTTTATTTCTTTAACCGTTACAGGTATTAATGTTTGATCTAATATATACAGTTCATCTCCTGTCCATCTTACAGTTGGTATATTATTATGCATAAAACTTCTCCGATTATTTTACTAAAATAAGTATAATAAAATGATCAGCAAAATTCAATAAATTATTATAAAATAATTATTTTAAGAATAGTATTATTATTCGTAATATTATATAGTGAAATCTTTAGGATCATCAAAATATTTTATTAAACTAAACATCATTAAACTTTTCATGGTAGGTTTAATAGATTCATCTAAATTTGTCATAAATAATTTTACTTTTAGAGATTGAAGATTTTTATAAAGCTTAAGTATTTTAGCTATTCCCGCACTGTTAATTTCTTTAACATTTTTCATATCTAATACTACTACAGGCATTCTTATATTGCATGCTTCATTAGAATCTTCTGTAAAAGATTTTATTTCTTCGGGAGCAGATAGGTTAGCTTCCATAACTATAGATATGTATTCATTATTAAATTCTATAGCCAAAGCAATACCTCATTTTAAGATAAATATTCGTAAAAAGAATGTGGGCAGGGAGGGATTCGCACCCCCGTAGACTCACGTCGGCAGATTTACAGTCTGCTGCCATTGACTGCTCGGCCACCTACCCATATTAATTTGAAAACGTAAAAACATAATAGCATATATAAATAAAAATGTCAATAGCTGATATTAATATTTTTTTCAATATATAAAAATATTAAGTATCTTTTTATTATAGAATGATGTATAATTTTTGTATATCGTTTCTATAAATGGAGATAAAATGAAGAAAATTGGTTTTGTATTAATTATTAATATAATGATGATTTTATTATCCTGCAGTTCTTCTCAATATAAATTGGAAAAGAAATCAGGCGGCAATAATACTTTTGAAACCGCTCAGAAAATTAATAAAGATGGTATAATAGGACAGCTGGAAGGCGATAATACGGATTATTATTATTTTACTTTTGACGGAAAGGCAAGCATTATAGATTTTTATGTTTCAAATTCTACATATTCTCCTGTTATAATGACTATATATGATTATAATACTAATATTATAAAAGTAATAAATGAACCTGATGAAATACCATATACTGATACAAATTCTATTAAAAATGATATTGATACTAATGAAACAGTAATAAGCAATAATAATCAAAATAAAAAAGAAGAAGAAATGATATATACTACTCAAGTTATGAAAAATATATATTTTGAAACTTCTCAAAATAATACTGAAGAAAATAAGTATTACATATCAATATCTCCTAAAGACACTGTAAAAGAAAATCTTGATTACATGTTTATAATTAAAAAAAGAGATTATAAAGAAAGCGATGAGAAAGAGCCTAATGATAAAATTTCTGCATCTCAGATTATAGATGTTAATAGTGAAAACAGACTATATACAATAGAAGGATACTATAGCCAAATTTATAATCCTACCTTAAAAACAGGTGATTTGAAAAATATGGAAGTAGATGCCTATAAAATAACTAATAGTTCTTTTAATACATATTCAATTTCCATAGAACTTTCAGGAGTTCCTGCCATAGATGCAAGCATAAGATTATATGATCAGAAAGGAAATTGGATAACCATGAAAGATATTAACAATACAGGAGATGGGGAAATAGTTGATAAACTTATACTTTATCCTTATATGTCATATTATTTTATATTGGCTTCTACTAATGATGTTAATAATATACCATACAGAGTAAGCATTATAGCTAAGCCTTATGATAAATATACAGAACATGAACCTAATAATAAATATTCAGAGGCTCAAACTATAGAGTTTAATCAAACATACAAAGGAGCTATAGATTATTCTTATGACAGAGATTATTACAGTTTCAGCATACCTATTAAGTCAAGTGTTAAACTTTCTTATTTTCTGATAGATTCTCAGGCTATTAATATAAGTATTTCTAATGATATATTGGGTAAAATTGTTACTATGCCGCAGACAGATGATGAGTATGAGATAAGTTTATCTCAGGGAAGGTATTATCTTATATTTGAAAGAGATTTGACTAAAGAAGGCTGGAAGAAAGGAATTTCAAAGGCTAGAAACTATGAATTTAATATGAGCATATCAAATGAGATAAGCGGTGATTATAATTACGGATATGATTTCTATAATAATACAAATACTTATGAAACAGATTATTATAATTATAGTAATAATTATTTAAATGATAATAATATTCCTGAAGAACAGTTTGAAGAGAATTTGGAAAGTAATTTCAATAATACTAATAATGTTATAATTATAAGACCGGAAGATTATAATTCTGAATATTATTATTACAGTAATGAAGAAGAAACCAACAATGCTGAAAATACTAATGAAAATATATACAGGTATAATGATGATTATTATTATGATAATAGTCAGGATAATACATATTATTATGAAGATAACACATATTATGAAGATAGTACATATTATAATAATAATGGCTTTTAAATATTCATTTGCTATTGATAAAGAATATGTTTTATAATATACTACCTTTTAAGTGTAAAATTGTTTTATAAACATGTAAAATATATTGTTATAGAAGATTTATTATGAAGAATTTTTTTAAGAAAAAAGAAAAAACTGAAACATCATCAGAACAAGAAAATAATCAGAAAAAAAGAAGATTTAAAAAGAGATATATACCTCTAATACTTCTTTTTTTGATTGTTATAGGTATTGCAGGAGCTAGAATATATTTTAATAATGAAAGAATGAAAAATCTTATTGAAAATATAGTGTATTCTGCTACTGATAGAAAATTGGAAATAGGTGATTTCAAATACGGATTATTATTTCCAAAAATAGAGATGAGCAATGTCATTCTTTATAATTCAGCTAATTTTAATAATGAGGAAAATATAAAGATAGATAATTTTAGATTAAAATTTTCTCTTTTTTCTTTATTCTTTTTGAAGCTTCATGTTCAGGATTTAACTATAGATAATTTATATGTTTATATGTTTACAGATGAAAGCGGAAATTGGAATTTGCCGGATATGCCTCCGTCTGAGCCTAAAGTAGAAGATACTAATAAAGAGCCTTTCGATTTCAGCAAACTTGATTTTTTAAAATTAAAAGCTGATGTAGAAAATATCAGAATAAATAATTTAGCATTTAAAGCAGACAGTAAATCATTTTTAACTAATGTACCTAATAATGGACTTATAGCGAGTTTAAGTAATTATAATCTTCATTTAGATTTGCATACAAAAAGATTCTCATTGTCTCAAGTAATGGGAATATCTGCACCGGAGGCTTTAAAAGATATTTATTTAAAAAGTTTCATAAGCAATAGTTTGGCTTATAATGACAGCAGTATTTTCTTTAATGATAATCCTTTATTTAATTTAGATGTTTCCTATCCTAAGAATGAAGATGGTACAGAAAATAAAGATGAAATAATAATAACATTCGATTTTGAAATAGATGATCCTAATTTCAGCTATAACGGCAAAAAACGAGATGATATGCAGTTTGCGGCACATTTTCTTGCTAGATACAATATAAGAAATCAGAGTGTATCTATAGAGAATTTATCTTCAGAGCTTTTAAATGATGAGATATTAAAAGTTATAGCATCTGCCAATCAAATATTCAGCGGAAATATAGGTGTTAATTTAGATACTTTATATGCAAGACTTAATTTAGATAAAATAAATAGTTTAGCATCTATGTTTGTACCTTCTTTAGGTATTAGTATGAGCGGTATGGTTAATGTTGATGCTGATAAAAGCAGCGGTAATATAAATAATTTAACTAATACAATAAATTTTGTATTGGATAAAATAAATTTCTCTATGGGAGACACTATAGCAGTTAATAATCTTAATTCAAAAACAAAATTGAATTTTACTTTTAATCCTAATAACATTTCAAATGAAGATATAAAATTGGAGCATAACACTACTATTGATAGAGTAACTGCATTAAAATTGTATAGATTAAATAATACAGATATATCATTAAGACTTTTATCATCTTTGAATGGAGCATTAGGAGTTGTTCCGGCTATTAATGATCCTAATAAAAAAAGCGATACAGTTCTTTATATTGATAATGTATCTTCAAAATATATTAATTCTGATATAAAGGTTAATGGAGCTGTAAAATTCGATGATCCTACAGATTTGAATATAAGTGTAACATCATTGCCTATTGCTAATTTTTCAGGAGGGCTTGCAAGAGGTTCGCTTAATTTAGATGTTCATGTTTTTGGAGAGATGATAAATGATATAAATACTACAGTAAACGGCATCATAAGAAATTTCTCTTATAATTTAAGCGGGGAAGTTTCTTCTACAGCTACAGCTAAACTTAATGTTCTTGCCAATGCAGATCTGATTAGTCAGGATGTTAAGGTTTCAGAGCTTAATTTAGATTTGGATAATTTTCTTAATTTTAGATCCAATCTTGATTTAGAAGGTTTAGGATTAAAAAGAGGTTTTGTTAATATATCAACTTTTAGAATAGCTCCTTATGCTATGAAAAATTGGCTGTCTACTAAATTTGCTGAGATTCTTGACAGTCTGCCTTTTGAAGATGATATAAAAATGACTAGTGCTTTGGGATATGATTTGTCATTAGAGGATAAATTTGCAACAGTTACAAATTTCAGTACATTTTATGTAACAGAAAAGCAATATAAACTTCAAGATGTTACTATGAAAATAGACACCGATGTTAGTTTCGGAGATAATTTATATGCTAATATTAGACAGTTTAATTTGCAAAGTCCTGCTAATAAATTATTAGTGTATGTTGATGGATACTTTACTCCAATTATAAAAAATGCTAATTTAAATTATGAATTAGGTTTAGACACTGATGCCCTTTATCTTCCTTTTGGAATAGAAATAGGCGGATTATTCAATGTTAATGGTAATTTGAGAAATAATATAGCAGATGGTATTTTTAAAACAGATAAATTCTTTGCTAATATGGATTCTCCTGATAAAATGTCAATAGTATTGAGAGGATTAACTTCAAATATAGACTATCATTTTGATTTGACTCCTACAGATAATGAGGTAGTTGCTACAGCCACCAGATATACGCCTCTTATAGAGCAAATTCCAAATGTATTTTTTGAGCAATTAAGAGTATATTTAAAAATACCTCCGTTTATAGATGACAGTATTAGAATAAGAGATTTTTCTTCTTCTGTTAAAGTTCAGGGACATGGACTTACTATACAGGATTTGAAATCATCTTTATATATAGGCGGTGAAAAATTTGATGATAATTTATTTTTAACTTCAATATCAAATAATACAGCACCAAGAAGGGGAGCTATACATTTGCCTTGGCTTAATGTAGATTTGGGAAGCTTCAATACAAGCACTATTAAATATGATATGCGTGTTTTAGCTAGTGATATAAACTTTAAATACCTGCTTGCTCCTGAAAATAGAGAAAAAATTAATGATGAAAAATTATTGGTTAATCTTACAGCGGATATAGCCGGAGTTGGTGTAAGTCCTTTAAATAATATAAAACCTACTACATTTTTTGTAGGTATAAGCAAAATGTCTACAGAGTTTTCTAAATTCTTGATAGAGATGATAAGACCTATTAACCCCGGTATATCTACAGTCGAAAACATAGTACAATTCGGTTATGATCCTAATTCAGTGGAGTTTAGTATATCTGCAAATAAAGTGTTTACTACATTCTATTTTAGAGATCAAAACTTAGATAAGCCTAATCAGCAGAAGCAGCAGCTTATAGCATTTGAAGGCGATAAATTCGGACTTGAGCCTATGCCTTTCTCTGATGTTATTTCATATTTAGAGGGCGGAAATTAATAATATAGAAAATAGAGAGGAGATATTTGTTTTATGAGATTGTATAATATGATATTTGTTTTACTTATTGCGGTATTTATTGCAAGCTGTTCAAAACTTATAGTGGTGCAGGAGCCTGAGATGAGAGTGCTTGGAGGAAAAACTTTAATAGAAGCTCAGGTTTTGGGAAGATACAGACAGATAGATGAAAGTGCATACCAAATATCTACTCTTTCAAGCGATGAAGATTTAAATCTTATAATGGTAAGTACAAATGTTTCTGATGAATTAGCTCAGGGATATAAAGAAGCTTTAATAAGAAGCATGTTCAATCAAGATGAAATAAACTTGTATAAAACTAATTATTATATAGGTGAAAATAACGGCGGATATTTATCTTATATAGCATTTGATGTTTCAAAACCAAAAACTGCATACAGTGATGAGAGAATAAAATATATAAAAGAAATAATGGAAAAAGAAAATACCGACAGAAGAACTATAGCAGAATATTTAATATTATCAGATCCTAAACTAAGTATGGCTAATATCAAAGAAGTTGAAACTGCTTTATATAGAAGAAATGTACAGAAACTTATAGAGAACTCATATTATCAGCTTCCAGACAGCAGCTGGACTGTTTACAGCAATGAGAATACTAATAGCTAAAATATTATAGTTTAATATAATAAAAGAGCAGGCATAAAGATAATACCTGCTCTTTTTTATTTCATATTGTTTTTTATTTACTTTTTATTTTTTTCTGTTTCTATATAAGAAGCAAAATTATTCAATATAGATTTTATATTTTTATACATTTTAGCATCTTCTTGATATTTTAGAGTTTCTTTTGTTTTAGCATCTATTTCTTTTAGATTTGCTAAATAATTATTAAAATATTCATCTATAGTTTTATTGTATTTAGATACCACATTTTCTTCCTCATAAGCTTTAATAACTTTTTTAGAAAGTGTTTTTTTCCAATTTCCTGAGAAAGACATAAAACCTGATAATATAAATACAACACTAGGAAGAAATGATAAAGATACCCCTATAATATTTATTATTTTCATTGAGCTGTTTTTTAATAACTCAAATGAAGGTAAAATACCAATAGCCGCATTTACTAAATTAGTTTTTATTTTATTTGGCTCTTTACTATTAAAATCTTCTTTTGTAAGAGCGAGCATATTATATAATTGTGTATCAAGATTTAAGTTTATACTGTTGCATAATACTTTTATATCATCTTTTTTTCTATATACATTATTATCATCAATAGATTGAATTATTCTGTCTATATTGAGGGTATTTTTATATATTTCATTAAATGATTCTTTAACTGATATTTTTATTTTATTTAAATTAACTTCTAATTTATCATTTTCTTGGAAATCATTTTTGTTGTCTATTATTTCTGTAATGAAATTAATATTTGTTAATATTTTGTTATAGTAAGCATATTTTACATTTTCAGCAAAGTCATCTTTAATCTGCTTAACTAAATTAGTGTTGTTAATTGAAAATGGGAAAAATCTTTTTCTTAGTAAAGAAAAATCTATTTTCTTTATATTATTAGAAGACTCTATGAAATCTTTTAATGCTTTAAATTTTTTATCAATAACACTGTCTAATTCATTTTCATCAAATATATTCGCTTTGGAGAATATTACAGATATATTGCTGAAATCATCTATGAAATTTGCTAAGGCATTTATATTTGTAATATCTTCCTGAGAAAATGCATTTATATCGCATAGATATATAAACATGTTTTGATTATTGTATATTCTTGTATTAAGAAGATTTTCCTTATACTCAATAATTCTAAACAGTTTGGAATCATCATTCAAATAATATTCATCATTATTCGTTTCTTCAGAATAAGGATTCGTGTCAATATTTTTGTCAAATATTGCATTTATAAATGAAGTTTTTCCGGAACTGTATCTCCCATAAACAACAATATCAAAAGTTTCGCTGATTTTATTATAAATATCAGAAGTCAGTTCAGATATTTTATCATTATTCTTTTTATCCGTCGCACTTATTTCTTCATTTAACTTATCTATGATGACTTGTATATTAATAAGATTCTCGTAAAGATATGGATTTTCACTTTCAAAAGAATTCTTCTTATACTTTGTAAGCTCATCAATAGTAAGTCCTGTATTTTCTGCAAGCTTATCCAAAAGGTCAAGAGTTATATTATTTGCATTTCTTTCTAATCTTGAAATATAATCCTGACGCACACCTAACATTTTAGCGAATTGGCTTTGTGTTAGCTTCAAAATTTTTTCTCTAATATCTTTTAAATTAAAATCAATCATATTTTTTCTGTTTTTCTCTGTTATTTTTATTTTTTATTATTATAAACAATATCATTTAGAATTTCAAGGGTTTTTATGTATGATTTGTACGATATGTATTCTTATGTATGTATTTAAAATAAATATAGCATTTTTAATGAAATTTTTAAGTTTAAAAAAGTTAAAAAATCTAATTGTTTAAAGTTATTTTATTTATGTCATTGATAATTAATTAAATTATTCTAATTTAATATAGATATTTTATATATCCTATATAGGTATATACATAACTATTTCATATAGTTTTTAATATGTTTTTATACATAACTAATTGATTTGTTTCTATATTTGTATATAATTGTATTTAGATAATTAAATAAAATTATATAGGATACTATATGGAGAATAATGATTTTATATCTAAAGAATTTGAATGTAGAAATGATATGGTGAAAGATGTCAAAGAGATTTATCCTATTGTAGATTATTTTAAGACTATAGATGATAAGATTGAAATAGAAAATCAGAATGGAAAAAGAGTCAATGCTAAGTCTTTTGTGAGAATATCTGCTATTAATATAAAATATGGAGATAGATTTATACTGTATGTTTACGGAGATGAGAGAGAAAATAATATTAAAAATATAGAGGAGTTTTTGTGCAAAAATAAATTTTATACTTTAGAAAAAATAGAAGAATTAGAAAAAGAAAAAGAAAGATTAAGAAAGGAAGAAGAAGCTGAACATAATAGATATATAGAAAAAGAAATATTATCTTTAACACCTGATGACAAAAAAGAAATAGTAAAAATTAATATAGAAGAAAAAATAAAACTCCTAAAAGAAAAAAGGGATTCTCTGCATTTGGAAAGTCTAAATTCGGATAATAATATTTTGTATATTAAAGATAATGATAAAACTGAAATTGTTGATGTTATTAATAATAATATATACGATATAATAAAGTGTTTATCATCGCATTATGAAATACCCATAAAGGAAAGCAGAACAAAGAATTTTATTTCATATCTAGTAAGTGTAGTAAAAGGAAAAGATATGAAATTTTTTGATATATATATGTTTTTTAATGACATAAAAAAATATTTAGCTAATCAGTTTTATAAATTATTTATAGAAGAAAAACTTATAGGTATAGAAGATTTGCATGAAGAATATGATACTATAATCATTAATAATTTTGTTGATGAAGCTATAAAGACTTTAGATTATGTTCTTGAAGATAAAAGGAAATCAGCAGATTATTCTATTAATATTTATATGATAGATAATATAGCAATGGCAAATATTAATTCAAATAGTAATATGTATAGAGTAATAAATATAGTACAGACTATAGGAAAGATTTATGGAATAAAAGAAAGTATTATAGATAATATTATTGAGAGGATAAGAGGCGATTATGAACCTTCTTTATGTATTAATAATAAATCTAATATAGAAGAATATAGTGATAATCTAAAAGAGTTTAAAGATTATTTGCAAAAAGAATTTGAGAGCATTTATGTTGCTGTAGTTTCAGGAAAAAATAATGATGATTCTAGTATAGATTATCAGAATATAGTTAGACTTGCAAGGAGGATTTGATAAAAATGAAGTTTGCTGTTATAGGAGATTTGCATGGAAAAAATTGCTGGAAAAAACTTATTGAAGGAAGATTTGATAAGTTTGATAAGATAGTTTTTATGGGAGATTACAGCGATGACAGTTGGGTTACTTTTACAGATGAGGAAATAGTTAATAATTTAAAAGATGTAATAGAGTTTAAAAAGAATCATAATGATAAAATTGTTCTTCTTATAGGAAATCATGACTTTCAGTATATAGTGGGATATCCTACAGCTAGCAGATATAGAAAGAGTTATGCTGAAGAAATGCATGAAATATTTAATAATAATTCAGATATTTTTAGTCCTATACATATAGAAAATAATTATATATTTACTCATGCAGGAATTACAAATGGATGGATTGAATATATAAAGCATAAATATGATATAAAAGATATTAATATTGATAATGTTTATGATATAGTGAATATAGTTTATAAAAATGATAAAGATGACTGCAATATAGCTTCTTTCAGGAGGGGAGGAGGCAGTAAATTTGCGGGAATATTATGGGCTGATACAGGAGATTTATATGAGGATGCATGGATAGGATATAATCAGGTTGTAGGACATAATAGAGTAAAAGCGGGAAGTGTCATAAAAAAAGATAATTATGTTGTTTATATGTCAGATCATTTTGATACTGAGCAGGATAAATTATTGGTATTAGATATATAATTTTGTTATATAAGAGGAGTTAATTTATGTTTCCTGATAAGCCGCCTTTTCATTATAGATGCAGAAACTGCGGATATTTTTTTACTTTAGATGAAAAATTGAATGCACCTTCAGAGCTTTCTCTTATATCACTTGATTTTAAAGATATAGAAAAAGATGAAAATGGAGAGAAAATAGTTAAAATTGATTCAGAATCCAAAAAAGAATCTTTCATACAAAAACTTTTTAAAAAACTTTCTCCCAAGTGTCCAAAATGTCCAAAATGCCATGAACATGCTATTGTAAGTATTGATTATATGCTGCATAAGTAATTGACTTTTATTACTATATAAGATATTATTAACATATTATTTTTTTATATTAATATTTTTATGAAAAATATATTTATATTTGCACTATCAATTATTATACTTTTTATATTTGCCTTTACTTTTATAAAGGTTAAAGAGAATTATAATATTAGTTTTGAATATGCAGATAATGTTTATAACATCTCAAATGACAATACGATTTTGCAAAAAAATATAACAGAAAAGCCTTCAAATGATATATTTCATTTAGCCGATATAAACTCTCCTGATATTGCAAAACCTATTTTAAATAAAATAAATGAACATAGTAATTGTATAAGTATTATTATAGATGACAGCGGAAATACTTTAGATAATTCTGAAAGATATTTTTCTTTAGCCAATGAATATAATATAACTTTTGCTGTTCTTCCTGATTCTTATCATAGTACAGATTTTTCTTATGCGGCATATAGTAATAATGTTAATGTTATTTTGCATATACCCATGGAAGGCAGCGATTATTTTGGAGAAAAGACTTTAATAAGAAAGGCAATGAATGAAGATGAAGTATTTAAACTATTAGATTATTCATTTTCAAAGGTGCCTTATGCAAAGGGAATGAATAATCATACAGGTTCGCTTGCAAGCTGTGATGAGAGCATAGTTTCTTATATGCTTAATTATGCTAAGAATAATGATAAATATTTTATAGATTCTTATACGGTGTCCGGCAGTTTGATATATGATATGGCTTTAAAATATGGACTAAAGACAGCTAGGAGATCTGTATTTTTGGATAATGAAAGAGATTATTCTTATATAATGAAGCAATGGAGGGAGTTAATAAAAATGTCTAAAGAGTACGGCATAGCGATTGGAATAGGGCATTATCAAAGCGAAGAAACATTAAAAATTTTAGAAGATAATTTACCGCTTTTAGAATATGACGGAATTATATCTGTGAATATAGCAGATATATTGAATTAAAAAAATTAAATAAAAATTAGGGGAAATGAATAATGATTGCGTATAAAAATAATATATTGATGTGCGAAAATATTGATATTAGGGATATTGCTGAAGTTTATGGTACTCCTTTTTATATTTATTCAAAGAATGATATTTTAAGTAAAATAAGGTTTTTAAAGGAAGTATTTTTACCTTTAAATGATGCTTTGATAGTTTATGCTGTTAAGGCAGAAAATAATTTATCTATATTAAAAATTATGGCTGAAGAGGGTATAGGTGCTGATGTTGTATCTATAGGAGAGACTTTGAAATATATAAAGGCTGGAGGAAAGGCTGAGAATATAGTATTTTCTGGAGTTGCCAAAACAGAGGAAGAGATAAGAAAATCAATAGAGCTTAATATAAAACGTTTTAATATAGAATCCATTCCTGAAGCTGTAAGAATTAATAATATAGCTAAGGAGCTTAAAAAAAGAGTGAAATGTTCTATAAGAGTTAATCCTAATGTTGATGCTCATACTCATGAGAAGATTACTACAGGAGTTACCGGAAATAAATTTGGCATAAGTATAAAAACTATAAAAGAGAATTCTGAATTATTAAAATCTTTGGATAATATAGAAATAGAATCATTATCAATGCATATAGGCTCACAAATGATAGATTCCGATCCTTTTTACAAAGCAATTTCAGTAATGAAAGATTTAATAGGCGAAGTTAATAGTATAGGATTTAATATTACAGATGTTGATATAGGCGGAGGATACGGAGTAAGATATAATAGGGCTAATTCAGGATTTGATTTTGATAAATTTAAATCTAAAAGCATTAGTTTATTGAAAGAAATGAATTTAAGAGTTACAACAGAGCCGGGAAGGTATTTTGTGGCAGAATCAGGTGCTTTAATAATGAAAGTTGAATATATTAAAGAAGAACTTGGAAGAAAATATGTTATATTAAACGGCGGTATGAATGATTATGTAAGGGCAGCTATGTATGATGCTTATAATGAAATATATCCTTTAGTTAAAAAAGATAATATTTCAAATTATGACTTCGTAGGTCCTATATGCGAAAGTTCAGATTTTTTTGCTTATGATAGGAAATGCAGTGTTTTAGAGCAGGGTGATTATGTGGCTTTACTTGATGCCGGAGCTTATGGGTTTAGTATGTCAAGCAATTATAATTCAAGACTTCTTGTACCTCAGGTTATGATTGATGATAAAAAACATTATATCATAAGAAAAAGACAGACTTTTGATGATATGATAAAAGATGAAATAATATAATTTATTTAATATGTCAGAATTATATAAAAATAGTTTTGACATATTAATAATCATTTTTAACATTATAATATCTTTTTATATATTAGTAAGAAATAGTTTTATTTTCATTTGTTTTATTAAATTATAATACATTTTATAATATTTTTTAATTGCACTTAATATTTATTTTGATTTATTTAAATATTAATTGCAGACTGTATTAAAAATACTGTAATAATAATTAATTTTCTTGTAAGCAAAGAAAAATCATAATTACTATAAAAATAGTATTAAAATATTTAGATGAAATTATAAGTATATTAATTTTTATTAAAGATATTCTCTTTTTTGCAGTATCCGCAAAGAAACTCTTTAAACTTATGTACAGTATCTTTGCTCATAGCATGTTCTATTAAGCATGCTTCTTCATCAGCTATTTTTTCATCTACATTTAATACTTTTGTAAGGAAGTAGTAGAATATGGCATGTCTTTCAGCAATATCTTTTCCTATAGCTCTGCCGCTTTCTGTAAGTTCTATATCTCCGTAATGCTCATGTTTTATATGTCCTAATTTTGACAAAGTTTTAATAGCAGTATTAACACTAGCTTTAGAGCGTCCTACTAAATCAGCTATATCTGTTATTCTGATTGCTTCCTTAAAATTTTTTTCTACTTCAAGATTGTAGATAGTTTCTAAATAATTTTCTAATATAGGTGTTATTTCTTGTTTCATATATAAATGATTTTAATATAAAAATATTATAAGTCAATATTTAAATTCCTATTTTTTTACATAATGTAAAATATAGAAGTTTTATATTTCATAATAGATTATTTATTTTAGTATGAATAAAATATTTTGACAAAAAATATTTTTTTATTATATTATATTTATGATATAAAAAGTGTTTTATTTGACAATAAATATTTTAATTTTGGTAGTATTTTATGAATAAAGAACTTATTTACTCAGTAGAAGATGATGATAATATCAGAGATCTTATTAAGTATACTGTTGAAGAAGCAGGATATACTATAGAATGCTTTTCTAACGGTAATGATATGCTTGAGGCATTAAAAAAACAAACTCCTAATTTGGTATTGCTTGATATAATGCTTCCTGACATAGAGGGTACAGAAATATTAAAAATTATTAGAACGGATTATGCCCATCTCCCTATTAAAGTAATAATGCTTACCGCTAAAACTAGCGAAATAAACATTGTTACAGGTTTAAATTTGGGTGCTGATGATTATATGCCTAAACCTTTTTCTGTACTTGAGCTTCTTGCAAGAATTAAGGCAAATTTAAGAAAAAAAGATGTAAGATTAGATGCCGAAGAACTTACTTTTGGTGGTATAAAACTTATTGTTAAGAAGAGAAATGTTTTTGTAGGAGAGAGGCAGGTTATTTTAACACAGAAAGAATTTGATTTACTTAAGCTATTAATGGAAAATGCTAATAATGTAGTTGATAGAGAAACTATGCTTGAAGAAGTATGGGGCGTTGATCACACTATGGAAACAAGGACTATTGATATGCATATAAAATCAATAAGGCAAAAACTTGATTTAACTAAAGAAAACATTATAACCATTAGAGGTATGGGATATAAATTAACAGATGTACAATAATTTTAATAAAAGATGATTAAGAATATATTTTATAAATCATTACTCATTTTGATATTGTCAAGTGCTTTAATGTTTATAGGTATACTGTTTACTGTGCAGTATAATAATATTGTATACAGTCAGGTTATGATAGTAAATATTATTGAGATGCTTGAAAAAGAAATTGATTTATATGATGTACAAACTGAAGATGCTTTTAGAAAATTTGTACTGCAGTCAGATAAAGAAGAGTTAAGGATCAGCATAATATCTACAAATGGGGTTGTAATAGCTGATACTATGACTGATACCTCTAAGAATCCTATGGGTAATCATACTAATAGAAGCGATGTTATAGCAGCATTGCACAGTATAGAAAATAAGCCGGCTTTTTCTATTAATACTTCTATTAGTCAGAAAACTCCTTATATGTATGTATCCAAAAAAATTAAAGCTGATGACAAAAGAGATTATATACTTAGGGTTTCTATTCCTATAGAGTCAGTCAATAAATATTTAATAAGCTTTTTATTTACAGCGGTTATGGTTATAGGGGTAGTTATTATAGTTATGGCTTTGGTGCTTCCTTTAATGAGCCGTAATATTATGATTCCTTTCTATATGATAAAAGAAACACTGGATAATATCTACAATAATAAATCAACAACACCCAAGAATTTAACGGGATATAATGATATAAATGCTATTCTTTATGATATAAATGAATTAGCTGTGAGTTTGAATGAAAATATTACAGGGTATCAGACAGAGAGAGAAAAACTTAATTATGTACTTGAGAATATAGCACAGGGTATTATCGCCGTTAATAAAAATAAAGAAATATTTTTCATTAATCAATATGCTTTAGATTTGCTTGAAATTTCTGATAGTAATATAAAAAAACTTAATGAGATTATAAAAGATGATTATGTAATAGAAAAAATAGACAATGCCATAGAGTTCAGCAGATTTTCAAAATTTGATGTCAAAGAACATACTATGGATATAGAAATAAGTATTATCCCTATAAGAAATAATGAAAATATATCGGCGTTAATAAAATTTGAAGATGTTACGGATATAAGAAAGGTTGAGATAGAAAAGCAGGATTTCTTTATCAATGCTTCTCATGAATTAAAAACACCGCTTACTTCTATAATAGGATATTCTGAACTTCTTATTGCTACAGGCGGAGGAAAGAATCAGGCTGATTTTATTAAAAGGATTAATAATGAAGCTTTAAGAATGAAAGACCTTGTTATTGATATGCTTACATTAAGCAGGATAGAAGCTAATTGGAAAGAAACTATTGATGAAGAAATAGATATTAAAGATATTGTTCTTGATGTGTTTGAAAGCAATAGAATAAAAGCTGAACAGAGAAATATAGATGTACAATTAGATGTGGAATCAGCTGTTATAATGGCTAATAAAGAAAAAATTACTGAAGTTGTTAATAATTTAGTTGATAATGCTATAAAATATACTGATGATGACGGTAAAGTAAAGATATATCTAAAGAAGAATTCTGATAAAGCTATATTTTCAGTGAAGGATACAGGCTGCGGTATAGCTCCGCAATATTTAAATAGAGTTTTTGAGAGGTTTTTCAGAGTTAAAAACAATAAATATTTGAAAGTTCATGGTACAGGTCTTGGACTTACAATAGTAAAAAATATATGCAATTATTACAATGCTGACATACATATTAAAAGTGAAGAGAATGTAGGTACAGAGATGACGGTTGTATTTAATTTATACAAAGAAGAATATGTTAAAAAAATTGAAAAAAAATGAAAAAATAATTGAAAAATACCCTTGTGTAGTATATAATTGTTAGATAATTATAACAAAGGAGTAGTAAATGAAAAATATTACTATAAAAATAAAAGGTATGGGATGCCAAAATTGTGTTAAGGCAGTTACAGAAGAATTAAGTGCTTTAGACGGTATAAGCAAAGTTAATGTAAGTTTAGAAAATGCTTGTGCTGAGGTGGAATATGATGAGGCTAAAGTAAGCACTGATAAAATGTTTGAAGCTATAAAAGAATTGGAATACGAACCTAGTTTATAATGTTTGCTTTTATAGAAGGTAAAGTTCAAATAATATCTGAAGGTGTCATTGCTCTTCTTTGTAATGGTGTGGGCTATGAGATTATAGTATCAAAAAAATTAGATGTAAAAAATGATGATAATATAAGGCTTTATACCAAACTCATACACAGAGAAGATGCTATGATACTTTATGGTTTTTTGACTAGAGAAGAAAAAAATATGTTCACTACTCTTATGTCTGCTTCAGGAGTAGGTCCCAAATTGGCTATGGAAGTTCTTTCTACTTATTCCATAAATGATTTGATGCATATACTTTTTAATAAGGATATAAATTTACTTAAAAAAGTATCAGGTATGGGAGTTAAGAAGGCTGAAAAACTTTTATTTGAGCTTAGGGATAAAATAGAAAAAATAGATATAAATATTTCATCATCTGTTATTAGTAATGATAATGAAAGCGATGTTATAAAGGCTTTGATATCATTAGGTTTTTCAAATAATGAAGCTGTTAAGGCTTTGTCTGCAATAGAAAATAAAGATAATATGACTACAGAAGATTTGATAAGCAATGCTTTAAGGAATCTCAGCACTTTATAATTTTTTATTAAAAATAAAAATAAATAATTGAAAATAACTTATTATAGATATATAATTTATTTAATAGTAATAATTATTATTAAAATGCAGAGGCATAATTAAATGGATATAACTATAAAAAAAGCAGGATTAGAAGATGTTTTTGATATAAGCAAACTTCATGCTATATGCTGGAAAGATACTTATAAAAATATCATACCTGCATCATATCTTAAAAGAATATATTTAGATGATTGGTGCGAGGAGTTTGAGGACGGTATTAATAATAAGACAAGAGAGGCACATTTAGCATATATTGATGGAAAGCCTATAGCGGTTATATCTCATGGGAAAAGCAGATGCAGTATGGAAGGATATGGAGAAATAATATCATTATATGTTCACCCTATATATCAAGGCTCTGGAATAGGGAAATTATTATTAGAGCAGGCGGTAAAATATATGAAAGATTCCGGATATACTAATATATGTCTTTGCGTTTTTGATAAAAATGAAGAAGCTAAAAAATTTTATGAGAAAAACGGATTTAAAGATTCCGGTACAAAAAATACTTTAAAAATAGATGATGAAGATATAGAAGAAAGCGTATATGTTTATGATATTAATTAAAAAAAATATATATAAGCCGTTAATATATAAATATTAGCGGCTTTTATTTTATAATTTATTTTTCAAAAGGGTATTTTATTTTCCAGCTTCTTCTCAAAGTATCCATTATATTCATTACTCTTAAAATATCTTCATGAGGCATTTCCGGGCATTCTAATTTTTTATTATTAATAGCATTGATACAGGAAATTATTTGGTATTCATAGCCTGTTATTTGTTTAGGAACTTTAATAGTTTTTACAGCTTTTCTATCAAGAGAATAAACTGTTATGCTTTCAGGATTATTTATATTTTTTACAACGATATATCCTTTATCTCCATTAATAACACCTTCTCTGTTAGTTAATGCTGACATTGTAGAGTTTAGTATAGCCATTTTATCATCTTCAAAAGTTAATGTAATAGCGTTTTGCTCATCTACTCCTTTTTTAGTTTTTATGCATGAAGAATCTATTTTTTTTATTTTATTGCCAAATACCATCAAAGCAAAATTGATAGTATAAACACCTACATCAAGCAAAGCACCTCCTGCAAGTTCAGGCTCTATTAATCTAGGTACTTTATTTATAACATAACCTAGATTCGCAGTTAATGAAGTTACTTTCCCTATAATTCCGCTTTTTATAGTATCATTGATTATTTGTCTGCTAGGCATATATCTAGTCCAAATAGCTTCAGCAAGTAAAAGTTTTTTCTTTTTAGCAAGTATTAAAACTTCTCTTGCCTGTTTCACATTAACAGTAAAAGCCTTTTCGCATATAACATGTTTATTATTTTCCAAGCATAATTTTATATGTTCATAATGATGAGAATGCGGAGTAGCTATATATACCAAATCTACATTTTCATCTTTTAGCATTTCCTCATAAGATCCGTAAAATTTCTTAAATCCGTATTTTTTGGCAAAAGCCTTGCTTCTTTTTATATCTCTTGCACTTACCGCATAAGATTGTGCTTCTTTAATTTTTGAAATAGTTTGAGCCATTTTTTCAGCAATATGTCCTGCTCCTACAAAACCTATATTGATTTTTTTCATTATGTTACCCCTTATAAATTATTTTAATATATTTAAATAATATTAGAATTTCATTTATTGTCAATAGAGTTGTTAAAAAACTAATTTTATTTATAATTGAGAGGACTATCCTCTGAACTCCGTACCACAGCTTATTTTGCATACAAACTCGCCTTTACTTTTGAAATAAGTCTATTAATTGAAAATTATATACTTGAATTTTTATATTTTTATAATATATTATAATCCATTATGGAAGAGAATATAAACGAAACAAAGCAAGAAAATAATAATAATATAAACACAAATGCTTCAGCCAAAGAAGAAACAGAAAGCAGTAAGCCGGATTATAAAGAGTTTACAGTTTCATTATCTAGTATAGATTATGAAGGACCTTTATCTATACTTTTTGATATGCTTAAAAGAAGCGAGAAAAGTATATATGAGGTGTCTATACTTGAAATTATAGATCAGTTTGTAGAATATTTGAAAGCTCAGGCTGCTTTAAATTTGGATTCTACGGGGGACTTTTTGGTTGTTGCTTCAGAGTTTCATCTTTATAAATCAAAAATGCTTCTTCCTCATGATATGGACGATGATAAGTTTACAGACAGACTTAAATTTGAAATAGTTGAGCAGATGCTGGAATTTCAAAGATATAAAATGGTTTCAGAAGAACTTGATAAAATGCAAGATACATCGGATTCTTTATTTGAAAGGAAAGATACTGAAAGAGTGAAATTCTTTAAAACTGTGAATGCTGATGACAATGAAATAGCTTGGAAGGATATTACACTTTATGATTTAGTTTATGCATTCACAAAGGTGCAGTTTGTACCGGAAACAGATTTAGCTGTTCTTTCCGGTATGTCTAATTTCCATATAGATAATGCTATTGATATGATAAGAATAAAATTATCTGAAACGGCATTTTTTCCTTTCATTACTTTATTTAAAGACGGAGTTACTAAAAGGCAGCTTGTTACATTCTTTTTGGCTATGCTTGAACTTGTTAAAGAAAAAGAAATTCTTCTTAAGCAAGAGATGAAGTTCAGAGAGATTTATGTATTTAAAAGAGATGAGCGTTTTATATCTAAAGAAAATAGCGATAGTGAAGAAGAAAATAATAATTCCAAAGAAGCCCCTAATAATAAAGAAAGTGCAAAAGAAGTTACTGGAAATACTGAAAATAATTCTTAAGGAAATGATGATAATAATTAAGTTATGAGTAAATATAAACCAAATAATAAAATAGAATTAAGAAGTTTAATAGAAAACAATAATATTTATTTAGGTGATATTGATACTTCTTTAATAACTGATATGTCTCATTTATTTTCAAAAACTAATAGAAAAGATTATTCAGGCATAGAGAATTGGAATACAGAAAATGTTATTAATACTGAGTCTATGTTTCAAATATTGAAAAATTTTAACAGTAATATAAATAATTGGAATGTTTCAAAAGTTGAAAGTATGAAAAGAATGTTTTCAGGCTTCAGTCAGTTTAATCAGCCTTTAGATAAATGGGATACTTCAAAAGTAAATAATATGGAAGGCATGTTTTTTGCTTGTAGAGAATTTAATCAGGATATTAAAAGCTGGAACACATCCAATGTTACAAATATGGCTAATATGTTTTGTTTATGTGAAAAGTTTAATCAGCCTTTAGATAAATGGAATGTTTCTAAAGTTGAAAATATGATTTCTATGTTTGCTGGTGCTTATAATTTTAATAAGTCTTTAAATGATTGGGATACTTCTAATGTAAAATATATGTTTTCTATGTTTAATGGGGCAGGAAGTTTTAACAAGCCTTTAAATAAATGGAATACTGTAAAATTAGAAAGTATGTCTTATATATTTTATAAGGCATTAATGTTTAATCAGGATTTATCCAATTGGAATTTAGATAATGTATCAGATTTAGATTTTGCATTTGAAGAAACTTCACTAAAAAATAATAATAAAATACCTATACAATTTATAGTTGCTGAATATGTAACAGCAAAGAATAAATCATCAAAAATTACACAGTTTGAGATAATAAAAAATAACGTGAAAGAAGCATATAAAAGCATTATTAATTATAACAATAAAATATATGCTGATTTTAGAATAATGCTTGAAAATGAATTTTATACAGAATTATCAGAATTAAAAGCTAATAATGATGAAGTATTAAATTTGAGCAGTATAGAAGATATAGAGAATTGGGTAAATTATGATAAAAAGAATAATAAAAAATTAAAATTCATTGATGATATAATAAAAGAAAAAGAAATAAAAGTTTTTAGTAAAGATAAGTCAAAAATTATAGACATGAAAATAATAAAGTATATTTGTTTAGAGTATTATAATTTAAAAAAATATATTTATAAAATACAAACACTTGATAATATAATTAATTTTCTTGATGAAGATAGTTTTAAAAATTGTATAAGAGAAATATATATTAATTCTCAAAAAGATGTTTCTGTTTTAGTTTGCGGTGTATATGCTGATGATAATATGTTAATTGAGATGTACAATAGAGAAAATAGTTCTTTATTGTTTATGAGGATTTTAGCATTGCATACAGACAGTAAATTCGCTTTAAGTTTATTATATAATGTTTTTGCTAGGAATAAAAAGGCTTCAATTAAAAAAGAGGCTATTAGTTTATTAAATTCTATTTCTGAAAAAATGAATTTAGAATTATATGAATTAGGTTTTAAAGTAGTATATGATTTCGGATTTGATAAAAGGGGAGAGAAAATCATAGAAGTAAATGATAATAAATATAAAATCTCTCTTAAAAATAATAATTCAGTAGAATTGTTTGATATTAATAATAAAAAAGAATTAAAATCAATACCGAAATACTTTCCTGAAAATATAAAAGAAGAAATAAAGCATATTAGAAAAGAGATTCCAAATATATTGAAAAGTCAGAATTACAATTTAATAAAAATTTTAATAAGCGGTAAGAAATATAATTATAAATTTTGGAAAGATATTTTTATTGATAATCCTATAATGAATAAATATGCTGTTAGTTTGATATGGAATTTATATGATAAAAATATGAATTTTAAAAATTCTTTTAGATATTTAGGCGACAGCAGTTATACTGATTGCAATGATAATAATGTTGTTATAGATGAAAATTGTTATATTAATTTATCCAGCGTATTTGAATTAACTAAAGAAGATATTTCAAAATGGAAAATGCATTTAAATGATTATGAGATATTTCAGCCTATAAATAAGTTTCCACTTATCAATATAGATACTTCAGATTTCAATAAAGTAATAGAAAAGCTTCAAAACATAGAAATAGTTTATTCCAGTTTGAAAGCATTTGCAAGTAGATATTCTATGAATGTTATTTATGAATTTTCAGAGAGTATATTTTATTTTGAAGATTTTAAAAAAGATAAATTTACTATTCAAATTAAATTTGATGAATATATTAGTAATGGAGATATTGTTAAAATTAATATATCATTTACTAATAGTGAAAATAAAACAGTTGAAAATAGATTCATATATTATTGGCTTGTTTTGATGATAACAGATTTTAAAAAAGAAAAACTTTTTTATTAAATATTAGGATTTTAATTGTGTATAAACCAAATAATAAAATAGAATTAAGAAGTTTAATAGAAAATAATAATATTTATTTAGGAGATATAGACACTTCATTAATAACTGATATGTCTATGCTTTTTGATAAGCCTAATTATGCATGTTTTGAAGGTTCTTATAGTGAATATGAAAGTTATAATATAAGGTCTGATTTTACAGGAATAGAAAAGTGGGATACTTCTAATGTTGTTAATATGAGATCTATGTTTCATAATATAAAAAATTTCAATATAAATATTAATGATTGGAATGTTTCTAAAGTTATTGATTTATCTTATATGTTTTATGGTGCAGAAAATTTTAATCAGCCTTTAAATAAATGGAATGTTTCTAATGCCAAATATATGACTTGTATGTTTAAAAATGCTTTGAATTTTAATCAGGATTTTAATGCTTGGAATATAAATAAGGATACGGATATCAAAGATATGTTTTTTAATACAAAAATTGATTCAAAACCTATTTGGTATATTTTATAAAAATTATTTTTTATATTTTTATTAATATGTTATAATTATATTAGAGGTTGATTTAATGGCTAAATCTTTTAATGGTGTTTTAAGTAAAAAAAATGTTTCTTTAAAAAAATTTAATACTTTCAGAGTCAATGCTAAGGCTTTGGAATTTTATATACCTGAAACTATTGATGGTTTTATAGATTTGATTAAATATCTTAATGATAATAATAAAAGGTATATGATTTTAGGAGGCGGAAGCAATATACTATTTTTGGACAAGGTTATAGAGTTTCCTATTATTTATACCGGATTTTTCTCTCGCATAGAGCATACATCTCATAATATTTTAGCATATTCAGGAGCTAAAGTTTTTGATGTTGTTAAATATGCTTATAAAAATGCCTTTACAGGTTTAGAGTTTTTATACGGACTTCCGGGTACTATAGGCGGTGCTACTTATATGAATGCCAGATGTTATGAGCATTCTGTATCTGAGTTTATAGATAGTGTGGGAATAATAGATGATAATATAGAATATATGCATATTGGTATTGATGATTGTAAGTATGCTTATAAAAAAAGTGTTTTTCAGGATAAAAACTATATAATTGTTGATGTGAGATTTAAATTGAATAAGGGCTCAAAAAAATTAATTAAGCCTGAAATGAAAAAATTTTATAAAGACAGAAAAAATAAGAATCAATTTAAATATCCTTCTGCCGGAAGTACATTTTTAAATGATTATGAAACTAATATGATAGCGGGTAAGGTTATAGATTCTATTAATATGAGAAATGTTAGGGTAGGCGGAGCTATGGTTTCACCTTATCATGCCAATTTTATAATTAATTACAATAATGCTACAGGAAGAGATATTTTAAATCTTATGAGAAAGGTAAGAGAAGAAGTTTATAATCATAAAGGTATTACTTTAAATGCTGAAGTTAAAATCATATCTAATGATGAAAATGAAAAATTTTAAAAGTTAATATAAAATTATGCCTTATTTTCTTTATGTACTAATTTTTTTATATACGGTATAAATTCTATTTTTTTGTCAATAAGGCTTCCTATAAAAGAGATAGATTTACCCATTGTAAAAGCTGCAAGCACAGTACCTATTCCAAGTCCTTTTATATGACCTAGAAAAATGAATGTTATTAATGCTGTTGTTAGAAGAGAACTTACATCAAATATTATTTTTATTTTAGAATAAGGTACTTTTATTATATTTGATAATTCTCTTGGAAATAGATCTGTGGGTATTATAGGAAGTCCGCATCTATTAGATAGAGCTATGCCAAAACTAAGTATGATATAGCTTATTATAAAATATATAATTCTGTATGTTAAACTCAAAGGCAAATGATTTATCCATAAACTATGTATATCTATAAATTTACCGAAAAAGAATCCTACTGCAAAACTAAATAAATATTCTCCTACAAATTTTTTTCTTAAGATCATAAGTACTAATACAAGTAAAGTTTGGAAAATATAAGTAAAAGTGCCAAGCGATATATTTTTTATAACTTCAGAAAATGCATAAGGAACACTTGATATAGCAGATATACCGGAACCTGAGTAAAGCATCAAAACCACACCGAAACTATTCATAATGACAACTAAAATTAAAGCTAGTTCTCCGCTTACTATAATATGTTTATTTTGATTATTTAATGAAATGTTATTCTCTGCTATCATACTATAACCTCTTGGAAAATACTCAATATTAATTTTTAGATGCAAATATTATATAGCTAATTATATATTAATCAAGGAATTTTTTATAAATTATGATACAATTTTTTGAATTAAAAAAATCTCTGCACGCACGGTTAATGGAATTTATAATATAATAAAAATTAGAATTCATAATTAATATATATTTATAGTTTTTCTCTGCGTGCGTTTAACAGATTATAAAGTAAAAATAAATTTGGGAGGGCTTTATAATTTACAGTAAATATTTTAAAGAAATAAAAAGTAAAAATAACTAATAAAAGTTTTAAATATAGAGGGCGGGAAATGTAATTAAGTTTAAAAGATTATTTACATATCCCACCCTTTATTTTCTATAATTTTACCTTGATATTATAGTATTTAACATATTTAGGATTGATTTAGTAATTTACAGCACCCACCCAAGTCTTTTTTAATTTAAAAAATCTCTGCACGCACGGTTAATGGAATTTATAATATAATAAAAATTAGAATTCATAATTAATATATATTTATAATTTTACTCTGCGTGCGTTTAATAAACTATAAACTTAAATAGCACTTGGTAGGGCTTTATAATTACAGTAAATATTTTAAAGAAATAAAAAGTAAAAATAACTAATAAAAGTTTTAAATATAGAGGGCGGGAAATGTAATTAAGTTAAAAAAATTATTTACATATCCCACCCTTTATTTTCTATAATTTTACCTTGATATTATAGTGTTTAACATATTTATGATTGATTCAGTAATTTACAGCACCCACCCAAGTCTTTTTTAATTTAAAAAATCTCTGCACGCACGGTTAATCAAATTTATAATATAATAAAAATTAGAATTCATAATCAATAGACTTGTTTCAAAAGTACTTGACAATATTATATATGAAATTTTTATAATTTTATATATAATAAAAACAATGTTTTACATGTTGTATAACTTATTATTTTAGTATATAAATATACAGTTCTTCGCTGCCGACACCACAGGTGGACTTCGTCGACACGTAAAGCGGCGGGTTTTGCCTGCTTCTCGCCTGCTTACGGCACACAGATTGATGCGTACTTCGTATGGGTCATCACCGAGTAGGGACACGCAGAGCGGGGACAAATCCATAGTTATAAAAATAAAAATACTAAAAATCGAAATAGTATAAATATTTCTTAATTTAGTTTTGAAACAAGTCTATTATTAGAATTTACTATTCTATCTGCTACTAAACTATCCACGCTATTAACATTTATATTAGTAATTAATAAGTTCTTTTTTATATTTAATGACATCATCTAAAGGTACATTACCGCCTAAAAATTTGTAAATAGCATCATTTAGTTCATCTTTACTAACCCTAGTATGATCAATTACTGATCTTGCATATGTAATTGCAGCTATACCAGTGGCATACTTAAATATAGACTTATCACATTCAGCACTTCTCCAAACATAAAAATCATAACGTACTAAAGCTGTACCTTCTAACATAATTACAAATAGTCTCTTCTCTTCTTCAGTTACTGCTATAGATGTAAACATATCAGTTAAAGTATTTGTTATACATTTACTTATAATATCTTTTGAACTTTTATCTCCAATAAACAATATCTGCTCAACCAAATCATTAACTGCCTTAGATATATTTCCATCTTGATAATTAACTCTATATTCTCTAGAAAAATCTCCCATATGATCGGCAATTATTTGTATCTGTCCATCTAATTGCTTATTTTTAAATAAATCTTTTAATTTGTTTTCCAAGGTATCAAGCTTTAAATTTGCTAAAGTTACTAATTGAGTAACTTCTTCCTCAGCTTTCTTCTTCGCCTCCTCTTGTCCTGAAAACTTATTTATAAAATCTCTTATTTCAGTCATATACATTCTCCTTATTTATATTTTTATTTAGTTATAATAAGTAATAATAGAAATAAATAAATATCATATAATATACTAAATTTCCAATTTTAATGTATTATAATTTCTTTTAAATAGTAAAAGGTGATACCTTAAAAGATACCGCCCTTAAAATTTTATTATAATAAGTTAAAATATTAAATTATTTAGCCTCTATAACAACTTTATGCTGTCCGTCATAACCAAATACTTCTGGATTGTACATCTCTTCAGCTTTAGTAGCAGGAAGCAAATATTCACCCGGTGTAGCTGCTCTAACTACATATTTGTATACATACTCTCCCTTATCAAGTATATCAGCAAATAATAATATTTTGTCATTATAGTTTTCTGTATGATTGAATCCGCCCCACCAGCTTGTACCTTGATTGCCTGTAATGTTTTTCACTTCGCTGCTTTCTGTAGCAAATGAAGAGTTTAATATTCTCATACCTGAAGCAATAGGAGTGTCAACTACAACAAAATGTCTCTCATAAGGAACTGTAAGTTTCACCACAACAACATATTCTTCGCCTTGTTTGAATCTATCTTTTGTAAGGTCTAATACTTTACCGTCTTTAGTTTGATACTCTCTTACAACTTTTATTCCGGCATCTCTATTAACTGCTAAATCACGAGGTGCATAAGTAAGTCTTACTCCGTAATAAAGTCTTCCCTCTCCGTTTCTTTTAATATTTGCTAAAGCACTTCTAGTGTTTGAATTGCTTAATCTGTCATTTATAAACTCATCTAATGCATAATTTTTTGTTAGGCTAGGCTGAGTTCTTGAACTGAATGTTTCTGCAAGTATAGTTTGTCCCTGATATATAAACTCTGCTTTGAAATTAGGACTAACATTTTCGTATTTTTTATAATACATATTCATAGCAGCAAATACTGAAACATTATCCTGAGTATTTAAATATCTGCCGTTTTTTCTTGACTGAACAAGCCAGCGAACCACTTTTTCATTAATAGCATTATCATATCCTGTTTCTATTAATGCATATAAAGCAACAGAAGTATCTCTCACTGATGAAGAGTGTATCCAATAAAGATTGGAATATCTTTCCTCAAGCTCATAATGTGCAGTAGTAGGGTCTTCTTTAATAGTATTAAGTATATACTGCCTTACATTAGTAAATGCATTATTGTCGTATTTGTTATAATACATAGCCCTCATTAACTGAACCTGTCCATAGAAAGGAATATTATTAACTTCTGGGTATATTCTATCTATTATAGCTTTTACATCATTAGTATTGTATCCGCCCTCAGCAAGAACTGCAGCAATATAAGCTATAGAAGATAAATTAATGTATTCATCATTCCAGAAGCTAGGTTTTTCAGCATTTCCGCTTTTAGCATAATTGTTTATATATTCCAATGCCAACTGCAAAGAGTTTTCATCAACAGCGTATCCTTCTTTTTTAGCCTTAATCATAGCATCAGCAGCATAAGCAGTAAGCCATGGAGATATCCAAGTTTTGCTAGGCCAGTATGAGAATCCTCCGTTAAGACTTTGATATGTCGGCATAGTTTTCAAGAAATCAGTTACTGTCTTATCTAATTCTGCCTCTGATATATCAGTAAGTTTCATGTCTACTAATAATCTTTTACTTGTTATTATAGGATAAACTCTTGACAACTGCTGCTCTAAACAAAGATATGGATAATTAATAAGATAATTAATTCCTCCAGAAAGCTCACTAAATGCACTAGGCGACATATAAACTTCCAAACTTCCAGCACCTTTATACGCTTCTGTAATATTAGGTACTCTTATCATCAAGTCGGTATTATTGTTTGTAGTGCTTGAAAATACTGCAACTGATTCTGTAGTCATAGGTACATTAACTTCAAATGATTTCTCTACAGCATCAGTATATTCTCCGCCTTTAGCAAGTATTGTAACTTTAGCTTCTCCTCTGTTTGTAGCTATAATATCAAATCTTACATCAGCATTTCCGCCTTTAGGAACTGTTATTTTTTGAACATCATTTTCTATCATAGCATTAGAAGCAGCAGCCTGAACTTCTATTTCCAAATCTTTATCAGAATAGTTATAAACCAAAGTACCAGCTTTTAATTTATCTTCAACATAAGCAAACTCTGGAAGTGTAGGCATAAGCATAATATTTTTCTTAACTACAACAACATCATCAGAAGCACCGAAATAACCGTCTTTATTTATAGCAGAAGCCATTATTCTAAATGATGTAATATTATCTGGTAAATTAAATGTAACTGTAGCTTTACCCTCAGCATCAGTTTTTACTCTTCCTTGATAGAATGCAGTAGTAAGGAAATTTTTTCTTATGCTGAATACGTCCATACCCATAGCTTCAGCTTTAGCCATAAGTGAAGCATTAGCTCTCATACCATCTCCGCCCGGTGTATCTCCTTTCTCTCCGTAGTTACGCTGACCTATTAAATGTATTCTTGTATCGGCACTTGCAACACTCAAAGGTCTTTTTCCGTAGAATGTATTAAACCAATTAGGAGTTTTGTATCCTATTAAATTTAATACTCCCACATCAACAACGCTTAACATTATTTCTGTTTCCATAGGTTTGCTTTCTTTTGTTTCAACATACAAATCAACTGTCATCTCATCGCGAGGCTCTAAGCTGTCAGCAGATTTTGTTATTTTTACATTAAGCTCTTTTTCACGCGGAGAAACTGAAAGTCCTGCATAACCTATTTTAAATGACGGCTTACCTTCATCAGTGGCATAATTAGTATAAGCCTCATTTTCAACTCTTCCTTTAACAAGTGAAACACCTACATAAACATTAGGTAAATATTCTGGTTTTATAGGTACTTCTATTAAAGCAGTAGAGCCTTCTATATTTGTTACAAAAGAATCTATTACATATTCTCTTTCAACTGTTACCAAAGCAGTAGCAGATTCATAAGGAGATTTTACCATTATTCTAGCTGTTTCATAAGGTTTATATTCTTCTTTTTCTGTGATAAGCTCTAGCAAATCATCATCAAACATAGCCCAAGGAGCATAATCTTTACCTATAACATACATATACTCATCAGAAGCAACTTCTCTGTTTTTAGAATCTTTTGCTCTTGCCAATACTATATAAAGTCCAGAGTTTGTAGGAGTAAAACTAAAAGCAACAGGGTCTTTAGATGTTGTAACTGTAGTAGTTTCAACAACATCATCAATTTGTTTAGATTCCCATTCAAATCTTCCGCCTGTTATAGCCTTTTTCACAGATTCCCAATGTCTTCTTATAACCTGTACTTCTATTTTTTTGCCTTCAAGTCTATTGCCTTCTGGGTCTGCTGCTATAAACTCTAATTGCGTAGGCTTGTCAGTTTCCAAGAAATAGCCTTGTCTTTTTATACCTATATAATAATCACTTCCATGAACCAATACGCTTTTAGTTGTGCTTACTCTTTGAGAATCCTCGCCTGATACGGTTGATTCTATAGTAACATAAGCTGCATGTATTGAACGGCTTGCATCTACAGTAGGAGCATAAGCATATTCTCCGTTTTCATCTAATGAAGCTGTGCCGTTTGCTATCATAGAATAATAATTATTATAATACTCATCTTCAAACCAGCTTAATTTTGTAAATCTGAATCCTGCATTATTAGGCGGAGTAAAGAAAGTTTCATTCATAGATATATTATAATCTACCTGATTTGATATCATAGGCTCACCGAATAAATACCAGCCAGACATTTTTATAGGCATAGTATCGCCTAAATAATAATTTTTATCTTCAACCCATAATCTGCTTTCATATTCTAAAGGTTTAAACTCTTCTACTCTAAAACTTTGTGATAAACTGTATGAAGTATTTTCTTCTCTGTCATTATTAGAATCGCTTTTAAACTCGGCATTTACATTATAATAACCTGTAGGAGCATCGGCTGGAAGTGTAAAATCTATCAAATAAGAACCATATTCATTTAAAGTAATTGTTCCTTTATGTATCTCTTCACCTCTTGAATTGTTGATTGTAAATGTTCCGTTTTTCAAATCATTAGGTATCTGCCAACTGCCTATTTTATTTTCCCTTATAACACCTTTTATATGTACCTCTTCTCCTGGTTTATAAATACCTCTTTCTGTAAACATAGAGCCGTTATAATCTTTAGTAGGAGGAGCATCATTATAGCTAATATCCATTCTCCAAGGTGAAACGCCAGTACCCCAATCACTATTTATAAAAGATACATCATCTCCTTTTGTAACTATAGCCCATTGTCTTGGTGATGACCATCTGCTTACTCTGTTTATACCTAAAGTTCTAAATCCTTTAGTAGTGGCTATTCCGTTTTCATCGGTAATTGCTTTTTCTAATACTCTGTTAAAGTCATCTCTTATTTCTACAGTAGCTCCTTCAATAGGCATTCCTGTTTTTAAATCTGTTACGAATATTGTATTTGAATCACCTGAGAATTTTCCTGTTACTCCCATAGATGTAATTTGTATCTGTGAAGATGATGAATAGTCATACTGACTTTGATATCCAGTCTTACTTTTAAACTCTATTGATAAAAGTCCGTACTGTTTATTATTCATATAGTTTGTTAAATAAAGTGCTGTTGTGATGTATCTGTTTCTTTCAACATCTGGAGTGTATTGTGTAGTATTATTATATCCTAATAAGTTTTTATATTGATTTGTATAATTTCTAAACTCTGCACTTTCATCATATCTGTATACTTCTCTATTTACAAACAAGAAAGGTATAATATTTTCTTTATCAACATATCTACTTTGTATATTAATAGTATTAGGATTCATTACCTGTACTGGAAGTTTTATTCCTTCATAAGATTCTACAACTCCCATTCCAGAAGGTATAGAAAGGCTTGGATTATAGTCTGTAACATTTAATGTAATGTTTTGTTCTTCTCCTAAAGTTTGACCGTAAGCATCTTTAAGACTTCCGTTTATTTTTATATTGTATGTAATATTAGGATTAAATCTGAGTGAATAAAGTGAAAAACTTTTAGAGCTCCAAGAGTTTTGCTGAATATCCTCTTCTGTAGGAAGCTGAATTGCTGGAGTGATTTCAATATTTCTTATCAAGTCAGCCCATTCAACTCTTGTAGAAAAATTAATTCTAGGAGCTTCTGGAGAATATGATGCCGTTACTGTCTGCTCACTATCTCCATTGAAATAGAATTCATCATGTGTAGAAAAAGTAAAACTATCATTATCTGCAGTTCCTAAATTTCCATTAATTGCAGCAAGCCCCTCTTCTATATACACTGTTATTTTATCGTTCTTATCTAAAACACTTTTAGGCTTTATAACTAATACCTGTTCAAGTTTGTATTCATTAGTTTCCCATTCTCTTAAATCTTCTAATCTTGCATATCTAACATCAAAATCTATATTCTTGTAGGTATTGCTTGAAATTAATTCTATATTTTCTTTGGCACTTTCAAGATATATAGGCATATTATAATAAACAACTATATTAACATCAGTAGCCAAATCTGACTGTCTGTCATAAGGAGAGCTTTTCTGCATTATAGGTCTTAAAGTATTAAAAGTCCAAGTATAATCATTTTCTAATACTTCTCCCGTAAGTTCGCTTTTTATTCCTTTTTTAAGCGTAACTTCAATAGCTGTATTATCCGGCAAAGGCTCGCTAGGATAAAATGCTAAAGTATTAATAGAAAGCCATCTATAACTTCCCTTAACATCTACATTAAAACTGAAATATTCATTAGTTACTTCTTTTATAGACTGCAAAGCAACCATCTGCTGATTGAATGTTACAGTTATTGCCTCATAGTTATATCTGCTAGTATTTTCTCCTATTGGACTTGTTCTATCAATAGCAACTGCTGCAAACATACTTACCCCCATTATAAATAACATAATAGCAGAATAATAAATAGTTTTCAATTTTAACATATTTAACATAAACTTCTCCGACAAACTATATTTTTAATTTTATAAAGTTATATCATATATAAATTAAAAGTAAACTACAAAAGTAAAAATATTTTATACATATTATACTCTAATATTTTTTATTTACTATAAAATTACATATCAGTATATAAAACTAAAAAAATATAAAAAAGTGCTATTTATTAAATAATTTTCTTACTATAACTAATATTAAGTTCTTTATTCATTTTTGATAATTCAATAATAGTTTTGGCAAAATATGTGCTGTCATTTAAACAAGGGCATAGTATAAAATCTTTAATATCATATTTATTTAATGCCTCTTTTCTGTATTCTATATCTATTTCATAAATAGTTTCAGAATTATCTATAGTAAATGCTAAAGGATATATTATTAATTTTTCACCTCTGTATTTTTTTACCATGTCTATTGTAGTGGGAGAAAGCCATTCTAGTTTTCCTATTTTTGACTGATAAGAAAGTACAATATCTTTAAAATGTAATCCTTCTTTATAAAGTTTATCTTTTAGTATTTCTGCATTACAATTGCATTCATATTTATAAGGATCTCCTTTATCAATATACATTTTAGGTATAGAATGAGCAGAAAATATTAATATGTATTCTTCACTATTTTTATCTTTTATAGAGTCTTTTATTAATTCTACTATAGCATTATTATAATATTCATTGTCATAGTATCTGTCTATTATATTTATTTTGGGATTATATTTTAATTTTTTCATAGCCTTATAAATACTTTCTAATGATGATTTTACAGTAACTTCTGAATACTGAGGATACATACTAAATAATGTGATTTCTGTAACATTATTATGTTTTAGTTCTTTTAATACATCATAAGATAAAGGATTACTATAATTCATAGCATATTTATAATCTTTTGAACTGTCCAATTCATTAAGTTTATTGACTAGTTTTTCTGTATATTCATTTATTGGAGATTTTCCTCCTATTGCTTCATAGTGTTTTATTACATTGGGCTTAATCTTATTTACTATCTTTTTTGCTATAATGCTTCTCATAAAACTATTTTTTATATTTAATATATGATAATCATTAAACATATTGATTAAAAATGTGTCTACATCTTTTATGCTGTTAGCTCCTCCCATATTAAAAAGTATAACTGTTTCTTTTTTATCATTGTTCATAATATATAATCCTTATTAATAATATTTATTATTAAGTATATATTTTTATTAATTATTAGTCAATACTTGTTAAAATTTTTTATTATTTAATATTTTTTATCAATATTTTATAATAATTTTCATAAATAGACTTGAAATAAAATATATTATTTAATATAATATATTTATTGATAATAAATACTATTAAGGAGTTTTTAATATGTCAGACAAAAAATTAACAACTGAATTCGGTGCTCCGGTTGAAAATAATCAGCATTCTATTACAGCAGGTGCTAGAGGACCTATGCTTTTACAAGATGTATGGTTTATGGAAAAGATGGCACATTTTGACAGAGAAGTTATACCTGAAAGAAGAATGCATGCTAAAGGTTCAGGTGCTTATGGTACATTCACTGTAACTCATGATATTACACAATATACCAAAGCAAAAATATTTTCTGAAGTTGGAAAGAAAACTGATTTATTTGTAAGATTTTCTACAGTGGCAGGTGAGAGAGGTGCGGCAGATGCTGAGAGAGATATAAGAGGTTTTGCTATTAAATTTTATACTGAAGAAGGAAACTGGGATTTAGTTGGAAATAACACTCCTGTATTTTATTTCAGAGATCCTTTAAAATTTCCGGATCTAAACCATGCTGTAAAGAGAGATCCTAAAACTAATATGAGAAGTGCTCAGAATAAATGGGATTTTCTCACTTCTTTACCTGAAGCCATTCACCAAATAACTATAGATATGAGCGACAGAGGCATACCTTATAGTTACAGATACATGCATGGTTTCAGCAGTCATGCTTATAGTTTCATAAACAAAGAAGGTAAGAGATATTGGGTAAAATTCCATTTCAAAACTCAGCAGGGTATTAAAAATTTAACAGATGCTGAAGCCGAAGCGATAATAGCAAAAGACAGAGAAAGTTCTCAGAAAGATTTATTTGAAGCTATAGAAAGAGGAGATTTTCCTAGATGGAATATGAAAATTCAAATAATGACTGAAGAGCAGGCTAATGCAAGCAAAAGAAATCCATTTGATTTAACAAAAACTTGGTCTCAAAAAGAATATCCTTTAATTGATGTTGGAGTTTTAGAATTAAATAGAAACCCTGAAAATTATTTTGCTGAGGTAGAGCAATCAGCATTTAGTCCTTCTACAATAGTTCCGGGTATAGGATTCTCACCAGACAGAATGCTTCAAGGAAGATTATTTTCATATACTGATACACAAAGATATAGGCTTGGAGTTAACTATTCAAGCATACCTGTAAATGCTCCAAAATTTAAACCTAACACTTATCATAGAGACGGATATATGCGTGTAGAGTCTAATGGTTCTAAAGTGGAATATGAGCCAAACTCTCAGGGAGAATGGAAGGAGCAGAGGGAATATGCTGAACCTCCTCTAAAAATTTACGGTGATGCATACAGATATGATCACAGAGAAGATGATGATGATTATTACACTGATGCAAGAGCTTTATTCAATCTTATGACAGATGCTCAAAAACAAGTATTATTTGAAAATACTGCAAGAGATATGAACGGAGTTACTAAGGAAGTACAATTAAGACATATAAAAAATTGTATGAATGTTGATAAGGCTTATGGACTTGGGGTTGCTAAGGCATTGGGCTTTGATGAGAAAAACATAAAATAAATAAATATAAAACTTTGCATATATAAATAAATATAAAATAAATTATCAAATTTTAATCCATGCAGCTAATATCTATATTATAAAGGTATTAGCTGTATTTTTATAAAATGTTTACTTAATTTAAATTATATTATAGAATATAAAAATAATATAAAAAATGTTTTAAGGGTTTATTATGACTTTATCTTTTACTAAAATGCATGGAATAGGAAATGATTATATTTATGTGGATTGCTTTAAAGAGAAATTTACTCCAGAAGATGCTTCTAAATATTCTCCAATACTAAGTAATAGGCATTATTCTATAGGAGCAGATGGAATTATACTTATAATGCCTAGTGATAAAGCTGATGCTAAAATGAGAATGTTTAATGCTGACGGAAGCGAATCTGAGATGTGCGGTAATGGTATAAGATGCGTAGCTAAATATGTTTATGATAAGGGCATAAGTAAAAATAATCCTCTAAAAATAGAAACATTAAGAGGAATATTGGATGCTGAATTATTTATAAAGAATGATGAAGTTGATAAAGTTGAAATTAATATGAGTTCTCCTATATTTGAGGGGCTTAAAATACCTACAACTATAGATAAAAATCCTATTATTGATGAGCATATAACATTTAATGGTAAAACATACTATTTTACTGCTGTATCTATGGGAAATCCTCATGCTGTGATATTTATAGATGATATTGATAATTTGGATATAAATTCTATAGGAAGCTATATAGAAAATAATAGTATATTCCCTAATAGAACTAATGTTGAATTTGTAGAGATAATAAATAGGGGAGAGGTGAAGCAGAGAACTTGGGAGAGAGGAAGCGGTGAAACTTTAGCATGCGGTACAGGTGCTTCAGCTGTATGTGCTGCCGGATTTATAAGCAAAAGAACTGATAGTATTATACTTAATCATCTTTTAGGCGGTGATTTAATATTAAGATATGAGAATAATACAGTATTTATGAAAGGTGAGGCAAGATATTCTTTTGAAGGAATTGTTATATTATGATTTTTTATATAGTGTAATTATATATGTAAAAAAATATATTTTTTAACTGACATTTTTTAAAAAAATGTTAATATTTAAAATATAGTTTGTGTTTTTTGATATTAGATAATTAATAGGATATTAAATCTAACAGGAGGTTTATGAAAAGAGCAGTTATAATATTAGTCTTATTTCTTTGTAATCTCAATTTGGAGACGCATAGTTTCAATATCAATGATTATTCTTTTCCTTCCAATGATTGGGTAACATTGATTAAAGATGTATCTAATCATTATAGTCAGGATTTTTGGTTTATAAAAGATGTTTTTGATGTTTGCAGTAACTATGATGTTGATCCTTTATTAATGGTTGCTTTAATTAAAGTGGAAAGCAGTTTCATACCTACAGCACTTTCAAGAAAGAATGCTTATGGATACTGCCAAATAACTCCTATTGCAAATAAAGATGTTGATCCTAGTTTAAATAGATATAATCCAAGAGATAATATTGTACTTGGCGTAAGGTTTATAAATAAAATTTTAGATAAATTTGACGGAGATATAGTGAAGTCTCTTAGATATTATAATGCCGGAAATGCATATGATGTATATGGAGAATCGTATGCTGAGAAGATAAAATATGAATATAATACTATGGTTAGTCTTTATGTGAAAGATGAAAGTTCTTATGGTGCTATATACAGAAAAGAGGCCTTTTAAAGCCCCTTATCTATTACTAGTTATGTATATTCTTAATTATCTTTTTAAGTTTACAACAGTAGCGAGTAAGTTATCACTAGTTTGTACTGCTTTTGAGTTCATCTCATAAGCTCTTTGTGCAACTATCATATCAACCATTTCATCAACAACTTTAACATTTGACATTTCAACGAAGCCTTGATGTATTCTAGGAAATCCGTTAGCACCAGGTTCGCCTTCAAAAGCAGGTCCGCTTGCTATGGTTTCTTTATACAAGTTATCGCCTATAGAAAGAAGTCCGGGCTGATTGATGAATCTATGAAGTGTAATTTGTCCTATTTCTACAGGGTCATTTTCATCTCCTATTTTTACAGATACAACACCTTCTCTTGATATGCTTATCTGTTCTACCAAAAAGTTTTCAGGGAATACTATTTCTGGGACTAATCTGTATCCGTTTGAAGTAACCATTTGACCGTTAGCATCAATTTTGAAAGATCCGTCTCTAGTATATGAAACGCTTCCGTCTGGCATTAATACTTGAAAGAAACCTTCTCCTTCCAATGCCAAGTCAAGTTTATTTCCTGTTGCCTGTAGAGAGCCTTGATCAAACATTTTTTGTGTAGAAGCACTTTTTACACCTAGTCCTGTTTGAAGTCCTACAGGTCTTACTGTATCTTCTGTGGCTGGTGTGCCTTGTATTTTTAAGTTTTGATATATTAAATCTTCAAAATCAGCTCTTACTTTTTTATATCCTATAGTGTTAACATTGGCAAGGTTATTTGCGATAGTATCAGTTTTAAATTGCATACCGTTCATACCGCTTGCTGCTGTCCATAAAGAACGTACCATATAATACACTCCATTATCTTATAAATTTATTATATTATATATTCGGTAATTACAAAAATTGCTTTATAGAATTTATATAAAAAATATTATGTTAAGTTGTTTAATCTGTTTTGATAGTAAAATGTTAAAGATAACATTATATCTTAATATAATTAAAAAATGAATATATATTTAAGTTATTAAAAAATCCCAATTAAGTTAATAATCAGGCTTTAATAATCAATTATTTTTATAAACTAATATTTTAAAGAACATTTATATTTGCAAGCAGATTTTTTTATTATTGCTAATAAAAATTGTTCACTGAAAATGTCTGCCAAGTAAACTTAGCAGACGCTCACAATTTTTATATTACAATTAATCATATATAATAAAAAAGCCAGATTAAATTAATAATCAGGCTTTAACAATCAATCATTTTTATAAACTAATATTTTAAGGAACATTTATATTTGAAAGCAGGCTTTTTATTATTGCTAATAAAAATTGTTCACTGAAAATGTCTGCAAAGTAAACTTAGCAGACGCTCACAATTTTTATATTACAATTAATCATATATAATAAAAAAGCCAGATTAACTTAATAATCAGGCTTTAATAATCAATCATTTTTTTATAAACTAATATTTTAAGGGACATTTATATTTGCAAGCAGATTTTTTTATTATTGCTAATAAAAATTGTTCGCTGAAAATGTCTGCCAAGTAAACTTAGCAGACGCTCACAATTTTTATATTACAATTAATCATATATAATAAAAAAGCCAGATTAAATTAATAATCAGGCTTTAACAATCAATCATTTTTATAAACTAATATTTTAAGGCACATTTATATTTGCTAGCAGATTTTCTATAATCATATCGCTTGTTACATTTTCAGCCTGTGCTTCATAGCTTACGCTTATTCTGTGTCTTAATATCTCATAGGCAACAGCTCTTATATCTTCAGGCATTACAAATCCTCTGCCCTGCATCATAGCATTTGCTTTTGCGGCTTTAGTCAAATATATTCCTGCTCTTGGAGAAGCTCCGTATTCTATGTATTCGCTTTGAAGTTTATAATCTTTAGGATTTCTTGTCGCATCTATAATGTTCACTATATAATCGATCAGTCTTTCTTCTATATGAATTTGATTGGCTAATTTTCTTAATTTTTCTATAGTTTCTATAGTTGTTATAGGTTTTAATTCTGCCGGTTTGGAAGATGACATGTTTTTTATTATAGTTTTTTCTTCACTTTTAGTAGGGTATTTTACTATAACTTTAAGCATAAATCTATCAACCTGAGCTTCAGGAAGAGGATATGTTCCCTCCTGTTCTATAGGGTTCTGAGTGGCTAATACCAAAAATACATCAGGAAGTTTATATGTTTTATCTCCTATAGTAACCTGATGTTCTCCCATAGCCTCTAAAAGTGCTGACTGTACTTTAGCAGGCGAACGGTTTATCTCATCTGCTAATATTATATTAGAAAATATAGGTCCTTGTTTAGGAAGAAATACAGAATTTTTTATATCATAAATTTCAGTACCTACTATATCAGCAGGAAGCAAATCCGGTGTGAACTGTATTCTTTTATAGCTTGCATCTATTGTGCTTGCCAATGATTTTACGGTTAATGTTTTTGCAAGTCCCGGTACTCCTTCTAATAACACATGCCCATCGCATATAATTCCTAATAGAAGTTTATCGAGCATGTTTTCTTGCCCAATTATTACCTTTTTTATTTCATTTTTTATAGCATTTACAACATCAAGAGCCATTTTTGAGGCTTCTGATATAGCCTGTAAATCCCTGCTCGCACTGGCTATTTCATTACTGATTTCATTCGTATTTTCGCTGTTATTCAAATTATCTGTCATATATTATTCCTCATAGTTCTATTATATATTTTAATTATGATTATTTTTATTTTCAAAGTTTTTTTTATTTAATTTATACTGATCTCTTATAAACTTATAAATTAAAAGTGCTATAAGAATTATTACTATCCATTGTCCTATCATTATTAATAGGAACCATGAACTGAATACTCTTATATTATATTCATCTATTATCTGCTCTTTTGGTACTAAACTGTTTCCTCTTTCTACATTATAATATCTCGCTTCCAACTCAGGTATTTTTAATTTTCCATTTCTTAAAGGCTTCATAGTATATATTATTTTATAATTCATAGTTGGAATTTCATTATCTTTATGTATAGTTTCTATTTCTACTCTTTCATTGAGAACTTCAAAATCGCTTATGGCATTCGTATTTATACCCTCTGCTTTAAATTTATCTGCATCTCCTGTATATATGAGAGTATACTCTAAATTCTGCCATGGATACATGTTTTTCTTACTCACTTTTTCTTCTACTATTACTATAGGGTATAGTGCATTTACTGTTATCATCATTAATAAAATATAGTATTTAATCATTAAAGTAGATTATATAAAAATATAAAAAAAGTCAATATATGAAATATTTATTCAAAGTTTAGTTTGCTAATTTCTTCTATTAATTTGGTACTTTTTATTGACATATTAATAATGCTAAGCATAAGCTCAAAAATATACCTGCCTCCGGAATAAAGATTAGGGTTATTAATAATACCGCTGTCTTTATCCTTTGATATCTGATACCTTTCTATCACCCAATCAATAGCACTCTTGCTGTTGATTTTATATTCATAAGCATTCTGAGGTATATCTATAATATCAATATTTTTATTGTATTCTATAGTTCTGCCATTATCTTTAATTTTCATTTTTTCAACATCATAAAAATCTTCTGCATCCATATCAGCAAGCAAACCATCTTTATATTCAAATTTATCCCATTTAGTATAACTTTCATAATTAATATGTAAATCTGCAAGCTCTTTTCCTAAAGCGGATAATTTCCTGAAATCTCTGCTTAACGGTATTCTAGGTGCTTCTTTAGATAGTTCATTTTCATACTCTTTTAAATAAGCTTTATGATGAAGCACACCATATATGTAGTAGAAAATATCTTCCTCATTAATAGAGCTGTCATTATAATGCTCCCTAAATATCCTCAAAGCATAATCGTTAATAGCATAATTCCTTATACCCGTATCATCATAAAAATAAAGCGGATATACCTGTGAATTAGGTAAAAACTGATAATCTATAATATCATTAGATATCAATACAGAAAATTCTTTACCTATCATAGCACTTGTAATAATACTTATATTTTCACTGTTATTTTTTGGAAATAATGATAAAAACTGAGAAGGTCTTTCATTCCATTCTTTGCTGTAATATAAATACTCTTTCATAAATGGTCTATACAATACTTCTCTTATATATATATCATTGTATTTTTCTATATTCTTTTTACTTATTAATCTCTTTTTTAATGCATCTGTCCAAGATATTTTTGTCTTATCTGTAGTGATATCATCATTATCAAGCATTCTATAATAATCTGTTTTCTTTACATTTACTAATTTATCTTTAAATTTGTTAAAATTAAATTTTGATAAATCTTTATTATAAGCATCAATACATTTTCTCATTGACTCTTTTATTTTTGATTTAGCAAAATTATATACCCAAGGATCTCTGCCTGATACAGAACCGCATCCATTTATATTAAAAATTACATAGTTATCTGAATTATTTATTTTTCTTAATTTTATATATTTTTCCCAGACTTCAGAATTCATTCTTTTATTAATCCAGTCATTTTTCTCATTAGGCACTATATTTATAAAATTTATATTATTAATATTTTTAAACTCTTTTAATTTATATAATTTATCTTCTCTGCTTAAATAATCACCTATATCATAATAATAAATATTTCTTTCTTTTTTACTTTTATCTTTGATTAAAAATATAATAGCTATACTTGCCCTAGAACCTGCATCAAAAATTTTACCTCCTTCTTTTCTTGACAATTCTCCGCTTGTTCTCTGATTTCCTCTTAAATTAATTATATAAATATTGCTGAATTCTTCATATAATGATTTTCTTATTCCATCAGCACTTACTGAATCTATGAATGAGCCATTAGTTATAAAGCCTATTATTCCTTTATCTTCTAATCTTTTTGAGGCTATATATATTGACTGCACCAATGTATCTCTTGTATTTTTTGCTAATTTCGCATTTGAGTATTTCCCATAATTATTTTTTATTTCTTCCTCAAGTATTGGGTGTCTTATATTGGCATTATTATCATTTTGATTTTTTGCTCCTCCGAAATAAGGCGGATTGCCCAATATTACATTTATTTTTTCATTTAGTATATGTCTTCTTATTTCTTTATTCTCTTTAAGCTCGGCAAAGTCAAATACATCATTTTTATAGTCTTTTTTCTCTAAATAGTCCAAGCTGTCCGCTAAAGCTATATTTTTGAAGCCGCCTAAATTACTATTTCTTTCATTGGCGGCATTACTAATATTTATCATAGCTATATAGTATGCAAGCAGTATTATATCCTGAGCAAATAATTCATTCTTATATTTATTTTCTAAAGAATCATCATCTATTAAATTATTATCTTTCGATAAAAGTCTTGCTATAAAACTTCCTGTACCTGTAAATGGGTCGAATATTTTTACATTGCTACTGCTGAAATTTTGATTAAAATGCTTTTCTAACAATGCATTTATTGAATGAAGTATAAAGTCAACTGCTTCTATAGGAGTATAAACTACTCCCAATCTTTCGCTTTGCTTTTTGAATGCAGTTTTAAGAAAAGTATCATAAAGATTTTTTATTAATTCCTGTTTGCTTTTCTGACTCTTTGCAAGTTTGGCATTTTCTTTAACATTTTTATAAAGTTTATCCAAATCAGTAGTTTCTTCTCTGCCCAATCCTAATTTCTGAAGTTCATCCACTATTTTATCTAATGCATTGCTTATAGGGTTTTTATTAGAATCATCTCCGAAAAGTGCATCAAATATAGGCTTTGTAATAATATGCGAACATATCATATCTATAGCTTCATCTTCTTTTATATTTGAATGTATATTTTCTTTTAATGAATCCCAAAATACATTTAATATTTCAGGGTTTTTATCAAATATGTCTTTTAATCTTATATTTATAGTTTCTGCTATTTTTGCCGTTTTTGCAGAGAAACTCTCCCAATATCCTTTATCTCCTAATTTTGTAGGCATTACATTATATACAGAATTTGCTATATCCTGCAATGTAGTCAAATCAAATATATACTGTCCTTCTTCCTCATCTTTATTTTTACTGTCTTTTTTATCTTTTTTCTTTGGGTCTGTTTCTTTTGATGTGTTATCGCTTATTGCTATTTTTATTTTTTCTCTAAATACTGCTTCATCTACCAAACTAGGATCATGGCTTCTTAATGCTTTTAAGATATTCCATATATTTTGGAAATTTGTATTTTGTACTGCTTTATCAAGATTATCAATTTCATCTTGAGTTAATGCAATAGGAAGTATTATATATCCTGTTTCTTTGTCAGGAGCCTTTCTCATTACCCTTCCTACTGCCTGTATAATATCAACCATAGCATTTCTGCCGTCAAAAAATATTACTGTATCAAGTGCAGGAACATCAATACCTTCGCTTAAACATCTTGCATTAGATAAAACATTGCATGTATTTTCTGCCGGATTGTCTAATTCTGTGAGTTTATCTAATCTTATTTTTGCATCCATAGTACCGTCAATATGATCTATATATATATTAAGATTATTAAAAGAATCATTTTCTAATTTCTTATCATAGCATCTTATTATAGTTCCGAATGAGTTTTTAATATTTTTACTTGTAGCTATATTTCTGCAAAAACTTATAGCTCTTCTTGACGGATTTTTATCCATTTCATTCATAAAATCTTTATCTTCTTTATTATGAATATCTAAAGTAACTAAATCTTTTTTGCTTAATCCTTTATGCGTACCTATTATCTTACATACAAAATTATGATCTATAAGTTTATGATTAAGTTCTTTATTTTCAGCTTTAAGTTCTACTATGGCATTATTAGCTATTTCTGCTAAACTTTCAGATTTTAATACTAATATAATAACTTTATAGTCTGTTAAAAGCTGTTTATTTACTGCTTCTGCAAAATTTATGCTGTATATTTCATCTCCGTATATTTCTGTATCGTCCATAGAAAATATTTCGCTATCTCTTTCTTTTGCCTTAGCCTTACTTTTTTCTGTATACACTTTCGGAGTAGCTGTCATATATATACGCTTTTTAGCTTTTATATTCTCATCTTTATGGCATAGAACAAATCCATTCAATTCTTCATCTTTTACATCTCCAAATAAATATTCTTTGCTGTCTTTATTTGTATTATTAACCATAGCACCTACTGTTCTATGTGCTTCATCGCAAATCATCAAATCTATTTCAGGAAGTCCATTTTCTTGTGCTTTTTTTATATTATAAGAACTTTGATAAGTAGAAAATATTATAAATCTTTGTGAATTATTTTTAGCTTTATTATAAGTTTCTATTATATCCTCATACCTTGTAGACGGAGCATACGGTAATTCTATTGGGTCTGTATCATCTTCACTTTGTCCTGATTTACTATCACTGCATACTATAGATGCTAAAAAAGGATCAATCTTTTCTTTACAATATTCTCTAAAAGTTTGCCCTAATAATGCTATACTTGGTGCTAAAAATACTATTATTCCATTTTTATCTGTTATACTTTCTGCTATTTTTAAAGATGTAAATGTTTTCCCTGTACCGCATGCCATTATTAATTTTCCGCGTGTATTAGTAGGATTCTTAAAGTATTTTTTTGCATTATTTACTGCTTCTATTTGATGTTCTCTAAGTTTTTTCTTTTCTTGTATAGGCAATTCGGTTTGATTTTGGTTATTTATATCTATTTTTCCCCAATCTATATTTGAATTAATAAAATCTTCTGAAGTTATTAAATCTATTGGTATTTTCTTTCTAATCTGTTCTATTTCTTCTTTGGCTGTTTTTGTAATAGCTGATGTAGTTATAATTATTCCTTTTGAAAAATCTATATTATTTACACCGCTTTGCAGCTTTGATAAAAATGTAGATAAATTTTTAAATCCTATTGTATTATTTTCAAAAAACTTACACTGTACAGCAATGAATTTATTATCATGAGTTTCTATAACTATATCTATACCATCATCATTTTCATTTTCTCTATATTCCCATTCATTCCATAAGGATATTTTTTTGTATGAATTTGAAGTATTATTTTCATTAAGTAATTGCTTTGATATTTTTTCAAACAATTCTCCTTTTTTTCTATTTGTAATATCTAAATTTCTTAATTTATTAATAACATCTTCAAAATTTTGACTCATTGTTATCTCCATAAAAAACAATAAAAATTTTTTGTAATAAAAAGATTGTAATATTAAAATAATTATCTAAGGAATTGACTGAAATCAAATGTATATGATATAGATGCCCCTATTCCGAAATAAAATCCTGTTGATAATTGCTCTAAATACGGTGTAAAGTTTATAGACAAGCTTGCATCACTGTTTAATACTAAATAGAGACCTACTCCTAAATGATTAAGATACAATAAGGCATTATTATAAAAGTCATAAGCAAAATGATATTCTAAATATATACCTGCCAAAGAGAATCCGAATAATGCTCCCGGATAAACTCCGAAAGCTGTTTTTAATCTTATAGATTCAACAACTCCTCTAGGATCATCAAAATACATAGGAAGCTCAAAATTAAAAAATGCTGTAAAAAAGTCTCCTAAACCTATTAAATAGTGAAGCTGAGGATTAAGTCCGAATTTCTGCTTAGATGATCCGGGAAATAATACTTCAACAGCTCCTATGAATCCGTTGAAAAATTGGAATCTAGGCATTATAGAAAATTGAGGCTGTCCCTCCACACCTACGCCTATTTCCGGAATATAAGTTATAGGAACTATTCTTGCAAATATATCTAAATTTCTAAGTATTCCGAAATTTATCATTAAAGGACTCGATAAAGTGTATTTTTTTGTACCTATTCTGTCATTATTAAGATAAAGAGTTCCCCCAAGACGAAGTGCTCCTGTCATACCGGTATACATCTTGTAGGGAAAAGAATAAGCTAATGCTGATAATATTAACATTAAAACAAATGTGAATAAAAACTTTTTCATATATTATATCTTCTTATTTTCTATAGTAATACACTTTATATTATCTAATATAATATATTATGTAAAAAATATCAATAAATAAATATGATAAGTACTGCAATAAAATTGAGTATTTATAAAAAAAATTAGTCCAAAATTTGACTTATAATCTATATATGATATAATATCCGGCAAGTTCATCGGAGGACTTATTGGATAGAAAAATACCAAAGGTTGGATAAGATGTCTAATTATTAGATTTCTTTTTCAGCTTTTTATTTTTTAGGGGTTATTTTATGGATATTCTTAAAACTGATGTGAAGAAAATATTTTTTAAGTATCTATATGCTAGTTTCGGCAGTGCTTTAATAGCGGCAATTTATTCTATAGTTGATGTTGCTATGGTAGGGCAGTATGAGGGTGATAATGGAGCCGCTGCTTTAGCTGTATTTGCTCCTATATGGAATATAATATATAGCATAGGCATGTTATTTGGTATAGGTGGTTCTGTACTTTTTAGTAAGGCAAGAGGATCTGGAGAGCATGAAAAATCAAATATTTTCTTTACTTCTTCATTTATTGCTTTATCAATAGTTATATTTATAATTTGGGTTTTATCAATAATATTTGAAGATAATATACTTTATTTTTTCGGTGCTGATGATGTACTTTTAAGATTAGCTAAAATATATTTCCTTCCTATAAAGATAATTCTGCCTTTATTTTCATTCAGTCAGTTTTTTGCAGCATATCTTAGAAATGATAATGCCCCTATGAAAGCAACTATTGCCGTTATGGCTGGAGGTATATTTAATATATTTGGTGATTACTTTTTTGTATTTGTATGCGACATGGGTATATTTGGTGCCGGTCTTGCTACTGCTATAGGACAAGTTATCACTGCTTCAATTTTAATATCTCATCTATTTACAAAAAAGAATACTTTAAAATTTGTAAAAGTAAATAAATTATTTTCATTATCAAAAAACATTGTATCTATTGGTTTTTCTACATTTTTTATAGATATAGCAATGGGAATACTTGCTTTAATGTTTAATAATCAAATAATGAAATATTTTAATTCTTCTGCATTGGCGGTGTATTCTGTAATAATAAATATTAATATATTAGTTCAGTCATCAGCTTATGCAATAGGACAAGCTGCACAGCCTATAATATCTTCTAATTTGGGAGCAGGAAATATGGATAGAATAAAATCTGCAGTAAAATACGGTATATTTACAGCTTTAATATTGGCTATAGTTTCTACTTTATTTACATACTTTAATACAGATTTCTTAATGAAAGTATTTATGAAGCCTTCAGATGAAGCTTTAAGCATATCAAAAAATATTATGAGAGCTTATTTTATATCATTTTTGATACTTCCTTTTAATATATATGCCACATACTATTTTCAGGCTATAATGAAACCAGCTTCTTCATTTATAATTGCAATATTAAGGGGACTTATAATAAGCGGTATTTTAATATTTGTAATGCCTTTAATATTTGTAAGAGATAGTATATGGTATGTTATGCCTATTACAGAAGTTTTAACTTTTATAGTAACAGCAGTATTTTTTATAAAATATAGAACTTCAAAATGATTATATATTTTATAATGATGAAATAGAATGCAATTATTTATCATAGAAAAATATACTTGTTTCAAAAGTACTTAACAAGATTAATTATGAAAATTATTTAATTGTAAAACTACAAATATAATGTTTTATATGTTGTGTAATTTGTTATTTAGTATATAAATATGTGGTCTTTTGCGAAGCGTATACGAGCTTGTTGAGTATATAGTTTATCGCATGCCGTAGGAATGCTTTGCGATGAGACAAATAGGGCATACATAGCGTAGTCAAAATAAGGTGGTTACTGAAGGCATGCAGAGCGTGGAACGACTGTGAATCTCCAATTATTAAAACTGTAAATATTATTAAAAATTATTGTATAATAATATTACTGTATATATGTATCGAACTGCGGTAGGTATATTTATATATAAAGACTATTAACTTTAATAAATTACTTCCGATAATAAGTTGTATATTTAATAAGGTTAATAATTTATGTATTTTAATGTTAGAATCGGCTCTAAAATATTCTATAGTATCATATTAGTTGGAATAGCTTTTATGGTATATGTATTTGTGTTTAGCTCTAAAGGATTTCTTACATTAGATGCTAAAAAAATTATTATAGAAAGTAAAAAAAAGAGAGTTGAAGAATTAAACAGAAAGAAAATTCAAATATCAAATAACATAGAAAGGTTAAAAACTGATAAAGAATATATATTATCTTATGCTAAAACATTCGGCTATTTAGATGATACTAAAAATGAAAAGATTATAAAAATTATTAGAGATGATAATAAAGAGACAAAAAATACCGAACTTCAATCGCAATCAGATATAAAAGAAAGTGATAATTATTATATTAATATCAGGGGTGCTTTAATATTGGCATCGATGATAGCCCTTTGTTTCATAACATATTTACTTCTTATAAATAAAAATTTACTTCCAAAATTAAAAAAGAAAAAAATAATTATTTCCAGAGGTTAACTTATAAAACTAAAAAAATATTTATGTTTTTTAGTTTTCCGGTAATTACCGCTATATTTTAAAGTATGAATATAGATCATTAATACTTTTTAAAATTAAAGAGGATGATTTAAAGAAAACACAAATCCGGCATCTTTATTTATAGGTTCATAAAAAGGTACAAAGCTGAAAGTGAATCCGTCATTTTTTTTGTTGCCGAAGACTCTTTGATAGCTGTCATAAGCCACCGCAGCTCCGCAGAATAATCCTGCTGTTATTTCAAATAATGTAGTTGATATCCATAAAGTTTTATATCTGCTTCTTCCTGTAGTTGAAGTAGCAACATTTGAATTTTCTATAGAAGTTAAACCTAATGTCAAATAAGTTGCATAAGTATATGAAAAGAATGCCGTTAAAATAAAGGTTACTTCTGTATATCTGAAAGGATTACTTTTGCTTGTATCTTCTATTAAAACAGGAGAGCTTATAACACCATTTTGTTTTATAATATTTGTACCTTCCATATTAAAGAATGATTCAATACTGTTAGTATTTATATTATATTCTGTTTTTAACTGTTCATTTGTTTCTATTACGGGTTTTTTTTCTGTATTATTGCTTTCATTAGTTCCGTATTCTTTAGCTATATCCGAAAAGTAGAAAGCTCCAAAGAATGTGTTTGATATGATAAATAATATTGCTATGATTTTTGTACTCATTATAATATAAAAAATGCTCCAAATGTAAATTCTAATCCTGTAAGATTAACCGTTTTAATTTTCTCTGGTAAAGAAATTTCATTACCATCACTGAAAACACCTAAATTAATAGGATTAGTGTAAAATCTATATCCGACTCCTAAATTTAATCCTATAGTATCTGTGATATTATACTGTAAAGAAGCTATAGCCCCTATACCAAACATAATATCTCTTGAATCTATTTTAGAGCCGTTTTTCAAATAGCTATAATTATCGGTATAGTAATTTCCTCCGAATACTTCTCCTATAGTTGTGAAAGATATTCCCATACCTATATACGGAGAAATTACAAATCTTAAAACTTCCTGATATAAATTTATATTAATATCAAAATTAAATCTAGTATCTACTGCATAACTTGATTTTAAAAAGTCTCCGAATAATATCCCTATACTTAAATTTGGAGAAAATAATACTCCATTATATCCCATTTTTATATGCAGTCCTAAAGCATATTCATTCTTTTTTAATGATATTTTTATCTTTCCGCCATTTGGTTTTAAACTGCTCTGATATATTCTTTCTGTATTATTTATATTATAGGAAGCATAATTTAAGAATATTCCGATACCGAAATCGCCTATAACAGTTTCCCTTGCAATATCTCCTACCTGTATATTATTTCCTCTTGATATTTTTGCTATAGAATATTCATTGTTAAGTTCTTTTATTCTTAAAGTGCCTTTATAATTATATCCGCCGCTTATTATATTTCCGGAAGGAAGTATTATATCTTCTTTTTTGGAATAAACTTTAAATCTAGTTTTTGAATTTACTCCATGATTTTTACCTGCAAGCAATATAACATTTCCGCCGTCTACATCGGCTATTGTTAATGTTATTTTAAATATGCTTCTCATTTTGCTTTCAACTTTATAAGCTAAATTATTGCAGGCATCATCTATAAGACTTTCTCTTAAAGAATAAGAAGGGTATGTACTAGTGCTGTAATATGAAGAGCCTTCTAATTTTGAAGAGTAAAGTATTTTAGTAGTTTCAACATCCACTATTTGAAGCACCATTTCAACTGTAGAATATAAACTAAAACTTCCGTCATCATTATATTCTGCAGTAACATTGGCAGATATTATTTTTCCGGTTACTGCCTTTGAATAACCGTATATTTTACCAACTTCAATTACTTGCTTTTCTGTGATTCCTGTTAATTGAAGCTCCATTTCTTTTAAATATTTATCTAAATTTTTTCTATCTACTATGTTAAATCTATTCATTCTTGTCAATGAATTTTCTATTAAAGATGTCATTTTAGTACCTAAATTTTTTCCGTATCCTGATGATGTACTTTCTATTTCAAATACAGCTATATTCTCTTTTTCATAAGTTTCGCCTATTTCTTTTATCGTTTGCTGGGATAGCAATATAGATGGAAGTATAAGTATTAATAATATAATTCTTTTTATAAACATCTTAAATATACAGTTTTATTTTTGTTAAACTAATAAAGTATATGTTATATTCTTAAAATAAAAAAGTCAAATTTATACAGTTTTATTCTTATTGATAAATTATTAAAAAGAATATATATTATATCGTATTAATAAAAAGGAGTATAAAATTATGAGTGAAAACAGCATAAAATATAGTTCTGCAGGAAATTTGGTATGTTTAACTATGAATAAATCATATAATATAACTAGTTTTACTATAGATGAAAGTCTTTTAGCAAAAGATCAGAAAGAATTATTAGAAGAAATGATAAGTTCAAGCATTAATGAAGCTGTTTTAAAAGTAAATGAATTAAGAAAAAAATTAGAGGAAGAAGATTCTGATAATACTTCAGAGCAGGTTAAGCAGCAGCCTAATTTGTTTAATATGAATTTTAAAGATATGAATCAGATGTTTAATGATATAAGTAAAATGACTTCTGTAGAATATAAGGATGGCAAAATAAATATTTCTTTAGATTCTATAACTCCTGACATGATATCAAAGATGAATGATATGATGAATAACATTAATAATAAAAATAATGACGATGACAATAATAATAAGGAATAATTATTTTGAATAATATACAATCCTTAGATAAACTTACACAGATAATAGCAAGACTTCCTGGAATAGGTACAAGAACAGCTATGAGACTTGCTTTATATTTATTTGACTGCGATGATGAGTATTTAAAAGAATTTTCTGAGGTTCTTTCTTCTTTGCATGAAAATATTAAGTTATGCAATGTATGCTATAGTTTGAGTGATAATGATATTTGCGGTATATGCAGTAATGATAAAAGAGAGCATAATAAAATATGTATTGTAGAGTCATATCCTGATATGCTTGCTATAGAAAAAACAGAAGAATATAATGGAGTTTATCATATATTAGGAGGGCTTATATCTCCGCTTAAAGGCATTGGTATAAGCGATATAAGGATAAGAGAACTTATAGAAAGAGTTAATAAAAATAGTGTAGAAGAAATAATGATAGCATTCAGTGCATCTTTAGAAGCTGATACAACTGCATCGTATATTTATAAAACATTAAAAGATAATAATTTTAACGGCAGGATAACTCGTATTACTTATGGAATATCTTTGGCAAGCGATATAGAAAATGCTGATTCCAGATCTTTAGCCAGAAGTATTTTAGACAGAGTAGATATGAATTAATTTTTATATTTATAGTTAATAAGCAGTTTATATATAATTTTTCAATATATAAACTGCTTTTTAATAATTTAAAGCTCTATATTTATCTTGCCGCAGAATTTTTCTACTCTGCTTTTTTGTTCGTATGGTCCTCTTTTATAAATATCTTTTAATTTTTCTATAAAATATTCATCATTAAATGCTTCTTTATCAATATCTCTTGAAATTTTGTATGCTTCAGTGAGGTTTTCAAGTTTGATGTATGATAAATATAAATAAGCATTATTATTATTCATTTTTATAATTTTATCATAGTCTCCAAGCTCATAATAGGATTTTAATATAAATGAATTAAGAATATTCTTTTTATCTTCATCTATATAAAAGATATTATTGATAGATGAAATAAAATTAATTACTTCATTATACAATTTAGAATTAAATTTTTCATTTATGATATTAAAACAATATTCCATTTGAATATCGGATGCTGTTAATTTAAAAGATCTTATATTATTTGAATCTAATATTTGTTTAAAATATTTTAATGAATCTTCTTTATAATTTTCATCATTATTTATTTTATATAAACTATATGCCATATCTGATAATATATTGAGTTTTTCAGCATTATATAAATCATTATTATCATTCATAATCTCATCATATATATCATATAAAATATAATCATTTACATCATCATTAATTTTTTCTCTCTCTTCTATAACGGAATTAAATATTGAGTGTAGGTAATTACGATAATATATGTCTTTATCATGCTTTTTAAATTTTGATTCAAAATACTTTAATAAATAATCAAACCTATTTCCATATTTCTTAATACTATCAAATATATCATTTTTTATATAATCATTTTTATATTTTAAATATTTTTTATATTTATACTTAATTATATAGAGCTTGCATAATTCCTCATTTATATCAAGATTATCATAAAAATAATATTCTCTTTTCTTATCAATATATTCTTCTAAATATCCAATTCCTTCATCAAATTTTTCTAGTTTGCATAAACATACAGCAATATTAAATGTTATATTATAAGCAAAAGTATCAAAACGATTATTTTCTAAACAAATATATCTTGATATAATAAAATAATTTAATGCCTTTTCATAGTCTGAGTTTTTTAAATTGTTTTCTCCGATTAATTTATAAATACTATAATCATATAAACAAATGTTTTTAAAAAAATTATTGTATTGTGCGTGGTTAGAATTTTTTTGATAATATTCAATATTTGCTGCTGCTTCTTTTATATATTCATAATCATCTGTATACTCATATAAAGACAGCTGAATTACTGCTATAAAAATATATAAAAAATTATAAGTATCTTTATTCTGATTAAAACATTCAATTATATTTTTATAAAATTCTAATGTCTTATCAAGCATACCATATTTATTATAGAAAGAAGATATATAATGTATATCTTTTTCCAGTGTATAGCTAAATGAGGAATTATTAAAATAAAATTTTATTTCATCTTTTTTAGATAATACTTCTTGCAAGTAATAATGATACATATCTGAATTATCTTCTGAAGTTTCATAATCATTATTAATAAAGCTATATAAAGCTGAATAATAATCAAAAGCCCAATTATATGTGTCTTGTAATCTTTTTAATTCTTCTAAAGATTTTTCATATTCTCTCAAATCAAAAAGTATTTTAGCTCTATTCAAACTTAAATCATTATATGATATATTATTTGATTTTCTTAATTCAATAGCTCTTTCATAAAAATACAAGTCTTCAATAGATGGTTCATCATCTTCATTAATATAGGCATTAATATATATGTATTCATTATATATTATATGAATAGTACTAGTAAATTTGGATGTATCATATGTATTGTTAAAATATGCTAATACAAATGAATATATTTTTTTGTTTTGATGAAATATTTTAATTAATTCTTCTATTGATGATATTTTTCCTACTTTTAAATCAAAATATAATCTTAATATATAGGCAAAATAATATAAATAATTATTATCATCAAAATTGCAGTATTTATCAGCATATTCAATTATATAATCTTTTTCTAAAGGAGAATAGTTAATACTTCTATATAAAACTATCATCATAGTATTTTTATATTTATAATTATCACAATTTAATTCCAAAGCCTTTGCCAAATATTCAATAGAATCTTTGTACTCATTTAAGCAGTATAAACAAACTGATATATTATAATAGATTTCATCTAATTTATAATATTCTGAGTTTAAGCATTTTTTGAAACGCTCATAAGACTTTTCGTAATCTTTCATCATAAAATAATATACAGCAATATCATAATTAAAATCTTCTATATCTTTAATAAGTAGTATTAAATCTTTTTCATGTCCTGTTTTAAAAATAAGGCAATATGATACTATATCTATTATAGTTTTATGTATTTGTTTGAATTTAATTGAATATTGAAGTAAGTTATATAAATAATTAAAACTATCTTTATTTTTTTTATTTTCTTTAAAATCATTATAATAAAGCTCTATAAAAACACTAATTATTTCAGCTAAATTTGTTTTATATCTCAAAGCATTAAATATATCTTCTTTTGCTTCATCTTTCATTTTTTCATCGTTATTTTCAATGCCAATATGTAATTTTATTTCAGACCTTTTAGCATAAGCATTTCCTAATTGAGGATTAATTTTTAAAGCTTCGTCAAAATCTTCCAAAGCGTTTAAAGCATTTATATCATCTGCTTTTTTATCTGCTTCATCTTTTTTATATAATTCATAATAGTAAGAGCCTCTAAAATAATATGCTTGGTCATTATCTCTGTTTAATTTTATAGAATCATTTAAATATTTTAAAGCTTCTTTAAAATTATTTTCTTTATAATTTATAATGCCTATATATAAATAGCATTCGTCATTATTATATTTTGATTCTATGGATTTATTAAAATATTCTTTAGCTTCATTGAAATTGCCTTCTTTATAATTTAAAAATCCTTTATAGAAATTTAATTCATCTGAATTGTAATTTTCAATAACTATATGTAAATCATCTCTAAACTCTCCATAATTGTTTAGTTTATAATTTGTTTTAAGTCTGTAAAAATAAGCCTCAAAATTATTACTGTTTAGCTGTATAAAATCATTTAAATATTTTAAAGCTTCTTGAAAATTATTTTCTTTATAATTTATAATACCTATATATAAATAACATTTTTCAGTATTATATTTAATTTTTATAGATTTATTAAAATATTCTTTAGCTTCATTAAAATTGCCTTCTTTATAATTTAAAAATCCTTTATAGAAATTTAATTCTTCATTATCAAAATTTAATTCTATAGCTTTATTGAGATTTTTAGTAAATTCTTCATATTGATTTAATTCATAATTTGATTTTGCTATGTAAAAATATATTTTTTTAGAATCTTTAGTATTAAGTTCTAAACATTTATAATAATCATCTATAGAGCTTTCAAATTCCTTATTTTCAAATTTTGCTGCAGCTCTGTTATAGTAGTATGAACAATTATCATTATTTAATTCTATACATTTATTAAAATATTCTATTGATTGATTATAATCATTTTTATGGTAAAAACATATACCAATTAGATTATATATTTCGCAGTCATCAGTGTTTGATTCTATATATTTATAAAAATTTTCTAATGCCTTATTATATTCTTTTAATTCATAATATGATTTAGCAATATATTTGTATGCTTCAATATTTTCTTTATTTAATTCTAAACAGTTATTAAAATAATTCAAAGCATTTTTGAAATCTTTAGCATTATATCTTTCAATACCTATATTTAAATATTCTTTTTCTTTTTTTGATAATGCTTCAGTATCAAATATCATTTTTTTTATTTCTTCTTTAGTTTTTACTTCTTCTTCTAATCTGCATATTTCTTCAAGTATTATAAAATGATGATATGAATATAATATTTCTTTTTCATCTCTTTTATAATGATTTAATAAATCTTTATAAAATTGTTTATGCAATGTGGTTCTTATAGATTTTATATCATTTTTTATTATAAAACTTTTTTGTAAATGTTCTAATTTTATATTATATACTTGTTCTATAATTTGATATTTGTATTTACATAGATGTATAAAAGCAGAATTTTTGAATAAACATATATTATTTTTTAATGTTTCAATTAATTCATTATCATCATTTAATAATGTTTCAGATGTTTTATATCTGCCTTTTTTATAAGATATTATTATAATATTGCTTGAATTTTCTTCAAACTCATTTAGGTTTTCAGGCAAATAAAATGGTTTATTATTAATATTATATTTTTTCATATTTATACTCCTGCTTAATAGTCTAATTGTATTTTAGTAAAAAAACATTAAAAATCAATATTGAGTATTATGGAATTATCAACTAAATACAGATACACTTCTAAATACACTATTAGATACACATTATTATATATAAAAATACACTTTAAGTTAAAAAAAATATATATTTTTTATTTTATATATTGACTTAATTTTTAAGAATTTAAATATTATAATGCCATATTTTTATTATTGCTATATAATACAAAATTTGCTTGATTTAATAATAATTTATGATAATGTTAATAAGGTTTAATAATAAAATAAAAACATAATTGAGGATTATATGAATACTAAATACATATTTGTAACAGGCGGAGTTGTATCTGGTTTGGGAAAAGGAATAACTGCATCTTCATTAGGAAGACTTCTTAAGGCTAGGGGATTAAGTGTTACTATACAGAAATTTGATCCTTATATAAATGTGGATCCTGGAACTATGAGTCCATTTCAGCATGGAGAAGTTTTTGTTACTGATGATGGGGCAGAAACTGATTTGGATATTGGGCATTATGAGAGATTTATAGATGAAAATTTAAATAAATTTAGTAATGTTACAACAGGAAAAATTTATCAGCATGTTATAAATATGGAGAGAGAGGGTAAATATTTAGGTGAAACTGTTCAGGTTATACCTCATATTACTAATGAAATAAAGAGAAGAATATACAGAGAAAATGATACAAAAAAGACTGATATAGTAATAACAGAGATAGGCGGAACTATAGGCGATATAGAGTCTTTGCCTTATATTGAAGCTATAAGACAGGTAAAAACAGAATTAGGGCAGGATAATGTTTTATATATACATGTAACATTGATACCTTTTATCAGCTCATCTGAAGAAATAAAGACAAAACCTACTCAGCATAGTGTAAAAGAGCTTATGCAAAGCGGTATAATACCGGATATTCTAGTATGCAGAACAAGTAAGCATTTACAGGAATCGCATAAATCAAAAATAGCATTATTCTGCAATCTTCCTAAGGAAAATGTATTTGAAAACTTTGATGAGCCTAATATTTATAATGTACCTTTAATGCTTGAATCGCAGGGACTTTCAGATGTGGTATGTAAGCATTTTAAATTGCAGACTGCAAAAATAGATTTAACAGATTGGACAGATTTAATAATAAGGCAGAAAAATATTTCTATAACAAATGAAAGAGTAAGAATCGCTATAGTTGGAAAATATATATCTATGAAAGATGCTTATATATCTTTAATAGAGGCTTTGAATCATGGCGGCATATATAATGATATTAATGTTGATATAGAATGGATTTCAGCTGAAGAATTAGAAAATAAATATGATATATCCGAATATTTTAAAGGCATTCATGGACTTATAATACCGGGCGGATTTGGAGAGAGAGGAATAGAGGGAAAAATACAGGCTATAAAGTATGCAAGAGAAAACAAGATTCCTTATTTTGGTATATGTTTGGGTATGCAGCTTATGAGTGTTGAATTTGCAAGAAATGTACTAAAATTGGAAGATGCCAATACAATAGAAGTGAATGAAAATACTAAAAATCCTATAATTACACTTATGGAAGAACAGAAAAAAAGCATATTAAAAGGCGGTACTATGAGATTGGGTGCTTTTGACTGCGATGTAAAAGATGGAAGTTTGGCACATAAACTGTATAATAAAACTTCTATTAGTGAAAGGCACAGACATAGATATGAATTTAACAATGAATATATAGATGTAATGGAAAAATCAGGATTTATTGTAACAGGCCGTATGAAAAATGCTGATTTGGTCGAGATTGCCGAAGTTAAAGATCATCCTTTTATGATAGGAGTTCAGTTTCACCCTGAATTAAAATCAAGAATTACTAATCCGCATCCTTTATTTGTAGGATTTATAGAGGCTGCTAAAAGATTAAAAGTATGATTATTATGATTCAGTATGCATATTTTTCATAAAAAAAATTTTTTGTTGCTGCAGCAATCGATTTTTTTATATATCTATTAGATAATAACATTAAAATTAAGTAAGGCTTATAGATGGAAAATTATATTAAGAATATAGATTATAAAAAAATAGTTAACTTAAAAGATTTAATAGCAATTAAAGATATATCTATGCTTTCATTAGTTGATAGAAAAAGTTTAGTTATGTCAATAATATCAGCAGATAAAGATAAAGAAATACCTACGCATACAAGTACAGGAGATGTTCTAGTTACAGTGATTGACGGAAAGGCACAAATAACGGTTGACGGCACTTCATTTGAAACATCAGCAGGAGAATCTATTTTAATTCCTGCAAATACATCTCATTCATTAAAAGCTATAGAGTCATTCAAAATATTAGTCATACAAGTGAAACCAGAGTAACCCTAAATAAATTCATGACTATGGTATGGAATAAATTCTTATTCCATACCATACTTATTTAACTAAAAATATTATAAATACTTATTTAAAATTTAATAAAAATAATATATATTATTTAATATTATATATTGTTTATAGGATTTATATTATGGGAAAAGTGAAAAATATTTTTACTATGGCAACTTTACATCTTATTAAAAATTTACTAAATTTTTCTTTAAGATTGCTGCCCGTTTTTATAGTTATTTTATCATTATTAAAACTGTCAAAAGTATTAATTGATTTAAGCTGGTATTTTATACTAAGTATTTTATTAATAGAAGTTATACTTATAATATTTGCATTAGTCTTTGATTTTATGTTTTTTAAAAATAATAAAACTTCTGATAATACTTCAAGTTCATCAGATGATGCCAAACAAGATAATTCTAATACATCAGAAGCTGCAGCATCTAATAAATTTTCTGTATTGAATATAGCCGTAATATTTTTTGCTTTTTTGGGTATAATATTTGTAATATTAAAACTATTCAAAGCTGTTGATTGGAGTTGGGTATGGGTTCTTTCTCCATTATGGCTTTCTACAGCATTAGTATTATTTATATTATTAATATGTTTTATAGTATTTATAGTATCTGCATTAACTAAAAAGTCCAAAGCAGAAGATAATAATAATTCTAAGCAGTCTTCAGAAGATGCAGATAAAATGGAAAAGACGGATAATACAGAAAATAAAGATAATAAAACAGAATAGTTAAATAATTAATTTAAGGAATATAATTCAATGGAAAATATGTTATTAAATATTGTTTTCACGGCAGCAGGAATATTGCTTTTATATTTGGGCGGAACATATATTGTAGACGGCAGTGTTATGGTGGCTAATAGGCTTAAAATACCGTCTATAGTTATAGGGCTTACAGTTGTTGCTATGGGGACATCAATGCCGGAGCTTTTTGTGAGTCTATTCGGAGCTTTGAGGGGAGAGAGTGCTATTGCAGTAGGTAATGTTATAGGAAGCAATATATTCAATGTTGTATTTGTACTTGGAGTGTCTGCTTTATTTATGACTATGACTGCCGGTAAAAAGTCATATTATGTTTCTATGATATCTATGTTTATAATGTATGCTGCTTTAGGTATTATGCTTTTTAATATTAAAACTAAGAGATTAAGCGGTGATAAAATATCAATAATTGAAGGTGCTATACTTATAGTTTTATTATGCGTATATGTTTATTATTTATATACTGTAATATCCAAAGATAAAGACGAATTAGCAGTATTTGAAAAGGAAGTTTCATCATCTAGTAAAACGCATTCTATATTCAGAGCTATATTTAAAATAATAGTTGCTATATTGGCATTGGCATTTGGTTCTGATGTATTTATTAAAGGCGTTACAGGAATATTTAGAAATTTCTTAAGCGAGCATATAATAGGTTTTATAGTTGTTGCTGTAGGTACAAGTATACCTGAACTTGTTACAAGTGTAATAGCTGCTATCAAGAAAGAGGCTGACATATCTATAGGTAATATAGTAGGAAGTAATATATTTAATGTAGGAGCAGTTTTGGGTATATCCTCTATGGCCTCATTCAAATACGGCGGAATAATTTTAAGTCAGTCTCAAGATTATTTAATGGATTTTTCTATTATGGTATTTGCCGGATTATTATTATTAGCTTTTACTGTAAAAGGAAAGAGTTTGGGTAAAGTAAAAGGTGTTATATTTTTAATTATATATATTGCTTATGTTTCTTATCTTCTTAAAACTACATCTGTATAAAATTAATTATTTATTAATATATCAGTAAGTTTTGCTTGGTGATTTTCTATTGTGTTATTTTTAATATATGTTTCAAATATTAATTGGGTGCTGTTATTTTTATTAGATAATATATATACATAATCTCCAAGCATAACTGCTTCATAAACATCATGGGTAACATAGAAAAAAGTTTTATTTGTTTTTGATTGTATATTTTTTATTATATCAATAAGTTCTTTTTTTCTTTTTATATCCTGTCCTTGTAATGGCTCATCCATAAATATAAAGTTTGAATCATAAGCTAAAGCTCTTGCTAGAGATAATCGCTGCTTCATTCCTCCGCTAAGCTCATTAGGTTTTGAATTTATATTATTTATCAGTCCTGTAATTTCTAATGCATTCTTTATTTTTTTATCCATTTCATTTTTATTTTTAATTTTATCTTTTAAAACATATTCTATATTTTTATATGAAGTTAAGAAATTTAACAGTCTAGGTTCCTGATATACAAATGCTTTATCATCTTTGTTTATTTTTGATGCTATTATATTAAGCAATGATGTTTTACCTGAACCGGAAGAACCTAATATTATATTTATTTTATCTAAATGAAAATCTATATTAAAATTTTTAAATATTATCAAGTCATTATAGGAGAGATTTATATTTTCTAATCTGAATATATAATCATTTATTTTATTTATCATGATTTATCCTTATAATGATTTCAAATACAGCATTAAATATTATTGCAATAAGACAGTATGCAAATAGACTTACACTGTCTAAATATAAATGAGATTCATAAAGTTTTGTACCTATTCCAAAAACAGGTAAAGCTAGTATTTCTGCTGCCAATATGCTTTTCCAAGTTATACCCATAGACTGAGATATTCCTGTAAATATATATGGTTTTATATACGGTATATAAAGGTCTATTATCTGAGTTCTTAAAGATACATTATATGATATTGACATTTCTATTAATTTTTTATCTACATTCATTATTCCATTAGTTATAGAATCGTACATTATTGGAAAAATAATAAGCATAGAAACAAATATAGGGACAGTATTATTATTAAACCATATTATAGCGACTAAGATTAACGGTATAGTAGGTATTGTTCTTATGAAATTGATAATTGGTATTAATGTATATCTAATAGGCATAAATATTCCTGCTGATATTCCTATTATGAATGCTGATAAAAAAGATAATGAAAATGTGATTAATACTCTTAATAAACTTGATAATAAATCTTTGTAGAATGATTTTTCAGATATTATTTCTATTAATTTTTTTAATATATTTGGTATATTGGGAAAAACTATTTCTGAATTTATTTTTAAAGCAGTAAAATACCAAAAACTTATGAATATAATAACACCTAATATTAAATATATAAGTTTTTTATTTTTCATTTTTATTTACTATTTTATTCTTTTGAATATAAGAATTTCATTATCTAAAGTAGTAATTGTGAGATTATTACTTGTAAGTTCTATTGAAGATGCTTTGCTTAATAGTTCTATATATTTTTTTTCTTCTTCCACAGCTTCCGAAGTACCGCCCATTTTGGTAACTACCATATCAGTAAATATTATCATATTACCTCTGCGCATTTCATATTTACCTAAATAAGTATTGAATCCGCTGTATCCATAAAATTCTTCATTGTAGAATGATATTGTAATGCCTCTTCCTTCAAACATATTGCTAAGCTGAAAAGTTTTTCCATTTAAAGTACTTGTAGATATATTTATTGATTGTGATGTTGTATTACAGGAGCTTATAAACATTATTATAGTAAAACTTAATATTAAAATAAAATTTCTTATCATTAAAAATCCTATATGCATTATACAATATTACTTAAAATTCTTCAAAGACTAAATTCTCACTGGATAATAAAGTATATATTATTAACTGTCTTCCATTAATTTTATAAGAAGTAGCATTTTGCAGCATATTGAGATATTCCATTTCAGCAGCAATTCTATCGCTTGTACCAGATTTTTTAGTCATTGAAATTGATAATATGTTAAATATATCTCCGTCAAGAGTATATGAAGATGAATAATTATTAACAGCAGAAAAACCATGTATTGTATCTTGTGTAAACTCTATAGTTATGTCCATATCAGGATATATGCTTACCAATTTAAATTTTCTTCCAAAAAGTGAATCATTTTTTGATTCTTCTATATGAGTAACTTTTGAAGTTGAGCATGAAAATATAAACAATAAAGCTGCCAAAATATGTACAATATATTTCATAATTATCCTAAATTTAATTTATAATATTAATATTGTCGGTAAAAAATCATTATATTTGATAATGTAATTTTATATATTATTTTATAATGTTAGTACTATAAAACATATTGAAGTTTTATTATTTTTATATATAATATATAATCATATAATATTAATATTTTTAACTATAAGGGTATGAAAACTAATGAAAAAAATTTTAATAATTATTTTTATATTATCATTGCTAGCAGGATGCAGTAATGCATCAAAGGATAATAAAGTGTCTTCAAATAAACTTAAAGTTTATGCAAGTATTTATCCTATATACGATTTTGCTAAAAAAATATGTGGAGATAAAGCAGATGTATATAATATGACTTCTGCAGGGTCAGAGCCTCATGATTTTGAAATAACTTCAAAAGATATGGCTGATTTAACAAAGGCAGATTTATTTATATATAATGGCGGAGGAATGGAGCATTGGGCTGATACAGTTAAAGATAGCATAAAAGAACTAAAATATATAGAAACTTCATCTAATATTAGTAATGAAGGATTGGATCCGCATTTTTGGCTTTCACCTATTAAAGCAAAGAAACAAATGGAGAATATAAAAAATGCATTGGCGGATATAGATTCTGTTAATGCAGATTATTATAATTCTAACTATAATTTTTATGCAAATAAATTAGATGAATTAGATAATCATTTCAAAGAAGTTTTATCAAATATAAAAAATACTAACTTGGTAGTAACTCACCCTGCTTTCGGACATTTCTGCAAAGAATATTTATTAAATCAGGTAGCTATTGCTAGAGATGAAGCAGATCCTAAAGCTATGTCTGAAACTATTGATTTTATAAAAAATAATAATGTAAAAGCTATATTTTATGAAGAGTTTTCAAGTTCTAAATTAGTTGATTCTATAGCAAAAGAAACAGGAGTAAAAACATTGACACTAAATCCTATAGAATCTTTAAGTGAAGAATATATTAAAGCAGGAAAAGATTATTTTTCTGTAATGGAAGAGAATCTTGCATCTTTAACTAATGGACTTAATTAGAATAATATTATGAGTAAGATTGTAGAGTTTAAAAATGTGCATTTTGGATATACTTCTGATGATATACTTAAATGTATAAGTTTTGATGTTAATGGCGGAGATTTTGTATCTATAATAGGTTCTAATGGAGCAGGAAAGAGTACCATATTAAAACTTATTTTGGGTGAGATTAGTCAATTCAGAGGAAGCATAAAACTATATGAAGAAGATATAAATAAATTCAAAGATTGGAAAAGAATAGGCTATTTAGAGCAGAATGCATATTCAAAAATTGTAAATTTCCCAGCCACTGTTTATGAAATAGTTATGTCTAATAATTTTGCTGATATAGGTTTATTTAAATTTCCTAATAAAAGTCATCGTATAAAAGTTATAAAGGCATTAGAGCTTTTAGGTATGGAAAAATATAAAAATAGAATGATATCAAAGCTTTCAGGCGGACAAATTCAAAGAGTATTTTTAGCGAGAACATTGATATCAGAACCAGACTTACTTGTACTTGATGAGCCTACAAATGGGGTAGACAGAGAAACTATTGATTTAATATATAAAATCCTACAGTCTTTAAATAAAGAAAAAAAAGTAACTATAATAATGGTTACACATGATATAGAAAAAATATCTAGTATATCCAACAGAATATTTTGTTTTGAAGAAGGTTCTTTAGTAGAGCTTGAAAAGAAACAAATATACGATGAACTTTCACATAAACATAAACATCCTAATAGCGACAATGTTTGTTCTTGTTAATTAATTTTATTTACATACCCCGCCCTTTATTTTTTCTGATTTATTTTGCAATTTTAATACTCATTATATTTATTGATTAATTAGAATTTTCAGCACCCGCCCAAGTTTTGATTAAATTTAGAATTTTATTCAACGCACGGTGTATTCTCTTTTTTATATGATTTAAATTCTATTGTTAATTAAATTATATTTGAAATTTTATTTTGCGTGCGTTGAGATTAACTTTAAATTTAAATAAATTTAGGGTGGGTGTTATAATAACAGAATAAGTAAAAAATAAATATGATATTATATTATCAAATTAGATTATAAATTTATAGGGCGGGAATATGTAAGTTAGTTTTATGCTTCATTATGTTTTGATGATAAAGCAGATTTTAATAATATTATAATTATAAAAGTTGTTATGCTTATTAGAACTATAGTTGCACCGGGTTTAAGACCTTGATAATACGAAATGAATATTCCTAATATTGTGAATAGTAAATTAAAGAGTACAGCAAAAATAATAGTTTTTTTGTAACTATTAGCCACCTGCATAGAACATGCAACAGGTACTACCATCATTGATGATACTATTAAAGCACCCACTGCTCTTGCTGATATTGATACAGTAACAGCAGTTAATATTGTGAAAATGAAATTAATTCTATTTACAGGCACGCCGGAAAGTTTTGCTAATCTTTCATTGAAAGTTATATAAAAAATTTCTTTGTATAGGAAGATGAAAATTAGTATTGATATGAAACTTATTAATATTACTAATTTCAATTCAAAGTCGCTTATAGCAACAATACTTCCGAATAAGAAACTGTTAAAGTTTGAATTGTTCGCTACAAATCCGGAAAGAAGCCCGGCAACTCCTATAGACAAAGACATTATAATTGATATAGACATTTCTCCATATTTAGCTATTTTTTTTCTTATAAACTCTATTGATAATGCAGATAGTATACAGAATATTATGGAGGCTACTATTGGGTTTATGTTAAAAACTAAACCGAATGTAACACCGGCAAGTGAAGTATGTGATATAGCATCTCCTATCATAGAAAGTCTTTTTAATACAACAATCACCCCTATGCAAGGTATTATAACAGCAAGCATAATACCAACTAAGAAAGCTTTACGCATAAAATCATATTCAAATATTTCCATAGGATTTTCCCATATAATTAAGTAAAAAGTATATTATCTTATTTGCTTTATAAGTTTGCAAATTAGTTCTGCTTCATTTTTCTGCAAAGTAGGGTATATAGGCAATGATATACTTTTTAAATATGCATTTTCAGTATTAGGGTAATTTTCATTAGGCAAATTAAGATACTGATGCAAAGGTTTAAATATAGGTCTTGCCGCTTCTACATTATGCCTTTCAAACATCTTTATAGCATCATATATATTCATACTGCCATTGAGCATGCAAACATATCTGTAGTATGAAGGACTTTCACTGTCATGAGTAGATAATTTCATCAAATTGCTTTCAAGTATAGCATTATCATAAAATGAAGCTATATCAGCTCTTACTTCAACCATTCTTTCAAGATGTTTAAGCTCTTCTATACCTATTGATGCTTGAAGGTCAGTTGCACAGTAATTGAATCTTTTAATAAATTTTTCTTTTTTATCATAATGAATTATATCCCTTATAGCATCCATTCCTTTTTTCTTTGTGAGTATCATACCTCCGGCACCTCCAGAAGTAATCATTCTAGTAGCAGAAAGAGAGAAGTAAGCAAAATCTCCGAAACTTCCAAGTAAAGTATCTCTGTATCTGCCTCCCAAACTATGAGATGCATCCTCTATAACAGGAACTTTAATATCAGCAAGCTCATCTATTAAAGCACAATTTCCAAACATATGAGAAACTATAATTGCTTTAGTTTTTTCATTGATAGCCTCTATAACATTGTCCATAGATATTTGAAAGCTGTCTTCATCTATATCTATAAGTACGGGCGTAGCTTTTAAATTTGTAACGACTTGAAGGGGTGATGCGTTAAGGAAAGAAGACATTATAACCTCATCTCCTTCTCCTATATTAAGATGCCTTAATATAAGCTCTAAGGCAGCAGTTCCGCTATTAACAAATATGGCTGTAAAACCTTTTCCGAAATAATTTGCAAAAGATCTTTCAAATTCTTGTATAACATCACCTGTAGCAAGATTATCGCTAATCATTACTTTTAAAGCAGATTCTAAATCTTTTTTTCTTATAGTAGGTCTGGAATGTCTAATCAATTTTCTGTTCCTTATATAAAGTTAAAATATTATAGATGATGATATCATAAAATATATTATTTTCAATATTATGATAAATGCTGAATGTTTGATTTTTTATTGTATTTTTATTTTATTTTTAGTATAATTCTTTAGAGTGAATTATAAGGATTATAAAAAATATGAATAATTTAAAAAATAATATAAAAATTATATTTTTATTTTTAATTATTTTTTCATTTATACTTAACATAATATTATCTTTTCGCATAATTCCAATAAGAAGTACTTATGATGATTTTCAGCATTTTTATGATATGTATAGATGGTATGAAAAAGGTGAATTTCCTGTAACAAGTACTAGATTTGAATTATCTGATACTTATAAAGAGGAATTTACAACTCCAAGGGTACCCGGAGGAGCTTATTATATATTCTATACTTTATTCTATAGACTTTCAAATGAAAACTTATATACTGCCAAAATTATCAATTATTTTTTTAGTCTTTTAATAATATCATTGTTTATATTTTGGATTTATAAAAGATTAGGACTTTTTGTTTGTTCATTAATGTCTCCGCTTATTCTGCTTAATGGTTATTTAGTAAAAGCTATGACTAATTTTTGGAATCCCAATATATCATTAATATTCAGCTTTATATTTTTTATTCTTCTTTATGAATATATTTATTCATGTGAAAATTCTAATAAAAAAGCTATTATCTCATCTATATTTATTTTCCCTACATTGGCCATTGTTGCTCAAGGACATTTTGCTTCATTTTTTTCTGTAATTCCTACTATGATATTTTATTTGATATTAACTTACAAAAATACTATTAAATATTTAAAATATTGGATTTTAGGAGTTTTTTTATCGTTTTTGGAATATCTGCCTTACTTGATTTCAGAGTTTAATAATGGTTTTCATAATATAAAATTAATGCTTTCAAAAGGTTCTAATGCTGACGGAATTACGATTGCTAAAATACAAGCATTATTTTTCTTTCCTACAAATGAAATGTCATCTCATTATTTACGAGGTTTTAGAAATATTATTGAGTTTTGGACTTTATCACCTTCTTACATATACGGATTAATATTTTTAGTTTTTAGTCTTTCATTTTCTATTTGCTGTTTAATAAATATGTTTTATTTTGTATTTAATTTTAAGTACAAATCTCATGATACAATAGAAATGTCTCTTTTAGAATTATCAAAATTTTTTATTTTATCAGTATTTATTACTCTTTTATGTTTTTTGATTTTCAGATTTGGGGAGGGATATTTCCATTATTTATATGGGCTTTTTTCGGTATCTTATGCACCTATTATTTTATTTTTATTTCAAAAAGAAAATTTTATTCTAAATAATAAAAAAATATTTTTGGGTTTATATGTTTTTTTAGTATTAAATGCAATAGCCATGTTTGGAAGTATTGAAAGATATGTAGTAAAATTTGAAAAAATGTCATCGTATCGTAATAATAATACTATAATAGAATTTTTAGAAAATAATAAATAGTAATTTTATTGACTTTATTACATCGGTATTATATACTACTAATAATAGTAATTATTTAAATTTTAAGGAGATATAATAATGAAAAAGTTATTTATTGCTTTATCAATTTCAATATTATTAATTGCATCATGTTCCAAAACAAATGATGCAAACACCTCATCAAATAATGAATCTAAAAAAATAGGAATACTTCAGCTTGTAGAACATACAGCATTAGATCAGGCTAATAAAGGTTTTGTAGACGGCTTAAAAGAAGCTGGTTATGAGGATGGAAAGAATATTATAATAGATTATCAAAACGCTCAGGGAGAGCAGGCAAACTGCATTACAATATCGCAGAAATTTATTAATGATAGGGTAGATTTAATATTGGCAATAGCAACACCGGCAGCACAGGCAGTTGCTAATTTAACTAAAGATATACCTATATTAATTACAGCAGTAACAGACCCAGCCGATTCAAAATTAGTTGCTGATAATAATGCTCCGGGCGGAAATGTTACAGGTACTTCAGATTTAACACCTGTAAAAGAACAAATGGATTTATTAAAAAAATTAGTACCTTCAGCACAAAAAATAGCATTTTTATATAATTCAAGCGAACAAAACTCTAAATTTCAAGTTGATATTGCAAAAGAAAAAGCAGATGAATTAGGCTTATCCTATGTAGATGCTACAATCACAAATCCTAATGATATACAGCAGGTAGTTCAAAGTTTGGTTGGCAAAGTAGATGCTATATATGTACCTACAGATAATATGGTTTCTGCAGGAATGGCTAATGTTGTTTCTATCACAGAACCTGCCAAAATACCTGTTATATGCGGAGAGGCTGGAATGCTCAATGCGGGCGGACTTGCTACTTATGGTATAGATTATTATGAATTAGGAAAATTGACAGCTAATCAGGCAGTAAAAATATTAAAAGGAGAATCTCAACCTGCTAATATGCCTATAGAATATATACAAAACCCTGTATTAGAAGTTAATACTAATGCAGCTCAGAAATTGGGTGTTACAATACCTGCAGATTTATAATAAATATAATTTATGACTATACAAAAGCCTGTATAAATATTATATAGGCTTTTATTTTTTTGTTTTATGAATAATATAAAGATAACGATACAATATGACGGCACAGACTTTTACGGCTGGCAGATACAGCCTAATTTGAGAACGGTACAGGGAGAAATATATAAAGCGGTACAGAAAGTATACGGCGAGAAGATTACTATATACGGCTGCGGCAGAACAGATGCAGGAGTGCATGCTTTAGGTCAGGTAGCTAATTTTAGAGTTCCTAAAATGCTTGTTCCTATTAATAAGGTGCATATAGCTTTGAATTCATATTTAGATAGAGATTTAAGAATAATAAAAGCTGAAGAAATGCCTGATAATTTTAATGCAAGGGCTTCAGCTATATTTAGAGAATATTTATATATAGTTCATAACAGCAGCACTTCTTTTCCATTTTATGAGAGATATGCTTGGTTTTACAGAAAAAATATTATAGATGAAAAATTAATCAATGAATATGCAAAATATTTAATAGGAGAGCATAATTTTACATCATTTTGTTCTACAGAAGATGAAAATGATTCTAAATTTAGGTATTTAGAGAGAGTTAAAGCCATAAGGAAAGGGGATACTATATATTTTATTATTAGGGGCAATGCTTTCTTACATAATATGGTAAGAATTATAGTTGGTACTTTGGTAGAGGGTCAGAAGAAGAAAAAACCTGTTAATTTCATAGAAGATATATTAAAAAGAGAGGACAGAGCATCTGCTTTTGTAACAGCTCCGGCACATGGACTTTATTTTAGAAGAGCATTTTTTAAAGGCGAATAATTTTAATAAAAAAACTAAATAATAAAAACAAAAAAAACTTGAAATAAATTTTATATATGTTATAATGGCATTCATATTTGTTTGGAGAGTTCGTTCAATTGGTAGAGCAGCGGTCTTGAAAACCGCCGGGCTAACACCCATGTGGGTTCGAGTCCCACACTCTCCGATTACTTAATAGCTTCTTAAATATAAGGGGCTTTAGCTCATCAGGATAGAGCACTGGTTTCCTAAACCGGGTGGGCAGGTTCGAGTCCTGTAAGCCCCAAAATGTTTTATCCTAATATCTTAATAAAAGTTTCTAAAATGAATATCAGAGATTATATTTCATACCTGCTTAATAAGAGTAAGTTAAAAAAAGTTAAGCTATTAATATCCGATATAGACGGAGTTATGACTGACGGAAGATTAATATTCGATGATAATGGGGTTGAAAGTAAATTTTTTAATACTCAAGATGGTATGGGAGTAGTTTTAGCATTAAAGGCAGGAATAAAAATTGCTGTTATATCAGGCAGTAATTCTAAGGCTATAAAAACAAGATTTGATAAATTTAGAAGGCATGGTTTTGAGGATTTAATTCTTGGCGAAGAAAATAAAATGCCTATTGTTTTAACTTTAATAGAAAAATATGGTTTAAAAAAAGAAGAGATAGCTTATATCGGAGATGATTTAATAGATTTAAGTGTTATGAAATATGTAGGAATCTCTTTTTCTCCTAAAGATGCACATCATGAGGCTTTAAAAGCTGCTGATATTGTAATTCATAAAATGGGAGGATATGGTGCGGTTAGGGTAGTAATAGATATGCTGCTTAAATCCAAAGGTATTTACGATGAAATTATTAGTAAAATTTAGTATAATACTTCTATTATGTGTTTCCTGCACTAATTTTAATGATCTTGGAAAGGAATTTACTCAAACTGAGAATTTTGTACCGCCTCCTGATATGGAATTTTATGGTTTTAGACGAGAAAGTTATGATACGAATTTTAAACAGTTGGATTCCTTTGCAACTAATGCCAAATTCTATAATAAAAAGAAATTGGTTGAACTTTATGACAGCAGAACATATACTTATGATTCTAATAATACAATAGCAGCCAGTGTTTCCGGAGAGTTTATAACTGTAAATCAGGAGACATTATTTACTCAAATATATACAAATGTTATCGTTAAATCATCAAACAATACTATACTTTACACAGAATATCTTCAATGGGATAATGAAAAACAGCAATTTAAAAGCCCAGTTCCAATTCGTGTAGAGCAGGAAGACGGCAGCTGGCTTACAGGAAGCAGTATGGAAGGTGATATGGGACTAGAACATATTACAGTATATAATGAAACTGATGAAGGCGATGCTATAGGAGTTCCGCTTGCTGAAGATCAATAAATTTTTTGTATTAATTATATTGTTTATATTAGCATTGTCTTTGCTTGCTCAATCTAGAAGAAGTGCTGATAAATTTACATATAATAATAAAACAAAAGTTTTTCAATATACAGGTAATTCCAAAATGGAAGATTCATCTGCTGTAATTACAAGCTATGTTATGACATTTTATCAGGAAACAGAGCTTGCTACATTCAGCGGAGGCGTACGACTTCTAAGTAAAACTAATGGTTCTACTATATCAGGCGGCTATGCTAGTTATAATGGAAAAACTAGATATGCCTATGTTAAAAATAAACCTGTTTTAAGATCTCCTACAAATAATATGACTATAAAAAGTTCATTTATGGAACGAGATTTTAATACGCCTTTAGCCAAGGCAATTAGTAATGTTCATTTAACTCATATTGATAAAGAAAGTAAAAGAAAAACAGATGGTTATGCGGATAATTTAGTATATGATATGGATTCTGAAATAGCAGTTCTCACAGGAAATCCTAGACTTTATCAAGGTGCTGACAGATTAGAAGGTGAAATATTAGAGTATAATGCTAAAAATGCTACTGCTAATGTTATGGGAAGAGGTAAGATATATGTACTTCAGACTAATAATTATGTAAATTCTTCTGAAACAAACAAAAAAAACAGCAATGTAAGTAATTATAATATTGTAGTGGCAGACAGATTGTTTTTGAATGAATACGGTGGAAAAGACAATAATACAAGAACTTTGTATGCTTATGGAAATGTTACAGCCTATTTTTATGAAGAAAATATGATACTTAAAGGCGGATATATAGAATATGAGATAGATAATGAACATATTTATATGTATCAGGATCCTTCTGTTAGAATACCAGACAGAGGAATTATCGCTTTTGGAGAATGGATAGAATATAAAAAAGATGAAAAATTTAAAGATGTTATATTTCATAATGATGTTGTTATGATAGATTATGATGAGAGTATATCATTAGAAGGTGATTTACTGCATCTTGACCCGGATACTAAAGTTGCCACAGTAAGCGGAAGTCCTAAAGCTTATGTAGAGGACAGAAGTATTAAAATTACATCTGTAACTATGCAGATGTTTAATGATGAAGAAAAACTTAGGGCTAATGGAAATGTACATGTAGAAGGTAAGGATATGAATTCTCAAAGTGCTTGGGCTACTTATTTTGATAATGAAAAATATTTGAGGCTTTGGGGTGAAAGTCCATATTTGAAACAGAAAGAAAGTGTTGTAAGAGCTAGGGAAATAAAATATTATATAGATACTGAAAAAGTTGAAGCTATGGGTGTAAGCGGTGAAATACCTGAGTAATACAGTATTTTTATTTTTGCTATTCTTTTTATCATGTCAAAAAAGTAATGAACCTCTTAATAAAAATAAAGTATATGATGTTAACATAACTTATATAGAAGATAATAGTATTCTAGGTTTCGCTCCTGGAGATTTTCTTGATATTTTTGATGATGATTTATCAGATCTTACTTATAAAATATTGGGCTATAAAATAAAATATAATCTGATAAATGGTATAAGTTATGATAAATTTTACAGAGACAACAGAAAAATAATGATAGAAAATTCTGATATATTTAAAAGATATTTTATAGATGTAAAAAATATAGATTCTGCTCAATTAGAAAAAGATATACTATATTCCCTTTCAAATGAAACTAGCGTAAATATAAGAAATTTATTCGGATATGAATACGGAACTCCCTTAAGATTAATAGCAAAGAATATAGCTCCATCTTATCAGCAAAGTATACTTAATATTTGGAATAGCCATGTAAATGGAAGAAATGAGCTTTTAGATTCCAAAAGATTATTTATTTATACATCTTTGTATTGGAGAATAGCTGCCAATGAGTTTACAGACAGCTCTATAGTAATAGTAAATATTCCATTAACTTCAAATTACAGAGGAATGAGTGCTAAATCTATTGCAGACGGAGGATTTGTAGATAGAATAATTTGTGAAAATAATAATATAAAGCCATGCAAATCAATTTCTATAATTAGCACCTATCAATTTTTTAATTCCGGCTTGGATAATGAAACATTAAAAAATATATTTTCTTATTATATCATTCAATCTATTGCTGTTATGTTTGCCAAATATGATATACATTCAGATGAAAAACATTCAATAATGGCTGAAGTTAATAGATTTGATTATGTTAATTGGTACAGCAATATAATAAACTTTAAATTAAATCAGCCTTATAAAACTATTAAATATTATAAAGACACTCTTAAAAATTAGATATAGTATGAATTAACTATGTAAAAATCAACATAATATAAAAAATGTCTATAAAAAATAATACAAAAATTATTAAATGTCTAAATATTATGTATTATATGTAGTATGTTGTATGTAGTTTATAAACATAATAGTAAAATTATAGTAAATTTATAAAAAATACTATTTACTTAAAATTAAAAGGTAGTACAATTTGCATATAAACATTTTTATTATTATGTCGATTTTATTAGTGGGAGAAAATTTTTATTATGAAAAAGATATTTATTAACATTTTATTATTAGCAGGATTTTCGGCGGCTTACGGTTTTGATGAAGGTTTTATCTGGGCATTAAAGGCAAATTTTAATGGTACAGCTACAATGCCTTCTATTAGTCAGGACGATTTGGACAAAATAGGTGCTGCTTATATGAAAGGTTCTGTAGGCTACACTATGGACGGAGAGGCTGAGCTTGGTTATCTATTCGGATCTGAAAGATGGTTTGGCGGATTGGATCCTGCTAAATTCAGCGGTATGAGCGTATTTGGTTCTTTAGGTGTAGGAAGCGGATTTGCCGGTCAGATTGCTGGTAATACTGTAGGCGGAGTAACAGCAAATGCTTATATCAATGTAAGTTATGCCCCTGTAATAAGTTTTGGAGTTGGTACTAAAGCATATTTTTTAAACAGCAGATTAGCTTTAGGACTTCATATAGGAGGAAAATTGATAGCAGATACATCTCCTGAATATTTAGCTTATTTTGACCAAGAGATGCCGGGTTTTCCTGAAATAGGAGAGATAATAGTAACTGACTTTATGATAAAAAATATGAATCCAGTAATGTTTAGCATTAAGTTTATGATAGAATATAATCAGCCTGTAAATGACAGAGTTGAAGTTATATTAGGTGCATATACAAGATTCAATGTATATTCTCCAAAATATATAACAATGCCTGATTCTTTATTTAAACTTATGCAGACAGCTGCTCCTAACTTTACTATGGAGACACCATTAAAATCTTATTATATAAACTCATTAGATTTTGGTCTTACTTTAGGATTAGCTTTTAAAGGATAATTAGCAATTAGAGGCACTATATGAAAAAAAGTTACTTATTGTTTTTAATAATATCTATGTTTATGATGTCTTGCGGAGGGCATTTCTTTAACCCTAGGTATTATTATAATAGGAGCGAATCTAGTGCTTCTTTAGGAGATGAAGATTCATCAGGAGTGGTTGATATTGGAGGAAGTGAAGAAGCAGAAATACCTGAAGGTCCTTGGAATAATCAAGATTATGTATTTGATGGTTCAATAATAAGAGATTATGCATTTGGTGTTAGTTTTGATGTTAATAATGTACCTGCTTATAAGTTTTTTAAAAGTTCCACAGCATGGGCCTTACAAGATAGTTTAAAAAATGGATATTACTATAATGGTGTAAATGATGGTAATAAGGCACAATCTTATGATATAGATCCTGCTAATTTCTACAGATACGATGGAAAAAATCCTTTAGTATCTCCTACTTCTAAATATAATTCATTTGAAATAATGGAAAGGTTTTCTTTCTATAGATTACAGGGAGAGGCTGTTATAGTTCCGCTTAATAATTATTTAATAGCAGTTGATACATATTCTAAATTTGTTTTTGCTTATGGTAAAATAACTAAAACTGAAAAAGCTCCTATTGTTGGAACTCCTTATCCTGTTGAGTTTCAAGCTGTAGAGTTATATGGTGAAAAAAGAAATTTCTGGGAATATGACCCTATAGGTATAATGGTTTATGAGAATGGGGAATTAAAATTAGAGCTATATGAAGAATATAAAAAAGAAATGGCTCAAGATGCTAATAATTTCTTTCCTAAAATTCATGATCCTGATAGATCAATGGCTAGCAGAAATTCACCAGGAGTTTCTCCATATTTCAATAAGGATAAAGTAATAGTTACTAAACCGGAAATAAAAATTTCTATGACAGAGCTTTATTTCAAAAATATTGATAGTAAAACAGTGAAGAGATATACTGTAGGTAATATTAGCGATTTCTTAGGAGGAGTATGGGATAAAGGTGATGCTAGGGAAGTAATGGATTATGGATTTTTCGGTTATGATGTAAAAATGAAAGTTTCAGCTGAAGATATAATAGTGTCAGAATATAAATCTGTTGCTAGTAAGGACTCTGGTACAGGAATTGGTGCTTATTTAAGAAGATATGAAGTTGGAGTAGGTTCTGAAGTTGCACTAGAGTTTAATACTGATAAAGATCAAACAGTAGAAACTGAATCTAAAGATATTAATATTGATTTGTCATTTAATCTTACTAAATATGATGAAGGTTATGGAGATTATAATGATCTTTATTGGCCTTATAAATATTCAGAAAATGATAATTTATATTTGACTATTAAGTTTAATAAAGAAACTAAAAATGTAGAATTGATAGGTTCTGCTGATAGCAATAGAATTGTGTCTAAAGAAGTTAAATATAATGCACAGGGAGAAATAGAAGTTACTATTGTTATTGATGGACAGGATGGAGATCATATTGTAATAGAGGACAAAGAGAATACATGGGGAGCTTGGTATGGTGTAGGAGCTTGCGGAGAAGGTGTTACAGGATATAATGATAAAGTACAGTTCAGATGTAAAATAAAAGTAGAGGATATTGAAAAATAATTAAATAATAAAATTAGCGTAGGAAATAAAAAATTCTCTCCGCTTAATTTTATAATAAACGAGAAATTTTTATGAAAAAGATTTATTTATTATTTTTAGTAATAATATCTATATTTATGATGTCTTGCGGAGGGCATTTCTTTAACCCTAGGTATTATTATAACAAAAGCAGTTCTATAGCTTCATCAGAACAAGGCGGAGGGGATATAGATTTAGGAGATGAAAATTTATCACCTGAACAAGATCCTTTTAACCCTAGCTATCAAGGTGATGGATATTATGGCTGGAATGATAAAAATTATATTTTTGACGGCAGTGTTATAGATCAATGGTTTATGAAAGTTAATTTTGGAAGCGGAAATGTACCTGAATACAGATTCTTTATTCCAACAGACGGCAGAGTATGGGTACAAGGAGATGCACTAAAAAATGAATTCTCATTTGATGCTTCTCCTGATGGAAATAAGGTAACTTCTCCAGTAACAGTATCTATATCGGATATGGTGGTATACAAATATGTAAGTAAAAATCCTTTGCTTGATGCTAATGGAAGTTATAATTCTTCTTCTAGGCTAGAAAGATTTATATTTATGAAAATTGATGGTGAAGCAGCAGGCGTTCCTATGAATAACTATCTTATAGCAGTGGATAAGTATTCTAAATTTATTTTTGCTTATGCTAAGATAACTAACACAGGCTCTACATTTGGACAAAAATATCCTACTGCGTTTGATGCTATAGAAAAATATGCAGAGAAAAGAAAATTTTATGAATATGATCCTATAGGTTTTGTTCATGAAGATGGTTCGGTTACTTTATTTGATGAATATAAAAGTGAAATGGCGTCAGGTGCCACAGATTATGTTCCTTCTGTGCATAAAACATCAGATGGAAAAGTTAGAGAATTGGCTACAAGAAATAATCCTGGCCGTTCTCCATATTTAAATATGAATGAAGAAGGTAATAGGGTTTCTATTGTAGTGTCTTCAAAATCTGTTGAAAATATAAGCGTAAAAAGTTACTATAAAAAAACATTTTTTCATAGTTGGGAATTAAAACCAGAAGGCTATTTTGTATATGCTACAAGAGCTTCTATATATGAAGATTCAACATCAAAAGTATTTGAGATGCTTGGTAATTATGGTGAAGGTAAAGAATTGGGATTTGGAGCAATGCCAAATAGCATTATAACAATAGAAAATAATAGCAGTATTCAATCTGATGGAAGCATTAAATATGCTGTGTCAGATATTGATAAAGCTAAATGTTATATTGATATTGATACTAAATTTATTAAATATAATTGGCTATCTGGTTTCCCTGATTATTCAGGAACAGTTACTCATATATCTGAATATGATAATTCTTTATTAACTTTATCATATAATGGAGCAACTAAAACTGTTAAAGTAGACAGCAAGCAAGATAAAGTTGTGTCTTGTACTCCTGACACATTTACTTTGAATAAAGGAGAAACTAAAGATATAGTTGTCAAATATCAAGATTATAATGATAATAGAACAGAAGAATGGTCTGTTACTTATTCTATAAAAATAGAATAAGTATAGACAAATTATAATAAACTGTAAAGCTATAATAATATGGTTTTACAGTTTATTAATTTAAATTTTGCGTAGGTATAGTTATTTAATTATAGTCAATATGCTTGAAAGTGGTATTTTGCTATATAAGGAGATATATTATGAAAAAAACTTATTTATTATTTTTAGTAATAATATCTATGTTTATGATGTCTTGCGGAGGTCATTTCTTTAACCCTAGGTATTATTATAACAAATCAAGTTCTAGTTCTTTATCGCAGTCTCTTGACACTGGTCCAGAAAAACTTCCGGAGCAAGTTGCAGCTGATGAAGATCCGTTTAAACTTCCTGAAGAATATAATAGCCCTAATTATCAGTTTTCTGCAGATAAATTTAAAGATTGGCTATTTAAAGCGAGTTTTCAGGGAGATAAACTTCCTATATATAATTTCTTTAATGATAATACTAGAAATTGGATACCCGGAGGCTCAGATTGGAATGGTATATCAGCAGAATACTATGACGGTAAAGATGGAGAAACTTATGCTGAAAGCGGACCTTTAACTGTAAATATTACTGAGTTAAAAGTATATAGATATGCAGGAGAAAATCCTCTTTACAGCAGTTTAGGATATTTGCCTGGAAGAATGGATAGATTTAATTTTTATTCTATAAATGGTAATGCTTCTGTAGCTGCATTAAAACAATATTTGATAGCGGTTGATACTTATTCTAAGTTTATATTTGCTTTTGGAGCCATTACTTCCACAACTTCTATTATGGGTGATAAAGTACCTACTGCTTTTGAAGCTGTAGAAAGATATGGGGATAAAAAAGCCTTTTATGAATATGACCCTATAGGTTATGTTACAGAAAGCGGTTCTGTTATTTTATATGAGCATTACAAAACCGAGTTTACATCTGCGCCTACTTCTTATATGCCTAAAGATCATAACTTTGACAAAATGGCACAGCCTACTCCTACAGGACAGGGTTATTCTCCTTATAGACCTTTAAATGCATCATCTACAGATCCTGCTTCACCAGAAGATCAATCAACTTTTAAGGTTAATATAAATAAAATAAAATCTAGTTATCAGCAATTTGAATATCGTGATTATTCAGGATATATGGTTGATGGAACATCAGCAATAGATTTAAATTTATGGAAAAGCGGTAATTACAGCGGTCTTAGTCTTAAATCATATTCTTATACTTTTATAGACAATGGTGCAGAAGCTCCAAAAATAAAATTTGTAGAAGAAACATATAATGATGCTTCTGCTAGAGAAGAAAAAACATATCAAGTTAAAACTATAACTTCTAAATATAAGGCTATATATGAAAATATTTCTAATCCTGGAGACACTGTTATAGTTTCATTAGTTAAAGTAAATAACAAAGATACAATATCTTTTGATGGCACTTCATTAGACCCAGACTTTAAAGATTATGGTCCTATATTTACAGACAGAGTTATTGGAGCAACATTTAAAGGTGTAGATACAGATTCTATGAGAAATCTTGTATATAAATTTAATAATGATGGAACTGAGTTTACCTTGACTTATGAAGAGGAATATTGGGAATGGTTTGAATATAAATGGAGGACTAGATCATTTACATATACATTAAGCAGATTCGATAATACTCAAGAAAATAATTATAGAGCTGCTTATGGTGTTCCTAGCGGTACTTCTGGAACTGTAGGTGATATTAGGCATGGATGGGTAGTTTTTGAAAATGATAATGATAATATTATAAAAGTAAGTAAAAGTTATGGAACAATATTAACACCTGGTTCAGGCTCTTCATACGGATATGAGGCTAATAGGCAGCCATAATTGATAATTAATTTATAATAAATAGCGGGGAGAAGATGAAAAACTCTCTCCGCTTTTTAAATTACTGTTTACAAAAATTATATTTCTTATATAATATATACTATATAATGTTAGGATAAATAAAAATGATTAAAAAAATTACTTTATTACTTATATCTTTGTTTATATTTTCATGTACTTCTTCTTTAGGAAGTACTGGAATTAAGTTTAAAGACAGAAATGGTACTTATCAGGATACTTCTAAAAATATTACAGTAACTGTAACAGAAGCAGATAATCAAAATTTAACTGTTAGTGTTTTAAGTGTAGATGGTACCTCTCTTAATGATACTTATGATATTACATCCGCAGTAACTACAGGAAATTTTACTCTTACATCAAAAAATAATAAAGATTACACTTATATAATTAATTTTTATGGAAATACTAGTGTAGTTTTTAGTGTTAGAAAAGGTCCAAAATATCTTATAAATAATCAGGAATTAAAAAATAATAGTAAATAAAAAATAAGGTATATATAAAAATCGATTATATATACCTTTTATTTTTTGCATTAATTATTTGTTTCTTTTACTCATTGCGGATTGTCTTTTCCATGACAATGTTTATATTTTTTACCGCTTCCGCAAGGGCAAGGATCATTTCTTCCTATTTTTTGAGTCATTTTCACATTAGCCTGTGCGTTTTTTATTTTGCTTTGGATGTTTTGATTATTATTACCATTCATAGCACTAGCACTGCTTTTCTCTTCAACTCCTCCGTCAAAAGCACTTTCTCTCTCCATAGCATCAAATGAATTAGGTATAATACGAACTCTCATAATTAAGTTTACAAGCTCAGTATGTATTGCATTCATAGTAGCAACAAACATTTTATAGCCTTCAAGTTTATATTCAGTAAGAGGGTTTTTTTCAGCATATCCTCTAAGTCCTATACCTTCCCTTAAACTATCCATAGCAAATAGATGATCTTTCCACCTATTATCTATTATTGATAGGAATATATTTTTTTCTACTTCTCTGAATATTTTTTCATTTACTTCCAAAGATTTTTTTCTGTATGCTTCTAAAAGCAGATTAGTAAGATTTTTTACAGCATTATCAACACCGCCTTCTACTGCTTTATTGGCAGCATCTTCATCTATCGCTATTAAATAACTATTAAGCCATTTAGTTACTTCCAAAGGATCAACATGTTTTTTATTATCGCTTATATCTTTAATAGTTTCTTCAGTTACTTCGGATATGATTTCTTCTACTCTAGGAGATATATCATCAGAGTAAAGTATATAATCTCTTTCTCCGTAAACTGCCATACGCTGCTGATTCATAACATCATCATACTCAAGTAAATGCTTTCTTATATCAAAGTTTCTGCCTTCAACTTTTCTCTGAGCATTTTCTATGGATTTATTAAGCCATTTATGACCAAGTTCTTCTTCTTCACCCATTCCCATAGCAAGCATCATTCTTGACACTCTCTCACCGCCGAATAAACGCATTAAATCATCTTCAAGCGATAAGAAAAATACGCTAAGTCCCGGATCCCCCTGTCTTCCGCTTCTTCCTCTAAGCTGATTGTCAATTCTCCTTGCCTCATGTCTCTCGCTTCCTATAACATGCAAACCGCCGGCTGCAAGAACTTTTTCTTTGTCTATTTTAGATTTTTCATTTATCTGAATAATTCTGTCAATTTTTTCTATCATTTCATCAGCATTATTTTTTTGAGCCAATTCTTTAGCTTCATCTATTTTTCCGGCAATAACACTTCTTACAAATGCCTCTTTATAAAGGTCTATTGCTTTAACTTTTTTTGTTAATTCTTCTTTTTTGTAAGGATCTCTATCTTTGAATGCTTTATCTCTCATAAGTACAAGTATCTGCTCTATTTCAGCTACACCTTTAGCAACAGGATTTCCTCCAAGTACAATATCCGTACCGCGTCCTGCCATGTTTGTAGCAAGAGTAACTGCTCCCGGTTCTCCAGCCTGTGCTATTATTTGAGCCTCTCTTGAGTGGTTTTTAGCATTTAATACTTCATGATTAATTTTATGCCTTTTGAATACTTTAGAAAGCTCTTCGTTCATTTCTACTGATACCGTACCTACAAGTGCAGGTTTTCCAGCATCTTGAAGTTCTTTTATATATTTTGCTAATGCTTCAAATTTAGCCTTTTTAGTTCTGTATATTTTATCTGATAAATCCTGCCTTGCTATAGGTTTATTAGTAGGAATAACAGCCACATCCAATTTATATATTTTATAAAACTCTTCAGCTTCTGTTTCTGCCGTACCTGTCATACCGGAAAGTTTAGGATACATTCTAAAATAGTTTTGGAATGTTATTGTAGCATAAGTTTGGGATTCATTTTGTATAGCAACTTTTTCTTTAGCTTCTATTGCTTGGTGAAGTCCGTCACTGTATCTTCTGCCTTCAAGTACGCGTCCTGTAAACTCATCTACAATCAAAACTTCTCCGTCTGTAACCATATAGTCAACATCTTTTTTGAATACTTTATGAGCTTTTAAAGCCTGATTAACATGGTGAACTATAGTGCTGCTTTGAGCCCCATATAAATTTTCTACATTAAGGAGTTTTTCTACTTTATGTACGCCTTCTTCTGTGAGGTATACATTTTTATCTTTTTCATCAAGCACATAATCACCAGTGCCTGCCACCTCACGCATTCTCTCATCTACTTCAGCCTGCTTAAGCATAGGTATTATTCTGTCAATCTCATAATACATTTTTATATTTTTCTCAGCTGGTCCTGATATTATAAGGGGAGTTCTAGCTTCGTCTATTAAAATACTGTCTACCTCATCCACTATGGCAAAATAGAATTTCCTTTGAACTTTATCCTCTTTTCTTGTAACCATATTGTCTCTTAAATAATCGAATCCGAACTCATTATTAGTACCGTAAACAACATCGCAGTTATAAACAGCTCTTCTTTCTGGGGAATGAGGTCTAGTATTATCAAGTATGCCTACCGATATTCCTAACATAGAGTATATAGGAGTCATCCATTCAGCATCCCTTTTAGCAAGATAATCGTTTACTGTAACTACATGTACTCCAAGCCCTGTTAAAGCATTAAGGTACACCGCAAGAGTGGCAACAAGTGTTTTACCTTCTCCTGTTTTCATTTCAGCAATTCTTCCTTGATGAAGTACAGCTCCTCCCATCACTTGAACATCAAAGTGTCTCATTCCTGTAGTTCTTATACTAGCTTCCCTTACAACAGCAAATGCCTCTGGTAATATTGCATCTAATATATCTTGAAGTTTTTTCTTGTTTTCTTCTTTGCTTAAATCTAATTCTTCTGTTTTGCAGCCTATATGCTTTTCTACTCTTTCTCTGAATTCTTTTGTTTTATTTGTAAGTTCTTCATTACTTAATTTCTTTATTTCTTCTTCAAATGTTAATGTTTTTTCTGCTATAGGTTTTAATATTTTAGCGTCATTTTGTTCTTTAGAGCCGAATATTAATTTAAATACTAAGTCCATTGCTCCCATTAGTAATAAACTCCTTAAAATCTAATATCATGTAGAATGTTTTTTTATTAAAACTTAATAATAACATAAAATGTAAATATAATAAAGTAGAAAATTATCATTTATATACTTATAATCTAAATTATATAAATAATTCTAAGCATCATATATAAAAAATTAATAAATCTTTCTTTGCCGTTTAAGAAAGATTTAAATATGGTTTTATAAGAAAATTATTATTATAAGTTAATCTTTTGCAATATTTATAATGCTTTCTAATTACAATTATATTAAAAAAGCTATTCCTAAAAATATTTAAGAATAGCTTATTATTTTTTGATTATGAAACTTTTATGCTCCCATATCCATTATGCCTTCATTAAGCATAGCATCATTATTCATCTCATCAGGTAAATAATTAGGGAAGTCATTAGGTGAAGAAGGCACTGTATTATTTCCCGGATTAGATCTTGCTTCATATTTTTCTAATATTCTAGCAGCTACATTTGGATCCATTAAACTTAAAAGATAAGAAGTTGTACTGTTTCTTCCTTCAGCAGCAGCTATGGAATCCATTTCTAATAATACATCTATAATTAAATCATCAGAACCATTTGCAGCCAACTGATTAAGTAATGCCACAGAGTTTTGAGGCGGCATACTATTGATTTTATTTGCCAAATCTGTTAATACTAATTGATACTGAGAAGATTCGTCCATAGTAGCCTGATAATTAGACCAAGCATTTAAAAGATTTTGTCTGTCCTGTTCTATCAATTCAGATTGAGTATTCAATTCTATTGCTCTGCTTGCTATTAAAGATTCCTGAGCCTGCAAATCTTTTTCTCTTAAATTGAATGATTCTCTCATTTTATTTAAGTCTTCTCTTGCCAAAAGAGCCATGTCTTCTACTCTTGGTTTTTGAGTGAATCTTGTTAAGAATCCTGGTACATTTGGTGCTATCTTATTACGCATTAAAGTATAATAATTAACTACACCGAATATATCAAACATATATAATAGTGCTATAAATGCTATTAAGTTTACTATAGTTAAAATTCCTATTTTTAATTTCATAACCTTTAATCACCTTATTGCAATAGATAAATATATAATAACATAATATAGAAAAAACAATAATATGTCAACTAATATTTTGTTATCATAATTATTATCGTAATAATAAAATATTTAGTTATCATATTTTTTTATTTTAACTATTAAAAATTATTTTTTATTTATTCTTTTTAATAAAAAAGGGACTATATTTTAATATAGCCCCCTATATTTAATCATCAATAATTTTAAGCTTGTTTTTTAAATATTCCTAAAGGTTTTCCTACAGGAAGTACAACTCTTCCTAAATTTTTATTTAATACTCCGGCAGCAGCACCATAGAAACCCAATAATCCTGCCACAAGTTCAGATATACCAGCTACAATCTGAGTTTCTTTTACAGCTATTCCTAAATAATTTAATGCCATAGCTACTAATAAAACATCTACAGCAACAAATATAAAGAATAAAACTTTATGAGCTTCAGCAGCACCGAAAGTTAAAGGTCCTACAAGGAATAAATAAGCTATACATACAACACCGAATTGTTTCATGTCAATAGAGTTTTTCATTGCTTCTCCGAATACTCCCAAAGTAGTAAGCCAAATGAATGCTACAGCTATCCAGAATAATCCGAAAGAACCAAAAACAGTAGCTCCGAAAACATTGTCTTTTTTGAAATCAATAATAGCAGCAACAAATTGTGTTATACAGCCAAGAAATATAGCCCAAGGGATAAGTCCTGGAAATCCTGATGTAAGCCCCAATTTTTGCGTGGAAGCTACAAATGTTATTACTGCAAGTCCGAATAAACCAAAAGGTGCCGGATCTGCAAGTGTTTGTGTTACTTTTACTTCATTGTTCATATAAATACTCCTATACTCTATTTATTAACTTAGTATAGAAAAATATTTTTACATGTCAAATAAATATGTAAATAATTTTGTTTTTTTTACAAAAAAAATATACTTATTGTGAATTTTTCTGTATTATATTAACAAATAATGTTTGATTTGTTTTTTTATCAGTTAGTTCTTCTTAGAATTATCATGCTTATATCATCTGATAATACATTATTTGAAAATGACTTTAATTCTTTTATTATATTGTCTTTTATTACATTAACATCTTTATGTGAATTTTTTATAAATATATTCTTTAATTCTTCATCTCCAAGCATTTTTCCTTCAGTATCAAATAGTTCATAAGCACCATCTGTAAATATAAATAATATATCATTATGATTCATTTTTATATGTGCTTCTTTATAATCGCTGTCTTCAGACATTCCAACCAATGGACCTTCTATATCAATATTTATAGCTGAATCTTTAGAATGATATATAGGTTTAGGCGATCCGCCGGATGAGCATATAAAATCTCCTGTAGTATTATTGTATATAGCATAAAATACAGAAGCAAATAGGCTTTTATCGAAATTTTCTTCTATAAAAAAATTGTTAAGTTCCTTTAAGAAATTAGCCGGAGATGTATTTTTTGAATTAGTTATTATATGTGAATCAAAAAAAGATTTTATTAGTATTGTAAGCATACTAGCTGCTACACCATGTCCTGATACATCTGCCAGAAGTATAGCATACCAACCGTCATTAATACTTTTTATTCCGCTGTAATCTCCTGAAACTTCATTAGGAGCATAATGATAAATAGATATATCATTTTTAGGTATTGAGGTATTTCCATAAGAAAGTATAGATTTCTGCAATTTTGATGCATATTCTATGTCCTGTTTTAACATATTCATATACATTATATTAGATTCTATAGCTTTTTTTAATCTTATATACGATTTTATTTTTGACAATAATATATCCGTATCTATTGATTTTGGAAAAAAACCATCAGCACCGCATTCATAAGCTTTAAGAAACTCCGATTTACTATTAGTTGCTGTTAGAAAAAGTATAGTTGTATTTTTAAGTATATTATCATTTTTTATATGCTGAGAGAGACGGAAAGCTCCCGCATTAGGAAGCATATAATCCACTAGTATACAATCAGGTATTTTATCGTATGACATATTAACGGCTTCTTTATAAGACAAAGCTATATATGATAAATATCCTGATTCTTTCAAAAAATTCTGAATAAATTTAGCATAATCTATATTAGAATCTGCTATTAAAATTTTTTCTGTTAAAATATTATTTTTCATACTAACAACTTCTAATGAACATACCTTCTTGCTTCTACATTAAATATTAACCCTATTGATATACAGAAAGTCCATATAGATGAACCTCCGCTGCTTATAAAAGGCAAAGTTAGACCTGTAATCGGCATCATTCCCACAACCATTCCTATATTAATGATAACATGGCATAAGAACATAGCTATTACTCCTGATACTATCAAGGCACCAAGTCTGTCTTTAGCATAATATGCAGCCATTGTTCCTCTTATAAATATGACAGCATAAGCCAAAACCACCAAAGAACTTCCTATAAATCCCCATTCTTCGCATATATTAGAAAATATAAAGTCATTTACTTGCTGAGGAATGAAATTTAATTGGGACTGACTTCCATTTAAAAAACCCTCTCCTAATAATCCTCCGCTTCCTACGGCTATAAGGGATTGAATAATATTATAACCGGAACTTAATCTAGTTAATTGCGGATTCATAAATACCAATAATCTTTGTTTTTGATATTCTTTTAATCCTATATCAAATATAAGAGCTGCTCCCATACATAAAAATAATACAAAGAAAGTAAATGATAATAAACTTACATATTTACTATTCATATAAAAATTTAATGTGATAAGAAGTATTGATACGAATAAAAATATTCCGGCTAAATATCCTATATATATTCTTTGTGAAAAGAAATTAAAAAGCATATTATCTATATCATCTGACATTCTTTTATATTCAAGAAACATAGGTATAGAAAGCCCTATAACTCCTATACTTATCAAAGCTATAATATATCTTGTAGGAACCCCTCCCACAAAAAGCATTATAAATACTATAAAACAATATACAAGCACAGTACCTAAATCCGGCTGAAGCAATACTAAACCTATAGGTATAGAAATAAATAGTCCTGCTAAAGCAAAATATTTTATTTCTTTTATTTTATCTCCTATTTGATCTAAATAACCGGCTAAGAATATGATAACAACTATTTTTCCGAACTCTGAAGGCTGCATACCGAATAACCAGCTGCTGCTGCCGTTTACAGTAGTTCCTACACCCGGTATTAAAACTAATATTAAAATTCCAAGCATTGGTATATATAATGACATTCTATGTTCTGCTAATTTAGTATAGTTTATAAACATACTGATGAATATTAGTACTATACCTGTTGCACAGAAGAATATAAACTTTAAAAACATCCAACTTGTTTTTCCTGATTCAGGAGAGTAGGTTGATGAATATACTGCAATAGCCCCTGCAGTCATTAAAAATATTACAGCTGCTAATATTTTCCAATCGAAGACAAATAGTTTTTTTAACTCTTTTTTATCACTCATATTTTATCCTCTCATCTTCTTGAGTTTTTTCTTCTTTTTGCTGTTCTCCGTCAATATTTTCTAAAGTTTCTCCATTTTCCTGAGCTTTCATTTGTTCTCTTGCAAGTCTGATTTGCTGATATATATACTGCATTCTAGCATATATAACATTTTTAGCCTCTAATGCGTTTTCGCCTCCTAATATAGAACGAAGCATTGCTGTAGCTATAGGACCTGCAGTAGTACCGCCGCCGCCGCCGCTATGTTCAAGCATAACTGTAACTGCTATCATATCATCAGTAGGTCTAGGATTATAAGGACCAAATATTGTAACCCAAGTATGGTCTTTACCCTGAGCATTTTGAGCAGTACCTGTTTTAGCTGCTAATTTAATATTAGGCGACCAAGCACCATTTCTAGCAGTACCGCCTGTTACAGCCATTCTCATACCTTCTTTTACTACTGTAAATATATTCTTATCTATATCTAATTTTTTGATTATTACTTTATCATTATTGTATATAACTTCGTCTGTCTGAGAACTTCTTATTTCCTTAACAACATGAGGTCTGTACATTACTCCGTCATTAATTATAGCGGAAGTAGACATATGAACTGCTATAGGTGTAGCAGACATATAACCTTGACCCATAACATACTGAATAGTGTCTCCATCCCACCAATACTCTCCGATTTTTCTTCTTTTCCAATCGGCACTAGGTACAACTCCGACTTTTTCTCCCGGTAAATCTATGCCTGTAATATCGCCAAATCCTAGCATTTCAGCATATCTTTTAATGAAATTAGGTCCTAATTCATAAGCTAAGTTATAGAAATATGTATTGCATGAATATTGTATGGCTTTATACATATTTACATAGCCATGCTGACCTGTGCATCTGTAGAATCTGTTTTCAAGAAGCATACCGCCGCCGCAGAATCTTGTTGTATTAACGCCTATTCTTTTTTCATTTAATGCCCCTACAGCAGTTACCAATTTGAATGTAGAACCCGGAGGATATCTTCCTCTTATGGCTTTATTCCAGAATGGATTAGCAGGGTTATTTATAAGTTCAGCATATTTCTGCCTGTCTATTTTACCTATAAAGATGTTTGGATCATACCAAGGAGAGCTTACCATAGCCAATATTTCACCTGTTGTAGGTTTTGATACTATTATAGTTCCTACTTGTCCTCTTATTAAATCTTCTGCATCTTTCTGAATTTTAGAATCTATACTTAATATGAGTTTTTTTCCCGGTATTGGTTTTCCTATGGCAGGTGTTATAGTCTCTTTTACTCTGTTTCTTGAGTCTACTATCCACTGTTCATAACCATCTATACCTCTAAGCTCTTTATCATAGAACTGTTCAACACCTTCTTTACCTATAACACTGTTTCTTCTGTATCCATCTGCCTGCTTGCTTTCAAATTCTTCCTGAGATATGTTGCCGATATATCCTAGTACATGCGTCATAGTTTCTCCAAGAGGATAGTGTCTTATAGATTTACTTCCATAATATACTCCCGGATATTCTTCAGATCTTTCAGCCAAATAACTCATTTGAGACATTGATATATTTTCTGATATTTCTACTGATTCATAGCTGTTTTTTGAAACTTTTTCTAAACTTGATTTTATATGTCCTAAATCTATATTAAATACTTTAGATACTCTGTATAATAATTCTTCTCTTTCAAAATAATTTTTAGGCAAATAAACAGGGATCATATACATTGTGTATGTTTTGATATTTTCTGCTACTATAACGCCATTTCTATCATAAATTTCGCCTCTATAAGCATCTATAGGTATTATTTGCTCTTTATTGTTTCTAGCTAAGCTGTCATAATGTTCATTTTGTATTATTTGTAAATAGAACAGCCTTATTAATAATAATGCAGCAACTAATATTGATATTATAAATACAACTATTAGCCTTTTTCTATATTTAAAATCTTCACTTATTATTTTTTTATCTTTATTTAATTCTATTTCCAAAAAATTCATAAATAAACCTTTTACCTCTTAAGAATTATTATTAATACTGCAATATTATATTAACAAAAAAATTTTATCAATAGTATAAATAACGGTATTTTTTAGTATATTTTTTACTTCTTAATTTAATATTATGTTAATTAATTTTAAAAAAATGATACATTGTTTTATATAAAATTTAAATAGCTAAAATATAAAAATTATGTTTTTATTGTATATTTTAGTATTTTAATGAATAGAATTCTCTATATATCAATAAATTAAAAAAATATATAAACTATTGAAAAAATATTGATTATAGTATATTATTTTTGTAATTATAATTTTAAGGATATAATAATGACTACAGACAGAGAAGAATTAGAAGCTCTTTTATATCAAACAAGATTAAGAATAGAAGAAAATCAAAAAGATGAAATGTTAGATAGATTAAATAAAGATTTGGAATTCATAGAAGGATTATTTGAGGTTAATGTTGACGGCATTGATCCTTTATACCATGTTATAGATTTGCCTGAATATTTAAGAGAAGATGTTCAAGGTAATACATTAGATAATGAAGTAATAATGGACTTATGCAGAAGCGGTGAATACGGATATATTGTAGTTCCTGCTGTTCCTGCTGCTTTAGAAAATAGCGAACATCAAGCTAAAAAATCATAAAAAGTTATTTTTATTTACAGAGGTCATCAATTATAGATGAATTATTCTTATGACAGAGAAGAATTAAAAAAAGAAAAAATTAATGCACTCAAGTCTGTATTAAAACCTTTCATTTTTATATATTGCAGAAGCAATAGCCTGCTTTATAGGGTAGCTGCAAGATTGATATTAGGATTTATTATTGCTTTTGTTTTATTCGGTATTTTTACTTTATTTATAAGAATAGATAGAATGAAAAGTTCTACTATGATGAATACTATAGAACCTAATGAAATTATAATTACTTCTAAATTAAGATATGGTATTGCATTAAATCCTTTTGTATCATCTCTTACAGGAAAAACTATTGTTTTCTCAAGACCTAAAAGGGGAGACATAGTGTTTATGATAGATCCTAGAACGGAAAAGGAATTTTTTCTAAAAAGATTTGCTTCATATTTTGTATATTTTGTAACATTTGGAAATGTAAATATATCAAACACTAGATATTTAATAAAAAGAGTTGTAGGACTTCCAAATGAAACAATAGAAATAAGAGATAAGGTTGTTTATATAAACGGAGAAGTTTTGAATGAACCTTGGGCTAATGCAGAGTTTGACGGTAGAATATTAGATGCTGAAGTATCCTCAAGAGATAATTTTGGACCTTATATTATAGGCTATAATGAATATTTTGTGCTTTCTGATAATAGAGATTATGGTTATGACAGCAGAGATTTTGGGAATGTTCATTTTTCTAATATAGACGGAAAAGTTATATCTAAATAAAAAATATTTCTAAATTAATATATTTACTTAGAATTTTATTAATTGTAATCATATATTAAATGTATAATGCGTAACTGCCTCATCGGGTAGAAAATAATCATTGCCTTTATCTTTAATAATTTTTATCATGTCAGCCATAGCTTTATAATATAGAAAATAATAATCATATTTTTTAAAATCAGAAATAGAAGAGTTTAAAAGCAGATTATAATATTTCTCTGCAAGATTTAAAGCCGTTTCATATTGATTGTTTAATTTAAATTGTTTGTCATAATCAATCAAACGAACTATTTTATTATTGAAAGTAAATAAATCAGTTCCTCCACTTTCCCATCCTATAGCAGAAGTTATCTCATTATTAGGAACAATATTAGCCCAGTCGGATTCTTTGGCTTTATCCGGAGGCACTGAAGAGACTTGTAATTGATAATAACCAGATTTTTTAATATGTTCTTCTGTAACAGTGAAGTTAGTTTCAAATCTATCAACGGTTTCCATAATCTCTTTTATTGGAGGTATAGGATAAGTGCTGTTAAAAGTCCTATAGTATTTGCCGTTTAATTCTGTATATGAAGGTTCTAAAGGAGTTCCGTATTCTTCTGATTCATATCCTCCTACTATATCAATTTTATCACGATTAGCATCATAATAATAATTATCAAGTTTACTTACATCTATTGTTTTTTCTTCTTTCCAATTTATACCGTCTTCTGTTGACCATACTCCGTCTTTCTCGCTAAAATTTTTATCTTTTACTTCTTTCCAATATCCGCCTTTATACTCATAATGCGAAGATATTCCTCCATATATATATACTTTGTCTAATTTATTTCTATCATATTTTATAAGAAACTGCTGTCTTTTTTCTGGAAAAGGGAATTCATGTTTATCCCAATTATTATTATTTAGAGTGTCTTTTGTAATATCAACAGTATAGTAGTTTTTTGAATCACATGTATATTGAGAGGCTTGAGGGTCTCTATATCCGCGAAGATTATCATCAGCAAATGACTTTTGACCTGTAATAAATAATTTGCCTTTAATATAAAATAAAGCAGAAAAGTCTAAAGTTTCCATGCCATGTACACCCTGTACACCTAGCTCATAATTATCTGGACCTGGAATATAATAATCTGCTTTTTCTATTTCATTAGCAGAATCAGACCAATTTATAAGACTTTGAGATTCTCTATATACTGCATAAATAATTAAGTTTCCATAGCATGCAAAGTTATAATAAGGAGGCGGATTAGTATTATAAAAATTTGCTCTATCTAATCTGTATGGATATTTAGGAAAATTAAAAGTTTTTTGTCTTGCCTTTGATGAAGGTATTGTTACTTTATCTGATTCTATAACTAATTTTTTTGAGTTTAAATTTCTCCAATATTCAGTATTTTCTAAATTATCAGCTAATGATAAACTATGAATTTTAATTATTGTACTTCCGTCATTATTAATTTTTAGTAATGCCCCTTTTGCTGAAGGAGTAAGTTTTTTAGTGTTAGGGTTATATTGATATTCATTAGTAGCTAAAACATACCATTCGTTTTGAAATTTGAATCTTCTTCCGTAACCCCCAAAAACAGTACCATTTGCAACTATTTCAGGGTTTATTTCTATATAGCTTTCCTCTATATTTTCTGGAGGTATAGGCGAAGGTACTATATAATCAGGCATTTCTCCTGAAACAGGAAACTTCGTAGGAGGCGGTATAATAGAGGGACTCAATAAATTTATTTTTTTGCATGAAATTATTAAAACTATAAAAAGCAAAGATATAATGAAATAAACTTTATTTTTCAATATAAAAAATCCTCAAACTAAATACTATGATTTTATAAAAACAATAGAATTTAATTAAAATCTAGCTTTATTCTATAATAAAATATATATTTTTCAAGAATACAATTAATTTAAAAGTTATTATTAATAAAATACGCATTATAGAGTAAGAATAATTATCATTTTTATATAAATATGCAGTTTTGTATAGCTATAAAAAAATAAGCGGTTGTTTCTTCATTTGGTTAGTACAGTAACTATAAATAAAATTAGTTTTAAAATAAGCATAATTTATATAAATATACGAGTAAAAATAAAAAATAGGTTTTTGAATATTAATAAATAATAAACAAAAACCTATAAGCAAAAAAATACATAATTGTGAGGTTAAAATTTGTGAATATCTATGTTTTTTTCTAATCTCTCTAATTCATTTCTTAAGAATTCTTTCCATTTTTCTGCTCTGAATATAGGAGAAGTTATGAATATATCTTTATCTCCTCTTCCGGACATATTAACTATAATTACATCATCTTTTGTGTATTGTTTAGCATATTCTATAGCTTTAGCACCTGCATGGGCACTTTCTAATGCAAATATTACTCCTTCATTTCTAGCAAACTCTTTAACAGCATTAATTGCTTCTTTATCAGTAGCATAAGTAAACTCTATTCTTCCAGATTCTCCCAAATATGCAAGCTGAGGACCTACACCGGGATAGTCCAAACCAGCAGATATAGACATAGTTTCTGATATTTCTCCGTTTTCTTTTAATATAAATTTGCTCATATACCCTTGAGCTGCTACATCTTTTGCATAAGGGTTTTTCATTCTAATGGCATTTTCTCCAAGATTCATGCTTATACCGCCTGCTTCAACAGCTATTAATTTTGGATTTTCTCTTTCTATAAAAGGCTCAAAAAATCCTATAGCATTAGAACCGCCGCCAACGCATGCTATCATAGCTTTAACATTCAAATTCTTTTCCTGTATTTGTTTATCTAATTCCCTTCCTATTACCGATTGGAAAGTCCTGACAATATCCGGGTAAGGGCTAGGTCCAACTGCACTTCCAAGCAAATAGTGAGTATCTTTTAAATCTTTAACCCAATCTTCTAATGCCGCATCAACAGCATCTTTAAGTCCTCTTCCTCCTCTTGTTACCGACACTACATTAGCTCCGTATAATTCCATAGAGGCAACATTGGGCTGCTGTCTTTTTACATCAATTTCGCCCATATATATAGAACATTCAAGTCCTAATTTAGCACATGCTGCAGCTGTGGCAAGTCCATGCTGACCCGCCCCCGTTTCTGCTATAATCTTCTTCTTTCCCATCTTCTTGGCTAAAAGTGCCTGTCCTATTGAATTGTTAATCTTATGTGCACCTGTATTTGCTAAGCCTTCAAGTTTAACATAGATTTTAGCACCGCCTATTTTTTCTGACAAGTTTTTAGCATACATTAAAGGAGTAGGTCTTCCTATAAAATCTGCTCTTAATTCTTCAAGCTCGCTTAAAAACTCTTTGTCATTAATATAATGTGCAAATGCCTCTTCCAATTCAATTAATAATTTTTCTAATGGTTCTGGTACGAATCTCCCTCCGAATTTACCGAAGAACCCCTTATTACTATTTTTCATAGACATAAATCCTTAAATTAAAATATTTTTATTAGTAATATTACTTTATATAGTAATATTAACATTTATAAAAAATTTGTCAATAGTATTTTTATATAATTAAAGAATTTTATATAATTAAAAAATAGTTTATAATAAAATAATACTAATCATCGGAGAATTGTTTATGCTGAAAGATAGAATAGAGAATATGTTTATTCAGGCTAGATTTTATTTTAATTTAGAGAAATATTCTTCAGCACTTAGAATATATTTAAAAATTATAAGTTATTTTGAAAATAATAATGAAGAGCTTGATAAAAATTATACAGACAGATATTTTGCAAGAAGCTGTTATAAAACTGCATTAACATTATATTATTTAAATAGATATGAGGAAGCAATAGACTATTACACTAAAGCTATAGAAATTAATCCCTTATACGAGAAGGCTTTTATCAATAAAGGTATAATACTTGCAAAGTTAATGGCATTTGATGAGGCTTTATACTCATTTAATATGGCATTAGAAATAGATGATAAATCTGAGATATCTTATTTTAATATAGGAATCATATATTCAAAGTTAGAGCGGTATGAAGATGCATTATTTTATTTTAATAAGGCTTTAGAGCTTGGATATGATTATGCTTATTTAAATGTTGCTATGGTTTTAGAAAAACTTGGAAGAATAGATGAGGCATTCAATATTTATGATATAGCTTTTGAAATAAATAAATCTTTGGAAGTGTTATATTTAAATAAAGCAGCTTTGCTTATAAATACAGGAAGATATAAAGAAGCTATAGAATGTCTTGATAAGGCACTTTCTATTTTAGATGAAAATAATTCAAAAGGCGATACTATTATAAAAAATAAAGATTATATAGAGTATATAGAAATAGGCATTATGGGAAATGATACTATATATGACAGAATATATTTTTTGAAATCTGAGGCCCTTATAGGTTTAGAGCAGTATGATTATGCTTTAACTATTATATTAAATATCAAAGATTCTAAAAGTATTAATATATTCGGTATTATATCAAGGTTTATAGAATATATAGGCATAGAAAAAATTATTGATATAGTATTGCATGAAAATAGTTTTTGGACTGAAGAAAAAGAAGAGTATTTTAATTTTATAGTAAGGAATATTAAAGATACACCAAAGTTAAAAAGGCTTTGGATACTGCAGTATATATTTTTATATTTAGTTTCTGTAAAAGATGATGATAAAATTAATGAGATATCCCATTATACAAGCATAGAAGTTTTCGATGACATGGCTTTTGATAAGAGATACGATAAATCAGATAATTCAAAATACAATACATACTTAAAGAAAAATAAACTTAGAATGACAAGCATAAAAAATGCAAATGATCCTAAAGAAGGAAAGATATTGATGCAGCTTCTTAGAAATAATAAGCTAAATTCTAAATACGGAAGCATTAATAATTTTATTGCATTACAAACATCATTCAGCAGATGCAAAGATTCTTTAACTATGTACAGACTATATGGAAAATCTGATAATAAAGAAGGTACAGGCTGCTGCTTGGTATTTGATAAATCATTTTTTGATACTTCTTTTAATAATTTAAATAGCAGCATAGTATTTTCATTTTCTTATGATAAAAATAATTATTCTAATATAGAATTCTATAATGAACAGACTTTGCCTTTATATTTTGTTTTATATTACAATTCTAAAAATAATGAAATAATATTTAATCCTTGCGAATCTGATTATGATAATATTATCATTGATTTAAATAACGAGTATAATGTTTGGAGCTGTGATAAAAAAGTTTATGAGAAATTAAAAAACAATATAGGTTATATATTCAATTCTATATTTAAAATTATAAAAGATTTTAATTCAGAAGAATTGTCATTATCATATCAGCTTCTTATGAATATTCAGTATTTAATAAAGGATTCATCTTTTATAGAAGAGCAGGAGATGCGTATAATACAGCTTGTAGAATATGGAAGTAACCCTTTGCATATAGATGATAAGATGAAACGCTCTTACAAAAATTATCTTTATATATTTGATAACAAGTCATTAAAAGAAGTGATATTAGCACCTAAAGTGGAAGATGCTGATTTTCTAGTAGAAAAATTTAATGACAGACTTGCAAAAGCTACAAGCATATATAATTCAAAGAATATGAAAAATAAATATAAAGTTAATGTTTATATATCTAATTCTCCTATATCTTGACAAATATATATTAATTATTATAATTATACAAAAAAATATGGAGTATTATCTTATGAAAAGTATTATATTTTCTTTGGTTATTATTTTATCAATATTTAGTTTTTCATGCGAGAAAGATAAAAGTGCAATAGATAAAGCAACAGATACTATAAATAAAAAAATAGATAATGCTTCAAAAAAATTGCAAGACAGCGTAGAAAAAGCAGGTGATACTGCTGAAAAAGGACTTGATAATTTTTCAAAAGCTATAGAAAATATTAATCCTTCCAAAGCTATGGACGATGCTTCTAAATCTATAGAATCAGGATTAAAAAAGGCAGCTGAGGGATTAGAAAAAGCAAAAGAAGATATATCAGATTCAGTAAAATAGTAATTTATATAAATAGTTGTTTTAAAATCTATTATTATGTAATTTTTATAATTTTGTTTTTTATGCTTTATCATAAAAATAAAATGCTATATAAATTACATATTTAATCTGTAAAAATTAAGTTATTTAAAATGTGTATTTAGAATGTGCTATATATATTGCAATTTTATATTGTTCTCATTATAAACTTATAATGAGTTATGTATATAAATTTATTTTTTATATGTTATATTTTTAATTATTGACTTAATAATTTTTATTTATATACTAATACAAAATAATTATTAAGGCAGATAAAATGGATTACAAAAAATTAAATGATATTATAGTTTCTATGAGAAGAGATCTGCATCAAATTCCTGAAGTTGGAACAGATCTTCCTCAAACAAAAAATTATGTTACAAATAAATTAAAAGAATTAGGACTTTCCTATAAAGAATCTTCACTTGACAGCGGATTAGTATGCGATATAGGAAGCGGTGATAATATTGCAGCTATAAGAGCAGATATGGATGCTTTACCCATACAGGAAGAAACAGGATTTGAATATGCTTCTAAAAATGGGAACATGCATGCATGCGGACATGATGTACATACTGCTTGTCTTTTAGGTGCTGCACATTATTTAAAAGAAAATGAATCAAGATTGAAAGGTACTGTAAGATTAGTATTTCAGGCTGCAGAAGAATTGGCAGTAGGTGCACATAATATGCTTAATTCAGGTTTACTGAATGGAGTTAAAGCTATAGTTGGTACTCATATAGGTACTTTGTCTGCAGATACTCCAAGCGGAGAGTTTATATTGAAAGAAGGTCCTTTAATGGCTTCTAATGACAGGATATTTATTAAAGTTATAGGAAAAGGTGCACATGGAGCATATCCTCATCTTTCTATTGATCCCATTCTTACAGCAAGTCAGATAGTGCAGGGTATTTATAATATAAAAAGCAGAGAAATACTTGCAACAGAGCCTGTAATAATATCTATATGTATGATGCATGGCGGAACACAATATAATGTAATACCTACTGAAGTAAATATTGAAGGCACTTTCAGAACTTTCAGCGAAGAAAATAGAGCATTCATAACAGAAAGAATAAAAGAGGTTGCAGAATCTATTGCAGCAGCCAACAGAGCTAAAGCTGAAGTTGTGATAAAAAGAAGGGGAGCACCTGTTGTTAATAATGCTAAAATATACGAGCAGTTAAATGAAGTTTGTAATGAACTTGGATTTAAAAAGGCATCTCATTATAGTTTATCTATGGCTGGTGAAGATTTTGCTGATTATTTGGAGAAGATTGACGGAGCTTTTATATTATTTTCTACTATGACAGAAAAGAATATAGCTCATCATAATAGTAAATTTGAAGTAGATGAGTCAAAATTATATCAGCCTCCTGTTTTGATGAGTGAATGGGCTATTAAATATTTAGAAAATAATAAATGATTATAAATTTTGATTAGTTTTTAAAATTAAATTATAAGTTAAAAATTATTGGAATATACTGTGAACTATAATGAAAAACATTTAAAAAAAATAGATGAAGCCCTAGAAAAAGCAGAACTTCTTTATGATAAATGTATTTGCTGCGGACATATATGCAATGTTAATCGCAATAAAAATAAAATAGGCAGATGCAGAATTTTTGAAGATACCAATCATATAAAAACTGCATCTCATACTTTGCATTTCGGAGAAGAGCCTATGCTTGTAGGCAAAGGCGGAAGCGGTACAGTATTTTTTTCTAGCTGTAATTTAGGCTGCGTATTCTGTCAGAATTATCAAATAAGTTCTGAGGGAGTAGGGGATATAATTGATGCTGAAACTTTGTCAGATTATTTTTTGGATTTAGAAAGACAAGGTGCTGAAAATATTAATCTGGTGAGTGCGACGCATGTTATTTATCCTGTATTAAAAGGTTTAAAAATAGCTTTAGAAAAAGGGCTTAATCTTCCTATAGTTTATAATACCAATGGTTATGATACTAAGGAGTTATTGGATTGTTTAGACGGTATTGTAGATATATATTTACCTGATTTAAAATATGTATTCGATGATAAGGCTTTTAAATATTCTAAAGCTGAAAATTATTTTAGCATTGCAATAAATGCAATAGAAATAATGAAAAAGCAAAGCGGCGATTTAGTTGTTAATGAAAAAGGCATTGCTGAAAGCGGGATAATAATAAGGCATTTAATACTTCCGAATAATGAGTCTGATTCTTATGATGTATTAATAGAACTTAAGGAGAGAGGTTTTTTAAATACGGCTATATCTTTGATGTCGCAGTATAATCCAAAATTTAAGGCTTGTAATTTTGAAAATATAAATAGAAAGCTGTATAAAAAAGAGTATGATGATTTAGTTGATTATGCTTTGGATTTAGGATTTGAAAATTTATTTATTCAGGAAATGGAAAGCTCTGATAATTATAATCCTGATTTTACTAAAGAAAAACCTTTTCAGATGCAGTGATATATTTAATATATTCATATTTTAAATTTAATTAAATGGTTTTATTTTGACAAAAATATTATATAATGTATAATATATGATGAGTATAGTGTTATTTATTAGATTTTTAAGGAAGAAACTATGAATAAAATTTTTTCACTTTTAGAAAGCGAAGAAGTTGAAAAAAGACTAGAAGCTCTTGAAGAGTTGGCAAAAAATGTAGAAAATTCCGATAAAACTACTGTAATTAAAGCTTTAAAGCCTCATATATTAGATTGGGATGAGAATGTTCGTCTAAAAGTGGCTCAAGTATTAAAATTGTATACGGGACAATAATTATGGGAAGAATAATATCTTTTTCTAGCGGAAAAGGCGGTGCAGGCAAAACTTTATGTTCAGTTAATTTCTCAGCAGAATTAGCTTCAAGAGGATATAAAGTTTTAGTTTTTGATATAGATATTAACTGTTCAAATGTATTTATTTTACTCCATGTAAAACCGCAGTCTAAACTGCAGGAATATTTTGAAGGCAGTCTCACATTAAAAGATTGCGTTATAAAAAGTGAATATGGTATAGATGTTATTAGTGCTGGAGTTAATATACAGAGATTTGTTCAGTTTGAGAATGATTTTAATTTGTCAAACCTTGCTAAAGATTTAAAAGTTTTAGCTGAAGATTATGATTATGTTATAATAGATTATGCAGCCGGTATTACTCAGCCTATGATGCGTTTCTATGAAATGTCAGATGATATAATACTTGTTGCCAATCCGGAAATTACAGCATTGACAGATCTTTACAGGCTTATGAAAATGATTTATGTCAATAATATGACAGATAAGATGTATTTGATAGTAAATAAAGTAAAAAATATAGATTGGGCTATTAATTTATACAGAGAAGTTAAGAAGGTAACGGCAAAATTTTCTCTTGATATTAATTTGGTTCTTTTAGGACCTGTACTATTTGATGAAGAAAAGGTTATGATATCTGTTCAAAAAAGAGTACCTATAATAATATTATATCCTAAAACTCCTATAAAAGGCGGTTTTTCATTGGCAGTTACTAGATATTTATACGATATAGGCGTAATGAAAGATGCAAATGCAAGAGAAAAAACTTTCTCTGATTTCTTCTGATTTATTATATAAAATATTGAAAAAAACCAAAGAGTTTTTATTTTTATAGCATATTCTTATTTTGGAATGGGGTTTTATCTGCTAATAAGAATTTTTTTATTAGCAGTAAAGTTCTGTATGTTTTGCTTACAAAAAATTAATAATAAATATTCTAAAACATTTATACATTAATATAAGAAAAGAAGTAGTTTAAATTTGACAAATACAGATAATATTGGTAAACTATTAACAGAATATAATGGAGGTATATGGTTATATGAGTAAAAATATTGTTATAACTATAAGCAGAGAATTCGGAAGCGGCGGAAGATATATTGGAGAAATGGTTGCTAAGGATTTAAATATACCTTTTTATGATAAAGCTATAATAGAAATGGCATCAGATAAAACAGGATTTTCTCCGGAATATATTAAAGAAAATGAACAGAAATTAACAGGGGCTTCTCTTTTTAATTTTGCTATAGCGGGATCTTATGCCGGTAATATGGTATTTGGTAATGGCGAGTCTTTGCAAGACACTATGTTTTTTGCACAGAGTAATGTTATAAAAGAAGTAGCCTCTAAACATTCATGCGTTATAGTAGGAAGATGTGCAAATCATATATTGGAAGGTATGGATAATTGTATTAATGTCTTTATTTATTCTGATATGGAGAGTAAAATTAAAAGAGCAGTTAATGAATATAAATTAGACAGTACAAATATAGAAAAGATCTTAAAGGAAAGAGACAAATTAAGGGCGAAACATTATAATTACTATACAGGAAAAAATTGGGGAGATTCTAGAAATTATCATGTATGTTTAAATAGCGATTTTATAGGAATTGATAATACTATAGAATTAATAGAAAAAATAGCTAAGTCAAAATTATAATAAGGTATTTATTATGAATATAATAGCTGATTTACATACTCATACTTTAGTAAGCGAGCATGCTTATAGCACAGTTGATGAAATGTTAAACTCAGCTAAAGATAAAGGATTTTTAGCTTTAGCTATTACAGATCATGGTCCTGCTTCCAGTGACGGAGCCAAATTAGTTCATTTTAAAGCTATGCATAGTTTGCCTAATTATATTAATGGTGTAAGACTTCTTAGGGGCTGCGAGGCTAATATAGTAGATTACAGCGGAAAAGTAGATCTAAGTGAAAATGTATTAGCATATTTAGATTTTGTTATAGCTTCTTATCATGAGGATTCTATACAGCCTTTGAATAAAAAAGAACATACAAATGGATATGCTGAAATTATAAAAAATCCTCATATTGATTGTTTAGGTCATATTGGAAATCCTAAATTTGAATTTGATATTGAATATATAGTGAAATTATGCAAAGAATATAATAAATTAATAGAAATTAATTCATCATCTTTTACTGTCAGGAAAGGAAGCAGTCCTATATGCCGTGAAGTTGCTTTAACTTGTAAAAAATATGAAACTAATATTGTAGTAACTTCTGATGCTCATTCAAAGTACAAAGTAGGAGATTTTAAAGATTCAATTGAATTATTGATATCAATAGATTTTCCAAAGCATCTTATACTTAATACAGATTATGATAAATTGACAGAATATCTTGGTATAGAAAAATGATAGTGTTTTTTTTGATTGTAAGTTTATCAGCATCTGTAATAGGTGCTATATGCGGAATAGGCGGAGGAATTATAATAAAGCCTGTTCTTGATTCTTTGAATGTGCTTGAAGTAAGTAAAATAAGTTTTTTATCATCTTGTACTGTTTTATCTATGAGTTTATATACATTTGTTGTATCTAAGATAAAACATGATAGTCTTGTTGATTCTAAGGTAGCAACTCCTTTGGCTTTGGGAGGAATTATAGGCGGTATATTTGGAAAGATGCTTTTTTCATATCTTATAGCATTTTTTAATAGTGAAAATATAGCAGGTATTTTTCAATCATCTATTTTGATACTATTAACATTTTTTACTTTAGTATTTACAGTAAAAAATATGGGTGATAAAAAAATAAAATCTATGCATATACAAAATATATTTTTATGCGTAATAATAGGCTTAGTTCTTGGGCTTTTATCATCATTTTTAGGTATAGGCGGAGGTCCTTTTAATATAGCTTTTCTATATTTTTTCTTTAGTATGGATTCTAAAATTGCTGCTCAAAATTCTTTATATATTATATTATTTTCTCAAATTTCAAATGTATTTATAAGTGTTGCTGACGGAGATGCTTCAAAGGTTAATCTTAATTATTTATTAGTAATGATTATAGGCGGAATATGCGGCGGTATATTGGGAAGATTTGTAAATAAAAAAATTAATTCTAAAATAGTTGATAAGTTATTTCTTATTTTATTATTAATTATTATATTAATAACATCTTACAATCTATATAACTTCTCTGTTAATATATAGTATAGATTAAAATGTGAGTGCATTATGTTAGACATCATTATCAAAAATATAGGCTCTATTGTAACAGCACAAGGAGATACCCCCTTATACGGTAAGAAACAAGGGGAGATAAAAGTATATAATAATGTTTCTATAGGCATAAAGAATGGGATAATAGAGTATGTTGGCGATTCTATTAAAGAAAAAGCTAAAAAAACATTTAATGCTAACGGAGCATTAGTTACTTCTGGTCTGATTGATTGTCATACCCATTTTGTATACGGCGGTTCAAGAGAAGATGAGAGATATAATATAATCATAGGTCATATGAGCTATTCTGATATAATAAAATCAGGTTACGGAATATTATCTACAGTTAGAGATACTAGAAATCAAACAGAAAATGCACTTTATAAGAAATCAATACCAATATTAGATAAGATGCTTCAATATGGAACTACCACAGTAGAGGGGAAAAGCGGCTATGGGTTAACGGTTAAAGATGAAATAAAGATATTAAAAGTTATGAAAAAACTTAATGATAATCATAAAATAGATATAGTAAGTACATTTATGGGAGGGCATGTAATACCAGATGAATATAAAGATGACAGAGGTTCTTATATAAATTTAATATGTAATGAGATGATTCCTAAAATATCAAAGTTAGGAATAGCAGAATTTTGCGATGTGTTTTGTGAAAACTGCGGACTTGATATGGAGGAAACAGATAAGGTTCTTAATGCTGCTCAGTCATATAATCTAGGTATTAAAGTTCATTCGGATCAATTAGAAACAAGCGGAGGTTCATATTTAGCAGCTAGATTTAATGCTGTAAGTGCCGAACATTTGATTATGTCTGATGACAGATCCATAGATGTTATAAAAAATCAGGATGTAATAGCTGTTCTTTTGCCAAATGCTTCTTTTTATTTGAATATGCCTTATGCAAGAGCTAGATATATGATAGATAAAGGAGTTCCTATAGCATTAGCTACAGATTATAATCCGGGTTCTAGTCCTTCTTTTAATATGCAGTTTATAATGAAGCTTGCATATATTATATACAGGCTTAAACCAGAAGAAATACTGAATGCAGTTACAATAAATGCAGCATGTGCTATCAATAGGGGTAAAGAAATAGGAAGTATAGAGGCAGGTAAAAAGGCTGATATTATAGTATGGAATTGCGATAACCTTAATTTTTTACTTTATAGTATGGATAATAATTTATGCAGTATGGTTTTTAAGTCTGGAGAACTTGTATATCATAATTAATATTATTTTTTATAAATTTTTTACTTTTAATAGTATTATTTTCTCTTGACAATTTGGGTTTATTTGATTATATTATAGTAATATGCGTATATATCTCTGTACGTTTTTTAGCTTTAAGGGAGTAGTTTATTTTAAATATAATGGAAGAGGAATTATTTTCTAGAAAAGAGTCTGTTAAAGATATTTTCAGCATTATAGAAACTAAATTAAAGCAGGGTTTATTTATAGAGTCTATGGAAGACTTTGATAGAATTATGTCAAAAGATTTTGAATGTGAAAATCTATATGAAAATATATCCTGTGTCAAATTTTGGATTAACAGGCTTGATAAACTTAAAACTGCACAGAGAAACTGCATAGAATACTGCAGGCTTTTAGATTCTACTTATAAGAAATTCAATGTATTTATACATGGAAAGTCTTATGATGAAAATTTAATATCAATTAACGCTATTCATTATTATGTTTATAATAAGATTATAGAGTTGATAATGCAGCGAAGCACCAATGATATTGAAGGCACGGAGGAATTACATTTACTTTCTAATGCTTTTATAGAGTTAAAGGATTATTCTAGAGCATTAAAATCGTATGAATATTTGAATACTATAGAACCATATAATTCAAGAACACTAAGTTATATTGCTATGATTTATGATAAATTAGGCAATGAAAAAAAGTGTAAAATGTATATAAGAGAAGCTTTGTTTTATGATCCTTTAAGTATAGAATTTGAGAATATAAGCATAGAAATAGTGAGAGAAATCAGAGATATAATAATAAAAAGAGGTGTTCATAATAATAGCCAAGAAGAGATAATATTATGGATGAGTGCTTATGGGGAACTTATGAACATATTGGATGTCAAAAGACCATTAAATGAACAGGAGGAATTTGATCTTAGAAGAAATATATCCAGATTGGAGGCAGATTACAGAAAGGTAAAACTTAGAGAAATTACCGCACCTAAACTTTTATCTTCGTATGCATTTTTAACTACATATCTCATCATGAGACAGAATGATTCAGATATTGAAGAAGTTAAGGTATGGGGCAGAAAGATGGCTGTAATAGATAAAGATTTGCTGCAATACTACATAAAAATATTAGATAAGGAGTGATAATATGTCAGAAGCTCTACAAAAATTAGAAAATGTATTTTCAGAAGAAACATTTACGAGAAAACCTCTTCTTAATTATACTACTAAGTATTTTGTTGATTTATCAGGTATTCTCAATGACATAAATGATAATAATGATATAAATTCTGCTATAGAAACAGCTAAAATGCAATTAGATAAAAATCCAAATCATATATCCGCTTTATATGCAAATGGATTTTTAAATTTAAAAATTGAAAATTATTCAGATATGAGTCTGGAAAAACTTTTAGGTATTTTTAAAAATGCTAAAAAATGGAATATAGTTGAGTTTATATCGCAAAAGATTTTAGATGAATATTATGAGAGTGATTATGCTTTAAGGTATTTAGCAAGTTATTATCAAAGTACTAATAGGGATTCCGAAGCATTAGAAATTTGGGAAAGACTCATACGATTTGATGTTTCAAATCCGGAACTTCCTGAAAAAATAGCTCATACCAAAGAAATGGCGGGGGATATAAAGAGTGCTGTGCATTATTATAAGATTGCTTTTGAAAGAAATCTTATGAGAGAAAGAAATAATGCTGAAAGCGATATTAAAAAAGTATTGGAATATGAACCTGATAATTATAACTATCTGCTTAAATATGAAAATTCTTTGAGGGCTCTTGTAGATTCTAATATAATGATAGATGTATGGAAAATAATATTTTTCTATTATTTTGAGAATAACAGATATAATGATGCTTTAAAAACTATTAAAAATTTGCTTAATTATGAGCAGGATATAGTAGCACAGAATAATAAAAAAGCAAAATTTTTCAGGCATAGACTTGTAGATGTTTATAAGGCTTTATATCCTAATCATACACTTTTTGAAGAGATAGAAAAAATATCCTCTATTACAAATGTCAATAAAAAACCTAAAGATTGTATAGAAATATTTGAAAAGTATATACAATATGATGTTGATAAATATGTTATACATAGAAATTTCGGAGTAGGTAAGATTAAATCTATAGATATCAATAATGTTAATATAAAATTTGTATCTCAGGAAGATATAAGGAAAATGACATTTGATATGGCTATACAGTCTCTTACAACATTGCCTGATGATGATATTAATGTTTATAAGGCTTATAGACTTAATGAAGTTAAAAAAATAGCAGAAGAAAATCCTACAGAGCTTTTAACTATTATTTTAAAATATAAAAAGACAATAACTACAAAAGATTTAAAGCAGGAATTGACTTCAAAGCCTGATGTTGTAGTTGCTGAATCAGCTTATGCTAAATGGCTTGAAAGTGCAAAAAAATCTGTGAGAGCTTCTACTACTGTTAAATTTGATAAGAATACTTTTCTTTATAATGAGGAAGCTGAAACTTATGATGCTGAAAGTTTATCTAAATTCAATAAGACTGATAATTTCTTTGAGCGATATCAAATATATATGGAGTATTTAACTTATACTCCAAATTTAAACTCTGAAGAAGCTAAAGAGATGAATGATTATTTTGTCCGTATTTCTAAAGATAAAAAAGCTCCTAATGATGAGAGAATAATAAGTACAATATATTTGAGAAGTCAGTCTAATATTGACAGCAGCATACCTTTGCTTTCAGATATTGTTAAAGATATTGATGATTATACACATATTTATGAGGTACTTCCTTCTTCAAATTATAGGGAGAAATTTATAAAAGCTATTTGGGACGGCAGAAGAGATGATTATTATAATATAATACTTAAAATGCTTTATTCTCCTCAGGTTAAAAATAATTATCTTATAGTCAATAAATTATTTGAAGACGGAAAAACTGATATGCTTGCTAAAACTATAGATGATATATTTCTTCATTATAGGGAATGTCCTGAATCATTTGTTTATTTTGCTCAGAAGATACTTGACGGGGAGTATTATGATGAGAGTGCTGGAGATATAAATATAAATAAAAATTCTCTTATGATAGGTTTGCTTAGTATAATACCGCATCTTTCAAAAATGCTTGATAAAAAAGAAACTTCTGCACAGGCTAGGAAACTTTTGAAAGTTGTGTATGATTTGGTATTTGACAAGGCTTATCTGCTTAAATTTATAGAGAATGAGTCTGAAGAAGATGTTAAAATAATATTTGGCGAATTCCAAAAATTAGTGAATTTAGAACAGCATTATAAAACTGATATTATTTCTGCGGTTATAAAACGTTTCCCTGATTGGAAGATATAATAATTATTTTAGTTTAATAAAAATTAGGGAGATTACAAAAATCTCCCTTTTTTATATAGTTGTTTTAAGAAAATAATATATTGATAAAAAATCAAAAAATAATATAGCATTGTTATTAATAGTAGTGTATAATATATAACAAATTTTTTAAATGGATATTATTATGAAATTAAGATTATCAAAAAGAGCATTAAAAGAAGATTTTCAAAGCAGTTTTGTAAAAATTATGCTTGAAGTAGCTGCCAAAGGCGATTTAATATCATTTGCCGGCGGTTTGCCTAATCCTGAATCCTTTCCTGTAGAAGATATTAAAGCTGCAGCAAATAAAGTATTAGAAACTAAAGGTGCTTATTCTTTGCAATACAACAGCACTGAAGGATACGGACCTTTAAGAGAGTTCATTGCCAATAGATACAAAAAACAAGGTATTGATGTAGAAGCTTCAGACATACTTATAACCAATGGTTCTCAGCAGGCTTTAGATATTATTTCTTCATGTTTAATAGATCCTGATGATGATGTTTTAGTTGAAGATCCGTCTTATTTGGCAGCTTTACAATCATTTCATTTATATAATCCTAATATTCATACTGTCAATTTGAATGAAGATGGAGCGGATATAAATGAGTTTAAAGATGCTATGAATAAATACAATCATAAGTTTTTTTATTCTGTGCCTAATTTCCAAAATCCTACAGGAATAACATATACAAATGCGGTAAGAGAAAAAATAGCTGATATTATGAAAGGTAAAGATACATTTTTTGTTGAAGATAATCCTTACGGCGAATTAAGATTTAAAGGAGAACATCAGAAATCTTTTGGGGCATATTTAGGAGAGCAGGCTATATTAATGGGTACTTTTTCAAAGACAGTGGCTCCAGGTATGAGATTGGGATGGATTGCATGCAGACAAAAAGAATTGTATGCCAAAATGAAAGATTATAAACAGCTTATAGATTTGCATACAGGAACATTTGCTCAGGTAGTTGTAAGTCAGTATCTTGAAGACAATGATTATGATGCTCATATTAAAAAAATAATAGATTTATACGGCAGACAATGCAATTATATGCTTGAGGCTATGAATAAATATTTACCTAAAGATATGCATTGGACTCACCCTGAGGGCGGTATGTTTATATGGGCTACACTTCCTAAAGGAATAGATGCTGTAGAGCTTTCAAGAAAAGCTTCTGATGATGGTGTTGCTGTAGTGGCAGGAGAACCTTTCTATGAAGCTAAGAGAGGTTTAGGTACTTTGAGATTAAATTATACTAATTCTAAACCTGAAGATATTGATAAAGGTATATCTATATTGGCAAAAGCTATTGAAAAAATGAGAAAGTAAAAATAATTTAAATAATATTTTAATAGAAGGCGGTAAATGTAAAATTTACTGCCTTTTTTATTTTTATATGATTATTTTTTGTATTAAAGTTAGTATATGTTAACATTATTTTACTATATTGTTCTTTTTTTGTAAAAAAAATGTTTGTTTATTTTACTTTTTTGTTGTATTAAAGGTTTTATACTCTATATGTTGCCTCTACATATAAAAAACACTATATTAAAAAAGGAAAAAACATGATAAAAAAATTTACTTTATTTATTCTATTTTTATTTATTTTTGCTAGTCTTGTATATGGACAAACAGCTAAATCTACTTTAGATGGTATGATGCAGGCTTATAACGGAGAAATGAATGCATCTGCTACTTATGCTGAGTATGCTAAAAAAACTCAAAATAAAAGTGTTGCTGCTATGTTTAAAGCAGCTTCTGCAGCAGAGGCTTTACATGCTAAACTTCTAAATGATATGGCTGTATCTTCTAAATTATCTACTAAAGCATTAACAGCTACAATCAATACTGTTAAAGTTGGTACTGATGCTGATAATTTAAAAAGCGGTATAGCAGGCGAAACTTATGAGTATACAAAAATGTATCCGGCTTTCAGCAAAGTTGCTTTACAAGAAAATAATAAAAATGTTTCTGATTTAATGAACAGAACAGCTGCTGTTGAAAAAACTCATGCTGCATTATATAATAAAACTATGCAGGATTTAAATGCTAACAAAACTTTACCTACAGTTTATTATTTATGCCCTGTTTGCGGATATGTTGAAGCAGGTTCAGCTCCAGCTAAATGCCCTTTATGTAATGCTACAGCTAGTTCTTTCCAAGCATTTAATTAATTAAAAATAATTGATTAATTATTATTTTTTATAGAGGCAAAAGCATTGATAATAATATATATATTATCAATGCTTTTTATTTTATCATAATAATAACTTGAAAAAATATTAATAGCTTATATAATATTTTAAATAATTTTTTTTAATCGGAGAAATGGATAAAATGAATTCTATGAATATTATAATAATAGCTTGTGCTATTGTGATTATTTTAATTATACTTTTTATTTTGATAAAAAAATCTAAAAGTAAGCCTAAAGTTTCATTAACAAGTTCTAAAAGTAAATTTTCATTATCATCATTATTTAATACTTCATCAATCAATGATGAGTTTTTTGCAAGTTTAGAAAATACATTAATAACAGCTGATGCAGGTGTTGAAACTACAAAAGATATTATTTCAAAACTTAGAGATGTTATAGAGAAAGAGAATATAAAAGAGCCTTCAGAAGCTAAAAAATATTTAAGAGAAATTTTAATATCTAAATTTATTTCAAAGAAAATAGAACTGAAAGATAAAACAATACTTTTTATAGTTGGTGTTAATGGAGTAGGTAAAACAACTTCAATAGCAAAATTAGCTAATATATTAAAGAAAGATCATAAAGTAATATTAGCTGCAGCAGATACATTCAGAGCCGCTGCCATAGAACAATTAGAAGAATGGGCTAATAGACTTTCTGTTACTATAGTTAAAGGTCAGCAGGCTGGGGATCCTGCAAGCGTATTATTTTCAGCATTGGATAAAGCAAAGGCTACTGATGCTGATATAGTTATAGTTGATACTGCAGGAAGATTTCATAATCAGGAAAATTTGGTAAGACAGCTTGAGAAGATGAAGAAAATAGCTACAGAGAGATTTACAGAATTTAAATTTGTACCAATATTAGTATTAGATGCTAATGTGGGACATAATGGAATAGAGCAGGCTAAAGTATTTACTAATGCTTTGGATATACAGGGGGCTATAGTTTCCAAGTTGGATAGTACTGCTAAAGGAGGGGTGGCAATAAGTATAGCTCATTATTTATCGCTTCCTATATACTATGGAGGGTTTGGAGAGAAAGTTGATGATTTCAGAGAATTTGATGCTGAAAGTTTTGTTGATTCTATATTGCAGTAATTTATAATTATTGGAGTTATATTATGTTATTAACTGTTAAACCTTCAGAAATTTTCGGATCTATTTATATTCAAATGAGTAAGAGTGATGCTCATAGAGCTTTAATAGCATCATCATTAGCTAAAACCCCAAGTATCATAAAGCATTGGATTGACAATGTGAGTGTTGATGTAGAGGTTACAAAAAATGCTGTATCAAATTTTGCTGATTTAGAAGTTATTGACGATGATCTTAAAGTTTTTCCTAAAAAAGAATATAAAAAAGAATTAACTATAGATGTTAAAGAGTCTGGAAGCAGTTTAAGATTCTTAATTCCAATAATGTCAGCATTGGGAATAACTTGTACTTTCACAGGGTCTAAAAAATTATTTTCCAGACCTATTGAAGTTTATAAAAAAATATGGAAGGAAGAGGGATTAGAATTTATTCATTTAGAAGATTCCATTAAGATATCAGGACAATTGAAAGCTTCAAATTTTAAAGTGCTTGGGAATTTAAGCAGTCAGTTTTTAAGCGGACTTTTATTTGCCTTGCCTTTGCTTGACGGTAATTCTAATATTATTATAGATGGAGAATTAGAGTCAGAACCTTATGTTATGATGACTTTGAAAACACTTAAAGCAGCAAATATAGAAACTCTAAGACATGATAATAATATAATAGAAGTATACGGCAATCAGGAATATTCAGGTATTGATTATGAAGTAGAATCAGATTGGTCGCATGCTGCTTTTTTTGCCGCTGCGGGTGCTTTGGGAGGAGAAACTACATTATACGGTCTTAATAAGTATTCTATTCAAGGTGATAAAGAAATACTCAATATATTAAAATTTATGGGAGCTTCTGTTTTATACAATGATGATGATTCTATTACGATAAAAAAAACAAACAGATTAAATGCACTTGATATAGATATGGCTAATATTCCGGATTTAGGTCCTATAATTACTACGCTTGCTGCTACAGCAAAAGGTAAAACAAGATTGTATAATGCGGGAAGATTAAGATATAAAGAAAGTGATAGAATGGGTGATTTGATGGATAGTTTCTTAAAGATAGGGGCTAAGATAGAGGTAACTGAAGATGAAATATTAATAGAAGGAGTTGAAAAACTTAGAGGAGGAAATACTACTTCTCATAATGATCATAGAATAGCTATGGCACTTGCTGTGGCATCTTCTGTTTCAGATGGTAATATAATTATAGATGATGCTGAATCTATAAATAAATCATCTTTCAATTTTATAGAGCAATTTAGAAGCATAGGCGGTAAAATTGAATTATAAACTATACAGTACATTAGTAAGAATTGATAGTTGTATATAATTTGTTACAGGTACAGTTGCTTTTATAACTTTAGAATCTAAAAAGATATTTTGCTGTGTTTCATACCATTTTAGAATCTCTCCTGAGCTGCAGGCATTTTTTATATCTGATGATGTAAAAAATATTGCTGTATCTATTTCTTTTTCTATAGATTCTATATTATTTCCTGTAAGTTTTGATGTGAATTCTATTGCTTCATATAGATGATTTTTTCTATAATCCATAGCTTTTAATATGGCTCTTGAAAATTTTTTTACTGTATCTTGATTATTATTTATATATTCTAATGTTGATACAAAACTGCTTGTTAATGCAATTTCATCTATGTAATTTATTATATCTGATAATAGAATATAATCATTTGGAATCTTATCAGTAATTTCTCTTGCATAAGGCTCCCATGTTGATACGGCATCAACTTGTTTGTTTATTAAAGCATTAGCAAGATTGGTAATATTAATATTGGTTAAATTTATATCTTGTAATTTTATATTATTATTTTTTAATGCTATATTAAGCATAGTTTCACCTGAAGTACCCAAGTGGGTTGCCACTATTTTTCTTTTCAAACCAGAAATACTTTTAATTCCGGTCCATTTTCCTGTTATTATTTTTTCGCCTTTGCTTATTCCGTTTGGTATTAATATTTGTACATCTCCATTTATAATCAGAGAATGTGCGGCATGACCTATATATGTAAAATCAAGTTCTTTAGAAATCATAGATAAAATAGCAGCATGTCCATTAAAAAATTCATATAATTCAGCATCCAAATTTTCTTCTTCAAAAAAACCTTTTTCTTTTGCTATTGCAACAGCTGAAGCTCCAGCAAATTCATATAAATATCCTATTCTTATTTTTGTATTTGCAGGTTTATCTTCTTCTTTTGGCTTGATGCATGATATTAATATAATTACAATAAAAAAAATATAAATAACTTTATTCATAATATATATCCTAATTATATTATAAAAATCAAAATACAATAATATTTATTTTGATTGATTATTAAAATATTTTTTCTTATTTCTAAATCTTAATCTCACTACTCTAAATAATGCTTCTGCTATAATATTTTTAGACATCTTTGATTGTCCGCTTCTTCTTTCATAAAATATTATAGGTTCTTCCTCTACTTTGTAGCCATTGCTTTCAAAGGAATAATTCATTTCTATTTGGAAAGAATATCCTGCTGAAAGTATATTATCAAAGTTCATATTCTTTAATACAGATACCCTGAAACATTTAAATCCGCCTGTAATATCCATAATTTTAGAACCCAATACAAATGATGCATATCTATTTCCATAGTATGAAAGGAAAAGCCTTCTTAAAGGCCAATTTACAACGCTTATTCCATTGCAATATCTTGATCCTATTACTAGATCTAATTTTTCATTTTCCATTCTTTCTATAAATTTAATTACAAAATCAGGATCATGAGAGAAATCGGCATCCATCTCTATTACATAATCAGGATTGTATTGAAATGAATGTTTAAATCCGGCGATATATGCAGGTCCTAATCCTTCTTTTTTTTCCCTTTTTAATAAATGTACTCTATTATTAGATAAATATTTTTCTACGATATTTGCAGTACCATCAGGACTATTATCATCTACTACTAAAATTTCTATATATTCAGGTAATGATAATACTTTATTAAGCATTTTTTCTATATTGTCTTTTTCATTATATGTTGGTAATACTATAATAGCTTTCATTTTATATCTGACTTTCTCCTGTTTCTTTTTACTGTTTTTTGTGTTTTTTTAACATTCTTTTTTATGTAATTATCTATATTGAACATAATATACTTCACATATCTTATATATAATGTTTTAGGATCTATTATATTTTTATATGAGAATATTTCGTTATTATTATCTATAGTATAAAATACAATATCCCCAAATAAAATAAGATCATTATCATCTATTGCATTATCCATTCCCATTAAATTAATTTTCACCCCAACCGATATAGATGTGTCTATAATTTTATATCCAACTATATATGAATTCTCATAATCAAATTCCATATCAAGATAATCACTTAAATCCCTGAAAGTTTTTAATTTTACTTCTTTATTTCTGTATTTTACTATAATGTTTTCTTTTATATCATCATCTTCAAAAGAGAAATTAATATTCTGCATTTGATTAAAAGGCTGTTTTATTTTTAAATCTGTTAATAATTGCTTAGATTTTTTTATTTCTTCATTTGTCATTTCTACAGGACTTGCTAATGATAATTTACACTGTTTATTTAATTTATATTCTTCATTATCTAATGTTTGTAAGGTATTAGATTTTCTATCATATTTTACATGTTTTAATATTTTATCATTCTTATTATAGATAGTCCATATAAACATATCTGCTAATATACTCATAATATAATTTTCTGTAAATATTTTTTTCCAATCATCTGCTGTCCATTTTTTTCCTGTCATTAATGCTTTGCTTAATCTTGATATTTGAAACTTATATGTAGCTTTTATATTACTTTTTATACTGTAAAATTCATCTAATAAATCTTTACTTATATTGTAATATTTATCTATTTTTGATATATATTCTTTTTTCTTATTATCAAATATTTTATCAATATCTAGTTTCTCATTTATATATAATGTGAAAGAAGAAGAAGCATCTTTTAATAATCTTTTCCCATCTTTATCTATTCCAAAATCAAGTATTATTTTATCAGATAGTTTATCTTCAGAAATATCTAATTTTTTTGCAGCAGCTTTAAATGCTAATTTTGAAGTATTTTTTATTTGATAGTATTTAAAATTATTTGATATATAGTCAATAAGAATAAGAGAATAAAGACTTCCATTGAAAGCTAATGTTGATATGGCATAATTAGCAAGAGATATTCTTCCTGATTCGCACCATTCTTTCAAATTATAAGCTACTTTTTCGATTTTATATTCTGATTCATATACTAAATATGGAATCATTACATATTTGTAGGTTGTATTAGCTCCTTCAAATATCCATCTTTCATATATACTTTTTATTACATTAATAAATGAATTAAAATCAAAATATGAAATTATTTTATCTAAATCTTTTATTTTTGCGGGGGCTTTAAGTTTAGAATATTCTAAATATATATATTTTATTATGATTATAGGTATAGTTTGATTGGAATTTTTTCCCTTTACTCCGTATAGTAAAGATTCATCTAAACATAATAAGTTCTTTTCAAATTTCTTATCATAGTTTTTATTTACAAAATTAACTATACTGTCAATATCTTTAAAACCTGAATTAATTATTTTTTTATTTTTCCATTTTTTCAATATATCTCTGGCTAAATCACTATTTAAACCTTTTAAATACTCATAAGATTCTTTTTTCTTACGATTAATTATTTTTATTGCAGCTTTTCTAATATTTGGAGATTCATTTTCTAAAAGAGAGCATAGTATTTTGCTTGATCCGAAATCTATTTCTTTACTATAAAGTTCATTTAAAAATGGTATGAAATTTTTACTGCTTTTAGTGACTTTTCTTACGAAATTTTTATTGGCAAATAAACTTTCAAAATATTCTGAATTCTTCTTGATAAGAGAATAAAAGAAATTATTAAATTCTATATTTTTTATCTGAACCGCAAACGAATCATAATATGATATCCTATCATTATAGGAATAAAAGAATATATAAGAAATAAAAATATCATCTAAAGTTACATTGAGATTAATTAAATAATCTAAACTCTCTTGGTATGTTGTTGCAAATCCTTCTTTTCTTATTAATATTAAATAAGTTAATGCTTTATAACTATTAGTTTTTAATATTATATTGAGAAGTTTTTTTGCTTTTTTTGAGTAATCTGATAATAATAAGATGTAATATATTCTATAATTATTTAATATTGAGCTTTTTATAAATTCTATATCATTATTATCGGGGGCTCTTTTTATATGGTACGGAGCATAAGGTTTTAAAGCACTGAAATAACCAAATGCTGATTTCTTTACATGGAATTTTTTTATTAAATCATATCTTTTATCATCTTCATATATTATATCATCATTTATTACTGTAATGCTGTTAGGAGTTCCTATATGTTCAACAACATTATATTTAACATAATAGGAATCATATATTTTCTGCATCAGCAAATCTATTTTTTTATCGGCTATTTTTAAATTAGCTGTTTTATCTTCATTTTTTAATAAGATTGCTGTTAATATTAGATATATTCCGCAATTATTGCTGCTTTCTAATTTTTTATATAATGAATAAAAATATTCTTTATCTTTATTATAAGTATAATTAGCTTCTCTTAAAAAGTCCAATGCATATATATCATTTTCTATTATTCCTCTATTGATGATGCATATTTCTTTTTCTAAATTGTATCCTTCATATCTTTTGCTGAATAGAGAACTATTAAATTTTTCCATAAATTATACTCTTTAATTTTCTAGAAATAAACTTTATTATACTATCATTTAAATAAATAATAAATACTATATTAATTTACATGTTTTTTACAGCTAATTGTCCGCAGCCTGCTAATATTTCCTGCCCTTGTTTAAATCTTTCAACAACTTCTATTCCGTTGTCTTTTAGTATTGATTTAAATCTTAATATAATATCTTTATTTGGTCTTTGTAATTCAGGGGCATGAGCAACAGGATTCATAGGTATAACATTAACTTTGAAAGGAAATTCTTTTTTCAAATTCACAAGTCTGTATGCATCATTAACTGAATCATTAATATCTTTTATAAGAACCCATTCAAAAGTAATCATTCTTTTACCATTTCTACTGTATCTTTTAAGTATCGCCATCAGATTTTCTATAGGATATCTTTTATTAATAGGCATAATTTTATCTCTGACATCATTTTTTAATGAATGCAAAGAAACAGCCAATCTGCAGTCTAGATCTCTTTCTATTAGCTGCTTTATTCCTGCAACTTCTCCTGATGTTGATATTGTAATATGCCTTATTCCTAAATTAAAGCCTTTAAATGAATTTATGGTATCTATTGCTTTAAAAAGGTTCTTTGTATTTGCTAAGGGTTCTCCCATACCCATAAATACTATAGAATTTACCTTTTTAGTTACAGCCCTCATAAGTAAAAATTCTGCAAGTATCTCATCAGCAGTAAGATTTCTTGACAGTCCCATGCTTCCTGTAGCACAGAAAGCACATCCGTAGCCGCATCCCACCTGCGATGATAAGCAGAAAGTTACTCTGTCCTTTTTATTCAATATAACAGATTCTATTTTTTTCTTATCATATAGAGAAATCAGCAATTTTTGTGTTCCGTATTCATCTTCTGATATAGTTTCTATCTTTGAATTATGAATAAAATAATATTCATCTAATAAAATTCTCAAATTCTTAGGTATATTGCTCATATCATCGAAACTTACAGCATATTTTTTATATATCCAATTAAGTATTTGAGATGCATGAAATTTAGGGAAATTATTTTCTATACAGAATTTAGATAATTCATCTTCTGAAACATTCATTATAGATATTTTTTTAGCCATATTATAATAATTAATAACCTTTTTAATATTATTAAAATTATAATAGCTGATAACATATTATTCATAAGCTATCAGCCAATTATTATTTTATTATAAAAATATTTTGTGCCTATAACCTATAAGCTGTTATTTAACTCCTCAGCAGCTTTTAGTAGGAGAACTGTCAGAATTACCGCTTGATGAGCTGGAACCGCTTTTATTTTTATAATCATTAACATAGAATCCTTTTCCCTTGAAGATGATACCGCTATTTAAAGATATCATTCTTTTAGCTTCACTTCCGCATTCAGGGCATACTGCTTTAGCTTCAGCGGTTATGGATTGAAATTCTTCAAATTCATGTCCGCATTTTTCACATTTATATTCATAAGTAGGCATAATTTTTTCCTTTTCAAAATTAAATTATAGCTTAATAATATATTATTTAATTGAAAATCTGTCAAGTGAATTTATTTCCGTATTGCTGCAGAAGTATTTTATATTGACAAATGCATTTATAACTTTATACTTGATTAATATTAATATAAGGACTTTTTTATGAATAAAAGAATTTTTGAATTAAATTCAGAAGATGTTTTAAATATGAATGCATCTTTATTAAAAGAGGTTATTAAAAGATCTGAAGGACGGTCTGTAATGGCAGAAGTATGCTGCGGTCATCAGTCTTTTATAGATTCTGTAAGTAATGCTGAAACTGCTTCTGCTTTTGGGGCGGATTTAATAACTTTGAATTTATTTGATATGAATAAGCCTTTCATTTGGGGACTTTATGAAGAAAAACATGATACTTCAGAGAAAATATGGCTGGCTTCAAAATTAAAAGGATTTATAAATGAAATAAACAGCAACAATGACAATATTATTAGAGATTTGAAAAAAATTACAGGAAGATTAATAGGTGTTAATTTAGAGCCTGTTCCAGATGGAAGTAATTATAATTCAGGTTTTAGAGCTTCAAAAGAAAATTATGAAAAACTTATCAAGTATGGTTTTGATTATGTTGTTCTTACAGGAAACCCTAATACAGGAGTTACTATAGAAAGCATATCAAAGGCTTCCAAAGAATTAAAGAATATTTGCTCAGATAAAATTCTTATAATAGCAGGTAAAATGCACGGTGCAGGCGGAGATAATGTTTATTCTATGGAAGAGCTTGACAGTATGGTGAAATCAGGTGCTGATGTTGTTATGGTTGGAGCCCCTTCTTCACTTCCGGGATATACTGTAGATTTCGTTTATGAACAGATAAAGAGGATACATAGTTTAGGTGCTTTGGCAAAAACTGCAATAGGTACTTCTCAGGAAGGTGCCGATGTAAATACAATTAGAGAAATGACATTATGGTCAAAAATGGCAGATGCTGATATAGTACATATAGGGGATGCTGCCTGCGGAGGAATGGCATTGCCTGAAAATATTATGGCTATGTCCATTGCTATTAGAGGAATAAGACATACCTACAGAAGAATGGCTTATAGAAAATAGCCTTAATTATAATAATAGATAAAGGTGTATTATTATAATATGCCTTTATTTATTTCATTAAATTTTTCTTTTAAAAGTATCATATAGTCATGATATTTATTTGCAAGATTATCATCAGGTTCTATTACTGTATTGCCGATTAGAGAATTTCTTATATCGTCTAATGAAACCCTTTTTCCCAATAATAATATAGCAGATAAAGCAGCACCAAGTGAAGCACCTCCTGAAGGAAGTGTTTTTATAGGGCATTTCCAAATATTTGCTATTATTTTTAATATTTCTTTATCTTTTGTAGGTCCTCCTGTAACGGCAAGATCTATTTTATTTTTGGAAGTAAATTGTTCAGAGTATAAAGCCACTAGCCCCAAAGAACTTAATACTATACCTTTATAATCATCATCAAAAGAAGGAACTGAATGGAATCTTTTTATAGGAAATGCCATGCTTATAGGTACTGATTCATTTTCTTTCTGCCATAGAACTAGAGGCATATTATCAATGTTTTTTTCTAAAGATTCTGTAATTTCTTTATAATCTCTTGTATATAATTTCATGATTTCGTCCCATATTATGGCACCGTTAGTTCTGCAGAATATCATGAAAGGATTTCCTATTCCGTCATACATAGCATTTGATACTCCGGAATAATCTCGGCTGTTTTCATCAATATTGATCATATAAACAAAACTAGTTCCTAATGATAATATATCTCCTTTGTACAAAACTTTTGTCTGAGGATTATCTCCGCTTCCTATACCAACTATACATTCACTGTCAAATCCGTATTTTTCTGCAAAATATTCGCTTATATATCCTGCGAAGCTAGAAGGATCATTTATATTTCCTAATTTTTCTTTTAAATCATTTGACACAGTATTTAATAAAGTATTATTCCATTCTTTTTTTGTATAATCCATTAAGCTCATTCCCGAAGCATTTCCAAAATCTACAGGTATATTATCTTTCGCTGTTAGTATTGATGCTATAAATGTATTTAATAAAAATATTTTATATGTGTTTTTTGATAATTCAGGATTGTTGTCAAAATTATATTTTATTATCGCACCTGTAAATCTGAGCGGAGAATTTGAAGCGGTTATTTTTATCATATTATCTTTTCCGCCTACTGCATTTCTCAATTCTTCAGCTTCTTTCTGTGTACATGAAGTTCTCCATATAGGGGCATAATCATAAGAATATGAATCTTGTAATATTTCAGCTAAACTATTATTTATTGATGATTTATCTTTTAATTTTTCTATATTTGATTTATATTTCTCTGAAAGATAAACATGTCCATGCTGCTGAGCTGATATTTGTATTGCTTTTATCTCTTTTGTATTAAATTTTTCTTTTAGCTGTAATAGTGATTTATCCAATGCCGCTAAAAATATATTTATATCCTGTTCTGCTTTTCCTTTTGTATTTGAATCTATCAGCAATGTATTTTTATTCATTTTTGAATATTTCATTTCTTCTAATGAATTAAATACTATAGAGATATTTAACTCATTTTTATAATTCTCGCAATTTATAATACTTAAAGTTATACTTTGTGTGCTTAAATCTATTCCTAATGTATACATTTGCTTATCCTTAAAAAATATTTATTAAATCATTTTACTAAATTATTATATTTGAAGTATATAAAAATATATATAAAAAATCAATATTTTTAATACTAAATTATAAAAAACTTTATCTTTGCAAATTGATTTTTATATATTTTTAGTATTTAATATTATCTGAAAAATTTAATAGCTCTCATTTAATTAATAATTATGAAATATCAAGTATTAGCAAAAGAAAAAACTTTAAGAAATATTTTAAAAGAATGTATTAAAAAAGACAGATTTACAAGTATTGATATAGTTGAAAGTTTGAAACTTACAAAACCTACTGTAAATGAGTCTTTAGATATATTATTTAAAAATGATTTTATAACAAAAGAAAATTTTACAGAAGGTATGGTTGGCAGAAAAGCACAGATTTGGAAAACAACTCTTCATAAAAAAAAGTCTTTGGCAATAGATATAGATTTTAATTTAGTAAAGATAGCTATTGTTGATATGGCTGGAAATTATTATAATTATCAAGAGTATAAAAAAACTATTAATAATAATAATTTTTTTAATGTTATAAGTTTTATAATAAATGATTATAGAAAAAAATATAAAGAATCTGAAGAAATAAAAAGATTAGGGATATCAATACCCGGAAATATTAGTTTTGATAGGAAAAATATATTATATGCTACGAACTTGGGGCTTGAAAATATTAATATAAAATATTTGGAAAATGAATTAAATTTGGATATTATTTTGGAGAATGAGGCTAACAGTGCGGTATTGGGAGAATTTTTTCTGTCAAAAGAGGCTGATAAAAACAATTATATGCTCATATCCATATCCAATTTCGGAGTAGGAGGAGGACAAATAGTTGATGGTAAATTATTAAAAGGTGCACATAGATTAGCCGGAGAAATAGGGCATTTTACTATTATTATGGATGGTGAACCTTGTACCTGCGGAAATAGGGGGTGCTTTGAAAGATATGCTTCTTATGAGGGATTAAAAAATATTATGAAAAAACATAAACTAGACTTTGATGATATCAATCAGCTTTTTGAAAGTTATGATAAAAAAAGTGAAAAAGTAATAAAGGAGTACTGCAAATTTTTGGGAAGAGGTATAAGAAGTTTACTATCTATATATGATTCCAGTAAAATTATTTTAAGCGGAAAAATGACTGATTATTGGGATAGAATTTATCCTTATATACAAAAAGAAATATTTGAGAATAATAATTTCTATTCAAAATTTAATGTTCTTATTTTTAAATCTAAATTAGGTGATAAAGCTTCTCTAGTAGGGGTAGGTCTTATTAATTTTTTTAATTTTATATATGACAGTGATTTTTTTAGTTAAAAATCATATTTTTCTTGACAAATATAATTTTTTTTACTAAACTTTTATTAGTAAAATGATTTTATTATTTATTAAGTAAACTCATTTTACTAAATTAATTATCGGAGAGTAAAGAAATGGAATATTTTACAAGTACAGACAAGGTAGTTTATAAAGGAAAAGACAGTAAAGATGCTTTTTCATTCAAACAATATAATGCTTCAGAAGTTATATCAGGAAAAACTATGGAAGAGTGGATGCCTTTTGCAATGAGTTGGTGGCATACATTAGCTGCAGGAAGCTCTGATCCTTTTGGTGCTCCCGCAGCAAGCAGACCTTGGAATGGTAAAGAGGCATTAGAGGCTTCTAAAATGAGAGTAGAGGCTGGATTTGAACTTATGCAGAAATTAGGAATGAATTATTTTTGTTTTCATGACAGAGATTTAGCTCCTGAATATAAAACTCTAAAAGAAACTAATGAAAAATTAGATATGATAGTAAATTTAGTGGCAGAAAGTATGTCTAAAACAGGCAAAAAACTTTTATGGGCTACTTCTTCTTTATTTACAAATCCTAGATATATGCATGGTGCTGCTACTAGTCCTTATGCTGATGTTTTTGCAGTTGCAGCTGCTCAGACTAAAAAAACTATGGATATAGCTAAAAAATTAGATGCCAAAGGATATGTATTCTGGGGTGGAAGAGAAGGTTACGAAACTTTACTTAATACTGATATGAAAAGAGAATTGGATCATTTAGCTTATTTCTTATCTATGGCTGTTGAGTATAAAGAAAAAATAGGATTTAAAGGACAATTTTTTATTGAGCCAAAACCAAAAGAACCAACAAAACATCAATATGATTTTGATGCTGCTACTACTTTAGAGTTCTTATATCATTATAATTTGGATAAATATTTTGAGCTTAACTTGGAAGTAAATCATGCTACTTTAGCAGGACATACTATGCAGCATGAAATGCAGGTTGCTAGAAATCATGGAAAATTGGGTTCTGTTGATATTAACTACGGAGACACTTTCTTGGGTTGGGATACAGATATGTTCCTTACTAATGTATATGATGCGGTATTAATGATGGTAGAGATTATAAGAAATGGAGGATTAAAAAACGGAGGATTTAACTTCGATGCTAAAGTAAGAAGACCATCTCATACTATGGACGACTTAATATATGCATACATTGCCGGAATGGATACTTTAGCTTGGGGATTAAGAATAGCTGACAAAATAGTCAAAGACGGATGTTTCGATAAATTTATTGAAGAAAGATACAGCTCTTATAATAGCGGAATAGGTGCAAAAATAGAAAGTAAATCAACTTCATTAGAAGAATTATACAATTATGCACTAGCATTAGAAGAAAAAGAACTTCCTAGCGGAAATCAGGAATTACTTGAAGCTAAATTAAATCAATTTATATATAATTTATAATATTTCACAAAGGAGAAAATCATATGAAAAATATAATTTTGATTTTAAGTATTATATCTAGCTTACTGTTAATTTCTTGTTCTAATAATGCTTCATCATCTTCTAATGGCAGCGGAGATAAAACAATAAAAGTATGGCATATTCAAAATGTTGGAAAACAAATAACTATTAAGGAAGAAGCAGGAAAAAGATTTACAGAAGAAAATCCTGATTTCAATGTAGAAATAACACCTATGAAAAATGATGCTTATAAAACCCAGATACAAATAGCAGTGGGGGCCAACAATGCTCCAGATATATTTTTCACTTGGAGCGGCGGTACTATGATAGATTATATAAAAGCAGGGAAAATTATAGATTTAACTCCATATATTGCTAAGTATGATTTATCTAATACTTTGCTTCCAGCTTCTTTGGGTCAAGGAAGTTATGAAGGAAAAATATATGGTCTTCCTGTAGAATCTTCAATAATAGCTATGGTATTCTATAATAAAGAGTTATTTGAAAAAAATGGATGGCAAATTCCAACAACTTTAACAGAATTTGAAGTATTATGTGATCAAATAGTTGCTAATGGCATAAAGCCTTTTGCATTAGCAAATAAAACTAAATGGACAGCATCTATGTACTATATGTCATTGGTTTCTAGAATAGGTGGAAGCAAAGTATTTTATGATGCTGCTAACAGAGTAAATGGAGGAAGTTTTGAAAATCCGGCATTTATAGAAGCTGGTAAAAAGCTTGTTGAGTGGGTTGATAAAGGTTATTTTAATGATGGTTTCAATGGTCTTGATGATGATTCAGGTCAGGCTAGAGCTTTACTTTATACTGATAAAGCTGCAATGTCTATATCTGGTTCATTCTTAATAAGTTCAATATCAAGTGAAAATCCGGATTTTGTTAAAAAATTAGATGCTTTCATTTTCCCTATAGTTGAAGGAGGAAAAGGAGATCCTAAAGAATTAGTAGGTACAATAGGGGATAATTTTTATAGTATATCTTCTTCATGTAAATATCCAGAAGAGGCTTTTAAATTAATGATGAAATTTGTAGATAATGAATCTGTTCAGGAAGGATTATCTATAGGTAAATTACCACCTGTAAAAGATTTAAAGGTTGATTCACCTATATTTGATAAAATTGTTAATGCTATAAATGAAGCTTCAACTGTTCAGCTTTGGTACGATCAATATTTACCAGCAGAACTTGCTGAAGTGCATAAAGATACATTACAAGCTATGTTAGCTAAAACTATGACTCCAGAAGAAGCATGTAAACAATTAGAAGCAAAGGCTCTAGAATTATTAGGTCCTAGTTCTAAATAATAAATATAGTATACATAATAGTGACTCATTATATCACTATTATGTATGTTTTATAAGTATTAAGGAGTGTCTATGTTTTCTAAAATTATAAAAATAAAAGATAGAGAAATACATATTGTATCTATAATATTTTTAATTCCTTCTTTAATCTTTATGATATTATTTATTTTTTATCCGATTGTAGATTCTTTTATACTTAGTTTGCATAGTTGGAATGGAATAGATCCCGTAAAAACTTTTGTAGGGATTGAAAATTGGAAAATATTAATTACAGATATAAGATTTTGGAAAGCCCTAAAAAATAATTTATTAATATTATTCTTATCAATTATAATACAAATGCCTGTAGCTATATTATTAGCTTTAGCGATGGATTATGTTGGAAGAAAATTTAATTTTTTACGATCTATATATTTTCTTCCTATGCTTATGTCATCTGTAGCAATTGGCTTTTTATTTAGATATGCATACGATCCTCAATTTGGAATTATAGCTGGCATTTTGAATATTTTAAATATAGATATTACAATAGACATATTAGGAAATCCTAATATATCAATATTTGCCATTATTGTTGTTATATGCTGGCAATTTATACCTTTCTATTTTATTTTATATGTGGCTAGCATAAGTTCAATACCATTGGAATTATATGAAGCTGCTAAAATAGATGGTTCTAATTATTTTTATTATGCAAAAGAAGTAGTTATACCATATATATCTCCTACGATAAAAAGCAGTATTATACTTTCTATGGTTGGTTCATTAAAGTACTTTGATTTAATATATGTTATGACAGAAGGCGGTCCTAATGGAGCTACTGATTTAATGGCAACTTATATGTATAAAAATTCATTTGTTTCATTAAAACTTGGTTATGGGGCTACTATAGCATTTGCCATGCTTATCATAATTTCTATAATTTCATTTATAACATTTAAAAAATTAAATACTGCTGAAAAATAGGAGGAAATAATGAATAAAAAAGTATATAGTCATAATGAAAAAATCATTAAAATATTGGTAATATTTCTATTAATATTATATGCTTTAATATCTTTTATACCATTTTACTATACTTTGATGACTGGATTTAAAGAACAATTTGAAGTATTCACCAATGGAGTATTTGCTTTTCCAAACAAATTAAATTTTTCAAATTATATTTCTGTACTAAAAGGCGGTATATGGTCATATTTTTTTAATAGTGTAATTGTTACATTAATATCTTTAATATTAATAATATTTTGCTCATCTCTTGCATCTTATGTATTTTCAAGGCTCAATTTTAAGTTTAATAATTTATTTTTTGGTATCATTATTGTATCTATGACAATACCTGTACATGTAACATTAATTCCAATATATTTATTAACTCAAAAATTTGGTTTATATGATACGATATTTGCATTAATAGGTCCATATGTTGCATTCAATTTACCAATATCCATTTTTATATTGACAAATTTTATGCAAGAAATTCCTAAAGACTTGGAAAATAGTGCAGAAATAGATGGATGCGGAAAAGTAAGAACTTTTTTTAATGTTATTCTTCCGCTTTCAACGCCAGGTTTAGTTACTATAGCAATATATGCTACAACAACAATGTGGAATGAATTTATATTTGCTTTAGTTTTAACTCAATCTAAAGCTAATAGAACACTTCCTTTATCTGTATGGGAATTCCAAGGACAATATACTGCTAATATACCAATGATGATGAGTGTATTAGCTCTGGCAGCTGCCCCAATGATATTAGTATTTATATTCAGTCAAGATAAATTAATAAAAGGTATGATGGCAGGAGCTGTCAAATCTTAATTATGAAAATATAAAAGGAGTTTTTAATGATTTATAAAGATAAAACAAAACCTATATCTGAAAGAGTAAAAGATTTAATTTCACAAATGACTATAGAAGAAAAAGCATATCAGCTTACTTCTGTATGGTCTTATGAAATCACTAAAAAGGATTTTACATTTGATATTGATAAATTAAAAAATAAATTTCCATACGGATTAGGACAAATAACTAGAATAGGAGGAGGAACTCCTACAAAAGTACAGAATATACCTAAATTTAGAAATGAAGTGCAAGAATATTTTATGAATAATACTAGATTACAAATACCTGTAATGTTTCATGAAGAATCTTGCAGTGGAGCTATGTTCGATGGAACAACTAATTTCCCTCAAGCTATAGGTGTAGCCGCAACATTTAATGATACACTATGTGAAGAAATGGCAGATATAATAGGAAAGGAATTAAATGCTGTAGGATGTAATCAGACATTGGCACCTCTTTTAGATGTTACAAGAGAACCTAGATGGGGAAGACTTGAAGAAACTTTTGGAGAGGATGTATATTTGGTTTCTCAAATGGGTATGGCTTATATTAGAGGAATACAAAAAAATAATATTTATTCTACAGGTAAGCATTTTGTAGCTTATGGGGCAGCAGAAAAAGGATTTAATTGGGCACCTGGACAAGTTCCTGAAAGAACTTTAAGGGAGGTTTATCTTGCTGCATTTGAAGCAGCTATAAAAGAGGCAAATTTAAAATCTATTATGCCTGCTTATCAAGAAAATGATGGAGAACCTTGTCATAGTTCAAAAAAATTATTAAAAACAATATTAAGAGATGAATGGAAATTTGATGGATTAGTAGTAACTGATTATAGCGGTCTTACTTTATTGGAATCTTTCCATAAATTATTTCCTGATTATAACTCTATAGCTAAAAGAGCGATAGATTGTGAAGTTGATATAGAACTTCCTACTCAAGCGGTATATGGAAAAATCTTAGTAGAAGAAGTAAAAAATGAGAATATTTTAGAAAAGAATTTAGATAAGATAGTAGAAAGAGTATTAACTAAAAAATTTGAATTAGGTTTATTTGATAATCCTTATATACCTGAAACTATATCTTTTGTTATGCGTTCTAATGAAAGTTTACATAAATCATTAGAATTAGCAAGAGAGAGTATAGTTCTTTTAGAGAATAAAAATAATATTTTACCATTAAAAAAAGATCAAAAGGTGGCTATAATAGGTCCTAATGGAAATTCAGTTAGAAATCAGCTAGGAGATTATGCTTTTAAAGCCCATGTGGAATCGCTTGTAGAAACATTAAGGGTCATGTCTAATAACGAAGACAATAATAATGCTACTGGTTTTACTATGCAGGAAAGAGTAGATTTGGATGCTAATATTTTGTATAATTTTATTAGAGAAATAGAAGGTGTTTCTGTATATGAAGGTGTTTGTTCCAAAATAGGAAAAGATAATGTATTTTTATCTTTGGGTTCAGAAATATTTGAAACTACAGATGAGCTTGTTAATGAAGCGGTAGAAACTGCTAAAAAATCAGATGTAATATTAGCAATATTAGGTGATAAATCAGGATTAGAAGATGGAACTAGTTCTGGAGAATCAAGAGATAGATCATCTTTAAATCTGCTTCCTGGTCAAAATAAATTGCTTAAAGAATTAAAAAAATTAGGAAAACCTATTATATTGATATTAATAGTAGGTCGTCCTGTAACAATGCCTTGGGAAAGAGAAAATATGGATGGTATAATATGTGCTTGGCTTCCAGGAGAAATGGGTGGACAGGCAATAGCAGATGTATTATATGGAGATTATAATCCGGGAGGAAAGCTTCCTGTTACTTTTCCGCATAATATAGGACAAATACCTATATACTATTCTCATAAACCATCAGGTGGTTCTGAAAGAATGTGGGGCGGTTATGTAGATGGACCGCATGAGGCTATATATAATTTCGGATATGGATTAAGCTATACTAACTTTGAATTATATGATTTTAAAGTTGATAAAAAAGAATTATCTCCTACAGATAAAATTAATATATCTTGTAAAATAAAAAATGTAGGAAAAGTAAAAGGAAGTGAAGTTGTACAGCTTTATTTTAGAAATAATGTTTTAGGTGTTACAAGACCTGTTAAAGAACTCAAGGGATTTAAAAGAGTAACTTTAGAACCTAATCAAAGTGTTGGAATTAATTTTGAAGTGCCTATACATATATTGGCTTTCTATGATGAAGATATGAAATTTGTTATGAAAAAAGCTAATGTTGATATTTTATTAGGTGTAAGTTCTGATAATATCTTGTTTAAGGAAACTATATTAGTAAATAAAGATGAAGAAATAAAAGAAAAAGTGTTTACTACAAAAGTAAATTTATTATAAATAAAAATAAAGGATTTTTATTATGAGTGATCAATCTTATCAAACAAAATTAATTCATTATAAAGAAGGAGGAAATGGTCCTGTAGTGCCTCCTGTATATCAAAGTAGTTTATTTACTTTTGAAAGTTGGGAAGCAATAGATAAAGCATTCGATGATCCTTTCAATAATTCTATATATACAAGAGGAAACAACCCATCTGTATCATTAGTAGAAGAGAAGATAGCTTGTTTATGCGGAGCTGAGAGAGCTAAATTATTTTCTTCAGGTATGGGGGCTATATCATCATCAATACTTCATTATGTTAATTGCGGAGATCATATAATATCTATAAAAAATGTTTATGGTCCTGCTAATAATTTTATGAATGTATATTTAAAAGAAAAATGTAATATAGAAACTACTTTTGTAGAGGGTAAAAAAATAGAAGATTTTGAAAATGCCATTAGAGAAAACACAAAATTAATATATTTGGAAAGTCCTTCATCTGCAGTATTTAGTTTGCAGAATATAAAACAAGTTGTGGCATTAGCAAAAAAACATAATATCAAAACTATAATAGATAATACTTGGGCTACTCCTATATTTCAAAGACCTTTAGAAATGGGAATAGACTTAGAAGTTCATTCTTGTTCTAAGTATTTAGGAGGACATAGTGATGTAGTTGCTGGTGTTGTAGTCGGTAAAGAGCAGGATATTAAATCGCTATTTGACAGAGAACATGCATTTTTAGGAGCTAAAATGTCTCCTTTTGAAGCTTGGCTTATATTGAGAAGTTTAAGGACTTTAAAAATAAGAATGATGCAGCATCAGGAAAATGCTTTGGCTGTTGCTAAATATTTAAATAATAATCCTAAAGTTAAGAAAGTTATGTATCCGGGACTTGAAAATTTTGATCAATATGATTTAGCTAAAGAACAAATGAAAGGATTTTCAGGACTTATGGGATTTGTTATTAATTCTGATAATTTAAATGATATAAAGAAATTTTTCAATAGTTTAAAATGCTTCAGAATAGGAGTAAGTTGGGGTGGACATGAAAGTCTAATATATGCTCCTGCCATAAGTTATTTAAAAGAAATGCCTAAAGAACAGTTTGATGCTATGGGCATATCTTTGGGGGTTATGAGAATATCTGTAGGATTAGAAGATTATAATGATCTTATAGCTGATTTAGATGAGGCATTAAAAAATATAAAATAATTTTTTGGAGTGTTATGTATGGAAAAGAAACAAATAAATACATTTTTAAAAATATTCCCCCTTATATTTATATTAGTTGGTGTTCTTATAGGTACTGTAAGATTTGGCATAGCAATAGAATTTTTACTTATAATAGGTACTGTTATTTGCTGTATTATTGCATATACTGCAGGATATAAATGGGAAGAAATGGAAAAGGCTTTTGTAAAAAAAATAGCAGATACTTGGCTTGGGGTACTTATATTAATATTGATAGGTGCTATAGTCGGTACTTGGATATACAGCGGAGCTGTTCCTATGCTTATATATTATGGTATAAAATGGATTAATCCTTCCTTTATACCTTTTACAGCATTTATTGTTACTGCTTTCGTTGCTATATTTACAGGTACTTCTTGGGGAGCTGCTGCTACTTCTGGAGTTGCTTTCATAGGTGTGGCCCATGCAACAGGAATACCTTTACCTTTAATAGCTGGTGCTATAATAAGCGGTGCTTATGTTGGGGATAAAAATTCTCCTATATCTGATACAACAGTTTTATCAGCTATGGGTTCAGGTGCTCAGTTAATAGACCATATAAAATCTATGCTGATAGTAACTATACCTTCTGTAATAATATCAAGTATTATATTTATTGTTTTAGGTTTTACTGCTTCTTCTAATATAGATATCTCAACAGTTAAAGAAACTAGAGAAATATTAGATTCTTTAGATTATATGTTTAATTTTAATATATTATTATTACTTCCAGCTGTTGTTGTTTTTGTAGGAAGTTTTAAAGGTTTATCACCTATAATAACTATGTTTTTAGGAAGTTTCCTAGCTTTAATATTAGGTGCAATATTCCAGGATTTTGGTTTTTTAAATTCGGTAAAAGCCTTTGTATCAGGATTTAATGTTTCTATGTCAAATTTACCTGCAGATCAAATACCTGCTAATTTAAATAATTTATTAAATAGAGGCGGTATGGTTAATATGATGCCTACAGTATTATTTTTGATATCTGCTTTAACTTTTGGAGCTATGCTTCAGCTAATAGGAACTTTGCAAACTATATTGGATTTATTATTAAAAGTTATAAAAGGAGTTAAGAGTTTGATGATAGTAACTTGGTTTACTACATTCATTGTTAATTCAAGTGTTAATAGTACACAATTTACTTTTTTAACTTTAGGTCCTATATTCCAAGATATATATAAAAAATATAAATTACATCCTTCTGCTTTATCAAGAACTATGGAAGAAGGAGGAACTTTAACTGAACCTATAGTACCATGGACAGTAACAGGTGTTTATATGGCATCTACTTTAGGAGTGGCTACTTTACAATATTTACCTTATTCATTCTTTAATTTGGTTAGTATTGTGGTAATGTTTATATATATACTTATTTTTCCTAAATTAAAATTTGCTATTCCTGTATTGAAAGAAAAAGAAGAAGATAAAAAATAATCTATCATGCCTATAAATAAAAAAGCAGGTATAATTAATTTTATACCTGCTTTTTATATTTTATAATTTATTATTTTTTGGCATGTTCAAGCATTTCTTCGGCATGTTTTATGCTTGCTTCTGTGATTTCTTTTCCTGTTATCATTCTTGCTATTTCATTAACTCTCATACTGTCATCAAGCTCTTCAATAGTTGAAGTAACAATATCATCGCCTTCATTTTTTGTAACTTTAAAATGATTATTAGCATATATTGCAATTTGTGCTAAATGAGTAACGCTAAGCACCTGTTTTCTTTTTGATAATGCAGCTATTTTTTCGCCTATAACTTCAGCAATTCTTCCGCCAACACCTACATCTATTTCATCGAATACGCATGTTTCACAATAATCTCCTAAAGAAAGTACATTTTTTAGTGAAAGCATTATTCTAGATATTTCACCGCCTGAAGCAATTTTTCTAAGAGGCTGAAACATACTCTGCTTATTCGGTGCTATTATAAATTCTATATTATCAATACCCGTAGAATTAGCTTTTATATTGGCACCGTCTATATTAAGTATACCGTCATCATCTTCATCTAAAGTTATTTCAACATCAAATTTTGTAGATGACATTCCCAAATCATTCATTTCATTTTCTATTGCTTTTATAAAATCTTCTTTTCTATTATGCCTTATATCCGATATCTCTTTTGCAAGTACGGAAGTTTTTTCTCTTAGTTTTTCTATTTCTTTTTTTAAGTTTTCAATATCCTCTTCAGAGAAATTTAGAGATTCTAATTTTTCTTTGGATTCTTTGGCATAAGATATTATTTCTTTTATATTAGAGCCGTATTTCTTTTTTAAATTATTAATGAAGAAAAGTCTTTCATTAAGTGATTGAAGTTCTTCAGGATCAAATTTTGTTTTGGATCTTATTTCAGTTAAAACAGTTTTTATATCTTCGAGATTTAATGTTATGCCTTCTATTTGTGATGCGATATCTGAAAGTCTATTATCATATTTGGATATGCTTTGTAATGCCGAAATGCTTCTAGTTAATTTTATATAAGCTCCGGATTCGCTTCCGAATATATCTTTATTAATAGAAGAAAGAGACGAAGCTATACTTTCTGCATTTGACATCATAGTAATATCATTTTTTATATCTTCATCTTCATTTGGCTTTAATTTAGCTTTTTCTATTTCATCTATTGCATATTCTAAAAAAGATTTTTCTTTTAAAATATTGTTTTTATTTTGATATATTTCATTATACTGTTTTATTAATTTGATGAGTTTATTATAATGATTTTTATAATTTTCAAGCTTTTCATCAATATTTAAATAACTGTCATAAAAGTTTAAATGATTTGCCGGATTAAAAAGAGACTGATGTTCATGCTGTCCATGTATATCTACTATCAAATCACCAAGTTCTTTTAATTCAGCTACTTTAACACCTACATTATTTATAAAAGATTTGCTTTTTCCGTCTTTTGTAATTTCTCTTTTTATATTAAGCTCATCATTATTTATTTCTATATTCCATTCTTTTAATTTATTTTTTACAATATCAGCAGATGATTGAAGAGAAAAATTTCCTGAAACAATTAATCTGTCGCCATTAGCTCCAACCATTCTAGTAGAACCTTTTTCCCCTGTTATGAGTTCTAATGCACTGATTATAATGCTTTTACCAGCACCTGTTTCACCTGTAAGTACATTGAAGCCGCTGCTGAAATTTATTTTTAATTTATCTATTAACACAAAATTTCTAATTTCGAGATATTTAAGCATTATCTACCCCAATTAAGTTTATTCCTAAGTATATCATAAAACAGCCTGTTTGCACTTTGAAATATATAGCAGTTTTTATTACTTATTTTCGCTTTTATCTTATCATTATTTTTAAATTGACATATATCATATCCGTCTATTGTTATCATAGCCTTTAATGATTTTTGTGTCAATTCCAATTCTATATTATCATGTTTAGGAATAACTAGCGGTCTGAAGGTTAATGAATGAGGTGCTATAGGTACAAAAGATATTGCATCAATGGTGGGGGCAAGTATAGGACCTCCTGCACTTAAAGCATAAGCAGTAGAGCCTGTAGGGGTTGCTATTACAACACCGTCTCCTACTATTGAAGATATTAGTTTACCGGATATTATAATGTTTATATGTATTGCTCTGCCGTCGCATTTACTTAAAACTAACTCATTAACAGCGAGATGTTCTTTATATGTATCTTTTTCTTTTGAATAAACCCTTACAGATAATAATGTTCTAGGCTCTATTTCATATAATGTTTTTTTATTTTCAAAATATTCTTCTAATATTAAATATGCTTCTTCAGGAGGTATTTCTGAAATAAAACCTAATGTACCGTTATATATTGGAAGAACTGATATGTCATATTTTATTGCTATTTTTAAAGCGGAAAGCAATGTACCATCTCCGCCTATAGATATCAGCATTGATACATTTTTTAACTCTCTTGCTGCTTTTTTTATATTATTGTAAGATGATATATCATAATTTATTATAATAGCTTCTATATTATATCTTTTTATTATAGTATTTATTTTTTTTAAAATTCCATCAGTATCAGTTCTAAGAACATTAACTATGATTCCTATTTGTTGCTTTTTCCTGTTATTCATAATTATTAAGTAATTTAATTAAAAATAAAAAAAATATTTATTAATTATAACAAACAGTTATTAATATATCAAGTTGTATATTGATAATTTTTTATTTTTATAATAAACTATTTATTATGATATTATTTAGTTTAATTTATTTTTTATTAAGTTTTATTTTTACATTATTGTGTGTAATTGTAGCCTTTTCAATTTACCCATTTATAAGATTATTTTCTAAGAGAAAAGCTTCGCAATATGTTCATACTATGGCTAAATTTTGGGGCAGAGTGCTTATGAAAATGGCATTCATTTCTTTTGATATAGAAGGAAAAGAAAATTATGATCCTAATAAAACTTACTTACTGACTCCTAATCATCAAAGTGCTTTCGATATATTTGCATGCTTCAGTATATTTAAAAATTCTTTTGCATTTGTATCAAAGGATACTTATGGAAAAGTACCTTTAATTGGTTTTGGTATGTCTCTTGCTAATTACATATTTGTTAAAAGAGGTACGGTAGGTGCTGTAAAATCTATAGATGATATGGAAAACAGATTAAGAAATAATATCAGTATAGTCATTTATCCTGAAGGTACAAGAAGTGCTACAGGAGAAATAAAAAAGCCTAAAAGAGGAATATTAAAAATATCAGAAAGATGTTCAGATATACCGGTTTTGCCTGTTGTTATATATGGTACTAGAGATATTATGAAAGCTAGAAGTATTAAGATTGTCCCATTTAAAAAGATAACTGTGAGATTTTTAGAGCCTTTCTATTTTAAAGATATCAATGGTGATGATAATGATAAATTGGATTATTGGTATGACATTATGAGTAAAAATTATAATGAATTAAGAGATAAATTAATATCAAATTAAGTTTTGACTGTTAGACTTGTTTGAGAAGCACTTGATAAGATTAAGTATAGAATTATTTAATTTTTAAATTAATATATAATGTTTTATATGTTGTATTTGTTACTGTTTTAGTATATAAACATGTACTATTTTGCGAAGCGTATACTAACTTGTCTAGTATAGAATCTTTTCACATACAGGCATTAAAGTAGGATTTTTTCGTAATAGAGAAAGGCTGCAAAATAATAATTATATATATCAAATGAGTAATTCTTCAATTAATAAATAAAATTAGTTTTGAAACAACTTTATCATTAGGAATACAGATATTTTTATAGAATATATAGAAATAAGAGTTTTATATACTAATAAATGTTTTTATTCTATAATAAGATGTTAAAATGTATATATTATTTTTATGTTATACTTGAAAAAAATAATCTTCGTATTATAATTATATCAATTATGCGTTTATATTAAACCAAAAATCACTTAAAAAATTAGGAGTATAAAATTGAATATTAATAATAACGCTTCTCAGTTAAAAAAAGATATCTTGGTAAAGATTGCATTAATGTTTATTGAAGACAGGCTTGTAGAAGATATTGATAGGCTGCCTATAGAGATAATACCTAGAGATAGCAAATCTATAAGATGCTGTATACACAATGACAGAGAAATAATAAAGAATAGAATTATGGCAAGACTTGGTATAAGTGTTGAAGGCAAGGAGGATAGCGGAATACCATTGTCCGGATATGCTAAATTAGCATTAGAAAGAGATAAACCTACTTGGCCTATGCTTACAGTTCTTGATGAAGCTTGCAATGCTTGTGTAAGGGCTAATTTTATGGTAACTAATGCCTGTCAGGCTTGCTTAGCCAGACCTTGTATAGTTAATTGTCCTAAAGATGCCATAACAATACTAGATGAAAAAAGGGCACATATAGACAGCAGTAAATGTATTAACTGCGGATTATGTTTAAAAAACTGTCCTTATCATGCTATTATTTATATACCTGTTCCTTGCGAGGAGTCTTGTCCTGTAGGAGCTATTAATAAAAATGAGTATGGCAAAGAAGTAATAGACTATCATAAATGTATATTCTGCGGAAATTGTATGAGAGAATGTCCATTTGGTGCTATGATGGATAAGGGGCAGCTTATAGATGTTTTAAAGCATTTAAAGGCAGATGAAAAAGTTAATGTTATGTATGCTCCTGCCATAGCTTCTCAATTTAACGCTAAACCGGGACAATTAAAAAGTGCTTTATTAAAAATAGGATTTAATAAGGTATGGGAAGTTGCTTTGGGAGCAGATGTTACATCAGATAAAGAGGCTGCTGAGTTTGAAGAGAGAATGGAAAGAGGGGATAAACTGATGACTACTTCATGCTGTCCTGCCTATGTAAAAGCGGTGAGAAAGCATGTACCTGAACTTATTCCTTGCGTATCTGAAACTAGAACCCCTATGCATTATACTGCTGAAATGATGCATAAAGATGATCCTGATGCTATTAATGTATTTATAGGACCTTGTCTTGCAAAAAGAAGAGAAGGTTTAGATGATGAGTTAGTAGATTATGGCTTATCTATGGAAGAGCTTGATGCTTTATTTATAGCTACAGGTACTGATGTATCAAAAGAACCTGATTTAGATATAGAAACTGTTCCTACTGCTTCAGGAAGAAAATATGCTATGAGCGGCGGTGTTGCTGAGGCTGTTAAAGTAAGATTAAAACACCCTGAAAAATTAAAAGCTGCTGTGATTAACGGACTTGATAAAGATGGTATGAAACAGTTAAAAGGTTATGGAAAAGTTCAGGCAGGAGAAACTCCTATTACTGCTGATACTCCTAATCTTGTTGAGGTTATGGCTTGTAATGGAGGCTGTGTAGGCGGTCCTTGCGTGGTAAAAAATCCTAAGGCTGCTACTGTTCAATTACAAAGATATGCTGCGACAGGTAAGGAAGTAAAAAAAGATTGATAAGTTCTTATGAAATTATTAATAAAGGTAAAAGTCTTATTTCTTAGGCTTTTGCCTTTATTTTTATTCTTCTAATAATTTTTCTATATTTTTTAAATTTCTTTCTTTGGCATAATATAGAGCATCATGTCCGTTCTTATCTTTAATAGTCTTGTCGGCTCCATGTTCTAATAGAATCTTAACTATTTCAGCATAATTTAAACTGTCATTTCCAACAATGGCAACTTCTAATAATGCTGTATATGATAAATGATTAATATGATTAACATCTATATCAGTGTTTTCAAGAAGGAATTTCACTGTTCCTAAATGTTCTTTTTCGCATGCTAGCATTAATGCATTCGATCCGAAAATATTTAAAACATTTTTTGTATCAGCTTTTTTATATATTAGTTTTATTATATCAAGCATTCCTCTTGAACTTGCATATAGAAAAGGAGAATTCAATTTTTCATCTTGTATATTTACATTTGCATCATTATCAACTAGAAGTTTAACCATTTTTATATCATTTTTATATGCCGCTATCATTAAAGGCGTTCTTTTTCTTTCATCCCGTAAATTTACATTTATTCCCATTTCTATATATTCTTTTACAGATTTTATATTTCCGCTATGTACCGCAGAAAAAAAATCACTTCTTGTATCTGCCAATAAAATACTGCTCATATATAAAATAAATGCAAATATAAATGATAATTTCATAATTGCTCCTAGTATATTTTTATTATTTATTATATAACAAATCTTTTTTTGATTAGTTTTATTAATATAGTTTAATTATAGTTTTTACAACTATATAAATATACATTATAGTTTTTATTATATTTTTAATAATGATATTTAAAAAATATCCGAATAATTATTAAAGAATTATAATAGTAATTGGGACTTGAAAATGCATTATATAGGTTTTTTAATAGCTTTTATTTTATATTTTACAGCTAGTTTAAATGCTGTTGTTTATGATGTTTTTTCAAACACAAATAATATTTATTATACCACATTAAATAATATTACTAATAGTTATATATTGAGCGACAGCGACTCGGCACTTAATTATCTAAGAGGAGATACAGCTCTTGATTCTAGTATTTTACAGGGGCTTATATATAGTAAGGATATTAAATCTATAAAGGGTGCTAATGGAGGAGATGCCATATTCTTCCATAATATTAAATCGTATGTGAAAATAGATTATTATGTAGGAGATGGTACTCACAATTTTGATGATACTATGACAAGTTTTACTTTGGAGTTTTATTTGAATCCTTATAAAATAAGAATGAATTCTCAGGTATTATCAAAAACTGCTATATATAATGAAAATGGTGTTACAAAATCTTCAGGCATAAAAGCTAATATTGTTAATGGCAGATTAGTTTGGCAGTTTAATAACATATTTTCCTATAATGGAGTATATACAAATGTTATATTATCTGAGGGAGAATATCTGAAAGAAAATGAATGGAGACATCATAGTGTAAGTTTTAATGCCTCTACAGGAAAATTAGTGAAATATATAGACGGCCTTGAAGATCAGGTTGTATACTTGACTAGAACAGGAGATGCAACAGGTTCTCCTTATACTATAGAGTTTGATAATATAAAATTGGATCCTTTATATTTAGGAAATGGTTTTATAGGCGGATTGGATGCTTTTTATTTTACACCTCGTTATAAGCAGACTTTTAATTTATATAATTATACTGCAGACGGAGAGATAATAAGTAAGGTTATGGATTTGGGAAATAGGAATACATTTATTGACTCTATAAATTATGTTGGAAATTCTACAAATGGAAGTTATATAGATATGTATTACAGAACTTCAGATTATTATTTTGCTTCTGAAGATGTTAATATAGCTTGGGAGCCTTTAAAAAATTATACAAATATTATGACAAATACAATGACTAGATATATTCAGATTAGAGCTGTATTGAAAAGTAATGTTGATAGAAATGTTACGCCTGTATTAAATAATGTTTCTATAGATTATCATCATCCTGAAAAACCTTTAGTACCATCTAATTTAAAAGCTGATGTGGTAAGCGGTACTTCTGTTATGCTAAGTTGGAGTGGTTCTCATGAAAATATATCAGGTTATAAAATTTATTATGGAACTAAATCAGGTGAATATAATGAAGCACAATACACACCTATAGTAATAGAGAATGTACATGAATATAAAATAGAAGGACTTAAAGAAGGAACAGTTTATTATTTTACTGTTACAGCTATAGGCGGAGAGGGTGGAAATATAGAAAGTGGTTTTTCTGAAGAAGTTTATGTAAGACCAATTCAATAAAAAGGAGTATGAACGTGTCTACTAATACTAAAGCAATGAAATTAAGTAATCTTGCCGAAGAATTATTAAAAAAAGGAGTAAATGAAGAAGCTATAGAAGCTTTGAAAAGAAGTATGAGATTAAGTACTTCTGATGATATGAAAGCATATTTACAAGTGGCAGTTTCTTTATTTGAAAACGGAGATTATGAACATGCTAAAATATTTTTAAATACTTTTTTGGAATATTGGATGGCAGCAGAAGCCTATTTCATTTTAGGTGCTATTGCTAAAAAAGAATATAGACTTGAAGAGGCTTTTGAACTTTACAGAAAAGGAATCACTTTATATACTTCATCAAATCTTAATCCTTATTATGAATTTTTATCTTTATGCACCCTACTTAAGGAAGAAGATAAAGGATTGGAAACTGCTAAAAATGTACTTAAAATTAATGCTAAAGATAGGGTTGCTTTAGTATATATGGCTAATTACTTCTTTAGAAATAAACTTTATAAAGAAGCTATGAATTTTTATAAAATCTTAGTAGATAATAAATTGGCTGACCATAATGATTATCATTATTATGGTGTTTGTTTGCATGAAATTAAAGATTATAAAAAGGCAGAAAATATGTATTTGCAGGCTTTAGCTATGTATCCTGCTGATACTCCTGAAGTTTTAGCTCTTAAAAACCTTAGAAGTAAAACTTTAAAAGATAATTATCCTAATTTGAAAGAAAGCAGAGAAAAGTATACAAATAAAATAAAAGAAAATCCTGAATCCAGTGATTATTTCCATTTAGGTAATATTGAATTTATCGATGGAAATTATGAAAAGGCTGCCGAATTTTATTCTAAAGCCAAAGAAGTTTATGAAGAGCATGTTTGCATTTCATAATATAAGCTAATAGGATTACTTTTATATTTTTATTATATCTTCTGTATATATAATTTAATTTTATATTGATACATTTATCAATTTTCTTATATTTATTTTATTAAATAATTTTTTATTTGTGTGTATTATATTTTATAATAAAAAATCCAAAAATATAATATAAATTTCTTGCAAAAATATTGTTTTAATTAATAATAATTATGAGTTTCTGATAAGTTTACTTGTCAGAGATTTGTGGTGAATAATTTTTATTAATAATTTTAAAATAAAAATTGTAAGTGTCTAACAAGTTTACTTGTCAAAGTATTTATTTATAAATTATAATTAATACTAATTTTAAAGCTATAAACGAGCAGCTGATAACTTTAGTTGTCAGATATTTTAAGCGAGTTTATAGCTAGCAATAATAAACAATTTTTATTAATTAAGGAAGGCATAATGTCATATTTTGAAGAAGGTTTGCAATTATTTAGAGAAACTCAGTTTGATAAAGCATCAGAATTATTTATTAAAGCATTAGAAGAAGATGGGGATAATTCTGAAATATATAATTATTTAGGTCTTTCTAAACAGGCATTAGGATTTTTTGAAGAGGCTATTAATTATTATGGTAAAGGTATAGAAATAGATGAAAATTATGCAGAGCTTTATTATAATAGGGCAAATTGTGAATGTAATCTTGGGATTTATGAATCAGCTGTAAAAGATTATGATAAAGTTATAGAATTAGTACCTACTCATTCAAATGCTTATGATGACAGAGGATATGCTAAAGGTAATTTGGGGTATTATGAAGATGCACTAAAAGATATTGATAAAGCTATTGTTTTGGATAGCAATAATATAGATGCTTATATAGACAGGGCATTCATAAAATTAATGTCGAAAAAATATATTGAAGCTATAGAAGATTATAAAAAAGTATTGGAATTAGATGATACAGAAGTATATGCTTATAATGGAATAGGAGATGCTAAAAGGAGTATGGGGCTTTATGAAGAAGCTATTTCTTATTATAATAAAGTTATAGAACTTTCCAATTCCAATAGTTCTTATGCTTATAATAATATAGGTGCATGCAAAATAGGATTAGGTTTGTATAATGAGGCTATAGCAGATATAAATAAAGCATTAGAAATATATGATGAATATACCGATGCTTACAATAACAGAGGAACAGCAGAATATAATTTAGGACTTTATAAAGAGGCAATAAAAGATTTTAATAAAGCCATAGCATTATCGCCTCAATATTTTTATGCTTATAATAATAGAGGAAATGCCAAAAGTGCATTAGGATTATATGAAGATGCTTTAGAAGATTTTACTAATGCAATTAATATAGAGCCTCAATATATTGATGCATATTATAACAGAGCAATTGCTAAAAATAATATTGGACTTCATAATGAGGCTGTAAAAGATTATGATGTTGTAATAGAATTGGATAATAACAATATAAATGCTTATTATAATAGGGGGCTTTCGTATTATAGTTTAGGAGATTATGAAAAAGCTTTAAAAGATTATAATAGAGTTATAGAGTTAAATCCAAAATTGGCTGATGCATATAATAATAGAGGGTTTACAAAATATAGTATGGGTTTATATGAAGAAGCTATAAATGATTATGACAAAGCCATAGAGATAGATTCAAATTATGAAAAGGCTAAACAGAATAAGCAAGAAGCTTTGAAAAAATTACGGAATTAATTTAATTTTGATAATTTGACAAAATACATTTTTAATGATATAATATAAAAGTATACTTAAAGAGAAACTCTAAACTCTAAACTCTAAACTCTAAACTCTAAACTCTAAACTCTAAACTCTAAACTCTAAACTCTAAACTCTAAACTCTAAACTCTAAACTCTAAACTCTAAACTCTAAACTCTAAACTTGTTTAAAGTTTAGGAGTAAAATATTTATTGTTAATATTTTGTTATTTATGATTTTAGAGTATTAAAAGATTAAACATTTTTATTATTGCAGTAAAGTACTAGTATAAAAAAATTAATTAAAAGGAAGTAAAAATGAAAAATGATTTTGAAAAACAAATAGAACCATTCTTTTTTGTAGAACATGAAAATACCGCTTCTCTTTGTTTAAATGTTGGAGAATATAAAGTAGAAATATTTGAAGAAAGAGAAGATGAAGGTTTTGAAGGAGGAGGGTATGATTGGCAGTCTTTGGCTATAGTGTTTTTAGAAGAAAGAGTGCCTGATTTAAAAGGGATTATTGATTTTGATTCTGAATCAAGTATGTTCTGTGCTTACAGCAGCAATATTGAAGCATTAAAGAAATTTGCTTTATTATTTAAAGAGGCATGCGAAGATGATAAACTGATAAGAGATTTATTTTCTAGGGCTGAACTTGATTAAATATTAGCTTTTATATTTATTTTTGACAAAGTTAATAATTTTAAGTATAATACATATATGAGAAATAAATCAAATATTAAACAAATAAAATATTTTAATCCTTTAAATGATTATTTTACTGATAAAGGCAGCAGCGAGTCCATACTTTTGGATTTTATTAATTCTATAATGATTAATGCTAATATGAAAACTTTTCGTTCTGTTGAAATTCTTACCCATTTCAATCTAAAGAAAAATAGGAATCTAAAGGAAACAATAGCACCGAAGGTGGCACGCAAGGTGGACAGATGTCGCAGATGCCTCGATGTAAAATGCCTTACTCAAAACGGTTCAGTTGTTATTATAGAAATACAATTACAAGGCAATTCTAGATTTCCAGAACGCATACTTTATTATTGGGCTGCTAATTATAGTAAATTACTAAAGCATGGTGAAAGATACGATGTACTTACTCCTGTAATAAGTATCAATCTATTAAATTTCAATTTGGATAAAACAAAGAATATACATTCATGTTATATGCTTTATGATATGAATAATAAAAAGTTATTAACAGATCATTTGCAGATACATATAATAGAGTTAAAAAAAATTAAGAAAAATGCATTATCTAGAGATTTAAATTATTGGCTAAAAATATTTACAAGTAAAAATTTGGAGGTGTCTATGTCTGAAATAGTAAAAGAAAAAACCATAATGGAAGAAGTGCAGAAAAAATATAATAATTTTGTCAAAAGTAAATTAATGATGATGGAATATGAGAAAAAAGAGGCATATCTATACGGTAATCAAATAATGCTTGATGAGGAGAGAAGATTAGGAAGGGAAGAAGGTATAAAAGAGGGTATAGAACAAGGTATAGAACAAGAAAAATATTCATTAGATAAAAATATGAAAAAAGAAAATATAGATATTGATATTATAAGTAAAGTAACAGGCTTAACTATAGAAAAAATCAAAAAGTTGTGAACTCTCATTTATTTAATAAAATATTTTATCGAACAATTTTTTATATTTTGTATTTGAATAACTATTAGCATATTAATTTTTTAATAATCAGTTAAATTTATAAAATTGCCTTATAAATAAAATTATTCTCTAGTATAGAAAAATCATATATCTATAATAGAGTTATGTAAACTATAACTTAGGATTAAATTTATGAAAAAGTATAAACCAAAAACAAAAGAAGAACTCAAAAAATTAGTATTTACAGACGGTATAAAACTTAGCGATGTAGATACAAGCCTTATTACAGATATGAGCGAGCTTTTTCAAAAAAGTGAAAGAAAAGATTTTGAAGGCATAGAAGATTGGGATACTTCTAATGTTGAGAATATGTCTTGGATGTTTAGAGAATGTTTAAGTTTTAATCAGCCTTTAGATAAATGGGATACTTCTAATGTTACAAATATGAGCGGTATGTTTAGTATTGCTAAAACTTTTAATCAGAATATAAATAATTGGAATGTTAGTAAAGTTGAAGATATGAGTTATATGTTTAATGCATGTGATTCTTTTAATCAGCCTCTTAATGATTGGGACGTATCTAATGTAAAAACTATGGAGGCTATGTTTCATTCTTCCATTTCTTTTAATCAGCCTTTAAATAGCTGGAATGTATCCAATGTAAAAACTATGGAATCTATGTTTTATTCTGCCGATTCTTTTAATCAGCCTTTAGATAAATGGAATACAAAAAAATTAAGCAAAATGTACTCAATGTTTAAATATACTGACAGCTATGATTATTATGATTCATTAGCAAATTGGGATTTAAGTAAAGTATCAGATATGAGTGATTTATGCACTAACTATGAAAGATTCTATGAAAAATTGCCTTTAAGGCTTAGAGTATATATGCAGGCATTTTATGGTTCTCACAACACTTATGTACCTATTGAAAATAGTGATAAAGAATATGATGATGATGAATATGATTTTATATCAGAAGAATATGATTTAGTATCAAGAGATTATGTAACTATCACAAAAGAAAATGTCAAAGAAGTATATAATGCAATATCAAAAGACACAAATAAAAAAGTTATGGCATTAAAAAAGAAATTAGAAACAGAGTTTAGTGAAGAACTTTCATCTGTTACTGATGATTATAATTTCAAAACTATAGAAGAAGCAGAAAAATATGTTGAAGATAATTATAATAAAAAAGATGATAAGAAAGTAAGCTTTATAAATAATAATTATAAGGTTTTGATAAAAGATAAAGCTAGAGAAGTTGAAAATAAAGTTTTAAAATATATATATTTAGAGTATTTAGTTCTTAAAAGAGATATTAAAAGATTAACGCAGATTGATAATATAGTTAATTTACTTGATAAAGAATCATTTGTAAATTTTGCTAAAAATATCTATGATGAAACTAATAAAGAAACAGCAGCTTTTATTTATTGTTTATACGGAGGAGATAAAGCCATAAAAAATATATATAAAAAAGAAAAAGATACTAAACTTTCACTTTTAATAATTAAATTAAATATAGAAAGTAAATATGCACTTAGAATATTATATGAAATATATTCAAGTACAAAAAAATCTGAAGTACGTTATGAAGCTTATAATCTAATTGAAGAAGTGATTAAAAAAATGAATATTAGCTATGAGGAGTTTGAATTAAGATTTTCTCCTGATTTCAGCTTTAATTCTCAAGGAGAGAGACTATTAAATGAAGATTATAAATTAATTTTGAATAATGATTATTCTTTGAGTTTGTTTGATATAAAAAATAATAAAGAGTTAAAAAAGATTCCTCAAAACTTCGATGAAGATTTAAAAGATGAAATAACAAAATTAAGAAAAAAAATTCCTTCTTTTATGAAAGATACTTCTTCTCTTTTAGCTGTTTTATTAGCAAGCGGAGAGAAATACAGTTATGATATATTCAAAGATATTTTTATTGATAATGCTATGATGAATAGATTTGCTTCATCTTTAATATGGAATCTATATGATAATAACTATAATTTTATAACAACTTTTAGATATTCAGGTGACGGAAGTTATTCAAACTGTGAAGATGAAGAAGTAAAAATTGATGATAATAGTTTTGTAGGTTTAGCAAGCCTTGTAGAAATGGACGATAATACTATAGATAAATGGAGAAAGCAGCTTGAAGATTATGAAATAGCACAGCCTTTACAGCAATTAACAGTTATAAAATTAGATAAAGATAATTTGAAAAGCGAAGTAGAAAAAATAGATAATTTAGAAATAGCTTATGGTACTTTTAAAGCTTTCGGTGCAAGATATGAAATGTATTCTGAATATATAGGATACGATGTTGTCAAAAATTATTCATTAAAAACAAAGAATGGAGATACTTTTACTATAGATGCAGATGTTAATTCTAAAACTGATTATCATGACAGAGTAAAAATTAATATTTATTTTGATAATGAAAATGGAGAGGAAGTAAGTAAAAGATTTATTTATACTTTACTAGTATTAATGATTTGGGATTTTAGACTTACAGATTTATTTTAATTATAATATATAATTTTTAAATTTATAATTAGGATACTAGATTATGAAAAAATACAAACCAGCAACAAAAGAAGAACTCAAAAAATTAGTATTTACAGACGATATAAAACTTGATTGTGTAGATACAAGTCTTATAACGGATATGAGCAATCTTTTTCATGAAAGTAAAAGAAAAGATTTTGAAGGCATAGAAGATTGGGATGTTTCTAATGTTGAGGATATGTCTTATATGTTTGCATATATGGACTATAATTTTATTTTAGACTTATCAAGAATAGATTTTAATCCTAATTTAAATAATTGGAATGTATCTAAAGTAAAAAAGATGAGTAATATGTTTGCCTATTGTTCTAATTTTAATCAGTCTTTAGATAAGTGGGATACTTCTAATGTTGAAGATATGTCATTTATGTTTTTGGGAGCAAAAGAGTTTAATCAGCCTCTTAATGATTGGAATGTTTCTAATGTAAAAGATATGAGAGGTATGTTCAAGCTAGCAGAAAGTTTTAATCAGCCTTTAGATAAGTGGGATACTTCTAGTGCTGAAGATATGTCATGTATGTTTAATCTGGCAAAAAACTTTAATCAGCCTTTAAATAATTGGAATATTAGTAAAGTTGAAGATTTATCAAATATGTTTAGTTATTGTACTATTTTTAATCAGCCTCTTAATGATTGGGACGTATCTAATGTAAAAAATATGGAATGTTTGTTTGATAGCTGTGAGAATTTTAATCAGCCTTTAGATAAATGGGACGTTTCTAATGTTGAAAATATGTTTAGAATGTTTGATGATTGTAAAAAATTTAATCAGCCTTTAAATAGCTGGAATGTATCCAATGTAACAAATATTGCATGCATGTTTATGTTGGCAGAAAGTTTTAATCAGCCTCTTGATAAATGGAATACAAAAAAGGTAATTAGTATAGCATTTTTGTTTAAATATGCTGAAAAGTTTGATAATTATGAATCTTTAGAACATTGGAATTTAGATAAATTAAAAGATATAACTTTAATTTGTGATGATGAAAATAAATTGCATACAAGACTTAAAGTATATATGCAAGTTTTTTATCCTAAAGAAGATTATATCACTATAACAAAAGATAATGTTAAAGAAATATATAATCTTATTTCAAAAGATAAAAATAGAAGAATATCCAAATTAAGAAAAAAACTTGAAAGTGATTTTTCAGAAGAACTTTCATCTGTTACAAAAAATTCTTATTTAAAAACTATAAAAAATAATGAAAAATGATATTTTAAAATTAAAGTTAATTTGGAGAGAATTATGAGAAAATACAAACCAGAAACAAAAAAAGAATTAAAAAAATTAGTATTTACTGACGGTATAAAACTTTGTTATATTGATACAAGTCTTATCACAGATATGAGCAAGCTTTTTTATGAAAGCAAAAGAAAAGATTTTGAAGGCATAGAAGAGTGGGATGTTTCTAATGTTACAAATATGGATATGATGTTTGCGTATATGGGCTATAATGCGTTGGTAAGATATTCAGCTATAGATTTTAATCCTGATTTAAGTAATTGGAATGTATCTAAAGTAAAAAGTATGAATAACATGTTTACTCATTGTTCTAATTTTAATCAGCCTCTTGATAAATGGGATGTTTCTAATGTTGAAGATATGTCATTTATGTTTTATGGTGCGAATGAGTTTAATCAGCCTTTAAATAATTGGAATGTATCAAAAGTTAAAAATATGAGAGGCATGTTTCAGGAATGCGAAAACTTTAATCAGCCCTTGAATAAATGGGACACTTCTAATGTTAAAGATATGTCATTTATGTTTACTCGTGCAAAAGTTTTTAATAAGCCTTTAAATAAATGGAATATTTCTAAAGTTAAAGATTTATCAAGTATGTTTGCATATTGTGATGTTTTTAATCAGAATCTTAATGATTGGGATGTTTCTAATGTTGCAAATATGGATTCTTTATTTAGGCAATGCGAAAAATTAAATCAGCCTTTTGATAAATGGGACACTTCTAATGTTGTAAACATGGAAAAGACATTTTTCTCATGCATGAAATTTAATCAACCTTTAAATAGTTGGAATGTTTCTAATGTAGAAAATATGGATATGATGTTTTATATGGCACAAAGTTTTAATCAGCCTCTTGATAAATGGGATACACAAAAATTAATCACTGCTGCGGGACTATTTAGATTTGCGTATAAGTATGATAATTATGGGTCTTTAGAAAATTGGAATTTAGATAATTTAGAAGAAGTTGGTACTTTTTGCGATGATGAGGATAAATTACATACAAGACTTAAAGTATATATGCAAGCATTTTATCCTAAAGAAGATTATATAACTATAACAAAATTTAATGTTAAAGAAATATATAATCTTATTGCAAAAGATAAAAATAAAAGAGTTGTAAGATTGAGAAAAAGAATTGAAAGCGACTTTTCACAGGAACTTTCATTTGTTACAAAAGATTATAATTTCAAAACTATAGAAAAAGCAGAAAAGTATGCTCAAAAAAAATATAATGCTAAAAAAGAAGATAAAAAACTTACATTTATAAAGGATTGTCATGTACTAATAAAAGATAAATCAAGAGAAGTAAATATTACAGTTATAAAGTATATATATTCAGAGTATTTATCTTTGAAAAGAACAATTAACAGATTAGAAAAAATTGACAATATAGTTAACTTGCTTGACTTTGAATCATTTTTGAAGTTCATTAGAGAAATTTATTTAGAAAATCAAAGCATAGAGATTGCAGGTTTTATTTATGCTATGTACGGAGGAGATGAAGCTTTAAAAGAGATATCTGAATTGATATCATTAGGTATTGATTCAAAAGTTTTCCTTATAATGATAAAATTCAATATAGAAAGCAGATATGCACAGAGCTTATTATATGAAATATATATAACCGCAAAGAATTCTGTAGTTCGTAAAGAAGCTGGAAAAATGATTAATGAATTGATTGAAAAAATAAATATAGGTTATACTGAATTTAGATTAAGATGTACTCCAAATTACGGATTTAATTCTCAATGTGAAAAAATATTAAATGATGATTATAAATTAATTGTTAATAATGATTACACCTTGAGCTTGTTTGATATAAAAGATAATAAAGAATTGAAAAAGGTTCCTCAAAACTTTGATGAAAAATTAAAAGAAGAAATCAAAGAATTAAGAAAAGAAATACCAAAGTTTATTAATCATACTGCTAGTATTTTAAGTATTACATTAATAGACGGTGATATATACAGTTATGATTTGTTTAAAGAAGTTTTTATTGATAATTATTTAATGAATAAATTTGCTTCTTCTTTGATATGGAATCTGTATGATAAAGATAAAAACTTTATAACAACTTTTAGATATTCAAATGATGGAAGTTATTCAAATTGTTATGATGAAGATGTAAAGATTAATTCTAACAATTTTATAAGTTTGGCAACTCCTGCAGAAATGGATAATAACACTGTAGATAAATGGAGAAAACAGATTGAAGATTATGAATTAGCACAGCCAATAAATCAATTAACACTTATAAAATTAGATAAAAAGAATTTGAAAAAAGAAATAAAAAAGATAAAAAATATAGAGGCAAGTTACGGAGCTTTTAAGGCATTTGCTAAAAGATATGATATGTATACCAATGATGTATTGGGATATAATGATACTATAACATATACATTTCCTGCAAATGACGGAGATATTTTTACAATGTCTGCAAAAGTCGATGCAGATATAGAATATGATGAGCCAATAGATATCACTATTGATTTTAAAAAGAGTGAAAATAAAAAAGAAATTAGCATCAGATTTGTTTATACTTTCTTAGTATTTACAATTTTGGATTTTAGATTGACAGATTTATTTTATTGATATCATAATAAAATAATTTTAATAAAATTGATTGTAAATATATAAAAAAGATATATAATTAATTATTAAAAGATATTAAAATATACAGAGGTTTTTTTATGGAAGTAAATTACAAAAAAATAGCAGAAGAGATAATATCAAAAGTAGGTAAAGATAATATAGAATCACTTAGTTATTGTGCTACAAGATTGAGATTAATTGTGAAAAACAGAGAACAAATTAAAGATGCTGAAGTTGAAAAAATAGAAGGTGTTGTAGGAGTTTTCTATAATTCAGGACAATATCAAATAGTTCTAGGTAAAAATGTCATGCCTGTTTATGATGAGATGGTAACATTGGGAGTAAGACCCCTATAATAAGTATCATTTATAAAGTTTAACGAATATATTATTTTTGTTCGTTAAACTTTTAATTATTAAATTCCAATTCTTCAAACGAATCTTTATCTAATAACTCGTAATGATATCCCTGTTCTGTTAAAAATAATTGTCTTTTATGAGCAAAATCTTCTTCTTTTGTATCTGTAGTTATTATTGAAAAGAAGTAGCTTTTATTTTCACCTTTTTTAGGACGAAGAACTCTTCCTAATCTTTGAGCTTCTTCCTGTCTTGAACCGAAAGTTCCGGAAATCTGTATTAAAACATTAGCATCAGGTAAATCAACAGCTAAATTGGCAACTTTACTTACTATAAGTATTTTTATTTCTCCGGTTTTAAATTTTTTATATATTATATCTCTTTCGCTTTGAGGAGTCTTTCCTGTAATTATAGTATATCCTGTTAGCCTTTTCATCTCATTTAATTGATCCAAATACTGACCTATTATTAGAATATTTTTTCCTTCAAGCTTTTCTATAATTTTTTTTACTACTCTATATTTAAGAATATTTTCACTTGCTATTCTAAATTTTACTTTGTCGCTGGATACAACATAATCAGATCTATGAGAATCATCTAATGGTATTCTTATATCATAACAGTATGCTTCAGCTATAAATTTCTTTTCTTCTAATTCACGCCAAGGTATATCGAATTTTTTAGGACCTATAAGACAGAACACATCTTTTTCAAGTCCGTCCTCCCTAACTAAAGTAGCAGTAAGTCCCAATCTTCTCATACTCTGAATTTCACTTGTAAGTTTTATTATAGGTGCAGGAAGCAAATGTACTTCATCATATATTATTAATCCCCAATTATGCTGAAAGAATAACTCGAAATGCACAAATGGAGATTCTTTATTTTTTCTATATGTAAGTATTTTATATGTAGCTATTGTTATAGGCTTTATTTCTTTATTGAGACCATTATATTCACCTATATCTTCAGGAGGAATATCAGTTTTATCCAATATTTCATCTCTCCACTGACGGCATGCTGTAACACCTGTTACTATTATAAGAGTTTTTGTCTGAGTTTTATGCATTGCTGCAATTCCTACAATAGTTTTACCAGTACCGCATGGAAGAGCTATAACTCCGGCACCGCCTTCAGGTTTACCATCAGCATAGAAAGCATCTACAGAATTTTTTTGATAATCTCTTAATGCAAAATCATCTCCGCTTGATGCCAATTTTTCTCTCATATTAAAATGATATTCTTCGCCTGTTTTATATCCTGCCAAGTCCTGAACAGGATAGCCTATGTTTATAAGGGCAAGTTTTATATGACCTCTGTATGTTGCATCTATTTCTAATTTGTTTTTGTTAATTTCTGACTTTATATATTTAGTCATTAATTTATAATGCAGGATTTCATCAATGATATTTTTATCTTCGCTTATAAGATAGTATTTATCATATTCTTTTATTATTTTTATTCTTCCGTATTTTTCTATGCTAGTTTCAATCTGCTTTATTATATTTTTCGGAATTTCGTAAGATGTATATTTTTTCAAAAAATTAAGTATTTGATCTGATGTATAATTTAAACTAGCAGCATTCCATAAAGAGACTAATGTTATTCTATATGTATGTATATATTCAGGACTCTTTACTAATTCAGCAAATACTAACATGAAATTTCTAATTTCTTCAAAATGTTTTGTACTAACATCTAAAAGAATAGTACCATCGCCCTGAACTATAATAGGAGCATTTTTATTCAATTTTTTTTCCTTTCGATATTTAATGATGTATAATTTTTTTAATAAACATTATTTTCTATCAATGAAATAGTTTCTCTAAATAAAGAAAGATATTCAATATTATTAGTATTTTTAGTAGTCCAAGACTTTAATACATTCAAAGCTTTTGTTCTATCATTTTGTGATAAATAAACATCAGATAATGTTAAAGTTGCCTGAGGGAGCAAATAGCTTTTAGGATATGCTTTAATAAAATTTTCCAAAGTAGATACAGCTTGAGTATAATTGGTTAATCCTATTTGTGTATTAGCCAAATTATACATTGCAGTTTCCTGCAAATAGAATCCTCTTGAATTTGCTACTTCCTGATAGTATTTCTCAGCTTCTTTTAGGTTATTTATATCATAATAAACACATCCTAATGCATAAGCACTTCTTAATTTAAGTTTGCTTCCTTTAGCAGCATTATATACCTTTTGAAATCTTGAAGTAATATCTATTATTAGGGCAGGATCATTTAATTGTTCTGCTGGTAATTGTGCATTTTGATATACATTATATAAAGCTAGTGCTGATTCGAACTCTACATTATTAGCGGCATCCTGACTTTCTATATTTGCTCTGTAAAGCAGAATTCCAGCTGCAATTACTACTATTAGAACAAATCCGGATATAAATATTATTCTATTGTTGTATATATATGTAAATATTAATTCAGCATTTTTTTGCAGTTTATTTGTATTTTCAGACATAAAAATCCTCTTAAAATCTATTAGTTGAGAATAATCAATTATAATAATTAAACATAAAAAAATCAAGTATTTATTTTAATAATTATTTTGGGTATGGAGGTATTTGGGTATTGTTTATTATATTACTTATGATATAATAACAGTTAGAATTTTTTATTTTAGGTATAGATTTATGTCACATCAAAAAATAAATCCAAATGATGAAGTTTTAGCTTTAAAAATATTGGCTGAATACAGTGATTTAAACAAATATATATATGTCATTTTTTTTATAGATAAATATAATAGCAGTTTGATAGATATTGCATTTGTTATTTCAGGTGATCGCAAACTTTTAACTTTTTTAAATGCTTATACTGATTTACTAGAATTGTATAAACATATTAAAATTTATAATAGACTTAACAATGAGAGCAATCAATATTTTGATAAATTTTATGAAGTAATTTCAAATATTCTAAGTGAAGATAGAAATATTAATAATATTATAATATATCAAAGCAATAATAATATTATTTCTATTATTGATATATTTGCAAGTGCTATGAATAAATTTATGGATTTTCATATAGGTACATTTGATATAAACAGCAGTATTTTAGATATTAATTCTGTTCGCAGTGCTATAGAGAATGTTGATAAAGAAATGGAAGATGTAGCTTCTATGCATTCAGTACATCAAAATAGCGGTAATGAAACTAAAGATGAAAATGCCTCATCTGAAGAAGTTCAGACTCCTCATTATAAACTTATTAATGCCTCATTTGTAGTTGACCCAATAGGAGGAAAATCTATAAATGATATAGTTCCCGGAGACAAGGTTATAGTTAGTATAAATTCCAACACAGTGGAAGAAAATATAATATATCTTGAGCTTAAAGGAAAAAAGGATAAATATTCAAAATATTTAGTTCCTGCTGAGGTATTAGAAAAAACGGTAGAAGAAAAATCCATTAAAATTTTATTAAAATTAATAGACGGATATTGCTGCTTAATAGAAGAAATTGAACCTATTAAATTAAAATTATTCAATCCTGAAAAAGATGTGTATGTTGAGCCTAGCGAAGAAGATAATGGAAATAAAAGTTTATTTGAGAGAATATTTTCTAAGATAAGCACTTTTAAATTAATGATGTTTGGACTTGGTGCTATTATAATATTTGTATTTATTGCTATGGTATATGTATTCTTCTTTCAGACTTGATTTATAATTAATGTAATATTTTTCAAACTTAAAGGCAACAATTATGAGTATAGCTGTGTATTCTTTTTTAGATGATGAAGCTGAATTTTTTAAATTAATGGAGAAAAAATATAATACTAAATTCACATTGTATAAATATCATTTAAATATTGATAATGTCAAAGATGCAAAAGGTTTTGATTCTATAGTTTTTAATGCAAGAGACATTATTACTGATAAAGTTTTTGATAAATTGAAAGAATACGGCGTAAAATATATGAGTACAAGATCTGTAGGTTATGATAATATAGATATTGATTATGCAAACAAAATAGGAATAAAAATAGCAAATGTACCTTCATATTCTCCTAATTCTGTGAGTGAGTTTACAGTTCTATCATTGCTTTCTATTGTTAAGAATTATAATAATGTGCTTATAAATGGATATAATAGAAATTATATAAGAACAGGACTTGTTGCAAAAGAGATTAGAAATTTAAATATTGGTGTTATAGGTACAGGAAGGATTGGTTCTTTGACTGTAAAGCATCTTAAAGGATTTTCACCTAAAAACATATTTGTATATTCAAGGACAGAAAAAGAAGAAATAAAAAATTATGCTGAATATATGAGTTTAGATGAATTATATGCAAACAGTGATGCTGTAATTTATCATATACCATACAGCAAAGAAACTGAAAATATGATTTGCAGAGATTCTATAAATAAAATGAAAAAAGGTGTTTATATCATCAATGTAAGCAGGGGCGGAATAGTTAATAACAAAGATTTACTTGAAGGTTTAAAAAGCGGACATATAGGGGGGGCTGCTATAGATGTATATTCAAATGAGATTGAGTATGTTAATAAAGATATAAAAAATGTTGTTTTAAAAGATGAAATTATTGAGGAATTATTTAAAATGGATAATGTTATAATAACTCCTCATTTTGCATTTTATACTGATGAAGCATTACTTAATATGGTAAGCATTTCTATTGATAATATATTTGAATTCAAAAATACAGGAAAATGTATAAATCAAATAACAAAATTTTAATCCATTAATAACTTTTTATTTTTTTAATTGACTAAGTTTAGAAAATTATATAAAATATTTTTACAAAGTTTTGATTAACTATTATTTAGGGTAGTTAATTAAAAATAAATAGTTTAATTTTATGGAGTTTATTATGAAGACTATAAGGGGATTTTTATTATCTGTTATTAGTATTAGCTTAGCATTTTTGATGATAATATCGTTAATATCATGTTCTAAAGGCAAAGATACTAATGAAGGAATTATTGTTAATCTTAGTGTTGAGCCAAAGACTATAGATCCTAGTTTGAATGCACAAATATACGGAGTAATTTATATTTCTCATGTATTTGAGGGTTTAACTGTAAGAGATAGAAATAATAAAATAGTACCCGGTGTAGCTGAGAATTGGGAAATAAGTGCTGACGGAAAAACTTATACATTTTTTCTTAGAACTAATTCTACTTGGTCAGACGGAAAACCTGTTGTTGCTGAAGACTTTGTTTACAGCTGGCAAAGACAGGTTGATCCGAAAGTGGCAAGCGAATACAGTTATCAGCATGAACCTGTGAAAAATGCTATGGCTATTACAAGAGGAGAGATGCCTGTAGATTCTTTAGGTGTAAAAGCTATTGATGATCATACTTTGGTTGTAGAATTGGAAGCCCCTACTGCATATTTTTTGGAAGTAGCAGCATTTCCTACATTTGCACCTCTAAGAAAAGATATAATAGAGCAATACGGAGATAATTGGACTTTGAAGCCTGAAACTTATATAGGAAACGGTCCTTATGTTATGTCTGAACGAAACATTGATGAAAACATCATAATGGTAAAAAATCCTAATTATTGGAATGCTGACAGTATAGTTGCTGAAAAAATAACATTTGTATTTATGCAAAATGGGGCTGCTGCTGTAGCTGGTATAAAAGACGGATCTTTACATATGGCTTATGAACCTCCTCAGCAGGATATACCTACACTTTTAGAGGAAGGATTAATACAGATTAAGCCTCTTATAGCTACTTATTATTATCCTATAAATGTAACTAATGAATATTTAAAAGATCCTAGAGTAAGAAAAGCATTATCTCTAGCTATAGACAGAAACTATATAGTAGAAAATGTTACTAAAGGCGGACAGAAACCTGCAGGCGGATGGGTGCCTTATGCGGTTAATGATGTTGACGGCGACTTTAGAATTAATGGCGGTGATTTTTATGATATATCTAAAGAAGGATATTCTAACAATGTAGAAATGGCTAAACAGCTTTTGGCTGAAGCAGGATATCCGAATGGAGAAGGTTTTCCGGTGATAGAGTTTAAAACTGATCCGGGTAATCATGTAGGTATATTTGAAGCAGTACAGCAGATGTGGAAAGAGCATCTTAATATAGATTCTACTATTACTCAGATAGATAATGCTTTATTAGGTCAGACTTTGCTTGAAAAAAACTTTATGATAGGAAGACTTTATTGGTCTGCTGATTACAGTGATCCTATGTCTATGATGAGTTTGTTTACTAGCTACAATACTCAAAATAACGGCGGATATAGCAATAAAAGATATGATGAGCTTATAGGTGAGGCTATGTCTACAGATGATAACAATATAAGAATGAAAGCTATGCATGAAGCTGAAAGAATTCTTATAGAAGAAGATATGGGTGCCATACCTCTTTATTTCTTCACAGAGCCTTTGCTTGTTAATCCTAAATTGAGAGATGTTGTATATAATCCATTAGGATTCCATAAGTTTTTCTATGCTTATTTAGAAGAATAATTTTATAAATCTGTAAATTAACAGCTGACAGCTTATGAATTAAGTAATAAATTTTATACCTATTAACTGACATGTAATTTATATAGTTAGTTAATAGGTATTTTTTTATATAGTTCCTTTGGTAAAATAATATATATTATTTTACTGTTTTTATTTTTTGAAATATAATAATCATCATTATTTTTAAATTATGTCTATTGACTTTTTATTAATTATAATATATCATTAATGACATCTAAAATATGGCGGCGTCGCCAAGTGGTAAGGCAGGAGTCTGCAAAACTCTTATCATCGGTTCAAATCCGTTCGCCGCCTCATTTTTCCTAACTATGAATGACAGCCGAGTTAAAAGATTATATTTATTCCTTATTTGCTTTTTTATAGGAACAATAGCAATATTCATTCAATTATTCAATTTAACTATCAAAGAAAGAAAATCTTTATCATCATTATCCGGACTCGATAGACCAAGGGGAACTATATATGATGTAAAAATGCGTCCTCTTACAATAAATATCCCAGCATATACAATTTATTTGGATACTGAGTCTGTTTCTTTAGATGGTAATGATAAAACTGATATAAATGAAGCTTATTCTCAAATATTTAATATTATAGGCATTACAAAAGAAAAATTTGCTGAATTGTTAAATACTAAGAGAAGAACCATAATGCTGGCTCAGAATATTAATTTAGATTCCTATAAGAAAATAAAGGAAATAAAGGATAAATATAATGTAAAAAGCATTTATGGCATAGAAAGTTATAAAAGATTTTATCCTTATAAAGATGTATTTGCTCATGTTATAGGTTATATGAATAGAACTGAGACTGAAGGCTATGCGGGACTTGAGGCAACTTATGAAGCTATTCTTTCTTCAGAAAATGATAATCCAAAAGATATAGTATTGACTTTAGACAGAGATGTTCAGACTATAGTAAGAAATGAAGTATTAAAAACTGTTGCTGAAAAATCTCCTCAATCTGTTACAGTAATAGTATCAGATGTTAATACCGGAGGTATAGTTGCAAATTATTCTTATCCTTCATTTGATCCGAATAATCCTTTTATTTATGTTAATAATGAAAGAATGGACAGAAGTATAATGAGCACTATATATCCGGGAAGTACAATGAAAATATTTGCTGAGCTTGCCGCTATAGAGCAGGGAGTAGTGAATAGTGATGAAATATTCCATTGCAAAGGTTATTATGATTACAGCAGACAAACAAGAATACACTGTGATTATCCTCATGGAGATGTGCCATTTAATGATATATTAAAATACAGCTGCAATTTTGCTATTGTAACTATAGCTGAAAGAATAGATAATCAGTTTTTTTATGATTATTTAAAAAGATTTGGATTCGGAGAGCCTACAGGTGTAGGACCTTATAAAAATGAATGGAGTGGAATATATCACCCTTTAAATAAATGGCATAGATTTTCAAAAGGATATTTAGCAATAGGCTATGATTTAAGTGTTACTCCTATGCAGATAGCTGCTTCTTATTTACCTCTTTTGAATGGAGGCTGGAAAGTACCTATGCATGTTGTTGATTCATTTTATGACGGCATAGAAAAAATCAGTGCAACAAATAATTTAAAAAAGACTAGAATAATAGATGAACAGTATTCCCAAATAGCTAGAGTTTTACTTAGAAAAGGTGTTGAATCTGGCTCTACAGGGCATAGAGCTAATCTGCTTAATATAGATGTTGTTGGAAAAACAGGTACTGCAATAACAGAAGTTTATAGAAACAATGAATCTGAAAAGCCTGAAAAGTATTATCAATCCATATTTGTAGGAGGTTTCCCTTTAGAAGATCCTAAAATATCTATACTTGTATTGCTTGATGACCCTCAGGGGCAGGGATCTCAGGGAGCGGGAAGGGTAGCGGCTCCTCTTTTTGCTAAAATAGCCAATCAGATTATACCTTATTTGGGACTTATTGACGGAGAAATATACACAATAAATACTAATGATTTTTTAAGTTTAGTGCCTCATGCAAATAATATTACAAATAACATTATGCCTAATTTGACAGGACTTTCTTTGAGAGATGCTTTAAATGGTATATCTTATATAGTATCAAATAATAATGCTAAGATAATGATACAAGGCGAGGGATATATAACAGATTTTTCACCGCAGGCTGGTACATCTGTTACTAATAATTCTATAATAAGATTATTATTAAAAGCACCTATTAAAGAACAAGATAATAAATAGGAGTTTATTTATGTTAAATATACTTACTTTCGGAGAACTTTTATATGATGTTTATGATAATGTTTCAGTGATAGGAGGGGCTCCTTTTAATTATTCTCTTCAGCTTTCAAGGATTTTAAACGAAGATGATAAGCTGCAATTTATAACTGCTTTGGGTGATGATGATTATTCTAAAGATGCTTTATCTTTTATTGATAATGAGAATATATATAAATCTTTGATACAGATATCAAAAAATTATGAAACAGGAAAAGCTACTGTTTTTCTTAATGAAAAGAAAGTACCTGATTATATAATACATGAAAATGCTGCTTGGGATCATATAGAATATAATGCCGATATAGAAAATGCTTTGAAAGAAAATTATGATTTATTTTACTTTAATATACTATCTCAAAGAAATGAAAAATCTTATAATACATTAAAAAACATATTCAAAAACATTAATGCTAAATATAAAGTATGCGATGTAACATTCAGAAAAAATTATTACACTAAAGAAAAGATAAAAGAATCTTTAGAGTTCGTAAATATATTAAAGATTAATGATGATGAGCTAGCTGTGATAAAAGGGATTTTTTATCCGTCTTTACAAAATGATAATGAAACATTGCTTAAAGCTATTAGTAAAGATTTTGATATTAATTATATATTTCTTACACTTGGTGCATCCGGTGCGAGCGTATTATATAATGATGAGTATATTTTTAGTCCTTCTAATAAAATTGATGTTATTGACACTGTTGGAGCTGGGGACTCATTTTGTGCTGCTTTGAGCTATGCTATATTGAGGGGGCTTGATATTAATAATGTATTGAAATTTGCTTCAGCTGTATCTGAGGAGATGATTCAGCTTAAAGGCGGTACTGCTAGATATGATATTGAAAAAGTAAAATCCAAATTTAATTTATAATTTATGTTCTTCCTGTATAATATTTGAATTTATCTTTTGTAAGAAATTTTATAGAAGTAAATATTCCTGTATATTTTTCATTGTATACTATATTATTTCTTATATCATCATAAAAAGTCTGCAAATTATTCTGCATCATATCGTCTATATAGCTTGATGGATATTTAGATATGTATTGATGTATTTGTCTATTTATTAATAGGGTTATAAATTTTTTAGGCGGACTATTGTAGGCTAGTAATGCTTTGTATATTCTAATATTTTGATTTATGGAATTTTTTTCTGATTGTGTTTTTGCTTCTTTTTCTTGTCTTTCTAAATCGTTTAATGTATTTTGAATATTGTATATATTATTGCTGTATATAGTTTTGCCTTCATCGCTAAAAATATAATTGGCATCTATATAGAATACATATTCTTTATTATCAGATGATAGAATTTTATCAAATTTTTCAATTACTCTAAATGTTATATTAAGATTATAATTACTTTGAGCAAAACTATACGAACTAGCTATAAGAATAAATATTATTATCGTAAAATAAAATTTCATACAATATATTCGGAATTATTTTTATATTATTTCGGTATAGATGACAATAATCTTATAAAATCCCTATCATTAGGGAATAATTTTAAAGCTTCTTCAGATATAATACTTGCATTATTATATCTTCTTTGATTATATTCAGTAACAGCATAATTATAATACGAAACTTTAAGATTTCTTTTTAATACATCAGCACCTTCTCCTATATCAGATATTCCTATTTTATATGTTTCTATAGCATTTGGAAAATCTTTCTTACTCAAATAAGTTGTGCCTATTGTATTATAATAGTGTATTTTATTATTTTTTGTCATAGAGTTATTAGAATCGAATGAGTATGCTTCTTCTAATGTTCTATAAGCAGCTTCAAAATTATTTTTATTTAGATAATCTAAAGCCAATCTATTATAAGCATTTACTAAATTATCATTATACATTTTGGTATTAGGAGAAAGATAATATGCTTTTTTTGCCATTACTAATTGTTTTTCCAAATCTTTTTCTATTTTTTTTAATGAAATAGAATTAGGATATAATGTTGCTATTAAAGTGAGTATATCTACATTATTTCTGTCTCTATAATTTCCTTGAGGCACGAAAGTAACTATTGTAGAGTTTCCTGTATTTCTTATTTCTTTTTGCCCCGGATCGAATCCCCTTGATAAAGTAGTTTCAACATCCACCGCTTTATCATCTGCATATATTGTACAAAATGAATGACTTGAAGTAAGTACGCCTGTAACCTCAAATCCGAATTCCTTGTATAGAAGCGAGTATAATATACTTGAACTTAAACAGTTATATTCACCTTTATATATTAAATCCTGAAATAGGGTAGAAGTTTCAAAATATTGCTTTAATGTTCCGCTTGTGTATAGCCAATTTAAAAGCCTTTTACCAAAAGCATAAGCCCCTTCTTTAGTATATGAAGACAATTCTTTTTTTGCAAATGTTCTTATATTATTTAATTTTTCTCTATAGAATTCAAATTCATCTTTATCAGTAATTCCTGAAGCTATTATGAATCCGTCATAATGAAGTTCTAAATCATTAGTTTCTCCATTATCTACTTTTGTAAAGAAATCATATTCTAATTCTGTAAGTTCGCCTGATTCAAATTTTATTTTATCAGATGGCTTTGAATATATTACTGAATAACTAAATAATATTAAAAATAAAATTATTTTAATACAGTGTTTCATATATCCTCTATAATTCTATTACTTACTATATAATATATAAAAAATATAAGTAATATAGAAAACAAAATTTTATTTTATTCTGTTAAATTATCAAGTTCATCTCTATATTTAGCAGCATCCTCATACCTTTCTTCTTTTACTGCCTGATCCAGCAATTTCTGTAATTCTTCTTTATTTTTTTTATTACTTTTTGTATTTAATTGCTGATTATCTGTATTATTAATTTCTTCCGGTTCTTTTTTTACAAATATATTTTCACCGTTTTTTTCTCTAAGCTCATCTCTTTCAAATTTCTGATAAGTAAAAGGTATTCCTTCCTTTACTTTCATTAAGTTATCATTTTCTTCTAATAGTATTCCTGCTTTTTCTATAACATGTTCTTCTATAAATATAGGTGCTTTTGATTTAAGAGAAAGTGCTATAGCATCGGAAGGTCTTGAATCAATAAATATATTTTTATCATTATGTTCTATGACTAATTTAGCAAAGAAAGTATCTGTATGTACATTATCTATTATTACATTTATTAATCTTATATTGCAGTTTTGAAATATATTGTATATTATGTCATGAGTGAGCGGTCTTTCTATTTTATATCCTATAAGGCTGGACATTATAGACTGTGCCTCTAAATATGCTATTGATATTGGTACAACCTTATCAGATTTTTCCGGCTTCAAAATAACTACAAAACCTTTATCTGTAATAGCCAAATTAAGTATCTTTGCTTCTACCACTTTTATAAACCTCTTTTATATATATGCCTATTTATTATAATATTAATATATATATATTATTTGTCAAGGAAAATTTATTTAATAATTATGCTTGTATATAATCTAAAATTAATGTATTATTATTTTACTATTTATAATAAAATATAGTTTTTTTATTAAATTCAAATAAATAATTTCACAATATGATGGGAACTATGAGAAAAAAATTAATCTTTATTTTTACATTATTAGTTATATTTACATTTAATTTATTTTCGCAGACAAATGAAGAATTACCTCCTTATCCTCCGGAAAATCCTGAAGTTATACCTATAAGCGAAATTTATGAGGGAATGGAAGGAGTAGGATATACAGTTATACATGGTACGAATGTGGAGCCATTTAAAGTAAAAGTATTATCTATTTTAAGAAAGAGATGGCATAATAGCGATGCTATACTTATAAGATGCGAAGGTCTTAATTTAGATCATTCAGGAACTGTTGCTGGTATGAGCGGTTCTCCTATATATTTTAATGGAAAAATAGCCGGAGCATTGGCTTTTGGATGGAACTATGCTAAGGATCCAATAGCCGGAGTTACTCCTATAGAAGAGATGTATAAATTGTATGAAGATACTAATGCTAAAGCACCGCTTTTGGGATTTGCAGACGATAATTCGCTTCAAACTCCTTTAATGTTTTCAGGTATAAGCAGTAAGGCTTTTAATGAATATTCTTCTTCTTTTAAAAAGGGCGGTTTTTATCCTATGCAGGCAGGCGGTTCTGTTTCTGATACAAATCAGGCAAGTAAATTTTTATTTGGTGATTCAGTTGCTATAGTATTGGCTGACGGAGATATCTCTTTAGCTGGTATTGGTACCGTTTCTCATACAGATGATAAAAAATTCCTTATTTTCGGGCATTCTATGTGGTCTAAGGGAAGATTGAGAGCACCTGTGTCAAGAGCATATATTAATCATGTAGTGGCTTCTGTAGATTCTTCATTCAAACTCGGATATGCTTATTCTAACTATTTAGGATATACTGTTTATGACGGTGCTTTTGGAGTTTCCGGTGTTTACGGAGAAGTTCCTGAAAATGTAATGGTGCCTGTAAAAGTAGAAATAGAAGATCAGACTTTCCTTACTAGAGATTTTAATTTCAGAGTATTAAATGATCCTACCTATTTTACAGAGATACTTTCTATGGCTTTATACAGTGCTGTAAGTTCTGCTGCAGGCGGAGCTGAAGAGGGAGTATTCAGTATAAGTTATGAAATAGAAACAGATTATTTTGAAGAGCCTTATAAAGTAACTGATAAAATATTGGATTATTCTTCTACAGAGGCTTTCAAAGCTGCTATAAAACAATTAATAGCTCCTATAGATTTCTTCATTTATAATAACTTTAATAGAGTAGGAATCAAATCTGTAAAATTATCTATAAAAAGAAATAATCTTGAATATGTTTTTTTGAATGATATAACTTTGGTAGAGCCTAGAGCAGTTGCCGGAGAAACTATACATTTAAGATTGGGGTATACTCCTTACGGCAAAGAAAAACAATATGTAGATATACCTGTAAGACTTCCTGTTAATTTGAAAACAGATGTTTACACTATATATGCTGCTAATGAATATATTTATAATTATGCTGAACAGTTATTTATGCCTAGTAAATATGAAATAAGAAGTTTAGATGATGTTCAGCGTATATATGGAAAAAGTTATGATGACAGTGCCTTAAAAGTATGGCTTTATTCTTCGTCAAGGGGAGTTCAAATAGGTAAGGATTTATATCCTACGCTTCCTCCTTCTAAATATGGTACAATGGCTAAGAATGCTACATCAGATAAAGCGGCAGTTATTACTCCTATTAATGGAAATTATCAAATGGATAGTTCAATACTAGGATTAATGAAATTGGACATAATAATAGAAGGTGCTAGAAAATACGAAAATCGTTAAATTTTTATGATTTTTTATTGATAAAATGTTTATGATAAAAAATAGATAATAGAAGGGGATAGAAAATATGAAAATCGCTAAGATTATAATTGCTTTGCAGCTGATATTAATATTATCTTCTGCTAATGTTTTTGGGGTTGTTACCAGAACATTATCAAGTACTAAAAGAGGATTTTACGATAATGGCGTTTATGACGGAATAATGCTTACAGAACAGGGAAGTTTGACTTTAGCTCCTATAATAGAACAGAATGGAGTAATTGCTGGTAAAGATATATGGAAAATGTATAGTGCTAATGACGGCAGTATGTTTGCGGCTATAAGCGGAAGCGGTGCTGAACTTTATAAAAGAACTGCTGATGATACTAATTTTTCTTTATTTGCTTCTGAGAAAAATGAGAATGCTTTTACTGCAGTTATTACTGATAATGAGGGAAATGTATATGCAGCTACAGGTCCTTATGCAAAAATAATAAAATATGACAGTCAGGGAAATGAGCTTTGGAGAAAAACTTTAAATGATACTTATATATGGGATATGAAATTTGATGATAAAGGAAATTTATTTGCTGCAGCCGGCGGAAATAATGCCAAGCTATTGAGAATAACTTCTGACGGCAATATTAAAGAAATATTAAAAACAGATGAGCAGCATGCTATGTCCTTATTATATGATGATAAAAATAATAAATTTTATATAGGAACTGCAGGAAGAGGGCTTGTATTAGTTGTTGATTTATCTACAAATTTGGAAAATCCTTCATATAATGTACTTTATGATACAGCGGAAAATGAAGTTTATGCTATAACTATGGATAATATAGGAAATTTATATTTCGGAACTTCTACAAGACAGCCTGCTTATTTGCTGCTTCCTTCTATAATAGACGGCGATAAAAGACCTGACGAAAGCGAAAAGGAATTCAGAAACTCTTTATATAAAGCTGATACTAACGGTACAGTTCAAAGATTATTTTTCTTGAATCAGACATTAGTTTTGGCATTGAGCAGCGATAATAATAATAATATATATTTTGTTACAGGAGACACTGCTGATATATATAAAATAGGAGGAAATGACGGACTTTTATCATATATAGGCGGTTTAAAAAATAAAATACTTTCAACATTTGCTGTTTCTGATGACGGGCTTTATTTTGCAATATCAAAAACAGGTGAAATATACAGAGTAAAACATACTTATCCTAATCAGGGTACTTTTACAAGCGATTCGTTAGATTTAAAACTTTTAAGTAAATTAGGAAGTTTGAGTGAAATATCAACCACTCCAAACGGTTCTTCCATATCTATTGAAGTTAGAACAGGAAATGTAGCAAGAGTTGATAATACTTGGAGCAGTTTTAATGCAGTAGGTGCTAATGGAAAGATAGATGTTCCGGACGGAAGATTTATACAGTTTAAAGTTACAATGACAACTTCTGATACAAATACTACTCCTGTACTTAATTCTATGGATTTTAGTTATGTTGAAAATAATCTTCCTCCTGAAGTAATAAACGGAGGGCTTACTACTCGTTATCTTCAGCAAAATGATTCTTCCGAAACAGCTAAAAGTCCTCAATTAGAAGAAAATGAGGCTATGATTTATTGGAAAGGAACTGATCCTAATGGTGATAAACTTACATATAATTTGGAATATAGATTAAAAGGTGAGAAAAATTATAGAAAATTAGCGGACAATTTATCGACATCATATTTTAAATTTGAATCTTATTTACTTCCTTCTGGTATTTATGATTTTAGAATAACAGCAAGCGACAGATATGATAATCCTATAAGCATTGCTAAAACTAAAACTTTAGAAGTATTTAATGTGAAATATGATAATGATCCTCCGGAAGTTTTAGATTTCAATGTTACAGGAAGCGGTGCAAATAGAAAAATTACTTTCAGAGTAGAAGATAAATTATCTTTCATAAAAACAGTAAGATATTCTACTATAACAGGTGAATGGAAATATATTGTTCCTGATGATGGTATGTTAGATTCTATGAATGAAATATTTAGTATAAATATAGAAGATGCTAATGCCGGATCTGTTACTATTGAGGTAATGGATACTGACGGAAATACTAAATATTATTCATTCTTGATATGATTATTTAATTAATAATAGAATTTTAATTGGGCTAGTGAATTTATAAATTTACCAGCCCTTTATTTATTATAAGGTTTGATTTTATGAGAAAGTTATTTATTTTTATTTCTTTATTAATATTTCATCTATTGTCATGTCAAAGAAGTGAAATAATTATTCCTGATAATTTCAAAAGTATGCTTATAAAAGATATTAATGAGGATAAAAGTTTAAATCCTTTATATAGAGAATTCAGAGCTGCTTGGTTTTCAACTGTAAATAACATGGATTGGCCTCTTGAGGGAGGAAGCGAGGAAGAGCAGAAAAAACTAGCTTTGAAATATTTAGATACACTTTATGATAATAATTTTAATGCTGTATTTGTACAAGTTAAGCCTGATGCAGGAGTAATATTTCCTTCAAAAATAAATCCTACCACAAGATATTTTTTTGGTAAAGACAGTACAAATGAAATAGATGATTATCCTTTTAAAACTGATATGCTTAAATTTATTATAGATGAAGCTCATAAAAGAAATTTAGAAGTTCATGCTTGGTTTAATCCTTATAGAATAGCCGTAACTTATGATACTAATAAAAGTTATGCCGAGCAGTTTTCAAAGAAGAATTTTATTCATGTATATGCTTACTCTAATAATTTAAAGCCTATTCATTGGTATGATAATAAACTTTATTTGGACCCCGGTGAGCCTATAAGTGCAAAATATGTGATAGATTCTATTATGGAAGTAGTAGAGAACTATGATATAGACGGAGTGCATTTTGATGATTACTTTTATCAGAATATGATTGGAGATAAAACATATAAATATTGGCCTGATGAAGTGAGTTCTTCAAAATATGCTTCTAGCCAAGGTTATGATGCTTCTAATACAAATTATGATGATTATGGAGTTAATGGGCTTTATGCTTGGAGAAGAAATAATATTAATACGCTTGTAAGTTCTATATATAATGAAATAAAATCAAGAAAGCCTTATGTAAAATGGACTATATCACCTGCTGGAGTTTGGAGAAACAAAGAAAAACTTTCAGATTACAATGGATATGAATACGGAAGCGATACTCAGTCTTATAATCCTAATTTCGATGCATTGCATGCTGATGTTCTTTTGTGGATGCTTAATGGAGAGAAAACTGAGTCTTTAAAAAATGCTGCAGAAAAAGATGGTATTAATAAAATGTATGTTGATGCTGTTATACCTCAGATATATTGGAGTGATAAGCATGAAACTGCCCCTTTTGATATTATAGCTGATTGGTGGATTGAACAAGCTAAAAAATCTGCTAATGGAAAATTGGCTGATTTATATGTTGGGCATCCTCTTTATAAAATGGGAAGAGACACAAATGTTGAGCCTTGGCAGGATATAGATTTAATGTCAAAACAGGTTGATTATATTAGAGATAAAGGAAGAGGTTATATAAAAGGTTCTGTATTTTTTACTATGAGAAATATGTATAAAGATGATATTCATACAAAAGGTTTTGGCTATAAGGCTTTAAATTATTTAAAAGAAAATAACTATCCTTTTAAATCTATAATACCAACTATGAACACTATGAAAGATTTAAATACTACTCCTTCAGGTTTAACTAATCTTTATATAACAAATAAGTTTAGAAGTATAGAAATTACTTTCACAGATTCAGGAGAATATAAAACTGATAAATATAACTGTGCTGTAGAAGGTACATCTGTTTATTATTCTATATACAGAAAAGATGTTTCAGAAGATTATATAGTTCTAATTGATAAAATAAGAAGAACAAATTTTGATTCTCATTCTAATGTAGTATACAATGATAATACAGCAAATACTAAGAAAACTTATATTTATTATATTACTGCTTTAGATAGGCTTCATAATGAGAGTATGCCTATTACGATTACTAATAGATAGATATAATATTTACAAATATTTATTTATACGGTTTTATTATGTTAACAAAATAAATTAATCGGAAATATTATTATGGGTAAAACTTCATTAAATGATATAATAAAAGTAAGCAAAGAATTAAACTCTAAATGTTCTCAAAATATAGAATCATTAGATTTAAATAAAGAATTAGAAATATCAACTGACAGCAGAGATAATTTTGACAGCTCTAAATTATTTTTGGCAATAAAGGGAGAAAAATTTGACGGAAATAAATTTGCATTGGAAACTTATAATAAAGGATGCAGATATTTTATTTTAAGCGATGAAAATATAAAACTTCCAGATGATGCAGTAGTTTTTTATACTGATGATACTATACTTTTCTTTATAAAATTGGCAAGAGAATACAGAAGAAGATTTAATATACCTATAATATCAATAACAGGAAGCTGCGGAAAAACTACTACAAAAGAATTAACGCATCTATTTTTATCTGCTAAATATAAAGCGTTGAAAACAGAAGGTAATTTTAATAATGAAATAGGAGTTCCTAAAACAATATTTAATTTAGACAGTAGTTATGAAATAGCTATTATTGAAGCTGGTATGAATCATAAAAATGAATTACTAAGAATATCTGAGGCTATAGAGGCAAATACAGTTATAATAAATAATGTAGAGCCTGTGCATATTGCTTATCTTGGTTCTATAGAAAATATTGCTTATGCCAAGGCAGAACTTTTTAATCATACAAGAGAAAATGCTAATGCTGTAATAAACAAAAATACTAATTGTTTTGATATTTTAAAAAAAGAAGCTGAAAGAAACAATATAAAAAATATAATAGAAGCTGATATAAAAGAGATAACAAAAAAAGATGATAATACATTTGAATATAAAGGCATAACTTTTAAACATAATCTGATAGGTGATTTTAATTTGCATAATGTACTTTCGGCATTAAAAGCAGCAGAGATTTATAATGCAGATTTAAGAAAATGTGCTGATATTTTACCAAGTTATGAATCTCAAAAGAACAGAATGCAGATAATTAATATAAAAGGCTGTAATGTTATTAATGACTGCTACAATTCTAATCCGTCAGCTTTAAAAAATATGATTAATTATTTATCACAGAGAAATGAATCAAAAAAAATTGCTGTAATAGGAGATATGCTTGAGGCAGAAACTGAAAATTCAAGCTATCATAAGGATATAGGAAATATTATAAATGAATTAAAAAATATTAATGTTGTTATAGCAGTTGGGGAGCATTCAAAAGATATTTATGATACTGTTAATTGTGAGAAATATTATTTTGAAAATGCTCAAAGTGCTATAGATAAAGTAAAAGAGTTTTTAAAAGATGATACGGCAATGTTAATAAAAGCCTCATTAGGTATGGGCTTTGCTGTGATAATAGATTCTATAAAAAATATATAAAGGCTTAAAAATGAATGATTTAATACAAAATGATTCTGTAATAGCTTTTATTTTATTAGATGATAAAAATTTTAATGATTTCTCAAATCAATTAAAAGAAGATTGGGATATAAATATAACTATAGTAAGTCATAACAATAAAAATACATTTAATATTGAAACAATGGATTTTGAATATGAACTTGCTCCTTTTAAAGTTCCAGATAAAGAGGCTGAAATATTAATAAATTATAATGATATAGATAATGGAACAAGAGAAAAAATACTTAATCATAAATCTTTTTTATCAATTAAGGTTAATGGTAATAATACTGATTTCAAAGATATTGCTTTAACTTTTAGTAAGGTATGCTATTCTATAATAAAAGTAAATAATGTATCAGCTGTTTTAATAGGGGAGATTAACCTTATCATTTCTAATAATATATATTTATTTGAGATGAATGAGTATATAAAAAATAATAAATATTTTCCCACTCGTTTATGGGTGAAAGTTGATGTTTTTTCAGATAATAATGGAAATCATGCTTATACTGAGGGGCTTAAAAATTTTGGTAAGTATGAGATTATGGCTTATAAAACTTTAAGAGATGCTGAAAGTATAATTAGGGTACTTATGATATTATCAAGAAGCATTATAGAAAATAATCTTAATCTTGAAGATGGAAATACTATGCAGACAGATGATGATTATATAGGAATGTTTAAATTCTTTGATAATAAGTTTATAATGCTTGAAAAGAGTTTAAAAGATATAAATAATAAGTAAAACATTACTATTATTTAAAAGAATTTTACTACTATATAGTTTGACATAGTTAATTATAATTAAGTTTAATTCTTTTTACTATAATTCAATAAAAATTACATAAATACTAATTTCAATGATATAATTATTTCAAAATAAACAAATATATAACTGATAAAACTTTAGAATTGTATTCTGTATGATAATACTATGTATTTTTTATATGTTTTAATGATAATATAATTTTTCATTAAAAATGAAATATTTATTTTTGTAATTAAGAATATTATATTACATTACAATGTATTATATCAACATGAAAATATTATTCATCTTCTGTTCCGCCAAAGTTAATTTTTTGAAATCTATCATATTCTTTTATAAATTTTTTGATATCAGGAATTATTATATTTCCATTATCATCAATTTTTATTGTTTTTATTTTTTTATTTCTCTTGAGGAATATTCATTATATTGAACACCTGTTATACTTAATATATCATAAACATTATATTTGAGATTTAAAGTATTTGTTTCTTTAAATAAAGTTTCTTTTTTTACTATGCTTTCTAATACCAACATGAATTTTCCAATTATATTTTTTATTTTGAAACTATTTATGTTTCTCATAATATTGTATATTCTCATAGAAAAAAACTTTATAGAGTATTCTCTCAATGCTCTATCCGTTTTTACTAATTCCAACATATCTTCTCTTTTTAATATTTTAATTATTGTATCTTCTAATGCTATTGCTGTAGTTAATAATAGATCATTATTTTCATTAGAGGCATATCCGCTGAACACTTCATTATCCGAACATATAATTCTTGTAATTTGTTTGGAGTTAAATATACTGTATACTCCTATTTTTCCAGACATAATTATATATAGTTTTTCTGTAGTTTCTAGTTCTGTAAATATACAAGTTCCTTTATCTAATTTGTATATACCTTCTATTACAAGACATGCTGTATTTGAAGGTTTTATTTTTGATATAATCTTTTTTAACTCTTCAGTTTCTCCATTTTTCTCTATGTACTTATTATATAATTTTAATGCTGCATCATCAAATCCATTATTTTTATATATTTCGGCCATTTCTAAAATTGTATTTTCTTTTTTACAGTTTATATTTTTTTCTTTACTAAATATAAAATAGTATTGATTGAGCCATAGTTCCATTAATGTTGATATATGATTATATATTTTTTCTATTATGTTTATATTGTTAATTTTATGTAATTCAGCTATGTTTATTTCTATAGCCTCACTATCTTCTTCTGCTTTTGAAGTTGCAAAATAAGGTACATTTATAGCAGCATTAACTAAGCCTATAATATCTCCTTTTTTATAATTCATATTATAATTTTCACTAAAATAATTATATGATATTATACTTCCTTTAGTGATTATATAAAAATAGTTTTTTGCTTCCTGTCCGTCAATAAATATTATGGAAGATTTTTTAAATTGAACTTTATTATAGTTTATCATTTTTATATCCTAATATAAGTCTTTTTCAATTTTTTCAGAATTTCTTTTTTGGTATCTTTCATATTCTTTAAAGAAAATTTTTACATTATTTACTATAATATTTTTATTATTTGTGATTTTGATGCTCTTTATTTTTTTTATTTCTCTTTCAACATAGTCATTATTATTTATAAAAACCATACTTAATATGTCATCTATTGTATACATTAATGATATGTAATTGGTTCTTTTAAATAAAAGTTCTAGTTTTACCAATCCTTCTATAACAGTTAAAATTTTTAATATAATATTATTAATATCTATTGCCTTTATTCTTAATATGGTATTATATACTCTAGCAGACATCATTTTTATTAGATATATTCTTACAGATTTATCAATATGTATCATACTTTCAAATTCTTTTTTATCTAAAACTTTTATAATAGAGTCTTCAATAGCTATAACTGTTGTAGTTACCAATTTTTTACCAAATAGATCCTTATATCCAAAAATATCATTATCTGAATATATTATCCTAGTTATAATTTTTCCGTTAAAATAACTATATACTCCAACTGAACCAGATTTAATAATATATATGTGATTACTTGCAGCAGTTTCAGCAAATATACAGCTTCCTTTTTTATAATTAAAAATACCTTTAGCTAATTCTTTAGGTTCTTCTATTTTGTTAATTTTTCCTATACTTTTTTCTATATGCTTATTATTTTCACAAATTTTCAAAACGGCATCATCAAATCCTGCATCTTTATATGCTTTTGCTAACTTTTCTACATCAATTTTAGTTGAAGCATCAATTTTTGCATATTTTGACAAAAAATAATAATATTTTTTTACCCATACTTCCATTATATTTATGAGATGCTGATATATTTTATTTAATAATATAGAATTATCTATTTTTTCTATTTCTTTGACATCTATTTCTAATGCTTCCAGCTCTTCTGTTACTTTTGCTGTGGAGAAATATGGCTCATCTAAAACTGCACTTACCATACCTATAATATCTCCTTTTTTATTTTCATATTTAAAATTATCTGCAAAATAGCTTTCAAATAGAACTTTTCCCTTTTTAATGATATAGAATTTATCACTTGGAGATTGTCCTGATATGAATAAAGCATAATTTTTTTTTAAAGTGAGTTTATTATAATTTATCATTTTGTATACCTCTTATATACCTCAAGAAAATAATATTGTTTTTTTTTTAATATAGGTGTAATATTAATTAAGTTATAGATAGATAGATAGATAGATAGATAGATAGATAGATAGATAGATAGATAACGGATAACGGATAACGGATAACGGATAACGGATAACGGATAACGGATAACGGATAACGGATAACGGATAACGGATAACATCTTTAACTCCAAATTTGATATTATAAAATCATGATGCATAATACAATAACTTTCATTATATGTCAATAATATTTACAACGAAAAATATCTTTTATAATATTTGTTTAATGTATTACTGAAGCTAAGTTTATTTTTTATACATATTGTACTCTTTAATTAAATGTTTAATATTAGGAATTATTAGACTTGTTTCAAAACTAATTTTATTTATGATTAATGAACTATTACCGCATCCAGTCTATGGCTTGCTGTACTGAGAAGCATACTAAGTACATATATTTGTAAAGACTAAATATTTATATATAAAATATATAAATATTTAGTCTTTTAATTTTATTGTTTGTGGTGGCTTTGCCCCCCACTTCTTTTGCGACCGAAGGAAGTGCCTGTGGTATTGCCACAAAGAAGCTATATCCTAGACAGGCTCGGATACGCTTAGCGAAAGGCTACATTTTGGCTTTAATTTTATGAATTACCTTACATTTAAGACGATTTTAGTATGATTTAGTATTAATTTTATACTTGCACTTTCGCGAAGCGTGCCTACGGCAGCAACTTTGGCGAAGCCCACCTGCGGTGTGCGGCGGGAAAAAGTTGAATAAAAAAATTGACAAACTTAAAAATTTTCAGTATATATAAATAAGTATTATTATTAGTAGTTAATTTAGTGCTGCTATTTATATATATTAAAATTTATAATGAGGATATGAGATTATGAAAAAATATAAACCAACAACAAAAGAAGAATTAAAAAGATTAGTATTCACCAACAACGGTATAAAACTTAGTTGTATTGATACAAGTCTTATCACAGATATGAGCGACCTTTTTAATGAAAGTAAAAGAAAAGATTTTGATGGCATAGAAGAGTGGGATACTTCTAATGTTGAGAATATGTCTTATATGTTTGCATATATGGACTACAATGTTTTGGGAAAATATTCAATGACAGAGTTTAATTCTAATTTAAATAATTGGAATGTATCAAAAGTGAAAAACATGATTTATATGTTTGCTTATTGTACATATTTTAATCAGCCTTTAAATAAATGGGACGTTTCAAATGTGGAAAATATGTCTGGCATGTTTTTGGGTGCTAAAAAGTTTAATCAGCCTTTAAATAATTGGAATGTATCTAAAGTGAAAGATATGAGCGATATGTTTCATAGCTGTGAAGCATTTAATAGACCTTTGGACAAATGGGATGTTTCTAATGTTAAAGATATGTCTAATATGTTTAATGTGGCTTTGAAATTTAATCAGAATATAAATAATTGGAATGTATCTAATGTTGAAGATTTATCAAAGACGTTTCGTTATTGTAAAGCTTTTGATCAGCCTCTTAATGATTGGGATGTATCTAATGTGAAAAATATGGGAGGTATATTTGAGGACTGTGAAATTTTTAATCAGCCTTTAGATAAATGGGATACTTCTAATGTTGAAAGTATGGAACATGCATTTAAAGCATGCGGTAAATTTAATCAGCCTTTAAATAGCTGGAATATGTCTAAAGTAACAAATATAGAGCATATGTTTGCTTTTACAGGCGAATTTAATCAGCCTCTTGATAAATGGGATACAAGAAATGTCATTAGTGTAATGTTGTTGTTTGCCTATGCACACAAGTTTGATCATTATGAATCTTTAGCAAATTGGAATTTAGATAGTTTACAAGCTATAAGTATAATTTGTGATGATACGGATAAATTACCTACAAGAATTCAAGTATATAGGCAGGCATTTTTTCCTAAGGACGATATTATAAGTATAACAAAATTTAATGTTAAAGAAATATATGAGCTTATTGCAGATGATAAAAATAAAAAAGTTGTAAGATTGAAAAAAAGACTTGAAAGTGATTTCTCATCAGAGCTTTCATTTGTTACAAATAATTATAATTTCAAAACTATAGAAAAAGCAGAAAAGTATGCTGAAAGAAATTACAATGCTAAAAAATATGATAAGAAACTTGAGTTTATAAAGAATTGCCATGTATTAATAAAAGATAAATCAAGAGAAGTAAATATCAATCTTATAAAGTATATATATTCAGAATATTTGTCTTTAAAGAAAATTATTAAAAGATTAGAAAAAATTGATAATATGGTTAATTTGCTTGATTTAAAATCATTTGTGAATTTTACTAAAGAGATTTATTTAAAAAATCAAGATGAAGATATTACTGCTTTTGTTTATGCTATGTACGGAGGAGATGAAGCTTTAAAGAAAATAGAAGAATTAATTTATACTATTGAATCAAAAAATCTACTTACAATGATAAGCTTTAATATAGAAAGCAGATATGCTCAGAGTTTATTATATAAAATATATATAAATTCAACTAAAAGTGCAATTCGTAAAGAAGCACTAGAAATGATTAATGAGTTACTAGAAAAAATTAATATAGGTTATACTGAATTTAGATTAAGATGTATACCAAATTACGGATTTAATTTTCAAGGTGAAAAAATATTAGATGATGATTATAAATTAATTGTTAATAATGATTATACTTTAACTTTATTCGATATAAAAAATAATAAAGAATTAAAAAAAGTACCTCAAAGTATTGATAAAAAATTAAAAGAAGAAATAAAAGAATTAGGAAAAGAAGTAGATAAGTTTATTAATCATAGCTCACATATTTTAAGTATTATGCTGATAAACTGTGATATATTAAGCTACGATTTATTCAAAGAAGTTTTTATTGATAATTATTTAATGAATAAATTTAGTTCTGGTTTAATATGGAACTTGTATGATAAAGATAAAAACTTTATAACAACTTTCAGATATACAAGCGATGGAAACTATTTAAACATAGAAAATGAAAAAATAAAAATTAATGCTGATAATTTCATGAGTTTGGCAAGTCCTATAGAAATGGACGATGAAACTATAGATAAATGGAGAAAACAGCTTGAAGATTGCCAATTATCACAGCCTATAAATCAATTTACAGATATAAAATTAGATAAAGATAATTTGAAAAAAGAAATAAAAAAGATAAAAAATATAGATACAAGCTACGGAGCTTTTAACTTCTTTGCTAAAAAATATGAAATGCATATCAACGATGTATTAGGAGATAATGTAATATATACATTTACATCAAATGATGGAGATATTTTCACAATATCTTCAAAAGTTGATGAGGATATAGAATATGATGATTTAGTAAATATTACTATTGATTTTAAAAAAGCTAAAAATAAAAAAGAAATAAGTAAAAGATTTGTTTATACATTTTTAATATTTATCATTTTGGATTTTAGACTTACAGATTTATTTTAATTGTGTAAAATTCTCATATATAAGGCTGACTTAAAAGTGTTGCTATAAATGCAAAAAATAATTTTATTTTGACAAACTTAATCTTTTTTAGTATAATTTATACATGGAAAATAAATCAAATATTAAACAAATAAAATATTTTAATTCTTTAAATGATTATTTTACTGATAAAGGCAGCAGCGAATCTATACTTTTGGACTTTATTAATTCTGTAATGCTTAATGCTAATATGAAAACTTTTCGTTCTGTTGAAATTCTTACCCATTTCAATCTAAAGAAAAATAGGAATCTAAAGGAAACAATAGCACCGAAGGTGGCACGCAAGGTGGACAGATGTCGCAGACGCCTTGATGTAAAATGTATTACTCAAAATGGTTCAGTTGTTATTATAGAAATACAATTACAAGGCAATTCTAGATTTCCAGAACGCATACTTTATTATTGGGCTGCTAATTACAGTAAATTATTAAAACATGGTGAAAGATACGATGAGCTTACTCCTGTAATAAGTATAAATCTATTGAATTTCAATTTGGATAAAACTAAAAATATACATTCTTGTTATATGCTTTATGAGATGAATAATAAAAAACTTTTAACAGATCATCTTCAAATACACATAATAGAATTAAAAAAGTTTAAAAAAATCAGGTTTGGATGCAAAATTTATAAGTGATAATACAGGATTGAACATATATGAAATAGAGAATTTATAGAATGATAATTTTATATTTAAATTTTTTATATTGTATAAATTAGCAATATATAATATTAAAAGGAAACATAATGAACATAATTGAAAAAATCAATCAATTTCATGAAAATGATGAACATGAAAAAATTATTGAGATTATAAATACTATTGCAGAAGATGAAAGAGATATAGAACTTTTTAGTCTTCTTGCCAGAGCCTATAATAATGTTGGAAAATATGATGATGCATTAGATAATTTAATGTATATAAGAGAAGAAGGGCTTGATGATGCTTTATGGAATTATAGGGTAGGTTATGCTTACTACTATAAAGGTGAAAAAGAAAAAGCAGAAAATTATTTTAAAAAGGCTTATGATTTGAATAATGAAGATATTGATGCTTATAATTTTTATATGCTTTGCTTAGAAGACAGAGATGATGGTATCAATTTTGAAGAGAGAGTTAATAGATTTTGGAAATGGTTTGAAGAGAATGAAGAAAAAATATCTGATTTTATAGATAATAGATATAAATTTTCTTCAGATGAAATGATTGAATTTGTTTCTAATGGGGTGTCTTTAATATCTGACAATTTGCAGTTTAATTTCGGTGGTAATTATGAGTTTACATTTACTGTAGAAGGTAAGGAATATTTATTTTATCTTACTCCTAGAATAGTGGATGCTATGCCTGATAAATTAAAAAGCAAATGGAAATTCTTTCCTTATATGCCAAAACAAGATATAACTAATTCTAATTTCAAAATGTATAATAAAGATTTAAGCTTTAAAGAAATTTTAGTATCCGCTGAATATGATGATAATACTAATTTTTTTAATTTGAAGTTCTATAATAAAAAATTAAATAAATTAGATGAAAATTATGCTTATAATGCTTTTTATATAATGCTTGAGCATGCAGTAGGTGAGAATATATTAAAATTATACTTATTAGGAAATGTTGAAAAAGTAGCTAATAAACTTGATGGTATGATAGAGCTTACAAAACTTTATGACTTTATAACAGATACTCTAAAAAATAAAAATAAGGATATTATTGTAGACCCTATAAATAGATATACAGTTTATGAGTGTAAACCTACAGACAATTTCTTTAGAGAAGATATATTCATTGGAAATACTTGTTATATGGAGCTTATTAGTGATTATGCCAATTATAATATAGATGTGGTTGTTAATATTTCCAAAATGGGGGCAAGAGCTGTATATTTAGCTTATGTTTTTTCAGATAATAAAGATAATAATTTTGAAGATGAAGATATAAATAAAAAACTTCTTGATGAAAGAAATAAAATTACAGATGAGCTTGAAAGTATTATGGGTAAAAAAGGAAGCGGTAAAGAAATAGGTATAGTATTGGGTAATGCATTTGGTGTAATTGGCGGATATATAGACTTGCTTTTATACAATCAAGATGAGTTTATAAATAGGGCAGAAGAAGTATTAAAGAATTATAATTATAAATTTAGACTTCTCAAGTTCAGACAGTATTCAGATATTATAAAAACTTTTAATGAAAATGTCTAATATTTAAAATGTGAAAAATCAATGTAGTTGGCTATGTTTAATACTAACTGCATTTTTATTTATCCTATAGTATAATTAATAAATCTATATCATTTAAAAATATATTTCTAATACTTAATTTACTGCTTTACTGAAAGTTAGTTTCTCACTTTTTTGTTCGTACTTGTTTTTTTATAATGAAGTTATTATAATTTTAAATATTTATAATAAGGAGTATTTCATGGAAAAAATAAATTTACCTAAAGCCTCAAAAATTACTTCTCCAAACCCTGTTGCAATAGTATGCACTCAGAAACCTAACGGCAGTACAAATCTAGCAACTGTATCTTGGTATACTTATTTATCTTATAATCCAAATATGATAGCTTATGCAATGGCTAAAAGTTCTTACAGCGGTGAATTAGTTAGAGAAAATAAAAAAGTTGTAATTACAATTCCAAGTGAGAATATTAAAGAAATAGTTATGAAATGTGGTATGGATAGCGGAAGAGATATTGATAAGATATCAAAATTCGAAATAGAAATGCAGAATATTCCTACAAGCAGCATAAAAGTTCCTCTTCATAGTGCAGCTGCAATACAGTGCCATTTAAAAGAGTATATTGAAACAGGAGATCATTATTTATATATATGCGATGTTGAAGAAGTGTATGCTGATGATAAAGAAAGGACTGTATTTTCTTGGGAGGGTTACAGTAAAATAGCATCAGCTAAAGAGGCATAATTTTTTGATATTTGATGAGTTATATTAGATTATTTTAGAACTATTTAAAAAACATAATGCTGTCAGTATTTTTATACTAACAGCATTACAAAAAACTATAAAGTATTAAACTAAACCGTAAGGTATCATTATATCAGCTACTTTTACAAATCCAGCTATATTAGCACCTTTTAAATAGTCGCCTTTACAACCGTATTCTTCAGCAGTTTGATAACAAGTATTGTGTATATTAGTCATAATGTTTTTAAGTTTGTTATCAGTATAATCAAAATCCCATTTATCCATAGAAGCATTTTGCTGCATTTCCAAAGCAGAAGTAGCAACTCCTCCAGCATTTGTAGCTTTTCCAGGTGCGAACAATACTCCAGCTTTTTGGAATACTTCAACAGCTTCAGGAGTAGCAGGCATGTTAGCTCCTTCTGTAACAGATATACATCCGTTTTTAACCAATGTTTCAGCACTTTTAGCATCAAGCTCATTTTGAGTAGCACAAGGCATAGCTATATCGCAGGCAATATCCCAAATATTTCCATTTTCTAAATATTTAGCAGAAGAATGAGCAGAAGCATATTCTTTAATTCTTTTTCTTTCTACTTCTTTTAATCTTTTTACAGTGTCTAAATTAATGCCGTTTTCATCATAAATAACTCCGTTAGAGTCAGAACAAGCAACAACTTTAGCACCTAATTGAGCAGCTTTCTGCATAGCATATATAGCAACATTACCAGAACCAGAAACTACAACTTTTTTACCCTCAAAACCATTTTTGCCATTAGTTTTAAGCATAAGGTCAGTGAAATATACAAGTCCGTATCCAGTAGCCTCAGTACGAACCAAAGAACCGCCGTATCCTAAACCTTTTCCTGTTAATACACCGGGTTCAAATCTGTTTTTAAGTCTTTTATACTGTCCGAATAAATAACCTATTTCTCTTCCGCCAACTCCTATGTCTCCAGCAGGTACATCAATATCATAACCTATATGTCTGTGAAGTTCTGTCATAAAGCTTTGGCAGAAACGCATAACTTCATTGTCGCTTTTTCCTTTAGGATCAAAGTCAGAACCTCCTTTACCGCCGCCTATAGGTAAGCCTGTAAGAGCATTTTTAAATATCTGCTCAAAGCTTAAAAATTTTATAATACCTAAATAAACAGATGGGTGAAAACGAAGTCCGCCTTTGTAAGGTCCTATTACACTTGAAAACTGTACGCGGAATCCTCTATTTACATGTATTTCACCTTTATCATCCATCCAAGGAACTCTGAACATTATTTGTCTTTCAGGTTCGCATATTCTCTCAATTATTTTTTGTTCAACATAATGAGGTTTTTTCTTTAATACAACTTCCAAAGTGTTTAATACTTCTTTTACTGCTTGGTGAAATTCTGCTTCGCCAGGATTTCTTTTTACTATTTTGTTATAAATAGCTTCTAATTGTTCATTCATAGTTAATCCCCCTATTTTTAATTTTTGTTTGTTGAAAACATTATATACTAAATAGTATTATTGTCAATAGTAATGTTACCGGTTTTTTTATTAAATTATTATTTTTTTTATAAATTTCAAATTTTTATATAAAAATTTGAAAAATAGTTTAAAATGTTGTATTTTATAAAATAAATTTAATATTATATTATAACTAAAGAAAAAGAGAAATCAAAAACAAGAGATGAATTAATAGATTTTATAGAGAAAAAGTAAAATTTAATAAAATAGATATATGCTCTAATTTTTCTGGAATTCTATACTAAGAAATTTCAGCGGTATTGAAACTTGGGATAGATGTAAGATGTAAAAAGTAGAAAACATGATGAGTATGTTTGAAGATGCTAAAAGTTTTAATCAGAATTTGGATTATTTGGTATCAGTAAAAAATGTATATGTCTTTTTATTGTTCAGCTATGAATGATAATATGGATAATACGCATTTTTAGTATAAAATCTAGTAATAAGTGATTAATAGTGAAATAGAAAATACTAGTTTATTTATTATATGATAACCATTAATATAAATGCAATATACTAATGGTTATCATATAAGAAGATTCAAAAGAGATTAATTAAATTTATGCAATATTGGTATAAAATAAAAAGTATTAATATCTATACTATTTTACACTAAATATAATTTATTTGTAGATATATTGCATATTATTTTTACACAAAAACATATAAATGTTACAGTTTGTTGACATAATAATTTATTTTGATTGACTTTTTATCTATTTATGATATTCTAAGCACGCCTAGTTTTATAAAATTTATAGGATATATATATGCTTTTAACATTATCTTTTTATTTAGTCGGCGGATTCGGACTTTTTATGTACGGTCTTAAAGTGTTTTCAGATGGTCTTCAGGAAAGTACAGAAAATGCATTAAAAGATATACTTCACAGAGTAACTCAGAATAAAATATTAGGTATATCATTAGGTTTTCTTATAACAGCAATAGTTCAGTCAAGCAGTGCCGTTACGGTAATGACTGTAAGTTTTGTAAATGCTAATTTGCTTACTTTATCGCAGGCTATTAATATAATATTAGGAGCAAACATAGGTACAACAGTTACGGGCTGGATAATATCATTAAATATAGATGTACTTGCATTGCCTTCTCTTGGAATAGGTTCTATAATAGTAATATTTGGTTCAGAGAATAGGAAACTAAGATTTTTCGGCGAAATACTGATGGGATTTGGTATGATATTCTATGGACTTATACTTATGAAAACTGCATTTGAAGGAGTAAGAGGTTCTGAAGATTTTGAAAAAGTATTTTTAATAGCCAATGCTGATACTATGTACGGAAGATTTTTATGCGTAGTAATAGGTATGGTTGTAACAGCTATAATACAGTCAAGCAGTGCTGCTTTGGGTGTAACTATATCATTAGCTTCAGTTGGTTTGATAGACTATCCTACAGGGGTGGCATTGATATTGGGACAAAACATTGGTACTACAATTACAGCCGTTTTAGCTACTTTAGGAGCTTCTACTAATGCTAAAAGAGCGGCTTTAGTGCATTGTTTATTTAATATATTCGGTGTTATATATATGTTCTTCCTATTCCCATACTATATAAAATTAGTTGATATAATTGTGGGATTTATGAATATAGGAGATCCTAATCTTGTAGTAAACAACAAATATGTCAATATATCATTTTATATAGCAGCCGCACATACTATGTTTAATATTATAAATGTTATAGTATTTTATTTCCTAACAGAAAAATTAGAAAAGATAGTTTGCTTCATTATTAAAGATAAAGAAGATGAAAAGCATGTCAGTGTTCTTTCTGATAAACTTCTTAATATGCCTGTTTCTGCTGAAATAGAAGTAAGAAAGGAAGTAACATATATGGGAGATATTGCTAAGAAAATGCTTTCAAGAATAGAGCAATTATTTGATAATCCTAGTGAAAGACTTCTTACAAAGATAAGAGATCATGAAAAAATGCTGGATAATACGGATCAGGAAATTCATGCTTTTTTATTGAAATTACTAGGTAAAAATACTTTGAATTCAGCTAATATTGCTTCTCTTATTAATATAAGTACATATTATGAGAATTTAGGAGATAATTTAAAGGATTTGGGAAAGGCTATTATCAAAGGAAATGAAAAGAAAACATTATTCAATGAAACGCAAAAAGAAGATATAATAAAAATGCTTCATAATAATAAAGATTTTATAGATTATTTGGCAGGATTAATACTTGAATATTATTCTTTAAATAAAGAAAAGACTTATGATGAGGCTATGGAGAAATATCATCAGATTAAAGGATTTTACTATGAAGCCAGAGAAAGACATTATGATAATGTTGATAAATCATTAATACCTGCTTTAAATGCTCATTTATATGGAGATGTATTGGTGTATTTCAATCGTTCTATAGGAAATTTGGTGAATATTGTAGAAGCTATAACAGGAAAAGATAAATAATAAATGGAAATAATAGTTATGGATAAAAATATAAAAATATACATAGCTGGTCATAAAGGTTTAGTTGGAAGTGCTATAGACAGAATGCTTACTAAAAATGGATATAGTAATATAATAAGAAAAACCCATTCGGAATTAGATTTAAGAGATAGAGAAAAAGTATTTAATTTTTTTGAAAAAGAAAAACCAGAGTGGGTGTTTTTATCAGCAGCAAAGGTTGGCGGTATATATGCTAACAACACATACCCTGTTGATTTTTTATTATACAATCTTCAAATACAGAATAGCATAATAGAAGCATCATATAAATATAATGTTAAAAAATTAATGTTTTTAGGTTCAAGCTGTATATATCCTAAGGAATGTCCTCAGCCTATAAAAGAAGAGTATTTATTATCCGGATATTTAGAAAGCACAAATCAGCCTTATGCTTTGGCTAAAATTGCTGGTATAGAATTATGCGATGCTTATAATAGACAATATAATACAAATTACATAGCAGTAATGCCATGCAATCTTTATGGTATTAATGATAATTATCACCCTGAAAATGCTCATGTTATACCTATGCTTATTAGAAGATTTCATGAAGCAAAAATAAACGATTTAAAAGAAACTGTTATTTGGGGAAGCGGTACTCCTTTAAGAGAGTTTATGTCTTCTGATGATTTAGCAGAGGCTTGTATTTATTTAATGGAAAATAAAAATTCTGAAGATATAGGTAAATTTATTAATATAGGCTCTGGAAAAGAAGTTGCAATTAAAGAACTAGCAGAATTAATAAAAAAAACTGTTGGTTTTAAAGGCGAAATAAAATTAGACAGTTCTAAACCAGACGGTACTATGAGAAAACTGCTTGACGTTAGTAAAATAAATTCTTTAGGATGGAAATACAAAATAGAACTTGAGGACGGATTAAAAATAGCTTATGAAGATTTTTTAAAAAACTATAATAAATAGGATATAATATGAAAAAAGCACTCATAACAGGAATTACAGGACAAGATGGTTCTTATTTAGCAGAACTTTTATTAGAAAAAGGATATGAAGTACATGGTATCATAAGAAGAAGTTCATCACTTAATACTGAAAGAATAGATCATTTGTATAAAGATCCGCATATTAATGATGTAAAAATGTTTCTTCATTATGGAGATTTATCAGACAGCTCTAATTTATCAAGAGTGTTAGAAAAAGTTCAGCCTGATGAAATATATAATTTAGCAGCACAAAGTCATGTAAGGGTAAGTTTTGATATGCCGGAATATACTGCTGATGTTGTAGGTCTTGGCACTATAAGAATACTTGATGCTATAAAAGATACTCGAATAAAAACTAAATTCTATCAGGCATCAACAAGCGAACTATATGGGAAAGTTGTTGAAACTCCTCAAACAGAAAAAACACCTTTCTATCCTAGAAGTCCGTATGCATGTGCTAAATTATATTCATATTGGATAACTGTAAATTATAGAGAAAGCTATGATATGTACGCTTGTAATGGGATATTATTTAATCATGAAAGCCCTAGAAGAGGGGAGACTTTTGTTACTAAAAAGATTACTCATGCTATAGCTAGAATACTTAATAAAGAACAGGATAAATTATATTTAGGAAACTTGGATTCTAAAAGAGACTGGGGATATGCTAAGGATTATGTTGAAGCTATGTGGCTTATGCTTCAGCAAGAAAAGGCTGATGATTATGTTATAGCTACAGGTGAAACCCATTCCGTAAGAGAATTTTTAGATGAGGCTTTCGGACTTGTTGGACTAGATTGGAAAAAATATGTAGAGATAGATCCTAGATATTACAGACCCGCTGAAGTTGATCTTTTACTTGGAGATCCTACAAAGGCAAAAGAAAAATTAGGATGGAAACCAAAAACTACTTTCAAAGAATTAGTGAAAATAATGCTTGAATATGATTTAAACAATGTTGGGTTAAGTTTAGATAAATTAAAAAAATAAAGTCATTTATGAGCGGTAAATTATTATTAAAAAAAAATTTGATTGAGTATTTAGTTTGGGTTATTCCCATAAGAAGTATAAGAAATAAAATAAGAATAGATTCTGTTTATTTAAAAGATTTAGGGTATAAAATAAATTATAATCATTATAAAAATAATATAAAGAACAAAAAAACATTTTTTGTAAGAAATGATTGGTCTGTAAACGAAAACGAGTTTAGTCAAAATGTTTTTTTTAATTTAATAAAAAAATATTATATTAATGATTTAGAAATTAGTTATAAGGCAGATATAGAGTATTTTGGTCCTGTTGGAAAAAGATATTTTTTAGAGCATTCCAAAGCTAAAATAAAAATATTTTATACAGGTGAATGCGTATCAAATAATGCTATTGATTCAACTTGGGCACAATATTCTGATAATTGTATTAACGATGTAGATTTATCTCTTAGTTTTGATAGGCTTGATGAAGATAAATATAAAAATTATGTTCGTTTTCCAGTATGGATATCTTATAATTTTTATGGAATATTAAACAATAAGGATTATACTAAAGATGATATAAAAAAAGTTATAGATAATATTAATAATGCTAAATCTAAAAAAAATAAATTTGCTTCATTAGTTGCTAGTCATGATGCAACCAATATAAGAACTCAAATGTATGATAAAATATCTAAAATAGATTCTATAAATTGTCCGGGAAAATTATTTCATAATGATGATACATTAAAACAAGATTTTAACAATGATAAAATAGAATATCTAAGAGATTTTAAATTCAATATATGTCCGGAGAATACAATTAGTGACGGGTATATAACTGAAAAACTTTTTGATGCTTTTAAATCAGGCTGTATCCCAATATACAATGGTGATGAAAACATAGAACTTGATTTGGTTAATAAAAATGCATTACTATTTTTCAAAAAAGATGAAGATAATACGGCAGTTATAAAAGAAATAGAAAAACTGCATAAAGATGATAAGTTATTTGATGCTTTTCAAAAACAAGTAAAAATATATGATTCTATGGTTGATTACCTTTGGGAAAGAAGAGTAAAAATATTAAATAGACTTGAAACCCTCATAAATGAAAGACTTAAATAATATTATTTATTTACAGGAATTCTTAAAAATATTTCTGTTCCTATAGAAAGTACATTACTATTTAATTTATTCCATGCTTTTATTTCTGCTATATCAATATGAAATCTTCTTGCGATAATCCAAAGAGTATCACCGGCTCTGACATGATACATTATGTCTTTATATTCATAATCAGGAGGCGGCAAAGATTCAAAATAAACGAATTTACCTTCCCTTATTCTCTGCTGTTCTTCTTCATATTGTGCCAAATCCACCTGTTTGGCATTATCAAGACCTTGAATAGGGATCATTACTTGCTGACCTATATTGAGGCTTCTTGATTTTAATTTATTTATTTCCACTATGGCATTTATAGGTACGCCGTAAAATTTAGAAAGATGAGAAAGTGTTTCATTCATTTTTACTTCATGTCTTCTGAAAGTAACTCTCTCTGAAGCAGGTATTTTAGCAAAAGTTTCATTAAATTTATTTCCTAAACCTTCAGGAACTCTTAAAGGATATCTAACCATACCCGGAGGTGTTACCCCTCTTGCTAAATGAGGATTTAAAGCCTTTAAATCTTCAGTATCAACATCTATCATCTTGGCTATAACAGATAAATCGGCAGCATCATCAACATAAACTAAATCACCCTGAGGAAATACCACCTTAGGCTTATTTACTTTAAAACCAAATTTTTCAGGATTTTTAGCTATTATAACAGCAGCAACATATTTAGGTATATATTCTTCGGTTTCTTTAGGAAGTACTCCAGCCTTTAATAAATCTTCAAAATCATTGCTTTTTACTTCTCTTATGGCTTTTGATATTCTTCCTCCTCCAGCATTATATGCAATTAAAGCTATTACCCAAGATTTAAAGTTTTTATCAAGCCTTACTAAATGATCCGCAGCAGCTTTTGTAGATCTTTCAGGATCGAATCTGTCATCAGACCAATAATTAACTTTAAGGTTGTATATAGCACCAGTCATAGGCATAAACTGCCAAAGTCCTGCAGCACCTGCATGAGAAACTGCCTGAGGATTGAAATCGCTTTCTATTATAGGCAAATAAACTAAATCTTCAGGAACTCCTTTTTCTTTAAATACTTCTTTTATATATGGGAGATATATTTGGGATCTGTCTATAATTTTCTGCATATAGTTTTTCCAGCTTCCCTGATATCTATTTATATAGTATGAAACTCGGTCGCTTCTAAAATTATTTACATCAAAACCTCTAAGCTCTACAACTTTTATATCGCGTCCAAGTGATTCTCCGAAAATACTAAGTTCGTATAAATTTACACCATCTAATGCTTTTCTTATATACATATCAAAAGTATCGCAAGAGTTTGCAAATAACATTATTATTATAAGGAAAATAATTACTATATTTTTTTTTATATTTCTAATAATAAACCTGCCTTAAAATTATTAATATATTTAACATTATTATTTAAAGATTTTCAAGTTATTTTTACATTTTAAAATCGGATATTATTGTAAATAAATTTAATTTATAAGAATATAATAATATTTTTATAGTTTTGTTATAATATGTAATGTTTTACTGTGATATTATTGTATGATTTTTTAGAATACTGTTTTATAATACAGTTTATAGGAAGTTAATAGAGAATATAATTTTCTCCATTAACTTCACTATTAATGATTATTTTGAACAGAATGTTATTTGTTGATTTAAATATTTTTTATTTTGTATCTCATCAACAAAAGCTATAGCATAATCAGCATAACTGATAGAACTTTCACCTTTAGAATTAAAAAGTAATTCATTATGTCCTATATTATATTGTCCTGTTTTTTCTCCGTCAGCTTGGAAATCAGCAGAAGGAGATATATACGTCCATAAAACATCTTTTTTACTTTTTAATATATCAAATGCCTTGATAGAGCTTACAGCTACACCCATAAAAATATCTGGAAAATCAGGAGTATCTTTTAATATCATAGTATGCTCTTTGTTTACATATAAACTTGAAGCACCTCCTATTACCATCAATCTAATATTGGTATTGGCTAGTATTTTACATAAATGCTCCATAACTAATGAATGCTTATCAAGTTCTTTTTCCTCCCACACTCCGAATGCACTTACTACAGTATCGAATTCTTTCAAATCATCTTTTGTCAAATCGAATAAATCTTTTTCTATAACTTTTGCTTTTGAATTATTTATTTTTGTTTTATCTCTTACTATGGCTGTAACATCTAGCCCTCTTTCTAATGCCTCATTCATGATTAATTTTCCGGCTCTTCCGTTTGCTGCTATTATTGCAATTTTCATTTTAATTCTCCTTTTTTATATAAAATATTTTCTTTAATTAAAGAGTTGTAATATCTATTATTACAATTATAATAACATGATTTAGTTGTAATGTCAAGTATTACAACTAAATTTTTTAACTTTTTATATATTCTAATACTTTATGTATATCATCATTTATACATATAGAGCGTTCTTTCAAATTATCAGGTGAATATAAATCATTCAAATTTACAGATGCATAAATAGAGTTTTCATTTTTTAAAGCCATATCCCAAAAAGAATATTTTATTATAGCAGGTGTATTATAACCTACCCCTAATTCTAAAAATAATATATTTTTATTTTTTGCTTCATCTAAGAATTTTTTATATCTATCCATAGAATTATACCAATTATCATCTTGCACAAAAGTATTATCGCATCTTAAGTTCATTGTCATATTTTTACCGCAATGAGGACATTTTGGTATAAGTTCTTTTGGTATCTTTAAATCTTTTCTTGACTTTACCATTTCTCTTATTTGTTTTTCATTATAAAAAGTTTCATTTCTGCATGGAACAGAACATTGAAAAAGAGAATAGTCTCCTTGAACTTTAAATAATTTTTCTTTATCAAATTTTGCCTCTTCAAATCTTCCGTCAACATTAGTAGTTATAACAAAATAATTTTTATTTTTTATTATTTCTAATAGATTTAAATGAGTTTCATCTGCTGGTATATCATATCTATTAACATATACAAGAAGTGAAAAATATCCCCAAAAATCTTCCAAAGTAGGATAATTATAAAATCCTGCACTATACATATCAGTTAAACCATATCTATCTTTATATTCACTAAAATATTTATCGAATCTCTCCCCGTCATAAGAAAATCCTGCGGATACAGAAAGTCCTGCTCCTGCACCTATCAATATATAATCTGATTTCTCTATACTTGATTTTAATTTTTTTATTAATTCTAATTTATCATTCATTTATGATTCTCCTAATTATTTTAAAATATCATAATAAAGCTCATAATCTAAATCTTTAAATACATTAAATAAAATCTTTATATCATATTTAGTATTATATAAAAAATCCTTCACAGAATTTACCGCTATCTGAGAAGCCTCTTTATTTGGAAACTTGAACTCACCTGTAGATATACAGCAAAATGCTATACTTTTTATATTATTCTCTTTTGCAGTTTCTAAGCATGATTTATAACAGTTATATAAAAGCTCTTCATCTTTTTTTGAAACACTGTTCTGTATTATAGGTCCTACTGTGTGAAGTATATATCTGCTTGGTAAATTAAATGCTTTAGTTATTATACATTTTCCAGTATCCTCAGTTTTTCCTTTCATTATATTATTTAGGCATAATCTTAATCTAGTACCAGAAGCACTATGTATTGAATTATCTATGCATTTATGAAGCGGAATAAAACAGCCAAGCATAGAAGAATTGGCAGCATTAACTACAGCATCTATATTTAATGTTGTTATATCTCCCTGCCATAAATATAAATTATCTCTTATAGGTTTTATATCTTCTATATTTGTTATTATTTTCTTTTTTAATCTCTCCTGTAAATATTCATCTTCTATTTTGAGATATTCTTTGCTTATATCATTTGGAAATCTTATATTCATTAAATATCTGAAATAGTTATACAGTACTTCTTCATTATTTTCTTTTAATGCCTTTTCTAATTCTTTATTATATTCATAATTACCTTCTTTAATAAGATAATCTATTAAAAATAATAATTTATTCATGTTTTATCCTTGTTGTAACTATAATTATTACAATAATACCATACTATAATTGTAATGTCAAGTATTACAACAAAATTTAAATTTCTTTATTTAATTTTTTGTTTGCATTAAGAAAATAAATATATTATAATTTTTAATAATTTTAAGGATAATTTAATGAAGATTAGTTCAAGATTTACAATAGCTGTTCATACATTGCTTTGCATATTAGAGTTTAAAGATGAAAAAATAACATCAAATTTTATATCAGAGAGTGTTAATGTTAATCCTGTAATAATAAGAAATATTTTGATACAGCTTCAAAAAGCAGATATTATCACTGTAAAAAGAGGCACAGGAGGAATAAGTCTGAATAAAAAGACAGAAAATATTACATTACTAGATATATTTAATGCTGTGGAAAGCCTAGATGAAGGAAAACTTTTCAGTTTTCATGAAAATCCAAATAAAAAATGTCCTGTTGGAAGTAAAATTAATGATATACTTCAGCCCAAACTGAATGATGTACAGCATGCTATGGAAAAAGAATTAAAAAAAACTACATTAAAAGATATTTATAAAAGTTAAAAAAATTAATATATATTTTTACAAAGATAAAATATTTTGGTATTTAATATAAAAAATATATTAAGGATATATTTTATGGAGAAAGAAAATATTAGATTAGAAAATGGAAATAGCAAATTTGAACATTTCCTAAAAGCAGTTGAATTTCTAGGAAATAAACTTCCTGATATAACTATTTTATTTTTGATAGCTTTTTTTATAATGGTTATACTTTCATGGATATTATCGCATTTCACATTCAATTACTTTCACCCTACAACAGGAGAGCAGATAAAAATTATAAATATGCTTGCTCCTAGTGAATTAGCAAAATTTATCACTAAAATGATAAATAATTTTGTAAGTTTTCCCCCTCTTGGAATAACACTTGTAGGAACATTGGGAATAGGAGTGGCAAACGGCAGCGGATTTATTAGAATGATTATAATTAAAATTTCAAGTGTAATACCAAAAAAAGCTGTAACTCCGGCCGTTATGTTTATATCTATATTGAGTCATATAAGTTCAGATTCTGCTTATGTTATATTGATGCCTGTAGCAGCTATGATGTTTTTTTCTTTTGGAAAGCACCCGCTGGCAGGAATTGCCGCTTCATTTGCAGGACTTGCGGGAGGACATTCAGCAAGCTATACTCCTTCTATAATAGATCCAATAATGCAAGGTTTCACACAAAATGCAGCAAGAATGATAGATCCTACTTATACGGTTAATGTTTTATGTAATTATTTTTTAAGTTTTTCTTCTACATTTGCTGTAATACTAGTTGGCTGGTTTGTAACTGATAGAATAGTTGAGCCTTTTTTATGGAGAACTATGCCTATTGATAAAGATGCAGCTATAGAAAACACTGATATATCTTTGATAACTAAAGAAGAAAATAAAGCTTTTAAAATAGCTGTGTTAGTTTTAATATCAATGATTATTCTTTTAATAGCTTTACTTATACCTAAAAGCTCTTTACTTAGAGCACCTGACGGACAATTAACTACACCTGATGCCCCTATTATGCAGGCAATAGTTCCTGTAATATTTTTGTTTTTAGTTATACCGGGATTTGTATATGGGAAATTAACTAATAAATTTAAAACATCAAGAGATTTCAGCAATGCTATGGCTGACAGTATAAAAAATCTAGCATCATTTTTAACTTTTGCTTTTTTCTGTGCTCAGTTTTTATATATGTTTGGTACTTCAAATGTAGGTACATTAATGGCTATAGCAGGTGCTGAGTTTTTAAAATCTTTGAATATGCCTCCTCAAATAACCATTGCAGGTATTATTCTTCTTACAGGAGTATTGGATATATTAATAAGTTCTGCTTCATCTAAATGGGCTATAATGGCCCCTGTTCTTGTACCTATGCTTATGGCAGTTGGTATATCTCCGGAATTAACTCAGGCATCATACAGAGTAAGCGATTCTGCTATGAATATTGTTACTCCTATGTTTTCATTTTATCCTTTGATTATTTCTTACTGTCAAAAATATTGTAAGAAAACAGGTGTCGGTACATTATCTTCAATGATGATACCATACAGTATAGGAATATTTATTGCTTTATTAATAATGCTTTATGGTTTTTGGGCATTGAATATACCTATTGGATTTAACAGCGGATATGTTTATCCTCCTGTTAATTAATATATTATTATAATAAAGGGTTAAAATGATTAGTAATGAAGATATTAAAAAATTTCAAATAGACAGCTTTTTTAAATATGTAAAAATACCAAGTCAGAGTAAAGGAGGTTCTGATACTATTCCAAGCTCTGAAGGTCAGATGAAACTTGCTGAAGTTCTTGCCAATGATTTAAAAACTTTGGGGTTACAAAATATTATATTGAATAATAATGCTATAGTAACAGCAATTCTTCCAAAAAACAAAGATAATGTTCATTCTGTTGGTTTTTTAGCACATCTTGATACTGTTGACATAGGGCTTTATGGAAATGTTAATCCTCAGATATTAACTTTCAAAGGTGAGGATTTTTATCTGAATAAAGAAAAAAATATAATATTTAAAGTGTCAGAACACCCTGAAATAAAAAACTATCTTAATGAGGATATTATATTTTCAGATGGTACTAGTGTTCTTGGTGCGGATAATAAAGCAGCAATATCAACTATAATGTCAGCATTAAAATATATTATAGAAAATAATATAGAACATGGAGACATACACATAGCATTTGTACCTGATGAGGAGATTGGGCTTTTAGGTTCTAAGGCATTGGATTTGAATATATTTAAACCTGATTTTGCATACACAATAGATTCTTGCGAAATAGGGGAGGTTGTATATGAAACATTTAATGCTGCATCTGCTATTATAGATATAGAAGGTGTAACTGCCCATCCTATGAGTGCCAAAAATGTATTGGTTAATCCTATATTAATAGCAATAGATATAGCTAATGAATTTGATAGAAAAGAAACTCCAGAATGCACTGAAAAAAAGGAAGGCTATATTTGGATTCAGGGTATAAGCGGAAATCAGAGAAATGCATCTTTAAGATTAAGCATAAGAGATCATGATAAAACACTTTATGAAAATAAAAAATTAAAAGTAAAAGAAGCTGTTGAAAAATATAAGAAATTATATCCTAAAGCCAATATAGAATTAAATATTCAAGATGTATACAGTAATATAGCAGATTCTATAAAAGGAGATAGATTTGCAATAGATATTATTTATGAGGCTATGGAAAATCTTAATATAGAGCCTAAAACTTTATCTATGAGAGGCGGTACTGATGGTTCTGTTTTATCATCAAGAGGTCTTCTTACTCCAAATTATTTTACGGGTGCTCATAATTTTCATTCTATATATGAGTTTCTTCCTTTATCATCATTTTATAAAAGTTTAGAAACTACTATTGAAATAATAAAAATTATATCTTCTAAATAAATTATTAACATATAATTTTTTATTATGTATTCAGTAAATTTATAGGGTTTAATATCTCTTATAAGTTTATAATATCATTTTTAGTCAACATAATATTATTATAATGTCAAAATTAGGTATTGCTGATTAAGTCTGTAGCTTATGTTTTTATTTCTGCAAATTATAATTTTATCTGTATTATTAAGTTTTACTAATAGATTAGTTTTTTAGGTCTTATTTTAGTTATTTCTATAAGCGAGATTATAACATTAGACCTATTGCGATTTTGCACATATATATAGTGATATTATTATATAATAAATTAAAAAATAATATTTATAGTTTTAATAATTGGGGCTTTGCCCCAAACCCCACTTCTTTTGGTGACCCAAAGAAGCAAAAGGACTGCATCTTTATATCTTATTTATATAATATTATATTACATTTAAAAACAAAAAATACTCTATATAAATTAGTGTAAATAAAATTATATCCTATATTTTTTATATCAACTGTATAAATTTACAAAATTGCAACAGGTCTATTAATTGCATCGATAGCTTTATACAAAAATAGAAATACTAATGCTATAATTAACGATTAATTTTAATTGACTTTGTATATCACTAAAAATTAATATACAAAGCCAATAAAATAATTAGATACTTATAATCTATAATTGAGTAAAGTACCAATTTATACCTGTTGCAGACCTAAAATTAACTGGTATTGGATTATTTGATGAGTTTATACCCATTTCAAAATACCATTCCAAATCACTTACAGGATATACTCTCACTTCAGAATAAGCTCCCCAAGTAAGAGTATGATTAAGATTACCAACTTTTTTACCGTCATATATTATTTTATAGCCTATACTAGGTTCAAAATATAAACTAACAAAATCAGAATTAGCATACAATGATAATGCAGGAGTTATTCTCACAATATAAGGATTAGACTCATATATTTCATTTGCATTATTTGAAGTATATGATATCCTGTCATAGGACTGTATATTTACTAAAGTATCAGTATTTTCATTAATAATATCTTTACCCTTTGCATCCAATGCTGAAGAATATAACACTTTTATAAAAGGGTTAATCCAAACATTATTAATAGTAGTAGGAAGAAAATAAAATCTTAATTCTAATCCAAAAGAAGAAGCACTATTAACATTATAACTATTTTTACCATAATTAATATAAAGTCTTACAGCATTAACAGAATCAAGCCCGGTATAATATCTTATTTCAGAAGTCGTACTAAAAGCAGAATAATCAGAATTATCTTTAGCATCAGCTATTTGAAAAGGCACGCATATTCTCAAACTGTCATTCATAGCATTAATCATTAAAACAGGAGTATGAACATCTAAAGAAGAATCTATATAAGTATAATTATATCCAAGTCCTACACTTATAATCTCTGAAGTGTATGCCAAACCTAAAGAAATCGTTGCATCTAATGATAGTTTTCCATTATCAATATAGCTCATTATATTACCAAAAGAGAGAGTATCTGCCTTAAAGCCGAAAGTACCTTTAACTCCCCTATTACCCAATACAAAACCTAATTGATCTGTCCTAGCTCTAAGATGACTGCTGTCTGTGAGAAAATCCATCCAATCATTGCTAAAACCGTACATACCAAATACCGATGCAGACGAGACTGCAAAACACAATATTGTTTTTAATAAAGTTTTCATTTTATGTTTCCTTAAAAATTGATATTTTAATAGAAGGCGATTATAACAAATATAAAAATAAAGTAAACAGATACATAGCATAGAATAAATAATATAATTTAAAAATATTATGCTATTGTATTTTAATATTTTTACAGATATAATTTCATTAAATAATAATGGAGTTTCATATGTCAGAAGTAACTATTAAAATCGATGATGAAGCCGATAAACTTTTTAATGATTTGGGTTTAGACTTTAATACAGCTATTAATATATTTTTGAGAACATCTATAAATACTCAGTCAATTCCATTTAAAATAAAAAAAAATAAACAATTATATACAGATAATGATAATTTCTACAATGAAGAAAATATAAAATTTTTAAAAAAAGGATATTTGGAATTAAAATCTGGATTAGGACATAAAAGAGAGTTATTAAATGAATAAAATTTTTTATGACAAAGCTTGGGAAGATTATCTTTATTTTCAAAAGAACGATAAAAAAATATTACAGAAAATTAATGATCTTATAAAAGATATATAAAGAAATGGTTTATTGATTGGTATAGGAAAACCAGAGAGATTAAAAGGGGAATTAAACGGATTATATTCTAGGCGAATAAATTATGAACATAGATTAGTATACTATATTGAAGATAATAATTTATTCATAGTTGGCTGTAAAACCCACTATAAAAATAATTAAATTTTATAATAGTTTATAATAATTAAAAATACAGTGAAAAATAATAATAATAAAGAAACAAATAATCCTATCGGAAGGGATTTCTTTAATTATATTCATACATACTTATAAAGAAAATATTTTTAAATAATATCTATACTATTTTATATATTACTTATAATGATTTTGTATATAATCTCTAGTAGCCAAATTGATAAACTCACTTCTATTGCTTGAAATATTATCTATCATATTAATTAAGTTTTCATCTAATGTTATATCAATTCTCTTTTTTCTTTCCCTTGATACTTTAACTTCAATCAGCATTCTTATATCTGGTTTAGTATCTTCTGTTTCTTTTATTATTTTCTCTAAACTTGAAGCTTTAGGAATCTTATCTCCATCTTCAAGCATACCGTCAATATGCATTTGAAGTGCTATTTTTGCATTATTAGCAGTTTCCTCTAAAGTTTTTCCAGAACTTACACAGCCGTCAAAATCATAGAATACAGCATTATATCCAGACTTAAATTTATATATATTTACTACGAATGTTTCTAAACTCTTTTTCATAACTTTTAAACCTAACATAAAATATAAAAATTTATTTTTTTATAAGTTTTATACCAGCTTGTTTTTCTATACTTTTTAAAACAAATATTCCCAAATCTACATTATTATGACAGGGAACTGTTACTCTTCCTTTTTTATCTTTATGCTTAAATTGTTTATGACTTCCATTTTGAGCAATTTCAAACCAACCATCTTGTTTTAATAATTTTATAACTTCTGAAGCCTTCATAAAAACCTCTTAATAATGATTTTCAAACATATAATACTCCAGATAATAAGATCTAATTTATACACATAATTATACACATAATATATTTAATGTCAACATTTAATTATTTAAAATAAAAAACTTGACCTACAAACATAAGCCAAGTTTTTAATTTTACTTTTATTAAAAATATTATTTAAGCATTAAAATTATAAAGAAGATAAAACTTCCTCTATACCTCTTAATTTATCCTCAAACTCTTTTTTCTTTCTGTTTTCTGTATCAATAGCTTCCTGTTTAGCTTTACTCATAAAGTTTTCATTAGAAAGTTTTTTGTTTACTGCTTCCAAATCTTTTTTATATTTAGATGCCTCTTTTTCTAATCTTTTTTTCTCAGCTTCTAAATCTATTATGCCAACAAGATTAACATTTATCTCACCGCCTTCAAATACTTTAACAAAAGCTCCTTTATTTCTTTGAGTATCTTTTGAAGAAACTATATTTAATGATTCAGTAAGCGAAAGTGATGATATAATATCTTTATAGCTTTCTGTAGTATTTTTGAAATAGTCTGAACTGCATCTTATTATAACATCAAGTTTTTTATTAGGAGGCAAATTAAATGATGAGCGTGAGTTTCTTATTCCAGATACTATATCCTGAATTAAATTAAAATCTTTTTCTATATCTTCAAATATATATTTACTATTAGCTTTAGGATACTCTCTAATCATCAATGCCTTTGAATCAATATTATGCTTTGGTAAATTAGAATAAATCTCTTCTGTGATAAAAGGCATAAATGGGTGAATCATAGCCATTGACTCTTCAAGCACATATAATAATACAGCAATAGTCTTTTCTTTTTTAGTTTCATCTTTTAAATCAAACTTGCTTATCTCTATATACCAATCGCAAAACTCATTCCAATAGAATTTATAAATAGTCTGAGAAGCCTCATCAAATCTATACTCTTTTAATTTTTTAGTAGTATCATCAATAGCCTTCTGAAGTCTCGATAATATCCATTTATCTTTATTTTCAAGTTCAAAACTCTCTAAATCTTTTATATCAGCATTATCTTCAATGCTGCCGAAAATATATTTAGCACTATTGTATATTTTATTAGCGAATTTTCCTCCCATTTTGAAAAGTTCTCTGTCAAGCCAAATATCCTGACCTCCTAATGAAGTTATAAATGATAAAGTAAATCTAAAAGCATCAGCTCCATGCTCATCAATAATTTCTATAGGGTCAATGCCGTTTCCCAAACTCTTAGACATTTTTCTTCCGATTTTATCTCTTATAAGTCCGTTAAGATAAACATCTTTAAAAGGTACATCATTCATAAAATGAGTTCCAGCCATAATCATTCTAGCAACCCAGAAAAATAATATATCATAACCTGTAACAAGAGCAGTAGTAGGATAAAAATATTTTAATTCTTCATTAATTTCAGGCCATCCGAAAGTAGAAAAAGGCCATAACCAAGAAGAAAACCAAGTATCAAGTACATCTTCATCTTGATGAATATTTTTACTTTTGCATTTACTACATTCTGTAATATCGGTTTTTGATACCATCATCTCGCCGCAGTCATCACAGTACCATACTGGAATCCTATGTCCCCACCATAATTGTCTGCTTATACACCAATCTCTAATATCAGTCATCCAGTGATTATAAGTATTAATCCATCTTTCAGGGTAAATTTTTGTATTGCCGTCATTAACTGCCTTATATGCTTTTTCTGCTAAAGGCTTCATTTTTACAAACCATTGATCGCTGTAATAAGGCTCTACAACATTATGACATCTATAGCAGTGTCCCACTTGATGTTTGATATTATCCTTGCCTACAAAAGCCCCTAGCTCTTCAAGCTCTTTTATAATCATACTTCTAGCTTCTTTTACAGTTTTACCCTGATAATGAGAAGGAGTATTTTCATTGAATGTACCGTCTGGATTTAATATATTAATGATATCTAAATTATGTCTTTGAGCTATAGCAAAGTCATTAGGGTCATGGGCTGGTGTGATTTTTAAAGCACCTGTACCGAAATCTTTATCAACATAAGTATCTTTTACAAGTCTTAATTTTCTGCCTACTATAGGAAGTATCAAAACATTCTCTTCTGTAAGATGAGCATATCTTTCATCATCTGGGTGAACAGCAATAGCAACGTCTGCCAAAATAGTTTCAGGTCTTGTAGTAGCTATTTCAATATAATCATTAGTACCGTCTATTTGGTATTTAACATGATACAAAGCACCAGCAACCTCTTCATGTTCTACTTCATCATTAGCCAAAGCAGTGCCGCAGCTAGGACAATAGTTGATAAGATATTTTCCTCTGTATATTAAACCCTGATTATAAAGCTCAACAAATACTTCTCTTACAGCATTGCTTAGGCCTTCATCAAGAGTAAATCTTTCCCTCTCCCAATCGCAGGAGCAGCCTATTTTTTCTAATTGTTTTACTATTATAGAGTGATGTTCATTAGCTACTTCCCAAGTCTTTTTAACAAATGCCTCTCTTCCCAAATCATATTTATTTTTTCCTTCAGCTTTTAATCTTCTCTCAACAACATTCTGTGTAGCAATACCTGCATGGTCCGTACCCGGCATCCATAAAGTACATTTGCCTAGCATTCTGTGAAATCTTATAAGTATATCCTGAAGCGTATTATTAAGTCCATGCCCCATATGAAGTACGCCTGTAACATTTGGAGGAGGTATGACTATAGAATATGGTTCTTTATTTTTATCCATAACTGCATGAAAAAATCCGTTTTCCTTCCAGAAATTATATAATTTGTCTTCGATATTTTTAGGAGTGTATCCTCCTTCTAAAGTGTGTTTCATATTCTTTTTTTCCTCCAATAAATCAATAATAATATTAAAAATTGATAATATATTTTATACTATATAGAATATTTTTCAATTATTAATTTTTATTTACATTAATTTATTAATGATAATATTAAATATTTAAATTATAAATTCTATTGATTTTTATTAAATAAAATGAAATAGTTTTATGCTTTTGTATTGCAGTCTTTTTTAAAATATGATATTCTTATGCATTTGAAAGAAACAAAGAAAATATGTTAGATAATGGAAACAATTATGGAGAACATGAATGAAGCTTTAGACTATATATACTCTTTTATGGGTAAAAAGACATTGCATAAAAATAGTTTTAATCATATAAACAATGTTAAAAGTATTTTAAAAATTTTAGGCTACAAACAGATTTTTAAAGTTATACATGTAACAGGAACAAAAGGCAAAGGTTCTACCACATTGGTATTGTCTAAAATGCTTTCATCTATAGGCTATAAGTCTGGGGCTTTCATATCGCCTCATATAGTTAATGAAAGAGAGAGAATATCTATAAATGAAGAATGGATAAGTGAGAAAGATTTTATCAATATAATAAAAAAAATAAAGAATATTGTAGATAATAATGAAGTATATAGTGATATAACAGTCTTTGAAATATTTACAATAATGGGATTATATTACTTTTTTATAAAAGGTATAGATTATGCTTGTATTGAAGTTGGTATAGGAGGAAAATTGGACTGCACTAATATAGTAGAGTCGGATATAAGTATTCTTACATCAATATCTTATGATCATATGGAAGTATTGGGATATACTATAGAAGAAATAACTGCACAGAAGGCAGGGATAATAAAACCTAATTCTCTTGTAATCTCAGCATATCAGGAAGAGAATTCTATAAATATAATAGAAGATATATCAAAAGAAAATAATTGTAAATTATATGTTTTTAAAAAAGATTTTGATGCGGAAATAATACTCAACAGTAATGAACAATTAGAATTTAATTATATAGAAAATAATAAAAAATATAATTTTTCAACTGTTTTACTTGGAGAACATCAGGCAGAAAATATATCTCTTTCTTTTAAAGCATTAAATCTGCTTCTTAAAGAGGATAATAATCATACAGAAAAAAATATAAATAAAGCAATAAAGTCTTTAAAAGATTTTAATATAAATGCACGCCTTACATTTATGCATAGGAATCCTGATATAATAGTGGACGGAGCTCATAATTCAAAATCATTAGAAAGAATACTGAATACTATATATAAATGGTATGATGATATCATAATATTATTTGCACCTTTAAGTCAGAAAGATATAAAAAACATGGCTGATGTATTAAAAAGACATGATTCGTTAATAATATTAAGCTCCCCGGATAATGTATCTCATAAAGAAACGGACAGCTATAAAACTTATAAATATTTTAAAGATAATAGCAATGTTAAGCATATACCAATTTTTCATGATGCTATTAAGGATATAAAATCAATTAATAAAAATAATAAACCTGTACTTGTAATAGGTTCATTATATGCCGCTAGTGAATTTATAAGTTTATATAAAGATAGCGATATATAAAATATGTACCAAATATTTAATAAATATTAATTATATAAATATTAGTTCTCCTCTTTCTTTTTTGCCAAATTGGAATATATCCAAATGTATACCGAATTGAGCACCCACATCAACAGAAAATAATTTACCAGGATATTTATAGCCTTCTCCTAATGAACCTAAATTATCTTTTATTTGTATGTTTGGTATATCAAAATTAACATATAATGATAAACTTAGAACAATTAAATTTATACCTGTATAAAGCCTTATATATGGTATGAAAGGGTTACTAAATCTTGCTGATAAAGTTCCTCCGTTTAATGCTGTATAATTGCCTCCAATCCAATATTTACCTGTGAAAGGAAATTTAACACCTCCGCCTATACCTAATTGAAATATTAAAGGCCGCCATTCAAAATTAAGCCCTGTCATAACACTGTCAAATTCATGTGTGAAATCTTTATAAGAATATTGAAATTTAAATGTATCTCTATACCAGCCTATATCTAAACCTATAGAAATATTATGAATACCTTTTCTATCTACTTTAAAATTAATTCTAGGCTGAAATATAACTCCTACTTCAAATGCACTTTGCGGAGATAATGTTAAATTTGGGTCTGCGTTATTATTTTGATAAAAACTAGGAATGCTTCCTCCTAATGGAATATAAAGACCTAATCCTAAAGAGTTAGAGTAGGCTAGTGCTGATATCATCATGAATATATATATATTAGTATAATAATTTTTTTCATATTTTTCCTTAAAACTAATAAGAGTATTGTATTATAGCTAGATATAATAATTTATAATATTGCTTTTCGATAAAAAATTTTGAAATATATAAATAAATCTGAAAATTGAATGACTATTTAAATACTGCATAAATTAATTCCGTCGCTTAATGATACCTTATTATTTCCTTCCCAATATTGACCTGTAAAAGGAAATTTAACACCGCCGCCTATGCCTAATACAAATAGCGAAGGACTCCATCTAAAATTAAGACCAACCATAACATTGTCAAATTCATGCGTAAAGTTTTGCGAAGCAGTTTGAAATTTAAATGTATCTCTATACCAACCTATATCTACACCTATAGATATATCATTATAATCATTTACGTCAAAAGTAACTCTAGGATTAAATATAACTCCAACTTCAAATGCCGATTTTGGACTTAATGATAGATTATCGTTTTGATAGAGACTAGGAATACTTCCTCCTAATGGTACATAAAGCCCTACATCTAAAGAGTGCGAGTATGCTAGTGCAGATGTAATCAGAAATAAACTGATTAGAATAGTAATTTTTTTTATATTTTTCTCCTTGAAATTTATGTTAGTATACTGCAGAAATATGGAGTAATTTAGGATATTTATTTTAGAAAAAAAATAATGAAATAATAATTGAAATTTTTGAGTTTGAAAATAGAAATAAAAAATTGTCAAAATATAAATTTAGATATTGCATAAATTAATTCCGTAATTTTCGTAAACCATTATTAATATAAATGTTTTTCATATAAAAGTCAATATAAAATATATAATTTTATTATACGATATATTGGTATTTACCTGTTTTTAATTAAATTATGAATTTATTAGTTTATATAAAAATAGGGATATATAAAAATATATCCCCATTGTCATAAAACTTTTTTATAGTGAATTATTTGATAATTAGTTAATTAATAGCTTATTGATTTTCTCCGAATTTGAATATATCTAAGTATAAACCAAGCTGAACACCTATGTCAACAGAAGCTAATTTTCCCGGATAACTATATCCTTCGCCTAATGAAGCTAAATTATCTCTTATCTGCATATTTGGTATGTCGAAATTAACATATAAAGATAAACTTACAAGATATAAATCTATACCTGTATAAAGTCTTACATAAGGTATAACAGGATTATTAAATCTTGATGAGAAATTTCCTCCGCTTAATGCTACATTATTATTACCTTCCCAATATTTACCAGTGAAAGGAATTTTAACACCGCCTCCTATACCTAATTCAAATATAGCAGGATTCCATCTGAAATTAAGACCAACCATAACATTATCAAATTCATGTGTGAAGTTTTGTGAAGAAGTTTGAAATTTAAATGTATCTCTATACCAACCTACATCTATACCTAGAGATACATCATTATGCTCATTTATATTAAAAGTAACTCTAGGATTGAATATAACACCTACTTCAAAAGCTGTTTTAGGACTTATTGATGCAGTTGGATTTAAATTGTCATTTTGATAGAGACTAGGAATACTTCCTCCTAATGGTACATAAAGTCCTACACCTAAAGTATGAGAGTAGGCTAAGGCCGATGTAATCAGAAATAAACTGATTAGAATAGTAATTTTTTTCATATTTTTCTCCTTGAAATTTATCTTAGTATACTGCAGAAATATGGAATAATTTAGGATATTTATTTTAGAAAAAATAATGAAATAATAATTGAAATTTTTGAGTTTGAAAATAGAAATAAAAAATTGTCAAAATATAAATTTAGATATTGCATAAATTAATTCCATAAAACTTTCATAAACCTGATAGTAGTATAAAGTTTTTTATATAAAAGTCAATATGAAATACATAATTTTATTATATGATATATTGGTATTTACTTGTTTTTAATTAAATTATAAATTTAATAGTTTATATAAAAATAGGGATATATAAAAATATATCCCCATTGTAATAAAACTTTTTCTATTATGATGATTGCTTAATATAAATATCTTTCTTCTTCTTCGTCGTCATCTTCTCCGAATTTGTATATGTCTAAATGAATACCTAACTGAACACCTATATCAACAGATCCTAATTTTCCCGGATAACTATATCCTTCACCTAATGAAGCTAAATTCTCTTTTATTTGATAATATGGTATATCAAAATTAACATATAAAGATAAACTTAGAAGGAATAAATCTATACCTGTATAAAGTCTTACATAAGGTATAACAGTATTATTAAATCTTGATGAGAAATTACCTGCACTTAATGCTATGTTATTATTACCTTCCCAATATTTACCGGTGAAAGGAATTTTAACACCTCCTCCTATACCTAATACAAATAGCATAGGGTTCCATCTGAAATTAAGACCAACCATAACATTATCAAATTCATGCGTAAAGTTTTTTGTATCAGTCTGAAATTTAAATGTATCTCTATACCAACCAACATCTATACCTATAGATACATTATTAAGTTTATTTACATTAAAAGTAATTCTAGGGTTAAATATAACACCTACTTCAAATGCTGTTTGAGGACTTATTGATGCTGCAGGATTTAAATTGTCGGTTTGATATAGGCTAGGAATACTTCCTCCTAATGGGATATAAAGTCCTACACCTAAAGTATGCGAGTAGGCTAATGCCGACACCATCGTAAATAAGCTGATAAGTATAATAATTTTTTTCATATTTTTCTCCTTAAAACTATTATGATGTATATGATAGCAATATAAAATAATTTATAATATTTATTTTGTATTGAAGAATATAGTAAAAGAATAAGCGAATATTTAAAATTTGAAAATCTAAGCAGGTAATTTTTGAAATATAGATTTAAATACTGCATAAATTAATTCCATAAAACTTTCATAAACCTATTTTTAGTATAGATTATTGTATATAAAAGTCAATATGAAAATATGATATGTGTTATACTATACCCTGGTATTTATTTATGATATCTATAGTTTTTTTTGAAGCTCCGTTATTTTGTATGAGCAAATTATATGCTTTATCTGCTAAGCTATTTCTAAGTTCTTCATTTTGGTATGCTTCTTTTATTGTTTCGGCAAGTTTTTCTTTGTCATCGCATGTAAGTACAGCTTCTTTCATGTACTCATATATTTCTATAAAATTATACATATATTTTCCGACTATAACAGCTTTTTTGAAATAAATAGCTTCTAATATATTATGTCCGCCCATAGTTCCCATAAAAGTGCCACCCATTATAACTAAATCAGAGAGTTTATACCAATTTAATAATTCACCTATTGTATTTATAATGATTCCGTCTTCAGATGTTTTATCATAGTCTGTATAAAGAGGCATATCATAACCTAATTTACTAGCTATTTTTTGTATGTCTTCGCCTCTGCTTATATCTCTTGGTACTATAACCATATATACTTTATCTTTAATTGCGAGTTTATTTATAGCCTTTAATATAAGCTCTTCTTCTCCTGCATGTGTGCTGCCTGCCGTTATAACGAATTTATTTACGGGTATCATGCTTTCTAAATCATCTATCTTTTTTTCATCTACAAAATAAGTTATATCGTATTTTAAATTTCCTGTAACAGTTATAAGAGATTCAGGCATTCCTATATATATCATATTTTCTTTATCAATGCTGCTTTGAGCTAATATTTTAGTGTACATATTAAAATAAGGCTTGAAAAAGAATTTAAAATTTTTATAACCTTTTATTTCTTTTTTACCTATTCTTCCATTAATCATATATAGAGGTATAAGTTTTTTATGAAGCGAATATATGAGAGTAGGCCATATTTCTATTTCCGCTATCATTACATATTCAGGTGAAATTAAATTTATAAGTTTATTAATCATATGAGGATAATCTAAAGTAAGATAAAATAATTCCACTTTGTCCCCATAATTCTTTTTAGCTATGTCGTAACCGCCCACTGTAGTAGTTGATAAATAAATTGCATAACCTTTTTCTATCAAATTAAATATTATTTCTTTAACCGCCACTATCTCACCAACACTTACAGCATGTATCCATACAGCGTTTTTATTATTCTCTTTTGGGTATATAAATCCTAATCTTGATAAAGCCCCTTTTCTAATAGGTTTATTAAATATCATCATAATTGAAAAAGCTATAAATATTACAGGATAAAAAATATATCCGAATATTGTATATACAGACATCAAAAATTTCTGCATTATAATAATTCCTTTAAATTAAAAAATAGCTGCCATAGTCATTACAATAATAATTAAATACACAATAAAAGAAATACAGGCCTTTACTAAAGCATGATGTTTTCTTGTACCCCATTCACATTTAAAAAATACTACTATAAATAAAATAAATAATAATATCTCAATAGCATTTACTATAATAAAAATAGCCTCATATATTCCTGTTTTTATATTATTATGCTCTATAATGTAAAAGGCTGCTATAGGAAAAAGCATAAATATAGAAGCATTAACTATTTTATGTATTAAAATATATTTATTCATAGTTTGAATTATACTAAAATATATATAATTGTCAAAGTAAATTTTGTTTTAAATTTAAATTATTATTTAATTTTCATAAGTTTTCAATTATAAATCATTTAATTTATTCATTTTTATTCTTATTAAAACTCCTGTAAATACTATTATAAATGTTATAAACACAGCAGAATATAAATTTAAGCTTAATTCATACTTTAGTAAGTATATACTGCTGAATTTATTTGACAAGTTTATTAAAATTTCTGAAAAAAATTCTGATGTTTTATAAGGAAAAACTGATAATGGGGTATATATTTGATATGTTATTATTGTTATTAGCGAGGATGAAAGTATTATAAATGATATAGGTACTGCAAATATATTAGATATTATAGAAGTTATATTTAATATTGAGAAATGATATATGCTCAGTGGAAGTACGGTTATAAGTGCAAATATATTTATAGACAAAAATATTAATAGTTTTATAGAAATGTTTTTTATTAACATAGTAATTTTATTATTTGTATTGATATTTCTTATGTTTTTTATTATGTAAAAATTTAATATTGGATAGTAAATAATTATTCCAAGTGTTGCTAAAAATGAAAATTGAAAACTTATATCTTTAATAGAATTCGGATTTAGTAGTAATATAATTAAAGCTGATAAAAATAATGCATTAATAGAATTTCTATTTCTGTCAAAATAATATGATATAAGCAGACAAAATGCCATTATACTTGCTCTTATTATGGAAACAGAAAATAATGTTATAGGCGGATATATTATTATGGTTATAATTGTTGATATTAATATTCTTTTATAAAAGTTTATAGGGAAGAATGAGAGTATTAAAAATAAAATTGACAGTATCATTGAAATATGAAGACCGGATATAGAAAGTATATGAGATATTCCTGCATCTATAAAATATTGTCTTATATGATAAGGTATTATGTTTTTATCTCCTATCATTATTCCTTGAGCTATGGAGTAGGGTATAGCCTGCATATTTGAACCTAATGACTTTTTTATCATGTTTCTTATTTTTACAGAGTAAGCATTTATATAATTAATAATAGAAAATCCGTTTTTCTGAATTACAAAATTATTATATCTGTATATACTTGCTGCACCGTAAAGCATTCTATCAGCTAGAACTTCAATTATTATTTTTGAATTGTAAATATCATTATTTGTTAATATGTTTTTATATAAATTTATTTTTGAAGATACTGTTATTTCATCATTAATAAATAATGTTTTTAATGAATCGTTATAAAGTCTTATATTTCCTGCATAATTATGCCAATTAGTTCCGTCATAAACTTTATTCACATAAGCAATGTATCTGTCTCTGTAGCCGATAACTCCTTCATAAGATAATATTTTGGCATTATATGCTTCTATTGGCTTGTCAAAATTATTAAGAGGATTTTTTAATATATCATAGTATCTAATAATTGTATAACTATATCCTATGAATAAGCATGAAAACATTAGTATTATTATAGAAATATTCAATTTATTTTTTAATGCTGATATTATTGATAAAATTATGAGTATAAAAGCTATAATAATTGAAATATTAAGAAATTTATTAGTTTTGAATGCTATAGCTATACCAACAGCAAAAAATAATGTAATGTATGTTATATATGTGAGAGGATATAGAAAAAAAATTTTATTATAATTTTTAATCTCTTTTAACGATTCCATAGAAAATAATATTAATAATAGTATCTAAATCTTTTTCATAAAGCTCTGAATTTTTATTTTTAGCCCATTCTAATTCAAAACCTTTTATTATTGCAAGAACGGCCTCAGTTGCAAGTCTTAAATCTATATTAAACAAACCCTTTTTTACTCCGCTTCTTAATATCATTTTTATAGTATTATATTCTTCTTTATGATACTGTGCTCTCATATGTTCTATAAGAGTAAAGTCTTCAAATATTTCACTGTGAAGTGCTTCGTAAAGATTTGCTAGTTTTATATAGCCTTTTTGTCTTGTTAGTATATATGCTCTTAATTTTGTTTCTGCTGTATCTTCTTTTTTTATTGCTTCATATAGTTCTTTTTTTAGATCGTTAGCTTCATTTTCGGCTATTGCAAAAAATATTTCTTCTTTGCTTTTGAAATAATGATAAATACTGCTTTTGGATTTATGCACCATTAATGCTATATCGCTCATAGATGCTTTTTTGAATCCGTATTTTTTGAATAATCTTTTTCCAGCATTTACTATTTGTTCACGAGGCGTCATTTTGCTAACCTTTAACCCATATTTAGTTATATTATATACTCTATTTATTATTTGTCAAAGTTATTAAAATATAGTTGTTTTAAAAGTCCTTTAGAATATTTAAGTATAAAAATTATTAAATAAAAGATTAAGAGTGTAATGTTTTATATGTTGCATAAATTCTTGTTTTAATATATAAATATGCAGTCTTTCGTCGCAGGCGTACTTAGTATGCTTCTTTGTGTTACACCACAGGCGGACAGCGTCCAAAAGAAGTTTGGGTGTGGGGGCTAGTACCAACAAAATTATAAAAAATTAGTTTTGAAACAAGTATAATAATAAATTTATGATGTATAAATTTCTATTGAGAATTAAGATTTTTTATGATAATATATCTATATGTATAATAAATTTAGTATAGAAGTATTTGACAATATAAATGTTTTGAAAGAACTTTCAAAAACATGGCATGCTTATTATAATTTCAGAATGTCATGTATTTCATTAAAAAACTCTGAATATCTTTTAAGTATATTATCATTGATACTAAACCCAGCCAATCATTATGAATATAAAGATATGGGTATGATATCATATAGTATATTAGAAGAATATCATTCCAAGCATAAAGAATTCAGAATATTGAAGGAGTTTTTAGAAAAAGAATATAATTCCTCTGTTCTTTCAAATATAGTGAGTAGTTTTGAAGAGAAGAGTATTATTATAGATAAGAGTTATGATGAAGATTTAAAATATATAGATAGTTTAGATTTAGATCCTCTTTTAAAATTATTAGTTTATCAAAAAGTATCTTATGAATATGTAAAGGAATATTCTAATAGTTTCATAATATGCCGAATAGTCTTTAATATATATTCTTATAAATTAAAGCTATTAGATACGCCGATATTATACCCGTATCAATTTTTTGAAGCTACTATTAATGATAATTCTTCTAATGAGGAATCTATAATAAGATACCTTAAATTTTTAAGGGGTATATGTTTATATGCGGTAGATACTATAAGTTTTGTTCAAAATGATTTGATGAAATTAAAATCTAGATTGCTTATTAATAAGAACTTTAAAAAAATTTTGGATTCTAATATATTTTATATTGTATTTATAACTCCCTATGTAAGGATAGTAGATTTGATGGATATGTTTAATTGGAAAAGGGATAAGGCAGCGAGATTATTATCAAAATTGAGAGATGAGGATTTATTTGCTGAAGTCCGCATAAAAAAAGAAAAGATATTTATAAATAAGTACATAATAGGGTTATTTGAATCGGGCGAGGCATTAAAACCAGATGAGTTTCTTATGAAGTTCATATAAAAGTGCTTGACATTTTTTTTAAAATATGTAAAATGTTTTAATATTTTAATATTTTAATTATTTACATCGCGGGGTGGAGCAGTTGGTAGCTCGTTGGGCTCATAACCCAAAGGCCGTAGGTTCAAGTCCTGCCCCCGCTAATAGCCGAATATATAGGCTTTTATTTCGGCGGCGTGGCTCAGGTGGTTAGAGCATGCGGCTCATATCCGCAGTGTCAGGGGTTCAAGTCCCTTCGCCGCTAATAATTTTATAAAAAGGCAGGTGAGTTAATTGGTAAGAGTATTCGCTAATGAAGGCGAACCAGTAGAAAGCGTTATTAAAAGATTTCGCAGAGCTTGTGAAAATGAAGGTATTTTACAAGACCTTAAAGAAAAACAGTTCTATAAAAAACCTTCTCTTGAGAAAAAACTTCAAAGAGAAAAAGCTCTTAAAAGAATGAAAAGAAAAATCAAAAAAGAACGCAGATTAGGTTTGCTTTAATTTATCTGTATTTTTTAAAAGCATTGGTATTTTTTATATCAATGCTTTTTTTTATCTAATTAATATATATACACTTGAAAATATTTATTATTTAATGTATAATTCTCACAATTTTAAAATGAAATACTTTTAAAAGTTTAATAATGCTAATAAATTAATTTAATTTAATAATACTTATAAGGAGAAAATATATGGCAGCAAAACAGCTATTATTTGATGAAGAAGCTAGAAGAGCCCTTATGCGTGGGGTTGATGCTTTAGCTAATGCCGTAAAGGTAACTTTAGGACCTCGTGGACGCAATGTTGTAATAGACAAAAAATTCGGTCCTCCTACTATAATAAATGATGGTGTAACTATCGCTAAAGAAATAGAATTAGAAGACCCTTTTGAAAATATGGGTGCTCAAATCGTTAAAGAAGTTGCTACTAAAACTAATGATGTTGCAGGAGACGGTACTACTACTGCTACTGTTTTAGCTCAAGCTATGGTAAAAGAAGGTTTGAAAAATGTAACTAGTGGTGCTAATCCTATGCTTATTAAAAGAGGTATAGAAAAAGCTGTTAGCGAAATAGTTTCTTATATCAAATCTGAAGCTAAACAAATTAAAGGCAAAGAAGAAATTGCTCAAGTTGCTACTATTTCTGCTAATAATGATAAAGAAATTGGTACTTTAATCAGTGATGCTATGGAAAAAGTTGGTAAAGAAGGCGTTATCACTGTAGAAGAAGCTAAATCTTTAGAAACTAGTCTTTCTTTAGTAGAAGGTATGCAGTTTGACAGAGGTTATATCTCTCCATATTTCGTAACTAACGGAGATAGTATGACTGCTGAGTTAGAAGATGCTTTACTTCTTATCTATGATAAAAAAATCTCTAATATGAAAGAACTTCTTCCTATACTTGAAAAAATTGCTCAAACAGGAAAACCTTTCATTATTATTGCTGAAGATATTGAAAATGAAGCTTTGGCTACTTTAGTATTAAACAAAATGAGAGGAGTATTAAATGTATGTGCAGTTAAAGCTCCTGGTTTCGGCGACAGAAGAAAAGCTATGTTAGAAGATATAGCTATATTAACAGGCGGACAAGTTATCAGCGAAGATTTAGGTATGAAACTTGAAAATGCTGCTATTGAACAGCTTGGAAGAGCTAAAAAAATCACTGTAGATAAAGAAAATACTACTATAGTTGAAGGTGCAGGAAGTAAAGAAGATGTAAAAGCTAGAGTTGCTGCTATTAAAAAACAAATAGAAGAAACTGACAGCGATTATGACAGAGAAAAATTACAAGAGCGTTTAGCTAAACTTTCAGGCGGTGTTGCTGTTATCAATATAGGTGCTGCTACTGAAGTAGAAATGAAAGAGAAAAAAGCTAGAGTAGAAGATGCTTTATCTGCAACTCGTGCTGCTGTTGAAGAAGGAGTTATTCCTGGCGGCGGTATTACTTACTTACATGCTCAGCATAAATTAGAATCTTTAACTGTAGAAAATCCTGATGAAAAAGTTGGAGTTAATATTGTAAAAAGAGCTATAGAAGAGCCTATAAGAATGATAGCTACAAATGCTGGTTTAGATGGTTCTGTTGTTGCTATTGAAGCTAAAAAACAAAAAGGTAATATGGGTTTCAATGCGCTTACTAATGAATGGGTTGATATGCTTAAAGCTGGTATCATTGATCCTGCTAAAGTTTCTAGAAGTGCTTTACAAAATGCTGCTTCTATTGCAAGCCAAGTATTAACTGCTGAAGTTATTATTACTGATATACCTGAACCTGAAAAACCAATGCCTCCAATGCCTGGCGGCGGAATGGGCGGTATGTATTAATAAATAGCCTATTAATATAATTAAGTTTATAATAAAAAGCCTCAGTATTCTTGCTGGGGCTTTATTTTTTATATAAATGATAATAAAATTGTTTCTTAAAGCTGCAGTTTGAGGAACATTTTATATAAATTTTAAAAGTAATAAGCATTTATAACTAGGAAATACTAGAGTTTTATGTATTGAAATATTAATAATACAGTATATAAAAAATTGTATTAGTTAATACATTTTGAAACAAGTATACCAATAAGTCTTATTTTTTATTTTTTATTTTTTATTTTATTGTTTACTAAATCAAGCAAATTAGTATTATAATCTTTTTTTGGTATTTCTTTGTTTTTGTATATTAAACTTTTATATTTATCATAGCTATTTACACTTCTGTTTCTAAATCCGCCTGACATTTTTAAAGAATACAAAATATCTCCTATAGTTATAGTTTCAGGCTGACATCCCAAAGAGTATGATATATTTGAACCGTTTGAGATTTTTATTATGTACATAGCTTTTTCCAACGGCTCGGATATTTCTGTAATAGTTGTTGGGGCTGTTCTTAGCTCTCTTCCTAATTCATACATAGTTATAGCTTTTTTCTTATTTATAAACCTAGAAGCTATTATATGCATAAACTCCAATGCTATAACTTCTTTTTCAGCAAATGAGAGTTTGATACTATTTTTATCAACTCCGTAAGATCTGAAATATTGTATGGAATATGTTAGTTCTGCCCCAAATAATATTATAATCCAAACTATATAAAGTAATAATAGTAAAACAGGTATTTGAGCAAATGAACTAGCTGAAGATAATTCTGCGGGGGATATACTAGTAAGCATATTATTTTCACTGCTTATCGTAACTACATCATCTATTTGGAAATTATATTTTAATAATTGTTCCGATATATTTGGTGAAAAAGTTTGAAATTCAAGCATATTTGTTTCTATAGGTTTCTTTTCATAAGTGGCAGCACTTATTCCTGTTCCTGTATTTTGTATTATAATATAACTTATTCTTTCTATCTTTATACTTGAAATATTATTAACATCTATTTTATTATTTTTTTGCAGCATATTAATATCTGTATTAGTAATTTTATCAGTATTTTCAGTATCTTCAATATTTCCTATATTTTCAGTTTCGTATACATCAGTAATATTTGTCATAATATTATTTGTATTTCCTGTATTTATCTCTTTTACAATGTATTCTATTTTATATTTATCGCTGTCAAATATTTGCTTATAATTTTTTACATTTATATTAAGTTTAAAATATACGCTGAAAAGTGTTATTATTGCTATTGCTACTAGTATAGAAGAAATTGTGGCATTAGACCAATTCACTTTAGTTTGCGGTACTAGTACATATAAAAATAATACTAACAGAGATGTAGATATTATAGGAGTAACCCAAGACAGTAATATTTTTAATAATGCCGGCAGATAATGAAGATTTATAGATGTATATGTTATTAGAGTAAATGATATACCTATAAGCACAGGAATAAGAAAAAGTAATGCTATGTAGTTAGCAACAACTCTAGGTATTGAAGTAGTAATTTTTACACGCCATATTTTTATAAATGATTTTTGTATGCTATGAAGTATTAGTGCTACACTGACTATAGTTGATATAATACCTATAAGTCCAAAGCTGGCTAAATTGGTGTTATCGGCTATATTGAGTATTTGCCTTACCATAGGTTCATAGAATGGAGCGTTTTTTTCCATCCAGTCAAAGATAAAAACAAATATGTTCTGGTATATATTAAATATTCTTAATATAAAAAGTCCAACTATCAATGCGGGTATAAATGACAATGTTACAAGGTATGTTAAAGCTGCTGCTCTTATTGTGCAGTCATCTTTAAAAAAGTCTGTTACTGCAAAAACTAATATTTTATAAGTATTTACAAAAAACTTTTGCATGGGGCTGAATATATTCTGATCTATAGAATATATATCTTCTGAGAAAAAATTCTTTAATTTCTTGAAAATTTTTTTAATTTTTTGAATTTTAGTCATATAACACTTCTTGCAAAAAAAATTTATATAATGTATAATACATAAACATTAAGCGAGGGTGGCGGAACTGGCAGACGCACTAGACTTAGGATCTAGCGCCCTAGGCATGAGGGTTCGATTCCCTCCCCTCGTAATATTTAATTATTATCCTTATCAACCTCTATAGAAAATTTACATTTATTACAAACTTTTTTATATCCAGATGATGTTTTTATTATACGCATGGAATTTTTACATTTACAAAATGGACAATCCTCATGATTTCTAAATATTATCATTGATATCAAATCTACTATCTTACCTATACCTGATACAAAGAATAATATCCCAAACATCAATATAAATATTATGATAATAGCTATGAAAAATATAATAACTAATAAGTCCACTTTTGTTTATCCATTAACTGTTTTCTATATTATATCTTAAATATAACTTTTTTTAAAGAAATCTGAGTATATTTTTATTGTATTTGTGTTAATATATTTTATAGGAAAATCTGACCAGCTGTCTAATTCATTATTCCATAGCCTATAATAATAATTATTTCCTTCTTTTTTCCATTCATAAGTGTAAACTTTATTTTCCTGACCATTACTGCTTGTATATTCTATTTTATTATTGTTAAAGAATGTGTATTTTTCATTTCCATTAATTAATTTCCAGCTTCCTACAAATCTATAATCAACAACATCTTTTTCTATACTTATAATATCATTTTTTTTACATGAATAGAATATAATTGACATAGATAATAATACAATAAATATTTTATACATTGACAGTCCTTTTATTTGGTATTATATATAGTATCGTAATAATTATTATAAAATAAAAATTCTATATATATTATTAATTATATACTGCTAATATTGATAAAATATTTTAAACATATATAATAATGACTTTGTAACAATATATACATATAATATTAGGATTATTTATGCAGAACTATTTAGAGTTATTAAAAAGAGTATTAGAAGATGGTGAGGAAACCAAAGACAGAACAGGAGTAGGTACAAGAAGAATATTCGGACCGCAGTTAAGGTTTAAATTTGAAGGAAATAAGATACCAATCATAACTACAAAAAGGGTATTTATGAAAGGTGTTATTATAGAATTACTTTGGTTTTTACAGGGCTCCACAAATATAAAGTTTTTATTAGAAAACAATGTTCATATATGGGACGAATGGGCTGATGATATGGGAGAGCTTGGACCTGTATATGGAAAGCAATGGAGAGCTTGGGAAACTAAAGAAGGAAATAAAATAGATCAAATATCAAATATAGTAAATACATTAAGAAATAATCCTACAAGCAGAAGAATCATTTTGAATGCTTGGAATGTAGGGGAGATTGATAAGATGCATCTTCCTCCATGTCATATGATGTGCCAATTTTCTGTTAATAGCAAAGGCGGAATAATTACGCATTTATATCAAAGATCTGCCGATTTATTTTTGGGTGTTCCTTTTAATATAAGTTCTTATGCTATACTTACAAGACTTTTAGCTATGCATAGCGGTCTTCAGGCTTCAGAGCTTATTATGACTTTTGGAGATGCACATATTTATAATAATCATATAGAGCAGGTAAAACTTCAGCTTTCAAGGGAGCCTTTTAATCAGACAGCTGAATTATTTATAGAGAACCGTCCTAATATATTCAGTCATGTTTATGAAGATTTCAAATTAGAAGGCTATAAGTATTATCCTTCAATAAAAGCGGAGGTGGCTGTTTGATAGTTTCATTAATTGCCGCAGTTGATTCTAAAAACGGCATAGGATCGAACGGCGTTATGCCTTGGGGACATATCAAAGAAGATATGCAGTTCTTTAGAAGTACAACTACGGGATATGCAGTTGTTATGGGGCGTGTAACATTTGAGTCTTTAGGTTCAAAGCCTCTTCCAAATAGAAAAAACATTGTTGTGTCTTCCAATTCAAATACTGGGCTATTAGAAAAGTATGATAATCTATTTTATGAAAAATCTTTTGAAGATGCGATTTCAAAATTACTTATAGAAAAAAATAATCAAATATTTATTATAGGCGGAGAATCAATTTATAAAAAGGCATTGGATTATGCTGACACAATATATCTTACTCATATAGATAAAGATTATCATTGCGACAGATTTTTTCCTCAAATAGATATAAGTTTATTTCAGGCTAATAAATTAAAAACATTTTTGTATGATGACATCAATATAAGTATAATTAAATATACTAGAATTTAATTGAATATAATTTGAAAAATAGTTGAAAAATATAAAATCTATTATACAATTTTTACAGATATATTACATTAAAATTAGTTTATTTTCAGCATTTATATATCTTAATTAATGTATTAAGGTATAGCTTTAATATTTGGGGTTATTATGAATTGTATAGATAATTTATTGGAACTAGCCAGTAAAGCTTTCGATAGTGCTGATTATAAGAAATCTTTAGAATATTTTAATAAATTAATTTTTTATTACGGTGATAGTGTTGAGATTTATAATAATAGAGGATTAGCCAAGAGCAGTTTGGGAATGTATGAAGAGGCTATTGAGGATTTTGAAAATGTAATCAGAATAGATCCTAAATATATTAATGCTTATAATAATATAGGGTTAGTTAAGCATAATTTAGGATTGTATGAAGAAGCTATTAATTATTATAAGAAGGCTTTATTATTGGATAATAACTGCGTTCAGGCTTGCAATAATATTGGTTTAGCTAATCATAATTTAGGCTTGTATGATGAAGCTATTAAATATTATATTAAAGCTATAGAAATTTCTCCGAATGCACATACATATAATAATATAGGATTAATAAAAAATGATTTAGGTATGTATGAGGAAGCCATTGAATATTTTAATAAAGTTATACAATTAGATAATCACTATATTAAAGCATATTATAATATGGGATTATCAAAATATAATTTAAAGAATTATGATGAGGCTTTAGAATATTTCAATAAGGTTATACAATTAGATTCTAAAAACATATACGCTTATAATAATATTGGTATAATAAAGCAGGATTTAAAATTGCATAGCGAGGCTTTAGAATATTTTAATAAGGCTTTACTGTTAGATAAAAATTATTCTAAGGCATATTACAATAGAGGTGTTTCAGAATTAAAATTAGAATTATATGAATGTGCTTTATATGATTTTAATATATGTTTGGAATTAGAGCCTAATTATTTTCCTGCTTACTGCAAAAGAGGAGAGGTAAAATTAAAATTAAAAAATTATAGAGAAGCTTTAGAAGATTTTAATGAATATATAGAACATAGTGAATGTGATAAAAAAATATATTTCTATATAGGGTTGTGCAAATATAAATTAAAAGATTATAATAATGCTATGAAATATATTAATATGTCTTATAATAAGATAAAAACATTTCTATTAAAAATGATATTGAAATTTAAACTTCTATTTGTAAAAAAATAACTATAAATTATTTTTTATCTTAATTATCATTATAAAAGTTTTATTGCATATTAATCAAATAGGTTTAAATTTATTATATATAATATATAATATATAATATTTCAGATTGTATTGATATGAATCTTTTACTTTGAAGGAGATAATTTGAGATTAGAATTAATGCTTGGCGTCAGATATCTGAGAGCTAAAAAGAAATTTTCATTTGTTTCAATTATTACAATTATATGTGTGCTTGGAATATTAGTAGGTGATATGGTAATGATTACTGTACTTTCTGTTATGAATGGTTTTCAAGACGATATAAGAGATAAAATACTTGGAATGAGGGCACATATAAATATCAGTGCTTACAGTGATCAGCCTCTTACCGATTATAAATATGTTGTTGATAACATAATGCATAATAAAGAGATAACGAGTGCTTATCCTTATATAGTTTTACCTTGTATAATGCGTTCTTATGGTTTTACCACCCTCATAACAGTCCGTTCATTTGAAGATACAATATTCACAACAGATAAAGATTTTATAAAATATTTTAATTTTGTTGAAGGCAATAATAAAGATATGCAGACTAATGATGCTTTAATAGGCTCTGAAATGGCAAAGGATTATGCTTTATCTATTGGAGACACTATTGATATCATTTCAGCTTCAGGAAGTTTTGAAAGAGGATTTAAACCTCAGAAAACTACTTTTACAATTAAAGGTATTTATAAAACAGGGTATTATGAATATGACAGCAGAATGGTGATAGTTCCTCTTACTACAGGTCAGAAAATGGTTGGTTATAATAATGCTGTTACAGGTGTTGCTGTAAAGGTAAGAAATTTTTTTGAAGCTGATAAAGTTGCAAAAAAGATTGATACAGATTTAAAAGAATTTTATAATGTTATGCCTTGGATGCTTTTTGATAGGAATTTTTTTCAGGCTTTGCATACAGAAAAATTAATGCTTGCTTTGATACTTTCTTTTATAATATTAATAGCGGCTTTGAATATTGCTTCAAGTCAGATAATATTTGTTAAAGATAAAAGAAGGGATATTGCTATAATAAAGACATTAGGTTTGAGACCTTCAAATGTGGCTAAGGTATTCTTTTTGGAAGGAGCCATAATCGGTTTAATAGGTACTGTACTCGGTGTAATATGTGGCATACTGCTTGCTAATTATGTTAATGAGGCTTTGGAAGGATTGAGAATTATAATGCAGTTTATAGTTAATATTATTTGGTTTATTCCTTCAAAAATAAGTTCAGGAATATCAATACCTATAGTTCCTGACTTCTTTCCATCAGATATTTATTATGTAAGCGGAGGGCTTCCTTCAATAATACATACTTCTCAGGTTATAATGGTGGCTAGTATTTCATTCTTACTTTCTGTTTTATTTGCAATAATACCGGCTTATATAGCAAGCAGATACAAGCCTGCGGAGGTACTTAGATATGAGTGATAATAAAGAAGTTCTTATTAATATAGAAAATTTAAAAAAGACTTATGCCGGACCTCCTAAAGTAGAAGTATTAAAATCTATAAATTTAAAAGTTTATAAAAATGAAATACTTGCCGTAACAGGTGAATCAGGCAGCGGAAAAACTACTCTTTTAAATTTAATAGGCGGTATAGATGATATTACTGAAGGCAGTATAGATATACTAGGTAATAATATTGGTAAAATGAATGAGGGACAATTAGCACATTTTAGAAATAGTTCTCTTGGATATGTGTTTCAGTTTCATAATTTGCTAGGTGAGTTTAGTGCTTTAGAAAATGTGATGATACCATCTTTAATGCTTAAATATAATAAAAAAGAAGCAAGAGAAAAAGCTGAAAGCCTTCTTGAAACTGTTGGTTTGAAAGATAGAATGGAGCATAGAATAGGGGAGCTTTCAGGAGGCGAGGCACAAAGAGTTGCTATCGCAAGGGCTTTAATAAATAAGCCAAGTGTTGTATTAGCTGATGAACCTACAGGAAACTTAGATAAAAAAAATGCTGAAGTTGTTAGAGAATTATTATGGAATATGACAAAGCAAAGTAATGCTTCTTTAATAATAGTTACGCATTCTGTTTCTATTGCCAATATGGCTGATAGAAAACTTCGTTTAGAATATGGAGAGAATTTAATAGAATATTGAAATATAAAATATTATAATATAAAATATCTAATTAATAAACAAATATAAGATTATACTAGGAATATAAAATTATGCTTATAAAAAAATTAAAAGAATTTTTTAAAAAAGATGACAGACCTTTTGATTATGGTGCAGTTACAGAAGAACATATGCAAAAGTATTATTCAAAAGTTGAAAAGCATCCTTATAGAAGAATGTTTTCTTATGCAATGAAACATAAGAAATTGTTTATACCATCTTTTATATTAAGTGTTGGATATACAATAATAAATATATTACCTCCATTTTTTGGTCAGATGGCTATAGCTATAACAGGGGGAAAAAGAGTTGATATTTTAGATAAAATTCCATTAGTAGCAGACTTAGCAGCTAAGTTTAGTAATATAAATACAAAAGATATAACTCAGCAGCTTTTAAGCGGAGATTCGATTGCTAATCCCATAATAATAGCACAGTTTGCATTTATTATCATAATAGGATTTATTTATGTATTGTTTAGAGTTAGCTTTGATTATGTAAAAACTTTTCTTTTTGCCTTTACTGCCCAAGAAATAGGTAAAGATGTTCGTGCGGATATGATGAGAGGACTTCTTAATACTGATATCGCCTATTTCAAACAGGAAAAAGAGGGAGATTTGATGAGCAGGGTTATCAATGAGTCTGGAACAATAGAAAGTTTTTTATCTGGTACACTTCCAAATATGATTACGGTTCCTTTAACTTTAATACTTACATTAGCTATGCTTCTTATATTGAATGTAAAACTTACAATAGCATGTTTTGTAGCAGCCCCATTAATAGGATTAGGTATAGATAAGATATCAAAACTTATAAAATCAAGAGTTACAGCACAGCAGAATTTGTTAGGCAGTACAACTTCAATTATACAGGAGGATATAAGAGGAATAGAGGTTATAAAAATATTTTCTAAAGAGGATGCTGAAGTTTCAAGGTATAAAACTTTATACGGTGAGCTTATTAATTTAATGAGAAAGATGAGTTTGCTTGTTTCTCTTAACAGACCTATGACAGAACTTGTAATGATAGCTGCTATGCTCATTATACTTGCTTATGGTGGATTTTTAATATTTAAGGGAGAAATGCCTTTTGAGTTTTTATGGGGATTTTTACTTTATATGCTTAATATATCCACTCCTGTTAGAGATTTATCCGGAATATTTATGAATTTACAGATGACTAAAGGGGTAGCTCTTAGAGTATTTCAGATTATAGATTTGCCTGCTGAAAATGTTGATGATAAAACTAAAAAAGAAATGAAGCCGATAGAACATTCAATTACTTTTGAAAATGTTCATTTTGAGTATCCAAGAAGAAATGATTCTCAGCCTTTCCATTTAGGACCTGTAAGTTTTAATGTGAAGAAAGGTGATGTTGTTGCTTTTGTTGGTAATTCAGGCGGCGGTAAAACTACTTTGATAAGTTTAATACCGAAATTGTTTACTCCAAGCGAAGGAGTTATAAGGTTTGACGGCATTGACATAAATGAGTTAAATACAAGAAGTGTGAGAAATCAAATAGGGGTAGTATCTCAGGAAAATATTTTATTTTATGGAACTGTAAGAGAAAATATTTTATATGCTAATCCTGATGCTACAGATGATGATCTGATAAGGGCAGCAAAAATAGCACATGCTGATGAGTTTATTTTGAAATTGCCTAATGGTTATGATACGCATATAGGTCCAAGAGGGGTAATGCTTTCAGGAGGTCAGCGTCAAAGAATAGCATTGGCAAGAGCCGTAGTTAAGAGACCTTCCATACTTATACTTGATGAGGCTACTAGTGCTTTGGATACTGAAAGTGAAATGTATGTTCAAAAAGCTTTAAATGAAATTATTAATCTTCAAACTACATTTGTTATAGCACATAGACTTTCTACTATCAAAAATGCTACATATATATGCGTAGTTGAAAATGGTAAAATAACAGAATCAGGTACTCATGAAGAATTGATGAAAAGAGGCGGAAAATATCAATATCTGTATTCATTACAATTTAGAGATGAATAAATTAGATATAGATAAATAAAAAAATAAAAATGCTGTTTCAATAAACTTAATTATTAAAACAGCATTTTTTATTAAGAGATTCAAATTAAGAAAAATTATTCAGTTTTGATTTTGTTCTTCAGTTGCTATGCTCAGTCTTGTAAACCCTGCATTTTTTACGCTGTCTATAACAGATATTAAAGTTTGAGTTTTTACATCTTGGTCTGAGCGTATTTCAACAGGTTTTTCTAATTCTCCTTCTGTGTCTGCCAATTCTTTCAGATCTGCATCAATATCTTCGGATAAATATCCGTTTATATATTTCTGTCCGTCTTTTGATATGCTTATCACTACAGTGTCATTTTTTTCTGAACCTACTGCAGATGTGGATTTAGGTAGGCTTATTTCTATTTGCGGCGTAACTATAATTGTTGAACCCACCATAAAAAATATAAGCAGATTAAATACTATATCTATCATAGGGGTTAAATCTATTCCGCTTTTTATATTAAATCTTCTTCTAAATTTCATTTACTTATCGCTAAATTATTATTCTACTTTTATAGTTCTTACATTACTTAAGAAATGCTGACCTTTATAAAGAATAGAAATTTTATAATCTCCTTGTCCGTATTCAGCTTTGAAAGTTCTTCCTAATATAGAATTTCCCATATCTTTAACATCATATATAACCTTTCCTATATATGTTTTTCCATCATCTCCTGTGATTCTAGCTTCAGGATCTGCCATCTCTACAGCTAATTTAAAATCAGTAAATGCAGCACCATTTAATATTCTATATTTTGCAGTTATTTCATCTCCGTATTTGGCGGTAGGTGAGAAATCTACAGATTCAGCAACTATATTGGCAAATGTTACTGTAGTATAAACACCAACTCCTCTTTTTACAGCACCAACTCCTATTGCATTATAATCTTTACTTAATATATTTTTTTTACTGTCCGGAGTTTTCATGAGATCTTTAACAATGCTTTCAGCTGCTTTTTTGTCAGTAAATGGTATAACATCTAGTTTATGCAGACTTTCACTTATATTTCCAACCATTTCCGGATATAATTTTACTTGTCTTGCTTTTGAATCTAAACCATCTAAATCTGTATTACTAAAGAATTTATTTTTAGCCATATTATCAGCATGATATAATGCTAATGAATGAAGTCTTTGATTATTTGGAAGAGGCGGAAGAGATTCTTTACTTCTCTCTAAATTGATTAATCTTAATACTTCATCTTCTATTGTATTTGCACTAAGTATTAAAGCTGATAAAAATATAAATATTATTATGAAACCTAATCTTTTCATTTTTAATCTCCAAAAAGTTTTAAAATGTATAATTATAAATCTAATTTTATAATGATTTTGTAAAAAATAAAAGAAAATAAATGAAAAAATAATATTATTTTCTATGTGAACATTACATGCTTTATTATTGACTTTTTTTATTTAATATAATAAATTATTTTTTATAAAATATAAAATAGGGAATAAATATTTTTATGAAGAAAATCTTTTTTATGCTATTTTTGTTATCTTTATTATCTTCTTGTCAAAGAGTCTCAAATATTTTAGGAGTTAATTATGACAGCTCATTGACATATCCTGACGGAAGTATGGGAAAGGCATATTTTTATGCTGATTATAAGAAGCGAGGAAATAAACGTTATAATTTTAATAAAATAGCAGAATATGATAAATTAGTTTTATATGCTATGTCTGGTTCAGGATATAAACCTGAAAGTGTGGATTATATAGCGAATGTATTTAATAATAATTATGCTGAAGAAGTAAGAATATATGGAGAACATACAGATGTTGATAAGAATGGTAAAATTATAATTTTGCTATTAGAATTGAATCCTAGTTATTCAGGTACTGTTACTACTGGTTATTTTTATGGAAATGATTTACTATTGAATCAAAATAATAATGCTGAGATATTATATATGGATATAAAAATAGTTAATGAAAATCCTGAGTATATGGCTGGAACTATACAGCATGAATTTCAGCATTTAATTAATTTTAATGTCAATTATATAGAAAATGGAAAGGAAATATCAACTTGGCTTAATGAAGCTCTTTCAGAATCTACATCTGTATTATTCAGTCCAACTACAGTTAGTTCAAGAATAAAAGAATTTAATATAATGAATGGTTATTATTGTTTCTATACTTGGAATCTTCCTATATACAATCTATTTGCTAATTATCCTTCAGTATCAGTGTTTGTAAATTGGCTTTATCAAAAAAATAATAATAACCCTTCTGTATTTCAAAATATAGCAAAATACTCATCAGCTGAAGATTATAACAGAGTTTTGAATAATGTAAGTTTTACAGGTGCATCCAGCTGGGAAGATTTATTATTTAAATGGATTGATGGTCTAAAAAATAATGAAGTTGCAGGAGCCAAGCTGCAGGTTCAGCCATCAGAATCTACTATACCATTATTTCCCGGAGCAGCAGTAATTTATAGAGGAAGTATTCAGTCATCAGGTAATTTGGTAATAAAAGATTTAGGTAATGGATATCAGGCAGCTTTAAATAAAGATACTTATATAGGCAATAATCCAACTTATATAAATATTATAACTCCCAAAGAATCATCAGTACAGGCATCAAAAATGTATAAAACAGTAAGTGATGAGCCTTATATACCTAAATACAGACAGGTATTGTTTGATAAGGACGGTAACATTAAGGAATATTAAATAATATAATAATTAAAGTGAAAATATATTTATGAAGAAAAAAATATTTTGTATAATTTCTATTTTAATTTTATCTATTATTTCTTGTAATAGTAATAATGTTACAAACCCTATAGAATCGAGCGGAGGATTAATATATCCAGGCGGAAATATGGAAAAAAGAACTTATTATGCCTACTATAGGATGCAAGAAAATAAACTTTGTAGTTTTTATAAAGTAGCAGAGTATGATAAATTGATTGTATATGTTATGGAGGGGAGCGGATATAAACCTGAAAGTGTGGATTATATAGCTAATGCATTTAATAATAATTATGCTGAAGAAGTAAGAATATATGGGGAACATACAGATGTTGATAAGAATGGTAAAATTATAATTTTGCTATTAGAATTGAATACTAGTTATTCAAGTGCTATATATAATGGTTATTTTGATACTTATGATTTGCTATTGAATAAAAATAATAATGCTGAGATATTATATATGGATATAAAAAGAGTTAATGAAGACCCTGAGTATATGTCAAGTACAATACAGCATGAATTTCAGCATTTAATTAATTTTAATGTCAATTATATAGAAAATGGAAGAGAAATGTCAACTTGGCTTAATGAAGCTCTTTCAGAATCTACTTCTGTATTATTTAGCCCTTTAAAAGTTAGTTCAAGAATAGATAAATTTAATATGATGGGCGGTTATTATTGCTTCTATACTTGGAATCTTCCAACTGAAAATGTTTTTCCTAATAATCCTACTAGTAAATATTTATTCGCTAATTATCCTTCAGTATCAGTGTTTGTAAATTGGCTTTATCAAAGAAGTAATAATAACCCTTCTGTATTTCAAAATATAGCAAAATATTCATCAGCTGAAGATTATAATAGAGTTTTGAATAATGTAAGTTTTATAGGTGCATCTAGTTGGGACGATTTATTATTTAAATGGGTTGAAGGAATAAATAATGGAGAAGTTACAGGAGCAGAAATAAAAGTACAAAAAGAAAATAATAATATTAATTTATATCCAGGGGCAGTAGTAGTTTATAATGGAAGTTTGACTCAGTCTGGTAATTTATTAACTAGAAAGCTATCAAGCTCTTTAGAATTGGCTTTAAATAATGATACTTATATAGGTGATGATCCGACTCCTATAAATATTACAACTCCTAAATCATCATCAGTGCAGGCATCAAAAATGTATGAAACAGTAAATGATATTCCTTATATACCTAAAGAAAGACATATATTGTTTGGTAAAGACGGAAAAATTAAAGAATATTAATTTATAAATAAGGAGGACTAATGAAAAGAATTTATAAAAACATCATAAAATATTCTTATATTTTTATTCTGGTTTTTTTCTTTATGCTTTTTGCTAAGAAAGAGGAGATTACGGGTACTATTAGAATGGTAGGTACAGCAATATTTCCTGAGATAGTTATAACTACAGAAGAGAGAGATTATTATTTTGATAAAAAATTTTTTGATGAATATGCTAAGTATGTGGGACAAAATATTACTATAAAAGCTAAAGTAAAGAAAGATACTATATGGCTTGCTGACAGAAGCAAATCATTTGACAGATATACTATTATGTGGGTAGAGAAGCAGGAATAAATAAATAATAAAAAATATCATTATCAGGCTTTAAGTATTTTAAATATTTAAAGCCTTTATTTATTTACAATAAAGTAAAAATTCATTGATAAATATACGGAGTATGGTATAATTATATAATAAAATAATCAAAACTATGGAGTCATTTTATGAATGTATTGGTAATAAATTCAGGAAGTTCAAGTATTAAATATCAATTATTCGCTATGCCTGAAGCAAAAGTTTTAGCTAAAGGACTTTTGGAAAAAATCGGCGAAGAAATAAGTGCCTTAAAACACACAGCTGTAGAAAAAGGCAAAGAGAAAAAAATAGAACAGAAAGTCGCTGATCATAAAGCCGGTATGTCTTTAATTTTCTCTCTTTTAACAGACAAAGAAGTTGGTGTTATATCTGATATGAATGAAATATCTGCCGTAGGTCATAGGGTTGTTCATGGCGGTGAGGCATTCAACAAAAGTACATTAATCACTGATGAAGCTGTAAAAGCTATTGAGGCTTGCTGCGATATAGCCCCTTTACATAACCCAGCTGGTTTGCAGGGTATAGCTGCTTGTAAAGAAATATTAAAAGATGTAAAAATGGTAGGTGTATTTGATACTAGTTTCCATCAAACAATACCTGATTATGCTTATATGTATGCTGTTCCTTATGAATGGTATGATAAATATAAAATACGTCGTTATGGTTTCCATGGTACTTCTCATAAATATGTTTACGGAGAGTTCTGTAAGGCAGAAAATAAACCTAATGCTAATGTTATAGTTTGCCATTTAGGAAATGGTGCTAGTGTTACTGCAGTTAAAAATGGAGAATCTATTGATACTAGTATGGGATTAACTCCTTTGGAAGGTTTGGTAATGGGTACTAGGTCTGGGGATATGGATCCTGCTGTTCCTACTTTTGTTATGGCTAAAGAAAATTTATCTGCAAAAGAAATGGATAATATTTTAAATAAAAAAAGCGGTCTTTTAGGTGTTTCCGGTGTGAGCAATGATATGAGAAACTTGGAAGAAGCTTCTAAAACTAACAAAAGAGCTGAACTTGCTATTACTATGTTCTGCTACAGAGTAAAAAAATATATAGGTGCTTATATGGCTGCTCTTGGTCATCTTGACGGTATTGTATTCACAGGCGGTATAGGTGAAAATAGTGCTTCTATTAGAGGAAGAATACTTGAAGGCTTAGATGAACTTGGTATTAAATGCGATGCTGATAAAAACTCTAAGGCTAGAGGATGTGCTAGTTTTGAAAAAGACGGTGCTTCTATTAAACTTTATGTTATAGCTACTGATGAAGAAAAAGCTATAGCTATGGATACTTATAATCTTGCATTGAAATAATGTTCATATAAATATTAAAATTGATGGGGTATCTTTTTTTGAAAGATGCCCTATATTTTTAAGGTTTTCTATGATATTAAATTGGTATAGTCTGAAAAAATCTATAACTGCATTAGAAAAATCAATGTATATGATAGAATCAAAACAGATGATAAATATTTAATACTTACAATAAGAGCTGGTTTAACATATAACTTTAAAATAGCTTTTGAACAAAGTTTGAAATTTATACAAAGATGGCTCAATGAAAATATAAATCCAGATATAACTAGCGGAATAACTAAAAAAGAATTATTCAGATTGGCAGCTAAGCATTTACTTATAGATGATATTGAAAAATGGATAAGATTTAAAGATGCAAGAAATTCTACTTCTCATATTTATTCAAATGAAGTTTCTTAAGAAGTAATTAAAGAAGCAGCAGCATTTTTACCTTATGCAAAATATCTTTTGAAACATTTGGATGAAAATAATGAATGATTAGCTTAACTGAAAATGAAATTCAAATTATAAAAGATATTCTAAAAAAACATATAAAATATGGAAAAGTATATTTATTTGCTTCAAGAGTAAAATGAACAAATAAAAAATTCTCAGATATTGATATAGTTATAGATATTAATGCCAAATTATCATTAAATGAGATATCAAGAATAAAAGATGATTTTGAAGAAAGTGATTTAATTTATTCTGCTGATATTATTGATTATAATGCTATAGAGGATAGTTTTAAGAGCATTATAGATAATGAAAAAGTATTAATATATAAAACTGTCTAAAATTAAAATATTTTAATTAGTTAATTATATTTTTTTTCGATACTGTAGATATTAGTATCATATTAGGAAATATTATTTATGAAAAAGAATATATTAATTAAATTATTTTGTTTATTGTATGTTGTTTTTATTTTGTCATGCCATAAAGAGCCAAAAAATATTTTAAATGAAATAACCGTTTCGGTAGGTCCTGAGCCTCAGACAATAGATCCTACAATCAATTCAGCAGTAGATGCTATGATATATACAACACATTTATTTGAAAATTTAACTATAAGAGATGAGAATAATAATATTATACCCGGAGCTGCAGAAAGCTGGACATCATCTAATAACAATACAATATATATTTTTAATATCAGAAGCAATGCAAAATGGTCTGACGGAGTTGATTTAAAGGCTAATGATTTTGTATATGCTTGGAAGAGAATAGTTGACCCTAAAAACGGAGCTTCATATTCAATACTTTTGGATGTTATAAAAAATGCTAGCGATATAATGATGGGTAAAAAGGATAAAGAAACATTGGGTGTTAAAGCATTAGATGATAAAACTTTGTATGTAGAATTAGAATATCCTGTTCCTTATTTTTTGGAGATGGTGGCTCATACTGCATATACACCTTTGCGTGAAGATATTGTTAGTCAAAATGAGGACGGCTGGACTTTAGATGTTAATACTATGGTTGGAAATGGAGCTTTTCAGATAGTTCGTTGGGATCATAATTCAAGATTAGTAGTTCGTAAAAATACAGACTATTGGAATTATAAAGAGATAAAACCCGATATTATTAATTTTGAGTTTATAGATAATGATAATACTGCAATGTCTGCAATAATAAATGAAGAAATATATTTTTATCATAATACGCCTATAAATGACAGAGAAAAACTTTTAAAAGATGGCATAGCAAAACCAGTACCTAATATATCACTTTATTTTTATGAAGTGGATAATAGGAAAAAACCTTTTAATGATGCTAGAGTGAGGAAAGCTATTTCTTTAGCTATAGATAGGGAATATATAGTAAATAATATTATGAAAGGAGGAGAAAAACCTGCTGCTGCTATTGTCCCTTATGATATAAAAGATGTTGATAGTACAAATGATTTTAGATATAAAAAAGAAGGATATTTTTCTACAAAAAGTGAAGATTATGAAAAGAATGTAGAGGAGGCTAGGGCATTACTTGCAGATGCTGGTTATCCTAATGGAGAAAATTTTCCTGTATTTGAATTCATAACAAATCCCGGTTTTCATATCACTATTGCAGAAAGCATACAAGCTATGTTAAAAGAGGCATTAAATATAAATATGGTTATAAGGCAGGAGGAATGGGCTGTACTTTTGCAAACTAGAAGAGATGGAAACTTTGATATGGCAAGACAAGGCTGGATTGGAGGATATAATAGTCCTGCAGCATTTCTATCTTTGGTAAAAACAGGATATGTATTGAATGAGGGAAGATATAGTAATCCTCTATTTGATAAAGCTTTATTAGATGCTTCCCTTGCAGAAAATGATTCAGATAGAAGTATGTATTTTCATGAGGCTGAAAGCATTGCTATGAATGACATGGCTATTATTCCAATATATTATTATTCCGGAACTGTAATGCAAAATAGAAAATTAACTAATGTTATTTATGATATATTTGGTATATATAATTTTAGCAAAGCAGAAATTGTAGAAGAAAGTAATTGATGCTCATATTCCTTTGCCTTCTATAGTTCTTAATTTATTTACAGGAATATCTGTATATTTATTGGACTCTTCTTTAGAGAGCCTAGTCCATTCTACTGTAGCTCCTACTATGCCTCTTTTATCCAATGATGCTTTCAGAAATAATGTTTTTTTATCTTCTGATAAACTTATTTTGGCATAGTATGTGCTTCCCTGATCTATATGATATATTCTTCCTGTCTGCCATTCACCGTCTTTGAATACTATATCATATATAAATATTAATCCTTTTAAATCCTTATCTCTCAATGATTTATCCGGATTATGTATATCTAATGTGCTTTTTACATCATCATGCAATGCTATACCGTAAGCATATACTTTATTATCAATAACTATTATTTTAGCTACTTTCATTTTTCCTCTTGGTTTTTCAGGCATAGCCCAGAAGCCCTCAACATCTTTTGCATTATTTTCAGCATATACTGAAGAGGTGAATATAATTATAAATATCATAAAGAGTATACTATTTTTCATTTTATAATCCAATTTTATTTTTTATAAATTATATATTTAAATAATATTTTTTCTATAGTATTTCATTATTCATATATTGATTATTATTTTTTATTATATAAAATTATTCATATAAAATAAATAACTATTAAAATTAAGGAAATAAAAAATGAAAGATTTGAGAATAGAGAAATTAGCAAAAACTATAGTTAATTATTCATGCAAATTAAAAAAAGGTGAAAAAATACTTATAAAATCTTATGGAGAAGGTGAAGAAAGAAATTTAGTAAATGCCATTATCAAAGAAGTTTATAAAATAGGAGCAAGCCCTTTTGTTTGGAATCATGATCCTCATATACTTAGAGAATTATTAAAGCAATGTAATGAAGAGCAGATGAAAACTTGGGCAAAATCTGATTTGATGCTTATGAAGGAGATGGATGCTTATGTTGGTATATGGGGCGGATTGAATAGTTCGGAAAACTCTTCTGTAAAAATGGAAAATCATGCTATATATGAAAAGTTTTATCTTGATCCGGTACACATGAAAGAGAGAGTGAAAAATACTAAATGGGTTGTTATGAATTATCCTACATCAGCTATGGCACAGCAGGCTTCTATGAGTACAGATGAATTTGAGGATTTTTATTTTAAGGTTTGTAATTTGGATTATTCTAAGATGTCTAAAGCTATGGATAATTTAGTAAAACTTATGAATAAAACTGATAAAGTGAGAATAGTTGGAAAAGATACCGATTTAACTTTCTCTATAAAAGATATACCTGCTATAAAATGTGCCGGTGAGCTTAATATACCTGACGGAGAAGTATTTACTGCCCCTGTCAAAAATTCTGTTAATGGTATTTTATCTTATAATACACCTTCTTTATACAGCGACGGATTTACTTATGAGAATATTAAATTTGAGTTCAAAAATGGTAAAATAGTTGATGCTTCTTGTAATGATACTAAGAGAATAAATAATATATTAGATACTGACAGCGGTTCAAGATATATAGGCGAGTTTGCTATAGGAGTTAATCCTTATATTACAGAGCCTATGAAAGATATATTATTTGACGAGAAAATTATGGGAAGTTTTCATTTTACTCCGGGTGCTTGTTATGATGAAGCTCCTAACGGAAACAGCTCTAAAATACATTGGGATTTAGTATGTATACAGACTAAAAAATACGGAGGCGGTGAAATTTATTTTGATGATAAATTGATAAGAAAAGACGGATTATTTGTTATTGACAGTCTTAAATGTTTGAATCCTAATAATTTAAAATAATACAAAAGGTTTATAAATGAACGATAAGAAATTTGAGATTAGATTTGCTGTTAGTAAAGATGCTGGTGTAATATTAAAATTTATAAAAGAACTTGCCTGTTATGAAAAATTAGAGCATGAGGTTAGTGCAACTGAGGATATACTTAAAGAATGGATATTTGAAAAAAAGAAATGCGAAGTTTTAATAGCTTCAGAAAATAATATTGAAATAGGAGATGCATTATTTTTTCATAATTTTTCTACATTTTTGGGAAAGGCTGGAATATATTTAGAAGATTTATATATTACACCTGATTATAGGGGATTGGGATACGGTAAAAGACTTTTGAAAGAGGTTGCAAAAATCGCAGTTGAAAGAGGATGTGAAAGACTTGATTGGCAGTGTTTGGATTGGAATAAATCTAGTATTGATTTTTATTTATCACTTAATGCTGTTCAGATGTCAGATTGGACTTCTTATAGGCTTAGCCATAAAATTTTAAAATCGTTTACTTGTGAATAATTTTATATTATACTATATTTAAAAACTAAGTTAATAAATATTTATTTTATATATTGCATATTAATATAGTGTGCAATATATGATGAAAGATAGCATTTATAATCCATATTTTAATTTTAAATATAGAAATATAATTTTTTATGTGTAAAAATAACAATTTCATATTGCAATTAAACACTAAATATTATATTATATAGAAATAAAAATATTTTGAGGTTAAATCTATGAAAAATATTTACTTATTGTTATTTTTTATTGTTTTGATGTTTATTCTTTCTTGTAATGACAAAACTATATCTAATTCTACACCAGAAGTTATAGGTGATGGTGATATAATATATTATGATCCCGCTTCTGCCGAAACTAATAAATACAGTTTTTATAAATTTGATCATGCTAAAGGAGATAAAATTAATGTAGAAAATACATTCAAAAAAATAGCTGAATCAAAAAAAGTAATTCTTTATTTAGAAGATGGAGTTAGTAGGACTAAAGATGATATATTAAATTTTTTATCAGAATTTGAAAAAGATTACCCTAAAGAAATTGATATATACGGAGAGCCTTCAGATCTAGATAGAAATGGAAAAATAATATTTTTAATGGCTTCTCTTAATACTAATTCCAAACAGGGAGGTTTAAGTCTCGGAGGATATTTTTCCCAGAGAGATCTTATTGTTGGTAAAAATGGTGTAAGAGGAGAATATCTTTATGTAGATGCTTTTTGGGATATTAGTTTGATATTAGGCGTTATGATGCATGAATTGCAGCATCTAATTAATTATAACGTGAATGTACTTAATAATGGCAAGGAAATGGATATTTGGCTTAATGAATCACTTTCTGAATCTACATCACATATATTTTCTCCATCAATGGTTGAAAGGAGAGTTGCTGCGTTTAATAAAATACCTTATTATTCTTTTTATTCTTGGCATTTAAAATATACTGATAATAGCAACATATTTGCAAGAAATTTATCTGTTGCTAGTTATGCCAATGGATCAATGTTTATGAAATGGCTTGATACTAAAACAGGAGGAGATCAGAAAATTTATAAGGAAATAGCATCATCTGTTTCATATTCAAATAGTAGCGAACAAAGGCTTGTGGAGAGTGTAAAATCATTAAATTCTTCTTTAGGCGATGATATGAATACTATTATGATTAATTGGATATCCGATTTAAATAATAATAATGATTTAGGACTTGGAGTTAATGTTTCTGTCTTAGCTAATTCAGGAAGTGCCTATACTAACTTTATGGTAAATGATCAAACTAAGCTTGTTCCTGGTGCATTAGTGTTAAGCAGTATTTCTGATGCAGATAAAATAACTAATACAAAAGTTACAAAAACATCTTTATCAAATGGAACATTTGCTTTATTAAATAATTTAAAGAATAAATCTGCTGGATATGTTGATATAAATAATGTAGTAGATATTTCTCTTACTCAGTCTAATGCCTCTGGTGTTTTAGGTTTAGAAACTGATGATGATTTAAGTGTATTCAAAGAAGACTATTTTATAGACATTATAATTGAATAATAATCATTAATAAAAAATATAGTATATAATCAGACTGTTATTAAAAAGCAGTCTGATTTTTTATTTTATTAATTTTTATGAATTATGATTATTTTAATAATCTTTCATAATAATGGAATCATTTTAATTTTGTATTTTTCTACAGTTAGTATTAAATTCATAGTATAAAATTATTTATAGTAATTTTTATATATTATTTTTTGTTTTAAATGTGATATGTTTATTTATGTTATTGATAAATAGCAAAAAACTTTTTGTATGAAATATACTAAAGTGACACTCTATGTCTTTGGAAAAGACAAAATCTATATTTAAAAATATTTTATATTATATAAATTATTAAATCTTGATATATATGTAAAAAGATAGTATAATTCAGAAAATTAACTTTATAAAAGAGGTCAATAATGAAAAAAAGAGTATTGCTCAAGATATCAGGAGAAGCTTTACTTGGTCAAAAAGAATACGGTATAGATAATAATGTTGTTGATAGAATAGCATTAGAGATGAAAGAGGCTGGAAATGATACAGAAATAGCTGTTGTTGTAGGGGGAGGAAATATTTTCAGAGGTATGCAGTTATCTGATAAAACAGGCATGGTAAGAGCCACTGCAGATTCTATGGGTATGCTTGCTACTATTATGAATGCAATAGCACTAAAGGACAGATTTATGGCAGCCGGTACTCCTACTCAAATATTATCAGCTTTTAATATAGAAGGGATGATAGAAGGTTTTGAGAGAGATAAGGCTATTCGCATATTAGAACGCGGTAATGTTTTAATCATAGCGGGCGGTACTTCTAATCCTTATTTTACAACTGACAGTACAGCTATACTTAGAGCTTTAGAAATAGGTGCTTCTATAGTATTAAAAGGTACTAATGTTGATGGAGTTTATGATAAAGACCCTAAAAAAAATGAAGATGCAAAAATGTATAATGATATAACTTTTAAAGAAGCCATTAATCAGAATTTAAGAGTTATGGATATGACAGCTTTTGCTATGGCTAATGATAATGATATGCCTATAAGAGTATTCAATATGAATAAAGTCGGTAATATCACAAAAGCTATTTCCGGTGAAAATATAGGAACTTATGTACATAATTGATTATTTTAGGAGGTTTATATATGTTTGATTTTGGTTATATTCCAATTATTCCTATGTTTGTAGGTATTGTAGTAATACTTATACTAATATTTATTTTCTTACATTTTTTTCCTATGGGAATTTGGATTACAGCTTTGTTTTCCGGTGTAAGAATAAATATGATAACATTGATTACTATGCGTCTTAGAAGAGTTAATCCTTCTCTTATAGTATTGAATCAAATAAAGTTATGGAAGGCAGGCTTAAAAATAGGAACAAATGAGCTTGAGGCACATTATTTAGCGGGGGGTAATCCTACTGCTGTTGCTGATGCTTTGATAGCTGCTGATAAGGCTTCTTTGGATTTGAACTTTGAGAGGGCTGCTGCTATAGATTTGGCAGGAAGAGATTTAGTTGATGCTATAAGAACTTCTGTTTCTCCTAGAGTTATAGCTACACCTTTGATTGCTGCCGTTGCTAAAGATGGTATACAGGTTAAAGCTACTGCGAGGGTTACTGTTAGAACTAATATTAACCGTCTTGTTGGAGGTGCCGGAGAGGAAACTATTATTGCCAGAGTAGGAGAGGGTATAGTTACTACTATAGGTAGTTCTGCTTCTCATAAAGAAGTTTTAGAAAATCCGGACAGAATATCTCAGGTTGTACTTGCTAAGGGGCTTGATTCCGGTACTGCTTTTGAGATACTTTCTATTGATATTGCAGATGTTGATGTTGGAAGCAATATTGGGGCTTTCTTACAGATTGACCAAGCTGAGGCTGACAAGAAAATTGCTCAGGCTAAGGCTGAAGAGAGAAGAGTTATGGCTATAGCCCGTGAACAGGAGATGCGTGCTCAGGTTGAGGAAATGAAAGCTAAAGTTGTTGAAGCTGAATCTCAGCTTCCACTTGCTATTGCTGAGGCTCTTAAAAAAGGAAATATCGGAGTGCTTGATTATTATAATATGAAAAATGTTATGGCTGATACTGAAATGCGTTATAGTATATCCGGTATGGATTCAATGAGCAAAAATAATAATTCACAGCCGACAAAATAATAAGTAAATAATTTAATGGGCTAGTTTTTATAAAATTTTATATGGAAAAATGGGCTTTTAATATCAAGCTCCTTTTTTATATAAAGATTATAAATTATTCAATAAATAAGTTTTAATATTTTTATAATAATACTTTTCATTTTTTAATTTATTATTATTTTACATTATGAGTATGCAATCAAATATTTTAATATATACCTAAACAAATATAGTTTGTCAAAAATTAGTTTTTATATTTTTATTATTTTCGGATACTAGCCATGCAAAGCACACAGTTATGCCATGCTCTGCGTGCCTTTGCCCCACTTATTTGTTCAGGTATAATAATATTTAAAATATACATTTCACTATAAAAAATATTAGCAATAAAAAATTATAGTGCATATAAATGATAGCCTTTATAATTTCCATTTGGGTGGACGCATACAGTTTTGTGATGTAAGAGTTTTTACAGAGTTAAATCTATTTCCGAAGTATTCTCAGTAAAAGTTTAATTGTTAAATTTTACTTGCTTCCAAACATCATTCCTATACCTAAAGTAAATCCCACAGAATGATAATTTTTTACATCATACGAATAAAAAAGCTTATTAATGTCATTTTTATTGAAGAACATATATTCATAAAATAAATCAAGAGATACTAAAAAAGCATATTTTTCAGTTTGATAGAATCTGTTTTCTAAAGTTAATCTAGCATAAACAGATATTGGAATTCTGCTTAGATTGAAATTATTATTTCCTGTAAGTACTCCATATTTAGCTCCAGACGCTATACCTAAAGTCATATTTGCAGGTAATATAAAGTTACTTGTAAAATTATGAAATTCGAATTTTAATCCTATTCCAGTATATAAACTAAATATATCTATTTTATTTACTTGATAATCATACGGATTTTTTATTGATATAAAAGTTCCGTCAAAGCCTGTATCAAATAATAAACTTATGCCGTTTAATATATTATTATTAATTTTAAATTTGTATCCTAACTGCAAATTAATATCTACTTTAGGCTCTAAACTTCTATAATAATTCATACCAAATCTTGATGAGTTTACATTAGGTAAATTAATTTGAAACCCAAATTTGGGAATTAAAGACAGTTCAAATGCTGGAAAAAGTGCAGGTGAAAATAAAGCAGTAAATAAAATAGTAATTATTAATTTTCTTTTCATTTTTATATCCTTTTTAAAATTAAAATAAACCAACCGATTGATTGATTGATTGATTGATTGATTGATTGATTGATTGATTGATTGATTGATTGATTGATTGATTGATTGATTGATTGATTGATTGATTGATTGATTGATTGATTTCATAATCATATACTTAAAACTGTTATTATCCATATAATAACATAATTGTTAAAAAAAGCAATAGATTGTATAATATATACATTCATTTTATATGCAAACTATTTCTATATAAAATAGAAATTTAAAAAATTAAAAATAATGTTATATTTATATATATTTATTTTTTATTTAGGATTATTTTATGACAATAGAACAATTTAATGATGAATATTTGACTAGCAGAGAAGGAACAAATGCTAATAAATGGGAAACTAAAAAAGATAGAAGATTCAATGCTGAGGGATTAATTCCTATGTGGGTTGCCGATATGGAGTTTAAAGCACCTAATGAAGTAATAGATGCTTTAAATAAAAGAATTATGCATGGAGTTTTCGGGTATACTATTTTGTGGGATAGTTATTTTGAGGAATTTTTTAATTGGCAGAAAAGAAGATATAATATAGAGTTAAAAAAGGAATGGATAAGTTTTTCTACAGGGGTTGTAACTTCTATATATTGGCTTGTGAATGCTTTTACTCAAAAAGGAGATTCTATTATTATACTTACACCTGTTTATTATCCTTTTCATAATGCGGTTAAAGATAATGATAGAAATTTAATTGAATGCGGATTGAAAAATGATAATGGTGTTTTTACAATAGATTTTGAGAGATTGGAAAATGATATTGTAAAAAATAATGTAAAAATGATGATATTCTGCAATCCTCATAATCCTGTGGGAAGAGTATGGACTGATGAAGAGATAGACAGAACTTTTGATATATGCAAAAAACATAATGTATATATAATTTCTGATGAGATACATCAGGATATAAATCTTGGTATAAGACCTTTTATATCTGCTCTTTCTATAAAAAATAAAGATAAGTATATGGATAAATTGATAGTATTGACTTCTGCATCAAAAACTTTTAATTTAGCCTGCCTTTTGAATTCTCATGTAATTATACCTAATGATGATATTAGAAAAACATACAATAAATATGTTAGTACCGTAAATAGAACTGAGATTAGTTTGCTTGGCATGGTTGCTGCCGAAGCTGCTTATAAATACGGAGAAGATTGGCTTGACGGACTTTTAAAAACTATAAAAAGAAATTATGAATATATTAAAAATGAATTAAATGAAAAAGTACCTGACATAGTAATAAGTCCTTTAGAGGGTACATATTTAATGTTTATAGATTTAAGAAAAGTTGTCAATGCCGACAGAGTAAAAGAGTTTATACAAGATGACTGTAAAATAGCTGTTGATTTCGGAGAATGGTTTTCTAAAGATTATAAAGGTTTTATAAGAGTAAATATTGCTACGAATTTTGAATATATTAAAATTTTTACGGATAATGTTATTTTGCAGCTTAAAACTAAAAATTATATATAATATTTTATTAATGAATATTGCAATCATAAAATAATAAAGAAAAAATATATTTTTTAGTAATTTTTACTAAATAGATATTTTTTTACTTGACAAAAAGTACTATTTAATGTATTGTTAGAGCATACAAACATAAATAAAAGGAGTTATAATATGAGTTTAATCAATAGAAAACTTATCGATTTTAAAGTTGAAGCTTATCAAAACGGCGAATTCAAAACTGTTGAAACAAAAGATGTTTTAGGAAAATGGAGTGTATTTTTCTTTTATCCAGCAGACTTTACATTTGTATGTCCTACAGAATTAGCAGATTTAAATACTGTTTATGAAGATTTAAAAAAGATCAACTGCGAAGTATATTCAGTATCAGCAGACACTCACTTTGTACATAAAGCTTGGGCAGATGCTACAGAAACAATTAAAAATCTTAAATACACTATGCTTGGGGACCCAACAGGAGTATTAGGAAGATTTTTTGAAGTTTATGTAGATGAAGCTGGTCAGAATTTCCGCGGAAGCTTTATTGTAAACCCAGAAGGTCAAATCAAAGCTTATGAAGTACATGATATGGGAATCGGAAGAGATGCTAATGAATTATTGCGTAAAGTACAAGCTGCTCAGTATGTAGCTGAACATGGCGGCGAAGTTTGTCCTGCTAAATGGAAACCGGGTTCTAAAACTTTAAAACCAGGTATTGATTTAGTTGGTAAACTATAATTTTGTAATATAATAATATTAATTTAAATATAGTATAAAATTAAAGGGCATATAATTTATTTTATATGTCCTTTTTTATTTTTTAAATTTATGCAAAATAAAATACAGGAAATAATGATAAATCCTGCCTTTATTATTACTTATATTTTTTATTAAAATTAATTACAAGCAGCATTTAAAGAATCTATATCAAATACAGAAACTGCTTCAATGTCTGGTGTAATTTTTTTACTCATGCCTACTAAAACTTTACCAGGTCCGCATTCAAATACTTTTGTTATACCTTGTTTTTGTATATTAAGCATGCTTTCGTACCATCTAACAGTAGAGAACATTTGTTTATATAAATTTTCTTTTATAGAATCAAATTCATGAACTTCTGCTGTAACATTAGACAAAACTTTATTATCGTTTTTATGAAACTCTATTTTTTCTAAAAACTCTTTTAAACTGTCAGCAGCAGGTTTCATAAATGGAGAGTGGAAAGCACCGGATACTTTTAGAGGCAATACTCTTTTAGCACCAGCCTCCTGAAGTTTAGGAGTAACTGCTTCAATTGCACTTAATAAACCGGATATAACTATTTGATCTTTTAAATTATAATTAGCAGCAACAACCTCTTTATTTTCAGGCATACATTTAGCAACATCATCATAACTTAATCCAAGCACTGCAGCCATTCCATATGGAGCATCAGCACCAGCTTTAGCCATTAAAAGACCTCTTGTTCTTGCTATTTTTACAGCATCTTCAAACGATATATATCCTGCAGCAGAAAGGGCAGTAATTTCTCCCAAGCTATGTCCTGCGAATAAATTTCCTTTTATTCCTTTTGCTTTTAATGCTTCATAAACAGCAATGCCTACTGTAACCAAAGCAGGCTGAGTATTTTCTGTTTTTTTAAGATCATCTTCTGTTCCTTCAAAGCATAGTGCTTTAATATCTACATCATCTAATATATTTGCTGCCTTATCGAATATTGCTTTAGATTCAGCAACATTGTCATATAAAGATTTTCCCATACCAGCACATTGCGAACCTTGACCCGGAAATAAAAATGCTATATTTGACATATTCTTTGTTCTCCTTTTTTATATATATTTTTTATTTAATTTTTAATTATGTAAACCATATAGAACTATATTAACAAAAAAATTAACTTTTATCAAGTTCTTAATTTTATTTTGATTTATCATATATAAGTTATAATATTTTTATATAAAGTTAAAACATTCTAATCTGTAAACAACAATTTATATTTATGCAATTGACATTTTATATTAAATTCTTTATCCTTAAAAGATTGAAAAAATTAAATTTGGGGTTATAAAATGAATAGTATTAGTAATGAGAAAAAATCAAAATATATGATAATAGAGGGTGTAGTCTCTGTTATCATAAACATATTGTTATTTGCTTTTAAGTATATAGTAGGACTTTTAACAGGTTCATTATCTATTATGGCGGACGCTTGGCATTCATTGAGTGATTGTATAAGCAGTGTTATAGTTATAATAGGAGGCATATTTTCTAAAAGACCGCCTGATAAAGAACATCCATTCGGACATGGAAGAATAGAACTTATAACAAGTTTCATAGTGGGTATTATGCTTGTATTTATTGGTTATAGCTTTTTCTCTGAGGCTATAAAAAATATCATGAATAGAAAAACAGCTTCATTTACTACAATGGCAATAGTAGCTATGGTAGTTTCTATTTTGGTCAAAGAACTTTTGGCTCAGTATTCTTTATGGGGATATAGAAAGTCTGGTTCTAAATCATTATATGCAGACGCTTGGCATCATAGAAGTGATAGCGTTACTTCCATAATTATATTAGTAGGTATTTTATTTGGAAAAAGTTTTTGGTGGATAGACGGTGTATTAAGTATATTAGTTTCTCTTGTAATATTTTATGCTGCTTTTGATGTTATTAAATCTAGTGTAAAACCTTTAATAGGTGAGTATCCTTCAGATGAGATTATTAAAAGTATTAATGATATAGCTAAAGAACTAAATATTAACGATGACGCTGCTAATTTGCATCATTTTCATATACATACTTACGGAGATCATAGCGAGATAACTTTTCATATGCGTTTTCCAAAGGATATGACTGTTTTTGAAGCTCATAACAATGTAAGTGCATTTGAAAATGAGATAAGAAAAAAATTAAATATAGAGCCTACTATACATATAGAGGCTTACAAATAAAAATGCTAATCTAATAAAAATTTGGGGCGGGTGGGCGGGGTGTATAGGCTATTATTGATATTTTTCGTTTTTATTTTATAATAGGCATTATGATAGAGAATGCTGTTTTTAATGATAAAAACTTTGAAGAATATTTCTTATTTACTGATGATGCTAAATTAATCAAATATAATAAAGTATATAATTCATATAAAGATTTAATAAAAATAGAAAACATAAATTCCAAAGAAGAAGTTACAGTTTTAAAATTAATGTATCCTTATATATGTATAACTGAGGAGAAAGGCTTAAACTCTTCTGTTGTAAATATAGAAACATTGGATATTATTAATTTACAAAGAGAGGATTACTGTTCTAAATATTCAAGCTATTCTAATGAGTTTTGTATTATTAATAATGAAATACATCTTATCACCCAAACTAAATGGAATATTCTTAATATAATAAATTTAAAAACTAAAGATATGATAACTGATATAAACAGATATGAAAAAGAGTTTGGTATAGATTATTTTCACAGCAATTTACTAGTATCAAAAGATTATAAACATTTTCTTTCTAATGGCTGGGTATGGAATCCTATTGACTGTATAAGGTATTTTAATATTGAAGAGTTTCTAATGGTATATGAGAAGTGCCAAACAGATGTTGTTAATAAATATATAAGCGGTTATAATTGGGACAGACCTTTAACTTTTATAGATAATAAAAGATTTGTTTTGGCTTGTGATAATACAAATTTTAATGATGAAGATTTTGTTTATAATCAATTAAGATTCTACAATATAGATGATATAAAAATAGATAATAGTGATAAGTATAGATATTTAGAAAGTTATAAATCTATTAATATTAATTTATTTAGTTTAGATGAAAATAATGAAGTGCATGGTAAGTTATATTTTTACAATGATAATTTAATAGCTTTGGATTTTAATAAATATTGTATAAATGTTAATAGCTATAATATAAAAAATAGTACTGTAAAAAATATTGCAGTTATAAATAATAATAATTGCTTTTTTAATGATATGTTTGGGATTATATATTATATTGAAAATGATACTATAAAAGAAATTAATATATAGTTTTATTATTATGTAATAATTAATTTTTATCTAATGAAGAATAAGGCATTTAAATTTATTATTATTTTGTTATAATTAATCTCTATAAAAATAATTTTTTATGGGGTATAGAATGAATAATTATTCATTTAAACAATATATTGTGGATGCATTTACTGATAAAGTTTTTAGAGGAAATCCAGCTGCTATTTGTTTATTAAATAAATGGCTTTCAGATGATATGATGCTTAATATTGCAAAAGAGAATAATCTTTCTGAGACTGCATTCGTATTAGAAAATAATAATTATTATGAACTTAGATGGTTTACTCCAGGCGGCGAAATAGATTTATGCGGACATGCTACTTTGGCGTCAGCATATATATTGATGAATATAGTTGATAATAAGTTAAATAATATATCTTTCAAAACTAAAAGCGGAGTTTTAAATGTTATTAAACATAATGATTTATATGAAATGGACTTTCCAGCTTATGAATTAACAAAAATAGATGTTACAGATGAAATGGAACATGCTATAGGATTTAAACCTTTAGAAGCATATATCGGCAGAGATTTGTTATGTGTGCTTGAAAATGAAAATCAAGTTTTTGAGGCAAATATTAATATCGAAAAGGTAAAAAATCTTCAGGGACTTTTATTACATATAACTTCTAAAGGTTCTGAATATGATTGTGTTACAAGAAGTTTTGCTCCTAAATTGAATGTTTATGAAGATCCTGTTTGCGGTTCAGGACATTGTCATGTTGTTCCTTTATGGGCATATAAGCTATGTAAAAAAGATATCTTGGCATTTCAAGCTTCTAAAAGAGGCGGTATATTATATTGCAGCCTTAATGGAAATCGTGTCAAATTAGCAGGAAAAGCTGTATTATATTCCAGTGCTGAAATATATATACCTCAAATTTAAAAATATATTATTTAAATTTATCATTATTTTGTTATAATAAACTGTATATAAAAAATAATTATTTGGTGTGTTAAAAATGATTCTCGATTTGAATAAAACATATATAAAAGTCTTAAAAAAACAAAATATTTTGATATTGGGTGCTACTGTAAGAAGCGGAGTAAGTATAGCTAATATATTATATGATATTAATATCAATTTTGATGCTAATATCAAATATGCTTTAAGTGATAGTAAAACAGAAGAAGAACTCAAAGAGAGTATAGAAGGATTAAAAGATAAAAATGCAAAACTCTTTTTTGGAAATCAGGAAATATCTATTTTAGACGGCATAACTCTTATAATAATTTCACCAGGTATTCCGCATACTATACCTATAGTTAAAGAAGCTAAAAGAAGAAAAATAAAAATCATTGGTGAAATTGAGTTTGCATATAATTTTCTTCCTAATAGAAATTATATTGCAGTAACAGGCACAGACGGAAAAACTACTACTGTTACTCTTGTTCATAAAATAATAAGTTCATATAAAAAAGCAAGGCTTCTTGGCAATGTCGGAAATACATTTTCAAAAGAGATTGAAACTATAGAGTCTGATGAAGATATTATATTGGAGCTTTCAAGTTTTCAATTAGAAACGGTTGAAAAATTTCATGCTCATATAGCTGCCGTATTGAATATTGCAGAAGATCATCTTGACAGATACAAAGATATAGAAGATTATTTTAATACAAAAAAGAATATAGCTATTAATCAAAATAAAAATGATTTTCTTATACTAAATTATGATAATATATATACTAATATTTGGTATAATGAACTTAATTATAATTGTAAAATGAAGCTTCTTACATTTTCTTTAAAAAGTAAATTTGCTACAATATATTATAATGAAGAAGATGATTGTATATATTATGAGAATCAAAAATTATTTTCTATAGCTAATAGAAAGGTCATAGGTAAACATAATATAGCTAACATATTGGCTGCAGTATTGATATGTTTGAAAGATGATATACCGGCAGATCATATAGAAAAAGCTGTGAATAATTTTAGGGGTATAGAACATAGACTTGAATTAGTTGCTGAGATTAATGGAGTAAAATATATAAATGATTCAAAAGCGACATCAATGAATTCTGTAATGAGTGCTTTAAAATCTTTTGATAAAGATATAATACTTATAATGGGCGGCAGAAATAAGAATATAGATTTTACTTCTTTAAATAATATCATAGAAAGCAGAGTAAAAAAATTAATACTTATAGGAGAGGCTGCTGATACTCTTAATGAAATGATACATTTTGAGAATAAGATTATTATAAAAGATTTTACAGATGCTTTTAATTACGCTTCGGCAATATCAATAAACGGAGATACTGTTCTATTATCTCCAGGATGCAGCAGCTTTGATATGTTTAAAAATTATGAAGAGAGAGGAAAATATTTCAAGAGTTTAGTATATAAACTTATAGAAATTTCAAAAGAATAATTAATATAATTATTTCATTTTTATGTTTGAATATTTTTTAAAATTATTATAGAATTAATGCTTAATAATAAATAAAAAATATTTAAGTTAAAATGAAATATGGCTAAAAGTATTATAAATATAGTAAATATATCTAAGAGATTTGTCCATAAGGTATTACTTGATAATGTCAATTTGCTTATAGAAGAGAAATCCAAAATAGGAATGATAGGAAGAAACGGAGCAGGAAAAACTACTCTTTTAAAAATTCTTATGGGGCTTGAAGAGGCTGATGACGGCGAGATAATATTTTCTGATGATGTAAAAATAGGATATCTTCGTCAGCAGGGAGATTTTGACGATAATGAGAAGGTAATTGATTATCTTACAAGAGTTACAGCAAAAGAATCTTGGAAATGTTCTAAAATAGCAAGCAGATTTGGAATAGATCATATAAAAGTTAATAATAATTTGGGAAGTTTATCAAGCGGATATAGAATGAGAGTTAAACTTTCGGAAATGATGCTTTATGAACCTAATTTCTTAATATTAGATGAACCTTCAAACTTTTTGGACTTAAATACATTGATAGATTTGGAAAATTTTTTAACAGATTATAACGGAGGTTTTTTGATAGTTTCGCATGATAGGGAATTTCTTAAAACAACCTGCGAAAAAACTATAGAAATGGAGAACGGCAAAATAACATATTTTCCAGGAAATATAGAAGATTATTTTGAATACAAAGAAGAAAAAGAGTATACAATAAAAAAGTATAATAAAAATATAGAGGAGAGAAAAGCCCATTTAGAAAGATTTGTTGAAAGATTCAGATATAAAGCTACTAAGGCAAAAGCAGTACAATCCCGTATAAAGCAGATAGAAAAATTAAAAACTATAGAAATTACTCACCCTGCCAAAAATGTAAAAATAAAACTTCCTGAAGTTCCAGAAAAAAAAGGTTTTGCTCTCATATCTGATGATTTGGTTGTAGGATACGGTGAAAAAATAGTTGCTGAAAGCGGAAGAATAGAAATACCTAGAGGAAGCAGAGTAGCTGTTTTAGGGCAAAACGGAGAAGGTAAAACTACTTTTTTAAGAACTATAGCAGGCAGACTTAATCCTGTATCCGGTACTTATAATTATTCTTATGGCATAAAAATAGCATATTTCGGAGAGGATACTTATAAAAATGTAACTTCAAATGATACGGTATTATCATATCTAAAGAAGAATGCCAAACAAGGTTTATTGACTCAGGAGCTTTTGACACTTTTAGGAAGTTTTTTATTTTCAGGAGATGATGTTAATAAAGATGTAAAGGTTTTAAGCGGAGGGGAGATGGCGAGGCTTTCACTTCTTGCTGCTATTACACAATGTGCTGATGTTCTTATATTGGACGAGCCTACTAACCATTTGGATTTTGAAACTGTTGAGGCACTTGCTTCTTCTTTAAGAGATTACGGCGGAACAATATTCTTTACTTCGCATGACAGAACTTTTGCTAGTTTGCTTGCTGACACTATTATAGAGGTTAAAGATAAAAAACTTTCTCTTTATTCAGGTGATTATGAAGCTTATGTTTATAGGGTAAGGCTGGAGGCTTTAGAGGAAGAAGAAAAAGAATTAGAGTATCAAAATAAAAGTAATGTTAAAGAAAATGGCAGCCGAGATGATAAAAATACTAATAATTATGAAGAGAGAAAAAAAATTAGAAACAGACTTTCTAAATGCGAGTCTTTGCTTAAAAAACATGAAAACAAAATAGAGGATTATAAAAAAGAAGAAGCTGAGATATTAAAGTTTTTTGAAACATCTGTGAATTATGATGATGAAAAAAGCAAAAGACTTTTAGAAGTAAAAAAGCTGATAGAAGAAACAGAGAATGAATGGCTTTTGGTTAATGAAGAAATAGACAGTATAAAATCTATGTTATAAGTAAAATAAAATGGAGGAAGAGTCAAATATGAGAATTTTTAAAAATGCCAAAATATACTCTATGGATAAAAATGACAGTATTTATGAGGCTTTAGCTGTTGAAAACGGCAGAATAGCATTTGCAGGAACTAATGAAGAAGTATTAAAAAAATATGCAGATGCTAAAGAAATTATTGATTTGGAAGGCAGAACCGTTATACCGGGATTTAATGACAGCTGTGTTAATTTTGTAGGTTTTGCCCGTTTTAATACTATGCTTAATTTAAGCAAATGCGAATCTATAAGAGAGGTTATTGAATTAGCTAAAAATGCTGAAAAATATGAAGGCTGGCTTATAGGCTGGGGCTGGAATCAGGATTATTTTGAAGAGAAAAGAATGCTTAATAAAAATGATTTAGACAGCATATCTAGTGAATTTCCTGTAGCCTTTAGAAGAGTATGCGGTGAAATGATAGTAGCAAATAGTAAGGCACTTGAAATTTGCGGTATTACTGAAAAAATGAAATCTGACAGTATAGATTTTGAAAACGGACTTATAAGCTCTAAAGATATGATATTAATTTTATCAAAAATTAAGTCATTAGAAATAGATACTTTAAAATCAATAATATTAGATACTCAGGAAGAATTTTTTAAAATGGGTATAACTTCTGTACAGACAGATGATTTAAGAAGTTTGCCTGATTTTGATTATAGAAAAATTATAGATGCCTATCAAAAACTTCATAGAGAGAAAAAATTAAAAATCAGAGTATGCGAACAGGCACAATTTATTAATAAAAAAGATATAGATGATTTTAGAGAATATTATTATTATCAATATATTAATGATGAAAGATTTAAAGTAGCTCGTATAAAACTTATTATAGACGGCGGTATAGGTTCAAGGACAGCACTTTTGAGAGATGATTATAATGATGCTAAAGGTTTCAGAGGCGTTACACAGTATAAACAGGAAGAACTTGATGAATTAGTAGAATATGCTAATAGCTTGGACTATTCTTTGGCTATACAGGCTACGGGAGATGGTGCTATTGACATGGCATTAAATTCTATAGAAAAAATAAAAGATACCAAAGATTTTAAATATAGAAGAAATGGTTTAGTATATGCTCAAATAACAGATAAACAATTATTTGAAAGAATGAAGCAGTTAAATGTAGGTATATATTATCAGCCTATATTCCTTCATTATGATATGCATATTGTTGAAAATAGGGTAGGTAAAGAAAAATCTTCTACTTGTTATGCTTATAAAACTGCTAAAGATATGGGCGTACATATTGGATTTGGATCATCAGGTCCTGTTGATGACATTAGTGTTATGGAAGGAATACATTGTGCTGTTAATAGAGAGGATTTAAATGGATGGCCTGAAAATGGATGGATGCCTCAGGAAAAACTTACAGTAAAAGAAGCAGTTTATTTATATACTATGGGAAGTGCTTATATGTCTTCTGAAGATAATATTAAAGGAAGTATTGAAGAAGATAAATTAGCTGACTTTGTTGTTTTAGATAGGGATATATTTGAAGTTGACACTAAAGAAATAAAAGATATTAAGATATTAAAAACTATAGTTGACGGCGATATAGTTTATAGTGCTTAAATTAATTAATATATAAGTAATAAATAAAAAAGGATTTAACTATTAAAAGTTAAATCCTTTTTTTATATGTTATTTTTATTCTTTTACAGAACCGCCTGTCAATCCGGATATGAAGTATTTTTGTAAAGCTAAAAATACAGCCATTATAGGAACTACAGCAAATATAGCTCCGACCATAATTTGTCCGTAATCTATTCTGGTGTCAGATTTTAATTGTGATAATGCTACTGGTAATGTGAATTTTTCAGGGCTATTTAATATTATTAAAGGCCAAGTAAAGTTAGTCCATTCTGCAACAAACATATATATTCCCAAAGCAGTTAAAGCGGGTATCATTAAAGGCATCACTATTTTGGCAAATATAGTCCATTCATTAGCTCCATCTATTCTAGCAGCTTCTATTAATGTATCCGGTACACTATGAAAATTCTGCCTCATTAAAAATATTCAGAAAGCTCCTGCTATATCCGGAAGTATTATTGCTAAATGAGTATTTTGTATATTTAAAGTTGTCATCATTCTATATAAAGGCACTAATTTAGCATGACCTGGAAGCATCATAGTAAGCATTATGATAACAAATACTATATTCTTACCTTTGAAATTAAATTTAGATATAGCATAAGCAGCCATAGAACATATCAATAAATTAATAATAGTGTATATTATGGCTATTTTTAATGAATTAAATAGAGCATACCATATTGGAATTCTTTCCTGAAGATTTTTCAAATTTTCTAAAAATTTACTTCCAAAAGTTATAGGAGGAGGAAATAAAAATATATCACCTGACTCTCTAGTTGCTGCTATGAACATGAATATTAGAGGATATATGCATGCTATCATAGCTATCGTTAGAACGATATATAATATTATTCTAGTTATTTTCTGCTGTTTATTTTTATTCATTTGCTATTTCCCCCAAATTTCATTTGCAGTCTTGAAAGAACTCCAACTATTACAAGTATTGCTACAGATATTGTTGCAGCATAAGTTAAGTTTAGAGATTGGAATGCTTGTCTGTATATATATAATCCTAAAGTTATTTTAGAATTATTAGGACCTCCATTTGTCAATAAGTATGCTTCTGTAAATAAATTTAAAGTTCCTATTGTTGATAGTATAGTTGAAAATAATATAACAGGCTTAAGCATTGGTATAGTTATATAAAAAAATTGCTGAAATGCATTAGCACCATCTATTCTTGAGGCTTCATAATAGTCTTCAGGTATAGTTTGAAGTCCTGCCAATATTATTACCATATTATATCCAGTCCATCTCCATGTTATGATTAGCATTATTACTATTCTTGCAGGCCAAGTTTGTGTAAGCCACATTATAGGACCTATATTAAATAGAGAAAACAAAAAGTTAACAACACCTCTTTCCTGAAACAATAATACAAATATTAAACTATAAGCTACTGATTCTACTATAAAAGGTATAAAGAATGCTGTTCTATACATACTTTTTAATTTTGTAATTCCTCTATGCAGTATTATAGCTAGAAGTATAGATAATATAGTCATTATTGGTACTTGTATTATTAAATAGATTAGTGAGTTTTTTAAGGATATAAAAAAGTATTGATCTGAAAATAGTCTTTTATAATTTTCTATACCTGCAAATGTAAGGACTCCTCTATTTTGCTTCATAAAACTTAATACTATTGTTTCAAATAGAGGATATATACTAAATACAGCTATAAAAAATAGGGCTGGTGCCAGAAATATCCAAGGTGTAATATTTTTTTTTATCGTCATAATATATCCTAATAATTGAGAGGATAAAAATCATATCCCCTCAACTAAAAAATTATTTTTATTTTGCTATTGTTCTTCCTGTAGTGCTGCTTATTTGTGATGCGGCATCTTCAAGAGTTTTTTGTATATCGGCATTATCATTCATAATAGCTTCATAAGCACCGACACATATACTTCTAATATCAGAATAATCAGATGAAGTATAAATAGCTGCTGGTATTTGTTTTGTTATATCTCCCAACATTTGATTAAATCCTTCTCCGAAATATTCATCAGGTTCTTGGAATCTAGGGTCATCATAAACAGGTAAATATGATGGGAATAATCCGTAATTTTTATACATTAATAATTGACTGTCAACATTTAATAAAGAATGTTCTATAAAAGCCCATGCTGCAGCTTGTTTAACAGGATCAGAAGCAGTTATAGTTAGAGTAGAACCGCCATGAGAAGAAGCTCTTACTCCTCCTTTTGTATAAGCAGGCATAGGCATAATAGCCCATTTACCTTTCATTTCAGGCATTTGGTCTTTTATAGTACCGCTCCACCAAGCACCGGATAGATAAGTTGCTATTTCTCCGTTTTTGCTTGCTCTTATAGAACCGTCCCAATTAAGAGTGTTTGCCATTATTCCTTCATCTATAAAACTTCTTAAAACTTTTGTGCTTTCTATAGCTTTAGGAGATGATATAGTTATTTCTCCATTTTTATTTAAATAATAAGTATCATTTTGAACTAGCATATTTCTCCATACGCCGTCATCTTGAACAAACATATTTCCTATGAATTTTATATTAGGAAATTTTTCTTGGAATTTTTTTCCGGCTGCTATATATTCATCATAAGTAGTGATTGTATTAGGATCTATGCCAGCTTCTTTAAATAAATCACTTCTATAAAATACAACTACAGGACCTGAATCCCAAGCTATAGCAACTAATTTTCCTGTGCTGTCATAGCTTGTTGATACTTTGGACGGATCCACTTTAGAATCTATATCGGCAGGGGCTAATGATTTCATATCTAAAAAGAATTGAGGATAATTTTCAGCATAAGTTTGTACAAAATCACTTTCTATTTGCATTATATCAGGTATTTCTTTACCAGAAGCTAATACGACTCCATATTTTTCATAAGCCTGTACTCCTCCGAATTCCTGAACATTAACTTTTATTTTTGGATATTTTTGCATAAATATATCTGCCATTTCTGTTAATGCTCTGGCAGCTACATTCCATGCCCATATTGTTATTTCTGTTTCTGTATTTTCATCTATAACAGGCAATTCTGTTGAAGAAGCTGTTTGAGTATTATTTTTACTGCATGATGCTATAAAAATAACTGCAATAAAAAATAATATAAATAACTTTTTTGCCATAAAATTTATACCTCTATTTTAATATAATTTTATTATATTGTTTTTTTAAACTAATTCAAACAAATAAATTACTGCATTAATACGGTAATTATTTATTTTGATTAAAAAATTAAGATATATTATATTATTTTTAATTTTTATTGTATTAATAGAAATACATAGTATGATATTGGAGCAGTAAGTATTACACTATCGAATATATCAAACACTCCTCCATGACCCGGAAATAACTTACTTGAATCTTTAGTGTCATACATTCTTTTTATAAGACTTTCACCCATATCGCCCAGAAAACCTGTAAATGTGAATATTACTGTTAATAACATTAATTGAGGAAAGGAGAAATTAGGCGTATTTTTTCCAAGTAAAAAAGATAAGTATCCGTTTGAATATAAGAAATAATATAGTATTGAAAGCGGTATAGTGAATATGAACATGCCAAGTAAGCCTTCATAACTCTTATTTGGAGAAGCACTATTGGATAATTTATGCTTTCCAAATTTTCTGCCTACAATATATCCTCCCGTATCACTGAACCAAGCACATAATAAAATAAACACTATATAATATTTTCCGCTAGGCATAAAACGCATAAGTGATATATGCCATACTCCTAAACCAACATATATAAAGCAGAAAACAGCAGTTAATATAGCCCTTCCTTTTTCTTCAAATGTAGATACATGAACTTTGAACATATTAATGATGAATAGTGTAGCTATTAAAGCAAAAACCATTACCAATGATAAATCCATTGAAGGATGTTTAGTTTCTACTATTTTATAGAGATTGGAGAAGTCGCCTTTAAATACATTTATATCGCATATAGTTATGATATAACCTAATACCATAGCTATCATAGTTGTTATTACAGTTCTCAAATTCTTTTGTCTATGCACTTTAGCCATGTAGAATATTTCTGATGCACTTAAGATAGATATAGATAATATTGCCAAATGAAACAAATATATAACTTTATCGTAAAACATTATAATAAGAAATAATGGTAATGTCAGACATACAGATATAAGTCTTTTCTTCATAATTTTTATAGACCTCCATATCTTCTGTTTCTATTTGAGTATTCTTCTATAGCTTTTTTGAAATATTCTTTAGAAAAGTCAGGCCATAATATATCTGTAAAGTATAATTCGCTGTATGATGCCTGATACATCAGAAAATTACTTAATCTGTATTCTCCTGAAGTTCTTATCAAAAGATCCGGATCCGGTATTTCTTTTGTATACAGGTAATTTTGAATGAAGTTTTCATCAATATTTTCTATGTCTATTTTATTGTTTTTAGCATCATAGCATATATTTTTCAAGGCATTTTTTAATTCATCTCTGAAGCCGTAATTTAAAGCTAATATAACAGTGAGTATAGGATTTTTACATTTTTCAAGAGTTTCTTTTTCTGTTTCTTCTATTGTCTCTATAGTATCTTTTGGAAATGCTGTAATATCACCTATATGTTTTACTAAGATATTATTTGAAATAAGCCTTTTAATTTCTTTTTTGTAGAATTCTTTTAATAATTTAAATAATGCTTTTTTTTCTTCCTCAGGTCTTTTCCAATTTTCTGTTGAGAATGCATATAAAGTTAAATATTTTATATTTAATTCGCAGCATGCTTCTACTATATTAATTACATTTTCGCTTCCGGCTCTATGCCCAAAACTTCTGCTTTTATGATGAGATTTAGCCCATCTCCCATTGCCATCCATGATTATAGCCACATGTACAGGTATATTCGGCTCATCAGTAATCATATAGTGTCTAATTCTTTTTCTTTTGTAGTAATCATTTCATCTATTTTTTTTATATATGAATCTGTATCATTCTGTATTTTTTTCTCCTGAGATTTTGATTCATCTTCAGTGATAGTTTTATCCTTTAATTCTTTTTTTATTTTATCATTTTCATCTCTTCTTATATTTCGTACAGCTATTTTAGCTTCTTCGCCTCTATGTCTTACTCCTTTTTTAAGTTCTTCTCTTCTCTCTTTAGTGAGTTCTGGTACTACTATTCTTATATTTCCGCCGTCATTGAAAGGATTAAAACCTAAATCTGCTTTTAATATAGCTTTTTCTATGTCGCTGACTAAACCTTTATCGAATGGCTGTATCATAATAGTTTTTGAATCTGGTGTAGAAACATTTCCTACTTGTTTTAGAGGCATACTGCTTCCATAAGCCTCTACTTTTACTCCATCCAATATAGAAGCATTAGCTCTTCCTGTTCTTATACCTTTTAAATCGTTTTGTAAACTTGAAACTGCTTTTTCCATTCTATCTTTATATGATTCTTTTGACATAGATAAAAAACCTCTTTTATTTTAAAATAATATTATCTTGATAGATTATAATTTAATATAATACTATTGTCAAGTTAATTATTCATTCATTAATTTTACAATTTTTTTTATAAATTATATTTTTTGGTAAGGTTTATAAAAAACTTGTAAAATTTATATTATATAATAATATATAATATAAAAAAAATTAAGATTACTTAATTTTGTAATATATTTTTTAATAGTGTTAATAAAATTATTTTTAGTATATAATAAAAATAAATTATGAGAGAGAATTTTCATGAATGTATTAGTAAGTGCCTGCCTATTGGGATTAAAATGCAGATATGACGGAAAAGATAATAAATCGGATGAGCTTTTAAAAGTTATATCTATGGGGTATAATCTCATTCCTGTATGTCCGGAACAATTAGGTGGGCTTTCTACACCTAGAAAACATGCAGAAATAATTAAAGGCAGAGTTATGAATATTGACTATGAAGATGTAACAGAAAATTTTATTAAAGGAGCTAATGAAGTATTAAAACTTTCAAAATTATATAAAACAGAATTAGCTGTACTTAAAGAGAGAAGTCCTTCTTGCGGATTTGGTGAAATATATAATGGAAAATTTAATAATGTTTTAATAAAAGGAAATGGTATATGTGCTGATTTGCTTTTTAATAATAAAATAAAAATTATAGGAGAGAGTTTGATAAAAAAATATTTTAGATTATAGTTGTTGAATTATTTATTTTATCTTATATAATTAGACTATGTATTTACTTGAATTTGATGAAATAGAAAAAGAAGTTATTTGGGGCGGTAATTATTTAGCTTCAGTGTATTTAAAACCTTTTGATAAAAATAAAACTATAGGTGAAAGTTGGGAAATTTGCGATTTGCCTAATGACAATAATATCGTATCTAATGGGGAATTAAAAGGAAAAACTTTATCTTATTTGGTAAAAGAATACGGTTCTGAGCTTTTGGGAACAAAATGTAAGGATAATTATTTCCCATTACTAATAAAATTAATAGATTCAAAAGATAAATTATCAATACAAGTTCACCCAGATGAAGAATATGCTAATAAAAGACATAACAAACATGGTAAAAATGAAATGTGGTATGTTATGGAGACTTACGGCGATGCCAAACTTCTTATCGGACTTAAAGAGAATATTTCAAAAGAGGATTTAATAAAATCTTTTAATAATAATGAAAATATAGAAGGTATGTTCAATTATTTTGATATAAAAAAGGGAGATGCTTTTTATATACCTAGCGGCTGTATACATGCTATACTTGGTAATTCTGTTATAGCTGAAATACAAACGCCTAGCGATGTAACTTATAGGCTTTATGATTGGAATAGAGCTGATAAAAATGGTAAGTTTAGAGAACTTCATATAGAAGACTCATTTAATGTTATAAAAGATATTAATGCTTTTGATTTGAAATCTAATAAAAAAAATCGTTTTAAAAATGAAAAATTGGAAATTAATATAGTATTTTCTAATGATTATTTTACAATAGAAGAATATATTATAAATAGAGATTATGCTTCAAAAACTAATGAAGAAAGTTTTGAAATAATTATAGTGCTTGAAGGAAATGGTTCAATAGAATCAGATATTGCAAATAATATTATTAAACTTAATATTGGAAAAACAGTTTTGATTCCCGCTAGTTTAGGAAATTATTTTATTAAAACAGATGATATTATAAAAATTTTGAGGGTAACTTTATAATATGGATGATATAATAGAATTAAAAGATGTGCATAAGAGTTTTGGTAGTCAGAAAGTGCTTAATGGTGTTAATCTTAAAGTTAATAGAGGAGAAACCTTATCTGTCATAGGAAATTCAGGATGCGGTAAAAGCGTTCTTATAAAACATTTAATGGGATTACTTCAGCCGGACAGCGGTACCATATTAGTAGACGGTCATGATATTAATAGAATTTCTGATAATGAACTTACAGAAGTAAGAAAAAAATTTGCTATGGTATTTCAAGGGGCTGCTTTATTTGATTCATTAAATGTGTATGAAAATGTGAGTTTCGGACTTAGAAGAATAAAGAAAGATATTCCTGAAGAGAGAATAAAGGTCAAAGTTGCAGAAGTTCTTGAAATGGTTGGAATGCCTAATATAGAACATAAAATGCCTTCAGAGCTTTCCGGAGGAATGAAAAAACGCGTAGGATTGGCTAGGGCTATAGCAATGGACCCCGAAATACTTCTTTATGATGAACCTACAACAGGTTTGGATCCGGTTATGTCTAGGGTTATAGATGATTTAATAGTAAAGATGCAGTCTATTCTTAATGTTACTAGTATAGTTATTACTCATGATATGACTAGTGTATTCAGAATGTCTGACAGGGTTGTTATGCTGTATAAAGGACAGATTATTGAGGGAGGCGATCCTGATCATTTGCATGAAACAGATAATCCTCATTTGAAATTCTTTTTTATGAGCAGTATAGCGAAAAAGGGAGAGGATATAGAGAGTATTAGACCGAAGGATTAATATATTTCATATATAACAATAAAATATAATTTTAGGATAAGGAAAAATCATGAAAAATAAAATTAAATTAGGTATATTTTTTATAGTTACATTTATTATATTTGTAGGGGCTATAATATTGTTAGGTAAGATAAAACTTAAGGGAGATGGATATAGAATATATGTAGACTATGTTTTCATAGGCGATTTGCAGGAAAATGGTAAGGTTTCCTATAGAGGAGGCGGAATTCAAATAGGTTTTATAGAAAAAATAGCTATAAATCCTGACGGTACCATTAGAGTAACTTTATTTATCACAGATAAAAATGTTATAATTCCTGTAGGAACTAGATTCTCTATACAAACTGTAGGATTAGGGCTTGGAGAAAAATATATAATGGTATCTCCTCCTGCTATAAACACTACCGGTATGACAAGTATGGCACCTAATACAATAGTAAAAGGTGTTGAACCGTTTAGTATAGAAACTACATTAGGTTCTATAGGCGATATAGGTAAGGATTTAAATTTCCAAGAATTATCAGATGTTGTGAGCAATCTTTCGCAAACTATAAATTTGATATCCGCTGTTATAGTTGATAATGAAACTAATATTAATGATTCTATATCAAATGTAAGTGCTACTTTATCATATGTAAACAACATTGCCAGAGATTTATCTTATGTTATAAATGATATAGAGAAAGGAAATGGTACTATAGGAGCTATAATGAAAGATCCTAAAATACATACTAATTTTAATGAAATAGTTGATAATTTGAGAGTATTTAGTGAGAAAATAAAAGATAATCCATCTCTTTTGCTTTTCAGAGAACCTGAAACTAAAAAATAGATTCAAAAATTTATCGGAGGTAATATGTTAAATGATATTATAGATATTTTTAGAAATGGTTTTTCTAGTAAAAAGAAAAAATCAAATTTTTCTGAGTATGATAATACATTAAATGAAATAAAGCATCTGTCTAAATCAAAATTAAATAAGTGTTTGAAAGATGCTGAGCGTATAGCAATTAAAGCAGGGAAATATTCTTTAAAATATTTCGGATGTCCGAAAAAAGTATCAAAGAAAGGCAAAACTGATTTATTTACAGAAGTAGATTTACAAAATGAAAAGAAGATAAAAGAGTATTTATTAAAATGCTATCCTAAATTTGGGTTTTACGGAGAAGAATCTAAAGATAATAACAGTAAAAAATTTACTTGGATAGTTGATCCTATAGACGGAACAAGCAATTTTATACATGGTTATCCTTTTTACTGTATATCAATAGGGCTTGCTTATAAGGGAATACCTATATTAGGTGTCGTATATGCTCCTTTAACTAATACAGTTTATAAAGCTCATGTAAAATCAAAAGCATATAAAAATAATAAAGTTATAAGAGTAAGCAGCAGTAATAAACTCATAGAATCTCTTATAATAACAGGATTCTATTATAATGCTAGTGTTGATAATGATTTTCTTCATGACAGAATGGTAGATTTTGCTAATATGGTAAAAAGTACTTTAGCTCTAAGAAGAGATGGTTCTGCTGCACTTGATATATGTATGGTTGCTGAAGGTGCTGCGGACGGATTTTTTGAATATGGGCTATCGCCTTGGGATATATGTGCCGGTACTATTATATTAAAACGGGCAGGAGGTACAGTAAGCAACATAAATATGGAAGAATATGATATTTTTTCTAAAGAACAATATATAGCAAGTAATAAAAAAATTCATAAAGAAATGGTTAAAGTACTTGAATAAGTTATCAATAGATATAAAATATATAAAAAAAATTAAGGAATGTTTTATGGTAGAAGGAAAAAGAGGAAAAGTTATTCAGGTTGTAGGTTCTACCTTAGATGCTGAGTTTGAAGAAGGACATCTTCCAGCTATATTGAATGCTCTTTATATAGATAAAGAAATAGAAGGTGTTCAAAGACATATAATTTGTGAAGTACAGCAGCATTTAGGCGGAGGTAGAGTAAGAGCTATATCTTTAGAATCTACAGACGGTATATCAAGAGGAGATGATATATTTGATACCGGTAATCATATAATGGTACCGGTTGGAACAGAAACTATAGGAAGGATATTTAATGTATTAGGACAGACTGTAGATAAAGGTGAGCCTATAGCTGCTAAAGAATACAGGTCTATACATGCTTCGCCTCCTAAATTTGAGACATTAGAGCCTAAACTTGAAATATTTGAAACAGGTATTAAGGTTATAGATTTGCTTGCTCCTTATATTAAAGGCGGTAAAACAGGTCTTTTCGGAGGGGCAGGAGTAGGAAAAACAGTTCTCATAATGGAGCTTATACATAATATAGCAAGTGAGCATGGAGGTTATTCTGTATTTGCAGGAGTTGGTGAGAGAACTAGAGAAGGAAATGATTTATGGTCAGAGATGAAAGAGTCTGGGGTTATTAATAAGACTTGTCTTGTTTATGGTCAGATGAATGAACCTCCGGGAGCTAGACTTAGAGTTGCTTTATCTGCTTTGACTATGGCTGAATATTTCAGGGATTCTGCCGGCTTAGATGTATTATTATTTATAGACAATATATTCAGATTTACTCAGGCAGGAAGTGAGGTATCAGCATTACTCGGCCGTATGCCTTCAGCAGTTGGATATCAGCCTACTTTAGCAACAGAAATGGGGGCATTACAGGAAAGAATAACATCTACTAAAAACGGCTCTATTACTTCAATACAGGCGGTTTATGTACCGGCAGACGACCTTACAGATCCGGCACCTGCTACAGCATTTACTCACCTTGATGCTACTACTGTATTATCAAGAGAGGTTAGTGAAAAAGGGATTTATCCTGCAGTAGATCCTTTAGCTTCAACAAGCAGAATATTGGATCCTAACATATTAGGTCAGGAGCATTATGATGTTGCAAGAAAAGTACAGCATATATTGCAAAGATATAAAGACTTACAGGATATTATTGCCATACTTGGTGCTGATGAGCTTTCAGAAGATGATAAATTAATAGTATCAAGAGCAAGAAAAATTGAACAGTTTTTGAGTCAGCCTTTCTTTGTAGGTGAGCAGTTTACAGGTCTTCAAGGAAGATATGTAAAATTAGAAGATACTATAAGAAGTTTTAAAGGTATATGTAATGGTGATTATGATGATTTACCAGATCAGGCTTTCAGATTTGTAGGTTCTATAGAGGAGGCGGTTTCTAAGGCTAAAACTATGTCTAATTAATGATATTATTTCTAAATAATAATAGTATTATACCGATAAGTTTAATAGTATAAAAATATTTTGTAGGTTGTATAATATGCTTTTTCAAGTAAATGAAGATAGATTAAAAAAAAGATTAAAATTTTATATACCGATTGGATTTCTTATAGTAGCTGCAGTTTCAGTTGGTTCATATTCTGTTTTATTGAAAACAATTTATCTGCTTTCAAGTTCATTAAGAGGGTATATATATATATTTATAGTCTTTTTAGCTTTATCTATAGCAGTAAGTATGTTTTTTGATTGTTTAAATGTTGAAAGGGGAAAATCTATACCCTTAGGAAAAATATATGTCATAAAATCGGGTATTGCTGTAATTTTAGTGGCAATTATTTCATACACTATATATATATTAGATGGAAGCATTACATTATTTGAAATATTTAATATACGGCTTATAATGGTTATATTTTTAATTAGTATGGCTATGTCTGTTGCTTCTATAATCTTTAATATCTTAGTAAGACCATTATACAAAAAAACAGGAAAAAGAGAATATTATCTCCCTATGATATATAATTTCTTGCCTGTATCAATGGCTATAGTAATATTTATAGTTACTTTAATTAATGGTATGCATTACAGATCTGAGATAGTTTATGACAGAGAATATGATATTACAGTAAAAAAAAGTTATGCTAATGATTTTATTAATAATATTTCAGATTCGATAGGAAAATATGTTACAATATCTGATAATATAATATCATATATGAATATGATATATAGATATAATTATACTTTAAATGATTATACTGATTTATTATCGACTTATTTAAGTACTAGATATGCTAATGATAATAATATATCATCTATCTATATATATATAGTGGATATTGAAAATGTTAATATCAATATTAATACTAATGGAATTAATAATTTATCTATAAATTGGGAATATGATATAAATAATTTAGCTAATGTTAATACAAATTTAAGACCGAATTTAGCTGCTAATTATTCCGCAAAATTATCCTCAGAAACTAATTTTTTGATAGATATAACCTCTAATGCGGATACTTTTTATATATACAATCCTATTTTACTCAACAATAGAAATATAGGATTTATCGCTATGGAGATAAAAAGTTCTGTATATTTAGATGTATTATCAAACGATGAGATTAATAAAAATTTGAATATATTTTTAACAGATGATTTATATAATATCAAAGCTTCTAATAATCCTTCATTAATAGGTAATGTTCAAAGGGATTTGGATGGAAGTGCGGTTGGTATAGAAATAAAAAATAATCAGTCTGATAATTACAGAAGCAGTATAGTGGATTTAAATGTTATTTCTTTTGAAGATTCTAATGTGCTTGCTATAAAATATGCTCTGTTTAATAATTTAAATGTTATAAATATGTGGGAGCATAATATCGCTTATGAAAACAAATTATTCAGAAATACTATAATAAAAGCCTCTATAGCAATATATGTAGGTTTATTCGCATTTTTATTAGTTATATTAGCGTTAATACTTTCTTTAAGAAAAACTTTAGTATTTGCTAAGAATGTGTCAGAGTCATTGAGTGAGGGTGAAGGTGATTTAACAATCAGACTTCCTGTTATCAGTAATAATGAAACCGGAGAATTAGTACATTCTTTTAATAAGTTTTTAGATAAAGTAAAAAATATTATAGTTAGTGTTAAAAATAATGCTTATACTTTAACAGGAAATATTCAAAACATGAGAGCTTCTATTAGTATAAGTATCAGCGATTTTAATACTATTTATAAAGAATTTGAAACAGAGTTAGCTAATTCCAATAAGATAGCAGAATCTTCAGCTAATGCTGCCAGAGTAAGTTTTATGCAGCGAACTAGATTCACAGCAGTAAATGAGACAGTACAGTTATTATTAGATAATATTAATGATATTAATAATAAAATGAAGCAGCAGTCAGAGGCAGTAGCTAAGACTAGCAGTTCGGTGCAGCAGATGATGGCTAATATTGTAACAGTAAGTCATGGAGCAACTAAGGCAAATGATTATGCTAAAATTCTATATACAGAGGCTCAAGACGGCAGTAATATAGGGGAATCAGTAGTAGATTCTATACAAAGCATTAAAGAATATTCTAAACAGATAACTAATATTACACAAGTAATACATAATATAGCAGAACAGACAAACCTTTTAGCAATGAATGCCGCAATAGAGGCAGCACATGCTGGAGAACATGGACGAGGATTTACGGTTGTAGCTGATAAGATTAGAAAATTAGCAGAAGATACAGGCGAAAACTCCAAAATTATTAATGATATAATTGAGGAAACAACGCAGGCTATAGATCATACAGTATCTTTGGCATTTAAAAGTTCTGAGTCTATGGAGAAGATTTTGGAAGGTTCTAATACTCTTGCGGATTTAATATCTACAATATCAGGTGCCAATGATGAACTTGATATAGGAAGAAGAGAGATATTAATGAATATTAGTAACTTGAATAATATTACAGAAGATGTACAGGAACTTTCTCTTAAACAAATGCAGATGAGTTCAGCGGTAAGCCAGAATATTTCTAGCGTAGATAAATTGGCAGAAGATGTAGTTAATGTAGTCAATACAGCTGAAAATGAGATGAAAGAGCTAGTAAATTCAATAGAAAATGTATCTAATTTGTCTAGTACAAGCAGTCATAATATGGAGACAATGGATAAAAGAATTAAAGAATTGCAATATATATTTTTGCAGCTTTATAAATTAGTAATTTCTTTCAAAACAGAAAAAACTGAAGAGGATATAGAAAAAGAGAAGATTAAGACAGTTAAAGTAGATAGAAAAAGACTTAAATTAGAACGCAAAGCAGAGAAAGAGAGAATTAAAGAAGAAAAGAGAAGAATAAAAGAATTAAGAAAAGAAAGTGCTAAAAGTAAAAAATAATTTATTGAATATTTATTTTATGAAAAGAGTTAGTTTATTTGTTTTTATATTTTCTATTTTAATTTTTAATATTTTAAATTGTGAAATAACTCATAGATTCTATTGGAATTTAGAAAAAGGAAAAAGAATAGAATCAGTTAAAACCGCCGATGTAGAATATTATGAAAATGGTATATTAACAAGCACATACAAAGAAAGAAATATTGTTGATTTAACTGTTATTGCCATAGCTCCTAAGGGAGGATATAGAGTAAGCGGCGTATTTAAAATATTTAGAATGATGAAAGGAGATAAAGTTTTTCATCTCGATGAAGAATATACAAGCGATTTTATAATTCATACTAATGGTAAATTTGAAGTTCCATATAATTATTTTATGCCTAATGTAAGACATGTACCTACTTTTCCTGATAATGAAATAAAACTTACTGAATCATGGAATAGAGAGTCTATAGAAATTGTTAAAGTAAATAATGCACCTAATTTAACAATGGCTTTATCTTCAGATTATTTATTTGCAAATGTTGAGACTAATGATGATGGAAGCAGAAATGCTGTTATACAATATCATATTATGACTGATAAAGATTTACTTCAGGCAGGACTTTCAAGAAAAGGTTATCCTGAAAGAATATACGGCTTTAATTATGGTACATTTCTTTGGGATATGGAAAAAAATATTCCCGTATCTCAGCAGGAAAGATATCAAATATTATTTGGTTACGGAAAAGAATTATCTTATGCTAGTTTGCAGTATAAGATGAATATTATAAGTACATACAAAATTTATGATACAATAACAAAAGAAGAAGAAGATTATAACAGAAAAAAACTTGAAGATAATCTTTATAATGATGATAATGTTACTATAGATACAGTACCTGAAGGTTTAGTATTAAGACTTGGCGAGATTCTTTTTGATACTGATTCTTATACTTTAAAGCCGGAAGCAAAAACTACTATAGACAACATTATTAAAGCAATCAAAGAAACTTATCCTGATAGAGAAATTATAGTAGAGGGACATACTGATAATACAGGAAGAAAAGAGTATAATCAGGAATTATCCGAAAAAAGAGCAAAATCAGTTGCTGACTATATGCTGCCTAATCTTGAACATGATAAATTATCTTATAAAGGTTTTGCCGATGATGCTCCTATAGCTTCTAATGATACAGCAGATGGAAGAAGAAAAAACAGAAGAGTTGATATTATAATCAAATTAAGATAATTAATATTTTTATATATTTCAGAACACAGCATCATTAAAATTCTATTTTTATTAATAAATAATATATTTATTAGCATTGCTAAAATGATTTTTTATAATATAATAAATAATTCTTATAAAGAAAATAATAATTAAACTATACAAGGTAATAAGAAAATGGATCAATTTATAGATGTAGTAAATTTTTATATAGAAGCAGGACATGGAGGGGCAGGAAGTGTAAGTTTCAGAAGAGAGGCACATGTACCTATGGGCGGTCCTGACGGAGGAAACGGCGGAGACGGCGGAGATGTTATAGTAAGAGTTGATGCTAGAATAAATAGTTTTGGTAAAATAAAAAGCAGAAAAAAATTCAGAGCAAGAGACGGAGAGCCGGGACGGGCAAGGCTGAGCGATGGTAAAAGAGGCGATGATATTATTATAAGAGTCCCTATAGGCACAGTTATTTATGATGAAGATACAAATAATATATTAGCTGATTTACTTGAGGACGGACAAAGCTATACTGCAGCAAGAGGAGGCAAGGGCGGTAAAGGAAATAAATTTTATGCCACAGCTACAAATCAGGCACCAGACTATGCTCAGCATGGTTTGGAAGGCGAAAAATTAAATATAAGGTTAGAGGTTAAGCTCATTGCCGATATTGGACTTGTAGGCATGCCTAATGCAGGTAAATCTAGTTTGCTTGCTAGGCTTACAAGAGCCAATCCTAAAATTGCATCATATCCATTTACTACATTAACACCTAATTTGGGAGTATGTTATTTAGATTATGAGAGAAGTTTTGTTATTGCTGATATTCCGGGCATTATAGAAGGTGCTAGCGAAGGTGCAGGACTTGGACTTACTTTTTTAAGACATATTGAAAGAACAGGTGCTTTATGCTTTGTTATAGATTTAACAGATGAAGATGTAGTTGATACTTATAAAAAACTTAGAAATGAATTAAAACAATACAGTAAAGAATTAATAAAGAAAAGGTCTATTATAGTACTAAATAAAACTGATATGCTTGAAGAAGATGAGATAAAAGAAAAAGTAAAGGCTATAGAAAAAGCAGTAAAAAAAGAATATAAAAATAATAAAGAAACTCATTATGAAGAGCCTGAAATATTTGCTTTGTCAGTATTTAGTTTAGACGATGAACTTCTTGATAAAGTAACAAATGCATTTTACAAAGCAAATGAAGAAAGATATGGTAATACTAAAAAAGAAACTAAAGAGCCTTTGCTTCTTAATCAGAATAAAACTAAATCAAAGTTAAAAACAAAAAGAGTATTTGGACCGGTAGTTTCAAAAAGGCTTGGAAACTCTTTGGGAATAGATGTTATACCTCATAAGACCTGCAGTTATAATTGTATATACTGTCAATTGGGTTCTGAAGAAAATACTAAAACTAATCTTTCCAATTATTATTCTGTTGATGAAATAATTTATGAATTAAAAGAGGCTTTGCTTAATAACAAAAATATTGATTATATAACATTTGCAGGTTCAGGAGAGCCTACTTTATATAAAGATTTAAAGAAACTTATTTATGAAATAAAACAAATAACTGATATTCCTGTATGCATTATAACAAATGGTTCTTTGCTTTATAAACAGGAAATGCGTTCTGATTTGCTTATTGCAGATTTGGTTATACCTTCGCTTGATGCCGGCAACATTGATACTTTTAAGATAATAGATCAGCCTAATAAGGAAATTGATTTTGATAAAATGGTTAATGGTCTTATAGAGTTTAGGAAAGTTTTTAAAGGTGAGTATTGGCTTGAAGTATTTTTGCTTAAAGGTATTAATGATAGTAAAGAAGAACTTGATGATATAATCAAGATAGTAAATAAAATAAAACCTGACAGAGTACAGCTTGTTAGTGCTACAAGAAGAACTTCAAATGAAAAAGCTAAGGCATTGAATGATGAAGAAATGGAAAAGGCAAAGAAATATTTTGAAGCAAATTGCAGTATTGAAATAGATGTCCCTAGTATTTCTGATAAGGCTAAAGGAAATACTAAAAAAATTACAGAAGAAGATATAATAAATTTTTTGATAAGACAGCCTGATACAGTTCACATGATAGCTATTAGTTTTAATGAAGATGAAAATAGAGTAAGTGAATTATTAAAAAAATTAGCTGAAAGCGGAAAGGTGAGAGAAGAAATAGTTAATGGGGTAGTTTCTTATGCTGCTAATATTTGATATAGACAAAACAAATTATTTTTAGTATAATAAGACTATGAAAGAAATTAACAGACTTAATGATTTATTTGTACGATATCTAATTGGTACTGAAGGTGATGAAGATATATTAGAAAATATTGTTAATGCTGTTTTGAATGATGCGGGTTTTGAATCTGTAAGAAACCTTGAAATTATTAATCCTTATAACTTAGCAGAAAATGAGAATTTAAAAGAATCAATATTAGATGTTAAAGCAAAAACTAAAGACGGTAAAAAGATACTTATTGAAATACAGCTGATAGGAAATAATAATTTTATAAAAAGAATATTATATTATATAGCAAAAAATATAGCTTCTGAATTAAAAGAGAATGAGAATTATATTAATATAAATCAGATGATTAGTATTAGTTTTTTAAATTTTAATTTAAATATAGGAAGTGAAACTGATATAAAAAAAGAACATAAATGTCTTCAATTATCAGATATTAATAATCCTAGCCTTAAATTAGATGATTTTCAGATACATTTTATAGAGATTAAAAGATTTGCAGAAATATTAAAAAATGCTAGTATAGATGAATATAATAGAAATAATCTTTTATCTTGGATTGATTTTTTTACTACTAAAGATTTAGAAAAAGATATTAATAGACTAATAGGAGGAAATAGAGTCATGAGTAAGGTAATAGATAAATATAAAAGATTTGTAGCTGATGAAAAAGAGATGTCAGCATATAATGAAAGAGATACTTTTCTTTATGGTCAGGCTGCCATGCTTCAGTATGAAAGGGCAGAAGGAAAAAAAGAAGGTATTAAAGAAAATCAATTATTAACAGCTAGAAATATGAAAAATAAAAACATGGAAATTAATCTTATTAGTGAATTAACTGGGTTAAGTATAGAAGAAATAGAAAAGTTATAATTAAAAAACTTTTAATATATAATAAGTTTACTCGGCAGATATTTTGGTCGAACAATTTTTATTTATAGATAGAAGGAAAATATTAAAAATTGTGAGCGTCCGACAAGTTTCCTTGGCGGAGACTTTAGGCGAACAATTTTTATTTATAGATAGAAAGAAAATATTAAAAATTGTGAGCGTCCGACAAGTTTCCTTGGTGGAGACTTTAGGCGAACAATTTTTATTTATGGATAGAAGGAAAATATTATGTCAAATAAAATTGCTGTGCTTTATAAAAGTAAATATGGTACTACAAGAACTTATGCTAAATGGATAGCTGATAAAGTTCATGGAGATCTTTATAATATTGATAATGTAACTTTTCAAAATTTGGATACTTATGATTTTATAGTATTTGCTGGTGCTTTGTATGCCGGAAAACTTTCATCTGCTAAAGGTATAAAAAAATTCTATGCTAAATTAAAGGGTAGAAAAAATTTATACTGTGTGATAGTGGGACTTACTAATCCTGAAGATAAAGAAACTTATAATAATGCTGTTAATCAGAATTTTAAATCAGATGAGAAAGAAAATATGAAATTTTATTTTTTAAGAGGAAGTATAGATTTTGATAAGTTAAAACTTCATCATGCATTGATGATGTATATGCTTAAAAGAATAATATCTGCTAAAGCTATAAAAACTGAAGATGAAAAAGCATTATTAGAAAATTATGGTAAAAAAATCGACTTCCTTAATAAAACTTCTATTGAAGAAATAGTTTTGGATATAAAAAATAAGGTTAAAGAACTTCAAAGCAAGTAATATATTAATAAAAATATATTATTTATTTTTATATTCTATGATGTTAATGCTATAATCTATAATGACAATAATTAAATAATAATTCAGCTTTATATTATACTTTTATAAGAATTAATTAAATGTATTGTATTTTTATTAAATATAGTATAAAATGGATAAAAACAATAATAAAATTACTTGACTTATGTACATTATATATTATAATTCTTAATATGATTTAAAGGAGATAACATGAGCAGTGCCATATCAAATCAAATACTTGTATTTAAGATAAATAACGAATTATACGGAATAGATATATTAAAAGTTCAGGAAATATTAAATTTTATGCAGCCTTCTCCAATTCCAAACTGTCCTGATTATTTGAAAGGTATTATTAATTTGAGAGGTACTATAATTCTTGTTATAGATTTAAGAGCAAGATTCCATTTTGATGAACCTATGAATCCTGAAAACTGCGTAATTGTAGTTGTAGCGATAGGCGATAAAAAATATGGTTTGGTTGTTGACTCTGTATCAGATGTTCTTACTATAAATAGTGAAAATATTCAAGAAGATATAGATATGCATGTTGGAATAGACAGCAGATATATAATGGGATTGGTTAAAGCTAATGAGCAGATGATTATCTTAGTTGATATAGATAAAGTTTTTGTTAAAGATGAGCTTGATGATTTAACTAATACTGTTAATAATTCTATAGTAAAGTAAGCAAATATTAATATGTCTTCGCATAGAATACTTAGAGTAAATGAAAATATCAAACAGACTCTCTCTATGATTATAATGAGAGAAATAGAAGATCCTAGAATAAAAAATAATCTTGTAACTATCACTAAAGTAGATACCGCAAAAGATTTAAAGAATGCTAAAGTATATTTTGTATGCTTGCATGAGGATAAGCAAAATGAGGTTCTTAACGGACTTAATAGTGCGAAGGGAGTCATATTTTCTTATCTCAAAAAGCAGCTTACTATTAGGTATGTTCCCAATTTGACATTTCATTATGACAAAAATTTAATAGAAACAAATAAAGTATTAACTGATATAAAAAATTTGGATATACCGGAAGAAAATTAATCATATATGGAAAATAATAATTTAACTGTATCAAAAAAACAAATAATAGATAGGCTTTCAAATGCTGATAATGTTACTATTACAGGGCATAGGAATCCCGATTGTGATTGTATATGTTCAGGACTTGCTTTATCTTTAATTCTCAAAAATATCTTTAATAAGAATGCTTATGTTGTAAATACTGATAAAATGCAAAGAGATTTGCATAATGTAATGTTTGTTGATAAAGTAATTTTTGATGTAAATGAAAATACTTTACCTAAAAAAGATGTTTTGGTTGTTCTTGATTCAGGAGATATAGATAGAATCGGCTGGATTTCTGAAATATTAAATGAGTATAATGAAGTAATATTTATAGATCATCATAAAGTTAGAAATATTAATGGTGTTACTATGTTTTATGATGATACTACTGCAGGTGCTACTTGTGAGATAATAGTTGATATATTTCAAGACTATTTAGAAAAATTTGATTCTTATATAGCAACTCTTCTTTACTGCGGTATTTGTACTGATACAGGAAGTTTTATATTCAGCAATACAACAGATAGAACTTTACTTTATGGCTCTAAATTAATGAAAGTAGGGATTATACAGGAAAATCTTGGTAATGTTGTGAGAAAGAGATATACTAAAAATGATGTTGCGGCTTTAATGGAAATATACAGAAGAATGGTTATAGATGATAATAAAAAAATAGGTTATATATGTTTGGAAGATAATATTTGCGGTACTAGTATAAAAGAGCTTGCGGTTAGTGCTTCAGATACACTTATTCAGATGGACGATGTTCTTATAGGTTTTATTATTCATGAAAATGAAGATAATTTTAGAGTGAGTATAAGAAGCAGATGTTCTAAAAATATTAGAGAAGTTGCTGAAAGTTTCGGAGGCGGAGGACATCCTAAGGCATCTGGTTTTTCTGTATCAAAGAAAGATTATACTAAAGAAAATTTAATAAAAGAAATAAATACTAAATTAATTGATTTATTGGCTTCATAATTTTTTTAAATCTCAAATAAGTATAAGAAAAAATTCATGACAAAAGATGATATTATTATATACACAGACGGCGGATGCAGAGGAAATCCCGGACTTGGTGCTTGGGCTGCGATACTTATAAGTGAAAAGCATAATCTTCGCCTTGAGATTGGTGAAAGCGAGGATAATACTACAAATAATAGAATGGAGATGAAAGCGGCTATTAAGGCACTTGAAAGGCTTAAGCATTCTCATAACATTAAACTTCATAGCGACAGTGCATATTTGGTTAATGGTATGACCAAATGGATATATTCTTGGCAGAAAAATAATTGGATAAAAAGCGATAAGAAGCCTGTTGAGAATAAAGAGTATTGGCTTAAATTGATTGAATTGTCAAGTAAACATAATATAGAGTTTATAAAAGTAAAAGGTCATTCAAATAATAAAGAAAATAATCGTGCAGATGAAATAGTTAATATTCTTATGGACGAGCATATTGAAAGCGGTAAAATAGCTTCATTTAATGAAAAAACAGAGTATTGTTAATTTCTTATTGACATAATTAAAATAAAATATATAATCTGTTATAATTATATTATTATCATTTTTAGCTATGGACACAAGACACAAGACACAAGACACAAGACACAAGACACAAGACACAAGACACAAGACACAAGACACAAGACACAAGACACAAGACACAAGACACAAGACACAAGACACAAGACACAAGACACAAGACACAAGACAATAAAATATCCTAAATCATCTATAATATTCAAAAATAATAAAAAACCAGAAAACTATTTTTATATAATCATAAGAGGTAAAACAATATCTTATAATAATTTTATAAAAGACTCTAATTTTTTTAGTAAAAATGGCGATATTATAGGTTTAATATCATCTATAACAAATGAACCTTATTTTTCTTCAATAGAAGCGATAGAAGACTGTGAACTATTAGAGATAAAAATAGAAAATATAAAGAATATTAATAATAAAAATATTATTAAAAGAATATCCAATTATTTATTGTTTACTATTGAAGTATGGCTTAGTAAATATTATAGTATTTTAATCAATAAAAAAATAGATTTGTATAATAAAGAAGATACATTACTAATGGCTGAAATATATAAAAATAATGGCTTTGAAGATGCCTGCTATAAACTTTGCATTTCTCATATAAATATATTTAAACATTGTGAAAATTGTGATGATGTAATAGAGTTCTTAAAAAAATTAAAACCGGCTGATGAACCTATAAAAGTTGATAAAAATATATATAAATTTTCAAAAGGCTATTGTTTGTACACTGAACTTGATATTATTAATAATATTTACTTTATAAAATCCGGAAAAATTGGAATATATAATATAATTAATTCAAAGCAGACAGCAGGAGTTATATATAAAAGCAATCATATTTTAAACTTTGTAAATCCTAAATTGGAATATAAACCATTATTTATAACTGCAATAGTGCTTGAAGAGTCAGTAATAGAAATATTAACATATAATGATTTTATAAAAAAATTATATACTAATATTGATTTAAGATTAGATTATATAAAAATGAATTCTATAAAAATTATAACTGCAATATTAAAAATAAAAGCATTAAATAAAAAAAATATAAAAGAAAAAATTATTGTTTTGATTTATTCTATATTAAAAATAGAAACCTTATTTAATGATGATATAAAAATAAAATTATTATATTCTCTGGAAGACATAAAAAATATGCTGAATTTACAAATATCTAATGATGAAATATATTCACTTCTTAAAGATATAAATTATATTGAAATTAATTTATTTAATAATATCGTAATTACAAATGCCAAAAGTTATTTTGATGAATATAAGGATTATACAATATAAATATTATATCATTATTTAACTATTTTTCTAAAAATTAACATAATTAAATTAACATAATAATCTTTACAATTTTTATTATTTTTAGTATAATGCTTTGAAAGGATTATATTATGTTTACTTATTTTGTTATTAAAAGAATTTTAAAAGGCATAATCATGTTTATAATACTTATGTTTATGTCTTCTGCTATATTTAATACTGTAAGCGAGAAAACTCTCAAGGCACAGATTGAAGAAAATATAAATGCTGAAGTGCGTGGACTTAGCAATATGCGTACGGAAGATGTTGAAAATTTTATCAAAGAGAGAAGGGCATATTATTATGATATATATTGGCTTAATAGAAGTATAGGCGAGAGAATATTTATAAGAGGTATTAATACAATAACTTTTCAATTTGGTAAATCTTCTATTATGATGGATTCAAACGGAAACAGAGATGTTATAAAAATAATAGGAGAAGCACTTCCGCGTTCTATAATACTTTTTACAACAGCATCAGTTATACAGATGATAATAGGACTTATAATAGGGCTTGTAAAGGCAAGAAAAGCAGGCGGAGTATTTGACAGAACTACTAGTATTATTACTATGATAGTTTACGGCATGCCCACTTGGTGGCTTTCTATGATACTTATAATGGTATTTGTATATAAGTTTAATTTATTTCCTTCGGGAGGAGTACATTCAATACCTGTACCTACTGGTATAATGTATTATTTGGATATGTTATGGCATATGTCTTTGCCTTTGATTACATTAACATTAATAGGTTTTTGGGGACTTTCATTTGTTGTAAGAAACATAGTATTATCTACTTTGCAGGAAGATTATATAATGGCAGCAAGGGCGAGAGGAATATCTGAAAAGTCAGTTTTACTCGGACATACATTAAGGAGTTCTGCTCCTCCTATAGTTACTATAACATTATTAGGTCTTCTTGGTTCTATTGCAGGGTCTATTATATTTGAAGGTATATTTTCTTGGCCGGGTCTTGGTAATCTTTATTGGATATCAGTTCAGCAAAATGATATACCTGTATTAATGGGGAATTTAGCTATAACTACAGCACTTTATCAATTCGGACTTGTGGTTCTTGATATATCTTACGGATTTTTAGATCCTAGAATAAAAGTAGGAGGCAGGCTATAATGAAAAATAGTATAAGTAAAAAACTTGCTCCATTAATAGAATTTTTTGAAGAGTTCAAAAAAGATAAGACAGGAGTTGTGGGGTTATGCATACTTGTTTTGGCTATTATGGTGTCATTGATTGAGCCTTTGCTTTTAACCTATAAAGAAGCTCCTAAACGATGGAGAGATATCACATATTGGCAGGACAATCCGGCTTCAGCAGCTCCAGAGTGGCTTAATTTTTTTCAAAGAGAAAAGTCGGCTATTACAACTGATATAAAGCCTATAAGTGTTGAAACTAATTATATAGACGGAGAATTAAATTATAAAGCAGTATTTGAATACGATTATAAATTTGATAAATCTCCTGTTGATTTAATTTTTCATGCCAATGTCAATGGTTCTACAGGATTAATTTGGAATGTTACAAGACCGGATGGGGCAGTGATTACATTATCAGATAGTTTACATAATATAAGCGGCGATTTAAGAATATCATCATTCAATGATTCAAAAAATAGAATATTCAGGTTTTACAGAGATTCTGTACCTAGAATACTTGCAAGACAGATTGACACCATAACAACTAATCCTATGAAAATACTTTTTAATACTAAAAAAGATGATATGGCAAAGAATTTTCAGGCATTGAAAGGCATTTACAAATTTGAAGTGAGCGGTAAATTTGCAGGAGATAATTCTAGTTTTGAAGATCCTTACATTGTATTGGTAGGTTCTATGTCTGGTATAATGGGTACGGATAATATGAAAAGAGATATATTTTCCGGTTTAGTATCCGGACTTAAATGGGCATTATTTATAGGAATAGCTACAAGTTTTATATCGGTTATAATTGGTGTAATGTATGGAATAATATCGGCATATTTCGGAGGATTTGTTGATAATGCTATGCAGTTTATTTATCAGATATTTATAGGAATACCTGTTCTTCCTGTGATGATAGTTATAAGTGCAATATTCAAGCCTAGTATATGGACTATGATAACGATGATGATATTTTTTTCTTGGACGGGTTCAGTTATGACGGTTCGTTCTATGGCTATGCAGTTAAAAGAAGAAACCTATATTGAGGCGGCACGAACTATTGGAGCAGGACATTTTAGAATAATATTCAATCATTTAGCTCCATTACTTTTGCCTTTTTCATTTGCTTCTATGGCTTTGGCTGTACCTTCTGCTATAGTGTATGAATCTTCTTTATCATTGCTTGGACTTGGTGATGCTTCAATAGTTACTTGGGGACAGATTTTACATGATGCTATGAAAGGTTCTGCTGTGCTTTCTGGTCTTTGGTGGTGGATAATACCTCCGGGAATATTAATTGCTATTTTGGGTATGTCATTTGCATTTTTGGGATTTGCTCTTGATAAAATACTTCACCCTAAACTTAGAAGCAGATAATTGATTTTTTATTGAATATGATTTAATCTTTATTGTATTATTAATTTTTGATATAAGGATAATTATGTATATTATAAAGTATTCATTTTTAATTTTATTTATTACAATGTTGTTTATATCATGCTCTGATAATAAAAAGTATGATATTGTACCTGTAGACTCTACAAAATCTTTTTCTGTGCTAGGTTACTGTGTTCCTGCTCCTGAACATGCTATGAATGTTAAATATGCTATTGTTAATAAAACTATAGCTGAGTCTAATTTTGACTATAAAAATATAAACTATTATTACAGAGCTTCAAAACAATTAAATGATTTACTTTCATTTTTTAACAATCTTAAAGAAGAAAGAAAAAATATTGATGAAGAAACAAATATAGAAATAATAATACAAACAAATGATAAAAAAGAGTATATAGCATATTGGAATGTTGATGGAATATATTACTCTTTGTATAGTGAGGAAGAAAGCGGTATTGATGATTTAGCTTTAATATTAATGAAAAATAAGGCTTTAAATTAATTTATAATTTATATTAAATTTTTTACCGTTAGACAGATCTTCTGCTATTATGGTGTTATTATCAAAATATGCTTTATAAGTGAAGTATAATTCATAATTGTATAAATCTAGTATTGTTTTTCTTATATCTATGAAGTTAACATAATTTTGACTGTTTTGTATGCCATTAGAAAAGTCATATAATAAATAATTGAATACTCTTTTAAATGCTCCGTTTTCTGCTTTTGATAAATAAAATATATAAAAAAGAATTTTATTATTATGATACTGGGCATCCATAAAAACAATAATGCCGTTTTTGCTTATTGATTTATTATAATAAAAATTAAATTCTTTATTAGTTTTACTTAAATCTATTATCGAAAAACCTGATAAATCTCTATTAAAAACAAAATATTCATGATTATTATGATTAATTATTTTAAACATTCTAGCATCATCGCTTCTGTAATTATAAATAAGTTTATTATTATGATTATAGTATATGCTTCTTTCATATCCTATAATATCTTTTTGATAAATGTATCCTGAATATTTTTTATGTATAATATAATACTTATCATTTAGTATAGTTTTATTTTCATTTTCAAAATATTTGTCTGAGAATAAAATTCCGTATTTACTCCAATGATTTTTATAATAATCAGTATAGTACAAATTTTCCAACATCATATTATATAAGTATATTTATTGTATAACATTTGTCAATCATTTATTATAGTAAGGTATTCGCTTTCATTATGTATTCTATCCAAAGCTGTAACATAATATATATAAGTCTGCTTTGAATTTACTGTTTTATCTTTGTATGTTACTTTTGAGTTTGCATTAAAATCAGTTCTTCTTATTTTGTCTATCAATTCTATTCCGATTTCTCCTATAGTTTCTCTGTATACTGCATAGTATGAAGAATATGAAGGGAGAAGATGTCCGTATTTATCCAGCTTATATTCATTAGGATCTGTGAATGTTATTTCGATTCCTCCGAAAACTTTTTTAATGCTTGGGTTTTCTAATTTCAAAGGAGGTTTATTCATATCTTTCATTGTGTTCATTGTAGGTACTATTGCTTTAAATATATAATTATTTTCTTTTATATATTTAACAGCATCATTTCCAAAATTTCCTGTATCTCTGTCTTTTCTATACATGTTATGCATTGTAAAAAATGAAGAGCCTTTAATATATCCTTTTCCTACATTTCTTATATAATTTATTTGTTTTGACATTAAATCAATATCCTGCCAAGGCTCTATATTAGTAGCACTTCCCATTCTGTATAAAGCATGTCCTATATATATGTCGGCAAGTTTTTCATTATTTGATTTTTTTGCTTCATTAACCCACCATTTTGCTATTGTATCAAAAGGTGCTGTTTTATGCTGTGAACTCCAATATACTTGAGGTATTATGGCGTCAATATACATTCTGTTTAATCCGTCTTTTCTTGAAGCATTATTCAAACTAGAAGTTTTTTCTCCGTTAAGCATCCATAAAAGAACATCAGCATGCAAAGCATCAAAGTTAGGATTATATGATTTTGTATCGCTTCCGTATCTGCTTCCCGCATATTCGGCTAATTTTTCTTTATTTCTCCACACTCCTGCAGGTGAAATAGTCCATTTTACATAAGGCTTTCTTGATTTTATTTCTTTATATAAATCGCTTACAAGTCTGTTGATATTATCTCTTCTCCAAGCATAAAGTCCATTTACACCATAATCATCATAGGATTTATTTGTAATATCGTATCCTCTTTTAGCACCATATTTTTCAGCACTTGCTTTATCAGGCCAATCTTTATAAGTTTTTCCTCTTGCAGCATTCTGATAAAAATAATCATCGAAATGTATACCGTCTACATCATAATTTTCAACTACTTCTATAACTGAATCTGTAATATACTTTGCACTTATAGGTTCACCGGGATCTAAATAAAGTCTGTTGTCATACCAATAAATCGGCTCTAAATTATTGGAAACATAAGTATGAATAAAATTCTTTTTGGAGAATTGTTCTTTATAGCTTTTAGTTTTATCATAAGTTAAAGATATTCTGTATGGATTAAACCAAGCATGAACTTCTAAATTTCTTTTATGGGCTTCTTCAATTATAAATTCTAGCATATCTGTTTTAAATGGGTAATCATCTCTTTCATCGCTTGATTTTGAGCCGAAAAAATATCTTGTAGTAGGATTTATTTCTGATTTAAATATTACCCCAGCATCTGGTTTTACCTGTATGAATAAAGCATTAAAATTATTTTCGTATAATGTATCTAAATGTTTTACAATAAGTTTTTTCTGTTCAGATTCGCTTGCTCCTTTCAAAGGCCAGTCAATATTAGCTACAGATGATATCCAAGCTGCTCTGAACTCTCTGTAAATAGGATTTATGCTTCTATCTTCATCAATATTTTTAGCAAGCATTTTTCTTACATCATTTGGTATGACAATATTCAAAGTCTGACATGATGTTACTAATAGTATGGTTAAAGATATTACTGCAATGATTTTATTCATAATTTTAATTTTTATTATTGATAGATATTGAAGAGATTATATATTTAATGATGATAACAGTCAATATGTTAAAAATATGTAAATAATTGTTTGATAAAATGTTTTATCTAGCTTGACAATAAATAGCTTTTTGTATATATTGTCAAAATGCTTAGTGATATTTTTATTGATATACAAAAAAATAAAAAAGAATGGCTTAAAAGTAAAGAGGGTGATGAATTTGAGGACAGATTTGAATCATCTTTAAAACGGCATGGATTTAATAGGAGAGTTTCTTCTGATAAAGATATAAAAAATATCCTTTCATCTATAAAAAATGATATTTTGGATAAAAGCTCTGATAAAGTGATTGATAATGTTTATGCTTTAGAAGATAAGAGTATGGAGAATTGCTTTATATGTCAGCCTTACGGCAGTCAGAATTTTCCAGACTTCCTAATTTTTACAGCCAAAAAAATTATAGCTATAGAAATAAAGTACAGCAGCGGTAAATCTTCTAGCCCTATGTGGAATAGTAATTTACCTAAATCAAACGCTATTTATATATTCGGTTCTTACGGAAGAGGCGATGTTACTTTCTTTATAGGAGATGATGTTCTTCCTATGAATGAGAGAAATGAGTTAATAAAATTTTTTGAAGAGATAAAGAAACTTGAAGATAATTTTAAAAATAAAATGAAAAAAGAAAGTAAAAATAATTTGTTTGCATATAAATTTGACAGAGGTTTTAATGTGTATGTTAGACGAGCTTATGAACAGAACAAAACTATAAATGATAATGCCAAAATAGATTATTTTCTTCATGAAGATAGAATAAAATGCGAAAATAATGTAATAGAGTTTTGTAATAGTTTATAATTTTGTAAGAGAGAAATAATGCAGGAAGAGTATACTAAAGAAAGTTTTGATTATCTTAAAAATACTGATATAGAAAAAAGAAAAAGACTAGGGCAGTACTTTACACCCAAAAGTATAAGAGATTTACTTTTAAAAAGATTGGTATCTATTTCAGAAAAAAAAGATAATGTAAAAATATTAGATCCTGCATGCGGAAGCGGGGAGTTTCTTTTATCATGCAAAGAATATTTTAATGATGCTAATCTTTATGGTTTTGAGATTGATGAAAGTTTAGTTTCTATTTCAAAAAAATTAATAAATAATGCTGATATAAAATGCATAGATACTTTAAAATTAGATACAGAAAAATCTGTAAAATATGATTATGTTATAGGTAATCCTCCTTACTTTGAGTTTAAGCCTGAAAAAGAAACAAATAAAAAATATTCTGATATAATAAGCGGAAGAGTTAATATATTTTCTATATTTATAAAATTAGGTTTAGAGCTTTTAGAAGACGGAGGATATTTAGCTTATGTTGTGCCTCCTTCTATGAATAACGGGGCTTTTTTCAGCAAGTTAAGAGAATATATCATGAAGATAAGTAGTGTTGAGTATTTGCATATTGTAGAGGGTTCTGATAATTTTTATATGGCAAATCAAAAGGTTATGCTTTTAATACTTAAAAAAACTAAAAGTCATAAAAATAAAAAATATATATTCTCAAAAAATGGTATTACAATATTTACAGAGGATAAAGTATTTTTAAATAAATCATATAAAGATACTATAAGTTTAAAAGAAATAGGTTATGAGGTGAAAACAGGAAGTATTGCTTGGAATAAATATAAAGAAAATCTAACAGAAGATAAAAATAATGCCATACCTTTAATATATTCATCAAATATAGTTAATGGAAAAATAGTGATACCAAATAAGAGAAAACTTCAGTATATAAAAAATATTTCAAAAGATTTGATAATAAAAAATAATGTTATAGCAGTTAATAGAATAACAGGCTCTCATAAAAACATTAATATAAAATCGGCAGTAGTAAAAGAAAAAGAGTTTGTATGTGAAAATCATGTCAATGTTATATATCCTTTGGAAAATTATAATAAAGCCTATACATTGGAGTATATTTATAATGCTTTAAATGATAAAAACAATATAAAAGTATTAAGTCTTATAACAGGAAACACTCAGGTATCAAAAACAGAATTAGAAAGACTTCTTCCTATAAAGATTATTGATAAGGTATAAATTAATGAAATACATACCAAAGTATAAATTTGAATTATTGGATTATGTAAAAGATGAAAATATAAATCTTGTTGATATAGATACTAGCAATATAATTGATATGTCTTATTTATTTGAAGAGAGTAAAAGAAAAAATTTTGGAGGCATAGAAACTTGGAATGTATCTAATACAGCTGATATGAAATGCATGTTTAAAAATGCTGAATATTTCAATGCTGATTTATGTTCTTGGAATGTGTCTAAGGTTATTGATATGACTGAGATGTTTAGTAATACAAAATATTTTAACTGTGATTTAACTTCTTGGAATATTGATAATGTCAAATACTTTGAAGATATTTTTGAAAATGCTGATTCATTCAAACATATAAAAACTATTTTGAAATTTTATAATAAATGTAAAAGCAGAAATTATAAAAAGAAACTTCAGTCAATGTTAGAAACTTTTGATATAAAATAGCTTTATGTAGAATTGAAAAATGATAGAGTTAATTATAATAAAAATAAAGATTTCATAAAAAAGATAGAAAATGTTTATTATGATGATATTAAAGATTTGATTTTATTGTAAGAATATAATAATTATTATATGGTTAATAATAATATTTTTAAAATATTAAGATTCAGTAATTAAAAATAATTTTGTATTATATCACTATAAAAATAATTATATTTCTATTTGAAATAATTATAATTTTATTATATAATATATAAAAATTAGGGGAGCTTTTAAAGGCTGAGAGTAAGTTTTATTTATATCTAATAAACTTAGACCCTTATAACCTGTTGGATAATGCCAGTGTAGGGAAATATTTTTATAAGTTTTCTAAAATTATTTTCATTTTCTAATTTTTATACACTCATTATTTTCATTAAGGTTTCTCTAAATTATTAATTTATAATTAAGGAAATTTTTATGGATAATGTTTCAAATTCTGAAAGTATTTTAAAAGATAATTATTCGGTAATTAAATATAGCAAATCATCTTATTTAAAATTTATTATTCTAAGTGCCGTTGGTGTTTTTATGTTTTTTATAACCATAAATATTAATGGTGTAAAATCAATACCAATAGATCATTTAGTGAGTTTTATAAGAAAGATTCCATTTGTAGAGCCTTATTATGGTATAATTATCACTATGCTAGGTGGAATATATCCTTTTATTAATAAGTCTTGGAATAAGAATAAAACAGAGATAGTATTTTCATTTATAAAACTTTTGGCAATACCATTTGTTATAATGGCATATTTCAAATTAGGACCTGCTGATTTCCATAAACCGAATATGCTTCCTTTTTCTTATAGATTATTAACACAGGTTGCAGTTTTAATTCCTATAGGGGCGGTATGTTTATCATTTCTTATTGATTATGGTCTTATGGCTTTTGTTGGAATATTTATGCGTTATATAATGCGTCCTATTTGGAAAACTCCGGGTATGTCATCAATAGATGCTTTAGCTTCTTTTATAGGCAGTTATTCAGTAGGACTTCTAATCACTAATAAAGTTTATAAAGAGGGATACTATTCTACAAAAGAAGCATGCATAATAGCTACAGGATTTTCTACAGTATCAACTACATTTATGGTTGTTGTTGCTAAAACTCTTGGAGTTATAGATAAATGGAATATATACTTCTGGGGAACTTTGGCTATTACATTTATAGTTACAGCAATTACAGTTAGACTTTATCCTTTGAGAAATAAATCTAATAAAGGTTATTTGAATAGAGATGTAATTGAAGAGCCAAAATTTACAGGAGGCAATATTTTTAAAAAGGCATTAGACGAAGGTGTAAAAGTAGCTGATAAACAAAATAATTTTTTAGACAATATATTAAAGAATCTTAAAGAAGGTTTATTGATATCAATATCCATAATGCCTAATTTTATGGCTATAACTTTTATAGGATTATTGATAGTTAATTATACTCCTTTGTTTGATTTTGTAAGTTATATATTTCTCCCTTTTACTAAACTATTAGGATTAGGAAATGAGGCTTATACTGTTGCAAAAGCATGTTCTATAACAATAGTAGAAATGTTTTCTTCTTCAAGCATTATTATGGATTCAAGTCAATTAGCTAAAAGTGTAATAGCTATAGTATGCGTTTCAGAAATACTTTATTTTGCAGCACCTATTCCTTGTATGCTTGCTACCGACATACCAATAAGAATAAGAGATATAATTATAATATGGATAGAGAGAATAATATTTTCTTTAGTTTTGGCGGTGCCTTTTGCTTATTTATTTTTGGTGTAGAATAGTTTTATTTTGATTGATAATAATAGAGTAAAATATTTGATAAACTTTTATAGCTTAGCTAAAGTTTAAAATAAATTAGTATTAAATTATTTATTTTCTATAATAAAAGGAGTAATAAAATGAGTACATTACAAAATGAAATATCCAAAGCAATTACAGATATGAAAGCTAAAAGCCCATTGGTTCATAACATTACAAATTATGTTGTTATGCAAATTACAGCTAATGCTCTTCTTGCAGTGGGGGCTTCTCCTGTTATGACATTTGAAAAAGAAGAGTTTGAAGATATGCTTTCTATAGCTTCATCACTTGTTATTAACATAGGTACTTTGACAAAAACTTCTATAGAGGCTATGCATAGTGCATGCGAGATAGCAAATAAAAAAAATGTTCCTTTTGTACTTGATCCTGTTGGAGCAGGTGCAACAAAACTTAGAACTCAAACTGCTATAGATATAATCAAAAATTATAATCCCAAAGTAATAAGAGGAAATGCTTCTGAAATAATGGTTCTTGCAGGTGAGAGCATTAAAACTAAAGGAGTAGACAGCACTGCCAATGTTAATATGGCTTTGGAAGCTGGTAAACATTTAGCTAGAGAGTATAATACAGTTGTAAGCATAAGCGGAGAAACTGATATTATAACAGATGGAAATAGAGTTTTGTATGTAAATGGAGGCTCTCCTTTAATGCCTTTAAATACTGGTATGGGCTGTACTTCTACTGCAATTACTGCTGCTATGCTTGCGGTATCAAATCCTTTAATTGCTGCTTCTTCTGCTATGTGTATAATGGCTGAGGCTGGAGAGATGGCTTCAAAAAAGGCAGACGCTCCTGCTAGTTTTGCTGTTTCATTTATTGATGAACTTTATAAACTTAATATAAGTAATGCTTCTAATAGGGTGAGAGAATAATACTTTAATAATATAATTAATAAAGAATAAATATTTCAAAACAATATATGAATTAATTGACTTTTTATTATTGACAGTTGCTAATAAACAATGGGCTTTTTTATATTAAAGTCCATTGTTTAAGCATTTTTTTATTATTACTAATCTTTTATTTTTGAAGCCATTATATTAGCTACTATTGATCCTGATATATTATGCCATACGCTGAATATTGCTCCCGGTACTGTTGCTAATGCCATAGATGCAAAATGTGTTGCCGCCAAAGAAGTTGCAAGTCCTGAGTTCTGCATTCCAACTTCTATTGATACAGCCTTGCATTTGGAATTGCTTAATCTGAATAATTTGCCTAATAAATAACCTAGCAAGTATCCCAAACAATTATGAAGTACAACTACTATTATAACTAAATAACCAACCTGCATTAATCTTTGAGAGTTGGCAGATACTACAGCAGCTACTATTGCTACAATCGCAAGTACTGATATTAATGGAAGTATTTCTTTTATACTGCTTGTAAACTTGTAAAAGAATTTATTTATTAAAAAACCCAAGAATATAGGAAGTATAACAACCTGAACTATTGATATAAACATACTGACAGCATTAACATCTACTTTTTGCCCTGCATATAGAAGTGTAAGAAGAGGGGTAGCGAATGGTGCAAGTATTGTTGATACAGAAGTCATACCCACAGATAATGCAACATCCCCATTTGCTAAATATGTCATAACATTTGAAGAAGTGCCTCCCGGACAAGTTCCTACAAGTATAACTCCTACAGCAAGTTCCGGAGGAAGTTTAAATACAATAGAAAGTAAATATGCAAGTAAAGGCATTATTGTAAACTGAGCTATGGCTCCTATTATAATGTCTTTTGGTCTTGTAAATACTACTTTAAAATCTTCAAGTTTTAATGTAAGCCCCATACCAAACATTACTATCATTAAGAGATAGTTAACATAACTTGTCTTTATGAAACTTACTGTTTTTGGAAAGAATAATGATACAGCAGCTACTATTAATACGATTACAGCCATATACTTCCCAAAGAAGTTGCTTATTTGTTTTAATGTTTTCATTTTTTTATCCTTGTATATTTTTTATTTATTTATGTACTTACTATTATTGAATTCTTCTAAATCAAGAATAGCTTTTAATATCATTTCTTTGTCAACTCCATACGAACTTATATCTTTAGCACCTAATGCCGTATTAATATCTTCATCTTCTAAACTTGATTTATTTATTCCTATATCTTTTAAGCATGTTGGAAGAGACATTGATTTATTAAATTTAAAAATATCCTCTCTTGCCTCATATTGTTTGTCCATAGTAAGAAGAAGTAATATTCCATAAGATACTAATTCTCCATGCAGGAATTTTTCTCCCATTCTTTTTAATTTTGTTAATCCGTTATGCAAATATATATGATAATTATATCCTGCCATTACAGAAGTTAATCCAGCAGTGTATATTATATGAAGTACTACTCTGTTTAGAGCATCTGATGATTTTTTATTTCTAAAATCATTTACTGCTTCTGAATAATATTTTAATATATCATTAGAACAGTTTTTTATGATTTCAATACCTAAGAAATTTCTATAATTTAAATTTTCATTTCTTGTGTAGAATAATGCTTCATACTGTTTAGAAAGTGCATTTCCAATACCAGCTATGAAATAATTTTCCGGAGAGTTTAATATTATATCCGTATTTATAAATGTGTGTAAAGGCGGCCTTTTCAAACTAAACATCTCTCTAAAACTTCCGTCATTATCATAAACAACAGATAAAGAAGTAACAGCAGCAGAGTTGGAAGCTAATGTAGGAAATGTAAATATAGGCTTATTCATCATATCTGCTAAAACTTTTGAGGTATCTAATGATCTTCCTCCTCCTACTGCAAATATCATGTCGGCTTCTATTACAGCTTTTTTATTTTTAAGTAAATCAACATTTTCAAAAGTTGAATTTCCTCCATAATGAAGCATACCTGTTATACTTATGTCTTTTGTATTATTTAATATCAACTCTATTGATGCCTGAATAGATTTTTTACCTGCTATTATTACAGCCTTTTTTCCGTAATTTGAACATATATCGTATATATCTTTATAAGCATCGCTTCCTATACTAAAGTTTGTTAAAAATAAATTTTCTATACTCATTTTGAATCCTTATAATTAATTAAATTTTAAATATATTGTTTTTTATTATTTTTTAGTTCTTGCAGCCATTATATTAGCAACTATAGAACCAGATATGCAATGCCATACACTTCCTATAGCACCCGGTACAGCAGCTAATGCCATATAAGCAAAATGTGTTGAAGCTAATGATGAAGCTAATCCTGCATTTTGCATTCCTACTTCTATTGATATAGTTTTGCATTTAGCATCATTAAATTGACATACTCTTCCTAATAAATATCCAAGCATATATCCCAAAGTATTATGTATTATTATAACTATTACTACTAAATGTCCAACCTGCATAAGTCTTTTTGAGTTGCCAGACACTACAGCAGCTACTATTGCAACAACAGCTATAACTGATATTAAAGGGAGCACATCTTTAAAATGCTCAACAAATTTATGAAAAAATTTATTTATAACAAATCCTAATATTATAGGTGCTATAACAACCTGAAGTATTGATATAAACATACTCATAGCATTAACATCTATTTTTTCACCAGCATACAGCAATGTAAGAAGAGGGGTGGCAAGAGGAGCAAGTATTGTAGATACAGAAGTCATACCCACCGATAAAGGTACATCTCCCTTAGCTAAATATGTTATTACATTTGATGATATTCCTCCTGGACAGGTACCTACAAGTATTACTCCTATAGCAAGCTCAGGGGGAAGTCTGAATGCCAAAGACAGTAAGAATGAAAGTAAAGGCATTATTGTAAATTGTGCTATTGCTCCTATAGCTATGTCTCTAGGTCTTGTAAATAGTATTTTGAAATCTTCTACTTTTAATGTTATGCCCATACAGAACATTGCAGTCATAAGAAGATAGTTAACATAAGTTGTTTTTATAAAGCTTACAGATTTTGGAAAAAATAAAGCTAATGCTGCTACAACCAATACTATAACTGACATGTATTTACCAAAGAAATTACTTATTTGTTTTAATGTTTTCATTTTTATTATCCTTTTTATTATTTATTTTTATTTTGTTGTTTTTATTTTTAATATTGTTTAATTAAATTAATTTTTGATAATCATGTTTTTCTCCTTATAAAAAATTTTTATTTAAAATAAATTTAGTCTATGCTTATATCAGCTATAAACTAAACAATTTTTATCCTGGCTTAAAAGATAGGAACCAAGCAGTCTGTAATATTAATTTTTTGTTATGACTTTTAGATTATTAGTGCTTTTATTTGGTGCTATAAGTTATACAGCACCAATTATTTTCATTAAAAAATTATTTTAATATAGCACCTGTATTAGCAGACTGAACAAGTTTTCTATATCTTCCAAGCCAGCCTCTAATTTCTTCTAAAGGTTTAATAGAAGTCTCTTTTCTTCTTTTTTCCATTTCTTCATCAGAGATTTCTAAATTGATTTTATGATTAGGAATATCTATACTAATGATGTCATTTTCTTTTATAAAAGCTATTTCTCCGCCGCTTGCAGCCTCTGGAGAAACATGCCCTATAGAAGCACCTCTTGAAGCTCCGGAGAATCTTCCGTCAGTTATTAATGCAACATCTTTATCTAATTTCATACCAGCAAGAGCAGAAGTAGGGTTAAGCATTTCACGCATACCAGGTCCGCCTTTAGGTCCTTCATATCTTATAACTACAACATCGCCTTTATTTATTTTGCCTGCATATATAGCAGCTATTGAAGATTCTTCAGAGTCAAATACTCTTGCAGGTCCTTTATGTACAAGCATTTCATCAGCAACGGCAGAACGTTTAACAACACATCCGTCTTTAGCTATATTTCCCCAAAGTATAGCAATTCCTCCTGTTTTACTGTAAGGATTTTCTATATTTCTTAAAACATTATTATTTTTATTAACAGCATCTTTTATATTTTCAGCTATTGTTTTACCTGTAGCAGTGAGAAGAGAAGTATTTATAAATCCGCCTTTGTCAAGTTCTTTCATAACAGCAGGTATTCCGCCGGCTTTGTATAAATCTTCTATATAGTTATGACCTGCAGGTGCTAAATGACATAAATTAGGAGTGCGGTCGCTTACTTCATTTATAGTTTTTAAATCTATTGGGATTCCTGCTTCATTAGCTATTGCAAGCAAGTGAAGAACACTGTTTGTAGAGCAACCCAATGCCATATCAACAGCAAGAGCGTTTTTGAATGATTCTGGAGTTATTATATCTAATGGTTTTATATTGTTTTTTAATAATTCCATAACCTGTATGCCTGCTTTTTTAGCAAGTAAAGTTCTGGCAGAATATACTGCAGGTATTGTTCCGTTTCCGGGAAGTGCTATACCTAATGCTTCAGAAAGACAGTTCATACTATTTGCAGTGTACATACCAGCACAAGAACCGCAGCTTGGACAAGTATTTTGTGCATATTCTTCTAATTCGGCATCGTTTATAAGATTAGCCTTTTTTGCTCCTACTGCCTCAAATATATTTGATAAACTTATTTTTTCATCGCCATGATCACCAGGAAGCATAGCACCTCCGCTTATCACTATTCCAGGTATATTCATTCTTAAAAGTCCCATTATCATTCCGGGTACTATTTTATCGCAGTTAGGTACTAAAACAACTCCGTCTAAACCGTGAGCTATAACCATACTTTCAACAGAATCAGCTATTAACTCTCTTGAAGGAAGTGAATATTTCATTCCTAAATGTCCCATAGCTATTCCGTCGCATACCCCTATAGAAGGTATAAGTATAGGAGTGCCTCCTCCTATTAAAACTCCTGCTTTAACAGCCTGAGATAGTTTATCAAGATGTATATGTCCGGGTACAATTTCACTATATGCAGAAATAATTCCAATCAGAGGTCTTTTTAATTCTTCATCTGTATACCCCATAGAGTAGAATAATGATCTGTTAGGTGCTCTTTCATCACCTTTTAATACTCTGTCGCTTCTTAAAGAACTATTTTCTCTGAAACTCATAATTATTTCTCCGCTTAATAAAATTATTATTTTTTGTAAAATTGTAATGCATATATTTTATTAGCAGAATGATAAAAAATCAAGAGTTTTTTTGTATTTTTTTGTTGTAAAATAAATATGATTTTTTTCTTAAATAAATTTGATTTTATTCTAAATTTATATTGACTTTTTTATTGCTAGATGATAGCATTTTTTATACTAATTTACCTTGTTTATAAGGTTATTATTGTAGTGAAATTCTTTTTTAAATTAAATTTGTAATTAAGCGTAGAGGCAGGATAATCATGTTTAAAAAAGTTGGCTTACAATTTCAAATTACTATTTCAATATTAATTCCAATTATATTAATCACAATTCTAGCAAACGGATTTATAACAATATACAGTGGAGATATAAGTAAAAGGCTATCGTATAAAGTATTAGAAGAGACTTCTTTAAAAGAGGCGAATGTTATAAAAGATACCATCAATAATCATTTATATAATGTAATGGGGCTTAAAGTTAATATAGAAAATATATACAATAGAGGAATAAGAGACAGAGAAAACTATAAACAATTAACTTCTGTATTTTTTAATAGCCTTCCTGATGATATAAATGGTCTTTCAATAGCTTTTGAACCTAATGTACTTGATAATGATGCAGATTATACAAACTCCGAATATCGAACTTCTAACGGCAGATTTAATTATTACATATCAAGAAATGGAGAAGCATATTTATCAATAGATACTTTTAATGTGGATTATTACACAGAACCTAAAAGAACTGGAGATATATATGTATCTGGAGTTTATAATTCTACAGTTAATGTTGGAACAGTACTTTTTACATTATGTATACCTATAAAACCAAATAATAAATTTATAGGTGTTATTTATGTTGATATATTTGTGGATTCTGTTACTTCTTTGCTTAAAGATATTGCTCCTTTTGAAGGTACTTTATAATGCTTTATGACCAGAACGGGGCTGTAGTATATGATACGCTTAGTCAAAATGATATTTCAAAAAACATTTATGAAGTGTACCCTCATTACAAACAATATAATATATTTGAAAATATACAGTCTGGAAAGTTCTCCATAATAGAAGCATATGGTGAAAGTGCTAAAAAACATTTTACTTATGCTTTTACTCCTATAGAAATATCCAAAGGGGTATATTGGGGATTAGAATTAGCTGCTCCTAGAGACATAATATTGAAAGACAGCATCATTATGAGAAATTCTCTTATTGTTATATTAGCAGTAGTTATTATTATATTTGCTGTACTTATACCATTTATTATAAAGAAAAAAGTATCTGATATTATTAATTCTTTTGCTAGAAATATTTTAGATATGGCCAATGGTGATTTAACTGCGTCTATGCCTAAAGATTTTGATAAAAGAAAAGATGAATGGGGAGATATTGCAAGAGGCTGGGATAAAGCTATTAATAATTTTAACAAAGTTATCAATACTGTAAAAAACTCAGCTGAACAAGTATCTACTGCTGCTAATGAAGTTTTAGCAGGAAATAATGATTTATCAGAAAGAACAGAATCTCAGGCTTCAAGTTTGGAAGAGACTGCAGCATCAATGAATCAAATGGCTAGTGCTATTAAAGAGTCTGCAGAAAATGTTGCAACTAGTACTTCTATGGTATCAGAAGCTAAGGAGCATTTAAATAAAGCAGGTGAAATAGTAGAAGAAAGTGTTAGTAAAATGGATGATGTTTATGAGGCAAGCAATAAGATTATGGATATTACCAAACTTATAGAAGGTATAGCCTTTCAAACTAATATATTAGCTTTAAATGCTTCGGTTGAGGCAGCACGAGCAGGAGATCAAGGAAGAGGTTTTGCTGTAGTAGCAAGCGAGGTAAGAAATCTAGCACAAAATACTCAGGAATCAGTAAAAAATATTACTTCTCTAATAACAGACAGTAATGAAAAAATTCATTTGGCAGCAGAGAGTGTTAAAGAATCTAAAGATATATTTATGGAAATATCTGAAAAAATGGATAATGCCTCTTCTTTAATGGACAGAATAAATACAGCAGCTCAGGAACAAGAAAAAGGTATAGAACAAATAAATATAGCTATTAATAATATGGATGCAGCCTTACAGAAAAATGCTTCTTTGGTTACTGAAGCTACTTCCGCATCTGAGTCATTACTTAATGAAGCTAATGAACTTATTAAATCAATAGAATATTTTAGATTAAAAAATAATTAAGAAATATTAATAACATAAAATAAAAAAATGGAAAATTATTTGTCAAGTCTTTTTAAATAAGTCTACTAATTTAAATATTAATGTTATATATGTTTTATAATACATAAATATTGCATTAAAAAATATGATATTAGTATGTTATTATAGTGTATAATATATTGTTAAAAATGTTAGAGTATTATAAAATAATGTTAGTCAAATCTAAAAAAGGAGTTTATTATGTCTATAATAAAAGAAGAAACAGTAAAATTATTAAATGAGCATTTAAATTTAGAGCATTATTCAGCTAATTTATATTTTAATATGGCTGGCTGGTGCGAAAAACAGGGACTTAAAGGATGCAGTAAATTCTTATATAATCATTCAGCAGAAGAGCATACACATTTGGAAAAATTCAGAGAATATATTAATAAAGCAGGCGGACAAGCTATAATGGGAGAGATGAAAGCTCCTGAATGTAATTTTAATTCTGCTGCAGAGTTATTTGAAAAAGTAATTAAACATGAAGAGTATATCACTTCCTGCATTAATAAATTAGTAGGTATAGCAATGGATAGTAAAGATTATGTTACTTTAAAGTTTTTGGAATGGTTTGTTGAAGAGCAGCTTGAAGAAGAAGAATTATTTAATGATATTATTAAAAAAATTAAAATTTTAGGTGATTTGGAAGGAAGAAATCTTTATACTTTTGATAAGTTCGTAGGCAATTTAGATGCAGAAGAACATAACTCATAAGCTATAATGTCCGTACCCATTTAATTAGTATTATTATTAATTATAAAGTTGACAAAAAACAAGGAGAATTATTCCCCTTGTTTTTATTTTATAAATAATTAAATATTAATTATTTTTTGCTCTCCAAGTTTCTTTTTCAAACTCGCCTTGTATAGGTATCAAAGATTCATCTAAATCTATTTTTAATACAGCATTAAAATTGTTAGTAGCCATCATCTGAGCAGCAAAACCAACTATAGTAACTATTTCAGAATCATTGAAATGTTTTTTAAGATTATTCATAAGTTCATCAGTTACACCATTAGGATCTTTTACCATCTGCATACCTAATTGTGATAATAATTGTTCTTTTTCATCAAGTTTAAGATTTTTAGGATCATCTCCTATAGCTTTTAAATCTCTGATAAAGAATAAAGAACAAAGCATACATCCGTTAGTAGTAGAAACAGAATGTGCCAATATCATAGCTGCTCTTTTTCCAACTACCTCTACTAATCTGTCGAATGAAACATACCAACCCATAAATGCTTCATAAGTAGCGTAGTCATTTAATAATGCTTTTTTCATATTTGTAACATTGCCGCTTTTTTTTAATTGATAATCGAAAGCTTCTTTTACTTTACCTGTAGCTTCTTCATATTCCATGAATTTCACTCTAGCCATAAATAACTCCTTAATTTAAATTTATGATTAATAATTCTATATATTTTATAATAAAAATGAAATTATTCAAAGTCTTTTAAATGCCCTTTTGAAACTTTTTTAAATGCCCTCAAATAATATTTTATATCATCTAAATCCCTAATTGATAATACTTTATGCATTAAAAATTGAGGAGTAAAGCTAAGATTATAAAGTTTTTGTACCCATTCTTTTATTTTTTCTTCACCAACATCTGTCTTCATTATAGCTTTACGCATATCATAATCTTCCCAATTTTCTGTAGTAAGCCAATTTTCTTTTTTGCATTGATTAAATAATTCAGTACCCGGATACGGAATTATTATCGTAGCCTGCATAGTTTTAGCATAACCTTTAAGAAGAAGTTTTTTAGTAAGTTCATAAGTTTTTTCAATATCCTCTTCAGTTTCCCAAGGATAACCTAGCATTACTGTAATATGAGGAGAAAGCCCTGCATCTGATGCTGCTTTACAAGACGGAAGTATCTCTTCAACCTTATTTCCTTTTTTTAGCTTATCTAATGTGGTTTGACTTGCAGATTCTAGTCCGAACAAAAGAAATCTAAATCCAGCTTTTTTCATAAGTCTGTATTCATCTTCATTGCATGCCCCAAAACGCATATTGCAGTCTATATTAACTTTTTTATTTAGTTTTTTGTCTATCATAAAATTACAAAAATCATTAAGCCATTTTTTTACAGGAAAACATCCTGTATCGTCCATTATCTCTCTTATATTGTATTTATTGTAAAGAAACTCCACCTCATCAGCAACATTTTCAGCAGTTCTGGCACGGAAATTTGTATATATTCCAGTCCAAGAACAGAAAGTACATCTATGATGCCAGCAGTCTCTTCCAGCCATTATATAAGTTCCGGGTATTCTTTTGAAATTGCCGTTATCATAAGCGTATCTTTTCCACTGAGTTAAATCTCTGTCTATAAACGGAAGGCTTTTTAAATCATGTCTTAATTCAAAAAATCCTGTATTTTTTATGTTATTATTTTCTCTGTAGTATATGCCTTTTTCTAATTGTGCTTTTCCATTAAGATATTCTATTAAGTTTAAAAGAAGAAAATCATAATCTCCCCCCATTAATAAATAATCTACCTTACAGTTATTCATAGTCTCTTCCGGCATCGCAGTAACATGATCTCCTGCAATAACAACTATCATATTTGGGTATTTAGCTTTTAAATCATCAGCTATTTTCCATGCCTTGTATATAACAGGAGTTTTTACCTCAAAGAATAATAAATCTGGTGTCTTTTCATCTAAATATTTATACCATTGTTCTGTTGTCATATTTCTAGCAATAGCATCAACAAAGTCAACTTCATATCCGGAATTTTTTATCATAGTTGCTGCAGTTGCAGGCACTACCGGATAAATATATGTTGGGCTTTTGAACCATTGAAATTGTCTGTTCTGTGATAATAATGCTACTCCTCTGTCGCTTTCAAATGGAGGATAGCCTATATATATTTTATTTATTTTATTCATAAATTAATTTACCTTTCTAATCTAATTTTATATCTTATTAAAAAATTATTTATTATGTTTATTTATTAGATTATACTTTAATTAATAAAAATGTAAATGATTGATTGAATGATATAATTAAAAATTGATAGTGAAAATTTCTGTATAATTATAAAAGTCGCTTGAATATAAAGTAATTGAATTAGATAAAAAAGATAATGGAGTAAATTCTATTTCTTCAATATTTTCTTTTAGTTTTTTATTATCATAAATTCTTTTAACTCTAGCTAAAGTGAGATGAGATTTAAAATCTTTTTTATCGTATTTAAGATTTTTGATATTATCTAAATTGCCTCTTAAAGTTTTTACATAGTTTTCTAATTCTTTGCTTACAGCTTTTACAAATATGACATTAATATCTTTGAATTTATTTGTGAAGTATGAAATATTTTCAAAGTTTATATTAAATGGTTCAGGAGAGGAGTTTATTACTTCTTTTTTTATTAATTCTATTTGTTCTTCTTTTATATTATCAAAGAATGCTAATGTTATATGCATTTTATCTTTTGACACTTTTTTTAATTCTGCTATTTTTTCATCTATTTTTAAAATGCTGTAATATTGATTTTTAATTTCTTCATTTAAGTTTAATGCTAAAAATGCTCTCATATTATTACAGCTCTATGTTTAATTATTTATATATTTGTTTATTTATTTTTATATATCAAGGCTTAATAGTTTAGTTATCATATCCATTGTAACATCTTTATATAAAATCTTATTAGGCACTACATTTCCATTAACCTGCTTGGAGGTTGTTTTTGATTCATTAGTATTTGCTGCCGAACTATTATCAGCAAGTTCTACAATCATACTAGCTTTATCTAAATATATTTTTTTATCATCATTATATTTGAATGTTATATACATTTTTAGATTTAACATAATATTATGTTCTATAGTGAAAAAATTATCTTTATAAACTATATTTCCTATAAGACCTTCTGTATTTAGATTAAAGCTTTTAAAAGCAATAGTTCCAATATAATTGTATTTATTATTTTGTTCTATTTGAAATAAACTGTAATAATACCAATTATTATTTTTTAATATTATCATTTCATAAGATGAATTATCAGTAAATCTAATTTTTCTAATAGCATAAACTGATAAATCTTTATTGTTTTTTAAATTTCCATCATCAGTGAAGTAATTTTTATTTATTTTCATTGGTTTATCATCAATATTTTGAGAATAAAGATTAAAAGAAAATAAAATTACAAATATTACAGCCAATCTTAACATAGATATAAACCCCAAATTATAATAAATGAAGTTATACCCTATAAGCCTTTATTTGTCAATATTTTAAATTCTATAAAAAATTAAAATAGTTAAAAAATATTTAAATTTCTATATCTCTGAGATAATTTAGAATTTTTAATAAATATTAAATTAATCATATTTATTTATGCAGCATATAAAAATTATTTTAATTTATTGACACTAGTATTTTTTTTGATTATACTAAAATATGTTAGATTTCATTTTTATTTTATGCAATTCTATATTTCCTATATAAAAATGATTTTAGGAGTAAATTATGAAGAAAATACACAGTTTATCTTTTAAACTACCAGTTACTATCAGCTTATTGTCTATATTAATGTTAGGTTTTTTATTATCTGCTTCAGTATACTTTTCAAATAAAGGTATAACTGAAAGTACTAATACAGGTTTTGAGAATACTGTTGGTGGATATGCTAATTTGTTTGATTCTATACTAAATGCCCAGGTTATGCTTAATAAATCATATACAAGCGGTGCTAATATTAAGAATTTCTTTTCAAATGCCGCTGCTTATAGTAATAATGTTTATTTAGATATAACTTCATTTGTAGAAAATAATAATTTTGTAGAAAACATTTCTATAATGGATACAAGAGGTGTAATAGTTTTTGATAGAAACCCACAATTAATAGGCAGAAATTTCATGGATTTAAGACCCACTATGATGAATAAATTATTATCAGGAGAGCCAGTAGCTTTTGGAGATGATATAGTTAAATCAGCTGCTACTGGGGATCTTACAATATCCCTAGGTGTGAGAATACTTGACTATAATGATCAATTAATAGGCTATTTAGTATCTATTATAAAAATAATGTCTATATATGATGCTTATTTTAGTAATGTTCGACTTGGAAGAACAGGAAGAATAGTAACTGTTAATAATAAGGCTGTAGTAGTAATGGATACAGATCCTAAAGAAATAAATAAGCAGGCTCCAAGCGAATATAATAATATTATACAAAGTACATCTGAATCAGGAAAATTAGTATATGGTTTTAATAACAGTATCAGGGAAGGTTTTTATAAAAAGATGAAATCTCAGCCTTGGGTAGTAGCTTATGCCATGGATACTAAAGAGATATATGAAGTTAATAGATCTATTATTGTTATAAGTATAATTATAGGTATTATATCAATGGTTATTATGACATTAGTAGTATTTTTATTTACTAGAAGTATAATAAAACCTCTTAATATTGTAGTTGAGGAAGCCAAAGAAATAGAAAGCGGCAGACTTATTATGCATGGAAGAAAAATGAATAGAAAAGATGAGATTGGAGAATTATCACATTCTTTTCATAATATGAAATATAAATTAATAGAAGTAATAGAGACCACTTTGCATAATGCTGATAAGATGTCTAATGCTGCTAATGCACTTGCTTCTGGAAATAAGAACCTAGCTACTAAAGCAGAAAATACAGCAGCCAATCTTGAAGAGACAGCTTCATCTATGGAGGAAATATCTTCAGCAATATCGATGGCAACTAATAATTCTGTTAAAGGAAATGATATGATGACTAGCTGTAAAGATTCAATAGAAAATGCAGCTTCAGTGGTTGCTGAAACAGTAAGAAGTATGAATGAAGTTAATAATGACAGTGAAAAAATTAAAGATATAATAAAAGTTATAGAAGGCATTGCTTTTCAAACTAATATTTTAGCGCTTAATGCGGCAGTAGAGGCAGCACGTGCAGGGGAACAGGGTAAAGGTTTTGCTGTTGTAGCGAGTGAGGTTAGAAGCTTGGCACAAAGCAGTCAGGATTCTGCTAAGGATATTACTGAGCTTGTAAATCAGGTATATGAAAAAATTAATAAAGCTAATAAAATAGTTGAAAGTCAGGAAGAATTATTTATAAATATCAAAAAAGAAATAGAAGAAACAGCAAATATTATAAAAGATATAAGTTCTGCTGCTTTGGAACAGCAGTCTGGAGTAGCTCAGGTTAATAAAGCTGTTATGGAAATGGATACTATTACTCAGGAAAATGCTGCTTTAGTTGAAGAGTCTACTGCTTCTTCTATATCGCTTTATAATGATGCTAAAGAACTTCAAAATGTTGTTAGTTTTTTCCATATAGAAAAATAATTATAAAAAATTAATAAAAGCTATTTACAAAATAATTTATAGTTTTATAATAAAATAACCTAAGTGAATAACTGTTAATGTTTATCATAAAGGAACATATAAAAAAATTGTATTTTATCTTTTTTGTTAGTTTATGGAAAATAATAGAATTGCTGTTATAGGTATAATAATTGAAGACACCAATGCTGCGGCAAAGGTGAATGAAATTCTTCATAGCTACAGTGATTTTGTTATAGGAAGAATGGGTATACCTTACAGAGAAGAAAATATAAATATCATAAGCATAGTATTAAATGCTCCTATAGATAAAATTAATAGTTTAACAGGCAAACTTGGTATGATTGAAAATGTTTCTGCTAAAGCACTTTATGCAAGCAAGAAATAATGAAGAGTTTAACTATTAAATAGGAGTATTTTATGTCTTTAGAAACTTTATTTAAATATGATTCAAAATCTAGAAATGCAAATGAATTTATCAATGATGAGGAAATTCTAAAAACAATATCCGAAGTAGAAAGCGGTGATTATAATATTAGAGAAATATTAGACAAAGCTAATGAAATGAAAGGATTAGAGCCTAAAGAAGCATTGGCTTTACTTCTTTGCGATGACAAAGATGCTGAAAATGAAATGTTTGAAATAGCAAAGAAAATCAAATTAGAGATATACGGTAAAAGAATAGTTTTATTTGCTCCACTTTATTTATCTAATTATTGTATTAACGGCTGTGTTTACTGTCCTTATCATGCTAAAAATAGTCATATAGCAAGAAAACAGTTAAGTCAGGATGAAATTAGAGCAGAAGTTATAGCATTGCAGGATATGGGACATAAAAGACTTGCTTTAGAAACAGGTGAAGACCCAGACTATGCTAGTATGGAATACTTACTTGAATCTATAAAAACAATATATAGCATTAAGCATAAAAATGGTGCTATTAGAAGAGTTAATGTTAATATTGCGGCTACTACAGTTGAAAATTATAAAAAGTTAAAAGATGCAGGAATTGGTACTTATGTATTATTCCAAGAGACTTATCATAAACCTACTTATGAGAAAGTTCACCCAAGCGGTCCTAAAAGCAATTATGAATATCATACTGAGGCAATGGACAGAGCTATGGAAGGCGGTATTGACGATGTGGGTATAGGCGTATTATTTGGTCTTTATGATTATAAATATGATTTTACTGCTATGCTTTATCATGCTAAGCACTTAGAAGATACTTTTGGCTGCGGACCTCATACTATAAGCGTGCCTAGAATAAGACCTGCTGATGATGTTGATGTTAAAAGTTTCCCTAATGCTATAGTTGATAGTTTATTCAAAAAAATAGTTGCTGTTTTAAGAATCGCTGTTCCTTATACTGGAATAATAGTTTCTACAAGAGAGAGTCAAAAATCAAGAGAGGAGGCATTAGAGGTTGGAGTTTCTCAAATAAGCGGAGGCTCAAGAACTAGTGTTGGAGGATATGTTGAAGAAGAAGAGGAGAATTCAAAACAGTTTGAAATATCTGATAACCGTTCACTTGATGATATTATTAAATGGCTTTCTGATATTGGTTATTTACCTAGTTTCTGTACTGCCTGCTATATAGAAGGAAGAACAGGAGACAGATTTATGGCTTTTGCTAAGAGTGGACAAATAAAAAATTTCTGTCAGGCTAATGCTATAATAACTTTAAAAGAATATGAAAACGATTATGCCAAAGAAGAAACTAGAAAATCTATAGATAAAGTTATGGAAAATGAAATTGAGAGAGTACCTAATGAAAAGGTAAAATTAAGATTGGTTGATGCTTTAAAAGGCATAGATGAAGGAAGAAGAGATTTTAAATTTTAATTTGTATATAATTGATTTTATATGTTTAGGTATAAATTATTGATTTAATTTTATGAGATACTTATTTCACCGAGCAGAAAAATATAAAAAATATGATTTTATTTGCTCGGTGTATTTTTATTTGTTATATTTATAAAATAGACTTGTTTCAAAACTACTTGACAACATTAAATATGAAATTGTTTAATTTTAAAATTACAAATATTATGTTTTACATGTTGTATAAATTATTATTTTAGTATATAAACATGCAGTCCTTTGCGACTGCGGTCTGTGCCTGCTTCTTTGGGGCACCAAAAGAAGTGGGGTTTGGCACGACTGTGTGCTTCGCAGCAAAGCCCCAACTATAATTAAAAAAATATTAAATTAAAAATTATAAATATAAAGAAATTGAGTTTTGAAACAAGTCTAATATATAAAATAAATTTTTTAATGTTATTAATTATAATATAAATAAATGGAATAAAAAATGAATACTACACCAAATTCAAACAGAACACATATTGCAATATTTGGAAGAAGAAACGCAGGTAAATCAAGCATCATAAATGCAATTGCAAATCAAGATGTAGCAATAGTTTCGGATACTGCAGGAACTACTACAGACCCTGTTAAAAAGGCTATAGAGATAAATGGTATAGGAGCTTGTGCTATAGTTGATACGGCTGGTTTTGATGATGAGGGTGAGCTTGGAGCTTTAAGAATACATAAAACTAGAAAGATTATGGAATCTGCTGATATTGCTTTGCTTGTATTTGATGCTTCTTTTATTAATAATGATTATTTGCTTGAATTAAAATGGAAAAATGAGATTGCTGCTTTGGAGATACCTGTTATAGCTGTATTAAACAAAATAGATTTAAACGATAACTATAAAAATATAGAAAATAATATAAAAGAAATATTTGATTTAGAAGTTATTTCAATTAGTGCAAACAATAGAATTAATATTGAAAATCTGATAGAAGCTATAAAATCATCAATTCCAAAAATAGAAGAGATTAGTATAACAGGACATATAATTAAAGAAGATGATATTGTAATGCTGGTTATGCCTCAGGATATTCAGGCACCTAAAGGTCGTCTTATACTTCCTCAAGTGCAGACTATAAGAGATATTTTAGACAATAAAGCTGTGATTATGGCTTCTACTTTTGATAAGTTTGAAAAAGCTCTTAAAGCATTAAGCAAGCCTCCTAAAGTTATAATAACAGATTCGCAGGTTTTCAAAGAAGTAGAAAAATTAAAACCAGAGGAAAGCCTTTTAACTTCATTTTCAGTACTTTTTGCAAGATACAAAGGGAATGAAGAAGTATATAAAAGAGGTGCTGACTTCATAGACAATCTTACTAAAGAAAGCAAACTTTTAATTGCAGAAAGCTGTACTCATGTTCCTTTAGAAGGAGATATTGGAAGAATAAAAATACCTAATCTTTTAAAAAAGAAATTTGGTTTTGATTTTGATATTGATTATGCAGCAGGTAATGATTTTCCAGATGATTTATCAAAATATGATTTGGTAATACATTGCGGAGGGTGTATGGGTACTAGAAAGCATATATTAAATAGAATAAGAATATGCGAAGAGCAGAATGTACCTATAACAAATTATGGCATGACTATAGCTAAAATTAATGGTGTGAAATATATATAGAACAATAAAGGAATATGAATTTGATTGATATAAACAAGGCGAAAGAAATTATTAAAAAAATAGATAAAGAAGAGAGATTATCACATGATGATGCTTTAGTGTTATTATCATCTTTTGAATACGATAATAATATCAATAAAAAACAATTAACTCAAAAAGAAGAAGAAAGCATAAAAGATTTAAAAGAATATCTTAGGCTAAAAGCTAGGGAAAAGGCGGATAAAATATTCGGAAAGTATGTTTTTATGAGAGGTCTTATAGAGTTTACCAATTACTGCAAAAATGACTGTATATACTGCGGAATAAGAAAGAGCAATAAAAATTCTGAACGCTACAGATTAAATAAAGAAGATATTTTATCATGCTGCGAACTTGGTTATGATATAGGGTTTAGAACTTTTGTTTTACAAGGCGGAGAAGATCCTTATTATAATATAAATATAATGTCTGATATAGTAGAGGCAATTAAAACTAAATTTCCAGACTGTGCATTAACATTATCAATAGGTGAGAAAGAAGAAGAGTATTATAAAATATTAAAAGAAAAAGGAGCTAATAGATTTTTATTGAGGCATGAAACTTCGGATAATACTCATTATTCAAAACTTCACCCAACAGATATGAGTTTGGATAATAGAAAAGAATGCTTAAGAAATTTAAAAAAGTTAGGATATCAAACAGGAACAGGGATAATGGTTGGAAGTCCGTATCAGACTTTAGAAAATATTGCAGCTGATTTGGTCTTTATGCAGGAGATAAAACCAGAGATGATAGGTATAGGACCATTTTTGCCGCATAAGGATACTCCTTTTGCCAATGAAAAAAAAGGCGAATTAGAACTTACTTTAATACTTATAAGTATACTTCGTTTAATTTTTCCTTTAGCATTGATACCAGCTACTACAGCATTAGGAACTATAAAAGAAGGAGGAAGAGAAATGGGAATACTTCATGGTTCTAATGTTGTTATGCCTAATTTATCGCCTATGGATGTTAGAAAAAAATATTTATTGTATAATGATAAGATAGCTACAGGCACTGAGTCTGCAGAGGGTGTTGAAAGTCTTAGAAAAAATATGGAGGAAATCGGCTATATTCTTACAGGTATGAGAGGTGATTTTGATATTAATAGACATGCTTAAATATATATAAAAAATAAAATTGTATATTTACATGTAAGCTATTATATATTAAAATAGTATAACTATATAATAAGAGTAACTATTAGATATGAAAAATATTTTTAATAATAAGATTAATAATCAAAATAATCCGAATCAAACCGTAATTCAGTCTATAGATGAATTCTTAAGGAGAATATCAAATTTAGTAGCAATAGCAGGTTCAATATTTGCAATATTTGTACTTTTAATGCAGGTAAGACAAATTAGTATTTATAATTTTTATATTTATAATTATGATAAAATTATCAATATTATTACAATATGTTTTGTATTTATACTTGCAGATCAAATAAGAATAGCACCTAGAAAACTTTATATAGTAGTTCCTATTATTCAGCTTGTAGGACTTTTGCTTCTTAATTTTTTCAGCAGAAAATATTATGATGTATATTCCAGCAGAATAATATGGACTATAGCAGGTTCTATACTTTTCTTTTTAATTATAGTTATAAATTGGCTTAGGCTTTCATATTCTAAGTTTACATTATATCAGATGATTATAGCTTCATTTGTATTTGTTATAACATTAGGAAGTTTGCTTTTATATTTACCTTTAAGTACAGTAACAGGTAAATTATCATTTGTTGATGCTTTATTTACTGCAACTAGTGCCGTATGCGTTACGGGGCTTAGTGTTATAGATATTTCAAAAGAGTTTACTTTGTTCGGACAGATTGTATTAATAACTCTTATTCAAATAGGCGGACTTGGTATTATGTCTATATCGGCAATAGTGCTTTTATTTTCTGTGAGTAAAGGCAGTGTGCAGGATAGGGTGAGAACTTTAGAGATGTTTAATACTCAAAATAAAGATATTATAAGATCCACTATAAAGGTGATCTTTTTATCTACTTTTTTTATAGAATTATTGGGTGCTGTTTCTTTGTTTACTGTTATGGATACTAATGACAGATTAGGAATGCGAATATTTTCTTCTGTATTTCACTCTATAAGTGCCTTTTGTAATGCCGGATTTTCACTTTATACTGATAATCTTCATCAGTATTCAGCAAATGTTGTAGTTAATGTTAGCATTATGCTTCTTATTACGCTAGGAGGTATAGGATATCCTGTTATGCTTACTGTTACTAGGGCTATAGTAAATAAAGTAAAAGGAAAAAGATATGTATTTGATGTTCAGGCTAGAATAGTTATATACACAAGTGTTATTTTGATAATATTAGGAAGTGCTTTTATATTTTTCAATGAATATTCAAATTCGCTCAAAGATCTTCCTTTAAAAGAGAAAATATTAGTTTCATTATTTCAAAGTGTAAGTCCAAGAACAGCGGGTTTTGAAACTATTGCATACAACTCTATGAGCAGTGTTACTATAGGAGTTGTTATATTTTTAATGTTTGTAGGTGCTTCTCCAAACAGTACAGGCGGCGGAGTAAAAACTACTACATTATTTGTTTTTATATTTTCAGTAATTGCTGCAGTTTTTAACAGACCATATATTGTAGTTAATGGCAGAAAGATAAAAGATGATACAGTTAATAAATCTGTTGCTATAGTTACTCTTGCAATAGCTATTTCTGTACTTGCTTCGTTTATTATGTTTTATATAGAAAAATCAAATAGTATGATGCCTATACTTTTTGAGGCGATATCCGCTATAAGTACAGTAGGTCTTTCTTTAGGTATAACTCCAACAGTTACAATATGGAGCAAATTAATACTTATATTATTAATGTTTATAGGACGCGTTGGATATCTTACTTTATTTATGAGTATAGGTTCTATTAATAAAGGTAAATATGGTATAATAGATTTACCTACAGGCGAAGTAACTATAGGCTGATTATGTCAAAAATTATTATTGTATGCGGCGGCGGCGGTAAAACCTCATATATAAAAAAATTATCAGAAAGTTATAAAGATAAAAAGGTAGTAATCACAACTACAGCAAAAATTTTTAAACCTGAAAAATATACTGAAACTATTGATGCTCATTCTTTTGATAATGAGAATATTATTGTATTAGGAAAAGAGTATGATGAAAAAAAACTAATGTATGTAGGATATGAACAATTAGAGAATGCAATTAAATATGCGGATATTATTTTGATAGAGGCTGATGGGGCAAAGTATTATCCAATAAAAATACCAAATGATGAAGAGCCTATTATACCAAAGTTTCTTTATGGGAGAATATACCAAATAGTTATCATTATGGGGCTTCATAGTTTAGGCAGAAAATTTAAAGAGGTTTGTTTCAGATATAATTTATGCAGTGAAATAGACAGTGAAAGTATAGTGGATTTAGAAACTATCAAATATATTGCAGATAAATATTATATTAATAAACTTAAATGCAGTGATATAAAACTATATTTAAATGATTTTACGAATAACAATACTATTACATATAAAAAAACCGCTTTCATTATATTAGCATCTGGTAAAAGCGAGCGTTTCAATGGTAATAAGTTAATTCATAAATTCAAATCTCTTAATAATAAAACATTATTTGAAAACACTATTAACAAAATATCAGATGTAAGAAAATTATTTAAAGAAGATGAAAAGCTAAAAAATATAGAAACTTCTGTAATAGTTGTAAGCATATACGATGATATAATAAATAAAAAATTTGAAAATAAAGATTATTATGCTTTTTATAATTACAATTATAATGAAGGTATAAGTGCTTCTATCAAACTCGGCATTAATGAGGCTTTAAAACTAAAAGCTGATTCATTTGCTTTTTTTGTATGCGATATGCCTGTTTTAGAAAGTAATGATATTTTTAATATGCTTAAATATTTTTACTATAGTCATAAGAATATAGGAGCTATGTTTACAGGAGAGAATTTTTCAAACCCGGCAGTATTCTCATCAAAATATATTAATGATATTTTAAACTTAGAGTATGACAGCGGAGCATTGAAAATTATAAAAAAAAATATTGAGGATTGTTTCTTTTATACTATAGATAAAAATAAATTAAAAGATATAGATACTAGAGAAGATTTAGTTTAAAGTATATTTAATTAATATAAGAAAAAGCATAAGTTATAAATAACTTATGCTTTTATATATAGAAAATATTTTTAATTATTTTTTAGCTTCTTCTTTAGGAAGAACAACATTAAGTATAATAGCAACACAAGTAGCTATAACAACAGGACTGCTTCCAAATACAGTTTTAGCCCAAGCAGGGAAAGTATCTAAAGCACCTCCAACTTGAACAGTACCCATACCTAAAGCAACAGCAAGACCTACTATCAATGTATTTCTAGGACCCATATTTTCAGTGAATACTAATTTTATACCTGTCATAGCTATAGAAGCAAATACCATTATAGTAGCTCCGCCAAGTACACATGAAGGTATAGTAGTAAGTAAAGCAGAGAATTTAGGGAATAGTCCGGCAACTAATATTATAATAGCAGCAATTAAAAATACTATTCTGTTAATAACTTTAGTAGTAGCAACTATACCAACATTCTGACTGTAAGTAGCAGTAGGTAAGCATCCGAACATAGAAGATAATATATTAGTAAGACCGTAAGCAGTAATACCGCATTTTAACTCTTTATCAGTAGGCATTCTTCCCATACCTCCTGAAGTAGTAGCAGAGAAGTCTCCTATAGCCTGAACTGAGTTTACAGCAAATAAAAGAGCTATAGCTATTGCAGCAGAAGGATCGAACTCTATACCAAAAGGAAGTAATTTTGGAGCTTGGAAAATACCGGCATTAACAACGCTAGTAAAATTAATCATTCCAAAGAAAAATGCCGCTATATATCCAATAATTAAACCCATAAGTATAGAAGCTAGTTTTAAAAAGCCTTTAGTGAATTGATTGAATATAATAACAGCTATAAGAGTGATGAAAGCAACAGCCCAATACTGCCAAGAACCAAAAGGAACAACTTCTCCGTTTATGCTATATAATGTACTTCCTCCAGCCATATATCTAACAGCAGTAGGATATAAAGAAAGTCCAACAGTAAATACAACAGTACCGGCAATTAGAGGAGGGAATAATTTTCTTATTTTTTCAACAGCAAGTCCGAATATAACGGCAACTATGCCTCCTACTACCTGAGCACCAAATATAATAGCTAAACCTCTTACTCCAAGACCTGTACCTTCAGGACCTCTTGCTATAGACTGCATAGTAGATACATAAGCAAAACTAACACCAATAATCATAGGAAGTCTGGCACCTATATGATAATTTTTAGTGATAGGTATAGGGAAAACCATTATTATTGTAGAAATGGCGGCAAATACTAAAGAAGATTGGACTAATAGTATTTGTTCCGGACTTCCGCTTTTAAGTCCTGCAGCAGATGATACTATAAGAGCAGGAGTTACACAGCCTACAATCATAGCAACTACATGCTGAATAGCTAGCGGAAAAGCCTGCGACATCTTTGGAACAGCTTCGTATTCAAACAAAGCATTTTGAGTTTTTTCATTCGTACTCATAATTCTTCTCCATTTATTAAATTGTTTTTATTTAAATTAATAAACTATTTTATACAGATATCCTCTATAAAATACTTTATTAAATTTAAAGCACATTTTTTTCTATACAAAGCAGTTGACCTAGCACTATTTCTAGGATTCATAATTGAGGAATATGCTTCCTGTATAGATTTAATATTGTTCTTCCATTCTTTTATATCTGAAACAATATATTTTTCCTCTATACTTTCATCTCTTGTAATCGTAACACCTAATGTACAAAAACTTATTTTAAATCGGTACTTATCATTTTCTTTGCAAACTAATGTACATACAGCAAGTTTAGATAATGCATTGGCTTTTCTAGTTCCTATTTTTCTATAAAAGGAATACTTATAATCTTTCTTTGGTATTATGATATGAGTAAGTATTTCATCATTCTTTAATATTGTTTTGCTTACTCCGGTAATAAAATCTTTTATTTTTACTTCTCTTTTTGAGTTTTTGCTTTTTAATATTAAAACTGCATCCATAGCATATAAAGAAGGTAAACTGTCTGCAGAAGGGGAGGCATTGCATATATTTCCTCCTATAGTAGCAATATTTCTAATAGGAGGACCTGCTATTCCTGAGGCACTTTCTTTTAATACCTGAGGTGTTAAAGGAGATTTAATAATTTCATCGAATGTAGTTAATGCTCCTATGATAATATTATTTTCATCTTCTTTTATGCCTTTTAATTCATCTATATCATTTATAAATAATATAGGCTTATTAAATTTAGCTATTAAATTACTTCCTCTTAAATGCTCTACCATCAAATCAGTACCGCCTGCAAAAATCACAGAATCATTTGAGGTTCTGAAATCTAATGCTTCATTAATATTTTTGGCTTTTAAAGTTACTGCCATAAATTTTTACCCTCCTTAAAAGCTATATCAGAAGCTCTTAATACAGCACTTACTATATGATCATATCCAGTGCATCTGCATAGATTTCCTGATAATCCTTTTCTTACTTGGTATTCTGTAGGTTTTCCTTTAGTATCATTTAAAATAGTTTCAGATGACATTATCATTCCTGGAGTACAAAAACCGCATTGTACAGCACCTTCATCCATAAAGGCTTTTGTTACTATTTTTCCTTTTTCTGTTTCAGTGTATTTTTCTATCGTTATAATTTCTTTTCCTTCGCATAAAATTATAGGTATTAAACATGAATTGACAACTTTTCCATTCATAAGTACAGCACAAGCTCCGCATTCTCCTTCGCCGCATCCTTCTTTGGTACCTGTAAGTTTTAATTCATCTCTTATAAAATCTATTAATCTAGTTAAAGGATCTAATTCTGTATTAATTTCATTTCCATTTACTTTAAATTTTATAGGCATTATATCACCTCCGCTATGTTTTCAGGTAGAATAGGTATTTTTGTAAAATGATAATTCAAAGCATTTTCCATAGCAGATGCATAAGCACTTGCCGCTCCGTCAAAAGTAATTTCTCCTACTCCCTTAGCACCAGAAGGACCATATTGATAAGGCTCATTCATAATATATGTTTTAATTTCAGGCAAATCCAAAGAAGTCGGTATCATATAATCAGACATTTTTACCTGTAAGAATTTTCCGTCTTTATTTACTATGTTTTCTAAAGCCCCCCATCCAAGTGCCTGAGCAACACCGCCTTTTATTTGACCTTCCACTATTTTTTCATCTATAGCATATCCACAGTCAAATACCGCCCAAACACCTACTATTTTTACTTCTAATGTAACTTTATCAATTTCAACTTCAACAACATTTATTCCAAGCCCATAAGTAGGGTAGGCATCTCCTCTTAAAGCAGAGGTATCCCAATCTATTAAATGTGCAGGGTGTTTATAGTCTTCTATTATTTCTATTTCTTCAGATTCATTCCATCTGTCTCTTAATTTTTTACATGCTTCCTGTATTAAATATCCAACTATCATAACAGAACGAGAAGCCACTGTAGGACCTGTATTTGGTATTATATTAGTATCATACACAGATATATCTATATTTTCCAATGGTATTTGCAAATTATAAGCGGCTATTTTTCTAAATGTGGTATGAAGTCCCTGACCTATTTCTGTATTTGATGTTAGTATTGTTACTTTACTTCCTTTTTTCTTTAACTTTAATTTAGCTTTAATTATATCTCTTTCACCGCTTCCTGTAAAAGCACATCCATGCAAAAAGCATGATATTCCTATTCCTCTGTACATATCATCTTTATATTTTTTTCTTTTTTCTTCATAATTAGATTCTTTTAAGGCTAAATCAAGCATTTGAGGAAGTATTATATTATCATGGAATATACCGCCTGTTATTGTAGGATCATTTTGTTTTACAAAGTATTTTCTTTTAAGTTCTATAGGATCAATGCCTATTTTTTTTGCTATATTATCCATAGTTCTTTCTATAGCAAATATAGCCTGAGGTCCGCCGAATCCTCTAAATGCACAGCTAGGTACATTATTAGTGCAGTACAATCTTCCCAAAACTCTCACATTAGGAAAATGATATACATTAGCAGCGGTATAAGTACATCTTTGCATAATAACTCTGGAACTTGACTCATAAGCACCTGCATCCATATCCGAAATTATATCAAGTGCAGTAATATTGTTGTTTTCATCAAGAGCAATTTTAGTTGTGATTTGAGCAGGCTGTCTTTTTACACTATAAGCCATATCAAATTGTCTGTCTAATATAAGTTTAACTGTTTTTTTAAGTTTATGCACGGCAACTGCAACAGCGGCAGATAGTATGTCAGGATAATGTTCTTTTCCTCCGAATCCTCCGCCTATAGTAGGGGATATTACTCTTACCTTTGAGTCTTCAACACCAAGAACAGGAGCAACCGCTTTTTGCACATAGTAAGGACATTGTGTAGATGAATATAAAGTTACGCCGTCATTTTCCCAAACACCTACAGTCCCATTAACTTCCATATATAAATGTTCCTGATATGGGGTATAATAAGTTTCCTCTATTATAGTTTTAGCTTTTTTAAATGCTTCATCAACATCTCCATATCCAGCTTTAAATGAAACAAATATATTATCATCTCCGTATATGGGACCGCCTAATAATTTCTTAGAATCATCTATATTCAATACAGGCTCTAAATCCTGATATTCTATTGTAACTTTTTCTGCTATATCATATACTACATTTTTGTCAGGACCTACAATAAGGAGTATTGTCTCTCCAATGTATCTAACATTATCATCAGCAAAAGGACGCCAATCAGATATAATCATAGTGGCTGCATTTTTACCCGGAACATCTCTATAATCTATTACGGAATAACCTTCAGGAAGTTCAGGAATATTTATTTTTAATATCTTAGCCCTTGCCTTTGTAGAATAAACAATCTTTGCATGCAGGACTTCTTTTCCGAAATCAATATCGTTTAAATACTTAGTTCTTCCTGTTATCTTATCAAAAGCATCTACTCTTGATACAGAATTTTTTAATTCTTTAATAAAAGTTTCCATTTTTTATATATCCTTTATATACTTTAAACCTAAACATCAATTTAAGCATTATAATCCTCTGGCTTGCTTACTTTATCATCAGGGAATATAAGATTTGCCAAGATAGATATAATGCATGTTGCAGATACAGTATCATGAAATATAAATTTTATAAATTCAGGAAGCTGAGCTATTGCATTTTGATGATTTGCAAGACCAAGACCTAAAGCAAATGTTATTCCCATTACTATTATATTGCGTTCACTGAAACCAGCTTTTGCTATCATTTTTATACCGTTAATTAATATCATAGCAAATACTGTAATTATGGAACCTCCTAATACAGAACTAGGTATAGCTGAGAATATAGCACCCAATTTAGGGAAGAAACCGCATAACATTAATACAAAAGCACCTGTTGCTATACAGAATTTATTAACAACTTTAGTCATAGATACTATACCAGCATTTTGTCCGAAAGCAGTATTTGGAAGACAGTTAAAGAATGCTGCTGTAGTAGAACCTAATGCATCTGCTAGTATAGCACCTGAAGTTTCTTTTTCTGTAGCTTCTCTGTCAAATCCTGCAATTGTGATTCCAGAAGTATTTCCTATAGTTTCCAAACCTGAAGTGATATAAAGAACAGCAAAACTTAATATTGCTGAAAAAGAAAATTCTAATTTAAAATGCATAGGTATGGGAAGTCTAAACCATGATGCTTCTGCTATAGCCTGAGTATTAACCATTCCTAAGAAAGCAGAAACTATATACCCAATTATAAGACCTATTAATATAGCCGAATTTTTAATAATTCCTTTTCCAAATTTTTGAAGTATAATAATGATAAATAGAGATAAAAATCCAAGAACTAAATTTTTAGGAGATCCGTAATCAGGAGAACCCACACCTCCAGCAAAATAATCAACGCCTACACCAAGCAAGCTAACTCCAATAGTTACAAGAGTACATCCTACAACCAAAGGTGGGAAAAATTTGCGTATATATTTGTAGAAAAATCCCATAATAACTTCAGTTAAACTTCCAACCATAGCTCCGCCTAATACTAACCCTATCCCACCCATAGAAGCAACAGTCTGAGCAGTAGGAACAAAAGCAAAAGAAGTACCCATAACTATAGGTAAGTTAGCTCCAATTTGTCTATTCTTGCCAATTTTAATAGGGTAGAGCTGAATAAATGTTGTAAGTCCTGATACGAACATAGCACATTGTACCATTACAACAGTGTCAGCTCCTGATAAACCGCAGGCTCCTGCAATGATTAATATAGGAGCTAGGTTAGAAGTAAACATTGCCATTACATGCTGCATACCCAAAGGCAGAGCAACGGCTACACTAGGACGACCTTCAAGCTGATATACCAAATCTGTATTAGATTTGTTTGTTTTGTTAATACACATAAAGATCTTATCCTCCTTAAAATATTATTTTATTATATCTATAGTATAATCAATATATTCTAAGTTTTTATAAAAAATATTATTTTATTATTCTAGTACCTGTTTTTCCATTGATAGCATCTTTAGCTTTTTCAAGTAATGTTATCATGGCTTCTTTTCCAGTGGCTTCTACAAACTGCATACAAGCCTGAACTTTAGGAAGCATAGATCCCGGAGCAAACTGACCATCATCGCAATATTTTTTAGCCTCTTCTAAAGTCATAGAATCAAGCCATTTAACATCCGGCTTACCAAAATTAACAGCAACTTTTTCTACAGCAGTTAATATTATAAGCATATCAGCATGAAGTTCTTTAGCAAGTACAGACGCAGCAAAGTCTTTATCTATAACAGCAGCCATACCTTTTAAGTGATTTCCTATTCTTATTACAGGTATACCGCCTCCGCCGCAGCATATAACTAATGCTTTTTCATTAAGCATAGCTTTTATAGCAGTACTCTCTGCAATTGCAACAGGTTTTGGAGAAGCAACCACTCTTCTGTATCCTCTTCCTGCATCTTCTTTAACTATCCAGCCTAATTCTTTAGATTTGGCTTCTCCTTCTTCTTTAGTCATAAATTGACCTATAGGTTTAGTAGGATTTTTAAAAGCAGGATCATTTTCATCAACTACTACTTGTGTAATTAATGTAGCTATAGGCGGAACTGTTATTTTTCTGTTAGAGAACTCTTCCATAATAGCATTTTGTAAATCATATCCAATATAAGCCTGACTCATAGCAACACAAACAGAAAGAGGTATATCATTTCCTGTTTTATGATGTGCAGTATATTCATTCATAGCATTATTTATAAAACCAACTTGAGGACCATTACCATGAGCGACAATTACTTCACAGCCGTTTTCTACCAAATCTACTATATTTTTAGCAGTTATTTTTACAGCTTCCATCTGTTCAGCAAGTGTATCTCCTAAAGCATTACCTCCTAATGCAATAACTATTCTTTTTTTATTTTCCATTTTTATATCCTAAATCAAAAATTAAATTCTTTTTATATTGTAAAAAGTGCTTTTTTTCACAATATAATAGATATAAAATGGTAAGCACTATATATCTTATAGATGCTTACCATCTTTATTACTTATATTATCCAAATATTCTTGGTTTTTTATCAGAAGCTAATTTGCTTAATATAGCTTGAGGGTCTTTAAATTTAGATAAGAAGATCATAGCAGCTATAACATAAGGTTTGTAGCTAGCTTGTTTGTAAAGAGGAACTCTATATCTGTCAAATACAGAAGCAGCAACTTCTCCGTCTTTACAGCTAACATCATTAATATCAGCAGGCAAGCAGTGTAAGTATAATGCTTTTCCGTCTTTAGTTTTTTTCATTTTTTCTTCAGTACAGCACCAATCTTTATAATTAGCATTTTGTTCTAATAATCTTTTTTCAAGAGCTTTAATACCGTCAGTGTCTCCTTTACCATAAAGCTCAGTTCTTTCCTGCATAGCAGCAAAAGGAGCCCAAGATTTAGGATAAACAACATCAGCATCTTCAAATGCTTCGTCCATATTGTTAGTGATAGTCAATTTAACACCGGCAGCTTCAGCATTTTTCTTAGCAATAGCTTCAACTTCAGGCATAAGTTCATAACCTTTTGGATAAGCTAAAGCAACATCCATTCCTAATCTAGTGAATAAACCAGCAGCACCTTGAGGTACAGAAAGAGGTTTACCGTAAGAAGGAGAATAAGCCCAAGTCATAGCAACTTTTTTACCTTTAAGGTTTTCTAATCCACCTAATTCATGGATAAAGTGTAGTGAGTCAGCCATCATTTGTGTTGGATGGTCTCTATCGCATTGTAAGTTTACCAAAGTAGGAATTTGTTCTAATATTCCGTCATTGTATCCTTGTCTTACAGAAGCAGAAACTTCTTTCATGTATTCATGACCTTTACCAATGTACATATCGTCTCTGATACCTATAACATCAGCCATGAATGATACCATATTTGCAGTTTCTCTAACTGTTTCACCATGAGCTATTTGGCTTTTACCTTCATCTAAGTCCTGAACTTCTAAACCTAAAAGGTTACAAGCAGAAGCAAAAGAGAAGCGAGTTCTAGTAGAATTATCTCTGAATAAAGAAATACCTAAACCAGAATCAAATACTTTAGTAGAAGTGTTAGTTTCTCTTAAGAATCTTAAAGCATCAGCAACAGTCCAAACTGCTTGTAATTCATCAAAAGTTTTGTCCCAAGTTAAGAAGAAATCATTTTGATACATTTTGCCAAATTCAAGGCTGTCTAATTTTGAAATGTATTTTTGTATACCCATATTTTTCATCCTTTTTTATTTATTTAAATTTATTTTTTTATAATGTAATAAATTACTTATTTGCACAATAGATAGTAGGTACAGCAGCATATAAAGCAGCACAGTTTACTAAATCTTGTTTCCAAGTTTTTTCATTAGGAGCATGAGCCTGAGCTTCAGCACCAGGTCCGAAACCTATACAAGGTATTCCGTTTCTTCCCATAATAGATACGCCGTTAGTAGAGAAAGTCCATTTATCAGTAAGAGGACGAGCTTTTCTTTCTTTTTCTATTTCAGGAGTAGGTCCTAATCTTTCTTCTGTACCATATAAGCCTTTGTATGCTTCTTCTAAAGCTTTAGTTACAGCATGATCTTCTGGAATTACCCAAGTAGGGAAGTAGCATTCTATTGGATAAACTAAACCTGTCCAAGATGGTCTGTCATAATTGTACATAGATACTTCAGCACCATATTTTTTTACATTAGGAAGATTTCTAATTTCTTCTAAGCAGCTTTCCCAAGTTTCGCCTGCTGTCATTCTTCTGTCTAAAGAAATAGAACAAGAGTCAGCAACAGCACATCTGCTTGGAGAAGTATAGAATATTTGAGAAACTGTTACAGTACCTCTTCCTAAGAAATTAGCTTCTTTATATTGAGGATTATATTTTTCCTCTAACATTTTTACTAAGCCTTTGATCTCTGTAGAATCTTTAGCATCATTTTCGTTAAGGCTTCTGATGTCTTGAAGTATATCAGCCATTTTATAAATAGCATTATCTCCTCTTTCCGGAGCAGAACCATGGCATGAAATACCTTTAACATCAACTCTTATTTCCATTCTTCCTCTTTGACCTCTATAAATACCGCCGTCAGTAGGTTCAGTAGAAATTACGAATTCAGGTTTGATATTACTTTTTTTGCAAATGTATTCCCAGCATAATCCGTCGCAGTCTTCTTCCTGTACAGTACCAACAACAACAACTTGATATTTGTCATTTAAAAGACCTAAATCTTTCATTATTTTAGCACCGTAAACACCAGAAACTATACCGCCTTCTTGGTCAGAAGTTCCTCTTCCTCCAATTTCTACATCATTTTCATAACCTTCATAAGGATCGAAATTCCAGTTATCTTTATTTCCTACACCAACTGTATCTATATGAGCATCAATACCTATTAAAGTTTTGCCAGTACCCATATAACCTAAAACATTACCCATAGGATCTATATCTACTTTGTCGAATCCTACTTTTTTCATCTCTTCAGCTATTCTTTCTATTACGCCTTTTTCTTCGCAAGATTCACTAGGAATTCTAATTAAATCTCTTAAGAATTTAGTCATATCAGCTTTATAGCCTTCTGCTTTTGCTTTTATTTGTTCGAATTGTTCTTTTGAAATAGCACTCATTGTTTTTATTCTCCTAAAAAATTTATAATTTTAAATTTCTTTATTATTCTAATTAAACTTTATTATCTTTCTTTAGCTTCCCAAACTATATTTTTCCATCTTATAGGATCAGTATCGCCTTCTGTGCTGAATAATAATACTTTAGAATTGGAATCAAGTTTTAATTTTTTTCTCAATTCAGCATATTCATCTTTAAGCATAATAGTAGCCAAAGCACCGAAAGGAGCAGCACCAGATTCACCTGATACAACCTGAGGGTCTCCTTTTAATGGAGCAGCAAGCATTCTCATTCCTCTTGCAGCAACTATATCTTCAGCAGCTATAAAGCAGTTAGCATGATTTTTAAGTATATCCCAAGAAGTGATATTAGGCTCACCGCATGCAAGTCCAGCCATAATAGTATTTAAATCACCTTCTACTATTCTTATTTTACCGTCTCCAGCTTCAGCACCTTTATATAAACAAGCAGCAGCTTCAGCTTCTACTATAACCATTACAGGAGGATTATCTTTGTATTTGTTAGAGAAATATCCAACCATAGCACCAGCTAAAGATCCTACTCCAGCCTGTACGAATACATGTGTAGGTCTTTCTCCGAATTGCTCATCAGCTTCTAATGCCATAGTTCCGTAACCTTGCATAATCCAAGCAGGTATTTCTTCATAGCCTTCCCAAGCAGTATCCTGTACAACTACGCCGTTAGGCACTTTAGCAGCTTCTGCAGCAGCTTTTCTAACACATTCATCATAGTTGTATTCTTCTATTGTAGCAGTGGCACCTTCTGCCTGAATGTTTTTTAATCTAGTTTCAGTTGAGCCTTTAGGCATAAATATAACAGATTTTTGTCCTAATTTATTTGCAGCCCAGGCAACACCTCTTCCATGGTTACCGTCTGTAGCTGAGAAGAATGTAGCCTGACCGAATTCATCTTTTAATTTTTTTGAAGTTAATACATCATAAGGAAATTCGCTTACATCTTTTCCCATTTTCTGAGCTATATATCTAGCCATAGAATAAGAACCGCCTAATACTTTAAAAGCATTAAGACCGAATCTGTATGATTCATCTTTTACTTTTACTGTTTTTAATCCTAAATATTGAGCCATTTCTTTTAAATCAGCCAATGGTGTTTGTGTGTATTGAGGGAAACTTTGATGAAATGCTTTTGCTTTTTTTACTTCCTCAATAGACATTATTGGTAAATTTTTATCATCTGTTTTAGGCATCTTATTTTCAGCCCATTTGAGTTCACTCATTTATATCCTCCTTTTTTGAATCTATATAATTATATAGAGTGAATTTACTTATTCCAAAATGATTTGATACTTTATCTCCAGATTTTGTTATTAAAAATACTCCGGAATCATTTAAAAATTTTATAGCCTTTATTTTTTCATTTTTATTCATTATAGAAGCAGGTTTTCCTACCAATTCTTCGCTTTTGATTATTAATTTCTCCATAAGTTCCTGAGCACTGTTTGGTATTTCTTCCAATTTTGATTTATCTTCTGTGTTCAAGAAATTCTCTAAATCGCTTTTAAATGGCATAAAATTAGTTATATCAAAGTTTATAGATAGTATATATCTGTATTTGCCATTCATATCCTTTATAAAAACTGTTGAAGATTTCAATATTTTTCCATTTGATGATTTTGTAAGATAAGATAAATGATCTACTATAGGTTCTCCTTTTTTAAGTTTTTCTATAGTATTTATTACAACATTTGAGGCTCCTTCTCCTACTTGTCTTCCTGTAATGCCTCCATTAATGATAAAAATAATTGTATGATCTAAATCATCTTCTTTTAATTCATGTATACACACTTCGCAGTTATTTCCGAATTGTCTTGCTATACCATGTGCTACATTTATTAAAGTTTCAAGTATTATATTAGATTCCATAAAATACAAAAACATTCCTTAATGGCTAATTATCTAACCATTTAATATGCCTATAGTATACTAATTTTTTTTTAGATTTTCAAGAAAAAATCTAAATTTTTTTTGAAAATTCGTTGACAAATACACTTTTTTTAATATCCTATTAAAATGTATATAAAATTACTAGAATATAATTTTAGGAGGCATTTATGCTATTAATAGGCGGAGGAAAATTAATTACAAGAGATTCTAATAAACCATTTATAGAGGATGGAGCTGTTCTTTGCGATGGAAGATTAATAAAAGAAGTGGGAAAAACTTCGGATTTGAAGGTTAAATATAAAGATGCTGAATATATAGATGCTAAAGGCGGAATAATCATGCCTGCATTTATAAATGTACATGAACATATTTACTCTGCTATGGCTAGAGGTTTTAGTATAAATGGCTATAATCCTAAAGGCTTTTTAGAAATATTAGACGGAATGTGGTGGACTATAGATAGAAATCTTACTTTAGAGCAAACAAAACAAAGTGCTATGGCAACATATATAGAATCTATTAAAAATGGAGTTACTACTGTATTTGACCATCATGCTAGTTTCGGGCATATTGAAGGTTCTTTATTTGCTATAGAAGAGGCATCTAAAATTATGGGTGTTCGTTCTTGTCTTTGCTATGAGGTTTCTGATAGGGATGGAGAGGCAAAATCTAAGGCTTCTGTTAAAGAAAATCTTGACTTTATTAAGCATGCTATGGCTGATAAAAGCGATATGATTAAAGGTATGATGGGTATGCATGCTTCTTTTACTATTTCTGATAAAACTATGGAAGCATGTATGAAAGATTTACCTGAAGGCATAGGCTGTCATATACATGTTGCAGAAGGTATAGAAGATTTACATGCTTGTCTTAAAGATCATGGAAAAAGAATAGTTGACAGGCTTCATGATTTCAAGGTTTTAGGTCCAAAAACTATACTTGTTCACTGTATATATATTAATCCTCATGAAATGGATTTAATAAAAGATACTGATACTATGACTTCTCATAATCCGGAATCCAATATGGGTAATGCCTGCGGTTGTCCTCCTACTATGGAGTTAATGAAAAAGGGTATATTAACAGGTTTAGGTACTGACGGATATACTCATGATATGACAGAATCATACAAAGTAGCTAATGTACTTCATAAACATAGTCTTTGCAATCCTAATGCTGCTTGGGGTGAAATACCTCAAATGCTTTTTGAAAATAATGCTAAAATAGCTAACCGTTCTTTTGAAACTCCTCTAGGCGTATTAAAAGAAGGAGCTGCTGCTGATGTTATTATAATGGACTATAAAAACTATACAGAATTAAGCGATAAAAATATTAACGGACATATATTATTCGGTATGAACGGCGGACATGTTAATACTACTGTTTGTAACGGAGAAGTATTAATGAGAGACAGAAAACTTACAAAAATAGATGAAGAAGCTGCTTATGCTAAAATAAGAGAAGAATCTGATAAACTTTGGAAACAGATTAATAAATAAAATAATAAATTAACATTTGTGAGTTCTATATAATTAATTTTATATAGAATTCTTTAATGTTTTGATAAACAGTAATAATTAATTGGAGGAATAATATATGAGCGATGTAATGACACCCATTCCTTTTGGAAATCTTATGAATTGGGTTTTGGAAGAGAAAAAGACAGGTAAAGTATTTGGTATTTCAAGAGCTTTTAAAGCTGATAAATCTAAATATTATGAAATTTTTGGAAGAAAATTAGAAACACCGATAGGACCTGCAGCAGGACCTCATACTCAGTTAGCACAGAACATAATAGCTGCATACTATACCGGAAGCAGATTTTTTGAGCTTAAAACAGTGCAGAAAATGGACGGTGAAGAATTAAGCAAATGTGTTGCTAAGCCTTGTATAGCTGCTAATGATGAATGTTATAACTGCGAATGGTCAACAGAGCTTTATGTACCTCAGGCTTTTGATGAGTATGTTAAGGCTTGGGTGGCTTTAAAAGTTATATCTAAAGAATGGGATTTAGGAGATATGGATGGTTTTCAGTTTAATATGTCTGTTGGTTATGATTATGAAGGTATTAAACTAGAAAAGATTGATAAGTTTATTGAAGGATTAAAAGATGCTTCTAATACTCCTATATTCAAAGAATGTATAAAGTGGCTTAATGATAATATTGACAGATTCAAAAATTTCAAAAAAGAAGATATTGATAAAATTAATACTGATGTATGTAATTCCGTTACTTTGTCTACTCTTCATGGATGTCCTCCTACTGAAATAGAAAAAATCGCTTCTTATTTAATCACAGAAAAAAAATTGAATACCTTTGTTAAATGTAATCCTACACTTTTAGGCTATGATTATGCAAGAAAAACATTAGATGATATGGGTTATGACTATATATCATTTACCGATTTTCACTTTAAAGATGATTTACAGTACAGCGATGCAGTTCCAATGCTTCAAAGACTTCAGAAATTAGCTTCTGATAACTCTCTTTTATTCGGAGTAAAAATCACTAATACATTCCCTGTAGATGTTAAGCAGAAAGAGCTTCCTTCTGAAGAGATGTATATGTCTGGTAAATCATTATTCCCTCTTTCTATGACAGTAGCTTCAAGATTGAGTAAAGATTTTGACGGAAATTTAAGAATATCATATTCTGGCGGATGCGATTATTTCAATATTAATGATGTTATAGATGCAGGAATTTGGCCTGTAACTATTGCTACTACTTTATTAAAAACAGGCGGTTATCAAAGAACAGAACAAATAGCTAAAAATCTTAAAGAATATAAACCATTTACAAAAGTGGATGTTGCTAAAGCTGAAAAAATAGTTGAGGCAAGCAAAAAAGATAAACATCATACAAAACCGATTAAACCTCTTGCAAGCAGAAAAATTAAGAAAAAAGTACCTTTGGTAGACTGTTATACTGCACCTTGTATGGAAACTTGCCCTATACATCAAGACCTTACAACATATATAAGACTTAATGCTGAAGGTAAATATGATGAATCTTTCAAAGTTATTATAGAAAAAAATGCTATGCCTTTTGCTACAGGTATATTATGTCCTCATACTTGTATGGATACTTGTACTAGACAATTCTATGAAGAGCCTGTAAGTATAAGAGCATGCAAATTAGAGGCTGCCAGAGCTGGTTATAAAAATGTTATATCTACTTTAAAACCTGCTGCTCCTATAGGAAAAAAAGCTGGTATTATAGGTGCAGGACCTGCAGGACTTTCTGCTGCATTCTTCTTAGCTCGTGCTGGAGTAGAAGTTACAGTATTTGATAAGAGAGAAAAAGCTGGCGGAGTTGTTGCTAATATTATACCAAATTTCAGAATATCAGCTGAAGAGATTGGAAATGATGTGAGTTTATGCAAGCAAATGGGCGTAAAATTTGAACTTGGAAAAGAGATAAAAGATATAAAAGAGTTTGCTAAAAATTATGATTATACTGTTGTTTGTATAGGTGCTCATAAAAACATGCCTTTGAAACTTGAGGCTGGAGAATCTATAAATACACTTAAATTCTTAGAAGAGTTCAATAAAACTAACGGAAATGTTAATTTAGGAGAAGATGTAGTAGTTATAGGAGGCGGTAATACTGCTATGGATGCTGCCCGTGCTGCTAAGAAAAATAAAGGTGTAAAAAATGTAAGACTAGTTTATAGAAGAACTAAAAGATATATGCCTGCTTTAGAAGAAGAGCTTAAAGAGGCTTTGGAAGACGGCGTTGAGTTTATGGAATTACTTGCACCTGTAAAAATAGAAAACGGAAAACTTTTATGTAAGAAAATGGAATTATCAGATTACGATGAAAAAGGAAGAAGAAATGTTGTTGAAACTAATGAAACAGTAGAAGTTCCTGCAAGTACAGTTATAGCTTCTATAGGCGAGCAGATTGAATCAGAGTTCTATAAATCTAACGGTATAGAAGTTGATGACAGAGGAAGACCAAAATGCAATGCTAATAATGAATCATCTCTCAAAAATGTTTATATAGCTGGAGACGGACTTTACGGAGCTGCTACTATAGTTGAGGCTATAAGAGATGCCAAAGTTCTTTCTGAAGCTATATTAGGAAAAGCAGTTGCTCCTGATTTGCCTTCTGTTTCTACTGAAGAGATTTCTTACAGCAAAAAAGGTAATTTGAAAGAAGTATCAAAAGAACCTGAAGCTAATAGATGTTTAACTTGCGACTATATATGTGAAAGCTGTGCTGAAGTTTGTCCTAACAGAGCGAATATATCAGTTAAAGTTGACGGACATGCTAAGATATCTCAAATTATACATGTTGATTATATGTGTAATGAATGCGGAAACTGCGAAACATTCTGTCCTTATAGTTCTGCTCCTTATAAAGATAAGTTTACATTATTTGCTACTGCAGATGATATGACAAACTCTAAGAATGACGGTTTCTTATTCTTAGATAAAGAAGGCAATGCTAAACTTAGAATAGATGGAAAAGAAGAATCTTATAAAGTTGGCGGAAATAAAAATGGTGTTTACACTATAGTAGACAGTGTATTTAATAATTATAAATATTTAATATTAAAATAATTGACTTTATATTAATTATTATATAGCATAGCAAGTGGGAGATATATATTATTCCCCTTGTTATGTTTGTTTTTATTAAAAATTAATAGGAGGTATCTAATATGGGAGAGAATGTCAAGATTATTATTAACGGCAAAGAAATGAGTTTTGACTCAGATAGAAAATTAATGGATGTTCTTAGAAATGACTGCAAGTGCAAGTCTGTGAAAGACGGCTGTTCTGAAGGAGCTTGCGGAACTTGTACTGTTTTGATAGATGGAAAACCAACTAAAGCATGTATACAAACTATAGGAAGACTTCAGGGTAAAAGTGTTCAGACTATAGAGGGATTTACTCAAAGAGAAAAAGATGTATATTCTTATGCTTTTGCAGTTGCTGGTGCTGTTCAATGCGGATTCTGTATACCGGGTATGGTTATATCTGCTAAAGGCTTGATAGATAAAAATAATAATCCTACTAGGCTTGAAATAGTTGCTGCTATAAAAAATAATATTTGCAGATGTACAGGATACAAAAAAATCATTGATGCTATAGAATTAGCAGCTAAGATGATAAGAGAAAATATTGATGTTAAAGAGTATAAAGGAAAGGTAAAATTAGGCGATAGAAATATTGCCAGAGTAGATGCTAAAGAAAAAGCTTTAGGTACAGGTGAATACTGCGACGATGTTGAAATAGATGGAATGCTTTATGGTGTTGCAGTTAGAACTAAATATCCTAGAGCCAAAATATTAAAAATAGATATAAGTGAAGCAAAAGCTTTAAAAGGTGTAGTTGATGTTATTACTGCTAAAGATTTACCGGGAGCTAAAAAAATAGGACATATTTTCCATGATTGGGATGTACTTATAGGTGAGGGTGAGATTACAAGATTTATTGCTGACGGCTTAGCTTTAATAGTTGCAGAAGATGAAGCTACTGCCAAAAAAGCAAGAGATTTAGTAAAAGTAGAATATGAAGAACTTCCTTTGGTTAGAAATCCAGAAGAGGCTATGAAAGCAGATGCTCCTTTAGTTCATGAAGATAGAGAAAGCAATTTACTTACTCATGAAAGATTAGTTAAAGGAAATGCTGATGAGGTAATAGCAAAATCAAAATATAAAGTTACAAGGCATTATGAACTTCCTTGGACAGAGCATGCCTTTATGGAAGCTGAAGTTGCTATTGCTATGCCTTTCAATGAAGATGGAATTTTTATATATTCAAGTGATCAAAGTGTATATGATACAAAAAGAGAAGTTTCTATGGCTTTGGGTATAGAGCCTGACAAGGTTGTAGTAGAAAATAAATATGTAGGCGGAGGTTTCGGCGGTAAAGAGGATATGAGTGTTCAGCATTATGCGGCAATAATGGCATATAGAACAAAAAGACCTGTTAAGTTCAAACTTACAAGACAGGAAAGTATTAATTGGCACCCAAAACGCCACCCTATGAGTATAGACATGACTACCGCCTGCGATGAAAATGGTATACTTACTGCTATGAAAGCTACTTTAATTACTGATGCTGGTGCTTATGCTTCCTTATCTGGTCCAGTACTTCAAAGAGCTTGTACTCATGCTGCTGGTCCTTATAATTATCAGGTTATAGATATAGACGGTAAATCTTTCTATACTAATAATCCTCCTACTGGACCTTTCAGAGGATTTGGAGTGCCACAGTCTTGTTTTGCTACTGAAATGAATATAAACCTGCTTGCTGAAATGTGCGGATTAGATCCTTGGGAGATAAGATATAGAAATGCTATACGCCCTGGTCAGGTTCTTCCTAACTATCAAATAGCCGATGAAGCTACAGGTCTTGTGGAAACATTAGAGGCTGTTAAAGATATATATTATAATAATAAAAATGTGGGGATAGCCTGTGCTTTGAAAAACTCTGGTGTAGGTGTTGGTCTTCCAGATACAGGAAGAGTTCGTTTGGTTGTAGAAGATGAAAAAGTGCATGTATATTCTGCAGCTTCTTGTATAGGGCAGGGGATTGCTACTGTACTTTATCAAATAGCAGGAGAGACTCTTGATTTGAATGATGATGAGATAATAGTTCATCAGCCTAATACAGCAACTTCTCCGGATTCTGGTACTACTTCAGGCTCAAGACAAACTCTTATAACAGGTGAGGCTTGTAAAAGGGCTTGTGAGGATCTTAAAAAAGAGCTTGATAAAGGAAAAACTTTAAAAGATTTAGAAGGAAAAGAATATTACGGCGAATGGCTTACTATAACTGATAAAATGGGTGTTGATAAACCTCATCCTATTTCGCATGTTGCTTATAGTTATGCTACTCAAGTTTGCCTGCTTAATGATGATGGTACCATACAAAAGATTGTTGCAGCTCATGATATAGGAAAGGCTATTAACCCTATAGCTTTGGAAGGTCAGATTGAAGGCGGTGTTGTAATGTCTTTGGGATATGCACTTACAGAAAAATTCCCGCTTGAAAATTGTGTACCTAAAGTAAAATTTGGTACTTTAGGATTATTCAGAGCTGATAAAACACCGGATGTTGAATCTATTATTATAGAAAAACCCGGTGTGCCTTATGGTTATGGTGCTACAGGTATAGGTGAGATTTCTAGTATACCTACTGCTCCTGCTGTTGCTTTAGCATATTACAAATTTAACGGTGAGTTCCAGACAGAACTTCCGCTTAAAAATACTCCTTATTCAAAATAATTTATTATGAGTTTATTTAATGATGAACTTGTAATTATAAGAGGGGCTGGAGATTTAGCTACAGGTATTGTGTATTCTTTATATAAGGCTCATTTCAAGATTATATTATTAGAAACACAATACCCCTCTTCAATTAGAAGAAAGGTTGCCTTATCTGAAGCTGTTTATGATGGTGAAAGCATAGTTGAAGATATTAAAGGCATATTAGTAAAAAGCTATGAAGAAGCTCTTAATATAGTTACAGATAGAAATTATAATAAGATACCTATTCTTATAGATCCTAATTGTGGAATATTAAATTATGTAAAGCCGGAATTTTTAATTGATGCTATAATAGCCAAAAAAAATCTTGGTACTAATAAATCTATGGCAAAATATACTATAGCATTAGGTCCCGGATTTACTGCTGGAAATGATGTTGACATTGTTATAGAGACTATGCGTGGTCATAATCTTGGAAGAATATATACCAAAGGCGAGGCAATACCCAATACAGGAATACCTGGCAATATAGGTGGAAAAGAAGCTGAAAGGGTAATACATGCAAGTGCTGACGGTATTATTGAAAACATAAAAAACATAGGCGATTTTGTTAAAGAAAAAGAAGTTATAGCATACATAAAAAATAACAATGAAAAAATAGAAGTGCTTGCTGCTTTTGACGGACTTTTGAGAGGCATTATAAGAGATGGTTTTAAAGTGCATAAGGGATTAAAAATAGCTGATATTGACCCTAGAAAATCTGAATATAATAATTGCTTTACCATTTCTGATAAGGCTAGAAATTTGGGCGGTGCGGTGCTTACTGCTATGATGTATTTATATAATAAATAAAAAGGCTTAACTTATTATATTTAAGAAAGCCTTTTATATTAATTAATTAAATATTATCTTCTCTTTTTTGATTTCTTTTTTCTATCTCTTCTATCTTTTGAACCTCTTTTTCTATCTTTAGATGATTTATGAGATTTTCTTGAATATATTTCTTTTTTGTTTTTTTTCTTATTTAAGAAATCTCTGCTGTCTATTATATCTCTGTCATCAAAACTATTATCAAACTCGCTTGCAGGTATAAAGTCAATGAATAATTCTTTAATATCAACCTTATAAACTACTATTCTTATTCTGTCACCCAATGTGTACCATTTAGCATCTTCTTCGCTATATGCTGCCTGTTCATTTTCATCGTATCTGTAACGCGATTTTAATACAGCATATCTTATTAAGCCTTCTATTCCTCTGTCTTCTATTTCTACGAATATTCCGAAGTTTGTAATACCGCTTATTATTCCGTTATATTCATTTCCTATCTTATCTTTCATAAATCTTGCAGCTTTTACTTTAGTTAAACTTCTCTCGCATTCAACTGCAACTCTCTCTGTTTTTGAACACCACTGTGCAGAATTGATATAAAACTGCTGCATAGTTGGTTTTAAATTATTTATACCTTCTAATGAAAATTTTAAAAGTCTATGAGTAAGCAGGTCAGTATATCTTCTTATAGGCGAAGTAAAATGGGTGTAGTATTCAAAACCAAGTCCGAAATGCCCTATATTATTAACATCGTATACAGCCTGTTTCATGGAACGAAGGAGTAGGGTAAGAAGTAATTTTTCGTCCGGCTTTCCCATTATAGATTCTATAAATGAATGAAAATCCAAATTACCGTCTGCATCTTTAGTTAATTTGTATCCTCTATTAAATGCTATTCTTGTGAAAGTATCGAGCTTTTCTATGTCAGGACTGTCATGCACTCTATAAATAGAACCTTTTATATTTTTTAATCTTTTAGCTACTTCGCAGTTGGCAATAAGCATTAATTCTTCTATTATCTTATGAGTTTCTTTTCTCTCGCTAATAAAAAAGTCTTTAGGATTACCGCCTTTATCCAATATTATTTGAGTTTCATTAAGGTTGAACTCTATACTTCCGTTTTCTATTCTCTTTTGAAGAAGTATTTTTTTTACATCATCAGCATTTTTTAATAATTCTATAAGCCAATCTTCATCTTGCTCTATGCCGTCCAAAACATCTTGGGCATAATCGTAAGTTAATCTTCTGCTTGATTTTATAACACTTTTATGAAAAGTACTTTCTTTAACATTTCCTATATTATCTATTGTTACGAATACAGTCATAGTGAATCTGCTTACACCTTCATTTAAAGAACATATACCGTTTGAAAGTTCATGCGGAAACATTGGATAAACTGTATCTATTAAATAAACACTGTTTCCTCTTTTTCTAGCTTCCCTGTCTAAAGCACTTCCCATTACTACAAAATGACTTACATCAGCAATATGAATGCCTAATTTATATCCGTCATTTAATTTTTCTATACTTATGGCATCATCAAAATCTTTTGAGTCTGCTCCGTCTATAGTTACAGTTTTTATATCTCTTAAATCTATTCTGTCAAATTCTAATTCTACATTTTCCATACTGTCTGGTAATAGTTTAGCCTCTTCCAAACATTTTTTTGGAAAATCTGTAGGTACATTATACGCTTTTGCTATTATCTCAGCATCTTTCTTGGCATTGCTAATATCCATTTTTATTTCTGGTTTTGGTATGCTTGTTTTTTTATTTCCTTTTTCTCTATTATTTTTAGCATTTCTTCTGTCTCTTTTGCTTTCTGATATATTATTTACTTTTTCAGATGCTTTTCTTGATTCTTTTTCTAGATATATTTTTCCCTCATTGGTAAGTTTTAGTATATTAGATTTTTTCATTACTAGTCCCATAGAAACGGACTTTTGAAGCATTTTATCAAACTTAAGTTTATCTTTTTTAGTTTCTACATATCTATTTTTGTATTCTGATATATCTAATTCTTTTTCTTTATTGATTCTTTTCAGAAATTTTATAACTTTCATTTTTTATTATCCGCGGCAGTTATTAATATTATTACATAAATAATATTATTTTATTATAGCAATATTATTTATAATGTCAAATAGTAATATATTTTTACATATTTTTAAATATATGGTTTTATTATTAAGAAAGCATTTATTTTTATGCCTCCTGCTTTCAGGGGGGCATATAATTAATCTTATTTTTTCTTTCTTTCAATCCATTCATTTTTTATTGTATTTGAATTATCCATTAATTTTTTTAACTCATTTCTGTTTTTATCTTTTAATGCATATTTAAAATCATTTAGGCATTTTATATACTTATCTAAAGCATCATATAGATAGTCGCTGTTGTATAAAAATAATTCGCTCCACATATTAGAATCTATTGTACCTACTCTTGTATGATCTCCCAAGCTGTTTCCCTCAAAACCAAGCGAAGATAAAAAATGATCATGATTAACAATACCGCATGCTATTATATGCATAAGCTGACTTGTAAAAGCTATCATTTCATCGTGTTTTTGAGCTGTTGATCTTATAACTTTAGAACAGCCTATATCTTTTGAAAGTTTTTCTATTATTTTTATATCACTTTCATCTGCATTTCCATTATTCACTATTATAGCATTTGAATTTTTGAATATAGTTTCAGAGGAGTTGATATATCCTCCCTTTTCTTTTCCTGCCATAGTATGAAGCCCTATATATTTTTTATCTTTTGTATTATTAAAAATATCAGTCTTTACTCCGCAGAAATCTGAAAGTATTTTTTTATTATCAATTAAATGTTTATATTTACCAATAATATCTATTGCTATTGAAGGAAGTGTACATATCATAATGATGTCGGATAATTCAATAAGATCTTTTATATTATCATAATTAAAATATCCTTTTTCAATATATCCGTATTTTAAAGCTGATTCTATATTTTCTTTATTTGTATCTATGGCGTATATATTATAATTTTGATTGCTTAGTTTTAATGCTTTTATTAAAGAGCCTCCCATTAATCCCATTCCGATAACTGTTATATTTGACATATTTCACCCCCTGTATTATTTTTTCTATTCGTTACCTATATTTTCTAGTATTTCCAAAACTTTGTTTTTATCTTTCATTATAAAAGCGTTTCCCTTATTAGTAAGTTCAATAGGAATATCTTTTTTAATTATATGCTCTATAAATTTGCTTGGTTTTTTAAATCTTGTATTTTTTACGGCACTTGAATTATTTCCTATTTTGAATTTTTTATTAATTTCATTCATTGTATTAGCAAGAGAGATAACAGCATTTTCTTCATAATTAGAAACTATTTCTCTGAATGCCAATATGAAATTTTTTTCGCTTATTTCAGAGCTGCTTAGATTTAAAATTTTAGACATTATATTTTTGAATATGTTTACTTCATTAATATAAAAATCATCATTATTTATTTCTGTTTCTATTCCATTATTATTTAGATATTTAAGAACATTTTTAATTTTTTTGAATTGTGTTTGTTCTATTGCACTTTTACCTTTTTCAAGATTAAAGTCTTCATTGATTTTGTTGCATATATCTGATATTGAAATTTTTACAGTTTGTGTATTTTGTATATTGTATATTTCCAATACTCTGTTATAAAAGAAGTTTAAAAATTCTATTTTATCTATATTATTTTCTTCTTTTTTAGATTCATTTTCATGTTTTTCTGCTGATTTATAATCTTCAATTTTAAATATATGACTGCATGAGCTTTTAAATATATTTCTTTTAGCATTATCAAATACTGTAACTATTCCAACAATAGCACCGTATCTTGAAAGTTTATCCATAACCACAGTATAATCAACATCTCTGCTTACAAATATTACTATATCTATTTTTTTGTCTATTACAAAATCTTCAAATGCATCTATTGATGATATCATATCAGCCATGTTTTTTGCTTTATTAACAGGTACAGAATAAATAATATCAATATGCATATCTCTTAGTTTTTTAGAATATTTTTTTATAGATTTTGCATCTCCGTAAGCCTTTTTTATAGAATAAACTATTTCTTTGTCTTTTAAATTATTCTTATAAAATAAAAATATATTATTAAGCATTTGCTCAAAATTAACTTCATAGCTTAAATGCGATACATTTTCTAAGTCTATATATACGCCTATTTTTTTCATAATTCCGCCAATATTTGTATAATATTATAATCTATATTTTATAAAGAAATTGATAAAAATACAATATTATTAAAGATAATAAATATATTAAGATAATTCATGTATAATAGCTTCTTCATAATTTTTCATAATATCTCTTATAAATATATCTTTTGTAAATATTGCTATAGGAATATTATATTTTTTTGAATATTCTCTTATAAATGATAATGCTTCTTTTGTTCTATTATTATCAAAAGTTATAAAAGGGTCATCTAATAATATTAATCTTCCTTTTTCATGTATTTTTGAAAGTATAGAAAGACGCATAGCTATATAAACGGCATCTTTTGTTGCTGAAGATAATAATTCCACATTTCTCATTTCATTATTCTTATCTTTTACCATTATTTTATTTTTATCGAATCCTGACATTGAAATTACATCATCAGATAAATTTTTTCCTGTTATATGATTGTATAAAAGCTCTGCATCATTTGAAAGAGAATTAAATATATCGTCATTTTTTTTATTTATTTTTGAGAGCATATTTTCAAGAAGTTCTAATGCTTTTTTTCTCTTGTTTAAATTTTTTATCTCTTCATTATTTTCTGCAAACTCACTTTCAAGGTTTATTATCTTTTTATGCACATCATCGCTGCTGTTAAGCTCTCCTTGAATATATGATGCATTAGACATGACTTTGTTCATATTTTCTTTTATAGAATTAATTTCTATTTCAAGCTCTCTTAATTTATTTTCTAATGCTTTCATTTCCATTTCATTAAAATCATCAGGATTGATTCCATTTTCATCAAGCTCTTTTAATATTCTGCTGCAATTAGCTTCTAAAGTTTTTATATCTTTAAAGCCGAATTTTTTTGCTTCTATCATTAATTTTTTAAATAATTCTTCAGTGCTTTTATATACATTATCAAAATTGCTTTTTATTTCACAGTAATTTTCTTTATTTTTTACATTGAGCTTATCAAAGAAATTATTTAATTCATTATGATGATTTTCTAAATTGACAGCTGCTTCCTCTAATTCTTTTTTATAATTTTCTAATTCTTCATCGTCATTTTCTTCAAGTATCAATTCTATTTTAGCCAATTCTTTTAACAGCATATCTTTTAAATCTGACAGCTCCAAATTATCACTTTTTATATCAAGTTCCGGAAGTGAATCTAATATATCGTTTATAAACTTGTCATTTTTTCCTTCTTTTATAAGTAAAAATGGTATAGAAGGAAGTATGATTAAAAACCAATATGGGTTTTTAAAATATAAACTAAGTAATGCTGATATTAAAACAACAGCAGCCAAAAATACTATCTTTGGTATTTTATTATTTTTTTCTTTTAAGGCATCTATTTTTTTTATTGCTTTATCTATTCTTATCATTATGCTTTGATAATCTGTTTTATTTTTTTCTTCTGAAGATTTTTGAAGAGATTCTATTTTTCCTTTTAAATATGATATCTTATTTTCACCTTCATCTATTTTTCCGCTTAGTTCATTAATTGTTTTTGAATGATCTTTCTGCAGGTATATATTTTCATTTATGAATTTATCCTTTTTATTAAATTCATGTATCATTGTATTGATATTTAATAAATTATTTTTTTCTTTTGCTTTATTTTTTTCTTCTCTTAATGCATTTAATTTATTATAATTATCAATTTTTTCTTTTAATATATTGCTGCTTTCTTTTAATAATTCATCAAGTTCCTTTAATTTATCTTTTTTATTAACTTCTGTGTTAGCCTTGCTGTATAAATTATTAAGTTCTTCATCTATTTCTTCATTTCTATATTTTGTATTTTTTAATTGTGCCGGTATTGCATTTTGGGATTTTCCTGAATATTCAGCTTTTACTTCTGATATTATTTTTCCAACATCTATATCTGAAGCAAATAATTTTTTCTTTATCTCGCTTTCCCAATCCTTAGAATCTTTTTTACTGTCGGACATTTCAAATATTATTTCGCTTTGTCTTATAGAATATAAATTATTATAGGACTGAGGGTGAAGTTTTATATTTTCATCTATTTCAGGTTCTGTATTAATATCTATATTATCTCCGTATCTCAATTTTATTTGTTTGGCGAATGATGAAGTTTTTTTGTTTTCTGAAAATAATAACATCAAGGAATCAAATATAGTAGTTTTTCCTGATTCGTTTTCTCCGTAAAACAATGTGAGATTATCTGATATTTCAAAAGATTTATTTTTAAACTTTCCGAATTTATTTAAATTTAATATCATTTTTATTTTCCATATTTTTAATTATTATCTTTTATTATTTTGTAATGCAGTATATAGTTTTTCTATGCCTATTCTTTTTGCGATTTCAACTATTTCTAAATCTTCTTCATTATTAGTATTAAATTCATATTCATCTGCTATAGCTAAAAACTCTTTTATAATGCTTTCATTATAGGCATTTTCAAGTAAAAATATATCCGAAGTTTTTATATTAAAGTCTCTTACATATTTTGAATATTTATTTTTTATATTATTTATCTTCTCTTCAAGCTCATTTTCATCTTCAGCTATTCCGTAGATATTAATATCTATAATATCATTTATACCCCATTCAGAGGCTTTTTGTTCTAAATTCGATATATTATAAATATTGCTTTCATACACCCTATGTACTCCGGCATTTTTGATATTTATAAATGTTTTTTTTATTGAATTATTTTCAGTATCAATAGCTAAACATCTTCTTATGCCCATTTCTGATTTAGTTCTTCTCCAAACTCTTGCAGAACCTGTATATATTATTTCTATATTTTCAATATTAACTTCCATTTGTTTATGAATATGTCCTACTACTGCAATATTAGGATCTATTCTTTTTATTATATCTATTGGTATGCTTGCTGATTCTTCATTTTCTTCTATAGCCCATAATGTTCCTTCTACTATTCCATGTGCTATTACTATTCTGTTGTCAGCATTGAGGTTTTCTATTTTTTTATTTGTATCATTATCTATAATATATTTTTCACTGTAGGGAAGTGCTATAATATCCAAGTTATCAATATTAAAAAAACTTATATCTTCTATCACTATAACATTGTCTGGGAATTTTAATTTATTTAATGTTATACCTTTTGATTTTAAATTCTCATGATTGCCTTTAAGTAAGTATACATCTTTTTGGTAGTCTTCTATTTTTGTTGAGAACACATCTTTTAATCCTTGCAAATCTTCAAAAGTATTAAAAGTATCTCCTAGAAGCATTAAAGCATCATAGTTTTTTGCATATTCTATAATCTCATCCAGCACAGAAAGAGAATATTCTTTTTCCTGAATACTAAGATGCAAATCGCTTGATATTAATAATTTAGGCATAATAAAATTTCTCTTTTTAGTATATATAATAATTTTGAAACTGTATTTTTATATTATAAATCAAATATATCAATTAATCAATATAGCTGTTTCAAAACTATTTTAACTATAGAATTATATATTATACTGCATATATTAAATATTATTGGTATTATTAATAAAGAATATTTTATATATTGAAATTTAATTTATATAATAGTATCATACATAGTAATTTTATATACTTCAATATAGGGACTGATTATGGATAAGGAATATGCTAAACATTTAATGGGAATATACAAAGATAAAATTCTTCATGAGAGAATGAAAAGAAGACTTGAATATTTTGAGAGGGTTTTTAAAAGAGATAATGATAAAAGACTTTTTGCTGAACTTGCATTTTGTATATGTACTCCTCAGACAAAGGCTAGAAGCGGGGCGGCTGCTATAATTGATTTATATAATAATAATCTGCTTTTTAAAGGAAGTGCTGAAAAAGTAGCTAATATATTAATAAAGCATGTAAGATTTCATAATATGAAGGCTGAAAATATAGTGCTTGCCAGAAAGATTTATTTTCCTAATGAAAAGTTTGTATTAAAAGACAGAATCAATGAAGCTTTAAAAAATGACAGTATGGTAGAATTAAGAAATGAGCTTGCCAAAGAAGTTAAAGGATATGGACTTAAAGAGGCTAGTCATTTTCTTAGAAATATAGGGTTCGGACAAAAAATCGCTATACTTGACAGACATATAATGCGTGTAATGGATAAGTTAAGTATATTGCCTGAAGGTATGACTCCTAAAACAAGCCTTACAAAAAATAATTATCTAAGCTGCGAATCAAATCTAGTTGAATATTCAAAAAGCGAAAAAATTCCTATGGAGTATCTAGATTTCGTATTTTGGTATGATGCCACCAATGATATTTTTAAATAATTATTAACTTATTATAAAATTATTATTAAGATAAGATATTTCTTATCCTATCAAATATCGACTGCTTTTCTTTATTTTGCTGTAATGATTCATAGTCTATATTTTCATTTCGGAAAAATTGAATTGCTTTTTCTATATTTTTATTTGCAAGTTCTATAATATTTTTTAGCACTAGGGCTTTTATTGAACTTTCTCTATTGTATAAATCTATAAAATCATCTGCACATTTATTATAGTCATTAATGTAATAGTATGATACTGCCTTGTTATAAAGTGCATAAATAAAATTATTATCTAATTTTATAACTCTATCATAATAGTAAATTGAATTATTATAGTCTTTTAAATCAAACAAAGTATTTGCTAAGTTATAAAGTTTATTTATTTCTATAGTTTTGTCATTTTCTTTTTTTAATTTTTCAAAGTTTTTAATATGCATTTTTATTTCTTTTACCTTTTTATTATAGCTGTTATTAAAAGATTTCATTTTTATTTTAGATTTTTTTAATATATTATTATTTATTACTAATGTTATAAATATAAATACTATTATTATTACAGTTAAAAATGCAAACCAGAAATTTATAAGATTATTATAAGATTTTACAGTTTCATTTATTGAAGTTTGAAGCATTATATTATAATTATCCAAAATATTTTTTAATGATGTTTCTAAATTGTCTAAAGATGTGCTTTTTAGTATTATATTATTCGTTATAGTTTTATTGCTTGATATTGTCCTTATAATATAGTTTGTATAATAATCTTCTTTTGCTATTATAATATTATTTAATGATGGAGCAAAATTTGTAATTGAATAATTAAGTGAGTTTTCTATTTTTTGATTATGAGTGATGTATATATTTCTAAATACTAAAATTGATATTATAAAAAGAATTAAAAAAGTTAATATATAATATCTATGAATAAATTTTAAAAATCTAGTCATATATTTCTTTTTTGAATGCTCTTTTATTTTATCGATACCAGCATTTGTAATATTTTTTACTTTTCCTTTTATATCTTTTTCATCAATATATTTTTGAAATTTATCTATATTATCGTATGTAAAATCTTTGGCTTTTTTTAATCCTTTTTCGGCTGAATCTTTAATCTTTTTTATATTTTCATCATTTATATATTCTTTAGCTTTATTTGTAATATTTTCCCGTAAGTTTTTTATTTTGCTTTCTTTTATATTCTTTTTATGATATTTTTTTCTTCTTTTTGTATTTATATTTCTTCTATTTTTTCTATTCATAAAAGCATCCTAAAAATATTTTATTAGTAAAATGTATTAGATATTTATAATTTATGCAAATATAATTTAATTTTTTTGATGTTTATATCATGATTTTTATATTTTAGATAATATGTATTATTGACTTTTTTATAATTTAATATATTATCGCACTATGTAATTTTATTAATGGAGATCTTCTTATGAAAAAGTTTATTTCATTGTTAATGCTTATTTTTACTATAAGTACTTCATCATTATTTTCTCAAAATATAGGAGAACCTACAGGAAATGCATTTTTAGATTATATGCATGGCAGAAGTTTATTCGGTATTAACTTCGGACCTACTTTGTATGCAGGTTTATTTGATATAGGTGTTGGTGTAATGGAGCCTATGTTCCATGACTTAATAAATAATTTTGCAGGAGGTAATGTAGGAGATTATATTGATACAAAACTTAAGCATTATGCTTTCGGATTAGGATTCAGTTATGATTTTGCTCCTCTTGATTTTATGACAGTTGGTCTTGATATTGGTTTTTCGGTTGGAGAAATAAAAATGGACAAATATAATGTCAGCTTCAGTACAGTACCATGGTCTTTAAATGTTAAATTTTTCTTTTGGAGAAAAGCACCATTCGGATTTTTCTTATCTCCAAGATTCGGAGGTACAGCACTTTCTATAAGCGGTAATGCATTGAAAGAAGGAGGACTTCCTGATATATATTCACATGGCGGTTTCTATATGTCGGTTGAGCTTGGATGGAGAATACAGCTCTTCCCTAAAACAGGAGCTAATTGGCCTGTACAGGTTGGTATAGATATTTCATTATTTGATATAGGCTACTATGTTGCACCTTGGACTTCTTCATTATTTGAAATATCTCATCTTTCAAGCTTTAAGCAATATGAGCCTTTTGCTAATATAAGAGCTTTATTTTTGCCTAGAATAGGTATAACATTAAGATTTTAATTTACAGTTTATATATTTTTTAGCCTGTATATATTTTTGTATATGCAGGCTTTTTTTATACCGAAAATTAATGTATATAACTTTAAGGCTTTATTATGAAAATAAATATTTTAGATGAAACTATAATTTTTGAGGATAAAAATCTATACCCAGCTTTTCCAAGCATTATTAAACTTGAAAATGATAAATTCTTAATAAGTTTTAGACTAGCACCAAAAATAAAAAAACATTATTCTCATCTTCATTCATTAAGCAAATCAATGCTTGCTTTTGTTAATAAAAATATGGTAGATAAAGTATTTGAATTTGCTCAAGATGATGAAGCTGCCAAACAGGATGCACAGCTTTTTAGAATAGATGATAAAACTATAATGGCATACTATTTTAGATATACATTTCACCCTATAAATGAAAAAGAATTATTTAGAGATTATACTTTTATAGAATATGACGGCACTATAGCATTACTTTCTGGAATAGGAGTATGCATAAGCTATGATAATGGAAAAACTTTTTCAAAGCCTTATATTATAAATATAAATAATGATAATACTATAATGAAAAACTTTGCAATTAGAGGCAGTATGTGTAAATTAAATAGTAACGAAATACTTGCTCCAATATATGCTTATAAAAAAAATATAAATAAAAATAATTCAAAATATCAATGCCTTATTATTTCTAGTAAAGATTTGCTTAATTGGAAGATTAAAACTTTTTTATCCGAAACTGATTATAAAAAAATAAATGGAAAAAAATCAAAAATAGAATATGTTGAGCCTTCTCTTTTAAATTATAAAAATAATATAATAGCATTTATAAGAACCCATATTGATAATGAGTACGGACTTACATCTATAAGTTATTCAAAAGATAATGGCAAAACTTTTTCAAGCCCAATATTCACTAATATAAAAGGCTATCCTTTAAATCCTCTAATTTTAAGTAATGGAAAATTGCTTCTTACTTATGGATACAGATTAAAGCCTTACGGTATAAGAGCTGTTTTGCTTGATAATCCTAACGATATATTTGATATAGAAAAAATTAATTATAAAGCCTTAAATGAAGAGATAATAATAGATTCTTCTATGAAAAGTACAGATTGCGGATATCCTTGGTGTGCTGAGAATGATGGTATTATATCATGTGTTTATTATGGTTATAAAGATAAAAATAAAATAAGAAAAATATATTTGAAAAGGTTTACTTTAAATTAAAAGTATAGTATAAAGTAAATATAACTATATAATAATAAATATTAATAGTGTTTTTGGAGGTTTTTTATGGATGATAAAGATATAATGGATCCTAATGTATATCAAATAAAGCAATGCGATTGGGAAGTTTTAGAAAATGATAATTACTATATTTATAGACTATTAGCATACAAATTATCATCTTGGAGCGAGGATACATATTTAATTGTAAAAGTTAATAAAGAAAATAAAAGCAAAGAAGTAATAATAGATTGGAATAGTAAAGATTTTGTATTTGCTGAACATAAAACATTTTTTAGATTTGATAATGATTTGCCTGATAATTTAGAATGCAAAGCGAGTGAAGACAGATTAAGTTCTATAGTTTTAAAACCAGATTATGTTTATGATAATTTACTTGATGCGGACATGCTTATAATACGAGCTTCTTTGGAAAAAAGCAAAACCACAAGAATGTTTGATGTTTCAAAGTTTAGAAATATAGTAAAAAAATGAATATATATATGCTAAACAATCATATTTTTTCAATATGAATTTTTTCAAGATATAAACTTTGGTTTTTTATAGAAGTATAAATCTATTTGTACTTTATAAAATGTTGTTTATGGGAGTATGACATTATTGACAAAGTACTGCTTCAGATATAATATACAAAATTAAGTATAATTTTTTTTGTAAAAATAACAATAAAAATTTTTAAATTTTAAAATCTTATTGTATATTAAATATATTTGTTTTATAAAAGTACATGCGTATTTTATAAAATAATAAAATATAAATTTTAAAATTTATCATAAGATAATTCTAGTATTTTTAGATTAATTTTTATCTAAAGTATCATATTATAAAAATTTTATATTACAAAAAATGGAGACATTATGAAAGCAGCACAAATTAATAAATATTCAAAGGATATTAATATAATCGTACGAGATATTCCAATTCCTGAAATTTCTGATGATGAAGTCTTGGTCAAGGTAAAGGCTGCGGCAGTAAATCCGCTTGAAATATTAATCTTAACAGGCAGTGTGAGACTTATACAGGATTATAAAATGCCTCTTACATTGGGCAATGAGTTTTCAGGAGTAGTTGAAAAGATAGGAAAAAATGTAAAAGATTTTAAGATTGGAGATAAAGTTTATACTCGTATGCCTATAGAAAAAATAGGTGCTTTTGCTGATTATGCGGCAGTAGACAGTAAGTTTTTATCTCTTATGCCTAATAATTGTGATTTTTCTTCTGCAGCAGCAATACCTCTTACAGCACTTACAGCTTATCAGGCATTTAAAGAAGAATTAGAAGCTAAATCCGGCGAAACTGTTTTAATAACAGGAGGTTCCGGAAGTTTCGGAGAGATGGCAGTTCCAATTGCCAAATATTTAGGTCTTAATGTTATAGTTTCTGGTAATGATAGAGTTAAAGAGCATTTTGTGAGTTTGGGTACTGATAAATATATAGATTATCGTAAAGAAAATTATTGGGAAGCAGTTTCAAATGTTGATTATGTTATTGATACGCTTGGGGCAAAAGAGTTTGATAAAGAGTTATCAGTATTAAAGAAAGGCGGTCGTATTTTGAGTTTGAGAACTAGCCCTAATAAAAAATTTGCTGAAGATAATAAATTTCCTTTTTTAAAAAGAGTTTTATTTTCTTTTGCTGGTTCTAAATATGATAAAAAAGCTATGAAAGAAGGGAAAGAGTATAGATTTATGTTTGTAAGGGCTGACGGTGAACAGCTTAAAGAAATTACAAAAATTGTGGAAAAGAAAAATATAAAGCCTAAAATATTTACTAAGGTATTTAGTATTGACAATACAGAAGAAGCTATTAAAACTATATCTAAAGGAGGTATTGAAGGAAAAATAATCATATCTATATAATTATTTTTTATTATAAAAATTGAATAACTTGATATTGTATTTTTTATGATGAATTTGATTTTTACATTTTGTATTTTTAAAAAGTATAGTATCTTATTAGTGTATAATATTTTTTAGCTATCATATAAAATTATGGAATTCTTAAATATAATAAAAAGTTATTGATTTTAAAAATTTTTAGTCTATATAAAAAATGATACCATGTTTTTTATAACATAGTATCATTTTATTATTTAATTAGCTTTTATTAAAATTCTTTTATCTTTTCTTTGTTTAAAGTTTTTATCAATGCTTTTGCTATTTCTATAGAAGCAGTTATATCATCATAAGAAGCATAGCAGTAATGACTATGTGCATATCTAGTCGCTACTCCCAATACTACACTTGGAGAACCTAAATTAGTTTTATGATAAACAGCTCCGTTAGTAGAACCTTTTTCTCGTACAATAACTTGATGGGATATATTATTTTTTTTAGCTATTTCTATTGTGTATTTATTTAGTCTAGGATTAGTTATCATACCGCCGTCAATTATTCTAAGCTGAGAGCCTCTTCCTATAGCACCATGAGCTCTATCTCCATAATAGAATGTGTCGTCAGCAGGAGAGCCTTCAAATACTATAACCAAATCAGGCTTTACTTTATTAGAAGCCACAGCAGCTCCTCTAGTTCCTACTTCTTCCTGAGCGGTCATCATTCCAACCAAATTAACATCTAATTTTTCATCTTTTAAAGCTTTTAAAGTTTCTATTACACATAAAGCTCCAACTCTGTTGTCTATTGCTTTAGCACATATACTTTTTGTCCTTTCATCATATCTGAAATCAACATCAGGTACTATAGGATCTCCTATTTGTATGCCGAATACTTCTTCAGACTCCTTTTTACTTCTAGTGCCCACATCAATATACATATCATGAAGTGAAGGAAGTTTTCTTTTATCTTCGTCAGTCATAAAATGAGGAGGTTTTGAACCTATTACTCCTTTAACATATTCTCCGCTTGAAGATTTTATTACTACAGAGTTTGACACTATATTAGGTATATGCCAGCCTCCTAATGGTATAAAAGATATAGTACCATTATCATTAATATGTTCTGCCATAAATCCTATTTCATCTATATGACAATCCAAACCAACTATAGGTTTATTTTTATCTATTTTGTTTAATCCCAAATATAGATTATTAATAGAATCTCTTTCACTGTCTATAAATGCTGTATTTTTTCTTATAACTTCTATAACATCATCTTCAAAACCAGAAGGTCCGAATGCATTAGTTAAATCTTTCATTAAATTTAAAACATCATTCATAAAAAGTCCTTATATAAAAAAAAATTTAATTGCAAACATAATAAATTATTTGAATAAAATATCAATAGACTTGCGTCAAAACTATTTTAATAATTATTGATAATATTTTAAATAGTATTTAAAATTTGTAACTTCGCATGGCTAGTCCCAGCAATTATAAATAAAAATAGTTTTGAAACAAGTCTAATATATAATTAAAAAAAGTGCTGTAATAAACAGTCCCTTTTTTATTGTTTAAGTTTTAATTGTTTGTATTTAAGAATTTTGATTCGCTTCTTGATTTTTTTTGCCGTTATTTTTATTAACTGTTAATATCATTTCGCTTAAATAGTCAAGAAGTTTATTAAAATTATTTATAGTTTCTTCATCTAATTCTCTTTTAAGAATATTATTTTTGAATAATGAAGAAAGGCTTCCGCTTTTATTTTGTATCATTTCCTTATATTTTTCTTTGTCATTATCGCTGAATAGGCTTTCTATTTGTTTGAAAGATTGATCTGCTTCTTTTAATTGAAATACTGTTAATCTCTCTTTCATTAAAGTATTTGATTCCGAAGCTTTTTTGAATAAATTAGCTCTCTCATCGCTGTCTGTCAATATAACAGCCTCCCTAAACTGTACCAACTGTTTTAATTTATTGTTCATCTCCTTATCATCTTTTCCAAGTCCATGAATAGGAAGAAATACTAAATTCATTTTGTTATTTTCTTTTGCTTCTTTTAATTTCTTGAAAGCTGTAAGATAATTATAATCCATAAGCCCTTCAACAAATATTACTTTATTATTAGGATTAGTTATTATATCTCTATGAAGCACTCCGAAACTATCTACTATTTCATTTAATGTATCAACTTCATCTTCACCTATAGCAGAAAAATCATTCTGTATTTCGACGCCTATTTTATCTTTTTTGAATTTTACAATTCTAAGCTCATCTAAATAATCAACATCTATAAATGAAGGATTATGAGTAGTAGTTATAAATGTTACGCCATGATTTCTAGCAAAGTTTTTAATGAAATTTCTTAAATCTCTTCTGCCCGGTATTGATAAATGTATTTCAGGCTCATCCATTAAAACTATATCTCCTGGATTTAATTCATTAGAGTATAAAAAATTAAAGAAGAAATTAAAAAACCATTTGAAGCCTACAGACTGCTGCTCTAATAAAATGATATTTCTATTTTTTTCCATAGATAAATATATTTGATCTTTTTCTAAAGTGATATAGAAATTATATTCCTGAGTGTTCAAATCCTGAAAGTATAATTCATTAAATTTTTTGCTTACTATATCTTTAAGATTATGATTTATTGTGTTTTGATATTGATTTTTATATCCGGGAGCTTTTTTGGCTTTTTCATAAGCTGTTTCTATAGTGCTGATATTTTTCCCTATAGCTTTGAATAATGCATTAAAAAATTTAGAATTTTTAATGGATAATGGTGTTGAATTAAATCGCTGTCTTTAACCTCTCCTTCTTTGTAATAAAGAATATTAGGTATAAAGTTAATGTTATATTTTTCTTTTATTATATCTTTTTCTAAATTAGAATTATAATTAACATTTAAATTTTCATCTAAAAAATATTCTATCTCTGGGCTTTCGTTTTCATCAATATAAATAAGTTTTATTTTAGGTTTTGTATCTTCATAGTCCATAAAGTATGGAATATCATTTTGAAAATTTATACTTTTAACATTTTCTGTAGATCTTATTACTTTAACAGCATCTAATATATTTGATTTACCAACATTGTTTTCGCCTATAAGTATTATAAGTTCACCCATTTCGTCTTTATTCAAAGTGTTATTTAAATAAAGTGTTTGGTATTCTTCCAAGTCTTTTGTAACTCCTATATTTCTATAGTTTTGGATTTTTATAAATCTCCTACTCATTTACTGCTCCTTTTTTTATTTATTTTTATTTTAAAGCCTTGAGTTTTATACAGTTCTTCTAAAGGCTTTATAAACTCATATTCTTCTTCTGTGATTTTTTTATCAGCTATATTTCTGCATTTTATCAAATAATCTAAAATAGGGTCAAAGAAATTATCTTCTGAAATAAGATATATAAAATCTTCTTTTGTTCTATTTTGATGCTTTAATAAATTTCTTATTTGTATTTTTCTCTTTTCTGTTTCGCTGATATTTTCTTCTATTTTTGATATATTCTCTAATATAAACTTTATAACATTAGTCTTTCCTATATTTTTATTATTATCAATATATTCAAAAACACTTAAAACTTTTGATTCTATTTCATTACGATGTCCAGTTTCGTACATTTCTATATATTTATAAATTGTAGGTCTTGACATTTGCATATATTTGGCTAAGTCCATTATTCTAATATCAAGCTCTTTTATTTTTTCTCTTAATAGTTTCTTTTCCATTTGTTTATTCGCTTTATTTTTTATATATTTTTATTATAGTGTATTTACAAAAAATGTAAAATTTTTGATTATAAAAAGTGTAAATGTTGTTTTTATTGATTATTATTTAATATTATTAGTTTTATAATATAGAGTGCATCATTATAATTTATTCTAAAATAACAAATAAACATTTTAAATTTATCATACATGTAATACAAAATTGTAAAAAAATCTTAAATTTCTCAAAAAAAGGAACTATATATACGCATTTTTTGTAAAAAATGCTTGTGTTTTTTGTTTTTTATATTATTATTAATATATAAGCAAAAACAAACAAAAATGCTTATGAAAGATAAATATAATTTATCAAAGGAGATTATGAATATGACTAACAATAAATATGATATAGTAATAATAGGTTCTGGTTTAGGAGGATTAACTTCAGGAGCCTATTTAGCAAAACAAGGAAAAAAAGTTCTTGTATTAGAAAGCCATAATATAGTTGGCGGATGTGCTACAGGATACAAAAGAAAAAATGTAAAATTTGAAGTAGGGCTTCATGAATTGGATATGGCTAAAAAAAATAGAGAGATGAAGCATGTAATATTCAGCAAATTAGGACTTTATGACAGAGTCAATTTGGTACAGCTTCCTCAAACTTGGAGAATAAAAACAGAATCTACAGATTTGGTTATACCTGAAGGTTATGAGAATGCTATAAATACTTTAGAGAAGGAGTTTCCAGAGGAGAAAGAGGGCATAAAAAAATATTTTTCCGGACTTTCAAGAATGATGTATATGATAAGAAGAGTACCTTATGACTTGAAGTTTTGGGATTATTTCTTCTTTCCAGTAACAACACTTCCTATGATTTTATATCAATTGTTTAAGCAGAAAAATACTGGAGATGTTTTGGATTCTATAATAAAAAGTGATAAGTTAAAAAGAATATTGAATATAAATATTACTTACTATCACCAAAACCCATATGAGTTTACTTGGTATTATCATGCTTGTGCTCAGGGTGCTTATTATAACTCTGCTTATTTTATTAAAGGAGGCAGTCAGAACTTATCAAATGCTTTAGCTGATATAATAAAAGAAAACGGAGGGGAGATAAAAGTTTCTTCAGAAGTTAAGAAAATAAATGTAAAAGGAAATATTGCTGAGGGAGTAACTTATTATGATAAAAGAGCAAAAGAGGAAATTACAGTTAATGCTGATTATGTAATAGCAAATGCAGCTCCTCAAATAGTTTATGATGAATTATTACCTAAAGGATATGAAGATAAGAGAATAAAGAAATTTAAAAACTCAGTATCACTTTATACAGTTTACATAATATTTAAGAAAAAATTCTCAGAGCTTTATCCTAATAATGCATACTCTACTTTTATAACTACAGAAAAAACTTTAAATACAAATTTCAAAGAAGATGCCAAAGGACAAAGACATATACCAGTGGAAGATAGGAACTTTGTATTTGTAGACTATTCAGCAATAGACAGCGGACTTGTAGAGGAGGGCGATAACCGCTCATTTGCCGTACTTACAGGACCTTCATTCTTAGACGAATGGAAAGATTTGAGCGATGAAGAATATAAAGCAAGAAAAAAGGAGATGGCTGAAAAATTAATTGACAGAGCAGAACAGCATTATCCGGGATTTAGAGATAATATAGAGTATTATGAAGTAGCTACTCCTAAAACAATTAAGAGATACATAAAAACCCCAGACGGTACTCCTTACGGATTTGTACAGGATACTTACTTGAAAAAAAGCAGATGCGTAAGGGTATCGCCTACAGTTAAAAACTTACATTTTGCTAGTGCTTGGAACTTCCCCGGCGGAGGCTTCACTGGTGCTTTATTAAGCGGATATTTGGCAGCACGCAATATATTATTCCCATTAAAACCTTATATAGTGCTTAGATTTTTATTATGCGGTGTTGTTGGAGCTGCTATAGGTACAGCTTATCAATGGATACCAGCCTTAATTAATTTGTTTAAGTAACAAAAATATGTTTGAGTGAAGTGATAGACTAATATATTAGTTTATCACTTATACCAAAATCACTAAAAAAGGAGAATTTAATGAAAAATAAAATAATTACAATATTAATTTTTACATTTTTGTTTAATGTATTAGCCTTTGCTCAGAATGCTGATGATATAACAGGTTTATGGTACAGTCAGGCAGATTCTCAAAATAGAGTTTCAGTTGTTGAAATATATAAAGAAAATAACAAATATTATGCTTATTCATTTGCTTATAAAAATTCAAATGATATAGTAAACGATGTTAATAATCCAAAAAAAGAGTTAAGAAACTTACCTTTAAAAGGACTCGTTTATTTATATGATTTAGAGTTTGTTAATGGGGAATGGAAAAATGGTAAAATATACAATCCTGATGACGGTAAAACTTATCATGCCAAAGTAACTTTATCAGATAATGGTACAGAAATAAAAATAAGAGCTAGTGCTGACGGAGCAGGAATTTTTGGTAAAAATATAGTATGGCAAAAATTACCAAGCAGCGATGCATCTAAATACAAACCGCTGAACAAAAGCGAACTTAGAAAACTAAATTGATAAATACTTACACTAATTATATTTTTATGTTTATTGCTAGGGTTTTGTTTATTTGGCAAAACCCTGCTTATTTTATATATTAAAATAATAAACAAAAAATATTATCTTTATAATCGCAGAATTAAATTATTTGTATATATAATCTTTTTATATATTTATAAGCATGTTTACTATAATCGATGCATATTGTAATTATTATATAATAATTAATTACTATACAATAATAAAATTTTATTTAATAATATTTAAGGAAAGTTATGAAAAAAATATTTATAATAATATCTGTTATAATTATGAGCATACCATTATCAGCACAAGAAAATGCAGATTCTAAAAGATATTCAGACGAAGGCTGGTATTTCTCAAATCACTTTTTAGGAAGATGGAATCATTTCGGGGCTTTATATCAAGGGCAATTATTTTATAAAAAGGCTTTATTTAGGGAGATGAATAATTTCTTTTTTAATGATTCATATATTCTTGCAGGGATAGAACAGGAGTTAAGCAGTTTTTCAAGAACTTCAGCTTATGTTGAATTTCAGCCTCTAATAGCATTAAAAGTATTATTCAAGTTTACTTATGAAGCAGGACTTGCTGATGCTGGAAAACCTGTATTAGTTGATGGAAGTACAAAGGAGTTTAATCATGCTCTTCCTCCATTTACAGGACTTAATCCTATGACTAAAAAGCCTCAATATGTAGGAGGCAATACTATATATTTTCAAGTGGCACCTACTATTACAATAGGAGGATCGGCAGGGGAGGGATTAATAGCTTTAATATATACTCCTTATATAAATTATATAAGAGCTTTTGGAATTGATAAAGATGATTATATTTATTTGGCTAGAGAATCTATAGTGGTAAAAGCAGAAGATATGTATTTTAATCATGATATAAAATTGGGATACAGTATGAAAGAATGGGGTATGTCTTTTGCTATTAACACAACAATAGAACAAATGCTTTCTAGTAAGGATTTATATAGGGTTGGTTTGTTTGCCGCTTATTCATATAAGAAAGCATTAAATAGTGTGCCTAGTCTTTCTCCATTTGTCAGCACTAAAATTGGTACTTGGCTTATTGAGAAGCATGCTCAATATAAATTTACTATACATCTTGATGCTGGGATAGAATGGAAATTTTATTAAAATAACAATTATAAATATTTTACTAAAAATAAAAACTTATGTTTTATAATAAAGTAATATTGTTTAATAGATTAGGGTAAATTATGAAGAAAAAAATTTTATTTATTGCAGTAGTATTTACTTTTTTAGTATTATCATTGAATGCTCAGAATGTTAAGGCGAATGATGTAGTGGGATTATGGTATGCTGAAAAAGATTCTTTAGGCAGAATTCCTGTTGTTGAGATATATGAGGAAAATGGAAAATATTACGGATATTCTTTTGCATATAAAGAACCATATAACGGACCTGAAAGTTTAGATGAAAAAAATCCGAATCCTGAATTAAGAAAACTACCATTGAAAGGCTTAGTATATATTATGGGATTATCTTTTAATAAGAATGAATGGAATGATGGTAAAATATACAATCCTTATGATGGAAAAACATATAATGGAAAAATGTCTATAGATAAAGAAGGAAAACTTATTTTAAGAGGTTCTATAGATAAGGCTGGAATATTAGGCAAATCTATGAAATGGACTAGGGTGCCTGATGCTGAAAAATCTAGATTTAAACCTCTTAAAAGGTCTGAATTAAGAAAACTTAATTAATATTTTAGCTATAGTATGAGCTATTTTTATTGGGTTTACTTACTTTCTTTTTTTATTTTATCCCCTATAGAACTATATATTATACCTGATAGTATTAATATGCCGCCTATTATTTGAGATATTAATATATTTTCATGCAAAAATATAACTGCTTCCAAAGATGAGAAGAAAGGTATTGAATCGTATATTATACCTCCCTTTATAGCACCTATTTTAGCAACAGCCATATTCCATAATATAAATCCCAAAGCTGATGGAAAGACACCAACATATATAAGTATTAGGGCAGATTCCATATCAAGAGTATGCATATTATTTGAAGTATATGTAAACAGCATTCCTATTGCAAGCGGTATAAGTCCTATTATTACCATAAGATAAAAAAATGTTGACTGTGAAACTTCTTTAGGTCTTATTTTTAATGTTAATGTGTAAACTGCAAATAGTATAACAGCAAACAGCATATATAAATCCCCAATAGCAAATTTTAGATTCACAAGAACTTCTATGCTTCCTTTAGTTATTAGTATTACAACACCAATTATGACTATAAGAAGTCCTAACTTTTGATTTAAAGTTAATTTAGTTTTCCATATTATTCTGCTTATTATCGCCATTACAATAGGAGATAATGTTGCTAGTAATGACATATTGGCAGCATTACTTGTATGTGCCGCTAAATATACAAAAGTATTAAATACTGTTATTCCAAGTACGGATATTATTATAACTTTAATCCATCTTCCTTTTATATATTTTATACTTTTTATCAATTTTTTTATACAGAAAGGAGTTAATACTATAAAAGTTACTAACCATCTGTAAAAAGAAATTTCTATGGGGGTGAAATGTACAAGAAATCTGGCAGCTACAAAATTACCGCTCCATATAATTACTGCTAGTATTGCGAGGATATAACCTGAATTATTATTTGCTTTATTATTCTCTGACATAAAAAATCCATAAAATTTAATGCAATTATACTATTATAAATTTTATTTTTTGCAATTATTTTTTATTATTTTTCATGTTTATTTGTACTATAATAGATAATAGAAATTACAGCTGATAATAAAGAAATTAAAGTAAGTACAATATAAGCAATATTTATAGAATATATATCTATTAGTTTTCCTGTTATTATAGGAAATATAAAAATACCAAATGAATATGTAGATTGAAAAAATCCCATTGCTGATGATTTCTTTTCAATATCTATTTCTTTTATTGATTCGCTTGTAAGTAATGATGCTAGGATTCCTGAAGAAAATCCTCCCAAAATCTGAGAAGCAATTACAATAAATACATTATTTACTGATATAACTATAATACAGTACAAAGCCATAATTACAAATGATATAGGTATATATTTTCTTATATTATTTTCATTTTTTATTTTGCTTGGTACAAAAGCTCCTACTATAGCAAAGAACATACTCACTATTGATGCCATTCCAACATTATTATCTGTTCCGCCTAATTCCTTTATTCTATTTAAAGTAAAAGAAATTACAGCAGACATTTGTACTCCCTGCATTACTATAGCAAGCAGAGAGAATACTATTAATCTTTTATTTTTTATTACGGATAATAATCCTTTTATTGATAATTTTTTACTATGTTCATTGTCTTTTAAAAATAATCCTAATAATGATACCAATGCTCCAGATACAGTACTTACAAGAAGGATAAATTTCATTCCAAGTTTATCATAGAAAATAGCCGCTATTAAGAAAGCAATAAACATACCAAGAACACTTGCAACTAATGCTTTACTTGTAGCTTTGTATTCTTCATTTTTATTAAAATACGAAGCATATAAAACCATAAATACAGTCCAAATGGATGCAGATATTCCGCATAAAGTTCCTCCTATTAAAAATCCGTACTGATTTGTATTTAATAATCTTATTAGTCCTCCAAGCGAAGTTAAAAATCCTGCTAATATTATGAGCGACCTACATTTTCCTATATAATCATTAAGAAGTCCGAAAGGAAATTTTAGAAACATCTGTGCAGCACCGTAAACTCCTATAATTATTCCTATCATTGATGTATTTATATTAATAGAAGATAAATATGTAACCTGATATGGTATATAAACATACAATGAAAGCCATAAAAGAGTCATTATAATAAATAGTAAATTAGACATATATAATTCCTATTTTATATAAATAAATTTTTAATATATAAAAAAGCTGCCTAATAAAATTAAACAGCTTTAATATCTACTATTATTATTATATATCTAAAATATTATTTGTAAATTAAAATTTGTCTATATCTATTTCAGCTACTGAATTAAATATATAATTTGGTCTGTATGGAAAATCTTCTGCCATTGTTTTTGTAGTAACTCCTGAAAGTACAAGAGCAGTTTTCATACCTGCCCCAAGTCCGCCAAGTATATCCGTATCCATTCTGTCGCCTACCATAAGCGTATTTTCACTATGAGCATTTATTTGATTTTTAGCAATAGACATCATAATAGGGTTTGGCTTACCTACTATATAAGGTTTTTTACCTGTAGCGGTTTCTATTGCAGAAAGTATAGGTCCTACTGCCGGTATCAATTCACCATTCGGAGCAGGATCTACTATATCAGGATTGCATCCTATAAACTTAGCACCTTTATTGATAAGATGCACAGCCTTTTGAAGCATATCAAAATTGAAAGCATTAGTTTTACCAACTACTACATAATCAGGATTAACATCATTTATACTATATCCCACATTATATAATTCGCTTACAAGTCCGCCTGTGCCTATAACATAAGCAGTGCCGTTTGCAAGCTGTCTTTGTAAGAATATAGCTGTTGCCTGTGCAGCGGTAAAAAAATGTTTTTCATCTAATCCATTTACACCCAATGACTCTAATTTTCTTTTTAAATCTCTTGGAGTTTGTTCAGCATTGTTTGTTAAAAATAGAAATGGCACATTCCTATACAACAGCATTTTTATAAAATCTTCAGCACCTTCTATTAAATTATTTCCTCTGTATATAACTCCGTCCATATCTGATATTATACTAATCATAGATTCCTCTCTCTCTTATTTATTTTTAATTGCCAGATTAATATATATTTATTTAATTTTTATGATTCTGACAATTTTATTCTTAATTAAACTTATTTTTATACTTTGTAATATTAGTTTATATAATTATTATTTATTTTAACACATGAATTGTATAAATATAAAATAAAAAGTCAATTAGAATTTTTTATTTTGTTTGTATGAAAAGTAGTACTAATTATAGTGCTTGTAAAAAAAGATATTTTATATATAATATACAAAAAGTAAACATATTTTATTGGAATGGATTATGGGGGAATTATGTTTAAGAAAATAATTTATATTGCTATATTGATTTATGCATCAATATTTTCAAGCTGCAGTAAAAATGAAAATGCGGATAATAATTTAAATACTAATGATATAAATACAAATAGCCTGCAAAGTAATAATTATTCCAATGATTTTTTCGATATGAAATATGTTTATAAATCAATCAGGGTTGATAAAGAAGCTTTCAGCAATGCTTTGCTTAGTTATTATCAGGATCCGAATTACAGCAATATTATAAATAGAAATAAAGATTTCCTTAATAGAAAACTTGTAGGAGACAATGATATAAAGAAGTATGCTATAGATTATATATCAAATACATACCATAATCGTTATAGTGATAGTGTACATGATGATAACTCAGTTTTTTCTTATGCATCTGAATATAATTATGTTGAACAAAATTTAGCTTTGAAAAAGGCTAGAGAACTTCTTTTTAGCATAAAAAATAAAGATGCTGATATTTATTTAGCTTTATTTTTATCACATTTTGCTGCAGATTCATTATATAACTTTCATGATATTCAAAGTTATTTAAAAGAGTGGAAGAAATTGGGTGCTACAAATATAGATATGATGATTGGTATTGTAGGAGAGGGCAATAATGTAAATAATATCTATTCAAATAAAATGAAATTAATAAATTATATAATAGAAGCACCTTCTGATTTAGGAGCAGAAAAACTGATTGCTGATGCTTATGAAAATGGTTTTTTAAGCGACATATCAAAAGATACCGGATACTTGGATATTTATAATGAAAATAATTATAATTTATCTTCTGTGATATATAATAATACTTCTAATATATCATATTTTACATCGGCAAAAGATATAGTAAATACAAATATAATAGACAAGTATATTAGAACTTATACAGGAAAAACTTTAAGCAGGGATAAAATGATTTCTCCTGTGTATTATGAAAATTTTTATTATACATATAATCCTTCTTTGGATAAGAAATATGAAGATTTTGCAGATTTATATTTTTTAGAGTTTAATAAAAATACATTTATTTATTCAATCAAAGGAAATAAACTTAAGAGTATATATTATTTAAATCCTATGTTTATTGATAATATTAAATATGCTGATTATGAAATAGGAGAAATATTTAACTTCCATCTTGGAGACGATTCAAAATTAGAGAGTGCTAAAATATCTGCTATTAAGACAGCTGATTTAAAAAATATAGCTTCAAATTCTCAATTCATATTAGATGGTAAATTTATCAAAGATAAATATATTGAATATTTAGATGATATACTCTCTTTTCCAATATATAATCCTGAGTTTTTCCTATGCGATATAAACAATGACGGAAAAGATGAAATAATGGTTAGAGGAACTTATGAACATTCAGGTGAAAGGAGCGGCATAGCTTCATATACTTTGCTTTTAAAAGATGATTTAGAATTGAATTTAGAAAGCACTATTGGAAAATCTATAAATGGAAGCAGCAAGCAGGGACTTAATAATATTCAAAGAATGTACTTAGAAGACGGTAAAAATAAAATACTTCTTATAGATCCATTAGCAAATACTGCACAGGATATATTTGCAGAGAATGGTGTTGTAAATGTATATGAGTTTACATACAAAACATATAAGTATGAACCTAGATTGGTTTGGAAAGGAAAGATTATTAATGGTGTTCCTGACGGAGTTTTGAAAACGGATGCTAGTTTTGATATGTACAAAGCAGAAAGTGATTCTGATAGAGCTATAGTATCAGATAAAACTTTAAGAATGGCAGATAAACTTATAAGCTATGGATATTATAAAGAGGCTCAAGGGTTAGATAAAGATAAACAAGATGAGCTTTTAGAAAAAAGACGCTCAGATATGAAGTCGATTCAGGATAAGTACGGAGATGTATTAGAGATAGAAAGTGAAATGATGAAAATATTGGGTATAGATAAATAATAGTGAATAATGATAATATAAATACTGCTGCTTATAAAAATATAATTAGGAATTTTAATATTGTTATAGGTGTTGTTTTTATACTGCTTATTTCGGCAATATATGTTACTTATATATTAAATATTAATATTCCTCAATTAAATTCTAATACTAATTTAGAAACATTAGAAACTATTGCATCAGAAGGTTTTATTTACAATATAAGGATATTCTTTTCTTTTTTAATTCCTTTATCATTTTTTATATTTTTATTTCTTTTTGTGCTTAATCCTATTAGTGTTAGAGCTATATTAATCTCTTTTATTCTTATTTTTTTAACGGCTTTTTATTTATATAAACTTCGTTATGAGATATTAATTACTCCGTTTCAAAATTTATACTTGTTTATTAATCTAATAATAAATATTATATCAGCGAATTTAATTATGCTTTTTATTGCCGGTTTATCATTTATCAGATACGACATAAAAAAATTTTCTGATTTATATGATTTTTATACTATGATTGCTGAGATTATAATATGGAGTTTATTAATACTATTTATAATTTTATTAATAATATTTTCTATAGCGGCAGTATTATATTTCAATGATAGAATAGATGCTAAGAGAATTTTTAGATTTTTAATAAGAAATGATATGAAAAATTTGAAAATGATTTTATCTATTTTTGCAGTATTAAATTCTTGTGTAATTTATTTTTCGTATATTCTGTATAATAAAATGCTTAATACCAAATTGTCTATAAGTGTTTCAAGAGTTATTACACCTTTTATATCCGCATCATCAATTTTAATTATAGTATTAACTTTTAAATACGATTTCATTAATAATAATTATTTTAAGTTTTTATTATTATCATATTTTTTATTTATGATATTTTTTATGTTTAATATTTTTTTGTTCAGAATAGATAAAGAACATAACAAATTAGAATATTATATATATATAATTTCAAATGCATTTGGAATTATATTTTCATTATTTTTATTATATATAGTTTACAATAAATTTTTGTACAGTTATTTTATTATGTTAAATATAGCATTTATTATAAATTGTTTATATAATATATTAGTTTCTATTATGAAAAAGTACATAAAATTCATATTTTTATACAATTATATATATATAATCTTTTTTATTATATTTATGTTTATTGACTTTATATAATATTTTGCTATACTATATATATGTATGATAGTACAATAGGAGATAAATTGAAAAATAGAGTATTTTTAACAATTATTTTGATTCTTGTTATATCTTTTAACTTAAAAGCGGTAAATTTATCAGTTGGATTTATAAGTCAGTTTGGTTTAAGCGGAGCTAATACAAATGCATCAAAAATATTTCCATCTGGTTTCAGAGATTTTGACACAGGATTTTCATTTTCAATAGGTATTAATCAGGATATAGGATCTTCTATGTCTTTTTCCGTACTTCTTGATTTAGGATATTATCATGATTCTTATGATTTCAGATATACTATAAATGGAAAGAGGGTAACGGAAAATTATCAATTTGATAGTTTTTTGATAGGAGGATATGCAAGATTTAATTTTGCATTTTTATCAATAGGAGCAGGCGGAGGTGCTAAAATTCCGGGAATGGCTACATATAGGGTGAACGGATATAATATTGGAGGAAGGTATAGATTTTCTTTCGGTGATTTGAATGATATATTTGAAAGTGCCGTTATACCATATCTAAGATTTTCTATTGATTTTACTATATTTAATTATTTACTTATTGGAGTATATGCTAATTATGATTTTCCTCTGTACTTCCAGCATAATAATTATATGAGCGATGTATTTGTTAATAAAGATTCTATAAGTGCTTTTGATATAGGAATTCAATTTGGATATTATCTTAATATTAATTTTGACAGAGATTATTAGGAGTTATTATGAAAAGAATTTTTATACTATTAGTTTTATTATTATCTTTTAATGCTCTTTATTCTGCCGATTTTGTGGTTGGTTTTATAGGCCGTGTTGGAGGAAGCAGTGCCACTACTGACAGAAGCAAAGTATTTACATCAGATTTCAGGGATTTTGATAATTCTTTTTCTTTGCAGCCCGGAATATTTTGGGGATACGATGATTTGTTATCTGCAGTTTTACTATTTGATATAGGATACAGTAAGGATAGATATGAAATTAAATATAATATAAATGGTAAAAGGGTATTAGAAAATTATAATTTCGGAAGTTTATCTATAGGATTATTTCCTAGATTTAATATAGGTTTCTTTTCTATAGGGGCAGGCGGAGGAATTAAAATACCATTACATTTACAATATTCTAAAGAGGGAGTTGAATTCAGCAGGGATAGATATTCATTAGATTTTGGGGATATAAAGGATGCTTTTACTGCTTCATATATACCATATATAAGAGTTTCTGCGGATTTTCTTGTTAGATTCAGCAGGAAATTTATGATGTCATTCGGAGTATATGCTAATTATGATTTCCCGATTGATATAGATAAAAATGGAATATTCAAAGATTTTACAATTAATCAGGATTCTTTAGCTTCATTTGATATAGGTTTTCAGTTGGGACTTTATTTCTTAAATAGATAATTGTTTATAAAAAATAATGAGGGCTTTATTTTTTTATATTGCCCTCATTTTTTATTATATTAAACTAAATTTATATATTGTTCTATGATTATATTCTCTGTCAGGATAAAGTATAATACTTGGGAAATGATTAAAGTTCAAAGAACATGATAAATATTGAGTTTCTAAACAAAATGCTTCATGTTTATTTAATATTTGATTTCTTACTTTTAAGTTATTCAAATAATTAGCTGTATAGAATAATACAGAAGGCTGAGTAGTAAATACTTCCAAAGCTATATTTGTTTTTCTTGATAATATTTTTACTCTTTGTTTATTTATATTATTATCATCAAAAATAAAGCAATTATCACATCCGTCTTTTGCCTTTATTATTTCATCAACTTTTTTTAATGAAGTGAAATCATAAGGAGTATTTTTGGTTTTTAATATTTCTCCTGAAGTTATACCATTTTCATCAGCGAGATAATATTTTGCATCTATAAATATTTCATGATCTTTAATATTTCCTCCTCCATTTAAATTAAAATATGAATGATTCATTATATTTAAAGGAGTTGCTTTATCAGTAGTTGCAATGTAGTCTATTATTATTTCATTTTCATCTGTAATGCTGTATTTTACTATTAAATTAAGGTTTCCCGGATATCCCTCTTCGCCGTCTTTAGATACATAAGAAAATAATACTTCATTGTCTTTTTTCTGTATGGATTTGTACATTACATATGAAAGTCCGTTAATTCCTCCATGAGTATGATCTGGGGCTTTATTTGGGGTTATATTATATTCTTTATCATCTATTGTAAATTTAGATCCGATAGTTCTTCCTGCAACTCTTCCTACAGTAGCTCCCATATGTCCGTTTTTAGCCTTATCAGTATAAAACTCTATATCGTCAGAACCAAATGCCACTTCTACTTCTTTTCCATCTTTATCTTTGAAGAATATTCCTGTTATAGTTGCTCCTACTTCTGCCAATTTTACTTTTAATCCATTATTATTTTCTAATGTGTAGATATAAGAATTTTTTCCAAAATCTTCTTTTTTTGATTTGAACATAATAATATCCTTATAATAATTTATTTTTATATTATACATCATTTTTATTTTTTTTATATAAAATATTTTCAAAATCAACTATTTAATTATACATATATATGGTATATTGACAATTTCTTTTATATTTATATACTATAAAGTAAATATTTAAACTTATGGAGTAAATATGTGAATAATAATAGAGCTAATTGGTTCAATTGCTAAATTTATAAAAAGAAAATTTTTTACTAGTAAATCCCAAAATACTAGAGATGAATAAAATATATAGTATTATGTATTTTTTATTTTGATATAATCTGCACATATACTTTTCTGTTTCTTGCTCCGTCAAATTCAAAAAAGTATATATCCTGCCAAGTACCCAATACTATTTTTTTATTTTCTATTATTACAGTTAAACTAGGAGCCACTAAAGATGATAATACATGAGCCTGTGAATTACCTTCACTATGTTCATAATTGTCATGCTGAGGTACTAATTTATTAAAAGCATTCTTCATATCAAAAATAACATCAGGATCAGCATTTTCATTTATTCCGACAGCTGCAGTTGTATGCGGTACAAATATAACAGCTATTCCGTTTTCTATATTTTCATCATATACGCATTTTTGAACTTCGCTTGTAATATCAATTATATCGAATCTTGCTTTAGTTTTTACATTAATGGTATGCATTATAATATCCTTTTTATTGTTTATATTATATATTATATGATAATAAAATACTTGTCAATTTGATTATTTTTTTATTAATATATATAATATTGAGTATGTTTAGAGAGATGAGAAGGAAAAATCAGTTATTATCAAATTCACAAAGCATTTCAATATTAGAAAAATGCAGTTCCGGAGTATTAGCTGTATCAGGAGATGATGATTATCCTTATGCTGTTCCTTTAAGTTATGTATATGATGATAATAAAATATTTTTTCATATAGCTAAAAGCGGATATAAATTAGATGCTTTAAAAAATAATAATAAAGTTTCTTTTTGCGTCATAGAAAAAGATGATATAAAACCTAAAGAATATACAACTTATTATAGAAGTGTTATTATTTTTGGTAAAGCTTTTATAATTGAATATGATAATAAAAAAAGAAAAGCTATTGAAAAACTTGCAATGAAATATTATCCCAATGATAGTGAATTAAACAGGAATAATATAATTGATAAAGAGTACGATGCTTTTTATATTCTAGAGCTTCAAATAGAATATATGACAGGAAAAGAGGCTATAGAGCTAGTAATCAATAAAGGAGAATAAATGAAATATTTTAATTTTGATGAAAATTTTTTGCATACGGTGTTGGAAGAGGCTTTAAAAAATGGCGGAGATTATGCTGATTTATTTTTTGAAGATACTAAAGTCAATTCAATAAGTTATTTAGATTCAAAAGTTGATGATATGAGTCTTGGAAACAATTATGGTGTCGGATTAAGGATTATAGTTAATAAAAAAACAATATATTTGTATTCTAATGATACAAGTAATGACAGTTTAATTAATTTGGCAAAATCGGCTTCTTCTATTGTAAATGATAAGAAGTATATAGTTAAAGACTTTATTCAGTCAAAAGAAAAAGATAATCACCCATTGCATATAAATCCTTTCGATGTAAATTTCAATGAAAAGATAGAAGTGCTTTCATATTTGGATAAAACATCAAGAGGAGTATCAGATAAAATAAAACAAGTGAATGCGATGTACTCAGAAAAGCAAAGAAATATTTTAGTATGTGCAAGCAATGGAATATTAAAAGAAGATTCTCAAACATATATAAGACTTGTTATGATGGCTATGGCTAGCGACGGAGCAAACACTCAGACAGCCCGCAGAACAAAAGGAGCATTAGACGGATTTCAAGTTATAAAGGATATTAATTTGGAAGATATGGCAGTAGAAATAGCAAATTCTGCTATAAAGATGCTTAATTCTAAATATCCTAAATCCGGAAAATATCCTGTTGTAATAGATAATGCATTCGGCGGTGTAATATTCCATGAGGCTTGCGGACATGCTTTAGAGGCTACATCTGTTGCTGATAATGCCAGCGTATTCTGCAATAAATTAGGTGAGAAAATTGCTTCAGATGTTGTTACCGCAGTAGATGACGGAACTATAAAAAATGCTTGGGGCAGCTACAATATTGATGATGAAGGTAATGAGGCACAAAGAACAGTTTTAATAGAGAAAGGTATATTAAAAAGCTATTTGGTTGATGAGCTTGGTTCTATGAAGATGAATCAGAAAATAACAGGAAGTGCTAGGAGGGAAAATTATAAATATCCTCCTACTTCAAGAATGAGAAATACATTTATAGATAAAGGTAATTCGAGTTTTGATGAGCTTATATCAGGAATAGAGTATGGACTTTATGCTAAAAAAATGGGCGGCGGTTCAGTGGATCCTGCTACAACAGATTATAACTTTGCTGTTTCTGAAGGTTATTTGATAGAGAATGGTAAAATTACTGAAGCCGTAAGAGGTGCTACGCTTATAGGACGAGGAGACGAAACTCTTATGAATATAGAAGCTGTTTCATCAAATTTAGAATTAGCTGATGGTATATGCGGAAGTATTTCAGGATCTGTGCCTACTACTGTGGGACAGCCGGCTATTAAAGTTAAAGAGCTTACTGTGGGAGGAAGATAAATGTCAGAAAATAGTTTTATGAATAGAATGGATAGAATAAAAGAAATATATAATGATATAAAAAATAAGGCAAAAGATATTGATGAAATAGAAATTTATATGTCAGTAAGCGGAGAAGAAGAGTTTTCCGTAAGAGAAAAAGATTTAGACAAATATACCTATGCCGAATCCGGAGGTATAGGATTAAGATTGATTAAAGATGGAAAAGTTGGAATAAGTTTTACAGAGAAGATAAGTTCTAATATAAATATAGATGCTCTTATTAATAATGCAAAAACTTCATTGCAGTATGCTGATTCTGAAAAAGAATATAATAAACTTATAGATAAAGATGAAGATGAAAAAAGTTATGATATGATTAATAATGATATAGTTAATTTATCCAATGATAAACTTAAAGAAATTTCATTATCTATAGAAGATAAATTATATTCTATAGATAATAGAATTGTTAATGTTCCTTCTGCAGGATTAGCAAGATATAATTTTACTAAATGTATAATAAATAGTAATGGTATATGTAAAGAAGAGAAGAAAAACAGTATATCATACTACGGCGAAGTAATAGCGAAGGAAAGCAATACAGTAAAAACTTTTTTTGATGTTTATTATTCAATGAATACTGTTTTTGATATTGATGTTTTTGCAAAGAATATAGTTGATAATGCAGTAAACAAATTATCTGCAAAACCTATAGAAAGCGGAAAATATAAAACTGTATTTACAAATAAAGCTATGAGAACAATTATAGGTTCTTATTTAGGCTTATTTTCTTCTGAGGCAGTTCAGAAAAAACTATCTCTTCTTCAGGGTAAATTAAATCAAAAAATAGCAAGCGATATTATAAATATTAAAGATATTCCTTTGTATGAGAGAGGTTTGGCAAATACAAATTTTGACGGAGAAGGCTCTAAAACTAAGGATTTAAATATAATAACTAACGGGGTTTTAAATAGTTATTTATACAATAATTATACCGCTAAGAAAGACGGAGTAAAAACAACTTCTCATGCTTCAAGAGGATTTAAAACTTCAATAGGAATATCATGTCATAATTTTATTTTGGAGAATGGCAATAATACTCAGGAAGAACTTATTTCTCAAATTCAAAATGGAGTATTAGTTAATTCTTTGACAGGAACTCATGCAGGAGTTAATGCTATAAGCGGAGATTTTTCTTTACAGGCCGAAGGCATAAAAATAGAAAATGGTAAATTATCTTATACGGCAAGTCCTTTCATTGTTTCAGGCAATATATTAGAGCTTTTGAGCAATGTAGAGATGCTTGCCAATGATACGGATTATAATCATTCATCTATATATGCACCTAGTGCTTTGATTAAAGAACTGTCATTTGCTTCATAATTTTAATTTATAGTATTGAAGTTTTTTTTATTTTTAATATACTCTATAAAATGAATAGAACTAATCAATTTGTTGATAAAATTTTGCAGAATTTCGATAAAGTTTCTGATAATGAAAAAAAGAATGTTATTCAAAGATTATCTACTCTTTTGTATTCTCAGAATGTTATTATAGAGAATCTTGAAGAGGGTATAATAGCAATAGATAATAGATTTATTATACAAGGAATTAATAAAAAGGCATGCTTTCTATTTTCAATACCCAGAAATGCTGAGGGTAAACTTATTTCAAAATATATTAATTCTAATGATATATTAAAAACTATATTTGAGCTTATCAATAATAATGACAGCGAAACTAAATTATTAAAAGATAATGATAATGAAAGAATACTTCAAATTGATATACTTCCTATAGGAGACAGCGGAAGAATTATAGGTACTCTTATAAAAGCATCGGATATAACTAAAACTTATGAGAGTACGCAGAAACTTAAAAGAGCAGAACAATTAGCTTCTCTTACAACACTTGCCGCAGGAGTTGCTCATGAAATAAAAAATCCTCTTGGTTCTATTTCTATATATGTACAGCTTATAGATAAGATAATAAAAAAGAATATGGATAATGAATGCCAATGCTATAAGGATTTTAAAGAGTATTCTGATATTATTAAAGAAGAGATAGGCAGACTTGAAGAGACTATTAATTCATTTTTGTTTTCTGTACGAAAATTGGAGATTAATATTGAGGATGTGAATATTAATGAAGTTATTTTATCTACAGTTGCTTTTTTAAAGTATGAAATAGAAAAAAATAATGTTAATATTGATATAAAATTTGATAAAGATAATCTCATATTAAAATTAGATGAGAAATACATAAAGCAGTCTTTAATTAACATAATACAAAATGCTATAGATGCTATGGGTGATAATGCAGATGATAAGAAAAAAGAGATTTTTATAAAGCTTAAAACTATTGATAATTATGCGGTAATAAGCATAAAAGACACTGGTATTGGAATAAAAGAAGAAGATCTTGGAAAAATATTTGAGCCTTATTTTACCACTAAAAGACATGGTACAGGACTCGGACTTACAAATGTAGTTCGCATAATAGAAGCACATAATGGAAATGTAACTATAGAAAGCGAATATGGGAAGGGGAGTGAGTTTATTATAAAGCTGCCTTTACAGCAGGAAAATCAAAAATTTTTAAAAACGGATTTATAAATTATGCCTAAGATATTAGTAATAGATGATGAGAAAAATATAAGAGATGGTATTAAAAAATCATTAGAATTTGAAGGTTATGAAGTTGTAACAGCTGAAAACGGTGAGAAGGGTATAGAAATTGTTTATAAGGGCGGTATAGATTTAGTTATAACTGATTTAAAAATGCCTGAAAAAACAGGAGAAGAATTTTTAAAAGATATTTTAGATTTTGATAAGCATATACCTGTTATAGTATTAACGGGGCATGGAAATGTTGAAACCGCAGTTGAGATGATGAGGCTTGGTGCTTATGATTTTATGACAAAGCCTTTTAATCTTGATAAAATGCTTCTTATCATAGCTAGGGCTTTAGAAAGTAAAAATATTAAGAAAACTAATGAAACTCTTGAAAGCAGAGTGGATTATCATGAAAGTTTTTACGGTATGATAGGGCATAGTCCTAAGATATTAAAAGTTTATGAGGCAGTAAAGCAGGTGGCAAGAACTAAAGCTACTGTATTGATAGAAGGCGAGAGCGGAACAGGTAAGGAATTAGTTGCTAATGCAATTCATAAAATATCAGACAGAGCTAAACAGCCTTATATAACCGTAAACTGTGCGGCACTTTCAGAGGGTGTTTTGGAAAGCGAATTATTCGGACATGAAAAGGGTTCTTTTACAGGGGCTATTGACAGAAAAATCGGTAGATTTGAAGCGGCTAATAAAGGCACTATATTTTTAGATGAAATAGGTGAGATTAATCAGATTGTACAAGTTAAATTATTGAGGGTATTAGAGGAAAGAGTTATAGAAAGGGTAGGTTCTAATACTCCTATTGAAGTTGATATTAGAGTAATTGCTGCTACAAATAAAAAATTATCAGAGGAGATAAAAGAGGGTAAGTTTAGAGAGGATTTATATTACAGACTTAATGTTATAAAAATAGAAATGCCTCCTCTTAGAGAGAGAAGGGAAGATATACCGCTTTTGATAGATAATTTTATAAAAGAGTTTTCAAAGGTACATTCTATAGAAATAAAATCAGTTGATAAGAAAGTTTATAAAATATTATCTTCATTGCAATGGGAAGGAAATGTAAGAGAGCTTAGAAACACAATAGAAACTATGGTTGTTATGTGTAAAGACGGAAAAATTGATGAGAGCAATATACCGGATTGGGCTTTGAAAAATAGCAGCAGCAATTTTGTAGTTGAAAATGATGTTACATTAGATGAACTTGAAAGAATGTATATTAATCATTTGCTTAGCAATAATAATTTTAATAAGGCTCAAGTTGCGAAAATACTTGGAATTGAAAGAGCCACTCTTTATAGAAAATTAAAAGAAAATGTTAAAGATAATAAAGAATAAAAAGAGGAGTTTTTTATTACTCCTCTAGTAATAACTTAAATATGATTTTTTTATTTAACAGCAATCATTATGACATCACCTTCTAAAACATTTCTAGGTTCTGTTTTAGTTAATGATTTTAATTCAGAGAAATTAGGTATTATAACAGGAGAAGTAATATCATATTCTTTTTCTACTTCTTCTTTGTCAAATTCTATAAGCAAAGTTCCGACTTTAACTTTATCTCCTTCTTTTACATGTGCTTTAAAATGTTTACCGCCTAATTTTACAGTATCCATTCCAATGTGTATAAGTATTTCTACTCCTTTTGAAGACAAACCTATAGCATGATTACTATCAACCATTGTTATAACTTCACCGTCAATAGGCGAGTATACTTTTCCTTCATCTGGTATGATAGCCATTCCGTCTCCAAGTGCTTTTGTAGAAAAAGCTTCATCTTTTACTTCTGTAACATCTACTAATTTACCTTTTATCGGACTTTTTATTTCGATTTTTTTAGAGAATAATCCCATATATAAATACCTCCGCTAAATAACTTTATTTTTATTTTATCACAAATGAGTATAAAGTAAATAACTTTATGCTAAAAAATATTGTAATGGTTATTTTTATCTTCATAGCATCAAAAACTTGTAAAAAGATAATGAATAAATTGTGTTATACTTGATAATATCATAAATAAGTATTATACTATGTAATATATGTAAAATAATTTTTTTTTAATTTTTATGGAGGATATATGTTTAATTATCTACAAAGAATAGGTAAGTCCCTAATGGTTCCGGTTGCTGTATTACCAGCTGCAGCTATTCTTTTGGGAATAGGTTATTGGATTGACCCAAATGGCTGGGGTGCTCAAAGCCCTGTTGCAGCATTTTTCATTAAAGCAGGCGGCTCTATTATAGACAATATGCCTATACTTTTTGCTATTGGTGTTGCGTTCGGTATGTCTAATGATAGAAATGGTGCTGCTGCTCTAGCTGGTTTGGTTGCTTTCCTCGTTGTTACAACTCTTTTAGCTCCTGCAACAGTAGCTATGATTCAAAGTAAAGATGTTGCTGATGTAGCTCCTGGTTTTGCTAAAATCAATAACCAATTTATAGGTATACTTTGCGGAGTTATTGCGGGTGCTTTATATAATAAATTCTGGAATGTAGAACTTCCTAAATTTTTAGCATTCTTCAGCGGAAGAAGATTTGTACCTATAGTAACTTCTGTAGTTATGATGGTTGTTTCTTTTATTTTAATGCTTATTTGGCCTGTTGTTTACGGAGCTTTAGTAGGATTTGGTGAAGCTATAATAGGTCTTGGTCCTATAGGAGCAGGTATTTATGGTTTCTTTAATAGATTATTAATCCCTGTTGGTTTGCACCATGCTCTTAACTCTGTATTCTGGTTTGATGTTGCCGGTATTAATGATATACCTAATTTCTTAGGCGGTCAGGCTTCTATAGATGCAGGAAAAGCTATTATAGGACAAACAGGTATGTATCAGGCAGGATTCTTCCCTATTATGATGTTCGGATTAGTAGGTGCTTGTTTGGCATTCATTAAAAATGCTAAGCCTGAAAACAGAGCTAATATCAGATCTATAATGTTAGCAGCTGCTTTTGCCAGCTTTTTTACAGGTGTTACAGAACCTATAGAATTCTCATTTATGTTTGTTGCTCCTGTTTTATATTTAGTACATGCTGCATTAACTTGTATATCATTGATTATTGCTGCTAGTATGAAATGGATGGCTGGTTTCGGATTCTCTGCTGGTTTTATAGATTTAGTTCTTTCTACTAGAAATCCGTTAGCTGTTAATTGGTATATGTTGGTAGTACAAGGTTTAGTATTCTTTGTATTATATTTTGTTATATTCGATTTTGCTATTAGAAAATTTGATTTGAAAACTCCTGGAAGAGAAGATGATGATTCTGATGCTGGTGTAAGTTTAGGTGTTTCTAATAAATCTTATGCTGATAAAGCTATTCTTTTGCTTCCTCTATTAGGCGGTGTTGAGAATATAGTTAATGTTGATAACTGTGCTACAAGATTGAGATTAGAAGTAAAAGATAATAGTATAATAAAAGATGCTGAAATTAAGAAATCTTTCCCTGGAGTATTAAAACCGGGAAAAACTTCTGTGCAGGTTATAGTAGGTACTGATGTTCAATTCTTGGCAGATGAGTTTAAAAAATTAGTTAATAAATAATTTAATTTATTGATTGATATGAGGCTTGCAGTATTTTATTATTGCAGGCCTTTTTTATTACTAGAAATAAAATAAATATTGTGTTAGTATTATATATTATAATTATAGAGGTTTAATGATGCATTCAAATAAAAAAGATATAAAGTTTATACTTCCTATGAATTTACTTGGCGGAAGAGAAAATATAGTAAAAGTAAATAATTGTGCTACTAGATTAAGACTTGAGGTTAAAGATGCTGATAAAGTAAATGCTGAAGATATAAAAAAATATTATCCTGCAGTGCAGAAAATAAGTAATACAGAAGTACATATTATAGTTGGTACAAATGCCAGCGAACTAGCTGAATCTTTAGAGAGAATATTAGCTTTTGATGATGATCCTTCTAATATGGCTATGACTCTTCTTCCTTTGATTGGAGGCAGAGAAAATATAGTGAAAGTAAATAATTGTGCTACTAGATTAAGACTTGAGGTTAAAGATGCTGATAAGGTTAATGCTGAGGAGATAAAAAAATATTATCCTGCAGTACAAAAGATAAGCGATAAAGAAGTGCATATAATAGTCGGAACTTCTGTAAGGGATCTTGCTGAGGATTTAGAAAAGTTGCTTACTTCTTATGAAACTAATAATCAAAATATGACTTATGCTAATGATGCATTAATGCTTATTCCTTTGCTTGGAGGAATAGATAATATATTAAAAGTTAATAATTGTGCTACTAGATTAAGGCTTACTTTAAAAGATGTTAATAAAGCAAATATTGAAGAGATAAAAAAATATTATCCTGCTGTGCAAAAGATAAGTGATACAGAATTGCATATAATAGTCGGAACTTCTGTAAGCGAGCTTGCTAAGGATTTAGAAAAACTATTAGAAAGCCAAAGTGTAAAAACAGCATTGCTTCTTCCATTAGTCGGCGGAATAGAAAATATAACTAAAGTAAGTAATTGTGCCACTAGATTAAGACTAGAAATAAAAGATATTAATAAAGTTGATATTGAAAGTATAAAGAAATATTTTCCGGCTGTTGAAAAGATAAATGATAATGAGATTCATATAGTTGTTGGCACTAATGCTAATGAACTTGCAAATGAATTTAAAAAATTTGTAATATAAATAAAAAATAAAATAGGGACTTTATTGTAAAGCCCCTATTTTTTATTAAAATCAGATATTATATTTTAACTACCTGACCTGTTTCTAATGATTTAATCAAAGCTAAAATAGCTTGTATAGATTTTTTTACTTCTTTAGGTTTTACAATTTCAGGCTGCTTGCCTTCTTTAACGCAATTTGCAAAATATTCTACTTCTATTTCATAAGGGTCTCTTGTGCTTGGTGGTTCCTGATGAGGCTGTTCTCCGTTTCTATATAAAATTAAAGAATTTCTTGCAGAAGCTATATCTTCTAAATTAAATCCTGCTGAGAATGAAAATTCAGCTGTAGCTTTTTCTCCTACTATTCTTAAATTCATAGAGAAAGGATAATTATCAGTAATACCGAAAGCCGCCTGAGCAGTTGCATTTACACCATTTTTGAATCTCAATGTACTGTCAACAAAATTCCAAGAATCTTTTCTAGCTTTTTTTCCTGTAGCATATACTTCTTTTACATCTCCAAATAAATAGCATAAGAAATCTATATCATGTACATGCAAGTCATATATACCGCCTCCGCTTTTTTTCGGATCTCCATACCATTCGCTTACAGGGTGCTGACCAAGTCTTACCGCAGTAGCTAATTTAATTTCTCCGAATATGCCTTGATCAACCCATTCTTTAATTTTAGCATATTCAGGCCAGAAATGCAGTACCTGTCCTATCATAAATATGCTGTTAGCTTTTTGAGCAGCGTCAAGCATATTGTCTATAGCTTCTAAAGTCAAAGCAAATGGCTTTTCACTTAATACATGCTTATTATATTTAGCTGCAAGTAAAACCATTTCTTCATGCTGATAAGTTGGTATGCATACATCTAGAAAATCTATTTCAGAATGTATTGCTTCCATCATACTTTGAGCAGTATCGAATCCTTTACAATTATAAGTTTTCATAAAGTCTTCTTTTGCTTTTTTATCTATATCAGCAATAGCAACAATTTCTACACCAATATTTTTATATCCTTTGGCATGAGTTGTACCCATAAAACCGCCGCCTACTATTGCCACTTTTACCATTTTTTACTCCTTAATAAAGATTATCAATATTTTATAACATTTCCAGTTTCTAAAGATTTTATTAGATTAATAGTCGTTTCTATAGATTTTCTAATAGAATCCAAATTAACAGTATCAGGATAAGTTTTATTTTTCACACAGTTAATAAAATATTCTAATTCTATTTCATAAGCATCTCTATTTCCGACATTTTCTACAATAGGTTCATGTCCATTTCTATAGAGTGTCAAACTGTTTGTACTTCCGCTGTCAAGATTAACGCCGGCAGAAAGATTGAATTCAGCAGTTCCTTTATCTCCTATTACTTTAAAATTAGCAGTGAATGGATAATTTTCAGTAATTCCGAAAGCTCCTTGCGAAACCGCACTCACACCGTTTTTGAATTTTATAGAACTGTTTATAAAATCCCAAGATTTATTTTCATCTTGAGATCCGTTGGCATATACTTCTTTTACATCTCCAAATAAATAGCATAAAAAATCTGTATCATGTATATGAAGCTCAAATATACCGCCTCCGCTTTTAGAAGGATCATAAAACCATTTACTTTTCGGATGCTGAGCTAATCTTTTGGCAGATACTAATTTTATATTTCCTAATGTTCCATTATCTATCCATTCTTTAATTTTTACATATTCAGGCCAAAACCTTATTACCTGTGCTGTCATTAAATATTTGTCAGAATTTTTAAATTTAGATATTATCTCATCAACTTTATTTAAATGAATAGATAGAGGTTTTTCGCATATAATATGTTTGTTATATTTATATGCAAGTTCAATCATTTCTTCATGTAAAAAAGTTGGTGCACATATATCTACTATTTCTATTTTATCAGATATTTCTTCAAGCATTTTTTCAGCAGATTCATAAGCTTTACAGTTAAATTTAGATGCAAAATTGTTTCTTACTTCTTCGCTTATATCAGCAATAGCCTCTATTTGTACATCTAGATTTTTATAACATTGAGCATGTATATTACTTATAAATCCTCCGCCAATTATAGCTACCATGAACTTCTCCTAATTTTTATAATTAAAACAATCAGCAAGGGAATTTCTTTCTTCCAAGAATAGCATCCATAGAAGCAGAAGTATTGTATATTATCTGATATGGGTAATATTTATAAGGCGGAATCATTTCAGCAGTACAGAAACTGTCATATCCAATTTCATTTAAAGCAGCAACAACATCAGGATAGTTAACATCTCCTGCAAGTAAATCAACAAATCCGTCTAAAGTGCCTACAGCTCTTCTATAATCTTTGAAATGTACTTTTTTAATTCTTTTTCCAAGAACTTTTATCCATTGTTCAGGATAACCCATATAAATTACATTACCTACATCAAAATATGAACCTACATAATCGCTTTTGAATTCATCTATAAAGTTTTTCATTTCCATAGCAGAAATTAAGAATTTATTCCAAACATTTTCTATCCCTATAGCAACTTTAAATTTTTCAGCAGTTTCTACAGTTTTAGAAATGCATTCTTTAGCTCTTTTATAAGCATCTTCATAATAAATAACTTCGCTGTCCGGTATGAAATCAACTCCTACATAACCGGGTACCAAAAGAATAGTATCAGCACCAAGTATAGAAGCTACTTCTATTTGTCTTTTTATATTATTAACGCCATTTTCTCTAATTTTTTCATTTTCAGATGTAAGAGGATTGCCCCAAGCTAAATCAGAAGCAAAACTATGAATTTGAAGTCCCATATCATTAGCCATTTTTTTTACTTCTAATATATCTTTTTCTGAACTCTTTAATCCTAAAGGTCCATCTTCTGTAAGACTTAATTCGATTCCTTCAAAACCTGCATCTTTTGCAATTGTGAACATATCTTTATAAGGAGTTCCTCCAGGAAAAGCCCAAACATTTATACCTTTTTTTAACATATAAATCCTCCGTAATTAATATTTATATATAAAATAGTTTAAACTTTATTGTATTATTGTCAATGCTAAATGTGAAATATAATTATAAAAAATTAGTTAATATAAAAATAAGAATACAAAAACTTGACAATGGGTAAATATTAACTATACTACTAAATTATATAACATTTTATGTTTTTAATATATTTAAGGAGACTAAAATGAAGAAGTTATTTTTATTAGGGGCTAGTGTATTTTTATTGTTTATATTATTTGCCTGCGGTAAAGCAGATGATCCAAATAAGAAAAAAATAGTATACTGGTCAATGTGGAATGAGGTAGAACCGCAAGGACAAGTTATCAAAGCGGCTATAGAAGATTTTATGAAAAAACATCCGGATATTACTGTTGAAGTTAACTGGAACGGTAGAGAAATTAGAAAAACTTTACAGCCGGCATTGGATAATAATCAAACAATAGATATATGGGATGAAGATTTAGAAAGAACTATAAGAACTTGGGGTAAATATGCATTGCCTTTAGATGATTATATTGCTAAAAGTTATGAAGGTACTGACGGAAAAGCATATCAAGATGTTGTAATAAAATCACTTTTAGATTTAGGAAAAACTTTTTCAGATGACGGCAAACTTTATGCTGTACCATATCAGCCATTTACTTTTTTAATTATGTATAATAAAGACCATTTTGCTAAAGCAGGTATTACAAAAGTTCCTGAAACTTGGGCAGAGTTTAAAGATGCTTGTGCTAAATTAAAAGCAGCAGAATTTATACCTATAACTGTAGATGATGCTTATGTTGATGTAATAATTGGTTATCAAATTGCAAGATATAAAGGATCTGATTGGGTAAAAAAATTAGTACAAGAGGGATTATGGGATGATCCGGCAGTTTTACAAGCTGCTAAAGATTGGGAAGAAATGTATAAATTAGGTTATATATCTCCTAATGTTGCTGGTAATAAATATCCTCAAGGTCAGCAGGAAATAGCAAACGGCGAAGTATCTATGTACTTGAATGGTACTTGGTTAGTAAATGAAATTATGCCTACAACAGGTCCTGATTTCCCTTGGGGACAATTCGCTTATCCTACAGTTCCTAATGGAGTATCCGGTCTTTATGATTTGAATTACGGCGGACAATCTTTTCAAGTTAATAAGAATACTCAATATCCTGAAGAAGTATTCCAATTAATAGTTCATCTTACTACAGGGGAATGGGATAAACAATTAGCAGAGAAAACTTACGGTGTTCCTATGGCTAATACTACAGATTGGCCTAAACAATTAACAGATGCTAAAGAAGTATTCTCTAAATTAGGTTCTTGCTATCCTTGGGCCGGCGGTATAGAATTTAATCCTGATAAAACTCCGATTATAACAGCAGCATTTACAGGCGTTCTTACAGGTAAAAATACTGCTGAACAATTTATAGCAGAGGTAAAAAAATAATATTTCAATTTGTATATATATATGATGTGCTTCTAAATATTTTCTGTTTAGAGGTACATCATAATTTTAAGGTTTTTAGGAGTGTAGTATGCTAAAAAAAACTAGATTACCAATGATAATACTGTTTTTAGCTCCAGCAGTTTTACTTTATCTGTTAATCTTTTTTTATCCTATTATAAAAACTGTTATAATGAGTTTTTTTAAGATGGATTCTATATCTGCAAAAATTGCAGAATGGGAGTTTGTTGGTTTAGGAAATTACGGCAACCTTTTGAATAGTCAAGTATTTATGCAATCTTTAAAAAATGTATTTTTTATATGGCTTATAGGAGGTATTATTATATTTTTCTTTGCCATTCTTTTTGCTGTAATTCTTACTTCAGGAGTAAAATTTAAATCATTTTATAGGTCTATTATATATTTGCCTAATGTTGTGTCTGCTGTTGCTATGGCTACTATGTGGATACACTATGTTTATAATTCAAGATACGGACTTTTAAGAAATATATTCAGCTTTTTACATATAGAAAAATTGGCTGAATTTCAATGGACTTCCCCAGAGAATGTTTTTATGGCTTTGGTTATAGCTTATTCTTTTGGTATGGTTGGCTACTTTATGCTTATATTTATGGCTGGTATAGAAAGAATTCCTTCAGACTTTTATGAGGCTGCTACTATAGACGGAGCAAATGCATTTCAGCAATTTTTCCAAATAACTTTGCCTCTTCTTTCTGATGTTATCAGAACTAATGTTGTTTTATGGACTATTAATGCAGTTGGTTTCTTTGTATGGTCTCAATTATTCTCGCCTTTAATTCCTGAGCCTGGTACTGTTACTCCTATGGTTTATATGTATCAAGAGGTGTTTGGGGCAAATAATAATGTAATTATAGATAGAAATGTAGGAAATGGTGCTGCTGTAGGAGTTGTACTTACTTTAATTATTGTTATATCTTTTGCTGTTACTAATATAGTATTTAAAGATAAGAAATTAGAGTTTTAATTTTGAAGGATTTATTTTATGAAAGATAAACATAAACAAATTAGATTGCTGCCCGGATATTTATTAGTATCTATTTGGTGTGCTTTTACATTTTTGGTTATAGGATGGATAATATTAGCTTCTTTTTCTACTACTCCTAATATATTCCAAAATACTTTATTTAAAGACGGACTTCACCCGGAAAATTATGTTAAAGCCTTAGTTACTCATAATGTAGCCAAATATTTTTTGAATTCTCTTATCTATACTATAATTTCATGTGTTGGTATAATAATTGTGTCGGCACCTGCTGCTTATATATTAGCTAGATTTCCATTCAAATTTAATGGTGCTATACAAAAGATATTTGTAATGGCTTTAGGAATACCTGCTATTATGATTATTATGCCTCTTTTTGGTATAGTTACATCTCTTAAAATGACTAACTCAAGATTGGTATTAATATTTCTATATATAGGAATTAATATACCATTTACAGTATTCTTTCTTATAACATTTTTTAAGAGTTTGTCCTTTACATTTGAGGAGGCTGCCGCTATAGACGGATGCAGTCCTATGAAAACTTTTTGGATAATAATGCTTCCTTTAGCTCAGCCTGGAATAATAACAGTTACAATATTTAATTTCATTACTGTTTGGAATGAATATTTTATGGCATTAATATTTGCTAATAGCAGTAATATGAGACCTCTTGCTGTTGGTTTATTCTCTATGATTCAGTCTATGAGATATACAGGGGATTGGGCTGGTATGTTTGCTGCTGTTGTTATAGTATTTTTGCCTACATTTATATTGTATATAATACTTTCTGAAAAAATTATCGCTAATGTTACAGGTGGAGCAATAAAAGGTTAATATATATAAAGGATATTTTAATGCAAATATATGCTTCTGATTTGGATATTGAAGGCAGTTTATTAAAAGGGGAAAATCCGCTTCCCATATTCAGAGATAGACAAAAAGATAAGCATATTATTAGTGATGGAACTTTAACCGAAGAGAGTATTGAAAATATTGGTTATGAAATAGGGCTTAGATTGCTTCCTTATAAATTTCAGGATAGATATGATAGAAATAAAACTAATATAAAATTAAATACTGTTGTAATAGAAAATGATAAAATTAAAGCTGTATTCTTATGCGGATACGGGGCAAGACTATATTCTATGGAAGATAAAGAAACAGGAAAAGATATTCTATTTAAAAATCCTGTTTTCCAAACTGCCAATCTAGCCACTAGGAATGCATGGTTTTCTGGAGGAATAGAATGGAATGTTTCTCAATTTGGGCATTCTTTACAAACTTGCGAGCCTTTATTTTTTGCTATAGTTAAAGATAAAGATGATAAAGAATTTCTTAGAGTTTATGAATTTGAAAGAACTAAAAGAATATATTATCAAATGGATTTCAGACTAATTGATGGGGATAAAAATTTATATCTTTATGTAAAGATAATTAATGATGATAATTATAAAAAACCTATGTATTGGTGGACTAATATAGCGGTTAGAGAAGAAAAAAATATCCGAGTATTTTCTGCAACAGATGATATAGTTTATATTTATCCTGATAGTGTAGGTTCTACAGAAAACTCTATTAAAAAATTTGGGGCTTCTAAACTTCCTAAAACTCCTTTTGTTAAAGACGGAAGTTATCCTTTAAACTTTGAATATTCAAGTGAGTATTTTTTTCAAACTAGTAAAAAAACTATAAGTCCTTGGGAGGCTGCTGTTTATAATGATGGATTTCTATTCTTTGAAAGATCTACTAATAAATTGAGATATAGAAAAATGTTCTGTTGGGGTAATCTTAGGGGCGGAAGAAAATGGGAGAGCTTTTTATCAAGAGGAAATGAAGGAGAATATATTGAGCTTCAGGCGGGTATAATGCCTACTCAGGTTAATGGTTTTGATATGGATGCCAACAGTATAATAGAATTTGTTCAGGCATTTAGTTTTGATTATTTAAAAGATGATTATGATATCATATTTGCTGAAGATTATGCTAAAGCCAGAGAAAAAGTTGAATCTATAGTTAATAGAAATATGGATGAAAATCATTTGAATAATCTTATTAAAAAATATTCAGAAGAATCTGATTTGCCAATAAGTAATATATTATCTTACGGAAAAGGTTGGGGAGCATTAGAGGATATAAGGAGAGAAAAGTATAATTTAAATAAATCCCCTAAATCTTTAAAATTCCCTAAAGATTCATTAAAAGAAGATTGTATGATGTGGATTAATCTTTTGGAAAATGGATATTTAGATGAATTAGATAGTGAAGATACTCCTATTTCATATATGTTGGATTTTAAAGATTTATTAGAATCCTGTGAGAATAAGAATGCTGCTGTACTTGTTCATTTAGGTATTATTTATTATGAAAACTTTATGGAAGATAAGGCTTTGGAATTATGGTTAAAGTCTATAGATATAAAACCTACTGCTATAGCATATAGAAACATATCTACATATTATAAAGATAAAAAAGATTATGAGAAAGCATTGTATTATATGGAAAAATCTATTGATGTATTTGGAAATAAAGAAGCAGATGAGGCTTTTATAGTTGAATATTTTTATTTATTAGATTTATTAAAAAAATATAACAAAATAATTCAATTATACGAAAAATATGGATATTGTGAGAAAACTGCTGTATATGCTGCTCGTTCTTATCTGGCTTTAAAAGAGTATGAAAAGCTTAAAAAGATATTTAATATGGAGCAGATAACAATAAGAGAAGGTGAAAATTATATATTAGATGTTTATTTTGAATATATTGCAAAATTAAAATCTGAAAGAGAGGGTATTGAATTTAATAATGAGCTTATAAAAAAATTAAGAAAGGAGGTTGAAGCACCCGAAAATTTAGATTTTAGAATGGTAAAAATTTAAAATAATTCTATAATATTAATAACAAATAAAAAAGGAAGGGAATTATGTCTAGTATTAAATTTGAACACATAAGAAAAGTATATGATAATAATGTAGAAGTTGTTAAAGATTTCAGTTTGGATATAGCTGATAAAGAATTTGTAATTCTTGTTGGACCATCTGGATGCGGAAAGTCTACAACTCTTCGTATGATAGCAGGTCTTGAAGAGATAACAGACGGTAAACTCTATATTGGTGATAGATTAGTTAATGATGTAGCACCAAAAGACAGGGATATAGCTATGGTATTTCAGAATTATGCTTTATATCCTCATATGTCAGTATTTAAAAATATGGCTTTTGGTCTAGAACTTAGAAAAACACCTAAAGATGAAATTAAAAAAAGAGTTGAATGGGCTGCAAAAGTTCTTGATATAGCACATTTACTTGACAGAAAACCTAAAGCATTATCAGGCGGTCAGCGTCAAAGAGTTGCTTTAGGAAGAGCTATGGTAAGAAATCCGTCTGTATTTTTATTAGATGAACCTTTATCAAACCTTGATGCTAAATTAAGAGTTCAGATGCGTACTGAATTGATTAAACTTCATAAACAGCTTCAAACAACTTTTGTATATGTTACACATGACCAAGTAGAAGCTATGACTATGGGTACTAGAATTGTTGTTATGAAAGACGGAGATATTATGCAAGTTGACGATGCTAAAACTCTTTATAACAGCCCTAAAAATTTATTTGTTGCGGGATTCATTGGAGCACCTCAAATGAATTTTATAAATGCAAAACTTTCTAAAAAAAATGGAAAATGGTATGCTGGTTTTGACAGATATGAAATTGAATTAGATAATGAAAGAATTTCTAAAATAGATGATTCTTATAATGAAAAAGATGTTATCTTGGGAATAAGACCTGAAAATATTACTCTATATAAAGATAAATCAGAAACTGATTCAAATAATATAATAGAAGCTATTATTGATGTTATTGAGATGATAGGTTCTGAAAGTTATTTGTATATGAATTTCGGAGATTTGCAAGTTACAATAAGGATCAATACAAGTGATGATTATGAAAGAGATCAGCGTGCATTTATGCATTTTGATTTAAATAAACTTCATATATTTGATAAAGATACACAAAAAAATATTTTAATAGAACAGTAACAAAATAAATAAATAATATAAAAATAAGTTCTTGTTATTACAGCAGGAACTTATTTTTTATTTATTTTAATAGACTTTTTCAAAAGTACTTGACAGGATTATGTGTTAAATGGTTGTAATTTATTAACTATAGCAATGAAATTATTTATAAAAGTTATAGACTAGATTTTTGATATTAGATTTAATATGTAATTATAATATTCAAATGACTTTTGAAACAAGTATAATATTTATTTTAATTAAAAAAAATTTAATAAAAAATGCATGTAGAAAACTACATGCATTTTATTTATTGAAATCTAATTTTTATAAAACTATTAAATCTGTAGGAGTATCATTTATAGAAACGCCTCCGTTTTTAGTTACTATTGCCATGTTTTCTATTCTTACTCCGCCTAAATTTGGCACATATATGCCCGGCTCAACTGTAACCACGCATCCGCCTTCTAAAATATGATCAACAAGAGGCGAAAGTCTAGGAGATTCATGTATTTCAAGTCCTACACTATGTCCTAATCCATGTCCGAAATACTGACTGTATCCATTATTTTTTATTATTTCTCTTGCCGCATTATCAACTTCTTTTCCTGATACTCCGGAATGTATAGCTTCTATTCCTTTATGATGTGCTTCTCTTACTATATTATATATTTTACTCATCTCTTCAAAGTTATTTCCTTTGCCGAAGAAGAAAGTTCTTGTTATATCGCTTTTATATCCGTCCCTTGATAATCCGAAGTCCATAAGTATATTGTCGCCTAATTTTAATCTTCTTTCAGAAGGTACTCCATGAGGAAGAGAAGTCCTTTCGCCAAAAAGAAGTATAGTATCAAATGCAGTTTTATCTCCGCCTTCTTTACGCATTTGATATTCTAATTCTGCTGCTAATTCCTGTTCTGTTACTCCCTCTTTTACAAATGCTAGCATTTTAGTCATTGCTTTTTCTGCTCTGTTAAGATTATCTTTTATTATTTTTATTTCTTCTTTTTCTTTTACATTTCTTATGGAGTCTATATCAGCCTTACTTATAGCTATTTTTATCGAATTGTTAACCATAGAAGCAACTATACTTTCATAATCAGAAAGATAAAGTCCGTTTTTAGCGACATGTATTTCTTTAATGTTATTTTCTTTACAGAATTCAGCTACAGCATCTTGATAAGTTACTGCTACAAGTATAACAGTAGTTTTATGTGTAACTTTGGAAGCATGCTCAGAATATCTTGAGTCTACAAATAGATATTTTTTGCCATTGCTTATGAGAAGCCATCCGGCACTTCCTTTAAAACCTGTAAGATAGAATATATTTTCATTTTTGGTGATAAGAATATTTTCATTTGTTAATTTTAATAATCTTTCTAATCTTGCATCATAATTAAATTTTTTATTTTCTCCGCTTTCAGTTAAAGTTAATTTACACATATTCAAACTCCATGATATATTTAATTATTATTTCTTTTTTCTATTGATAATAAATGAGCTAGGGCTAGTATATAACTATTATCACCAAAACCTGTAATTACTCCCAATGCTATATCTGATAAATAGCTTTTACTTCTAAAATCTTCTCTTGCATATACATTACTCATACGAACTTCTATAAATGGTATATTAGTCGCTAAAAAAGCATCTCTTATAGCTATAGATGTATGGGCATAAGCACCTGCATTTATTATTATGTATTCTATATTTTCATCATAGGCTCTATGTATTCTGTCTATAATAGCTCCTTCATGATTTGACTGAAAGAACGATACTTTTGCATTGCCTGATGCTGCTTCTTTAATCTTATTTTCAATATCTCCTAATGTAATATTTCCAAAAATTTTAGTCTGAGCTGCACCGAACATATTTGTATTAGGACCGTTTATAACTAATATATTCATAGTATATAATAGCAACCTTTATTATAGAATTTTATTAAATAATATAATATACCTATTACAAAAAAAATCAAATATTGATTTTATATTATGTTAATTTGTTTTAAATTATTGGAATATATAAATTTATTCAATATTTATAAAAGCATATTTATTATTTTTATCATTGTTATTTTTTTCTATTATTGCAAGAAGCTTATTTTTATTATCTGTTAATGCCATGTATTTATTGTTTATTTTTATATTTTCTATTGTTTTTGTATTGCCGCATAATATTTGTTTTATATCTGATGTATTTTCTATTATTGTTTTATCGAAATTTTTAAACATATCAAAGAATGATAATATTTTATTTTTACTTATATCTTCAATATCACAAGACATATTAATATTATAATTTCCTATTGAAACTCTTTTTAATTCTTTTGTATATGCAAAGTTTCCTGTTATTTCTCCTATATCTCTTATTATGGATCTTATATAAGTTCCTTTGCTTACAGAAGTTTTTATTTTGAAATATGGATAATCGTATTCTAATAATTCTATTTTTTCTATAAAAACATTTATATCTTTTAATTCAAAACTTTTATTATCCCTAGCTAAATCATAAGCTCTTTTACCATTTATTTTTTTGGCACTATATATGGGAGGTTTTTGTGTTATATTTCCTTTGAAATTTGTTTTTATAATATTTTCTAATTCTTCAAAACTCAATTTATTAATATTGTTTGATATTTTAATTGTATTTCCTTCTATATCATCAGTATCTCTGCTTTCTCCGAATACTCCTGATGCTATATATTCTTTATTTAAATCATCGAATAAGAAAAATAATTTAGTATATCTTCCAAATGCTAGTATTAATACTCCGTCAGCAAAAGGATCCAATGTACCTGCATGTCCTACTCTTTTTTCTAATATATTTTCTTTTTGCTTTAATATTATTTTTGTTTTTTTTATTGCATCAAAAGAGGTTATGCCTTTTGGTTTATTTAAAATACAAAATCCTTTCACTATACTTAATTATCCTCTTATTATCTGAAGCGAGTTAAAATATATATTTAAAATGTTTTCTGATATATTAGAAAGATTACTGTATTTTTTTGAAAACAAATCATTTCCTATTGATTTAACTAAATCATCTATAGTTTCTATATTATGCTTTAAAGTACCAAGCTGCTGCTGAGATAGATGAAGCAGGTGAATATTACTTCTGTCAAATTCCGATATAGTAGTTTTTACAGCGGCATCAAGAAGATAATATACCACTATCAATTTTTCTTCTTCTTCTGGTGTAAGCGTAGTATTGGAACCTGCATATATTTTTGAAAGTTCTCCCACTCTGTATGCTATTTTATATATAGAGTTTAAATTATCAAAAAACCAATTAACATTATTTCTTTTTCTTAAATCTGAAAGTACATATTTAATATCATGCAGTATAGAATATCCGGCACTTTCATCTTCTCCGCTTGATATATAATAATGAGATCTTATAAGTATATCCTGCAAAGAATCAAAATCAGCCTTCCATTGCGGATCCTCTGTATTTGAATTATAATACTTTTTTTTAAAATCATTCCATATAACTATAAATTTTTCTATTGCTTCTTTTCTATTTGGATTATTAACATCTCTGATTATTAATAATGTATCCATATATGATTTATCCAAAGAAGCCATATCTTCTAAAAAATTATCCTCTTTTTTCTGACATGATGAAAGTATAATAACACTTAATAACAATATAAATATCTTTATATTCAATATGAAATCTCCATATATTTATTTTACAATTACTAATATAATAAAGTTAAAATAATTAATATTACAAAAGGATAATTTATTATAAATTATGGAAAAAAACAAGCTGTATTTTATCATTATTTTCTTATTATTTTATTTAATGGCATGTTCAGGAAATAATATTGAAAAAGGTAATTTCTATTCAAAAGTTCACACAGATGTAAGTTTTGAAGCTAGCAAATCCAAAGCAATAGATTCTATATACTATTATATAGCTAAGGAAACTTCATCAATAATAAATAGGACTGATTTTAATATAGTAGCCGTATCTTTAAAGGATAATAATTTAATAGATTTTGATAATAAGGATATAGCTAATATAAGAGAATATAAAAAAGATGATAATTTTTATGTAGAAATAAGTGTTAAAGACAGCAGCGTATATAATAAAACTTTGGAAATATTAAATAAATTAAAAAAAGAGGGTAGTGTGGAAGATAAATTTTTCAGAGCCAATGCTTCTATACAAATGCCGGAAACTGCAAATCTTAATGCTTATACAAGACAAATGCTCACCCAAAATGCTTTAAAAAGAGCTTATGAATCATTATTTAATGTACTTAGAAGTAATGAGATAGATGTTAATATAGCTGTAAAGTTGACAAATGATGCTTATATATTGGAAGAAAGCTACAGTTCTAATGAGTATAATGTTGTAGTTGAAACTATTTTAGAATAGAGATTTACTTATAATCCATTATTATATATTATCATAATATAGTTGACATAATTTTTTACTATTGCTTTTTTTAAACTATCCGAAAATCATACAGATATTATGTAAACAATGGGGTAGTTTAATGATTAAGGCTGTAATACTTGGTTTTGTTCAGGCCATAACGGAATTTCTGCCGGTTTCAAGTTCCGGTCATTTAAGAATAACAGAATACTTTTTAAATTTTCATGCAGAAAACATACTATCATTTGAAGTAGCACTTCATTTCGGTACATTTTTGGCTACATGCTTAATATTCCGTAAAGATATAATAAATGCTATCACAGGTTTTTTCTCAGGACTTAAAGATGTTAAAAATGCCAGTAAAAATAGTGAAGGCTTCAGAATATCTTTAATGGTGATAATAGCTTCTATACCTGTTGCTATAGTAGGACTATTATTAGAAAAATATTTAAGCAATTTAGATTTACAAAGAATAGGACTTAACCTTATTATAACAGGTTCTATACTTCTTCTTACTAGAAAATTAGATAAAAATACTTACAGCGATGATTTAAAAGATGTATTTACTATGACTTATAGGAATGCATTTATAATAGGTTTAGCACAGTCGATTGCAATATTTCCGGGTATATCAAGATCCGGCATGACTATAAGTGCCGCTTTATTTTTGGGCTTAAATAGAGATTTAGCAGGAAGATTTTCTTTCTTAATATCATTACCTGCCATATTTGGAGCTTTATTATTATCAATAAAAGATATTGCTGACTTTGATATTACTTATGCTTTGGTAGGATTTTTTACAGCATTTGTATTTGGTATTATAGCTTTAAAATTCCTTCTTTCTTTTTTGAAGAAGGGTAAACTTTTCTATTTCGGATTCTATTGTCTTATAGCCGGAATGGCAGTTTTTTTCTATTTTTTTCAGGTATGATTTTTTAAGTATTGGAGTTTTATTATGATGGGATTATTTAAAAGAAAATTAACAATACAAAAAAGAGCAGAACAAAAAAAGTTTGAACAGAAATCAGAGAATGAAAAATTTGATGATTATATTCAGGAAGAATATGAAAATAGAAATCCTTTTTTTGATATAGTGGGCTTTTTATGTCTTTTATTTGCTGGCATACTTCTTCTTTCATATTTTAGTATGAATATGGAAGATTTAAATTCAAATAATGAAATTAAAAATTTATTAGGTATATTTGGTGCTTATATATCAAGCTATTCATTTTTAGCATTTGGTTTTGCATCTTATATTATACCGGCATTTTTTATATATGCAGGAGTAAATATTATATTAAGAAATTCTACTGATAGAATATTAATATCAGCATTATCATCTTCCATATTGATGATACTTCTTAGTATATTATTAAATATATTTTTAGGAAGTTTAGATTTTTATAATAAAGGTGGAATGCTAGGTGAGTTTATAGGAGGTTCTTTAGTATCAATATTTGGAAATACTGGTGCTATCATGATAGTAATTTCAGGACTTGTAATAACTGCTATTGTATTTGCTAAAGTTTCTATAATGGATTTGGTTAATTATTTCAGAAATATGGTTAGAAATGTTGATTTTGAGAAAATCAAAGATATAGAACAGAAAGTGGTTAATGGCATAAAAGATTTAGAAATAAAATCAATGAAAAATACTGAAACTGCTCATCAGACTGATGATAAAGAAAAAATATATTCCAGAGATTATGTTCCTTTATTCTATACTAAAGAAATTTCAGAATTAGAGTTTAAAACTGTGCCATTTATAGAGAAGGTAGAAAATAATAATTATAATTTTGATGAAAAGAAATACAGAGAAACATTATTGAGAAGAAATAAATCTGAGGATAGTTTTTTCAGTGCCTCTAATTCATTCAGCAAAGAAGCTGAGAATATTACAAATGAATTAAAAAACATGCATTTTAATGGCGGGATAAATGTAAATGCATTAGAAAATAGAGAAGAAGATTTAGGGCTTACTTTGGCAGAAGTTGTTTTTGGAAAAGAAAAAGCTAATAGAAATAATCCTATACATAACAGCAGTATGGAAATGGAAGATGATTTTTATAGAAGTTATTATAATGACTTCATAAATAAAAAAAAAAATGAAGAATTAAAAGAAACAGAAAATAATGATTATAAGGAATTTGAAGGGCTTGATTACAATATCAATTATTTAAAAAAATCAGATTTTAAAAGGGCTGCTTATGATGATTCAGTTGATAATTATTCAAAATATAATGTTGAAGATCAATATATAAGAGCTAACAGCAATTCAGAAAGTTATGAAAATTATATATATGATTATTCTGATATAGAAGAATCAAATATTAATGAAAATATTGAGGCAGAGGATAGTTTTGAAAAACTGCAGAGACTAGTTGAAGAGAATAAAAAAAATAAAGAAAATGAATTGAATGAAGTATATGAAGTGCATAATAATATTGACAATATTGCAGAAACTAAAAAAGAAGAAGATAAAAAAGAATATGTTTTAACTTCAAATAATGTCGGAAGAAGTGTAAACAGCAGCAGCAATAAAAAAGAAGCATTTGAATTTGCTATGGGATATGCATCAAAAAGAGTGTATAACAGAGCAGATCATATACCAAATTATAATAATCATCATAATAATTATTCTGACAATAAAATAGATGAATTTGATTTGGATGAAGAAGAACTTTATAATGCAGATTCTAATATAGAAGATATACGATTAAAAACTAGAATTGTAAATACTACAGATAATATAAATAATGATGAAAACTTATCAGAATCTAATAATAATTTAGATAATAGTATAAATGAAAATATAGAGAATAATAATATAATTGATAGTCCTATATTAAAAGAATCAGAAGAAATAAATGAAACTGATAATGAAAAAGATAATAATGCCGCTCATATAAATAATGCTCGTCAGGAAGAAGCAGGATTTATAAATATAGAATCTCAAAAAACAGTTGATACATTAAAGCCTATGAAATCTGTTATAGGTACTAAATCAATTAAAAATTTTGACAGAGATCGTATACAGTCAAATTTTGATACTAAATATGTTGATAAGCATTATAAGCATCCGCCTTTTGATTTATTAAATAGATCTATACCTGTAAATGACGGAGCTATGATGGAATCTATTAAACAGACTGCCATGCAGCTTGAACATACTTTATTAGATTTCAATATAGAAGCAAAAGTTACAGGAGTATCAAGAGGTCCTGTTATTACTAGATATGAATTAGAGATTGCATCCGGAATAAGAGTGTCAAAAATATCCAACCTTACAGATAATATAGCATTGGCTTTGGCATCTGAAAGTGTAAGGATAATAGCACCCATACCCGGACGATCTGTTATAGGAATAGAGATACCTAATAAAGTGAGAAATGCCGTTTTCTTAAGAGATGTACTTGAAAGCACAGATTTTAGACAATCTAAATTAGACATACCATTTGTATTAGGAAAGGGGATATATGGAAATAATGTTGTATCAGATATGTCAGAAGCTCCTCACTTGTTAGTTGCAGGTACTACTGGTTCTGGTAAAAGTGTTTGTCTTTCTACTATAATACTTTCACTTTTATATAAGTTTAGACCAGATGAACTTAAATTTATATTTGTAGATAAAAAGAGAGTAGAGCTTTCTATATATAACGGAATACCGCATTTGATGTCGCCTGTAGTTTCTGATGAGAAAAAAGCTACTATAGTATTGAGATACATTGTAGATATAATGGAAAAGAGATACGAGAGAATGGAAAGATTTTTCGTAAGAAATGTTAAAACTTATAATGAAAAGGTCAGACAATTACTTAAAGAAGGCGAAACAGAATTTAACGGAGAGCCTTTAGAATTATTTCCATATATAGTTTTGGTTATAGATGAGCTTCATAACTTAATGGTTGTAGCTTCAAAAGAAGTTGAGGATTTAATATCTCGTTTGGCTGGAATGAGTAGGGCAGTCGGCATACATTTAATTATAGCTACACAAAGACCTTCTGCTGATGTTGTTACAGGAGTTATAAAAGCTAATCTTCCAACTAGAATAGCATTCCAAGTACCTAACAAAACCAATTCAAGAATCATAATTGACATGTCAGGTGCTGAACAGTTATTGGGTAAAGGAGATGCTTTATTTTGTGCTTCCGGAAGTCAAATGCCTGATAGGATACAGGGTGCTTTTGTATCTGATAATGAAGTTAAGAAGGTTGTTGATTATTTATCCGGACAGATGTCTCCTATGTTTGATGAGAGCTTGATTGCTGCCTTAGAGGGAAGCGATGCCGATGATAAAAATACTGATGAAGAAGATATACTTGATGAGGAGCTTTGGGAGGATGCAGTTCAGTTGGTTGCAAGAACAGGTAAGGCTAGTGCTTCATTTCTTCAAAGACGCTTAAAAATAGGATATAACAGAGCTGCAAGAATAGTGGAGATAATGGAGCGTCAGGGTATAGTAGGACCTGAAAATGGAAGCAAGCCTAGAGAGGTATTAATTACTTTAGATGAATAATATTAATAATTATAAAATTAATTAGAAGCTATCAAATATTTATATACATGTTTATACCTATCTTAAAAACAGGAGAATTAAAAAATAATTAATTCTCTTGTTTTTTAATAAATTTATTATTATCTTAATTAAGAACTTGAAAAATTATTATTTATATTATATGCTTATTAAATACTATCGAGTGTAATTTTTTAATTAAATCAAAAAAGGATAAAATTATGAAATCATGGAAAGGACTCTTGAGAGAATACAGAAAATATTTACCTGTAACAAATAAAACCCCATTAATAACCTTGCATGAAGGAAATACCCCTTTGATAAAAGCTGAAAGGATAGGAAGGGATTTAGATATAGAATTATATTTAAAATATGACGGACTTAATCCTACAGGTTCTTTTAAAGACAGAGGTATGGTAATGGCTGTTGCTAAAGCACTTGAAGGCAGAGATACTAAAGCTATAATGTGTGCTTCTACAGGAAACACATCTGCATCTGCTGCTGCGTATGCTGCTAGAAGCGGTATAGATTGTATAGTTGTTATACCTGACGGAAATATTGCTTTGGGTAAATTAGCTCAGGCTTTGATGTATGGTGCTAAAGTTATAGCTATTAAAGGAAATTTTGATGAGGCTCTAAAGGCTGTTGTTGATATTACGAATAAATATCCTATTACATTAGTAAACTCTATTAATCCTTTCAGACTTCAGGGACAAAAGACTTCAGCATTTGAAATTTGCGATGTTTTAGGAAAAGCTCCTGATTATTTAGCTGTACCTGTTGGAAATGCTGGAAACATATCGGCATATTGGATGGGTTTTAAAGAATATAAAGAAAATGGAAAAATATCTAATCTTCCAAAGATGATAGGTTTTGAGGCTGAAGGCTGTGCTGCTATAGTACAAAATAAAATAATAGAGAATCCTCAAACATTAGCTACTGCAATAAAAATAGGAAATCCTGCCAGTTGGAAACTTGCTGTTAAAGCTTCTAAAGAATCTAAAGGATTTATTAATTCCGTTACTGATGATGAGATATTAGAGGCCTATAAAATGCTTACAATAGAAGAAGGTGTATTTGCAGAACCTGCTTCTGCTGCTTCGCTTGCTGGTGTAATAAAAAGCCGTAAAGATGGAAAAATAAAGAAAGGAGATACTGTTGTTTCTGTATTAACAGGAAACGGACTTAAAGATCCTGACAATGCAATTAAAATCTGTAATGAGCCTATAAGAGTTGATAACAATATAGAAGAAATAAGGAAAGCCATAGGAATATGATAATGAATAAATCTGACAATAAGAAACTTGTAACTTTTAAAATACCTGCTACATCTGCAAATATTGGTTCCGGATTCGATAGTGTAGGTCTTGCTTTAGATTTATATAATGAAATACATATATACTCAAATGATAATTCAAAAAAAATAGAATTTGAAATAAGCGGAGAAGGTCAAAACGAGATATCAAAAGACAATAATATGATACTTGATGCTATGAAATTGGTATATAAAAGATTAAAGTTAAAGCCGGATAAAGGATATATAATAAAATGCATAAATAGAATACCGCTTTCAAGAGGGCTTGGAAGCAGTTCTGCCGCTATCATAGGAGGACTTCTTTCTGCTAATTATATACTTGGAAATAAACTTTCTATTGAAAATGATATATTAAATATGTCAGTTCAGCTTGAAGGACATCCTGATAATGTATCGCCTGCTATATTAGGAGGTATTATATCTGGCGTAGTTCGTAAAGATGAGGATTTTAAATATGTAAAAATAAAACCGCCTAAAGGTTTAAAAGCTGTGATTGCTATTCCTGATTTTTATTTGAGCACAGAAACTGCTAGAAATGCACTTCCTAAAGAAATAACTTTCAAAGATGCTATATTTAATATTTCTAGAGCAGCACTTCTCACTTCTGCGTTATTTACAAATAGATTTGATTTACTTGAAGTTGCTACAGATGATAAACTGCATCAGGATTACAGAGCTAAATTTATACCGGGCTTAAAAGATTTATTTAAGAATACTAAAACTGCAGGAGCATATTCTGTTACAATAAGCGGAGCTGGTTCTTCTGTACTTTCACTTGTAAAAAATGATGAAAATATAATTAAAAAAGTTTCTGAAGCTATGAAAAGCAGCTTTAATAAAAAGAAAATAAACTGTGAAATAAAAGTTTTGAATATACCTCAAAAAGGTGTTATAATAAAATAGATTTTTAATTATTTAATAAAAGGTTAGTATATTAAAATACTAACCTTTATTTATTAATTATTTTCTTAATTTTCTTCCTTCTTTATCAGTAAATTGATCTAATAGTATCATTACAATATCTATAATGTACCATATACCAAATCCTCCTGCAGTAAGCCAATATAATATGCCTGTTCCTATTTTTCCAACATAGAATCTGTGAACAGGAAGAAATATTGCAAAAAGCAAAGTAACAACCCAGCTTCTATCTGAAACTTCCATAATGTCTCCTTAAAATTTATTTACATTTATAATTATATATTAAATTATAAAAAATAGAAGTATTATATTGTATAATAAAAAAAGCTGACATATAAAAAATGCCAGCCTTAAAATCAAAAACTAATAATTAATTAAATCAATTTAATGCCTTCAATTCCTCAACCTCTTTAGCAAATAATTTCAAAGCACTTTCTACTACTTTAGGTTTAGTCATATCTACACCGGCAACTTTTAAATTCTCTATAGGAGTTCTGCTTCCTCCGCTTTTTAAGAATTTTAAGTAATTATCTCTGTTTGTATAATCATTCTTAGCATTTCCTTCAAGCACTCCGTTAGATAAAGCAACAGCAGCAGACATACCTGTAGCATATTTATAAACATAGAATGAGCGGTAGAAATGAGGTATTCTCAAAGCCTCTAAATCGCTTGTTTCTTCAAGTACAGCTTTTTCTCCGAAATATTTTTTAAGCAAATCTTTATAGACTGTTCTTATAAGCTCTAATGTTGTTGGATTGCCTTCTTCAGCTTCTTTATGAATAATATGCTCAAACTCTGCAAACATAGTCTGTCTGAATACTGTAGCAACAAATCCGTTTATATCTTTATTAAGTAAGAATGCCTTAACTTCTTTTTTGCTTTCATTTTGCATAAAATAATTAAATAAAAGTTTTTCATTAAAAGTGGATGCAACTTCTGCCTCAAATATACTGTAGTCATGATGCTGAAAAGGATTATTTTTTCTGCTGTAGTAACTATGCATACTATGTCCTGCTTCATGTGCCAATGTAAATACTGATTCAATACTTTCATCTCTGAAGTTCATTAATATATAAGGCTCTGATGTATAGCATCCTGCAGAGAATGCACCGCTTGTTTTACCTTTATTTTCGTATTTATCAACCCATCTTGAATTGAGTCCTTTTGTAAGAGTTGATACATATTCTTCGCCTAAAGGAGATAATGCTTTACTTAAAACTTCTATAGCATCATCAAATGTATGATGTATTTTAACATCTTTAACAACAGGGGCATATTTATCATACTGTCTGAAATCATTAATTCCTAATTTATCAGCACAGTATTCATAATAGCTATGTACAGCAGGCAAAGCATTATGCACACTTTCAATTAAACTATCATAAACGCTTACAGGTATATCATCAGCAAATAATTCCATTTCACGAACACTGTTATAGTTTCTTATTTTGGCATCAAATATATCCTGTTTGATTTGGCTTGCATAAAGCTCTGCCAAAGTATTTTTATGTTTATCATATTCTTTATAAAATTGATTATAACTGTTTTTTCTTATTTCTCTGTCTTGGCTTTCTTGGAAACTAGAGAATGTTGCATGTGTTAATGGCGTTTTTTCTCCATTATATTCTAATTCACCGAAATTCAAATCAGCATCATTTAAAGTATCAAAAACATTTGAAGCTGTTGAAGCTAATTCGCCTTGTAATGCTAGTATTCTTTCCTCTTTTTCTGATAATGTATGAGGCTTATATTTTAGTATATTTCTTAAGTATATTAAATAATCTTTTAATACTTCATCTTTCAAAAAGCTATTCATCTTTTCATCATCTATACTCATTAATTCAGGATCAAAGTAACTTAAATTGGCGGAAATCTCTGAAGAGAGTTTTGCAAATCTAGCCACTTTCACATTAGAATCATTATTTGTTAAATCTTCTGTTTGTTTTAAAAAAGCATAAGAGCCTAGTTTATCTAATATAATAGAAGCATTCATTATAGAGTCTAATATATTTTTTAATTCAGCGGCTGATTTTGAAAGATTTCCTTTGAACTTTACAGCTTCTTTTGAAAAATCTTCCATTGCTTTAAAATCTTTTTCAAACTCATCATCATTTTTATATAATAAAGTCAAATCCCAAGTATCTTCTATTTTTACATCTTTTCTTTCTGTTAAAGTATTTGATTTATTTTCATTACTCATATAATATTTTCTCCTTAATAATTATTTTATATAAAAACATATATAATCAATATTTGTAAATTATAACATAATATTATATTTTACAAAATAAAAAATAATTATATAATAGGAGAGTATAAAATAATTATTTTGAGGCAGTATATTATTTTTAATGAAAAAACAGCTAAAGAGCAAATTAAAGAATTAAATAAAATTATAGAAAATAACAAACTATCTAAATTAAATAATGAATTAGAAAAAATATTATATAGTGAGTTAAAATCAGGAAATAAAATAAGAGAAATATCAGTTGGAGGCTTTGGAGATGAAGATCATTTGTTTATTTTATTAGATAAGCCTTTTACTTCAAAAATAGAAATATATACTGTAAGATATACAGAAATTAATGATCCGTATTATTGGAAGGAAGAATATACAGATTTACTAAATAAGCAGACTTTAGCTTGTTATTTTTAAATAATAATACAAAATTAAAGAGGTAAAAATGGAAAATTTAAATTTGAATGATATAGAACAAATAATGACTTTTTATTTGATATTCAATTTCGTTATATTTGCATGTATTATATATATTATAATACATTTAATTTTTAGACTGCTTCCTAAAAAACAAGAAGAAAAAAGTAAAGATAATAAGAAAAATAAATCCTCAAATAAAAAGAAAAAGAAAGATATTATAGATTTATTTTGGACTGAAGATAAAGACAGCAGAGGAAGAACAATATTTAAAAGAAGTTTTTTAATAGTTCTAATAATATTTACATTATATTATATATTTAACTCTATTAATTTCATAATAGCTAATATTGATGTAGTAAAAAAAGTTTTAAAAATTGAATAATTATATATATTTTATTTTATATATGTTATAATTAATAAATAAATTAAATATTGGGGAAATATATGAGAAGGGGCTATATAATAATGAGTATTTTTTTATCAACATTACTTGCGTCTATATCATGTAATAATAATAAAGATAGAGTTTATCCTGAAGGTGAAGTAAATTTTACTATAGTTGAGACAACAGATATTCATGGAATGATTTTTCCATATAATTTTATTACCGATGAAGAAGAAACTACTTCTATGGCTCATATATCTTCATATTTGAAACAGTTAAAAAATGAAGGCAGAACTATTTTATTGTTAGAAAATGGGGATTCCTTACAAGGTCAGCCAACAGTTTATTATTATAATTTCGTAGCTACTAATGAACCGCATATATGGTCGGAAGTTTTAAATTATATGAATTATGATGTTATAGGAGTTGGAAATCATGATGTTGAGGCTGGGCATAGTGTTTATGATAAACTTGTAAAGGAATTAAAAGCTCCTTTGGTAGCTGCTAACCTAATAGATGAAAATAGTAAAGAGCCTTATTTTAAACCTTACACTATAGTAGAAAAAAATGGTGTAAAAATAGCAGTACTTGGACTTATGGAGCCTGCAATAGATAGACAGTTACCAAAAGTTTTATATGAAGGATTAGCTACTGAGGATATGGTAGAATCTGCTAAAAAGTGGATTAAAATTATAAAAGACAAAGAAAATCCGGATATGATTATAGGGCTTTTTCATGCAGGAGCCAATCATACAGATGATAAAGAGACTTACAAAAATGAAAATGCTAGTCAATTAGTAGCTGAGCAGGTTGATGGTTTTGATATTATACTTGTGGGACATGATCATCAAGGCTGGTCTGGATTAGGTTATGATGAAACTTCAAAGCAAAAAACTAAAGAGGTCAGAAGTCCTAGCGGAAAGATAGTGCCGATATACGGAGGAGTTAATTCGGCTAGATATATAGCTTCTATTGATGTTTCTATGATTTATAATAAAGATAATAAAACTTGGGATATAAAGTTTAATGGTGATTTATTAGATCCTTCTCAGTTTGAAGCAGATAAGGAATTTTTAGAAAAGTTTGCTGATGCAAGGGCCAATATAGAAGAATGGGTAAGCAGAGATATAGGTAATTTAAATACTAAATTAGTTTCAGATGAGGCTATATTTGGAGACAGCTATTTCTTAAGCCTAATACATCAATTGCAGTTTAAAATAGCTGAAAAAGAACTTGGAGAAAAGGCCGATATATCTTTTGCGGCTCCTTTAAGTAAAGATGCCGTTTTGAATAATGGTATAATAAAAGTAAAAGATATGTTTAGTTTGTATCCTTATGAGAATTTCTTCTATGTTATGAAATTGACAGGAAAGCAGATTAAAGATATTATGGAATATTCTTATGGAAGATGGTTTAATACTATGAATGATATTAATGATCATTTAATAGCTTTCAAGAAAGATTCCAATGGGCAATTAATATTTAATAACAGATATAATTCTTATGATACAATAACACCTTCATATAACTATGAGAGTGCTGCAGGGTTAAATTATACTGTTGATGTAACTAGACCTAATGGTGAGAAAGTTATTATAGAATCTTTTTCTGACGGAAGACCTTTTGAGTTAGATAAAGAATATAAAGTTGCTATTAACTCTTATAGAGGAAGCGGCGGCGGCGGACATCTTACTCAAGGTGCGGCAATAGATTTAAAAACATTACAGAATATGGATTTGGTATTAAAATCTACAGATAAAGATTTAAGGTACTATATAATAAATTGGTTTGAAGAACAAAATGGAGCCATTACAGTTGAAAAACTTAATAATTGGAAAGTAATTCCTGAAGATTATGTTCAGGCTGGAAAGAAAAAAGATTATAAACTTTTATATCCTGATAATTAATATTAAATAAATATTTAACTGCAATATATAAATTAAGCCTATTTTAATAATTATTAATCTATCATAAATTATTATTGCAAATTATTAAGCTAAATATTAAAATGTATGACAAAATTAAATATAGGTTTTATAAATTATGAAAATAGCTATTCTAGGCGGTACTTTTGATCCTCCTCATTTAGGGCATTTAATATTGGCTGATACTGTTATAACTAACTGCAATTATGATAAAGTAATTTTTATACCGGCAAAAATTCCTCCCCATAAAAATATAAGCGGCGAGGTGTCAAATGAAGACAGACTTAATATGCTTAAATTTTCTATAGAAAATGATGAAAGATTTTTATTAGATGAATATGAACTTCGTAATGAAGGAGTTTCATATACTATAAATACATTGAATTATCTGCATAAAAATTATGATATTGATGGAAAAATCGGACTTATAATAGGTGCTGACTTGGTAAAAGATTTTGATAAATGGAGAGAGCCTGAAAGAATTGCTGAGATATCAGATATAACTGTTGTAAATAGGGAAGATGATAAAAATCTATATAAAGAAAATATTGATAAATATAATATTAAAGTTATAATGGCACCTCGTGTAGATATATCATCAAGTCTTATTAGAAATAGAATAAAAGAAAAAAAAGGATTCAGATATTTTATAACAGAAAAAGTTTATGATTATATAGTATCAAAGAAATTATATTTATAAAATTTAGAAATGGGAAAATAAAATGAAAAAAATAAAGTTAATATTTATAATACTTTTTATTTTTATAGGCAGTCTTTATACTCAGGAAATGTATCTTCTTAGCGGCCCTACAGGAATAGGGGGATTAAAAATGCTTAAAGATTATAAGGGAGTAAATATTCATTTTGTAAATGCTCCTAATAATATGCTTTCATTAATAGTTAAAGGGGAGGCTGATATAGCGGCAATTCCTGCTAATATGGCGGCTATAATTTTTAACAGACAATTAGATTATAAAGTTATTGCTGTAATATCAGAAACTCAGCTTTTTATAGTATCAGCAAATGAAAAAATACAAACTATAAATGATATAAAAAATAAAACTGTATACTGCGGTACTAAATTGGCAGCACCAGATTTGATGCTTCAGTATTTAATATCAAAAGAAAATTTGCCTAAAGTTAATATTAATTATTCTTTAAGTAATCCTGATTTAGCAAAAGCAGTTGCATCAAAAAATGCAGATATTGCAATATTGCCTGAACCTTTTGTATCTTCTGCTATGCTTGAAAATAAAGATGTGCATATAGTTGTTGAAATGTCTAAATATATTGAGAAGTATCCTGTAGCAGTTCTTATTGCGAAAAATAGTTTTATTAATCATAATAGGGCATTAGTTAATGAAGTGCTTCAAGAATATAAAAAATCTACTGATTATATAATAAATAATAAAAATGAAATAGAAACTCTGATAAAAGATTCATCTATGATAATTAATGCTAAAGCTGCTGTTTATGGTATGAATAGAATGGGACTTACTTTTTATAGCGGTGAAAAAATGAAATTTGCTTTGAACAGTTATTATAATTTTTTATACAATTTTGATAAGAAATTAATAGGAAATAGAATACCTTCAAATGAATTCTATTATATAGAAAAATAATATATTGCTGCATAATACAATTATTTTGAATTATGCAGCATATTATAATTATTTATGTTTTAATTCATCTAAATATTCTGAAGCCTCAAGTTTTTGTTTAAACTCTTCTTCAGATAATATATTTGTTATCCCTATTACTTTAGTACCGTTTTGTTCGGTATGTTTGAAATCATCAATAAAGCTATTAGGGCAGAAAATTAAATCATAATCGCCTGTTTTACAATGATTCATATCGCAATGGTCAATTGATAAATTTTCTACTCCTAATTTTATCAAAGCCATTTGAGCTTTTTCTTTCATCATTAAACTAGTGCCTGTTCCATTTGCACAAACTACCAATACTTTTAACATAATTAACTCCCGATTATTAAGAATTCTTTACTAATTCATGTATATATTTAACTATATCAAATCCTGCATTTAATGCTTTAGCAATAGATCCGCCTGATTTATATAGTATATCTCCTGCTATAAATAAATTTTTAACTGAGCTTTCATGATTTTCATTAACTTTAGGTACTCCAAACTCATCTAATTCTATATTGCATCTTTTTAAGAAGTCTACAGGAGCAACACCTCCTAATGCATATATTACTCTGTCATAAGTATCTTCTGTACCATCAGTATAATGTACTAATACTTTTCCCTCTTTATCTTCTATTGAAGTTATATCAATTCCAAGTTTTGCTTTTACCTTTCCGCTTGCTATATCTTCTTTAATAGTTTCCAAATTCTTTTCATTTGGTCTTGTGAATTCAGCTTTTCTATAGTTAATTGTAACATCATTGTCTTTTCCTAACAAATAAGCATATTCAACAGCTGAATTTCCTCCGCCTACAACCAAAACTTTTTCATTTTCTTTGCATTTATAAATATTGAAATTTACTACAGCATTAAGACTAGCCGGTATAGGATAATCTGGTTTATTAGGTCTTCCCATTTTACCAATAGAAGCCACAACATATTTTGCTGTATATTTTTTATTATCAGAAGTGTTTACATCTAAATATTCTCCATTTTTCTCTATAGATTCAACTTCAGTATTAAACATAGCCTCTATATAGTTTCCGAATAAACATTCGCTGAATAAGTCCAATACATCGCCTTTGGTTGCAGTTTCAAATTTTATGTTTCCCTTTAAATCTAAAGCCTCACCCTTATAATCTTTATCAACTCTTTTATCATCTTTATAAAATTTTCTGATAGTTGTGGAGTGATTATCTCCTTTTTCTATTAAAAGAACTTTTTTTATTTCTAATATAGAAGCCTCAACAGAAGCAGCAATTCCTCCCGGACCGCCTCCTACTATAATTAAGTCATATTTATTATCCATAATTTTCTCCTTTTTTTAAATATATAATTAAAATACATTTGAAACAGAGATATTTACAAATATGTAATTAAACATCTAAATTTTTAACATATCTTGCATTAGATTCAATAAAATCTCTCCTAGGTTTAACCTCATCGCCCATAAGCATAGAGAATAATTGATCAGCTTTTTCTGCATCCTCCGTTAATACCTGATACATAAGTCTTGTTTCCGGATTCATAGTAGTTTCCCATAATTGGTCAGCATTCATTTCACCTAAACCTTTATATCTCTGTATATCATATTTTCTGTCTTTATTTTCAGATAAAATTTTATCTCTTTGTTCATCAGAATAAGCATATACAAAATTTTTCTTGTCAAAACTTATTTTATACAATGGGGGAACAGCTATAAATATATGACCTAAATCTATTAAAGGACGCATATATCTAAAGAAGAATGTTAAAAGCAAAGTTCTTATATGAGAGCCGTCAATATCAGCATCAGCCATTATAATAACTCTTCCATATCTTATCTTTGATATATCAAATGAAGAACCAACGCCGCATCCTAACGCTGCTATTATAGGCTTCAAACTTTCATTATCTATGATTTTGTCTAGTCTAGCTTTTTCTACATTCAAAACTTTACCTCTAAGCGGTAAAATGGCTTGGAAATGTCTGTCCCTTCCTCCTTTAGCAGTACCGCCTGCAGAGTCTCCCTCTACAAGATATACTTCGCATTTATCAACTTCCTGCTCTGAACAGTCAGCTAATTTTCCCGGTAAAGAATCGCTTTCTAATGCATTTTTTCTTCTGGCTAAATCTCTTGCCTTTCTTGCAGCTTCTCTAGCCTGTGCAGCAGATATTATTTTTTCTAATATAGCCTTTATAACTTTTGGGTTTTGTGAGAAATAGTCATTTAAACCTTCCACTACAAGTTTTTCAGTTACAGCACGAACTTCTGTATTTCCTAATTTAGTTTTTGTCTGTCCTTCAAACTGAGGATTAGGTATTTTTACAGATACTACAGCAACCAAACCTTCTCTTGTATCCTCTCCCATAAATGTTATTTTATTTTTTTTATCTAATTCAAGTTTTTTGGCAAAATCAGTATAAACTCTTGTTAAAGCAGTTCTGAATCCAACTAAATGAGTACCGCCTTCTGTTGTATTAATATTATTACAGTATGTAAATATATTTTCATTATAAGCATCAACATACTGCATAGCTACTTCTACATCAGTTTTATCCTCTGTTTTATGAAGATAAATAGGTTTGTCATGCAATGCTTTTTTATTCTCATTAAGGTGGGTAATGAACATCTCTATACCGCCCTCATAGTAGAATTCATTGCTTACAACTTCAGCTTCTCTTTTGTCTGTAAGTGTTATTCTTATGCCTCTGTTTAAGAAAGCTAATTCTCTTAATCTGTTTGCAAGAATCTTATAGTCATATATTGTGGTTTCAAATATATCAGCATCAGCTTTAAATGTTACAGTTGTTCCTGTTTTTGTGCTTGTACCCACTTCTTTTACAGGCTCTTCCGGAACTCCTCTATGATATACTTGTCTGTATAATTTACCGTCTTTATTAACTTCAGCTATTAACTCTGTACTTAAAGCATTAACTACAGATACACCAACACCATGCAAACCGCCTGATACTTTATATGTTTCATTATCAAATTTACCGCCGGCATGCAATTTAGTCATAACAACTTCTAAAGCAGAAATCTTTAGTTTAGGATGCATATCTACAGGTATGCCTCTTCCGTCATCTTCTACTTTTATTATATTATCTTTTTCTATAGTAACAGTTATATTCTTACAATATCCTGCCATAGCTTCATCTATACTATTGTCTACAACCTCATATACTAAGTGATGCAAACCTTGAGCACCTGTAGAGCCTATGTACATACCAGGACGCTTTCTAACAGGGTCTAATCCTTCTAAAACTTGAATGTTTTTCGAGCTATATGTTTTTTCTGCAGCCATATTTGTAATTTTCCTCTTTAATTTGTTTTCAAATTTTAATGAATATATTATACAATGAATAGCTAAATATTACAAATCAAAATTACAGTGTTTTTGTAAAAAAGTTAGAATATTCTAATTTTTTATTTGTGATTTTAAATATAAAATTAATAATTGACAAAGATTTCGATATATACTATATTATTATACTAATATGAATAATAATTATGCAAAAGAAATAGATAATGTATTTTCCATAGATGCAATTAATTATATGAGAAAGGCAATAGTAGATGCCTATGGTAATGAAGTATATTTTGGAATAAATTTTAATGCTTATGGAATACTTGATTATATAGAAGTTATGGCAAGGGGAAATAAAGACTCTGTACCTGCTATAATATCATTGTCATTGGAGTTTGATGCAGTAATTCATAATCATCCTTCAGGACAGCTTACTCCATCAAGAGCGGATTTAGCAATAGCAAGCGAACTTGGAAATAATGCAGGTGTAGGTTTTTATATAGTTAATAATGATGTTGAAGACTATTATGAAGTTGTAAAGCCTATAAAAGCAGAAAATGTTAAAACTATAGATGTTCCTGATGCTTTATATATGTTTACAGAAAATGGGCTTTTAAGTCAATTATTAAAAAAGTACGAATACAGACAGGAACAGACTGAATTAGTTGAAGCTACTATAGAGGCATTTAATAATAATAAACATTTAATATCGGAAGCTGGTACTGGAATAGGAAAATCTTTTGCATATTTAATACCTGCTTTACTATGGCTAAAAGAAAATAAAACAAGAATAGTTATTTCTACAAACACTATAAATTTACAGGAGCAGATTATTTCAAAGGATATACCTTCTATTATAGGGGGAATTGCTCCGAATGTGAAATATGCTTTGGTTAAGGGCCGAAATAATTATGTATGCATCAAAAAAGTAAAAGATGCTTTGAATGATACTGATAAACTAGATTTTGAAGAGCAGATAAATTTCTTTGAAGATATAGATCATTGGCTTAATATAACTAAAGACGGTTCTATAACAGATTTAGGATATAAACCTAAAGGCGAATTATGGGAAATGGTTTGCTGCGATACTGATACTTGCACTCATAGAAAATGCGAATATTTAGAAGACTGCTACTTCTATAAAATGCGTAAGCAGTTAAATGCAGCTCAGTTACTGATAGTTAATCATCATATACTTTGTGCAGATTTATCTTTATACGCTGAAACTGCAGGACGATATAGTCTTCTTCCAAGATATACAAAAGTTTTAATCGATGAAGCACATAATTTTGAAAACTCAGCTTCAAGTTACTTCGGTGATGAAGGAAGTAAAAACGGAATATTAAAAGCACTTTTCTATATTTCAAGGATAAAGAAAAATAAAAGACTTGGGGTTATAGAAAGTATTAACAATATGCTCAATGAAAAAAAATCATTAATTGAAAAGCATGAATATGATGAAATACTTGATTTAATAAATAAAGCACATGATTTAACTTCAAGGGTTAGGAATGTTGTTGAAGATAAATCAAAAGAGTTTATAAATTACTGTCATAAAAATATACAGACGAAAGAGGGGTTAGGATATAAATTCAGAATAAGCCCAGAGCTTGTAAGCACTAATCATTGGAAAAATGACGGATTAAAGCCTCTTAGAGAAATGGTGCTTTCAATGACTTCACTTGTGAACATATGTGATAAATTATATAAAAAGTTTTTTGATATTGCTATTGAAAAAGATTTTGATTATGAAGAAATTGCTCAAATGTCTAATGCTTATTTGGAGAGACTTAAAAGACAATTAGTATCATTAAACTCTGTAATAGATTATAAAAAAGATGAATATATAAGATGGGTAGAAACAAGGCTCACAAAAAAAGGAAATCTTATTCTTAATTGGCATTTAACACCTGTAACAGTAGCAAAGAATTTAAATGATTTTCTATATTCAAGATTTGATACTGTGGCAATGTACTCAGCTACTTTAACTGTTTCTAAGAGTTTTAATTTCTTTTCAAACAGATTGGGTTTTGATTATATAGAAAAAAATAAAAAAATAGAAATATATTTAGAATCTCCATTCAATTATGAAGATAATGCAAGACTATATATTGCAACTGATATGCCTGATGTGGCTTCTGATACTTTTAATGATTTCACCTCAAAGGTATTATTAGATGTATGTAATATCACAGGAGGAAGGGCTTTTATATTATTCACATCTTTTGCCTCTCTTGTAAATGTATATGAAAACACAGCTGAAAAATTAAAATCTAAAAATATAAATGCTTTGGCTCAGACTGCTTCTGTACATAGACATACTTTACTTGATATGTTTAAAGCATCTTCCAATAATGTACTATACGGAGTAGATTCTTTCTGGGAGGGAGTTGATGTAGCAGGTAAAAATTTAGAAGTAGTTATTATACCAAAACTTCCTTTTGCTGTACCTACTGATCCTATAAGCGAAGGAAGATACAGATATATTGAAGAAAATGGAGGAAATGCATTTTTAGATTATGCTTTGCCTTTTGCTGTTATAAAGTTCAAACAGGGATTCGGACGCCTTATAAGAAGCAAAGATGACATAGGTGTTGTATTTGTTCTTGATAAAAGACTTTACACAAAAACTTACGGTACTCAATTTATTCAATCACTTCCTAATGCTAAAATTTTAAGAGGAAGTATGAGAGAAATTTTCAATGATATGAATAATTTTTTTGATTATTAAATTTTAATATATTATCTATATTCAACAATGTCAAGCACATAAATACTTTACAATTTATAATTATAGATTATAATCAATTGTCAATTATTAATAAAAAAATAATAAAGGTTATGAAAAATGTCTGAAAATAAGTTAATGAATTTAAGCAGTAAAAAAATAATATATTTTGTATTAGTATTTATATTAATGATAATTTCTTCTATTCCTGCGAATGTATATATATTATTCGTTGATACTACATACGCATACGATGCTGAAAAATTAATTTACAATATGATTTTTAATAGTTTTTATTTTCAAGTGTTTTACTTTTTCTGCTATTCATTTTTATTTAGTGTAAACAGCAATTTTGAAAATGTTAATAAAAAGACAATACTAATAACATTTTTGTCATTTTTACTTGTATTTTTGCTTAGCATATTTACTTCTTCTCCTTTAAAAGATGAAATACCTAATATGCTTGATTTTTTTATGTCTAATATAATGATTAATAAAAGCATATTATCTTATATAATGTTTTTTATTATAATACTTTTAGCTGATAACAATTTTAAAAATAATACATATAATAGTTTTACTAAGATAGGAGATATAATTTTCTTTTCTACAATAGCAGCAATTATTGCATTTGTATTTTGGGTATTTATTGTTTTTTTATATGATAAATTTATTTTTAGAGCTGATATATTAAGTGATTTAGAACCGTTAATAGAAAAACTTATTTTTATGTCTATTGTATTCGTTCTTTCTCTAATACCTTTTATATTTTTCTTTGTACAAAAGAGATTTAAAACTGTTTTATCAATATATATTTCAAGAGCATTATTATTTTTATATTCATTTTTAATATTTGTTTCATTTTTTGCATTACTATATGAACCTATAAGACCTTTTTACAATACCAAGTCTTTTATAATTTATAATGCATTATTAATTTTATCTGTTTTAAGTTTATACTTCATAAGAGCGGACTATAAGGCTGGGATTATAACAAAGGCAATGTATATAATATTTCCAATACTAGCATTTTTATTTAATATATTAGTATTAAGTTCGAGCATATACAGAGTAACTATTTCTGAAGTTAAAATAAATTACATTTCTATTACTGTTCTTAATACAATAACAGCTGTTAATTTAATATACATAATAGTACAAAATATAAGTTCTATAATAAAAATATTAAAAAACAATATCAATATAAATGATGCTGTTATTGGAAATAATAAAATATATAACTTCATTTATATTTATGGTATTTACTCTTTTATTTTTTCTTTTATAGCTCCTATAATAGCTCAATTTTTATAAAAAATATATAAATTCTATAAACTTTACTTTTATAATGATTTTTTGTATAATAATATTATGAAAGAAATTAACAGACTTAATGATTTATTTGTACGATATCTAATTGGTACTGAAGGTGATGAGGATATATTAGAAAATATTGTGAATTCTGTTTTAAATAACGCTGGTTTTGAGTCTGTATGCAATCTCGAAATTATCAATCCTTACAATTTACCTGAAAATGAAAATTTAAAAGAATCAATACTTGATGTTAAAGCAAAAACTAAAGATGGTAAAAAAATAATTATTGAAATACAGTTGGTAGGAAATAATAATTTTGTGAAAAGAATATTCTATTACATAGCAAAAAATATTGTGTCAGAATTAAGAGAAAATGATGCTTATATTAATGTTAGCCAAATGATAAGTATTAGTTTTATAAATTTTAATTTGAATATAGGAACTGAATATGATATAAAAAAAGAACATAAATGTTTTACCTTTGCTGAAATAAATAATCCTAATATAAAATTAGATATGGTTCAAGTACATTTTATAGAAATAAAAAGGTTTGTAGATATATTAAAAAGCATAAATAAAGATGATTATAATAAAAATAAACTTTTGTCTTGGATTGATTTTTTTACGACTAAAGATTTAGAAAAAGATATTAATAAACTTATAGGAGGAAATAAAATTATGAATAAGGTTATAGATAAATATAAAAGATTTGTAGCCGATGAAAAAGAAATGTCAGCCTATAATGAAAGGGATACTTTTCTCTATGGACAAGCAGTTATGCTTGAATATGAAAGAGAGGAAGGAAGGAAAGAAGGAAGACTAGAAGGTATTAAAGAAGGCATTAAAGAAAATCAAATATTAACTGCTAAAAACATGAAAAATAAAAATATGGATATTAATCTCATAAGCGAATTAACAGGATTAAGTATAGAAGAAATAAAAAACTTGTGAACATCCATCAAGTTTACTTAATAGATATTGTTAGTGAACAAGTTTTTTATAAACTATGGAAGAAATAGAAAAATTATGATCAATATTTTAAGTTTGCCAAAGTTATAAAATACTCAAAAATGAGTAATTTTTTATAAATATAAATAAAAAATATATAATATATAAAAGTTATAATGAAAAATGTATGCATTTGTATGCACTTTTTTATTAATATATTGCAATTTTAGTCATTTTAATTTATTATACAAAGCCACAATACATATGGGGACTATATGAAAAAGATTATTATATTATTTAGTATGTTTTTATTTAGTCTGTACTTATACAGTCAAACAGATAATAAAAGTAAAGCTTATGAACAATTAAGAGAATATGTGAATGAAGGTAATGTTAAAGAATCTGAGAATATTCTTAAGAAATATAATGTCAATATTAATAATCTTGATTATGAAGATTTTACACTATTATCACATGCAGTTATGGATGATAATATAGAAATGGCTGAACTTCTTTTGAAATATAAGGCAGATGTTAATACTGTAGTATATGATGGCGATACTGCATTGATACTTGCTGTTGATAATAATAATATAGAAATGGTTAAACTACTTTTAAGTTATGGTTCTGATATTGATTATCAAGGCTTTAGAGGAAGAACGGCATTATTTTCTGCTTTAGAATATGATAGAAAAGAAAATATTGAAATGGTAAAACTCTTAATAAAAAATAAAGCAGATGTTAATATATCTTATGACGGAGATAATGAAAACGAAGAAACACCTTTAATGTATGCTGCTATGAAAGGCTATAAAGAAACTATAAAAATATTAATTGAAAATAAAGCCGATATAAATAAAAGAAATAGAAATAATGCAAATGCTTTGATTTATGCTTATATGTTTGGACATGATGATATAGCAGATATTTTACTTCAAAATGGTTCTGATTCTTTGGATAAAAGTTTGAAAGTCTCTAGTCTTAATCAATCAACTTTGCTTAGCGGTAATGTTCCATTAATAAATGCAGCAGAACATTCCACTAATGAAGTTTTTTTACAGAAGATAATTGATAACTATGCAGATATAAATTATAAAACTTATGATTGCAAAACTGCATTGATAGAAGCGGCTTCTTATAATAATATTAATGCTGTAAAAGTGCTTCTTAAAAATAATGCCGATGTTAATGTTCAAAATAATGGTAAGACTGCATTAATGTGGGCTTGTCGTAGCGGAAATTTAGAAATGACAAAAATGCTTTTAGATGCTGGTGCCGATAAAAATATAAAAAATGGTAATTATGATGCCTTGTATTATGCAAGAGAATACGGAAAAAATGAAGAGATAATAAAACTCCTTACAAAATAAAAAATATTTACTTTTGTTTTATTTTTTGTTATAATCTACCTATGAGAAATATAAATAGAATGAATGACTACTTTGTGCGTTATCTTTTAGGCTCTGTAGGTAATGAAGATATACTTGAGAATATAGTTAATTGTGTACTTAGAGATTCAGGTTTTGAAGAAGTTTATAATTTAGAAATAATAAATCCGCACAATCTGCCTGAAAATATTAATCTTAAAGAGTCTGTTCTTGATGTTAAAGCAATTACTAAAGACAATAAAAAAATTATTATAGAAATACAGCTTTCTGGAAATATTGATTTTGTAAAGAGAATATACTATTATATATCAAAAAATATAGTAAGCGAACTTAATGAAAATGAATCTTATGATATTATTAGCCAGGTTATAAGTATTAATTTTGTAAATTTTAATATGGATTTTTATGATGAAGGTAAAGCTCATAGATGTTTTAAGCTCATAGATACTCAAAATCATAATGTGTCATTGGATATTATTCAAATGCATATTATAGAAATACCAAGATTTATAAAAATATTAAATAATTCAAATACAGATGATATTAAGAAAAATAAAATATTATCTTGGATAGAGTTTTTTACAGTTAAAGATTTAGAAGAAGTAAAAGATAAATTAAAGGAGGTTAATGGTATTATGCCTAAAGTAATAGATAAATATGAGAGATTTATATCAAGTAAAGAAGAAATGGAAGTTTATAATGCCAGAGATGCTTTTTTATACGGGCAGACTTTAATGCTTAAGAGAGAAAGAGAAGAAGGTATAAAAGAAGGTATAGAAAAAGGTATAGAGAAAGGTATAAGAGAAAATCAAATATTAACGGCTAAAAATATGAAAAATAAAAATATGGATATTAATCTTATTAGCGAATTAACAGGCTTGAGTATAGAAGAAGTGGAAAAATTATAATAAAAATTATATTTAATATAAGTTATATGTCTTTATAATTTATGAATTTACTACAATCTATCAAATTATAATTTTTATATACTCTTTTTATTTCATCTCTTACTTGCATTAGAGCAAATCCCAATAAATTTTCTCCTTTCCAGCAAAAAGGATTTTCTATATTTTCATCATCATACTTCATTTTTATTCCCCATACTTTATCATAGGGACTTGCCTCAGCTAATACTTTGTTTTTTGTGCTTAATAAAAAATTTCTTAATTCAGTGTTTTTAGAGAATTTATAATAATTGCCTGTAAATACTATTTTGTATTTCATTTTATCCCACACTTTATCATTGAAATTTTTAACTTTTCTTCCAAGTTCTTTTATTGCTTTTGACTGATTATTATTCAAAATTTCATTAGCTATATCTTTGTCATCAAATAATAATGCTTTATTGTACATCATATATTTTTCCATGCAGTTAAATATTAAATCATTCTCTTTAAAATCTTTAATATACCACTGACTTAATGATGACTTATTAATTTCTTTTTTATCATTAGTATGTCCGTAAAAAAATAAAAAATCAATCTTCTTACCAGAATTAAAATCTTTTCGAAGTTTTAATAAAGAATATTTTTGATTTAGTTCTATATTGTTATAATATAGTGTTTTATAATCATTAATTATATTACCGTCATAAAAACCTTTAAATATTATAGGCTCTTCAAAAAGTTTTTTATATTCTTCTTTATCATCATTTGAAAGTTTATTAAAATAATTATGAAATATTTTATTATAAGAACTATTATTTACAAACCATATTGGAGGCATTATATTTTGCATAAAAAATCCTTACAAGTTTATAAGAAATAAACAAAATATTTATAAATATTAATTATGTGCTAAACTATTGTTAGATATAATACTTATGTTAGTTATATTATCAGCAAACATGGTTTTTACACTCTCATTTGTAAGAGGCGAATAAAAATCATGTATAAGTTCATAACCTTTTTTTATGGCATTAGTATCATAAGTACTGTATACATAATTGCTTGCTAGAGTAGGCATATTAATATTAGGATCTTCTTTTATAGGCTTCATTATTACCTCAAATCCATTTTGCTTAAAGAAAGCATAATAAGTTGGTACATAAGAAAAATTAATCTCTTTATTTTCATTGATTTCTAATGATACAACTGTACCTATATCGAGATGAGGATATCTTCCCTTATGATTTGCAATGAAATTACCCAATGAATATATTATTATTCCGCTATGATTAGTTCCTTCATAAATTTCCACAGGTCTTGGTACATGAGGATGATGACCTACTATTATGTCAACTCCATTTTCTATTAAATCTCTTGCAGTCTCCATTGTTTTTTCTTCAGGAGCAGTAGTATATTCTAATCCGAAATGAAGAGATATTATTTTTATTTCATTGTTTGTAGCGAGTGCTAAATCAGATTTTACTTTTTCTACTAAATCTTCTTGTTTTGGGAAGAAATTCATAAAATAGAAATGTCCGTTTTTATTTGTTTTATGACTTATTCCGTTATCAAGCATAGTATATGCAGATATAAATAAAGGTATACCATTAATATTAGTTATAATAGGGCTTATACTAGGAGAATTAGTTGAGCCTCCTAAAGTTAATTTATTGTTTCTATGAAGTTCTGCTACAGTTTCAGCTTCTGCCTGTGCTCCCTGATCATAAGCATGATTATTTGCTATTGAAAAAGTATTAAAATAATTAAAGAAATATTGTAAATAATCTAGTGAGCCATTAAATTCAGGATAAGGCATTGGAGGTTTATTCGTATTGACAACAAATTCTAAATTTGCAAATACAATGTCCCCTTGAAAATAATCTTTCAAATCTATTAAGACATCATTACTTTCAAAAGCATTTACAATAGTAGGGTGTGTCATTATATCCCCTGTAAATACTAATTTAATGCTTTTAGGAGGTTCTGCTTTTTTTTCCTTTTCCTGTTTATTATCAGAACATGAATATAATAATATTAAAAATAAAATGGCGATTATTTTTTTTATCATAATTATTTTCCTAATTAGTAATTATTTTTTATAATTATCTTATTCATTTAAAATTTCTAAATCATTTTTTTCTAAATCAGATGTTTCTTGTGTATCAGTATTCTCATTTTCATTTGTTCTTGTATATTTTAGAGGGGTGAATTCCATTTCAACTATTCTTCTGTCTTCAACTTTCATTATTCTTACCCTGTAGCCTTTAAGTATAAAACGCTCATTGATTTCAGGAATATGATCCAACATATCAATTACATATCCTGCTATAGTTTGATATTCTTCATGTTCTAATTGAAGCTTTAAAGTTTTATTAACATCTTCTATAGGAGCATTTCCATTAATTATAATTCTTTTACCTTTAAATCTTATTACATCAGCTTCCTTTTTATCGCTTTCATCTTCTATATCTCCCATTATTTCCTCTATTATATCCTCCATAGTAACAAGTCCTGCAGTTCCGCCGTATTCGTCAATAGTAATTACCATCTGAAGTTTTTTCTTTTGCATATCATTAAATAAACTGCTTATAGTCTTAGTTTCAGGTACAAAGTATGGAAGCATTATATAATCAATAGCTTTCTTTTTTATTTTATTTAATTTTCCGCCGCCTTTAACATATTCTTTAAATAAAGCTCTAGTATGAAAAATTCCTATTATATGGTCAACTGTTTCCTCATAAACAGGAAATCTAGAAAGCCCAGTCTCTACTGTAAGTCTTACTATTTCATTTACATCTGTTTCAGCTTCAATGCATACCATATCAACTCGCGGAGTCATTATTTCTTCTACAGTTTTATTTCTGAAATCTATTACACCTGTAAGCATTTCATGAGTATACTCTTTGATTATTCCTTCTTTATGTCCCAAATGTATTATAGTTGTTATATCGTCCATGCTTGATAATGCACTTCTTTTTTCAGCATCTCTTAATCTTTTAGGTACGAAATAATTCATTATAAAAGTAGTTATTTTATCCATTAAAAAAGTTATAGGCTTGAATATTAAATGACAGAACTTCATGAAATATAGAAGATAAGGCATCATTTTTTCAGCATTAACTCTCATAATTACTTTAGGAAGTATTTCTCCGAATATTATAATTAGTATTGTTATTGTAGCGGTTGATATTGTAACCATTATATTTGTTGATATATGCGGCAGAATATCAGCAAGCCTTACAGCAAATACAGTTATGATTGAACTTGCAGAAATATTTACTATGTTGTTGCCAACTAATAGGGTAGGTATCATAGAACTTGATTTTTCCCAATACTTTTTATCTTCTTCCTTTATTTTTTTCTCTCTTACTAAACGCATCAAAGTAACATCATCAATAGAAGTATATGCAGTTTCGCTGCCTGAAAATAAAGCAGAGAGCATAATAAGAATAATAATTATAAATATTTCAAATAAATAAACTAATAGTATTTCCATAAATAATAAACCTTATATTTTTATTTAAATTCTTTTTCTTAATTCTTTCATAAAATTGGTGCCGGGATCTCTTTTGCCGGGATTTATGTATTTTGTATTTAATTCTTTATATAAAGAATAATGAGGCATAGTTTTATCTTTATATTCATAATGTGCTATTATATATTTTATACTTTTATATTTGCTTTTTATATATTTTATCAATTTTACATTAGCTTCTAATTGTTCTTTAGTCAACTTATCGGCATATCCTATATTCTCTATGCTTATAGAAGTATAATTAAATCCTACAGTATGCCTTGCTATATATTCAATAGGAGTATTTTCGTATATAGTACCGTCAAAATCAACTAAGAAATGAGTTCCTACATTTACTTCACCGCCTGCCTCTATATCAGGTCTTCCTGTTAAAATATCATTTTTAAATATATTTACAGCTATAGCGAGATTTGGTGTTTCTGTTGAATGTACTACTATTATTTGGGGATTATCTAAATATATTAGTTTACTGCCATAATGAGTTTCTGTATATTCAGATAATAATTTTAATCTAAGAGCATTAGGAGTTATTCTATATTTATCATTTATATAGGGTTTTATAACTACATCATTAGTATGTGTAATATTATTATTTACAGTGTTGCTGCATGATAATAATAAAAATATTATAACTGATATATATATAATGTTTTTTATCATTTAATATTATTATGCATCCATAGCAATATTAACGCTGACAAATCCAAGAGAAGATTGGAAAGGAATAATTATAGTTTGCAAATTTTTAGGTATAATTTGTATTTCTTTTCCAAAGTAAAGTATAGGAGGAGTGATATCGCAGCTAATACCTTCTTCAGCTAATTTAGTAATAGCAAGACCGCTTATAGTGTTTCCCATTTCATTAATAACGCTTCTCATCATATCTTCAAAATCATCTTCAGAATCATATTCTCCGCGTTTTTTATCTGTAAGATTTTCAGTAAGAAGCTGAGAGAAATTTTCAGGAAATTCATAAAGCACTTGACCATTAACATCGCCGACAATTCCTATAGCAACACCGTATCCTGAGAAGAGTTTACGGCCTTGTCCTTTAACTAAGGTACCTTTTTCCATAGTAAGACCAGCCATCTCTTTAAATATTGATACTAAAGATACAATAAATGGATTAATGAATCTAACGTCCATAAATTTTATAGGTGTTGTAGCCATGTATATTTCCTTTTAAATTTTATTTTTATATTTTAATTATAACATAATTGAGTATTATTTCAATTAAAAAATAAATCTAATTGAAATTATAGTATTAAAAGAGAAATTGTCAAATTTAAAAATAAAAAATTATTTATTTTTTCATATAGTGTATATTAATTTTATAAATTAAATACCGTAAATATTTATAGTAAATAAATAAAAACTATTTATATATTTTAGTAAATTTAACTTGATATTTAACTTAAATGATATAAAATAATAGCATCAAATAGGGGTTTAATATGTCATTTGTTCATTTGCATGTACATACACAATATTCAATACTTGATGGGGCTGCTCGTATTAAGTCATTATATTCTAAGAAGGATAAAACTAAAAGGCTTATACCGGGTTTAATAGACAGAGCTAAGGAATTAGGTATGCCGGGAATAGCTATGACTGATCATGGAAATATGTTCGGGGCTATGGAATTTTTCTCTGAAGCTAAAGATAAAGGTATTATTCCTATTATAGGCTGTGAAGTATATGTTGCTCCTAAAACAAGATTTGATAAAAAGATAGAGAACTCCGAAGAAAAAAGTGCTATGCATTTAATTCTTCTTGCTAAAGATAAAGAAGGATATAATAATTTATGTAAATTGGTAACATTCGGATATACTGAAGGTTTTTATTATAGACCGAGAGTGGACCATGAATTAATAGAAAAATATAATAAAGGCTTGATTTGTTTATCAGCATGTATGGGAGGAGAAATTCCTATTGCTATAAGAAAAAAAGATTATAAGCAGGCTTCAAAATTAGCTGAATATTATAAATCTATTTTTGGAAATGATTTTTATATAGAGCTTCAGGATCATAATATGCCAGAAGAAAAATCTTTAAATAGTGCATTATACCAATTAGCTAAGCATCATAATATAGAATTAGTTGTTACAAATGATGTTCATTATGTATCAAAAGAAGATGCTAAAGCTCATGAGATACTTTTAGCTATACAGACTAAAGCTACCTTAGATTCGCCAAGAAGATATAAATTTCCAAGCAATGAATTTCATCTAAAAACAGAAGAAGAGATGATGAAGTCATTTGCTAAACTTCCTAAAGCATTTGAAAATACAGTTAAGATAGCAGAGCAATGCAAAGATTTAAATATAATGACTAAGACTTATTATATGCCTAATTATGAGCTTGCCAATGGTGAGACAGAAACTACAGCATTAAGGAAGATGTGTATAGAAGGTCTTAATAAACATTATAATAATGATATACCAAAAGAAGCTATGGAAAGACTTGATATGGAATTGGGTGTCATAGCTAAGATGGGTTTTGAAGGATATTTCCTTGTAGTTCAGGATTTTATTAACTATGCAAGAAATAATGATGTAGCTGTAGGTCCGGGCAGAGGAAGTGCGGCTGGTTCAATAGTTGCATTTGCTTCAGGAATTACTAAAGTTAATCCTCTTGATTATAATTTGCTTTTTGAAAGATTTTTAAACCCTGAAAGAAAGAGCATGCCAGATATAGATGTTGACTTTCAAGATGATAAGAGAGAAGTTGTAATAGATTATGTAACAAATAAATATGGCAAGGACAATGTATCTCAAATAGCTACTTTCGGAGCTTTGGGAGGACGATCTGTTATAAGAGATGTTTGCCGTGTTATGAATATAGATTTAGCTACTGCCGACAGACTTGCTAAAAGTATACCTGATGATATTAAAAGGGTTGTAGATATATATGATCATCCTGATTGTGCTGCTTTGGTTAAAGAGATAGAAAGCAGCAGAGAATTAAAAAATATGTATGAAATATCTACAAGACTTGACGGATTAGTTAGAAATGTAGGCTTACATGCAGCTGGAGTTATTATATCATCGCATCCTATAATGGATTTAGCACCGGTTTATCAGGATTCTAAAACAGGTACTAGGGCTTGTCAGTATGAAATGACTTATGTTGAAAGTGCTGGTCTTATAAAAATGGACTTTTTGGGTATTAAAAACTTAAGACTTATAAAGGATGCTATAAAAGATATAAAAGAAAGATATGGTGTTGAAATAGATATAGATAAACTTCCTTTAGATGATGAAGCTGTTTATGAAATATTTAGAAAAGCTGATACAGGCGGTATTTTCCAATTTGAAAGTGCCGGTATGCGTCAGATGCTTATAAATATCAGACCTACAGGATTTGATGACTTAGTATCAAGCGTAGCATTATTTCGTCCTGGACCTTTAAATTCCGGAATGGATAAAGATTATGCTGACAGAAAAAATAAAAGAAAAGAAATAGTATACAAGCATCCTGATTTAGAGCCTATACTTAAAGAGAGTCAGGGAGTATTAATATATCAAGAGCAGATTATGGCTATAAGCCGAGTTATAGGCGGATTTACTGCTGCTGAAGCTGATGATTTAAGAAAGGCTATGGGTAAAAAGATCGTAGAGAAAATGAACTCTATGGAAGAGAAATTTATTAAGGGTGGACTTGAGAGAGGTTATGATAAAGAGTTATTAACTTATTTATTTGATACTATGAAAGGTTTTGCTGAATATGGCTTCAATAAATCGCACTCTGTTTGCTATGCTTTAATTGCATATCAGGAAGCATATATTAAAGCTCATTATCCTATGGAATATTATGTTGCACTTCTTAATACAGTTATAGCTGATACTGATAAAATAGCTTTATATCTTAATGAAATTAAACAGAAAAACATAGAAATAGTGACAGCAAGCGTTTTTGAAAGCGATGCTTTATTTTCTCAAAAAGATGGTAAAATAGTTTATGCTTTACATGCGGTTAAAGGTGTAGGTCTTCATGCTGCTTTAGCTATTCAAGAAGAAAGAGAAAAAAACGGACAATTCAAAAACTTAGAAGATTTTGTAAAAAGAGTTGATGTTCATTTGGTTAATAGAAAAGTATATGAAACATTAATTAAATGCGGTGCTTTTTCAGGATTCGGACATACTGAAAGTGCATTGCTTGGTTCTCTTGATGCAATACTCGCTCATGCTTCTAATTATCAGAAAGAAACTTTATCAGGTCAGACTATGCTTTTTGATTCTATGTCTGAAGATGACAGCGGAAGTGCTTCTTTAGTTATAGAAAAACAAGTGGAATATGCTTCTAATATTTTAATGGAAAATGAAAGAGAAGTTTTAGGGTTTTCATTAAGATACCATCCTTTTGCAAGATATGTTTCTCAAATTGATTATAAATATTTCCATAATACTTTGGATATTGATAATCTTAAAGATAAAGATGAGTTTTTACTTCCTTGTGTTGTTATGTCAGCTATTGAAACAACTACAAAGAAAAACACTCCTATGATTACATTAAAGATTATGGATATATTTACTGAATATGTATTTTATATTACAGCTAATAGTCAGATAGAAAAATTCAAAGATATACTAGAAGAACAGACAGGAATATTAATAAAAGGACGAAGAGATAAAAATAGATTCTCAGAAAAAATATATAATAATATAGTTGATATAAAATTATTAGATTCTTTCTTAAAAGATAAAAATCTTAAACTTAAAGAAGTAAAAAGAGATAATATAAAGAGAGAAGAATCTTCTGAAATGAAATCTGAAAATAAAAGGGTTTCTGTAAGTAAAAATGATGCTCCATTTAAAAATACTTCTAATAAAGAAAATGATATTAAAAGATCTGATAATGTTGTTTCTAATGAAGCGTTTACAAGCAGACCTAATAATAGTATAGGAATAAAACATAATAACAGCGGTAAGAAGCAATTAGCATTATATATGAATAAAAATATATTTGATGATATGGATTTATTATGTTTGCAAAATGCTATATCTTCAAATCCGGGAGACTATACTATATTCTTAAAATTGAAATCTGAAAGCGGTATGGAAGTATTTAAAATAGGTGAGAATTACAAAGTTGATCCTAATCCTAGATTTTTAAATGAAGCAAAAAGTGCATTGAGATCATTAATAGAAATTGAATATGCTTAAAATAATTTAATTATTAAAAAATAAGGCTTACTGAAATTAACAGTAAGCCTTTTATTTTTATGGAATTAATTATTGAGTTTATTAAATATTATTTTTCAAAAACTAAAGTATCTCCAGATTTTTTTACTTTTATAGTATCTCCTTCTAAGTATTTACCAGCCAGCATTTCTTTTGCTAGAGGATTTTCTATATAGTTTTGTATAGCTCTTTTTAATGGTCTTGCTCCAAATTGAGGATCATAACCAATATCAGCAATATAATCTATAGCTTCATCGCTTACATCTAAAGTTATTCTTCTATCTTTAAGTCTGTTAGCAACTCTATTTATTTGATTTCTTACTATCTCAGCAATGTATTTTTTGTCAAGTCTAGTAAATGTTATTATCTCATCTATTCTGTTTAAGAACTCTGGTCTAAATGACATTTTAAGTAGTTCCTGAATCTTTTCTTTTATATCATTAGTATTATCAGCTTCAAGAATTAAATCAGAACCCAAATTACTAGTCATTATTATAATAGCATTTTTAAAATCTACCACTCTTCCTTGTCCGTCTGTAAGTCTTCCGTCATCTAATACCTGAAGAAGTACATTAAATACATCAGGGTGAGCTTTTTCTATCTCATCAAATAGTATAACAGAATAAGGTCTTCTTCTTACAGCCTCTGTTAATTGTCCGCCTTCATCATAGCCAACATATCCCGGAGGAGCTCCTATAAGTCTAGTAACAGAAAATTTTTCCATATACTCGCTCATATCTATTCTTGTCAAAGCATGTTCATCACTAAACAAGAAATCCGCAAGAGTTTTAGCAAGCTCAGTTTTACCAACTCCTGTAGGTCCTATAAATAAGAAACTTCCAAGCGGTTTATTTTCATCAGAAAGTCCTGCTCTGTTTCTTCTAATAGCATCAGCAACAGAAGTTATAGCCTCATCCTGTCCCACAACTCTCTTATGTAATACTTCTTCAAGCTGCAAGTATTTTTGTTTTTCACTAGCAAGCATTTTGCTTACAGGTATTCCTGTCCATACGGATATAACTCTTGCTATATCATCTTCAGAAATCTCTTCTCTTAATAGTCTTTTTTTATCTGAGTTTTTAGCATCTTCCATTGCTTTAGAAGCCTCATCAAGTTTTTTCTGAAGTTCTGGAATTTTACCGTATTTTATTTCTGCAGCTTTTGCTAAATTTCCTTCTCTTGTATACTGAGTTTCTTTTATATTAAGCTCTTCAAGTTCTTCTTTTAATTTTCTAGTCTCTTCAATTCTTCCTTTTTCATTATCCCATTGAAGTTTCATAGCATTGCGTTCTTCAGAAAGTTCGGATAATTCTTTTTCTAGTTTTTCTAATCTTTCTTTAGAAGCAGGATCATTTTCTTTTGAAAGAGCTTGTTTTTCTATATTAAGCTGTAATATTTTTCTTTCCAATTTATCAAGTTCAGTAGGCTGACTGTCTATTTCTATTTTTAATTGGCTTGCAGCTTCATCTACCAAGTCAATAGCTTTGTCTGGTAAGAATCTGTTAGTTATGTATCTGTTTGACAATACAGCAGCAGCAACTAAAGCATCATCTTTTATTCTTACACCATGATGAACTTCGTATTTATCTTTTAAGCCTCTAAGTATTGAAATAGTATCTTCAACGCTAGGCTCTTTACAGTAAACCTGTTGGAATCTTCTTTCAAGTGCTTTATCTTTTTCTATGTATTTTCTGTATTCATCTAAAGTAGTAGCACCTATTGCTCTTAATTCACCTCTTGCCAATGCAGGTTTTAATAAATTAGAAGCGTCCATTGCTCCTTCAGTGGCACCTGCTCCTACCAAAGTATGAAGCTCATCTATAAATAATATTATATTGCCTTCTGATTTTTCTATTTCAGTGATAACAGCTTTTAATCTCTCTTCAAACTCTCCTCTGAATTTAGCACCAGCTACTAATGCTCCCAAATCCAAAGCTAATAATCTTTTATCTTTAAGTCCTTCAGGTACATCTTGAGAAACTATTCTTCTTGCAAGTCCTTCAACAATAGCTGTTTTACCAACTCCGGGCTCACCTATGAGTACAGGATTATTCTTTGTTCTTCTTGATAATACCTGCATAACTCTTCTTATCTCTTCATCTCTTCCTATAACGGGATCTATCTTTTCATTTTTAGCTAATTCTGTTAAATCACGGCAGTATTTATCTAGTGCCTGCATTTTTGCTTCTGGGTCTTGGCTATTAACTCTTTGACCGTTTCTTAATGCTTTTAATGCACTCAAAACTTCTTTTTTTGCTATTCCGCTTTTTCTTAGCATGTCTCCTGCTTTATTGTCAGCTTCAACAAGTGCTAAGAATATATGTTCTGTAGATACATACTGATCTTTTAAAGCATTGGCTTCTTTTTCTGCTTTAGCTAGAATTTTACCTGCATTAGTAGATAAATGCAGCTGAACATTTTCTCCTGTTACTTTTACATTTTCATCAACTAATCTCTGAGTTTTATCTATTAATGTATTTATAGGAACACCTATTCTCTCTACTAAAGGCTGAATAAGTCCGTCTTCTTGTTTTAATAATGCTAGAAGTAAATGTTCACTTTTTATTTCATTATGATCTTCACCGTTAGCTATATTTGCAGCTTCATTTATAGCTTCTTGGGCTTTTATTGTATATTTATTATAATCCATATCTAATTAATAGACGGCTTTTTTAATACCGCCTCACTCCTTTATAAATTAATTATTTAAGTTTTGATTAAATAATTTTGTTTCAGCATTTAATTACTGAACACTATTATATATGCAAAAAACATGCCAATTAATAAGTTTGAAATGTTTTATTTTTGTACAATTATATTATATTAAAAATAATATCTTATACAGCTATATATTATGATTGTATTATTTTTATATATCAAAATATAATTTATGTATAAAAATAATACTATAAATATATATTCTATATTGATATAGCATTAAAACTAATTATTTTTATACTAATTGTCTTTTAATTAATTTCAAAAGTATAATGTGTAAAAGCCTTATCAGGTTTAAAATAATCATTGCTTTTATCTTTAATTATTTTAATCATATCAGCCATAGCTTTATAATATAGAAAATAATAACAATTATTTTTATACTCTGAGACTGGGCAGGTTTCAAGTAAATTATAATATTGTTTAGACAAATTCAATGCTTCTTGATATTGAGTATTTAATTTAAACTCTCTATCATAGTCTACTAAGCGAAGTAATTTTCCATTAAAAGTAAATAAAGCCGCACCTCCGCTTTCCCAAGCTGTGGATGAAGTTATTTGATTGTTAGGTACTATTGTAATCCAATCTGATTCTTTAGCATTATTAGGGGGCACATAAGACATTTGAATTTGATAAATACCAGAGTTTTTAATATGCTCTTCTGTTATAGTGAAATTAGTTTCAAATCTTTCAGCTGTCTGCATAATTTCTTTTACAGGTGGTATTGGATATGTAGTATTAAAAGTTCTATAATATATACCGTTAAGTTCTGTATATTCAGGTTCAAAAGGAGTACCGTCATCTGATGCTTTATATGTAATTAAAGGGTTTTCTTTAAAGAAATATGCAATATCTTGGGCATTTTTAAAAGGTGCCGAACTCATTTCCCTTTCCCAATTGATACCGTCTTTTGTTCCCCATATTCCATCCCAAGCGTCTGGAGCATAAGAGTCTTCTATTGTAAGATACCAATATCCGTCAGAAGAATCATATACATATTTAGATGTATTTCCTCCTGATGCATACATTTTGTAACCGTCATAACGAAAATAGGTAACAAGATATCTTTTTCCCCAAGGTGCTTCATTGGTTACCCAATTTTTAGGGTCTGATGAATCTTTTCCTAAATCTAATGTATAATAATACTTAGAATCTAAATAAAGATCTTCATTAGACGGAGGAATAAAACCATCTTTATAATAATCATATATTGTAGGGTGTATAAATAATAAAAATTTACCTTTAAAATATAAGAGTACCAAATCACTATTGGCTGTACCTATTCTTCCTTGAAAATTAGGATTATCAAAATTTAATTCTGGTAATTTATATACCTTTTTATGAAAATCAGGAGAGTCAGCCCAATTTATTAAATCTGAAGTGGCTTTCCCCTTTACATTAAGATAAATTTCTGGTATATACCTAAACCTATCATTATAGAATTTTACATTTTTATATTCATATTTCTTTTCTTGATATGCAATTGTCATTCCATAAGTACCTGCTGTGGGAATTGTTACTCTATTAGGCTCCATTATTACTTTTTTTGAATTAAGATTAGTCCAATACTCTTTTTTTTCTAAATCATCACCTAATGAAAGACCATATACTTTTGTTATAGTTTTTCCATTATTATCTATTTTTAATACGGCTCCTTTACCTGTAGGGCTTAGTCTTTTAGTATTAGGATCATATTGGTATTCATTAGTTGCAAGTATATGCCATTCATTATTGAATTTAAATCTTCTGCTATAGCCTCCGAATACTGTTCCGTTTTGTACTATTTCAGGGGTTACTACTATGTATTTTTCTTCTATTTTATCAGGAGGTATCGGCAATGCTGGGCTTGGTATTGGATATTGAGGTATTTGTCCGTTATTTGGAAATTCAGTTGGAGGAGGTATTATTGACGGACTTAACAAATTAACTTTTTTGCATGATAGAGTAAAAAATAAAACTGATAATAATATAATGTAAAATGTTTTTTTCAAAATAAAAATCCTTAATATAAATATATAACAACAGATAGTTAAATATTTATATTAATATTGTACAATATAAATAATATATTTCAATAAAAAAATATTACTATAAAAAATTAAGACTTTTCTCTTTTATAGTTTTATTATAGAAGAGAGAAGCCTTATTTTTATAATATCAATTAATCTCAAAAGTATAATGCGTAACTGCATCATCAGGACGGAAATAATCGCTGCCCTTGTCTTTAATTATTTTTAACATATCAGCCATAGCTTTATAATATAAGAAATAATAATTATAATTTTTGAAGTCTGATATAGCAGAGTTTAAAAGTAAGCTGTAATATTTCTCTGCTAGATTCAAAGCAGTTTCATATTGAGTGTTTAATTTAAATTCCCTATCATAATCCACTAAACGAACTATTTTGTTATTGAAAGTAAATAAATCAGCACCGCCGCTTTCCCAGCCTATAGCGGAAGTTAATTGATTATTAGGCATAATATTAACCCAGTCGGATTCCTGTGCTTTGTCTGGAGGAATTGAAGAGACTTGTAATTGATAATAACCAGACTTTTTAATATGCTCTTCTGTAACGGTAAAGTTAGTTTCAAATCTGTTTACTGTCTCCATAATTTCTTTTATTGGCGGCATAGGATAAGTGCTGTTAAAGGTTCTGTAATATTTGCCGTTTAACTCAGTATAAGAAGGCTCAAAAGGCGTACCGTCAGGATATCCGTATGATAATGTAGGAATTGTATAATATATTGAGTTATATATATTGATTATTGTATCTGGCACTTCATTTTCTTCTTTCCAATTTATACCGTCTTCTGTTGACCATATTTTTGCGGCATCTGCAGCCTTTCCGACACCAAATTCCCAACGTTTATCATTTTTATTATACTCATAATAATTAGTATAGGCATTTTCCTGTAAATATAATTTGTTTTTATCATACCGAAGAAATGTAACGTGTTCTCTTCCTTCGCGCATAGGAAGTTCATGTTTTACCCAATTATTATTATCTGAAGTATCTTTATTTACATCAACACTATAATATCTAATTCCAGGACTAAATTTAGGGGCTGAAGGATCTCTGTACGCTCCAGGATTTATATCCACAGTGGTTTCTTCAGCAAAAATAAATAATCTGCCATTAAGATAAAATAGTGACGTATAAATAAACTCTGTTAAACCATATCTTCCCTGTACAGTAGGATTATCTTTATTAGGCTGCGGAATATTATAAGTTTTCTTTTCTATATTTGCTGAGTATGCCCAATTTATAAGACTGTCTGATTCTCTTCTGGTAAAATCTATAGTAAAATTTGAATAGACATCAAAATGATATTTAGTAGGTACTAAACCATCAAAATTTAGTTGAGCAAGTTTTGGTTCATAGTGACTACCGCCATATGATTTTTGTTCAGCTTTTGATAGTATTGATACACTATTCGCTTCTATTATTAATTTTTTTGAATTTAGATTAGTCCAATACTCTGTTTGTTCTAAATCGCTGCCTGATGAAAGGCTGTGTATTTTGGTTATTGTTTTTCCGTCTTTTTCTATTCTTAATACAGCACCTTTACCTGTGGGGTTAAGTGTTTTTGTGTTGTGGTTGTATTGGTATTCATTAGTAGCTAACACATACCAGTCATTTTTAAACTTAAACCTTCTTCCATATCCGCCGAATACTGTATCGTTTGCCACTACTTCGGGTTTTATTTCTATTGCCTTCTCTTCTGTTTCTTCAGGAGGCGTTGGAACAGGAGTTGGATTTGGGTAGTATGGTATTACTGGTTTATTATTATCTTTACTTGGAAATGCTGTTGGGGGAGGTATATATGTGGGGCTTAATAAATTGACCTTCTTACATGACATTATCAATACTATTACTAAAATCAATAAAAGAAGTAAAAAATACATTTTCTTATTAATAAAATTCTTTTTCATAATACAATCCTATTACTGATATAGATAAAATTATTATTACTAAAAAATTTTAGGCAATTTTTTTTTGATGCTTGATACTCATATAACGAACTTGAAACCTTAAGCAAATTATTTAATAATAAATCAAACATATATCCATATTACATTATAAATATTTTTTTTCAATTAGTATTTTCTACACGCGTTAAACTTGCTATAAAAATAAATACGGTCAATAATTAGAATTCTTCTATAAACAAACTTAAATCTATTCACCGCGTGCTGTTAAAGTCATAAATTTAATAAACGCTTGGGCGGGCGTGCTTTTTCTTAATGAAGTAATGAGAATCAATAAAATATTTATTTCAGAATAAAATTTAAAACCTTAATGGGCGGGAGTTAAAACAAATTTCTAAATTTAATAAACTCTTGCCATGTTTTTTCTTAATAAAAATAGTCAGCATTAAGAACATGATTTGTAAACTTTATATGTACTTAATATGAAAACCTTATTATAAAATAATAAAGAATGTATTTAAGAATTAATATAAATAATTATCAAAATTGTTTTTTAATAACTATAATATGAATTTTACTATATCAAAAAAATAGTATTTATGATATAATATTTTACTAATTACTATTAAAGATAATGTTCTTTTGTAGTAATCAAATTAAATAATATATGTTTGTATTTTTAATTAATAAAATTTTAGGAGTTTATTATGGATACGGTGTCATCTATAGTAGCGAAGGTTAACAGTTTTTTATGGGATTATTTATTAATAATTTTGTTATGCGGAAGCGGAATTTATTTCACTATAAGATTTAAATTCGTGCAGATTTTAAAATTTAAAGACGGATGGGATAGAACATTCGGAAGTCTTTCTTTAGCCGGAAAAGCTGCTGACAAAGAGGGAATGAGTTCTTTTCAGTCTCTTGCTACAGCAATTGCAGCTCAGGTTGGTACAGGTAATTTAGCTGGTGCTGCTACAGCTTTAATATCAGGAGGACCCGGTGCTATATTTTGGATGTGGGTATCAGCTTTTTTAGGAATGGCTACTATATTTGTAGAGGCTTCTTTAGGTCAGAAATATAAAACTACAACTGATGACGGTCATATTATAGGTGGACCTGCATATTATATACAGGCTGCTTATAAAGGAGTTTTCGGTAAATTTTTATCTATTTTGTTTGCTATATTTATAATACTAGCTTTGGGTTTTATGGGAAATATGGTGCAGTCTAACTCTATAAGCGGAGCTTTTGTTAATGCTTTTCCTCAAATTAAGCCTATATATGTAGGTATATTTTGTGCTTTAATAGCAGCATTTATATTTATAGGCGGACTTAGAAGAATAGCATCATTTGCTGAAAAAATAGTTCCTATAATGGCTTTATTCTATATAATAGGTTCTTTAATAATAATTATGATGAATATAAAAAATCTTCCTAGCTCTATAGCATTAATATTTACAGCTGCTTTTAATCCTCAGGCAGTTATAGGAGGAGGATTAGGAATAGGAGTTCAGCAGGCTATGCGTTTTGGAGTAGCTAGAGGATTATTTTCTAATGAGGCTGGTATGGGTTCTACACCTCATGCCCATGCTTTAGCTAAAGTTAAACATCCATGTGAACAAGGTGTGGTTGCTATGATAGGTGTATTCTTTGATACTTTTATCGTTGTAACTTTAACTGCTTTGGTTATACTTACTTCAAATATATTACAAACTCAAATATATCCTTTAACATCTGCAGCTGATATACCAGAAATTTTAAAAGGGGTAGGTCTGCCTCAGGAAGCATTCAGATTGGGATTCGGTTATTTCGGTGTTATATTTGTTGCTGTATGTTTATTTTTCTTTGCATTTACTACTATAATAGGCTGGTATTTTTTTGGGGAGCAGAATATAAAATATTTATTTGGAGTAAAAGCTAAAAAAGTCTATGCTGTATTGGTTGTTGGATTTGTACTTTTAGGTTCTGCATTAAAAGTTGATTTGGTATGGTCATTAGCAGATACTTTTAATGGGCTTATGGTTATACCTAACCTTTTAGGACTTTTGGCTTTAGGCGGTGTTGTTTCTTCATTATTTAAAGATTACAATAATATTATGAAGAAAAAATAATAATTTTTAAATATATAAAAATTGTGAGCGTATAGTAAAGTCATTTGCTATACATTTTTAGCGAACAATTTTTATTAGCAATAATAATAAAAGGGCTTATATAAAAATATATAAGTCCTTTTTATTTAAAATTAATAATTATTTTTTTGGTTTGAATATCAGAGAAATAGAATTTACGCAATGTCTTGTATTTTTTTCTGTAAGATGCTCTCCTGTAAATACATGACCTAAATGTCCTCCGCAATTATTGCATGTTATTTCTATTCTGTATCCGTCTGCATCTAATGTTCTTCTAACGGCTCCTTCTATTTCATCATCAAAGCTAGGCCAACCGCAATGAGATTTAAATTTATCTTTAGAGCGGTATAATTCTGCACCGCATTGTTTGCAGCAATAAATACCTTCCTCAAAAAAGTCATTGTATTCACCTGTAAAAGGATATTCTGTACCTTTAAAAATTATTACATTTCTTTCTTCTTCATTTAATTCTCTTTTATCCATTCTACTATCTCCTTATTATTATATGTATTATTATTTATTTGTAATTTTCTATAAATGAAATTATTTTTTCTTCATTTATTTCTTTTATTGGTATTATATCTTTTGGATTATCATAATCAAAAATAAGTTCTTTTTCAAATATGCTTACACTATGCCATTTGCCATTTTTATATCCTATATTGTTATAATTTCCTATCAGATTAAAACCTAATGAATAATGTAGTTTATCACTTTTTGTATTCGGCACTGTAACCTTTGAATAAATATTTTTTATTCCCTGATATTTAAGAATTTCAATAATGATAGAACATAATTTTTTGCCTATTCCTCTGCTGATATTATTTTTATCTAAATATATAGATAGTTCACAGCTCCAATTATATGCTTCTCTTTCAAGAAATTTATTTGCATAACAATATCCGATTATTTTTTTACTGTGGTCTTCGCATACTAAATAAGGATATTTTTCTATAATATTTTTTATACGATTTTTAAACTCTTCTAAAGTTGGTAGTTTATATTCAAATGTTATATTTGTATCAATATACTGAGAATATATTGAAAGAATTTGAGAAGCATCTTCAATATTTGCTAACCTTATTTTCATATATTAATTCAACAGCTCCTATACATATATTTTTTATATTGTATTATTTTCATTGTATAAAAATAATATTATAAAACAAATTATAAGTCAATTTTGAAATTAATAAAAAGCTGATGTAAAAATAATTGCAAAAAAATAAATAAAATTATAGTTGTAACATTATTTAATTTATTTGCTTGATATAAAAAAGATTAATATTTATAATAAAAATAAATAATATAAAAATAAAGGAGTAAAATATTATGGCTACACCTCATATAGGAGCAAATAAAGGCGATATTGCTGAAACTATACTTTTACCGGGAGATCCTCTAAGAGCAAAATTTATAGCTGAAAATTTTTTAGAAAATGCTGTTCAGTATAACTCTATAAGAAATATGTTTGGGTTTACTGGTACTTATAAAGGCAAAAAAGTTTCTGTTCAAGGCACAGGTATGGGAATGCCTTCCTGCAGTATATATTCTTATGAGCTTATTCATTTTTACGGCTGTAAGAATTTGATTCGTATTGGTACAGCAGGGGCTTTATCTGATAAACTTCATATAGGCGATTTGGTTATAGGAATGGGGGCATGTACTGATTCTAATTATGCTTCTCAGTATGAACTTCCTGGAACTTTTGCTCCTATAGCTAGTTATGAGCTTTTAAAGAATGCTGTAAAAAAAGCTGATGAAATGAAAATTAATTATCATGTCGGCAATATAGTATCATCTGATGTATTTTACGGAGCTAATAATGCAACGCCAAAATGGGCTAAAATGGGAGTATTGGCTGTTGAGATGGAGGCTGCTGCTTTATATATGAATGCTGCTTATGCTGGGGTTAATGCACTTTGTATGGTTACTATTTCGGATTCTCTTGTTACAGGTGAGGCTACAACTGCTGAACAGAGGGAGAAAACTTTTACAAATATGATGGAAGTTGCTTTATCTTTGGCATAAATTAAATTAATAAGCATCTGTATTTTTGCGGATGCTTTTATATATTAAAAGTAAAAAAATTATAAAGGCTTGACTTTTTATATTTTTTGTATATAATTTATTACTATGAAAGGTAATTTATTTTCAATTAATTTCAAAAGCATCTACGCTTATTACTTCTTCTATTATGGCGTTTAAGACGCCAGAGTATCTATTTTTCTAATCAAAACAAATTTATATATTTAAACTTTTTTATTAATACTTAATTTTTATATTTAAGTTTATCAATTTTTAATTAACTATTTTTTTAAGGAGAATTTATTATGATAGTGGTAATGAAACCGAATGCCAAAGAAGAACATATTAATAACATTATAGAAAGACTTAAAAATGCAGGTCTTGGCATAAATAAAAGTGTAGGAGTAGACTACACAGTAATAGGTATGGTTGGGGATACTTCAAAGATAGATAGAGATTTAATTTCATCTTTACCCGGAGTATCTAAAGTATTAAAAGTGCAGGAACCATTTAAAAGAGCAAATAGGGCGTTCAAAAAAGAAGATACTGTAGTTGATGTAAGCGGTGTAAAAATAGGAGAAGGTAAGCCTGTAATTATTGCAGGACCTTGTTCTGTTGAAAGTGAAGAGCAGGTTATTAATATAGCTAAAAGTGTAAAGTCTTCTGGAGCTTCTATACTTAGAGGCGGAGCATTTAAGCCTAGAACTTCTCCTTATGCATTTCAGGGTTTAGCTTTGGACGGACTTAAAATATTAAAGCTTGCAAAAGAAGAGGTTGGCATACCTATTGTAAGTGAGATTGTATCTATAAGGCATTTAGAAGATTTTGATAATACAGTGGATATGATTCAGATTGGGGCAAGAAACATGCAGAACTTTGAACTTTTAAAAGAAGTAGGAAAATTAAAAAAGCCTATACTCTTAAAAAGAGGTTTATCAAATACTATAGAAGAATGGCTTATGAGTGCTGAGTACATACTCAATCAAGGCAATGAAAATGTTGTGTTATGTGAGAGAGGTATAAGAACATTTGAAACTTATACTAGAAATACATTTGATGTAAGTGCAATACCTTCAATAAAGCGTTTAAGCCATTTGCCTGTTATAGGAGATCCTTCGCATGCCAGCGGAAAATCATGGATGGCACTTCCTCTCACATTGTCAGCTATTTCTGCAGGTGCTGACGGTATGATTATAGAAGTACATAATGATCCTGAGCATGCTTTATGCGATGGAGCACAGTCTATAAAGCCTGATGTGTTTGCTGATATTATGGAATCTGTTAATATGATATCTGATACTGTTCAAAAAATAAAAGAAAAGCATAACGGAAAAATTTATACTAAGTAGTTAATTTTTTATAACATCATTTCATATAGTCTATTCGTATAAATTATGAATAGGCTATATTATTTTTTATAAATTAGTTTGATTTTTCAATTTATATATTATATAATTTATGATATATTAATTTTTTAGGAATAGACATGTTAATTACTGTATTTGCTTTATTTATACTATGCCAGAGTAATGTATTTGGATATATAGATCCGGGTACAGGAAGTTTGCTTTTTTCAGCACTTTTTGGAATTATAGGAACTTTATTTTTTCTTTCTAAAGCACTTCTTATAAAATTAAAAACTATGTCTTTTTCTAAAAGCAAAAATATAGAAACAGAGGCTTCTAAAAAGGCGAGAATAATAATTTACGGAGAGGACAAAAGATACTGCAATGTATTTAAACCTATAATAGAAGAGCTAATAAAATTAGAAATACCTGTTATATATTATAGTTCAAGCGAAGATGATCCTATATTTGAAATAAAGAATGATTTACTTCACACTGAATTTATAGGTGTAGGTAATATGGCTTATGCTAAACTTAATTTTATAGAAGCAGATATTTGTTTAATGACTACTCCGAATTTAGATGTATTTCAATTAAAACGTTCTAAAGGTGTAAAAAGATATGTGCATATATTTCATGCTCCAAATGAATCTGCTATGTATTGTTTATATTCTTTAGATTTTTTTGATGCAGTATTATTAAGCGGTGAAAATCAAATATCGGATATAAGAGAATTGGAAGATACAAGAGGCACTAAAGTAAAAGAATTGGAAATGATAGGAAGTACTTATTTAGATGAACTTAATAAAAAGAAAGAGGAAGCTTCAAAATCTATTACTAAAGTAGAGAATAAAAAAACTGTTTTAATAGCACCATCTTGGGGTATGAACGGACTTCTTAATAGGTTTGGTGAAAAAGTTATAGATCCTATTTTGGACAGCGGATATTATGTTATAATACGCCCTCATCCTCAATCTAGTATAGTTGAAAAAGATATGCTTAAAAGATTAAAAAATAAATATAAGGATAATGCCAATATAGAATGGGATTTTAATAGGGATAATATTTATTCATTATCAAGAGCTGATGTTATGATATCTGATTTTTCTGGCGTTATATTGGATTATGCTTTTCTCTTTGAAAAACCTACAATTATACCTAGTTTTACTTTCGATAAAAGGGGCTATGATGCTATAGAACTTAAAGAGGAAACTTGGACTTTAAAAACTTTGCCAAAAATAACTGTATCTTTAGATGAGAATAATTTTTCTAATATTTCAAATATAGTAAATGATACCATTAACAATACTTCATTAAAAGATAATATTATAAAAGCAAAAGATGAGGCTTATAAATGCCGAGGTGAAGCTGCTAGAAACGGAGCTTTAGTTTTAAGTAAAATGCTTGCAGAATTGAATTAATAATTTTAATATCATAAACAATAAGGAGTGTTATTTTTATGAAAGCTATAATACTTGCAGCTGGAAAAGGTACTAGACTTCTTCCTATGACTTTAGTTAAACCAAAACCATTACTTGAGATACATGGAAAAACTATATTAGAAAATGCTATTGATATTTTGAGAGAAGGCGGAGTTGATGATATTACTGTTGTTACAGGTTATAAGCATGAATTATTTGATCCTTTGCAAAAAAAGTTAGGATTTAAAAAAGTTGTATCTTCAGATTTTGCATCTAAAAACAGCAGTGCATCATTAAAATTAGTTAAAGATGAAATAGCTAATGGTACTATAATAATGAATGGAGATTTATATATTAAAAAATCTTTTTTTGAATATATAAAACCTAATGAATGTCAATTTTTATCTCAGGAAATAAAAAATGTGATGGTGTGGGAATATGTTGTTGATGAAGAAAAGAAACTTATAAAGATTATTGAAGATGCAACTAGCGGAAGATACGGGGAAACAGGAATTGCTTATTTTGCAGGCGAATATGTTGATACTATAAAAGAAGAACTTGATAATTGTACAGATGATGAATATTGGGAATATGCTGTTTTCAGAGCATTAAATAGAATTGAGTTCTATATTAGTGAGGCAGAAGATATTGTAACAGAAGTAGATTCTTTTAAAGATGCAATTATGACTAATACTTTAACTTTTGAGGATATTGCTAAACAGTGTTCTGATAATGGAGAAGCTCTAAGATTAAAAGGATTAACTAATTATAATTATAAAATAACTTTTAATGGTGATAAAAAAGTAATAAGAATTCCGGGATTAGGTACAGAAAAGTTTATTGACAGACCAGCAGAAAAACATATTATGTCATTAGTTTCTGAAGAAATTGCTCCTAAAAGTATGTTCTTTGATTATGATATTAAAATAACTAATTATTTGGAAGGATATAAGGATTTAGAGTTTGATGATATAGATGAAAAGTTTTTATCTCTTTTTATGAAAAGACTAGAACAATTGCATCAGATTAAATTAAAAGACAATCCTGGATTTGTTCCTCTGTTTATGCATAATAAAATTCTAAAATATGAAGAATTAGTTCCTATTAGTTTGGTAACAGAAAAAGAAAGAGAGTTTATTCATAATTCTGCTAAGGAACTAGATAAAGATGAAAAGGTTTTATGTCATTTAGATTTATTATTTGGAAATATTTTGTATAATGGCAGCGATGTTAAGATAATAGATTTTGAATATTCTGGTTTTACTTCTAATTATTTGGATATAGCTAGTTTTGTATGCGAGTCTGATATAGATGATGAAAGAAGGGCTAAATTACTAAAATCTTATAATGGTTTAGATGATTTAAGAGTAAGAAAGGCTCAGATTATACATAATTATATATGGTCATTATGGGGTATTATGAATAAGTCTTATGAGTATATGAGATATCATATTGCTGGTCTTCATAAAAATTTGTCATATTTTAATTTGAATTAATATATTGATAGGCTATATAATCACATGAGTATAAATGAGATAATTTTGTATATAATGATTTTGTTTATGGTTTTAGGAGCTATAGATAAAATCATTGGCAATAAATTTGGTCTTGGTGAACAGTTTGAAGCGGGATTTAATGCTATGGGAGCTTTGGCTTTATCTATGATAGGCATTATATGTCTTGCTCCTGTAATAGCAGCATTATTAAAACCTATTATAGTTCCAATATATACGGCACTTGGAGCAGATCCGGCTATGTTTGCTACAACAATACTTGCTAATGATATGGGAGGTGCTCCTTTAGCATTAGAGTTTGCTCAAGATGTAAATGCAGGAAAGTTTTCAGCTTTTATAGTTGGGGCTATGATGGGACCTACTATAGTTTTTAGTATTCCTGTTGCTATTGGTATTATCAATAAAGAAGATCATAAGTATTTGGCTTTGGGTATAGCTTCTGGTATGATTACTATACCTATAGGAGCCTTTTTCGGAGGACTTGCGGCAGGGTATGGTATAATATTCTTAATAAAAAATCTTATACCAATAATTATAGTGTCAATACTTCTCACTTTAGGATTAATATTTATAAGAGATATTTTGATAAAAGTATTTGATATATTTTCTAAATTTCTAGTTATATTAATTACTATAGGTTTAGTATTTGCCGTTATAGAAGTTCTTACTGGTATTCAAATAATAAAATTTACTATTGATAATCAAACAATCACAATGTCTCCTATATCAGATGCTGTTACCACAGTTGCAAGCATAGCATTTGTATTGGCAGGAGCTTTTCCGCTTGTATTTGTACTTACTAAAGCAGCTTCAAAGCCTTTGGAGTCTATAGGCAAAAAATTAGGCATGAATGATGTAGGAGCTGCAGGCTTAGTTGCAACTTTAGCAAATAATATACCTATGTTTAATATAATGAAAGATATGAATAATCAAGGAAAAATTATTAATTGTGCATTTGCTGTTAGTGCGGCATTTACATTTGGAGACCATTTAGGATTTACAGCTGGTTATGCAGGCGGAGAGTATAAAAGTATGATATTTCCTATGATAGTTGCTAAACTCATTGGCGGTGTAACAGCCATAATTGCAGCTTACTTTGTATCTAAAATAGCATTAAAAAATGATAATTGATTTATTTACTTTTGGTATAAAATACAATATAATTAATGTAGAGGAAATATATGATTAACAGTCAACAGTATAGATTTTACTTTTTATATAAATCAGTTTTTTATAAAAAAAATCATAAACTCGAAGAAAATTATTTCTTGGGGGTTTTGTGATGTTTTTTGATATACTTTATAATATTTTCATTTATCCAATAGAATTAATTATAGAAATATTATTTTATCTATTTAATACAGTATTTCAATCAGGTTATGGAATAAGTTTATTTTTTCTAAGTTTATGTATAAATTTTTTATCACTTCCTTTATATAACATAGCAGAATCTTGGCAGGCTAAAGAGAGAGCTATTCAGGATAAGATGAAGCCTATGATTGATAATATTAAAGCTGTATATAAAGGAGATCAAAGATATTTACTTATAAGAGCTTGTCAAAGGATAAATGGATATAAAACAATATATGCTTTTCTCGGTACTTTAGGACTATTAATACAGATACCGTTTTTTATTGCAGCGTATAATTTTGTACATAGTATATCAGGTTTAAATGGACAGAGTTTTTTATTTATTAAAGATTTAGCTAACCCAGATGCTTTGATTCATATTGGAAGTATTAGTATTAATTTACTTCCTTTTATAATGACTTTATTTAGTCTATTAGCGGGATTTGTTTATGCTAGGAAATTAAGATTTAAAGAAAGTTTACCGCTATATATAGTATCATTAATATTTTTAGTTTTATTATATACTTCCCCTTCAGGTCTTCTATTTTATTGGACTATTAATTGCTTATTCTCTTTAATAAAAAATATTGTAATAGAGTTTAAACTATATGAGGTATTTGTTAGAAATAAATATAAATTATTAAAAGCATATAATATATTGTTTATTGTAATTACAGTATTGTTTATATTATTAATGTCTTTTGCCAATATAGAAAGAAAAGGATATCTATCAGATTTTGAATTTATAAATGATAGAGATGGATATTTTTATAGTGCCAGAGTAAAATATTATAGCAAGGTTTTTATTACAAGTGATATATTTTCCTTTATTGGTGATAAAGATAAATTAGATAATAATGTAGTTAGTATAGAATATAGCGGTGATAGTACAATAACATCTACTTTAATTTTAAAAGATAAAATTGAAAATATAAAAGATGATATTATTATATATTATAGATTATCTCCTAGAAGTTATTCTATTAATATATATTTATTTTTAATTTTTATTACTTTTATTGTGCATTTATCTAATATATATAAATTTATATTTGATAAAGATTATTTAATAAAATCTTTTGAAAAAAACAGATTCAAATTGATGATAACTTCTTGTTTAACAATTACTATATTATCAGGACTTTTTATATTGTCATCTCTTATATCTAATTCTCCTCAGGAATTTTCATCTCCATTTTATTTAATTATAAACAATTTTTCTATGAGCATTGGGATTTTTTTATTTTATCCTATATGCATTTATACTTTATTTTCAGAAAAAATTAAAAATTATATTGTTTTATTATCTTTATTTTTTGTTATGTTTGTACTTATAAATACATTCATAATGACAGGAAATTATATTAATATAAATAATGAATTTTTATTTGACAATGCTGATTTATTAAAGTTTTCTTTTAAAGAATTATTATTGAATTTTTCATTAATAGTTATAGTAAGTTTAGTTATAGGTTTTATTTTAAAATCTAATAAAAGCATATTTTTAATTAATATAAATTATATTACATTGGCTGTATTACTTATTATTTCATTATTAGATATAACAAACATATCTAAATCTCATATAAAACTTAATAGTATTAAAAAAAATTCAAATGAACTATCAAATATTAAGATATTTAATTTATCTAAAACTGGAAATAATATAATAGTTTTGTTTATTGATAAAGCTGTAAATTATTATTGGTTAGATGCTTTGGAAAGATTTCCTGAATATAAAGAAAAACTAGACGGATTTACAATATATCCAAATACTGTTTCTTTTAGTCCCTCAACTATAACAACTGCTTCTTTATACGGAGGTTATGATTATTTACCTTTTGAATTAAGTACAAATGGAAGTAAGCTTTTAAGGGATAAACATAATGAGGCTATATTAACAATACCATTGTCATTAGAAAAGTATGGATATAAGTCTGTTTTATTAGAACCTACATATGCTAATTTTATAGATACGCCAGATTTGAGTATATTTGAAAATTACACTAATATTTCAGCTTATTTGTCAGATTCTATTCAAAATTATAGTTTGAATATTTATTTTGGAGGAACAAATATTAATTTTGAAAAGACTTTAGAAATAGATCAAAAAAATAAATCTATAAGATTTTCATTATTTAGAATGATGCCTATAAATTTAAGGTATAATTTTTATAATAATACAGGGTGGTTTCTAGCTAGTTCTTCTTTTTTTAGATTTAATTCCAGTATAAGACATTATTCTATTTTGTATTCTATAACCAATTTTATGAATATCACAGAAAACGGCAATTATTATAATATGATATATAACTTAAGTACACATGAACCTTATTATTTTGCTTCTGATTTTTTACCGCATACGATTTTGGAGGATGTTGATAGTAAGGATTTAGAAATATACGGTAATGAAATTAGTGTAAGATTTTTTTATGTTAATATTGCAGCTATTAACTCTTTAATAAAGATTATAGAATATTTAAAAAATAATAATATTTATGATAATACTAAGATAATAGTAGTTTCAGATCATGGAAGCGGGGGATATAATAATTATTTTAATTCAAATAATTTATCTTTCGTAACTAGTATAAATCCTTTATTAATGTTTAAAGATTTTAATAGTAAAGGAAATATAAAAATTGATACTAATTTTATGACTGTAGCTGATACACCGTATTTGGTAACTAAGCATCTTGATAATGCAGTCAATCCATTTAATAATAAAATAATAACAAATGATTATAAAAAGAATGGAGTCAATATAGTAAGTATTGATTCCTGGCAGGTTGATAGACAATTAAGTAATTCATATAACTTTAAATATTATTATAATGTAAAAGATAATATATTTGATATAAATAATTGGAAAAAGTTCCAAATTGATTGGAATACAAAAGAATCAAAAGAAATAGAATTAAAATAAATAAAGCAAGTTATTAAACAGCCGATAATTTTAGCGAATAATTTTATATACAGCAAGGAGGCGTTAAAATTATGGGAGTCAAAAAGTATTTCTTTTTATTGCTAGCATTATTAGCGATGAATAGTATATATGCATTTGCAAATCAAAATATTATTAGAGTGCAATTAACAGATGTAAAAGCTCCATATACTATTAATATCAAAGGTCCTTATAAGGCATACAATTACAAATATGAAAGTGAAATTATATCAGCTTTGACTAATGAAACTGTGATGGTTGTAGAAAACAGATTAGGTTTAAAAGTTAATGAGGTTGGCGTTTATAAAGAGGGAATAGTATTTGAAACACAGGACGGATTTACATTGAATGGAAAAGAATATTATGGTTCTTTAATGTTTATTCCGTATAATGATACTATGATAGTGGTTAATGAGCTTAATATTGAAGACTATGTTAAAGGGGTTTTACCTCATGAGATGTCTCCAGATTGGCCTATGGAAGCATTAAAAGCTCAGGCAGTTGCCGCAAGAACTTATGCAATGTATCATATATTAAAAAATGCTAATAAACTTCCTTTTGATGTTGATAATACTACAAAATATCAAGTTTATAATGGTAAAGAAAAAATGAATTGGTCTGTTGAACAAGCAGTTGACAGAACAAGATATGAGATAGCTGTTTATAAAGGAAAAGTTATAGCTACATACTTTAGTGCTTTATGCGGCGGACATACTGACAGTGCTGAAAATGTATTCGGTGTTGCTGTACCTTATTTGGGAGGTGTTTCTTGTCCTTACTGCAATGCTCAGATTAAACCTTGGACTAATGCTTTAAGCTACAATGAACTTAATAATGATTTAGCTAATTATTCTGTACATGCAAATGAAAAATCTTCTATTGGCATTAGTACTGATCCTAAATCCGGAAAAGCTACTAATATAAAAATAGATGACAGTGATATTACTTCAAGAGATTTCAGAACTACACTTTCTCCTAAATTGGTACCATCACTTAATTTTACTATTAAAAAAGTTGATAACGGTATAATAATCACTGGTAAAGGAAGCGGACATGGTGTAGGTATGTGTCAATGGGGTGCTTACGGTATGGCTCAGGTTAAAAAAGATTATAAAGAGATTTTAAAATTCTATTATAACGGTATTGATATTGTTGATTATAATAGGGTTAATAAACAGTTTGAACCTGATGTTTGGGGAAAATAAAACTTTATAACTATATAAAATTAAAAAGGCTTGCATTAATTAATTTTAATTCAAGCCTTTTTTAATTTTGTATAATTTATTGAGTTCCAATTCATACTTTTAAATGTATAGAAAACTTTTCCATAATTAAATTTAGTAATCAAACCTAACTTAAAACTATAAAATATATTTAATGATACTTTAAAACCACTTAATTATTTCTTAATAGTTATATATAAATATTAAAATTATTATATATAACTATTTATTTTAATTAAAATTGAAATAAGAAACTTGCTCTACTATATTATTTGACTTATTAAGTACATCTTTACTTGCATTTGCTCCGTCATTTGCTATTTTAGAAGTAACCTGAGTTATTTTATTAATTTCTATAACAGCAGTATTGATTTGAGAAAGACTGTTTTCTTCTTCTATAATAGCACTTGATATTTCTGTCAGTAATGTAAGAACATCATTAACAGATGATTCTATTTGATTTAGTAGGTATGATGAAGCCTGTACGGATGCACTGCCATTTTTTATTTTTTCAACAGTTTCATTAGCTATTGCGGTTATATCTTTAGCAGCATTTCCTACATTAATAGCAAGGTTTCTAACTTCACTTGCCACAACAGCAAATCCTTTTCCTTGGTCTCCTGCTCTGGCAGCCTCAACAGATGCATTCAAAGCTAATATATTAGTTTGGAAAGCTATTGATTCTATTATTTTTGTAATATCTGATATTTTTTTACTAGATTCAGATATTAGAGTCATATTTTCTGATGTTGAATTTATAGCATTAACACCATTTCTTGTGGCATTTGATACTTTTTCACTCATGTTTTTTGCATTTCCAGCATTTTCAGCAGTGTCTTTTAGTGATGAAAATACAAATTCTATAGATCTTGTTAACTCTTCTAAAGAGCTTGCCTGTGATACAGATCTATCAGATAAGTCTATATTTCCGTTTGTAATAATATTAACAGAATCGTTAATTCCATTTATATTATCTTTCATGCTATAAATAATATCCCCAAGTTTATTTTGCATATCATTAAGTGCTCTTATTACATCTCCGGTTTGATCTTTTTTATTCAATTCTTTTTCATCAAAATTGGTATTAAAATTACCTTTAGACATAGATTTTATTATTGAAATAGTATTGTCTAATGTATTTGATATAGGTTTTGCTATAACTATGACTAATACTGCCTCTATGGCGGATAGTAATATAAATACAGATATTATAAGTATAAGTAATTTTAATAATGATAAATTTAATTCTTTATTTTCTATATTTAGAATTATATTCCAATTAGTGTTTCTTATTTTTGAAGATATGTATGATGATTTTTTATCTATCCATGCATAATTATTGTTGTTAAGAATATCATTTTTATGAGAAGATATATCTTTATTATTAAATATATTTTCTTTTAATATATTATTTTCATTTTCGTTATATATATACAATCCATCTTTATCGATAATATTTAAATTATAGCCGTATTTTTTTGATGTTTCTAATGCAGAAGATATAATTTTAGAAAAATCAACATCTATTCCTACAATACCGTAAAGCCTTCCATCCACATATATAGTTTTTGAAAAAGTTACTACAATAGATTTTGTAACAATATCTACATAAGGTTCTGATATTACTATTTCCTTTGAAGCTATAGCATTTTTATACCATTCTCTTGATGTTTGATCATAGTCGCTTGGTAATGTACCAGCTGTATTTAATACTGTTCCTCCGTCTTTATACGGTATAGTATCAGCATAAAATATATTTACCAAATTAGGTTCATTTTTTATGATATTTTTGAATATATTTAATAAGTTATCTCTGTTTGTTTCTTTTTCTAAATAAGAACAGAATATATTTATTTTGCCGTATAAATAAGAAATATTATTTTCTATTTGAGATGAAATATCAGATGCATTATATTTATTTGAATTGATAAATCTTATTTTATACTGAGGAAAATATAAAATGTATATAGCAGTACAAATTATAAATAAAGCAGCCATATATGGTATTAAAAATTTAAATATCAAACTATTATTTCTAATACTTATTTTATTATTAGCCAACATGAATACAACCTCTCTATAATTAAATTAAAAACGAATAAAATAACTTTTTTAAACTATACTAATATACTTTAATATACAAAAATAGTAAATAGTATATACAAAAATATCATTTAATTATTAATAATTAAGCGACATTTTAAATTATTAATTTAAAATGTTTATTATTTTTAATAATGTATCATTGACTGAAATTTTATGCTATGATAAAATATATAAACTATTTTTTTTGGAGATTTATTAATGATTAAACTGTTAAAATATGCAATTTTTTCTATGTCTATATTTATATTTTCTATTTCTTGCGGCGGCGGAAGTTCTAAATATGAGGAAGGAGTATTGAGACTCAATGTAGGACCAGAGCCTCAAACAATAGATCCAACATTGAATTCAGCTATAGACGGAAGTATGTATATAATTCATGCTTTTGAAGGGCTTGCTAATAAGGATAAAGACGGTAGGATAGTAGGAGGAGTTGCTGAAAGCTGGGATATTAGCGATAACGGAACCAAATATGTATTTCATATTAGAAGTAATGCTAAATGGTCAGATGGAAAGCCTGTAACAGCATATGATTTTGTTTACAGTTGGAGAAGAGCAACAGATCCAAAAACAGCTGCTAATTATAGTTATCAGATGGAGCCTTTAAAAAATGCTAAAAAGATTACAGCAGGAGAAATGCCTGTAGATTCATTGGGAGTTAAAGCTTTAGATGATAATACTTTAGAAGTAACATTGGAAGCACCTACTCCATATTTTGATCAGCTTATGGCTTATCCTGTTTATTTCCCTTTAAGAGAGGATATTATAGAGGCTAATCCGGATACTTGGACTATGAATCCTGAAACTTATATAGGAAATGGTCCTTTTAAAATGACTGAAAGATCTATTGATGACAGAATAGTTATGGAAGTTAATACTAATTATTGGAATGTTTCAGCTATAGTGCCTAAAAAGTTAGTATTTGTTCTAATGGATAATGGAACTTCAGTAGTAGCCGGCATTAAAGAAGGTTCTATATATTTCTCTGACAGAGTTCCTACTCAGGATATGGATGCTTTAAAAGAGGAAGGATATTTACAAATAAAACCATATTTAGCTGTTTATTATTATAGTTTGAATAATACCAATGATGTTTTAAAAGATGTAAGAGTTCGTAAAGCATTATCTTTGGCTATAGATAGAAATTACATAGTAGAGCAGGTTACAAGGGGAGGACAGATACCGGCGGCAGCACTTGTACCAGGCTTGATATCAGATGTTAATGGAAGTTTTAGAACTAACGGCGGCGATTATTACAGTGTAAAAGCAGAAGATTATACAAAAAATGTAGAAGAAGCTAAAAAATTATTGGCAGAAGCAGGATATCCTGATGGTCAGGGATTTCCGGTATTAGATTTTAAGACTAATCCCGGAGAACATACTTCTATATTTGAAGCTGTTCAGCAGATGTGGAAAAATAATTTAGGAATAGACAGTACAATATCAAGCGAAGAATGGGCAGTATTTCAGCAAACTCGTTTGGATAAATCTTATGTAGTTGCTAGAAATGCTTGGGTTGGAGATTATGATGATCCTATGACATTTTTAGGTATGTTCTTAAGTCATAGTGCTCAAAATGTAGAAGGTTATAATAATCCTCAGTATGATGCATTATTAGCTCAGGCTTCTTCTACAGGTGATAATAATGTAAGAATGCCTATACTTCATAAAGCAGAAGATTTATTTATGTCGGAAATGCCTATTATACCTTTATATTTCTATACTCTACCTGTACTTGTTAATCCTAATTTGAAAGATGTACAGTATGATGTTTTAGGCAAGCATAAATTTTTCTATGCTTATTTAGAAAATAATAAAAATTAAAAATTTATTATATTATTTTATTTATAAAACAAGGGAGAACAAATCCCTTGTTTTTTATTGTATATTATATATAGATTAATATCTGAATTTTGTTATTTAGTAGTTTTGGAGGAAGTTTATATGTTTTTAAATAATTTTGATAATCTTGATTCTAAAGAAGTTTTCAAATGGTTTGCTGAAATAAGTAAAATACCAAGAAGATCTAAACATGAAAAGCAGATAAGTGATTTTTTAGTGCAATTTGCTAAAGACAGAAATTTAGAAGTATATCAGAGTAAAGAAAATAATGTAATAATTAAAAAAGAAGCATCAAAAGGATATGAAAATATAGCACCTGTTATTATACAGGGACATATGGATATGGTTTGCGAAAAGACTAATGAATCTAAACATGATTTTGATAAAGATCCATTAGAATTAATAGCAGAAGGAGATGTTTTAAGAGCAAATGACACTACTTTGGGAGCAGATGACGGCATTGCTGTTGCTTATGGTTTAGCATTGCTTGATTCTAAAGATATACCTCATCCTGCTTTAGAAGTTCTAATTACATCTGATGAAGAAGATGGTATGTCTGGTGCATTTTCTGTTACTGATGAGCATTTAAATGGCAAAACACTTATTAATTTAGATTCTGAGGTTGAAGGTGTACTTTGGGTAAGCAGTGCAGGCGGTATTAATGCTGTATCCGAATTTAATATAGAGAAAGAGGCAAATAATAATCCGGCATTAAAGATAGAGGTTACAGGACTTAAAGGGGGGCATTCAGGTATGGAGATTGATAAACAAAGAGCCAATGCTGTAAAAATATTAGGAAGAGTTTTGTATTCTGTGAAAGATTATATAAATATTGCGTATATAGAGGGCGGTTCTGTTCATAATGCTATAGCTAAAAATGCTTATGCTGTTATTACTGCTGAAGATACGGATAAAGTAAAAAATATTATAGAGGAGCTTTCTGAAAATATAAAGTTTGAATATAGAATTGCTGATCCTAATATGCAGATACTTGTTTCAAATACTGAAAATGTACAAGAATGTTATAAAAAAGAATTAACTAATAATGTTATAAATTTTATGATGCTCTCTCCTGACGGAGTTCTTTATATGAGTAAAGATATAGAAGGCTTAGTGCAGACAAGTGCTAATAATGGGGTTCTTAAAGAAAAAAATAATAAATTGACATTTAATATATTTATTAGAAGTTCAGTAGAAAGCTCATCAGATGAAATAGTGTTAAGAGTTAAGGCTTTATCTTCGATGACAAATTCTAATTTTATAGATCAAGATGGATATGCTGCTTGGGAGTATGATCCTAATTCAAAAGTAAGAGATATAGCTGTAAAAGCATATAAAACAATTACAGGTAAAGATGCTGCTGTATCTTCTGTACATGTTGGTTTGGAATGCGGTATATTAAAGAAAGCATTAAAAGATGTTGATGTTATTAGTATGGGACCTAATATTTATAATGTTCATACTCCTAGAGAATATTTAAGCATATCTTCAGTTGATACAATATGGAAAGTTTTGAAAGAAATTATTAAAAATATTAAATGATTAATTTGATATTATAGTGTATTGTTTTTATTAATACATTAGTATATACTAATACACATTCTAATATTATTAAGGAGCATTAATATGATTTATAATAATATACTTGATTTAATAGGAAATACTCCAATAGTAAGGTTAAAAAATATTGAATCAAAGTTCAATTTAGACAGTAATATAGAATTGTATGGAAAAGTAGAGAAGGTTAATCCGGCAGGATCAATAAAAGATAGAGCAGTAAAACAAATATTAATAGACCTAATTGAAGAAGGTAAGCTGAAAGAAGGTTCTACTATAATAGAGCCTACTTCAGGCAACACTGGTATTGCTATGGCTGCTATTGGAAGATATTTAAAACTTAATGTTATAATAGTTATGCCTTCATCAATGTCTGAAGAGAGAAGAAAATTAATAAGAGATTACGGTGCAAAATTAGAATTGGTTGATGGCGGAATGAATGTTGCAGTTGAAAGAGCAGAATATTTAAATAAAAAAATTGCTGATTCTATTATACCGGGTCAATTTACTAATAAATCTAATGTTATGGCTCATTATCTTACAACCGCACCTGAAATATTTAAAGATATTGATGATGTAAATTATATATTTGCTGGAATTGGAACAGGCGGTACTGCTACAGGAATAGGAAAATATATAAAAGACAATAATAAGAATGCAAAAGTTATTGGAGTAGAGCCTGAATCTTCGCCTCTTTTAACTAAAGGGCATGCTGCTCCTCATAAAATACAGGGTATAGGTCCTAATTTTATACCTGAAATTCTAGATTTAAATGTTATATCAAAAATAATAGATGTTTCTAATGATAATGCTATAAATACAGCGAGAGAATTATCTGTAAATGAAGGTTTATTTGTAGGAATATCTTCTGGGGCTAGTGTTTATGCTGCAATAGATTTTTCTAAACAAATTTCCGGTAATGATAAAAAAATAAAAATGCTTTGTATATTGCCTGATACAGGTGAAAGATATTCTTGGAATTAATGGTGTTTTTTTATGAAATTGAAGACTTTTAATGAATTGCCTAATCAAAAAGATATTAAGGATATAGTTAAACTTATAAGGGATTATGTGTTTCCTAATTTTTTTAGAGAAAGTCCAAATAGAGATATTGTCAAAAAAAGTATAGCTAAACTTTATATGAAAATAGTTACTAATGATTCTTCTTTATTAGATTTTATAGAACAGCTTGATGATATTGTTGAAAGTTTAGAACATGATTTGGATTTTTTTTATCAGTCAGATCCTGCTTCAAAATCTTATGATGAAATAATATTCACATATCCCGGATTCAGAGCTATATTTCATTATAGAATAGCACATATATTTTATCAACAAAAGGAATATTTAATAGCTAGAACTATATCTGAATTTGCTCATTCAAAAACAGGTATAGATATTCATCCGGGAGCTAAAATAGGCGATTATTTCTTTATAGATCATGGTACAGGAATTGTTATAGGCGAAACTACCATTATTGGTAATCATGTAAAAATATATCAAGGTGTTACATTAGGAGCATTATCATTAACTAACGGCAGATCTTTGGAAGGTCAGAAAAGGCATCCTACAGTATGTGATTATGTTACAATATATGCTAATGCTTCAATATTTGGCGGTAATACTATTATAGGTGAAAATACCGTTATAGGTGCCAACTGTATAGTTTTAGAGTCTGTTGAAGAGAATAAAAAGATAACATTTAATAATAATATGTCAGTATAATTAATATATTTTGTGTAAAATAAAGCCTGCATTCAATTAGAATTCAGGCTTTTTTATTTACTATTAGAATTTAGGTCCGTATCTATATCCAAATTGTACACCAATATCTACATTACCAAATGTTTCATTTTATACAACATTTAAGTAGCTGCTTGTTTGAGCCCAATAATTTCCAAAGTCGTATCCTACATAAAATCCTAAATTAACTGCTGAATCTATACCGACAAAGAATAAATAATCAAATACAGCTCTAATATAAAGCCTTGCATATATATCATGTTTTATTTCTATATCACCTATTTCTGGTGTATAATATAAAGAATTTGGAGTTAATGTAATTTTGTATCCTACATTTAATCCTATAGAACAAGAATAAAAATCGAATTTAGGCATTATTCCAAAGTACAAATCATTGTCTATAAATTTGTATCTTACTGTATCATTATATTTAGAATATTTGGTTTCAGTATAGCTGTATCCTAATACCCCTAATAAACTAAATCCCATTTTTTCCTTTATTTGAAACATATATCCCAAATTTGCCTCAATACCTCCTTGAAAATTAACTTTACCCTTAGGATTGCCTTGAACTTCTACATTTTTATGAATAACAGTAATACCCATGCCTAATGGAATATTAACTATTGCTTCAAAACCTCCTTTTACTTGTGTAAATGTAGTTTTACATATCATTATAAATAATATAATCAATGTAAATATTCTTTTCTTTAACATATAAACTCCAATAAAATTTCTAATATTAACTATATAATGTTAATAATTTTTTAATTATAGTCAATAAAAAATTATTTTGAAAAAATATCTTTACTTTTTTGTTATATTTTGTTATATTTTAATTACTTATTTATGAAAAATAAATTATCTATTGTTGGAAAGGTATGTAGAAATGAAAGTCAAACGTTTTCTTTTGTTGATTTGTATAGTGATTGTGTTTTTAATGTTTGTTATAATTTCATGTTCTAAGAGATTAAATCCATTTAATCCTGTTAATAGCGGAAGTCATGAAAATGGTTCAGCAGTAGAAATAACACCTCCTATTAATATTCCTGATATCACAGAAGATGCTCCTGAATGGTTTTTAGATCCTGAAGAACAAATTGAACCTTTTATGGAGCAGACTATAATTTTTACAAGTGAGGTAAATAATAATAGTGAAAATAGTCCTAAACATATATATAGAATACCCGGAATAACAGTTTCAGAGAAAAATACAATAATAGCAGTTGCGGATTATAGGAAAGATAGTTATTCTGATGTTGGTGTTCTTAATTCAAAACCTATAGATATTGTTGTAAGAAGAAGTACAGATGGCGGTAAAAGTTGGGATCCTGAGATAATTATTCCTCCAATTGCAAATAATAATTTAGAATCTCATGGGGATTCACTATTTTTTTCATGTGCTAATGGTGATTTAGTAGTTTTATGTGTTGCAGGCGGAGGATATGCTCAAAATATAGGCGGTAAATCTAAAATTATGATATCAAGGAGTACAGATGATGGTATTACTTGGAGTGATTGGAAACTTGCTGAAGGAAATGTCAATAGTTTTGGACAGGGGCTATTGTCTGGTTATGACAGAGGATTTGCAGCTTCGGGTACTGGAGCAAGACTTGCTAATGGTACTTTGATGGGGGCTATGCTTATAAGAAAAGGAAGCAATAATAATACAAGAGCAGCTGCTGTTATAGTTTCTACTGATAATGGTAATACTTGGACAGTTAGAAGTATAGTTAAAAGAAAATCAGGTGCACAAGATGAACCTAAAGTTATTACTCAATTAAATGACAGAAGAATTTTATTATCAGTACGCTCAGGACAAAGAGGCAATAAAAGGGTATGGTTTAGATCTAAAGCTGATTTGGGGGCTGATTGGGAAGAATTTACACCTACTGGAAATTTTTATGATGCTAATTGTAATGCAGAAGGTATTTTATTTACTTCTGTCTTAGAGGGATATGATAAGAATAGGCTTATACATTTAGCATTGGATTCTAATACCGATAGAAGAAACCTAACTGCTTTTATAAGTTATGATGAAGGTCAGTCTTGGGAAAAACAAAGGGTTTTAAATTCTGGAAGAGCAGGATATGCAGCATTGGCTAGATTAAATGATGGTACAATAGTTACTCTTAGTGAGGAACAGGGCGGACAATCAAACTTGCCTCAAAATTCAGGTAATGATCTTTATAACATTGTATTTAGAAGATTTAATTTAAGATGGCTTACTAATCAGAAAGATTTTTATACTCCTCCTGATAAAACTGCTATAAGAAGAATATTATAATTTAATATCATATAAAAGCATCAAAAAAGAGAGGAATTTATTTCCTTTCTTTTTTTATTTATAGAATTTCATTGAAATAATTATAAATATAATGTACTATTATGTTAATTGAATTATGTTAATTATGTGATATATTCAAAGGATTTTTCTATGGCTTCAGTTGTTACTTTTGGAGAAATAATGTTAAGACTTTCTCCTCCTTCAAATTTAAGATTTCTACAGGCTAATTCTTATGATGCAAGATTCGGAGGAGGCGAGGCGAATGTTGCTTTTGCATTATCTAATTTCGGAGTTGATGCTTCATTTGTTACTAAACTCCCTAATAATGATATAGGTCAGGCATGCATCAATGAGTTAAGAAGATATGGTGTTGATGTATCTAATATAGCTTTTGGCGGAGATAGAATAGGTATATATTTTCTTGAAAAAGGTGCAAGTCAAAGAGGTTCTAAAGTTATATATGATAGGGCTAATTCTTCTATATCTAAGTGTACTAAAGAAGATTTTGATTGGGATAAAATTTTTGATGAAGCTAAATGGTTTCACCTTACGGGAATAACTCCTGCACTTGGCAAAAATGTTTCTGAAGTCTGTATTGAGGCTTGCAAAAAAGCTAAAGAAAAAAACATTGCAATTAGTTTAGATTTAAATTACAGAAAAAAATTATGGACATCAAAAGAAGCTAATGAAACTATGAGCAAATTAATGCCTTATATTGATATATGTATTGCCAATGAAGAAGATGCTGAAAAAGTATTTGGTATTAAAGCAAAGGACAGTAATATTATAGAGGGTAAATTATCTCATGAAGGCTATAAAGATGTAGCTAAAGAAATAGTAAATAGATTTAAAGTGAAAAAAGTGGGAATTGCTTTAAGAGGTTCCATTTCTGCAAGTGAAAATCTATGGTCTTGTATGCTTTATAATGGAGAAGAGTATTTCTTTTCAAAAGAATATTTAATAAAAATAGTTGATAGAGTAGGAGGCGGAGATAGTTTTTCTGCTGGGCTTATATATTCACTTTTAAATGGAAAAGATGACAGGGAAGCATTAGAATTTGCTGCGGCTGCAAGCTGTTTGAAGCATTCTATTGACGGTGATTTTAATATTGTAACTGTTGATGAGGTTATGACTGTTTATAATGGAGACGCTTCAGGACGAATACAGAGATAGTTAGAATTTATTTTTTATTCTTGACAATTTATATTCTTAATACTACAATTATATTATATATATGAAAAATAAATAAACTAGGAGTTTTAAATTATGAAAGAAGCAGTTATAGCTATAGATATTGGCGGAACATCTATGAAAGGTGCTGTTATAGAGGAAAACGGCAATATTTTATATAAAGATAATTTTGATGTAAATCCTAGTCATACAACAGAAGAGCATAAAAAAGTTATTACAGAATTTGTTGAGAAATTAAAAAGCAATATGCCTAATGATTATAAAGCAGTGGGTTTAGGAATAGACTGTCCGGGTGTTATGAATAGAGAAACACTTCATATGGGAGGAGCTGAAAATATACCGGGACTTAAAGGATTAAAATTTTCAGATATTGGAAATAAATTTAATATTCCTACAAAGACAGCTAATGATGCTAGTATGGCTGCTTTAGGAGAAGCAAAATATGGAAGCGGTAAAGAAAAGGATTATCAGTCTGTAATGTTTATTACGCTTGGAACGGGTGTTGGTGGCGGATTTGTACTTAACGGACAATTATTTACAGGTTCTTTGGGAGGTGCCGGAGAGATTGGGCATGTATTTGTAGTTCCTGACGGAGATAAATGTAATTGCGGTTCAAGCGGATGTATAGAAAGATATGCATCAGCCACCGGATTTATTGCTATGGCTAAGCAGAAAATTCATAAAGGTGTTATTCCTACAACTTTAACTTATGAAGAATTAGATAAAGGTAAGGCTAAAGCTTTATTTGATGCTGCCAAAAAAGGCGATGCACTTGCAAAAGAAACTATTGCTGAATGTTCTTATTATTTGGGTATGTCTATAGCTCAGGCTTTGAATATGCTTGATTTGGATTTGGTTCTTATAGGCGGCGGACTTTGTAAAGATTTTGATATGATGATAGAGCATATTAATAAAGGTGTTAGAAATTATGGGCTTAGAATGATGGTTAATAATGTTGAAATAAAACCTGCTTCTTTAGGAAATGATGCCGGAGTTTTAGGATGTGCCGCTTTATTTTTTAGAAATAATTAATATTTGTCATTGACTTTTTTTTATATTATGGTAATATACAGTAAGCCGATTATATTGGTAAACTTTTCCATAATAGCAAAATGTTCTTAATTATTTTATAATTTCTAAAAATATAGAATATAAAAAAGACATTGTTACTTATTTAGTAATCAAAGCATTATGATTTTTATACTGCTAATGTTTATATATGAAATTTATGGATAGGGTGCCTTAATCGGTACTCTATTTTTATTTTAAAGGATATGTTATGTCATTACCAGTTATGAAAGACCTTTTAGAGGCAGGCGTACATTTCGGACACCCAACTAGAAAATGGGATCCTAGAATGAAACCTTTTATTTTCCAAGAGAGAAATGATATTTATATCATTGACCTTATGAAAACTTTAACTTATGTTAAAAAAGCTCATGAAGCAGTAAAAGAAATGGCTAGAAACGGCGGAAATGTTCTTTTCGTTGGTACTAAAAAACAAGCCTCTCAAAGCATTAAAGAAGCTGCTGAAAAATGCGATATGTACTATGTTAATAATCGCTGGTTAGGAGGTATGCTTACAAATTTTGCTACTATCAAAAAAAGTATTGCTAGACTTAAAAAAATAGAAAAAGAAGAAGTTGACGGTACTTTTGATAAACTTCCTAAAAAAGAGGTTATACTTCTTCTTAAAGAAAAAGAAAGATTAGAAAAAAACTTTGCCGGTATTAAAGATATGGAAAACTTACCAGATATGCTTTTCGTAATAGATCCTATGCAGGAAGCTATTGCTGTAAGCGAAGCTAGAAAATTAGGAATACCTGTAGTTGCAGTTGTTGATACTAACTGTAACCCTGAAGTTATAGATTATCCTATACCTGGAAATGATGATGCTATAAGAGCTATAAGTTTATTTGCAGGTGTTGTTGCTTCTGCTGTTATAGAAGGTCAGAATGAAGCAGGAAAAGAAACATTAGCTAAGCATGACAGTTCTTCTGAAGAGCCTGCTGAAGAAGTTTACGATAATAGTGCTACAGAAGCTGCTGAGGCTGTTGCTGAAAAATATGGTGTTTCTCAGGAAGATGATGAATAATTAATATAATTTGTTAATAATAAAATATTTAATATAAAGGAAAAAATTGATGGCAAATATTAGTATGGATACTATTAAAGAGCTTAGAGAGCGTACCGGCGTAGGTATAATGGACTGTAAAAAAGCTCTTCAGGAAACTGACGGCGATATGGATAAAGCTATTCGCCTTCTTAAAGAAAAAGGTGCGGCTGTTGCTGCTAAAAAGAATGAACGTATTGTTAAAGAGGGTTCTATAGGTTTCTGCATTAATGATGATAGAACTAAAGCTGCTTGTATAGAACTTCAATGTGAAACTGACTTTGTTGCTAAAAATGAATTATTCATCAATTTAGCCAAAGAAATTGCTAATACAGCTATGGGTTTAGATGATGTATCTGTAGAAACAGTTCTAAATGCTAAAGGTTCTAATGGCGATACTATTCAAGGTATGATAAATGAAGGCATACAAAAATGGGGTGAAAAAACTGTACTTGCTGAAGCTAAAGTTATGAAAACAGATGGATTCTTTGGTACTTATGCTCACTTCAATAATAAACTTGTTGCTATAGTAGAATTTGATGTTAAGCCTAAAGGCAAATGTCAGGAAATAGCAGATCAAATAGCTATGCATGTTGCTAGTGAAAAACCTCTAGCTTTGAATAGGGAAGGAATAGATTCTAATGCTGTTAAAGAACAGAAAGAAATCTTTGAAAAACAAGTAAGAGATGCAGGAAAACCTGAAAACATGATAGAAAAAATTGTTGATGGTAAAATGAATTCTTGGTATTCTGAAAGCGTTCTTATAGATCAAAAATTATTTACTGACAATAAAATAACTATCAAAAGTTTAATAGATGAAATCTCTAAAGAAGCAGGTTCTAAGGCTACTATTAAAAACTTTGTAATTGTTTCATTAGGTTTATAATCAATAAAAAATTAAGCGGATTATTATTTTTTAATAGTAATCCGTTTTATTTTAATAAAAATAAAAAAGGTTATGACTTGTATCATAACCTTTTTTAATGAGTATAATAAATGAGTTATTAATTTCTTAATCGCTGAATGATATAACACCTTCAATAATCGCTTCAAATCTTTCAGGTTCAATAATCATTACAGTATCATCTACTTTCAAATTAGGTGCGAAATCTCCTATACTTATCAAGAAAGAGTGAGCACTTTTGTATTGTCTTGCATATTCCATAAACTGATCCACTGTATCCTGTCTCATAGGATATCCTGAAGTATCTAAGGCAAATGTACTCTTATATGACTGTCCTTCAGAACCGAATTTCTTAATAGTTACAAAGAATACTAATGTGTCAGATTTTTTAGTATGATCTGTAACTACATATCCATTTAAGGTCAATATTCTATAGAAGTATTTTTCAAGATATTCTATAATATCCATTTCCAATGCAGTTCTGAATGCATTATTCGCAATAATAGAACTGTAAGTTTTTAATTTTTGATCAACATCTAAGTATATATTTCTTACAGATTTAATTATTTCCCATTGCTTAACTGCCGCTTCAAACTGCTTATTTTTTACCAAAGTTTCAGCATATCTGTATCTTTCATCTACAACTTTTTCATTTGGTATATTTTCTTTAGTTAAAACTTGTCCGTAATATTCTCTTGCTTTACTGAAATTTCCTAGTTCATAATAAGAATTAGCAAGATTCAAAGATATAGCATCTTTATCAGATACTTCATTACTTTCATAAGCTATTTCCAATTCTTTTATTGCATTTTGGAAATCTCTGCTTGAAGATAATATTTCACCTAAAAGTAAATGGTATTGAGGATTTGAATTATCTAAAGCAATAGCTTTTTCTATATTCTGCTGAGCGGCATGATATGAACGAATTTTATAAAAACAAAATGCCAACATATATAATAACTGCGGATTACTGTCATTTTGTGCTGCAGCTAATGATAAATATTTTTGTGCCTGAACCCATTCTTCATAATTATAGCATACAAGTCCTGCTTTATATAATGAATCATAATCCTGATCCCTAATTTTAGTAATCATATCATATTCATCTATAGATTTTTTACTGTTTCCTGTTTGTTCATATATTTTTGCTAGAAACTCTCTTACATTCAATTCTGTTAATTCTTTTGTAAAATAAGCTCCGTCTATCATATTTTGAAGTGCCGCCATAGCCAATATATATTGCTGCTGCTTATAATACATATTAGCAGTCATCCATAATATATTAGCATCTTTTTTATATTTAGGGTCTAAAGTATTAATTTCTCGCATGGCTACATCATAGTTTTGTTCATTATAAGCCTGAACAATTTTTTTCAGTTTAATAGGGTATGAGCCGCTCTTTATAACATATTGAGTAGCAAAACCTAATAAAACAATTAATACTAATATTACAATTAATGAAGCTTCCACGGTTCTTATCCCTTTTATTCATAATATATAACTGGACTTCCAGTTTCTTCTGATTCATTTAAAGCATCTTTGATTTTTTTCATCATATTGTCTTTAATAACAAATACAGAGATCTTATTTGATATATTATGAGAAAAATCAAATCCGCTTACAGCTATAGATACATTAATATCTACAGATTCTTCATTGTATTCAAAATTATAATTTTTTAATGCTTTAAAATATCTTTTTGTAGCTTTCCAAGCCTCTTCTTCATTTGCAAAAATTACAGAGTATATAATACCTTCATAAAGCATGCATTGATTTTCACCTATTCTGGCATTTTTCTTTATTGCTTTTATAAGTTCATCTTCTAATTTTTTATAAGCAGTATTTCCGTATTCTTCTCTTATAGAGCTGGCATTTGATATTTTAAAAGCTATTATTCCAATAGCATGCTTATATCTTTGTGAAAATGCTATTATGTTTTTGATAGTGCTTGAAAATATTTCATATTCTGATTTATCCATTTTAACAACTTCATAATCACTATTTTCATCATTATCATCTTGTATTATATTATCTTCTATACTGTAGCCTAAATTATATAATATAGTTTTATACATAAATATAATAAGTTTTTTCAAATTATATGATAGCTGTATAGATATAAAAAACAATCCTATTGCTAATATACTGCTGTAAAATGTGTAATCTCTTTTATATAATAATTTTTGTATTTCTGGAACATAGCTAAGAGATAATATTAATATTATAGAAGTAACTGCAAAAAAAAGTAAATTTTCTATTGTTTTAGAAACACCTGTATAACTTTTAGTAGGCTGCATTAATACTATAATGAAAGCATATAATATTGATATTCCAATCCATATCCATACCCAAACATCAAGAGCATATAATAGGTAAACAAAAAAATTCTGAGTATTAGGCGATATCAATAATATGTATATAGGTATAATTACAGCACTATATATCAAAGTACATATCATAGCAGCAAAAAAGCCGTATATATATGATTTAGATAAGTTTATTTGTTTATCTTCCATAAATAGTTCCTAATTTTTTCGCCATATTGCATTATTAAATTTAAGTTTAGGCTGACCGAATACTTTCATCATTTTTTCTAATTCTATTTTATTAGAATAGATAGCATATTCAAGTCCTTTTCTGCCTTTACTTATAGCAGCAATAAAACTTTCTTCTGTTATAGAAACTGCATTAGCTCCTAACATAAAATATTTAAATACATCAGCCCCATATCTAGGAGATTCAGCAAGCCATAATAACTGCATTTTATGACTATTATGCAAATTACATGTTACTCTATTAATAGTATCGGCAACTTTTTCCATACCTTTTAATGCATACCTATTATTATTTGAAAAATATACAGCATTTGCATGTGCTGAATTAATATTATGTATATCATTTTCATTAGATATCCCTTTAATTATTACAGGTATATCTATTTCTTTTATTAGTTTGGACAATTCTTTTTCGCTTCTTATATGTATCTTATTATTGGAATTAATATTATAACAATATGAGAAATCTATTCCAACAGCACAAGCACCATTCTTTTCAGATTCTCTTAATCTTTGAAGTAAAACATCTTGGGTATTATTACCGTCAATCATAATAATACCTCTTTTTTTATCTTTTACAGTTTTTACAGATAATTCAAATAGTTCTTCATTATTAAAATCATTTAATATAGCCAATACTTCGCAGTTAGAAGCACTATCCATTATAGTTTCATAATATTCTCTTATATCCATTATGCCGTCTATTACTTCTGTTAAATTATGTATGGTATCTATAATGACAGGATGAGAAACATGAGTATTAAATAATGTTGTTTCTAATTTTACTTCTTTTTCTTCATGTATAATACTTGGATTAAAAGAATAATTTGAAAGTCCTGTTTTTTCATCTATACTATCTTTGAATAGGTAATTTGCATTATGTTTTGATGCTAATTTTTCCTGGGCTATTCTTTTTATTTCTTCTACTGTTATACTTTTTTCATCTGTAAGTTTGAAATGGACAGCATTTATAGCCTTATTTGCTATTGCTACAGCCTCATCTCTTGTTTTCCCTACAGTTATAACATTACCTGCTTTTTCCAAGTTATTTGTAGGTGTTACTAATATATCGCCTGTTTTTGTTTTTATAAATACTTCTTTAACACCTTCTATTTTTTTAGCATTTTCAACCCCTTCAATAGATTCTATTATTCCTGTACCCGGAAGAAATGCTTTTTCAACGGAAACTTTATCCCATTTGGGTTTTAAATCGCTTGGAGGATTTCCTAATGCTATTTCTATTGCATTTTTTATTAGATTAACACCTGTAGAAAGAGGGTAGGTATAGGCACTCATAAATCCGCCGGATAATCTTGCTGCAATTTCTCCTACCATAGCACCATTTTTTGTTACTTTTATATCTCCTTTAGCAGCTCCTATTTTGAGATTCAACGCTTTTATACCAGCTTTCATTACATTTATGGCATCATCTATCTTTTCTTTTTCTAATGCAGAAGGCATAATATGACCTGTTTCTATGAAAAATGGAGGAAACTCTATTATTCTGTCAGCAACTCCTGTAACATATATCTCATCATTATATATAAGCATATCAATAGATAGTTCCGGACCGTCCATAAACTCTTCTATTATTACTTCCCCAGAAGGCGAAGCACTTTTAGCTCTGTTAAATGCCGCTAATATATCGCTTTCACTTGATACTTTCATTACACCGCGAGCCCCCATATTATCAGCAGGCTTAACAACAACAGGAGTATTTAAATGCTTATATGCTTCCATAGCCTCTTCATAATTCCATACAGGAAAGAAATTCGGCTGAGGTACATTGTTCTTTTTGAATCTTTCACGCATTCTTATTTTATTTGATGCAGCATAAGCATCTTCAAATCTATTTCCCGGAAGTCCTAAAGCGTTGGCAACTGCCGCAACAGTAGAAGAAGCATCAGTACCTACAGTTATAACTCCATGTATTTCCATTTTCTGACTTAAATCTCTTGCCGCTCTTACGCTTCCATCAACATCTCTAGTAGAAACTACCATAGGATAATCAGCTATTTTCATTCCATGTGCATCTTTATTATAATCAAATACTATTGTGTAAAGTCCCATTTCCTGAGCTATTTGTATTGCAGGTACTTGCAATAAGCCAGCACCTATTATTATTATGCGTTTGCCTTTCATTTTGGTATTGCCTTTTTTATTCAGTTTAAAATATTCCATTATATAGTATTATTAGTATCGAAATTTTAATACTAAACTAGAGAATTTTTAACTATTTGTATTAATATTATTGAGTTTTAGTAAATATATATTATAATTCTAAGCAAATATATTTTATTAATTATTTTCATTAAAAAAATATTATTTTAGGTATAATTAAAATGAAGAAACTACTATTTATCTATTTAACTATTGCTATGACATTTATAGTCTCATGCAGTAACAAAGTTTTAAATCCGTCAGAGAGTATTGATGGTATAACTTATTATGATCCTAACAATGCAGAAATAAGTAAATTTAATGCTATTGTTTTTATAGGTGCTGATCTTTATAGTATTAATACAGAGTTTAAAAAAATTGCTGAATCGGATAATGCTATAATTTATATTCAAAATGGTCAATCATTTGATATGAATAATGTAAAGAAATTATTTACTAAATTTGAAGCAAATTATGATGAGGAAATAAGAATATATGGTGAACCAATATCTTTTCCAAGTATTAATGATGATAAAATGGTATTCTTGATATATAATTTTTATCCTAATTCAGAGCCTGGAGATTTTGCAGGTTTTTTTTATGGAGCCGATTTATTTGACTACGAGGCAACTGTTAATAAAGGTAAGTATATGTATATAAATATTAATGGTATAAATAATCCTGATGCCGTAGTTGGTACAATGTTACATGAATTTCAGCATTTAATTAATGCTAGCGTAAATTTAATAAATTCAGGAAATGAAATGGATTTATGGCTGAACGAGTCACTTTCAGAATCAACATCTGTTTTATTTGAACCTTTGACAGCCGATTCTAGAATAAGATTTTTTAATAGATTTCCTTATTATTCTTTTTTTTCTTGGAAGATTAATGAAATTATTGGGAATATAAATACTGAAAAAAGTTCTATTAATTCTCTTTATTTTAGTTATTGTTCTTCGTCAGTATTTATGAGATGGATTAACCATATAGGCGGTAAAGAAGCTATTAGAGCCATAGCACATTCAAGTCCTTCATTAGACTCAAAAACTAGATTGGTTAATTCTGTTCAAAGTTTAAATATTGGTAATAGTGTAGAGGAGATATTTATTTCTTGGATAAAAGATATATATAAAGATAATCTTACAGATGTTAAAGTTCAAAATATCCCATTTGATACATTTGTTAATTCTTTATCAGATCCTAGTAAAGGATTGCCTTTGGCACCTGGAGGATTCATTATTTATGATGCTGATGAATATGATTTGAATAATCAGGAAGTTAAAACAGAAGTTTTGGATTCTCAAAATAATATTTATTTAGCATGGAATGGTAATTTTAATTCTGTTAGTAGTTTAGGGGAAGTTAATCCTAATGATGTTATATGGATTAATGCAATAAATATTTCTTCTTCTGCATCATCTTTATCAAAAAGCGAAATGTTTAGCTTTGATTATTTCAAATATAATAAAATTTATATAGATAAAGTATTAACACCTGAAGAAGTTATGAAAGCTAAATCTAAAGAATAAATATTAATTAAATATTTCATAAAATTAGGCTGCTGTTTAATAAATAGCGGCCTAATTATTATTTTATAAAATAAAAAATAATAATATTGACAATTAAATGTTTTATTATAATATAATATAAGTAGAAATAAAATAATAAATTATCAGGAATTTTTATGAATAAAAATATAATATTTATTTTTTCAGATCAGCAAAGATGGGATACAATGGGAATTTATGGTCAAAAATTAGATACCACACCAAATTTAGATAGATTGGGTAAGGAATCTACAATATTTGATAATGCATTTACTTGTCAGCCTGTATGCGGACCTGCAAGGGCATCATTACAAACAGGGCTATATTCTACAAAAACAGATGTATTTGTCAATGCTATTCCGTTAAATGAAAATATAAAAACAATAGCATCATATTTTTCAGATAACGGTTATCAAACTGCTTATGTCGGTAAATGGCATTTAGCTTCAACAGGTATAGGAAATGATGGATCTAGTGAAGATTATATATATAATCCTATACCGGAAAATAGAAGGGGAGGATATAAAGACTATTGGGTAGTTTCAGATGCACTAGAATTAACCTCTCATGGATTTGGAGGGTATTTATTTGATAAAGATATGAAAAAAGTAGAATTCAATAAATATAGAGTTGATGCTGTTACTGATTATGCCATTGATTTTTTAGATAATAGAGAAAAAGATAAACCATTCTTTTTATTCATTTCATATTTAGAACCTCATCATCAGAATGATAAAAGAAGATATGAAGGACCTGAATATTCTAAAGAAAAATTTTCAAATTTTGAACTTCCTAAAGATATTGAATCACTTGGATGCGGAGATGCTAAAGAAAATTATGCTGATTATTTAGGTGCTTGTCATTCTATAGATTATAATTTTGGAAGAATAAGAGAAAAATTAGAAAAATTAAATATTTGGGATAATACTTATATAGTATATACAAGTGATCATGGTTCTCACTTTAGAACTAGAAATAAAAATATGCCTAAAAACGGACAAGATGATTATAAAAGAACTTCTGAAGATGCTGCAATACATATACCTCTTATTATAAAAGGAGGAGAATTTAATACAGGAAAAAGAGAAGAGAAATTTGTTAGTTTAATAAATCTTCCTCCTACTTTACTAAAAATGGCTGGTATAAAATATCAGGATATGGATGAAATATCTATACAGGATATTATAGATGATAAAAATTATAAAAATATAGTATTTTTACAAATAAGTGAAAGTTTTGTTGGAAGAGCTATCAGAACAGAAGACTATTCATATTGTATATATGATCCTGATAAAAATCCGCTTAAAGATAAAGATAGTTTAACATATAAAAGTTACTCATTATATGATTTAAAAAAAGATCCGTATCAATTAAATAATGTTGTTAATGATGAAAGTTACAAGGATATTAAAATTAAATTAGAGGATATTATAAAAGAAAAAATTAAAAATATAGAAAAATTGGATGTTAAAATAGATTAATTTTATTAGTAAAATATCATTTTTATAGTTTTAGAACAATTATTTTATAATATTAATAATTGTTCTAATTTTTTTATAATTTAGTATTATTAAAATTAATTGCATATTAGATTTTTTCTATTTCTTCTTAGTCTCATATAAATTTCTAAATTATATAGAATTCATTATAACATAAAGAAATAAAAACTCATCAAAATTAAATTCCGTATTAATGCTGTAAAATATTTTTTTGACTTTAATCATTTTATGTATATACTATAATATTATAGTTATTATATTTTACTAATGAAACTGATATTTAGCTTATTTTATAAAATATATTAATAAAAAAAGGAGAATATGATTATGTTAAAAAAAATACTTGTTATTGTATTCAGTATTTTGGCTATTATTTCATGCTCTAAAAAGACATCTAATACCAATGCTGATGCTTGGACAGAAATAACTCCGGATACAGAAACTACCATAGAAGTATGGGCTTGGAATATAGGGGCTAATCATTTAGAAGATACTATTTCTTCTTTTAATGCTAAATATCCAAAAATTAAAGTTAATGTTACTGAGTTTGGAGGTCCTCCAGCTTTAAAACAAAAATTATTTGTTACTTTAGGCGGAAATTCTGAGTTGCCTAACTATGTACAAATAGAGGATCCTGATATAGCATTGATAACTGAACAATATCATCAATACTTTTTAGATTTGAAAGATCAAATGCCTGATAATTGGAGCAATGTTGTAGAACCTTCAAAAATATCTACAAGTTTTGATTCTACAGGTAAGCAAGTAGTTATGCCTTGGGGAATAGCTCCTGCTGTATTATTTTATAGAGCAGATTTATTTGAAAAAGCTGGTATAGATATTAATAGTATAGTAACTTGGGACGACTTTATAGAGGCAGGAAAAAAACTTCAGGCTGCTTTGCCTAATACTAAGATGATAGGTTTCCCTTATACTGTAGGATTTTCATCTCTTATAAGAGCTACTATGCTTCAGCTAGGTACAGATTATTTTTCTAAAGACGGAAAAATAGCTATTGCTTCAGAAGCTGGTATAGAAGGAGCTAAATTAATACAGAGATTTGTAAATGAAGGTATAGCTTTTGATACAACAGATTGGACAGGAACTATAAGAGCCTCAAAAACAGATGATATAGCTACTATTCCTTATGGAATATGGTGGGGAGGTACTTTAAAAGATCAAGCACCAGAAATGAAAGGAAAATGGAAAGCTACTTTCCTACCTGTATTAGTTGAAGGACAGAAAAGAACTTCTATATGGGGCGGGGCTTCAGGCAGTATAATAAATTGCGGAGATCCTGTAAAACAGACAGCTACTTTAGAATTTGCTAAAAATGCTATATTGAGTGTAGAAAATCAAATGATAGCTTTCAAAAAATACGGATTATTACCAGCATATACACCTGTTTATGAAGAAGAAGAATTCTATGAAGAAGATCCTTATTTTGGTAAAGGTTTCAATGAATTAATACCTCAATTAAGTAAAGAAATGCCTTTGGTAGCAAAATATACAGAAGCATTTCCAGATGCACAAACTTTAATGGAATCAGCTTATCAGGATTTAGTTAATAATAATGCGGATCCTGCAAAAACTATGGAAAATGTTGCTAAAGAATTGAATAATTCTACAGGTATAGAAATAGCAAAATAAAATTATGTTATAGCAGTTAGTTTATAAATAATAAACTAACTGCTAGTTAGCAGAGATACAAATTATTTTTTATAAATAAATTTGATATTTAATTGGAAAAAGGAGAACTTAATCATGTTAAAAAAAATACTTGCCATTGTATTTAGTATTTTGGCTATTATTTCATGCTCTAAAAAGACATCTAATACCAATGCTGATGCTTGGACAGAAATAACTCCGGATACAGAAACTACTATAGAAGTATGGGCTTGGAATGTTGCCGCCAATCATTTGAAAGATACTATTTCTTCTTTTAATGCTAAATACCCAAAAATTAAAGTTAATGTTACTGAGTTTGGAGGTCCCCCAGCTTTGAAACAAAAATTATTTGTTAGTCTAGGTGGTAATGGTGAGCTTCCTAATGTTGTACAAATGGAAGATATTGATACTCCTCTTATTACAGAACAATATCATGAATATTTTTTAGATTTAAAAGATCAAATGCCTGATAATTGGAGTAATGTTGTAGTTGCTTCAAAAATATCTACAAGTTTTGATTCTACAGGCAAACAAGTTACAATGCCGTTTGGAATAGCACCTGCAGCTTTATTTTATAGAGCAGATTTATTTGAAAAAGCAGGTATTGATGTTAATAGTATAGTAACTTGGGAAGATTTTATAGAAGCAGGTAAGAAATTACAGGCAGCATTGCCTAATACTAAGATGGTAGGCTTTTCATATACTACAGGTTTTTCTTCCTTCATAAGAGCTATGATGCTTCAGCAAGACAGAGACTATTTTGATCAAGATGGAAAAATAGCAATATATTCAAAGGAAGGAATAGAAGCTGCAAAAATGATGCAGAGATTGGTTAATGAAGGCATAACTTTTGATACAACAGATTGGACAGGTACTATAAGAGCCTCAAAAACAGATGATATAGCAAGTATACCTTATGGAATATGGTGGGGTGGCACTTTAAAAGATCAGGCACCAGAAATGAAAGGTAAATGGCAGGTTACTTACTTACCTGTATTAGCAGAAGGACAGAAAAGAACTTCTATATGGGGCGGAGCTTCAGGCGGAATTGTAAATGTAGGAGATCCTGTAAAACAAACAGCTGCTGTAGAATTTGTTAAAAATGCTATGATGACAATAGACGGTCAATTAATAGCATATAAACAATATGGTTTAATACCTACATATTTACCTACTTATGAAGATGCTAAATTCTTAGAAGAAGACCCTTATTTTGGAAAAGGTTTTAATGAGTTATTAGGTGAATTAGTAAACCAAATGCCTTTATCAGCTAAATATACAGAATCATTCCCAGAGGCACAAACACTTATGGAATCAGCCTATCAAACTATAATCAATGATAAAGCAGATGTAGAAAAAACACTTCAAAATACTGCTGAACAGTTGAAAAATAGTACAGGCGTAGAAATGGCTAAATAAACTAATTGTTTATAATAGTTTTATAACAGTTAGTTTACTTTGTATATATGTGAACTAACTGTTTAATTTTTTAATTAAATGCATTTTATTAATTAAATATATTTTTTGTAAAATTTTATATTAATATGTAAAAATTATTTTTTAAATTGTATTTTATTATCTTGTATTATACATTATGAAATAAACTTAATTCTAATATACTTAAATGCTGACGGAGGAATAATGAAGAAATATTCAAGAAGATTCGGATTCTATTTATCAATTCCTGTTATTATTACTTTAATATTATTCAATTTTTGGCCTTTTATTGAAACAATTGTATTGAGTTTTATGACGCAGAGAAGAGGAGAGTTTTTATTTAATGGAATAAAAAATTATCAAAGACTTTTTGGTGATAATATATTTAGGGCAGCTATAGTTAACTCTTTTATATTTTATATAATAAGACTTCCTATAATGCTCATTACTTCTACATTATTGGGAAGTATTATTCATAGAGGTGTAAAGAAATTAAAATCTTTTTTTGAAGCATCTTATTTTATACCAGTTTTAGTTGATGCTGTTGCCTACAGTATGATATTTTTACTTATATTTCAGGATAGAGGAGTAATCAATTTTGTACTATCTAAATTTGGAATAGAAGCTATACCTTGGCTTAAACAAACTATACCGGCAAAACTTCTTATAGTAATAGCAGTTTCTTGGCGTTGGACTGGTTATAATATGATTTTATTCCTTGCTGCTATGCAGAATATACCGGAAGATTATTATGAAGCAGCAACTATAGACGGAGCTAATTCTTGGCAGAAATTTTTATATGTTACATTGCCTTCTTTAAAACCTATAATTTTATTTACTACTATAATGTCTACAATAGGTACATTGAATTTATTTGAAGAGCCTTTCCTTCTTACAAATGGAGGACCTAATAATGGTACAATGACCTTGGGGCTTTATATATATAATCAGGCATTTGTTTCATTAAATATGACTTATGCCGCTACGATATCAGTTCTAATATTGATTATAGTTGGAACTTTAACTTTCTTGCAGTTGAAATTAGGAGATAAAAAATCATGAGAACTAGTAAAAAAAATAAAATAATCACAATATTATTATATGTATTATTATCAATAGGAGCTTTTTTCAGTATATATCCTATTTACTTTATGTTTGTAGCAGCAACAAAAAGTTCAGGAGAAATATTTATGAATACTCCTCCGATATTTTTTGGAGATTATTTCTTTGAAAATTTGAAATCTCTTAGCAATAGAATTCCTATATGGACAGCATTATTTAATTCTTTAAAAGTATCAATAATATTTACAGTTATTAATCTTCTTTTATGTTCATTATCAGGATATGCATTTGCTAAATTTGATTTTAAAGGCAAGAATTTTTTATTTACTTGCGTGCTTCTTTCTATGATGATACCTGTTTACAGCAGATTAATACCTTTATATAGAATGATGACATTTGTTAATCTACAAAATACACATATTGCACTTATATTGCCTGGTTTAGCCGGAGCATTTGGTGTATTTTTGATGAGGCAGAATTTTGTTAGTATACCAGATGCTTTGATAGAAGCTGCAAGATTAGACGGAGCAAGTGAAATATATATTTTTGCTAAAATTATCATGCCTTTAATGATACCTTCTCTTGCAGCTTTAGGAATATATATTTTTATGGGACAATGGAGTAATTTCACTTGGCCTTTAATAATTTTGAATACAGAAAATATGTATACATTGCCTGTGGCACTTTCTGTATTAAAAGGTGATACTCGTATAGATTACGGGCAAATTATGGTTGGTGCAATTTTTGCAGTACTTCCTGTTTTGGTAGCTTTCCTATTCTCAAGTAAGTACTTTATATCAGGACTTATGGGAGGAGCTGTAAAAGAGTGATATAAATAATAAAATTAATTGATTTGAGCAGCCTATATTTATAGTTATATTGCTGTGAATATAGGCTATTATAATAATATTATCAATTTGTATTAAAATTTATTCAATACAAATAATAAAATAAAAAATAATTAATAAAAAAATTGACAATGTATTATTTATTTACTATACTATAAATATAAAATGTTACAGTACACGCAAAAAATAAAAGAGATTAAAAAATGGATAATAAAAAAACAAATATTATATTAATAACAGCTGATCAAATGAGAGCCGATTCTATAGAATATGTAAATGATGAAGTAAAGACACCGGTATTAAATGAATTAGCTGAAAATGGAACCGTATTTATAAATTCTTTTTGTACAAGTCCTGTATGTACTCCTTCAAGGGCATCTATTTTTACAGGAAGATATCCAATGAATATAGGGGCTTGGAATATAGGTACAGAATTAAATGAAGATGAAAAAACTTTGGCTGATTATTTGAAAGAAGAAAACTATTTTAATGTAGCTTCAGGTAAAATGCATTTCAGACCTCAGTTAAAAAATCTTAATTGGGAATTTGAAGATGTAGCAAAAAGAGATAGAGTAAGAGAAAGAGATAAAACATATTATGGATTTGATATAACACATATAACAGAAGATGATAAACAAGGTGAGTATTTAGATTTTGCCAATAGCCATGGATGCAATTTAGAAACAGGTAAAGGATATGATGGAGTTAATCCTATACCTGAAGAATTTCATCAAACTTATTGGACAGCCCAGAAAGCTATAGATGAGATAGAGAATTATAATTTTGATAATCCATTATTTATGTGGGTAAGTTTTGTTGATCCTCATCATCCTTTTGATCCAATAAAAAAATATTATGATATTTATAAAGATATTAATCCTAAAGAGCTTAACAGTAAATTAAAATTAGATAGCAGAAGACCAGAATATTTAACTAAGCAAGGAGACAGAGGTTATTGGCCTGGCGGCGGTGAAGAACATGATTATAGTGAAGAAGAGATAAAAGAGATAAAAAGACTTTACTACGCTATGATAAGTTTTATAGATTCGCAAATAGGAAGAATTATAGAAAAGTTAAAAGAAAAAAATGAATGGGATAATACAATAATAGTATTTACGAGCGATCATGGAGAATATTTAGGGGATTACGGACTTTTAAGAAAAGGTCCTTTTATGTATGACTGTCTCATAAAAACTCCTTTATTATTTTATGGTAAAGGCATAGTAAAAAATAGAAGCGATGAAATAATAGAAAATGTTGATATAGTTCCAACAATATTAGATATGTTAGGAAAAGAAATACCTTATGGAATACAGGGACATAGTTTAAAGAATATTTTGACTGGAAAAGATAAAAATAAAACATATAAAAAGGGAGCAGTAATTACTTATGATGCCCATGATAGAGGCATATTTATAAAGACATATAGAACTAAACAATATAAACTTTCAATATTTTTAGATGAAGAGTATGGTGAGTTTTATGATTTGGAAAAAGATCCTAATGAGGAGAATAATTTATTTTTTAATAAGGAGTATGATGAGATAAAAAATAAACTATTATTAGAAATGTGTCATAAGATGATAGAATGCAGTGATCCTCTAAATAAAAGATATGCTAGTTGGTAATTATTTTATTTATAATAAATTAACAATTTTAAGGAGATATAAAATGAAAAGAACAGTGAAAATTATTACTTCATTAGTTTTAATTACATGTTTATTTTTATTAGCTTCATGTGCTAATAAAGGCTCATCATCTTCTAATGATGCCAAAACATTGAAAGTGGCTGTAATGCCGTTTTTAAACTCTGTACCTATTGAGTATATGATAAATAATAAATTAGATGAAAAATATGGTTTTAAAATTGAAACTGTATATTTTCCATCAGGCGGACCTATGAACGAAGCATTAGGTGCCGGCTTATGGGAAGTTGGTACTTTAAGTGCTGCTTCTGTTTATTCTTTAGCTAATTATAATGCTCATGTTGTTGCTGATATAGGACACTCTGAAGGCGGAATAGAAGTATTAGTTAATCCAGACTCTGATATTTTAACTGTAAAAGGTGTTAATAAAGACTTTCCAGAAGTTTACGGAGATGCTGCTACACTAAAAGGAAAAACTATAGCTGTACCTACTGGAACAATATCACATTTGAATGTTATACATTGGCTAAGAGCTATAAATGTTGATCCTAATACAGTTAATATAGTTCATATGGAATTCCCTCAGGCATATCAGGCTTTAAAAGCAAAAAAAATAGATGCTGCAGCTTTAAATCCTCCTACTTCTTTTTCTGCTGAAGCTGACGGAATGAAAATAGTTTCAAGTTTAACTACATTAAATATACCTCAGTTTGACTCAATAATAGTATCAGATGAAGCATTTAATAATAAAAAAGATACTATAGTTTTATATATTAAAGCATTCTTAGAAGCATGCGATGCTTTGCAGGCAGATACTAATATGGCAGCAGAAGAATTATTAAATTGGTATACAAAAAATGGATCAAGCTCTACTATAGAAGCATGTCAGTCTGAAGTAGCTACTCGTCCTTTTGTTACTACAGAAGAAATTAAAAATATAAAAATAGGGGATTCTGTAAGAGTAACAGCTGACTTCTTTGCAAGCCAATCACTTATTACAGAAGATAAACTTCCTGTTGTTGATAAAAATGTGGATACTGAATTATTAAATAAAGCATTAAACTAATATAACAATTTTTATAATCTTATAAAGGACTTTATAAATGGAAGAGAATATAATAATTAATCCATCACTTAAAGAAAAAGAAAAAATCGTCATAGCAAACAAAAAAAGAGATAGAAATAAATTTTTTCTTATATCTGTAATATCTGTTGTAATATTTCTTATAATATGGCAGTTAATAACAGATGTATTTAAATTATTTCCTTCATATTCTCTTCCAAGTCCTTATACAGTTTTTAAATCCTTTATTTACAAACTTACAAACAAAGCACCGGATAATGGTACATTATTCCAGCATATATTAGCATCTTTGCAAGTAGCATTAACAGGTTATTTTTTAGGTGCTGCTATAGGAATACCTCTAGGAATATGTATGGCTTGGTTTAGTAAATTTAATTTAGTAGCAACTCCTTTGTTCGATCTAATAAGACCAATACCTACTATAGCATGGATACCTATGATGATATTATGGTTTGGTATAGGATTAGGAGCAAAATCAGCAATAGTATTTATGTCTGCTTTTGTGCCTTGTGTTATTAATACATACAGCGGAATAAAAGCTACTACTCAGGTACATTTATGGGTTGCTCAGACTTTCGGAGCTTCAAGGGGACAAATGCTTAAAGAAGTTGCAATACCTACAGCTTTACCTTATATATTTACAGGACTTAGGGTATCATTGGGGGCTTCTTGGACTTCACTATGTGCTGCTGAAATGCTTGCTGCAAGCAGAGGTTTGGGATTTATGATACAGTTAAATAGACAGTTAGCCAGGGCTGATTTAATAATAGTTGGTATGCTCACAATAGGTGCAGTAGGTGCTATTCTATCAGTGGGATTAGGATATTTAGAGAAAAAATTTGTTAAGAGATGATAAGGGGCATTTATGAAAGATAAAAAAAGAATTAAATTATCTGATTTTGAGAAACCTATTTGGGCAATCATATCCATAGCAGGATTTTTGATAGTATGGCAATTATTAACAACTTATACCCCTATAAAAATAACTACACCTAAACCATTAGAAGTATTTAAATTTTTAATATGGAGTATAAATCATAATATAGGACAGCAGACTATATTAGGGCATGTACTAATAAGTATATTCAGAGTATTAGCAGGTTTTGCAATAGGTGCTGTAACAGGAATTATACTTGGTATATCTATGGGAGTAAATAAATATGTAAGGGCTGTAATAAGACCATTTTTTGAAGTATTCAGACAAATACCTCCTATAGCTTGGATACCTATGGCTATACTTTGGTTCGGAATAGGGGAGGTTCCAAAAATATTTATAATATTTATTGGTACTTTCGTCAATGTTACTTTAAACGCTTATGCAGGAAGTTCGCAGGTTAATCCTACTCTAATAGGTGCTGCTAAAATGCTTGGATCTAATGACAGAGATATATTTTTGCATGTTATACTTCCAGCTTCAGTACCTCAAATATTTAATGGTATGCAGGTAGGATTTTCAGTAAGTTGGATGGGTGTATTAGCGGCAGAAATGGTTAGTTCATTTGCAGGTGTAGGTTGGGTTATAATAAGAGGATCTGATACTGCAAATATACCTCAGGTTTTGGCTGGTATGATAACTATAGGTATAGTTGGTTTATTATTATCTTCTTTAATGAGATATATAGAAAAAAGATTAACTATTTGGAATTCTACAGGAATATAAAATTAATTTAGGTTGTGTTATGGAAAATAAAACTATTATAAAAATGAATCATGTAAATAAAGTATTTTTCAGTGAACATGGATATAAAGAAGTTATAAAAGATATCAGTCTTGAAGTTAAAGAAAATGAATTTGTGGTATTATTTGGACCGGGTCAATGCGGAAAAACTACATTAATAAATTTAATAGCAGGATTAGAAACATCTGAAGACTCTGACATAGTAGTTAATGGTAAAAAGGTAACAGCACCGCACCCTGAAAGAGGAGTTGTATATCAGACTACGGCTTTATTTCCATTTTTAACTGTTATTGAAAATGTGGAGTTCGGTCCTAGAGCAAGAGGCATAGCAAAAAAAGAAAGAAGAGAAAAAGCTAAATATTATATAGATCTAGTAGGGCTTAACGGATTTGAAAATAGTTATCCTAATCAATTATCAGGAGGTATGAGGCAGAGGGTAGGTATAGCTAGGGCTTACTGCAATGAACCTGTTGTAATGCTTCTTGATGAGCCTTTCGGACATTTGGATGCACAAACAAGGTATATGATGGAAGAAGAAATTGAAAAAATTTGGCAGAAAGAAAAAAGAACTGTTGTATTTGTTACTAATAATATTGAAGAGGCTGTATATTTAGGCGATAGAATAATACTTCTTACAAATTGTCCTACTGTTGTAAAAAAAGAATATATTATAGATTTACCAAGACCTAGAAAATTAACAGATCCTGATTTCTTAAAAATTAGAAATGAAATAAATGACAATATGGATATAACTTTATAACATTAAAAGGATATACTTATGACAAATGATACTAGAGAAGTTAAAGTAAAAGTTTCTAGACTTACAAAAAAATTCGGTGATTTATTGGTTTTGAATGATATATCATTTAATGTTATGAAAGGTGAGTTTTTATGCATAGTAGGACCTACTGGATGCGGTAAAACTACATTCTTAAATAGTCTTACAAAATTATATAAACCCACTTATGGTGCTATACAAATAGACGGAGAACATGTAGATTTGAAAAAGCATGATATAGCATATATATTTCAGGAATATTCTACTATGCCTTGGCTTAAAGTAGAAGAAAATATCAAATTTGGATTAAAGATAAAAAAACTTCCTCAGGATATAATAAATGAAAGGGCTGATAAGGTTATAAAAATGGTAGGGCTTGAAAAGTTTAGAAATTTTTATCCGAGTGAACTTTCTGCTAGTATGCTTCAAAGGGTTGTTATAGCTAGAGCATTTGCGGTTGAACCAGAACTTCTTTTAATGGATGAGCCTTATGGGCAATTAGATGTATCTTTAAGATTTAAACTAGAAGATGAACTTTTAAATATATGGAAAACTTTAGGAACTACAATAATATTTATTACTCATAATATTGAAGAAGCTGTTTATTTGGGAGAAAGAGTTTTAGTATTGACTAATAAGCCGACTTCTATAAAAAAGGAAATACATATAGATTTGCAGCACCCAAGAAATATTGCTGACCCTAAATTCGTTGAATACAGAGAAGAGATAACCGAACTTATAAAATGGTGGTAATATATACTAAAAATAAATAATTAACATAGAAAATACTATAATAAATTTTCTCTGAATATTACTTGCGTTTCTATATATGTGTATCTTTTATCTGGTATAGTTTTTGTGAGTAAATATTCAAATAAAACTTTTATTGCTCTGTATCCTTGTTCTTTTGGATTTTGTGTTATTGAAGCTATAATACCTCTGTCTAAAAGCCCTTCTTTTACAACATCTGAAAAGTCATAAGTGATTATTTTTATTTTATTGTATAGCCCTAATTCTTTAATGGCATTTATAACATATTTACTAGTTTCGGCACCGGGACATATAACAACATCTGTATTACTATATTTTAATAAATAATCTTTACTTTTATTAAAATTAAGATTATTGTCTTTTTCCATTTCTATTACAGACTGAACATAAATATTTTTATAGTCTGTTTTAAGTCGGTTTTGCAAACTATCAACACGTTTTTTATTTCCAAGCATTTTATTGAAGTTATTGGAAAACACTAATAAATTAATATGGTTTCCATTAGATATAATATTTAAAATAGAAGCAGCTATTTCTCCTGCTAAATCATAATTGCATCCAACATAAGCTATACAATCATTACTATTTATGAAAGAGTTTAAAAGCACAATAGGAACATTATTATTATGAAGCTCTGATATTTTATTTATAACTCTATTGTCGTTTATAGCAACTATTGCCATGGCATTAGCACCTTCTTTAACAGCATCATCTATAAGCTCTAATTGATTGTCAGCATCGAAATCTTTACAGCGTTTTATAATAACATACATTCCAAACTCTTCTATTTCTTTTCCGGCAATTTCTATGCCTTTTATAACATCTTCAAAAAATACATTATTGTAAGTATTAAGTACCGCAGCTATTTTAAATTTCTTTTTTCTAATGGCTAATGATTTGGCTATTTTATCTGGTTTATAATTTAATGACTTAGCAATATCAAGTATTTTCTGTTCAACTTCAGGATCAATTCGTCCTCTGTTATTTAAAGCCCGGTCAACAGTTCCTATTGAAACGCCTGCGAGTTTAGCTATTTCTCTTATGGTAGCCATATAAAATCCTATTTTTTTACTGAGTATTATAATATAATGCTTTTATTTTTTATGTCAAATATTTTTATTATAATTTTTAATTGTATCAAAATATATAATTAATTTATATTTTGACAAAATTGCATTTTTTAAGTATATTTATAATTATCTATTAATCTATAATAGGGAGAGTTTAAATAAAATGAGTGATGATAAAGATATAAAAAAAGAGCTATGGGCGGCTTCTGACAAATTAAGAGGCAATATAGATGCTTCAGAATATAAGCATGTAATACTTGGACTTGTATTTTTAAAATATATATCTGATAAATTCGAGATAAGATATAATGAGCTTGTGAAAGAAGGTTTTGATATGCAAGATGATGCAGATGCATATAGAGAAAAAAATATATTCTATTTGCCTAAAGAGTCAAGATTTGATTATATATCATCTCATGCCCGTTCTGATGAAATAGGTGCTATTATAGATGAGGCTATGCTTAAAATAGAAGAAAATAATAAAAAATTAAAAGACATACTGCCTAAAAATTACAGCCGTCCTGAACTTGATAAAAGAAGGCTAGGGGAGATAATAGATTTATTTTCTAATATAAAAATAGTGAATAAAAATAAAAAGGATATATTAGGAAATGTGTATGAATATTTTTTATCTCAATTTGCAACTGCAGAAGGAAAGAGAGGCGGAGAGTTCTATACTCCGTCGCCAATAGTTAAACTTTTAGTAGAAATATTAGAACCGTATAAAGGAAGAGTATATGATCCCTGCTGCGGAAGCGGAGGAATGTTTGTACAAAGTGCAAAGTTTTTAGAGGCACATTCTGAAAGTGTAAACAGCATATCAGTATACGGACAAGAAAGCAATCCTACAACTTGGAAACTTTGCACTATGAATATCGCTATACATGCCATAGACGGTAATTTGGGTAAAAAAAATGCTGATACTTTTTTTGAAGATTTACATAGTGATTTAAAAGCTGATTATATATTGGCTAATCCTCCTTTTAATATGTCAGATTGGGGAGGCGATGCTTTAAAAGATGATTATCGCTGGAAATTGGGTATTCCTCCTAATGGGAATGCAAATTATGCTTGGCTTTCTCATATTGCATCCAAATTATCAAAAAAAGGAAAAGCTGGGGTTGTACTTGCAAACGGCTCTCTTTCTACGCAAACATCAGGCGAGGGAGTAATAAGAGAGAATATGATAAAAGATGATTTAATAGAATGCATAATATCTCTTCCAACTCAATTATTTATATCTACTCAGATACCTGTTTCATTATGGTTTTTGAATAAGGATAAAAAACAGAAAGGAAATGTGCTTTTTATAGATGCAAGAAATTACGGCAGAATGGAAAGCAGAGTTCAAAGGGTATTGGATAATGAAGATATAGAAGCAATAGCAGAAACTGTTCATAATTGGCAGAAAGGCAAGGGATATAAAGATATAAAAGGATACTGCAAAAGTGTAACTATAGATGAAATAGCCAAAGAAGATTATATACTAACAACAGGACGATATGTAGGACTTGAAGAAGAAAGTAATGAAGAAGAAGATTTTAATTCTAAGATGAAAGCACTAACAAAAGAGCTTGAAGAATGTTTCAAAGAAAGCAGAAAACTAGAAAAGAGCATAAAGGATAATTTAGAGGAAATAGGGTATGCAATTAAATGAAAATATACGCTGGAAACAAAGATTTAATAATTTTAGTAAGGCTTATAAATTATTAAATAGCGTATTTGAAGAAAGAAAAATAGAAGAATTATCAATATTAGAGCAGGAAGGCGTTATACAAAGATTTGAATATACCTATGAGCTTGCATGGAAAACATTAAAAGATTATTTAGAATATAACGGCAATTTAAATAATATAGATATTACAGCAAGAAATGTATTTAAAGAGGCATACTCTGCGGGTATAATAAAGGAACAGGGGATTTTTATAGATATGATGCTAAGCAGGAATTTACTTTCCCATACTTATGATTTTGCGAGATTTAAAGAAATCATAATAAAAATAGAAAATGATTATTTAAATGTTTTAGAAGATTTGAATAACTTTTTTGTAAATAAATTATAAGAGCGGTTTTATATATGATAGATGAAAAACTTCTTTATGATATGAACAATATTTTTAAATCTCATAAAGAAATAGAAAAAATAATACTGTTTGGGTCTAGGGCAGAAAACAGAGAAAAATATAATTCGGATATAGATTTATCTGTGATAGGTGATTTTGATTTTCTTTTTTGCGAGCGTTTGAAGGAAGAGCTTTCAGAATTAGAAACTCTTTTAAAATTTGATGTAATAAGTCATAATGATATAAACAATGAAGAGCTAAAAAACAATATAGAAAAATATGGTAAAATAATTTATAATAGGCTTAATTAAAATAGAATAGGGTAGGCTATGTCTTTAAATCTCGAAGCATTAGAGAAATCAGTAAAAGCGTTAGAGAAATCTATAAATGTATATTACTGCTATAAAGAAGATGAAAATAAAGACTTGATAGAAACGATATCATCAGGAATAATACAAAATTTTGAAATAGCCTATGAGAACAGTTGGAAATTAATTGCTAGATGGCTTGATAAAAATATTTCAGCGGATACATCGTATAAAACTACGAAAAAAGGATTATTCAGGCTTGCAGGCGAGTATTTTTTGATAGATGATGTAGATATTTGGATAAAATTTCATAATGCAAGAAATAATACATCGCATAGATATTCTGGGGTTTTATCGTATGAAGTTTTAGAGTATGCATTAAAATTTCCAATGTATGCACAATCTCTTTTAAAAAATCTAAAGGAGAGAGTATAATGATATCAATACCATATAATGATATAGAAATAATAAATAAAATTTTATCTGATAATATAGAATATGGTAAAGTTTATGCCTTTGGTTCAAGATATAAATGTACTAATAGAAAATTTTCAGATTTGGATTTAGCTATTGATTTAAACAGGAAAATGAGTATAAATGAAATAGAAAATTTAAAATATGATTTTGAAGAAAGCGATTTAAGCTATAAAGTAGATATTATAGATTATAATAATATCAGCGAAGAGTTTAGGCGACTAATAGACTCTGGAAGTGAAATAATTTATAATAGCAGATAGCAGGAGTTTTTTAATAAATGAAAAAAAATCAAAAAGAGTGGCAGGAAGTCTATTTTGGGGATAAAAATTTTATATCTATAATAGATGGCGATAGAGGAAAGAATTATCCAAAAGAAAATGATTTTTTTGATGAAGAATTTTGTTTATTCCTAAATACAAAAAATGTAACAAAGAATGGATTTAATTTTCAATCTAATAAATATATAACAGAAGAAAAAGATAGTATATTAAGAAATGGTAAATTAAATAGATATGATATAGTAATGACTACAAGAGGAACTATAGGAAATATTGCTTTTTATGGTGATAATATTCCTTATGATAATATAAGAATTAACTCCGGCATGGTTATTATAAGAGCAGAACATAATAAAATAATACCAAAATATTTATATATGTTGTTAAAATCAAAATATATACAAGATAAAATATCTATGTTAACAACAGGAACAGCACAGCCTCAATTACCTATATCAGATATAATTAAAATAAATTTTTTACTTCCTTCATTAGAAGAACAAAAGAAAATCGCCTCCATACTCTCATCGCTTGACGACAAAATCGAACTCAATAACCGCATGAATAAAATACTCGAAGAGATGGCACAGACTATTTTTAAGGAATGGTTTGTCAATTTCAACTTTCCGGGCGAAGATGGCAAACCCTATAAAGATAGTGGCGGCAAGATGATAGAAAGCGAGCTAGGGGAGATACCAGAGGGGTGGAGAGTTGGAACTATTGGAGAATACTCTAAAGTGAAATCAGGATTTGCATTTAAAAGTTCATGGTGGATAGATAAGGGAATACCTGTTATAAAAATACAAAATGTTTCATCAGAAAATATAAATATAGAAGAATGTTCTTTTGTAGATGAAGATAAATATAAAGCAGCAGAAATATTTAGAGTAAATGCTGGAGATTTATTAATAGCAATGACAGGAGCAACTTTAGGAAAATTTGCTATAGTACCAAAATTAAAAAAAGATGCATTAGTTAATCAAAGAGTTGGCAAATTTTTTTTAGGAGATGACCCTATAAAAAAATTGCCTTTTATATATTCTCTATTAAAATTAAGTTCAATAAGTAATATTATAGTTTCTCTTGGAACAGGAAGTGCACAGCCTAATATTAGTCCTACAGATATAGAAAATATAAAAATAGTTTATCCAAACGAAGATATACTAAATAAATATAATCAATATACGGAAAAGATATTTATAAAAATTATCAATGCTAGAGATGAAAACCATAAACTTGCTTCTATTCGGGATACGCTATTGCCTAGGCTTATGAGCGGGGAGATTAGGCTCAAATAATAAAAATCAATATCACTGAAAGCGTCTTGGTCTTTCTATTGTTATTAAATAGTTCCATACATAGTAAAATATAGTGTCTTTTGTAGTAAAGTTTTCTACAGCTTCATCTTTTTTTAGTTTTATCATAGAGTTAGAGAAAGCCTCATCTTTTTCTAATTCTTCTATTTTTAAGGATAATTCATCTGTATGTGCCTTTACTTTAGACATAAGCTCTACAGGCAAGTTTCTCTCATAGTCTTTGCTTGTTAAAGTTTCAAGTGCATATTCTATCTTGTCTGGTGTTATTCTTGATGATATTTCTTGTTCTCTTTGGGCTTCTGTATTTAGAATATTTTCTGTCCAAGTATTAAACTCATTAATCCATTCTTTATACATATTACCGTATTTATCAGATTCTAATGTATAATCGTTCCTTATGTCAGTTGGAAGTATATTTAAGAAATTTTTATATCTTTTCTCCATAGCGTATATAGATCCGCCGTCATTTTTGCATGATATAATTATTAAACTTAATATTAAAAAAAGTGTTATTTTTTTCATTAGTGCATATCCGTAATTTTATTTTTCTTTATTAATGCTAGATTATACTATAATATATAAAAAAGTTCAATTGTTAATGAAAATTGCTTGTACGCTCATATTAGTATATTGGTATAAAAAAATAACATGCATAAGTTAACATAATACACATTATCGGAATATAAATTTATTCTTTTTTTTGCATTTATTTATTGAATACCTAGCTACAATTTTGTCAAAATTATTTTTTAAATTTAAAATATTTGCAGGGCTTTGCCCCGCACCCCAGTTCTTTTGTTGACACAAAGAACCAAAAAGACTGCATTTTTAATAAAATATATTTATTGTAATACATTTTAAATATATTTTATTAATACTTAATAATACTTTATATATTTATAAATTATAATTGTTTAGGTATACGCCAATATTAGCTGTACTTTAATGACGAGTAATTTTCCGCCTGTTTTAATATATTATCCAATGCCTCATTTTCCTTTTCTTTTGGATATTTATGCAATTTCAAAAATCTTTTTATATCCATTTTCATTTTTGCCTTTGTGGATTCCTTATTCTGCCAATCTATATCTTCAGAATTTTTTTCTACTATTAAAGCCAATTCTTTAGCCATCGTTTTTATTTCTTCCTTATTATAATCATTATTCATAGGACTGCATATAGCATCATACATAGCTTTTTCTTCATTTGTCAGTCCTAAATCATTAGCTTCTTTTTCTATATTATCCAAATCATTAGCAAGACTCAAAAGCTCATCTATTACCTCTATATTATTTATAGCATTATTATGATATTTCTCCATTATCTTTTTCATTCTATCAGAAAATATATTAGATTGTATTATGTTTACTTTTAAATGTGCCTTTATTTTATCACTTAATAATTTATTCAATACTTCCAATGCTATATTCTTATACTTCATATTGGCAACAGATTCTAAATATTTTTTATCAAACAAAGAAATCTCCTTAGAATCCTCATTTCCATCAAAAATATTCATAATACCTTCGCTTTGTATGCTTCCTTCAAGTATTTTATTTATTCTATGATTTATCTCTCTTAATGACAATTTCTGATGACTTTGCATTTTAGTTATTATTACTTTAACCGCTTCATACAATGCTGTTTCTGCAGATTCTTCTCTTGAAATAATACTTCTGCATAATGCTTCCGCTTTTTTTAATGCCGCTGCATTATTTAAAAAATCGTTTCTTTCTTTCTCTTCAAATGAAAACACATAATCGGCTAATTTAGTTATAAGGTCTAATCTCTCTGTACTTGAACAAGTGTAAAAGTTGGAATAATCAATATCTTTAAAAATATTTCTAATATATGCAATAATATCATTAAACTTTGGCAATGCAGTATTTGCTATATCCATATTACCATAATTTTCTTTATCTCTTTTTGTATAATCATTCATAGCCTTTTTAAGATTATCCGCTATACCTATATAATCAACTATAAGTCCGGAGTCTTTATCTTTACAAACTCTATTAATTCTAGATATTGTCTGCATAAGATCATGACCCTCTAATGGTTTATATATATACATTGTGTCAAGCTCTGGAGCGTCAAAACCTGTAAGCCACATACTTACAACTACAGCTATTTTAAAGTTTGAAGTTTTATCTTTAAATTCAACTGCCAAATCTCCCCTATATGATTTAGTACCAAGTATTTTACCCCACTCTGCTGGATCTTTATTTGTGTTGGTCATTACAGGCTTTATCATGCCTTCCCATTGTGGTCTAAGCTCTAATGTTTTTTTATATATTTTTATTCCTATAGGACGAGAATATGCCACTATAAATGCCTTTCCTATAAGTACATTTTTTCTTTTTTCATAATGTGCTATTATATCTTTGCATAAAGTGTCTATTGCCGCATCAGAACCTAGTATAGCATCCATTTTTGAGAGTTCTTTTTTAGATTTTTCTATAGCCTCTTCTGAAGCCTCATTATTCTCAAGCATTATTCTGTATTCTTCATCAGCTTTTTTTAATTTGTCCTCATCAAGTTTCAAATGATTCACTCTACCCTCATAATATATAGGCACTGTTACATCATCTTCGACAGACTGTGTTATATCATATTTGTCAATATAATTACCGAAAACATCTTTTGTATTTCTGTCTTCTTTTTCTATAGGTGTACCTGTAAAACCTATTTTTATGGCATTAGGAAAAGCATCATTAATATATTTGGACATATTATATTTTATTTTACCGTCATCTTTTATTTGAGTCTTTTCAAGATCATGCGAGCGGTGTGCCTCATCTGCTATTAAAACAATATTGCTTCTTCTAGATAATGCCTTATCATATTTCTCAAACTTATGAAGTGTTGTAAATATTATACCGCCTTCGTTAATATCTTTTAACTCTTCTACAAGTTCTTTTCTTGACTCTATTTTTTTTGGTGTTTGTTTTAAATATGTACTTTGAGCACTTGAAAAAGTTGAAAATAATTGTTCGTCTAGTTCCGTTCTGTCTGTAATTATAACTATTGTAGGATTATCCAAACTTTGAGATATAACCTTTGCAGCCATAAGCATAGTAAAAGATTTGCCGGATCCTGTGGTATGCCAAACAATACCTGCTTTTGTTTTTTTCTCTGAATATGCTTTTTTTATATTTTTAATTATTTTATTAACAGCAAAATATTGATGATATGCAGCTAATATTTTAGATGTTTTTAATTCTTCTTTTTTTCCGCTTTGTATATAAAAAACGAAATAATGAAGAATATTTAAAAATCTTTCTTTTTGAAGCATTCCATTAATTAAAGTTTTATACTGTTTGTTTAAATCAGCATTTTTTTCTATAATATTAATGTCTTCGCTTTCTCTTTTCCAAGAAATAAATCTGCTTTTATCAGCCGTAATAGTGCCTACTTCTGCTCTTATGCCGTCAGTAATAACACAAAAAGCATTATAATAAAAAAGATTAGGTATACCATTTTCCATATAGTTTTTTAACTGCAAATATGCATCATCTATAGTTTCAGAATCAGCAACAGGATTTTTAAACTCCATAACAACAAGAGGAATACCATTTAAATATATTATTACATCAGGTCTTTTATTTTCAATATCTATAATAACAAGCTGATTAACAATATAAAAATAATTATTATCTATATTTTCATAGTCAGCTAATTTTATGTATGTTGATTTATTTTCATTATCAAAATAATTAACTTCTATTCCAAATGAGAGATATTTTTGAAAGGTTTTGTTTTTATCTATATAATTAATTTCTTCGAGATTAGTAATTTTTCTTAAAGCCTCATTAATAGCTTTCTCTGAAACATTAGGATTAATTTTTTTAAGAGCTTTATATAATACTTCAGTGATAACAACATTTTTTGTATTATTCATAGAGGGAAAATTTTCTCTAATATCTCCCCCATAATAATATTCATAGCCAAGGTTTTGAATCATCTCAATAACAGCTTCTTCAAAATCACTTTCATGCATATACTTTTTCATAAATAAAACTCCTATACTGTATAGTATATAGTGTATATTTATTTTATATAAAGTCAAATAAATTATTTAATTTTAATTTGGCATTTTATAATTTGATTCAGGAATGTATATCGGCATAAATAAACTATTTTACCCTAATCTCCCCGCTCATAAGCCTAGGCAATAGCGTATCCCGAATAGAAGCAAGTTTATGGTTTTCATCTCTAGCATTGATAATTTTTATAAATATCTTTTCCGTATATTGATTATATTTATTTAGTATATCTTCGTTTGGATAAACTATTTTTATATTTTCTATATCTGTAGGACTAATATTAGGCTGTGCACTTCCTGTTCCAAGAGAAACTATAATATTACTTATTGAACTTAATTTTAATAGAGAATATATAAAAGGCAATTTTTTTATAGGGTCATCTCCTAAAAAAAATTTGCCAACTCTTTGATTAACTAATGCATCTTTTTTTAATTTTGGTACTATAGCAAATTTTCCTAAAGTTGCTCCTGTCATTGCTATTAATAAATCTCCAGCATTTACTCTAAATATTTCTGCTGCTTTATATTTATCTTCATCTACAAAAGAACATTCTTCTATATTTATATTTTCTGATGAAACATTTTGTATTTTTATAACAGGTATTCCCTTATCTATCCACCATGAACTTTTAAATGCAAATCCTGATTTCACTTTAGAGTATTCTCCAATAGTTCCAACTCTCCACCCCTCTGGTATCTCCCCTAGCTCGCTTTCTATCATCTTGCCGCCACTATCTTTATAGGGTTTGCCATCTTCGCCCGGAAAGTTGAAATTGACAAACCATTCCTTAAAAATAGTCTGTGCCATCTCTTCGAGTATTTTATTCATGCGGTTATTGAGTTCGATTTTGTCGTCAAGCGATGAGAGTATGGAGGCGATTTTCTTTTGTTCTTCTAGTGGCGGGAGTTTTATTTTGATTTTTTTTAAATCATTAATTGTTACATGACCTAATCCCGTTGTCTGTTTATTTGTTGCTATTGCTGTAAAATTGGGTTTTAAATATTTTAAGATATAAAAGAAATATCTATAAAATACACCGTCTTTAGTTTTTATTTTAAATATATGCTGATTGAGCCAGCCATTTGGTAAATTATAGTAAAATACATCTATTGAAGTTTCAGGGTTTCCAGACCAAGAAAATAGCATATCGCCTTTTTTTAGATATACAGAATCATCAAATACATCTTGAGTAAATTTAGTTTGAGAAGTAATACCATTTTTTAATTCCGCAATTTTTATTACAGGTTTACCGCTATCTGTAAAGTTAATATTTTTAAATGCTAATCCATTTTTCCATATAGCTAAATTATATAATATTTTTTCTTCCCAATTTACATAATATATAGGCTTGTATATATTTCCTTTTTCTATATTATCATTTTTCATTATTAAAAAACCTCTAATTACATTATGAAAAATCAAAAATATTTAAAAATTGCCCAAAAAGCTGCTGCCTATTCTAACCATATTAGAACCATGCTTTATTGCTAGTTCATAGTCAGATGACATGCCCATAGAAAGAATTGATAAAGGATTATCATATTTTAAATTAATAGATTTATATATGCTGTTGAGTTTCTCAAATTCATCTTCAATAAGTAGTAAATTCTCACTATCTTTTCCTATTCCCATTAATCCTTTCACTGATATATTACTCATTTTGATAATATTTTCATATATATCCATATAATTATTTAAATTAAATCCGCCCTTCTGACCTTCATCGCTTATATTAAACTGAAGCAGTATATTTTGTATCTTATTATTTTTTAATGCCTCTTTATTTATACATTCGGCTATCTCTATAGAATCTACACTCTGTATCAAATCTGCGTATTTTACTATATATTTAACTTTGTTTGATTGTATTCTTCCTATAAAGTGCCATTTTACATCATTTTTAAATTGAGCAATCTCCCCTGCCCTATCCCTCAAACTTTGAGCTTTACTTTCTCCCAATGGCAAGTCTATATTTAATGATAAAAACTCTTTTATTGTTTCAATAGAAGAATATTTACTAACGGCTACAATATTTATATCGTATTTTATATTATATTTCTGCTTTGCTGTATTTATATTATCTAGTAAAGAATTATACCTTGTTAAAATATCATTTCTATTCATTTTTTATTTCCTTGGGTGCTTGAATATTATAAAACTTTTAATATTTTTTTTCAATTATAAAAAAATAAAATAATAAAGTAAAATATCAAAAATACGATTTATTATATATTGAAATTTTATCTGATTCATGTTAAGTTAACATAATATATTAGAAATAAATTATGGAGAAAAATAATGAGAGTTCAGGAAAGAAGAAACAGAGAAATGAATTTAAACAGTTTGCTGATGACATCGCAAGATGCTTCTATGAAAATGGCTGTATCATCATCTCCGTTTGCTGCAATGCTCGAAGAAGAAAAAGAAATAAAAAGATATTCTTATGAATTAGATGAATTGAAAAAACAAATATATGATGCCGGAAATATGCTTGAAAAAAGTGCCAATATAAAAGATTTTCAAAAATTTAGAGATTTAATAAGATCATTAACCGACAAATTAGTAAAAGATGCCTACAGAATAAGAATAGTATCTTCATATATGAGAAGAGGCCGTGAATATCAAGTAGTTTCAAAAATAAACGAAGAACTCGATTCATTATACAGACTAATAATGTCAGAACAAAAAAATCATATCGCTATAGCAAATAAGGTTATGAGACTTAAAGGTTTAGTATTAGATTTAATGTCATGAATATATTAGCATTTGATACTGTATCAAGCAGTTTTTCTATAGCCTTGCAAAATAATGATAATTCAATAATAGAATACAATAAAGAAGATGTCAGAAATCATAATGAGGAAATACTTCCTGTATTAGATAATTTTCTAAAAGTAAATAATTTTTCATTGGATAAAATAGATTATATTGTATTAGGAATTGGTCCTGGATCTTTTACGGCATTGAGAATAGCATTTGCCACAGTAAAAACAATATGCTATGCTAAAAATATTCCTATAGTTGGAGTTTCAAGTTTAGAAACTTTATACGAAAATATTTCTGAAAAAGAAGGTATAAAAGCTGCTATGATAGATGCTAGAAAAGGCAGCGTATATGCTAATATATACAATGATAACGAAAAAATAACAGAGAATAATGACCTCACCTATCAGCAGTTTATAGATATAATCAATTCCATTAAAACTTCAAATAAAAATATCACTTTATGCGGAGATGGATTTTATAAAAATCAAGATTATTTTAAAGAAAATTTAAAAGATTATAAAATAAATGACTTAGATAAATCATTCAATATAATAAGAGCTTCTAATAGTATAAAATTATCATTGCCAAAAATAAAATCCAACAACTTTGATAATATTTTCAATTTGCTGCCTTTATATCTAAGAAATAGCGAAGCCGAAAATAAAAAGAATAAATGACAAATTACATAATTCTTGTTAATTATTAAAAATATATAAAAAATATACGATAATTATTACGATATATGAAAAATATATCTTGACTTCATAAAAAATATTGTTATTATATATATGTATTATAATATATTTGTAAAATAATTGTTGGAGTTTGAAAGTGAGAAAATTGCAATCCTTGAAAGTGAAAATACCATTTTTTGTAATGCTGCTTGTTACTGTAATGACAATTATATTGGTTACACTTCTTATTAGAATAGGTTCTCAAGGTATTAGAAGTTCTGCCATATTTGGATTTGAATCTACTACCAAAGTATATGCCAGAATGATAAATGTATGGCTAGAACAGTCAATATTTACATCTGAAGCTATAAGCAGAGGATATCCTCAATTAATAACATTCCTTCAAGATAGGACACCAGAAAGTAAGGCTGCTCTTGAAACAAGTCTTAAAAATGTTGTGGCAAATAATAGTAATATACAAGGTATTGTTGTATTAGATGCCAACGGCAGTGTTGTATCTGATAGTTTAGATGGAAAGGTTGTTAATTCCTCAAGTACAAGAAATTTTAGTGGAACGGAAATATGGCAAAAGATTATGTCAGGTCAGTCTGCGGTACTTCCTTCAGTAGACCCTTCTCCTGCTGATAATACTAAATATGTAGTAAAAATTTTCTCACCTATAAAAAATGCATCCGGAAATGTAGTTGGGGCAATATCAACAATGATAGATTGGTTGGGTTTTATAGATAAGGAATTAAATCTTGTAAAATTTGGAAATACCGGACACCCATTCATTGTAGACCCTGACAGATGGGTTATAGCAGACCCTATACCTTCACATGTTAGAAGCGAAGTTTTAAGAAATGCTGATTATATAAAATATGCTGTTGAAAATGAATCCGGATATTATGAATTTAAATCTCCTTTCAATGGCAAAGATTCTATAGCTACTTTTTATAAGGAACCTGTATCAGGTTGGTCTGTTGTTATGAGTATAGAATCTGATGAATTGTTTGCACATATAAATGCTATGAAAAAATACGCCATTATAGGTACAATAGCAATACTTATTATAGCATCTATAGTTATAGTGTTCTACATAAATAAAATAACTACTATACTACATGTACTTGCTGTAGATTTAACTATGCTTTCAAAAGGGGATCTTAGTTGGTCTACTCCTCCTGGATTTGAAAAGAGAAAAGATGAATTTGGTGATATTGCTGTTGCCTTAATAAATATTTTGGATCAATTAAATGAGAAAGTTAGAATAGTATATGACAGTGCCTATACTGTAAAAGCATCTGCTAATGAGGTAGCACAAGGTAATATAGATTTATCAAACAGAACTGAAAATCAGGCATCAGGACTTGAAGAAACTGCTTCTTCTATGGAAGAAATTGCTTCTACAATAAAATCTTCTGCTGAACATACTTTAGAAGGTAATAATATGATGATTAGTTCTAAAAAAGCTATTGAAGAGGCTGGCAGAATTATAGAAGAAAGTACTCAAAATATTGAGGCAGTATATGAATCAAGTTCTAAAATTAGTGCTATTACTAAAATAATTGAAGATATCGCATTCCAAACTAATATACTTGCTCTTAATGCTGCAGTAGAAGCGGCAAGGGCTGGAGAACAAGGAAGAGGTTTTGCAGTAGTTGCTTCAGAAGTTAGAAACTTGGCTCAAACTACTCAAACTTCAGTTAAAGATATTACTACTTTGGTTGCTGATTCAGAAGAAAAAATCGCTGCTGCTACAGAGACTGCAAGAGAATCTAAAGAAATATTCCAAAATTTGAGAGTTCAAATAGAAGAAACTGCTAAAATCATGCAGGATTTAAGTTCTACTGCTATGGAACAGCAGGCTGGTGTAGACCAAGTTAATATAGCTATTACTCAAATGGATATGACTACTCAGCAGAATGCTGCTTTAGTAGAGGAATCTACTGCTGCTTCTGAAGCTTTATTCTCACAAGCTGAAGAATTGGTAACTGCTATGGAATTCTTCAAATTAAGAGGCTCAAATACTAAAAAGAGCATAACACAAGTAGAAAGAAAAAAATCTTCTCCAAGTACAGATTCAAAAGCGGTTCAGGAAAATAAACCAGTTTCAAAATCTGAATCAAGTGTAAAAATTAATAAAAAACCAGAATTAAAAAGCCCTATTAAAAAACATCATGAAGAAAAAATGCCTCAAATGCCTGCTAAAACAGTAAAAGACAATGAATTTGGAAATACATTTGATACTTCTAAAGATACTTCCGATGGTTTTGAATCATTTTAATCTTTATTAAATAATAAAATAAAGCGATAGAATTTTCTATCGCTTTTTTATTTTAACATTTAAATTACTTTAACTATTTGTTGTATTATATTATCAAAATTATTATCTTCACATTTTATAGATACTAATTTATTTTCATCTATACTAAGTCTGTATGCTCTGTCATAATAGTAAAGCATATTAAGTACGCATTCATATATCTTTCCATTATTAAGCAGCTCTAAAGATTCTTTCAATCTTTCTCCTCCTAAACGCTTTCTTATCTTTATAATAGATTCTCTTAAATCTTCAATATTATATTCTCCGTATGTATTAACAATATATTCAGCTCGGCATTCTTTTGGTATATCTAAATATATGATTTTTTGAGCTTCTCTCATTTTATTAAATAAAGATTTAGGTATTGCTCTTCTTCCTATAAGCAGGCTTTCATCTTCAAACCAAAGTGTAGAATTAATATCATACTTTAATAGTTCATAAGATAAATTATTTTCAAATTGTTCCTGAGACGGCTGTTCTCCCTCATTTATCCATCCAAAGGCAGAACCTTTATGTTTTGCTATTTTTTCTAAATCTATTACATTATATCCCATAGATTTTAATTTATTTAATATCAATGTTTTCCCGCTTCCTGTTTTTCCTGTAAGCAAATATATTTTATAATCTCTTTCAAATGAACTTAATACATAGTTCCTATATCTTTTATATCCGCCTTTAAGCATATAAACATCATATCCATAATTTGAACAAAGCCAAGCTGTAGATTCGCTTCGCATTCCGCCTCTGAAACAATGCATAAGTATTTTATTTGTAGAATTATATTTTTTGGCTATTTCATCGATAGATTTTAATATATCCGTCATTCTAACAGACACATATTCTAGTCCTTTTAATATAGCCTCTTTCCTTCCTATTTGTTTATATATAGTTCCTACATCTTTTCTTTCTTTATCATTGAATAAATATACATTATATGCATTTGGAATATGAGCATGATTATATTCTATTGGAGAGCGTACATCTATGATAGGTAATTCATCATAATTAGCTAGTTCTAAAAATTCTTCTATATCAATAACTTTAACCATAATAACCTCTTATATTATTATGATAAATATAATATAGAAAAACTTAAAAAAGTAAAGACATTAATTTATAACATAACTATATAAAAACCAATAATGAGCAAAAGAACCCATTAATACAAATATATGAAAGATATCATGAGTAAATTGCTTAGTTTTATCATTACATTTTTTACCCAAAGCATATAGAAAAGCTCCTATAGTATAGAATATTCCTCCCCATATAAGCCAATTTAAATGCATAATATCAAATCTATTCATTAAAGGTTTGAATGCAAATATAATTATCCAACCCATTAATATATATAAAATAAGCCTTAAAACTATATTTTTATATTTTATTACCGTATTAGATAAGATACCTATTGAAGCACAAGACCATATAACTGATAATATTGGTATGCCTATATTTCTTGGTAATGAAAATATACAAACAGGAGTATAAGTTGCTGCAATAAATACATATATTCCTATATGATCGAATTTTCTGAATATCTGCTTAACATTACCATTAGGAAAAAAATGATATAAAGAACTAAATGTATACAAAAATATTATTCCAATTCCATAAATAATTATTGGTATGGGATTCATTTTGATTTTAACAAGCATAAGAACTAGTCCGGCAATACCAAGCAAAGCACCTATGCCATGTGATATTGCAGAGTACAGCTCCCCTATTTTTCTTGATTTATAATATTTATTTTGTACATCAATATAAACAGCACTTTTCTCCATCTATATTATCCTATATTGTATATATTTATAATTTTAATTGATAAATAAAAAATATAAATGAAAAAAAATAACTATATTATTATATTATTACTAGCATATTATAACTATATAATAAAATTAATAATACATTTAATACTTATATTAGAATAATCTTCCTATAATTTCCAAATCATTCCAATCAATTTCATGCTCCATAGGTACAGGATATGAATTCCAATCTACATTTATAGCCGGTACCCATTCTTTACCTATACCATAACCATTTTTTCTAAGCCAATGAGATAATCTGTCTTTATAATCTTCTCCATAAGTTTTTGCTATATATAAATTGCCTGATTTGAATGCTAACCCTATAGGCAAATAAATACTCCTGTCAGAAAATGTTGTATTAAAATAATAATTCATATATAGTATAGAATAATCATTTTTCTTTAAAGCATCTTGATATAGATTCAGTGAAGGCAAACTTTCTATAATATAACTTTTTAATGTGGAATTCTTATAATAAAATGCTTCATTTGTTTCTTTCATCAAGAATAATTTATATTTTATTTTTGATTTATAACCATATACTATATAATCCATATTGGCATTTTTATCAAATCTATAAATATTCTGATAAATATCTGATGATGATTTATTAGTTATATATTCTTTCCAGTATATTACATCATTGTTTAAATAAATTTCCGGTGCAGTTAAACATGATATCATAAAAAAAAACAATGGAAAGAATAAAAATAATTTCATAATGAACTGCATATATATTATTAAGATTATATCATATACTATATGAAATATTTAGCAACTAATTTTAGAATTTAATAATTGATATTTTTTACATTATTATTAAAAATAATACTTGCAATAATATCAACTTAAAAATAAAATATAGTAACTTTAAATATTATAATTTATTGTAATTAAGCGGAGTATTATATAAATGATAAAAAATATAGCTCATATAAAGTTTAGAGGATCCAATATAGGTAAATTTGAACATTTGCATATAGAAAATATAAAGGTAAAAGATGCATGTGTTATAGAAACAGATGAAGGAATAGAAATAGGACATGTACTAAATTTTGAGTATATAGATTCAGATTTATTGGAAGAGGATAATAATATAAACTCTGATAATGTATCAGAAAATAATGAAGATATACAAGAAGAAAATGAAGCTATTAATGAAGATGAGATATCTGAAGAATTAAAGGACATTGCTGCCAAAGAAGAAAATAATCATATAAAAACTAAAAATAATAAAAATAAAATATTTAATATTTTAAGAATAGCAGATGAAAAAGATTTAGAACAATATAAAATTAATATGGAAGATGCGGCTGAAGCTTTTAAGATATGCAAAGAGAAAGTGAATAATCATAATTTAGATTTAAAATTAATAAGCTCTTATTATTTTTTGGACAGGGCTAAACTTTTATTTGAATTTATAGCTGAGGAGAGAATAGATTTTAGAGAATTAGTTAAGGATTTGGCCGCACATTTTAAAACAAGAATAGAATTAAGGCAAATAGGCGTAAGAGATGAAGCTAGGTCTATAGGTGGATGCGGAATATGCGGAAGAGAATTATGCTGTAAAGTAATAAAAGGAAAATTTGAAACTATAACTATAAAAATGGCAAAAGAACAGGGTATGCTTTTAAATACAATGAAAATATCAGGACAATGCGGAAGACTTATGTGCTGTCTTGCTCATGAATATAAGGCTTATTGTTCTCTTAAAAAAGATTTGCCTAAAGTAGGTACTAAATTAGTATTTAATAATGTACCGGCTGTTATAAAAGAATTAAATCCTTTAAATAAAAAAATGTTAATAGAAACAGAGGATAAAAGACTTATATATATTAGCGTGAACGATTTGAAGGCAAATGAGGAAGGTTTTTTAATAGCTAGTATTAAAGCAGAATAAAAATATTTTATAATATTAGAGTTTTATTAACAATAATAAAAAGTGAGCTTAAGTGTATACAGGCAGGCGATTTAATTTATTATGCCTATATAGAAATAATAAAAATTAAATGGAGATGAAAATATGTCAAAAAAAGTTATGTTAAGCGGAATACAGCCGACAGGTTCTCTTCATATTGGGAATTATCTTGGGGCTTTAAAAAATTGGGTTGATATACTTAATGATTATTATGGATTTTTTTGTATTGTTGATTATCATGCTATAACTATTGAATATGATGTTTCTCAAATGCAAAAAAGAATAATAGAAGCTGCTGTAGAATATTTAGCATGCGGTCTTGATCCCAATAAATGTTCTATATTTGTTCAATCTGATGTAAGAGCACATACAGAACTTGCTTGGATATTCAATTCTATTATACCCGTAGCAGAGCTTGAAAGAATGACTCAGTATAAAGATAAATCAAGAAAGAATGTTGAAAACATCAATGCAGCATTATTAACCTACCCTTCTTTAATGGCTGCTGATATTTTACTCTATCACCCTGATATAGTACCTGTTGGAGAAGATCAGGAGCAGCATGTAGAGCTTACAAGAATGATAGTAAGAAAGTTTAATAATAGATATGGTGAATATTTCAAAGAACCGGATACTTATCATGGAAAAGTTTTAAGGATATTGGGTTTAGACGGACAAAATAAAATGAGTAAGTCTTTAAATAATCATATAGCATTGTCTTTAACTGCTGAAGAAACAGAAAAATTGATAATGCAGAAAGCTATGACAGATACAAATAGAAAACTTAAAACTGATGCCGGTAATCCTGATATATGTAATGTTTATAGTTATCATAAAATATTTTCAAGCGAAGAAGAGCAGAAAGAAATTTGTGAAGGATGTAAAAATGCTTCTATAGGCTGTGTACAATGTAAGAGAATGCTTGCCAAAAACATTAATAATGAATTAATGCCTATAAGAGAAAATATCAATAAATATTCTAATGATAAAGATTATGTTTATGATGTACTTAAACAAGGTGCAAAAAATGCTTCTGAAGTAGCTGAAAAAACATTATATGAAGTAAGAAATTTAATGGGTTTAGTTGATGCTAAAAGAAAATAATTGAAAAAAAGGGACTTTATATAAGTCCCTTTTTAAAAACTTAACTATTTATTTTTTTAGAATATATCTATTAATGTTTTCGACATGTTCTTCATAAGTAACAGAGAATGCATGTTTTCCTGTTCCATCAGCAACAAAGAAAATATAATCTGTATCAGCCGGATCTAATGCCGCTTCTATAGCCTTAGCACCAGATGAACATATAGGACCCGGAGGAAGCCCTGTATTTTTATATGTATTATAAGGATGCTCCATACGAAGGTCAGCATATTTAAGATTGGGTTTTTCTATATAATCACCTTTTACTAGGGTCATAGCATATATTGTTGTAGGATCTGCCTCTAGTCTTTTGTCAATATTTAATCTATTATAGTATACTGAAGATATAAGTTTCGGATCATCTAAAGGTCCCATTTCCTTTTCTACTATTGATGCCATAGTAAGTACTTCATGTACATTTCTGCCAATTTTTTTAGCTCTTTCTTCCAAATCAGGAAATTGTTTAAAAAGAGAATCTATCATATAAGTAACTAATACTTTAGTTGGATTGCCTTTAACTATATAATATGTAGATGGAAATATATAGCCTTCAACACTGTCAGAAGGAATATTGTATTTTTTTAATATTTCTTTATCATGACAAACCTTTAAGAATTCATCTTTTGTTGTAAAGCCCTGACTTTCTAAATAATTTGCTATTTCATAAATATTCTTTCCTTCAGCAATAGTAAGTCTTACCATAGCTTGTTTACCGCTATTAAGATGCTTCATGATGTCTATCATACTCATATTTCTATTAACTTCATAATAGCCGCTTAAAAGTTTTCTGTCATATTTTAAATATTTTGCAAATGCTACAAAGATCTTAGAATTTCTAATAAGTCCCTGCAGTTCTAATTTATTCGCTATACTAGAAGCACCTTCACCTTGTTTTATTTCAAAGTATACTTTTTCATCATCTCCGCCTACAGGGCTAATCATATACTGAATGAATGCCACAGATGAAGCAGATACTACAGCAGCAAGAATAATTAATATAATAAATAACTTTTTCATAATTTGCTCATTTTATGTTATATAATTATTTTTCTATATTTGTATGTATATCATTTATAGATATTTCTTTTTCTTCTCCGCTATCCATATTTTTTAATTTGCACATTCCTCTTTTGAATTCATCTTCTCCAAGAACAACAGCATATTTAGCATTTCTTTTGTTAGCAGATTTGAATTGACTTTTAATAGATTTAACTGCGAAATCATAATCACAGCTTATATTATTAGCTCTTAAATCCTGCATTACTTTTAAAACTTCATTTTCAGTTTCTTTAAATGCTACAATAAAAGCATCAAGCCTGTCAGTTATAATATTATTCTGATTTTCTAGTACAAGCAAAAGCCTTTCGATCCCCATAGCACTTCCTACAGCAGGAACATCTTTTCCATTATTAAATATACCAATGAGATTATCATACCTTCCGCCGCCAAGTATGGCACTTTGAGCACCTAAAGCATTTGTTTGAACTTCAAAAGCAGTTTTTGTGTAATAATCAAGTCCTCTTACAAGCATACTATCAATAGTAAATTTTTGACCTATTCTTGTAAGTTCTTCACATAATTTATCAAAATGCTCTTTACACTCATCGCACACATAATCATAGAATTTTGGTATATCTTTTATTGTTTCTTTACATTTTTCATTTTTACAATCTAATATTCTTAATATATTACCATCATATCTTCTTTGACAAGTTTCGCAGAGTTCATCTTTTCTGCTTCCAATAGCCTCTTTTAATGCATTATTATAAGAAGGCTTACATTTAGAACAGCCTACAGTATTTATTAGAAGATTTACATTATCAATACCAAACTCTTTTAATACATTTATATTAAGAAGTATAATCTCAGCATCTATTAAGGGAGATGAATTCCCAATGCATTCAACTCCAAACTGATTAAATTCTCTGTATCTTCCCTTTTGAGGACGCTCTGCTCTATACATAGTTCCCAAATAAAATAATTTATTTATAGCAAACTCATTTTGCATAGAGTTTTCAACATAAGCACGAGCCACAGAAGCAGTACCTTCCGGTCTTAATGTTAGAGATCTGCCTCCTCTGTCCTCAAATGTAAACATCTCTTTTCCTACAATATCAGTACCCTCTCCTATTCCTCTTGTAAAAAGATCTGTATACTCAAATAAAGGTGTTCTTATTCTGCCGTATCCATAAAGTTTTACTATATTTTTTATTTTATTTTCTATATATTCAAGCCTTTTAGAAGAATCATAGAAAAAATCATTTGTACCTCTTGGTTTTTTTATATCCAACATGTTCGCTAATCCTAATTATTTTATTTTTTAATTTAAAACTTCCTGAGTTTTACTGCTTCCTGCTTTATATGTATTATTTGGGGGTTCATATATAGGTTTTGAATTTCTAACTGCTCTAATCCCTGTTATTCTTTCACTATAAGAAGGCATAACTGACAAATCTTTAAACATTGTAGACGAATAGTCCAATATTTGAGTATTTGCAGGTTTTGATGAAAGTATTTTTGAAAATTCAGACAATTTAGCATCATCTGCCGTACCTATTCTGCTTCTCCAATAAATAACAGTAGGATAGTACCTATGATTTTCAGTTAAAGAAGAACCTACTTCAGCAAACATTTTATCAGCTTCATACAAATTATTATAAGCAAATAGATTGACAGCCCCTAAATAAAGTCTTGTTCTCATTAAAAGATTAGAATTATCTTTCTTACTATAAGCAAATGTTAAATCTGATTTAGCCTGAGCAGCAAATTCAGCAGATATTCTTCCTTCATTTAGGAATCTTGAATAATAGGCAACTCCTCTGTAATATGTATATTCTTCTACGGATATTCCCATATATTCATTATAAGGGTTTGTATTAAACCATTCGGTTGCTACTTTGGCAGGTCTTGATAATACATCTCTTATTATGTTTCTTGTGTTTTCAGCATTTCCATCGTATTTATTAACAGGTGTATTTTCTTTTCCTACTGTTAAAGAAACATCTTCTTTCTTTTCTTCTTTGCTTAATTCTTCTTTTATCTCTTCTTTTAAGCCATTTAAATCATTTTCTGTATTATGATCTTCTATTATTATAGAAAATAGATTATATTTATCCTTTTCAACTTTTACAGCATTAGTATATAATTTATCTGCAAAAGATATATAAGCCTCATACACTCCCTCAGAAACTTCTATAACAAAGTTAGTAGAAACTTCAGTATTAAATGAATAATCTTCTATATCAACATTTATAGGACCATTATTAGGATTTTTATCTATCAATATAGTTAATGGATATAAAGTTTCATTTATAGTTTCTATATTTGTAGGCTCAGGGATATCTTTTTGATCATTTGTTCCTCTTAGTATATTTGTTTCATATTCAATAGTTTTCGGATCATCTATTACTATTTCGTCTACTATTTCTCTTTCTATTGAATGTATTTTTCTATTTGAAGGATATTCAGGAGTTTTTTCGCTTTTGGCTATATCCTGAAGTTCATCCAACTCCTCTTTTTCCTCTGGTTCTATTTCTGTTTGTACCAAATCTGCTTCAGCATCTTCATTTTTTTCTATTTCTTTTTCTATTTCATCAATATTTTTAGCAGGGGAATATCTTTCAAAAGTATCAAATTTTTGTGCAGTAAATACAGAAAGACCTTCTTCTTCAGGAAGTATAGGAATAGAGTTTTTTATTAATGTATAAACATCCATATTTGAAGTAGTCCATTCATAAACTTTCTGAGTCATATTTTCAGGAGATTGTAATTTTTTCATCATTTCATTTATAGTTTTATTTTCACCTGAAAAATAGTCATATATTTTATTATTTGGATTTTTTGATAGTATATTTAAAGTTTCATAATAGCTTTCATAAACCATCGGAGTAATATAACTTAGATACATGCTCCAATATATTGCTGTTGGATAGTTAGGATTTGAAGTTTTACAATTATCAGCATAATATTTAAATATTCTTGCAGGAAGTTCTTTATCTCCCGGTAATATAGTAAGTATTCCACCTAAATATAGGAAAGCTCTGTCATTATAAGAATAAACAGGATCATTAGGTAGTTCTAGAGCCTTTCTGAAATCGCTTGCAGCTCTATTAACTTCGGTTCTAGCACTTCCAAATTTTACAAATGATAAATATCTGCTTACCCCTCTATAAAAATCGAATACATATTCATTTACACCATATTCATCAGAATAAGAATTTTTCTTAAACCACTCTATAGATTTTTTAGGAGATTTATTTTGCAAATCTTCTATATAATCTGGAAATGTTATGCTGTTTTGAGAAAATAAAGGGAAATATATCAGCAATATAAATGCAATAACTTTTTTCATTGTTATCTCCGAATATTTTTTAACTATTCTTTAAAATATCGACATCTGTTAAAAAACTTAAGATATTTTACTATAAAAAAATATAATATCAAGTATGGTAAAATATTTTTGTATATTATTAAACTAAATATTAATTTGATAGTAAAATGATAAGTTTTAATTTATGTAATGTTAATATTTTAAGAAATATTATCTATATATAAAACCTAAATTTGCAGTTTACATAAGAAAATATTATGATAATATATAAAAAATTTGAATTTTAGGCGAATTTTAACATCTTGAGAAATTAAAACATTTAAATACTATTGACATATACATTAACATAATATAGAATTATGTTAATATACTATATTTACGGAGTTTTTTTATGACCCCTGTTCTTCAATTAATACTAACATTTGTTGTTCCTCTATTACTTATCGGTATATATAGCGTAGTCAATAGAAAAAAAAATTACGGCAATAATGATTTTAATGAAATGTTTGCTGAAGAAAAAGCTGTTTTGGAAGGTATTGTAGAAGAAAAGATTTCCGAGGTGAGAGATAATGCTATAGATTTGGAGATAGCAGTTAAAAAAGCAGGCTTTATAAGCAAATCTATGGAAGAAGACCTCGCTAAATTAAATAAAAGAATTGAGTCATATAAAGATTATAAAGCTGCAGTATCTCAGTATCAGGAGCAGGTTGATTCTCTTGAAGAGGCTTATTTAGAAATATTAAACAAAGTAGATACTGTATTAAAAGAAAGAAATACTATAGAAAAAACTTATAAAAGAATATCCGATGTTAAAGCAAAAATGACAGAATTAGAAAAGAATGTCGGATCTATTCAGGATAAATTAATCGAATCTTATAATTCTAAATTAAATGAATTTGAAAGCGAACTTTATAAGAGATTCGATGCACTTACTACTAATCTTTTAGCCCGTGATGCACATTACAGTACTATGGCAGAACAGGAAAAAGAAAAAATATCTGCTCTTACAGAAGAATTCAAGCTTCATGTTGCTAAAAAAGAGGAATTATTTACTAATCAGCTTACTCAGCTTGCTGAAAGAACAGCCCGTCATAATATAGAACAATTAGCTGAATTATTTGAAAAAGGCAGAGATGAGCTTATAAACAAATATTCATCATTTGCTGATGAGATAGATACTAAATCTAAAGATATAGAAAATCGCTATGAAACTTTAAGTCAGTCTAAAGACGGACTTGAAACAGAGTTAAATAATTTAAGAGATACTATACATGACAGACTTAATTCTATAACAGAGTCAAGTGTACTAGAATTCAAAGATGAGATGGAAAAAACTAAAGAGATGCTCTACTCTACTCTTAAAGAAGGACTTGAAAAAATAAGTCAGGATAAAGAGGAATTTTTGGATTCTATAGAACAGAAAGCATATTCTTTGGAAAAATCTATAGATGATATAAAAGATAAAGCAGATTATATAAGCAAAGATTATGCTGAAAAAGCTCATCAATTAGAAAATGAGTTCTCTGTATTAAAAGATGATATAAACAATAGATTTATAGCCGAAGTAGAAAGTTTCTCTAACCATATAAAGAATGTACTTGAAAATGAAGACGACGGAGTAATTACTCTTTATAGAAATAAAACTAAAGAGCTTAATGATTTAATCATATCTATAGATGGTATGAGTGAAGAAACTATGCTTAGAGCTGAAAGCAGATTCGAGGATATAGTTAATGATATAGACAAATTAAAAGATGATATATTAACTAGAGCTCAAGATGATATGGAGTATTCTATAGATAAAGCAAGAAGCTCTTTAATAGCTGAAATCAATGAGCTTAGAAATGATGTTGAAACAGAGACTAATCTTTTGAAAGATAAAATAGATGAAACTCATTATCAAACTTCTGAGATAATATCTATTCTTAATAATAAACAGGAAGAAATACTTGATTCTTTAAACTTACAAAAAGAATATTTGTATAAAGATTTAGAAGCACAGGCTAATGACAGAGTTAATGAAATAGAAAGATTATTTTCTTCTGTAAAAAGAGAATTAGAACAGAATATTGATTCATATATCAAAAATACTTCTTCTGATTTGAGTGCTATTGATGAGAAATTATCAAGTTTGAAAGAACAGTATGATAAAGCTTCTTCTGATATAGATACTTTAAGTAAAGATACAGAATATAATATAAAAGAAAATTTAGAAAAGCGTTTAGAGATATTGGAAAAATCTTCTGCTGAAATCAATGATTTAGTAGGCATAGCTAATGAAAAATTAGATACAGGAATAAAAGATACTGAAGAAAAAATAGATGATATAAAGAAAGAAATTTCACAATACAGCGATTCTTATATAGAAAGTTTAAAATCTCATTTAAAAAATGTTCTAGATGATTATGAACAAACAAAAATGAAAGCTATAACTGACAGTATTGATTCTGTTATAAATCAGGTTGATGAAAGCGAAAAAAGACATGATGAATTAATAAGCAATATAGAAAACTCCATTGATGAGTTTAAAAACAAAATGGATTTGGCTATAAATGAAAATGTAAAATTTAATGAAGAAAGTAAAAAAGAAGTTGTTGATATGCTTCATAATGAACTTCGTCAGGCTACAGATGCATTTGATACTCTTTTGAATGAAAAAAGAGACAGCATGAACAAGATAAAAGATGAAATCGAAGACATAATGCATAGAGTAGAAAACGGCAGAGATACTTTTGAAAAAACTATAAATAAAGTATATGAAAATGCTGAAGATAGAGAAAAAGCATTAATGTCTGATATAGAAGATAAATATAATTCTTTAGATAAGAAAATAGACGGTGTATTAGATGAAAGAAGAGCTGATTTGAATGCTATAAGTGCAGAATATAATGCTATGCTTGAAAAGTATTCTAATAATTTAAAAGATGATTATGAAGAATTAAAACATCATGCATCTCTAATGAGCGATGAATATAAAATTCGCATAGAGAATTTAGGCGAAAGAATTAATGAAATAATTGATAATGCTAATAATATGCAGTCCGTTATTGATTCTAAAGCATCAGAAATAGATTCTTATATAGTTTATAAAAAAGAAGAAATAGATAGAAAGAGCAGTGATATATTTGCTGGTGTAGAAGAAAATGCATCTAAAAAATTAGATGAGCTTAGAGAATTAATAGATAATGCTATAAATAAATATCAAGATGAAATAAAAGAAATAGAAACATACAGATTTGAAGAAAGTCAGAATATAATTCATGATATAGAAAATATTGGTGCTGGTATAAGAAAAGATTATGAACAGTATACTAATATGCTTGAAGATTTCTATAAAAAAGAAAAAGATTCATTAAATGACTATGCTAATAGTTTGAAAGATGAAATAGAAAAAGCAAGAGAGGAATCTGAGGCTAAACATCTTTCTAATGAAGCTAATTATATAGATGAGTATTTAAATAAAGCATCTTTCAAAATAGATGAAGAAGTTAATCGTTTGAATGAAGAATTAAATAGTTCATTCAATACTTTATACAGCGGATTCTCTAAAATATTGGCTAAAATAAGAAAAGCTAATAATAAAAAAGCATTGCAGTATATTGCTAAAATTAAAAAGCATGCTGATAAAGTTATATCTAATACAGCAGCAGAAGTTAGAGATAGTCTTGGTCTAACATTAGAGGACTTAAGAAATGAGTTTATATCATTGAAAGATAATGTTGATGATAAATTGAGAGAAGAAGCTGATAAATTAATTTCTAATAATGAAAATGTACTTGCTATATTGGATGATCATAATAATAGATTAGAGCAGATCAATGATTTAAGTAATACTATAGAAAATATTAAAGAAACTTTGTTGGAGCAGATTGATGATTTAAATTCTCATTTGTCTGATGCTAATGAAAACTTTAATAGTATTATAGATAATATAAAATCTTCTATAATAGACAGAGATGAATTGATTGAACTTCAAAATAGTGAAAAAGAATTTTTGAAAAATCAGATAGAAGATATAAAAGAAGAATTTGAGCTTTTCAAAGATCAAATGTTAAGAACTAATGAGGTGGAAATACCTGCATTATTTGATGAAGAAAAAGAAAGAATAGAAAACATGTTTGATGAGTTCAGTAAAAATTTACTTATGAGACTCACAGATAATGAAAGCGATATACATTATATTAAAGATGTTTTATCTGAGGAAAGAAGTCATTTAATATCACAAATAGAACTTTTAAGAAAAGATGTTGATGACATAAAAGATGATAATACAGTTACAGTTTTATCAGAAGAAAAAGCTGTGCTTGAAAATTCAGTAACTGCTTTAAGAGATGATTTTGATAAAATAATTGATTTGGAAAGAGATTTTATTACTCTTAAAAATAGAATGGAAGGAATAGACAGCGGATTAAAAGATGATGTTAAAGAGTTGTCTGATAAATTAAGAGATTTCAAAAATAACTTGGAAGAAAAAATAGAAAAAGATTCCAGCGGATTATATAGAGATTTAGAATCACTTAATAATAATTTTGAAACTGTAAGAAAGAATATGTCTTCTTTCTTGGATAAAGATAAAATAGAAGAATTGCTTAATAAAGAAAAAAATAGATTGGATTCTATATTTGAAAGTTTGACTTCTAATAATGAAAGTTTCAAAGATAGATTAGAAAAGCGTATGTCTTATTTTGAAGATATATGGTCTGATAATACTAAAATCAAAAGCATATATGCTGCTGACATAAGAGAAGAAGTTGAAAATATAAGAAAAGAAGCAGATATCAAATACGACAATCATATTTCTGAGTTGAAAGAAAAAATGAAGTTAATAGAGCAGGATATATATGATTGGAAAAATGGTAATTTAAATACTTTGCTTTCTCAATTAGATGAAGCTAGAAGGGGAATAGAAGAATTTATTAATACTTCAGAAGGTAAAAAGAATCAATTTATCATTGACATGATTAATGATATAGAAAAGAAAGAAAATGAAATCTATTCTCGTATAGATGAAAAAATTTCAGAAGCTGAAAATAAACTTGCTTCTGTAGATGAAAAATTGAACAATGCAATAGGAAATAGTTTAGAAGAAATACATAATAGAATAAATGAGTCTGTTGCAAAATATGATGAAGAAATAAAAAGAATTGAACATCATAGAGAAACTGAAACAGAAAATATAATATCTGATATAGAAGATTTAGGCAACAGTATAAGAGAAGATTATGAAGAATATTCTATTATGATAGATAAGATATATGAAGATGCTGTATCTGAATTAGAAGTTCATCTTGAAAATATCAAAAAAGAGATAGAGAGAGCAAGATCCGAAGCTGAGGAAAAACATTTAAGTAATGAGAAGAACTATATAGATGACTATTTATTAAACTACTCAGAAAAAATTGAAGCTCATGTTAATGATAAGTTAAGTATTTTGACAGAAAGTAAAGCTCAATTAGATGATATGATAAAAGAGTCTTTCAATACACTTAATTCCAACTTGAATGATGCTATGAACAGATTTAATGAGGAAGCTAATACACAAATACATTCTGTTGTTAATAGATTAGAAAAAGAAGCAGAAGAAAGATTGAATAATGATAATAAATATATATCTGAATTAGAAGAACAGTTGAGAGCTATAAGTGTTAAAATAGATAATGAGCTTTATAATATTTCTTCAAAATTAGATAATGAGATATCTGATGTTAAAACAAAATATAAAGATTTGAGTACTGATTTTGATGAGGAATTAGATATGATTAAGGCTTCTATACTTGATAGAGATGAGCTTATGGAATTACATAATTCCGAAAAAGAGATCTTATCTGAGCAAATGGAAACTTTGAAAACAGAATTTGATTCTTTCAAAGATGAGCTTTTAAAAGCAAATGAGGAAGATATACCTACTCTATTTGAAGAAGAAAAACAAAAAATAGAAAAAGCATTTGAATACTTTACTTCTAATCTTTTGGATAGAATGAATAATTCTGAAAATGATATAAACTATGTTAAAGATGTTATAGTTGAAAATAGAAATGCATTCTTAGAAAAGATTGATAATATAAAAAGAGATATAGAATCTATAAAAGATGACAATACTATAGCACAGTTGGCTTTAGATAAACAGTCATTGGAGGATTCTTTCAATACTATTAAAGATGATTTCGGTAAATTATCTGATTTAGAAACTGCTTTATATCAATTGAGAGATAATGTTGAAGATATAGATTTAAATTTCAAAGATGATATAAAAGTTTTATCTGAAAGATTTGAAGAATTTGAGAATAAAGCTGTAACTGATGAAAGATTCGATAATTTGTCTTACAGCATAGATAAAATTAGAGATAATTTAAAAAATTCTATAAATAAATCTTCTGAATTAGAAAATGAGTTTTCATCTATAAAAGAAAATCTTTTCAAAGCATTAAGTAAAAATGAGAATATAGAAAATTTATTTGCTGATGAAGTAAAAAAATTAGATTCTTTATTTAATAATATCAAAACAGATAATGCTGAATTTAGAGACAGATTAGAAAAGCGTATAGATTATTTTGAAGACACTTGGTCTGACAGCGGAAGAATTAGAAGCCTTTATGCAGCTGATTTAAGAGATGAATTGGAAAATATCAAAGCAGAAGCTGATATAAAATTAGAAAATTATGTTAATGATTTAAAATCTCAAATAGAGGACATTAATAATGATGCTTCTTCTTGGAGAGATGAATATATTAATGATATAAAAGAAAGAATTGATGCTATGGATAAAGACATATCCAGCTGGAAAGACGGACGAATTAATGAATTATTAGAGCAGTTGGAAAATGCTAAAGAAAGCATAAAAGATTATTTAGAATCTTCTGAAGGAAAAAAAGAGGAATTCCTTTCTGATATATTATTAAAAATAGAAGATAAAGAACATTCTATCTATAATAGAATAGATGCAAAAATAGAAGATATTGAAAACAGATTATCAGTAGTTGATGGAAAAGTATCTGATGATATAGCTAGAGGATTAGAAGAAGTAGAAAATATAGTAAATAAAGCTATAAATAAATATAATGAAGAGATTAAGAATATTGAACATCATAGAGCTGAAGAAGGCAGTAAATTATTAGGTGATATACAATCAGGATATGATTATTATTCTAAACTCATAAATACTACATATAAAGATTCATTATCATCTTTGGCTGATTACACCAATAGAATAAAAAGTGATATAGAAAAAGCTAGAAAAGAAGCTGAAAATAAACATTTAAATAATGAAAAGAATTATATAGATGAGTATTTAAAAGAATATTCTGCTAAATTAGACAATAAAGTTAATGAAAAAATTAATATATTAAATGACAGTAAAAATAAATTAGATGATATGATAAAAGAGTCATTTAATACATTAAATATTAATTTAAATGATGCTATATTAAAATTCAATGAGCATGCTGATTCTAAAATCAATAGTGCTCTTGAAAAAATAGAAAAAGATGCATCAGAAAGATTCTTCAGTTATAAAAATTATGTTTCTGAATTAGAAGAAAATTTAAGAGCTATCAGTGCCAAAATAGATAATGAGATGTATAATGTATCTTCAAAATTTGATAATGATATATCTGATTTGAAAAACAAATATAAAGAGTTAAATGCTGATTTTGAAGAATCATTAGATATAATAAAAAGTTCAATACTCGACAGAGATGAACTCATTGAACTTCAAACTTCTGAAAAAGAACTTTTATCAGAAAGAATAGATGAGCTTAAAAATGAGTTTAAAAGTTTTAAATATGAGATATTAGCGGCAAATAGAGATGATATACCTGCTCTATTTGATGAAGAAAAAGAGAGAATAGAAAAAGCATTTGAAGATTTTACTAATACTTTATTAGATAGAGTAAATGATTCTGAAAGAGATATTAATTATATAAAAGATATCATTTCTGAAGATAAAATTTCACTATTAGAAAAGATAGATAATTTGAAATCAGAAATTGATGTTTTAAGAGAAGATGATACTATAACTCAATTAGCTTTAGATAAACAGGCTTTAGAAGTTTCATTTAATTCTATAAAAAATGATTTCTCAAAATTAGAAGAATTAGAAAATCATTTATATGAATTAAAAAATAATATGGATAATTTTGATTTAGATTTAAAAGATGAGGTTAAAAGTTTATCTGATAAATTTAATTCTTTTGAAAATAAAATCAAAGAAAATGATAATAATATAAGAGATATATCTTCTAATATGGATACTATAAGCGATAATATTGGAGATTTAAGTTCTGATATTAATGTAATTAGAGATGCTATAAATAATTCTATAAATAAATCATCAGAATTAGAGCATACTATATTAAAAGATAAAGAGGAATTAGAAAATAGATTATCTTCTATAAAAGAGAATTTGTCATTAATATCATCTAACAATAAAGTTTCAGATACTTTATTTAATGATGAGGTTAAAAAGTTAGAGAGTTTATTTGATAGTTTCAAAAATGATAGTATAGAATTCAGAGATAGATTGACTAAGCGTATAGAATACTTTGAAGATACTTGGTCTGACAGTACAAGAATAAGAAGTTTATATGCTGCTGAAATGAGAAATGAATTGGAAGAAGTTAAAAAGGAAACTGAATTAAAATTTGAAAATTATCTTAATGATTTGGCAGGCAGAATAGAAACTATTGATGAAAATATATCTGGCTGGAAAGATGGAAAAATTAATGAACTTCTTTCAGAATTAGAAGCAGCAAAAAATAATATAACAAATTATTTAGATTCAACAGAAAATAGAAAAGAACAATTAATTTCTGATGTGCTTTCTAAAATAGAAGAAAAAGAAAATGCTATCTATAACAGAATAGATTCTAAAATAGCTGATATAGAAAATAAATTATCAGTTTTAGATATTAAAGTTTCTGATGATGCATATAATAAGTTAGAAGAAGTAAAAGAAAAACTAGATAAAGCCATAAGTAAATATGATGAAGATATACAAAATATTGAGCATTATAGAAATGAAGAGGGAAGCAAACTTTTAGAAGACATAAAATCAGGATATGATTACTATTCTAAATTGATAAACTCAGCTTATAAAGATTCTTTATCTTCTTTGTCAGAATATACAAATAAAATAAAAGCTGAAATAGAAGATGCTAGAAAAGAAGCTGTACATGATAATAATATAAATAAAAATTATATAGATGAGTATTTGAAAAATTATTCTGATAAATTGGAAAATCAAATTGCAGATAAAATAAATATATTAAATGAAAGCAAGAATCAATTAGATGATATGATTAGAGATTCGTTTGCTACATTAAACAGCAATTTTAATGATGCTATAGCTAAAATAAATGAAAATGCAGATAATAAAGTAAATTCAGTTATAAGAAAATTAGAATCAGATAAATTGCTTAATTATAATGAATATATTAAAGAATTAGAAAATCATTTAAGTTCAATAAACAGTAAAATAGATAATGAAATATATAATGTAACTTCTAAATTTGATAATGGTATATCAGAGCTTAGAAATAAATATGATGCTTTGAATATAGATTTTGAAGAGACATTAGATTTGATTAAGAGTTCTATTTTAGATAGAGATGAACTTACAGAGCTTCATAATTCAGAAAAAGAACTTCTAGAAAATAGAATAAATGAACTTACAGAGCTTCATAATTCAGAAAAAGAACTTCTAGAAAATAGAATAAATGAACTTACAGAGCTTCATGATTCAGATAAAGAATTATTGGGAAGCGGAATATATGAAGTAAAAACAGAACTTGATAATTTCAAAAATGAGTTATTGGAAAGCAGATTATATGAACTTAAAAATGAGTTTGATAATTTCAAAAAAGAAGTTTTAAATGCTAATAAAGATAGTATACCTGCTTTATTTGAACAGGAGAAACAGAGAATTGAAGATGCATTTGAAGAGTTTACAAATAATCTATTAGATAGAGTTAATGTTTCAGAAAGCGATATTAATTATATAAAAGATATTATTGCAGAAGATAAGCTTACTTTATTAAAACAAATAGATAATTTGAAAACTGATATAAATTCTTTAAAAGAAGATGATATATTGACTCAATTAACTTTAGAAAAAGAAGCATTGGAAGAATCATTTAATTCAATAAAAAATGATTTTGCCAAATTAGAGGATTTGGAGAAACATTTGTATGAATTAAGAGATAATATGAAAGATGATGCAGCTAGTGTATATGATAAGTTTGAGAATATAGAAAAAGAATTCACTTCAAGCTTGAATAATGTTAATTCTGATATAGATAATATTAAGAATGATATAATTAATTCTATAAATAAATCATCAGAATTAGAAAACAATATATTAAAAAATAAAGAAGAATTGGAAAATAAATTATCTGCTATAAAAGACAATCTTCTTTCAATGTCTTCAAGAAACGATAGTATAGAGACATTATTTAATGATGAAGTTTCTAAATTGGAGGATTTATTTGATAAAGTTCATAATGGAAATATAGAGTTCAGAGACAGATTAGAGAAGCGTATAACTTATTTTGAAGATACTTGGTCAGATAGTACAAAATTAAGAAGTTTGTATGCTTCTGAAATGAGAGATGAGTTAGAAGAGATAAAAAAAGAAACAGAAATCAAATTTGAAAATTATCTTAATGATTTGAATAATAAAATAGATGCTATGAATGATGATATTTCTATTTGGAAAGAAAATAATATCAATGATCTATTATCTCAATTAGAAACTGCTAAGCAAGATATATCTGCTTATTTGGATACTACAGAAGATAAAAAGAATAAACTTATCAGTGAAGTTTTATCTAAAATTGAAGAAAGAGAAAATAATATCTACAGCAGATTAGATGAAAAAATAGCGGAAATAGAAAATAGATTATCAGAAACAAATTCTAAACTTAATGATGATATAGCAGTAAATTTAGATAATCTTCATAATATGATTAATGATGCTTTAGTTAAGTATAATGAAGAAATAGAAAATATTGAAAATTACAGAACTATAGAATCGGATAAATTATTGGAAGATTCTAAAAAGCTTATTGAAGATATAAAATCTGGTTATAATCATTATTCTAATCTGATAAATGAAGCTTATAATAACTCTGTTAATTCTTTGACAGATTATTCTAATTTGGTTAAAGAAGAAATAGAAAAAGCCAGAGAAGAATCAGAATCTAAGCATTTAAATAATGAGAAAAATTATATTGATGATTATTTGAAAAATTATTCTGATAAATTGGATGCTAAAGTTTCAGAAAAAATTGATACTTTGAATGCTGCTAAAGATAGTTTGGATAATATCATAAAGGATTCATTTAATAATTTAGAATTGAATATGCAGGAAGCTATATCTAAATTTGAAAAAGAATCTAATAATAAACTTTTAGAAGTCATTGAAAAATTAGAGAAAGATTCTAAAGCAGTTATATTTGATAAAAATGAATACAGTGTTTATCTAACAGAACAGTTAAACGGCATCTCAAAAAAGATAGAAGATGAGATATCTAAAATCAATGAAAGAATGGATGGTGATTTGTCAAATATCACAGAAAAAATGGATTCTAATATAGCTTCATTGAATAATAAAGTTTATGATGATATTAATTCTATAATTGAAAAATATGAATCTTTGAGCAAAGATTTTGATACTTCATTGGAAGTGTTAAAAGATTCAATATTAGATAGAAATGAATTATTAGAAATGCAGTCTTCTGAAAAAGAGATTCTAGTTTCAAAAGTAGATGAACTTAAAAAAGAATTTGAAAGTTTCAAAGAAGATATATTAAAAACTAATAAAGAGTCTATCCCTTCTCTATTTGATGAAGAGAAGAAAAAAATTGAAAATGCTTTTGAAGAATTCACTGAGGCATTATTAGATAGAGTAAATAATTCAGAAAGTGATATTAATTATGTTAAAGATATAATATATGAAGATAAGTCTTTCATTTTAGAGAAAATAGATAATTTGAAAAATGAATTGTACTCTCTAAGAGATGATGATACTATTAATAGATTGACTTTAGAAAAGAATGCTTTAGAAGAGTCATTTAATTCTATAAAGGATAGCTTCTCTAAATTAGAAGATCTTGAAAATAATTTATATCAATTAAGAGACGATATGGTAGATGTTGATATAAATTTAAAAGATGAAGTTAAAAACTTAGTTTCAAAAGTTGAAGAACTTGACTCTAAAATCAGAGAAGATATTTCTAAAGATTTAGAAGATTATTCAAATGATTTAAGTATGCTTAACTCTAATGTAAATACATTAAATGATTATATAGAATCTATAAAAGTAAATATGCATGATTCTTTGAATAAATCTTCTGAGATAGAAAATACTATATTAAAAGATAAAGAAGAATTGGAAAGTAAATTGTCTTCAATAAAGGACAATCTTCTTTCAATATCTGGAAAAAATGACAGCATAGAAACATTGTTTAATGATGAAGTGCAAAAATTAGAGAGTCTTTTTGATAAAGTTAGAAACGATAATGTAGAGTTTAGAGAAAGACTTGAAAGACGCATAGAATATTTTGAAGATTCTTGGTCTGATAATGCCAGAATACGAAGTTTGTTCTCTTCTGATATAAGAGATGAGATAGAAAATATTAAATCATATACAGAATTAAAATTTGAAAATTCTATCAATGAGTTGAAAGATAAAATGGATTCTATGAATTCTGATTTGACTTCCTTCAGAGATGAATATTTGAATGAGCTTAAATCAAGAATAGATTCTATGGATAATGATATTATAAGCTGGAAAGATGGAAGAATCAATGAGCTATTGGCACAATTAGAAGAAGCTAAAAATAATATTTCAAGTTATATAGATAATTCGGATGTTAAAGCTGAAAAAATATTATCTGATATTCTATCAAAAATAGAAGAAAAAGAATCAAGCATATATAATAAGTTAGATGAAAAGATAGCAGATATAGAAAATAAATTATCTGATATAGATTCAAAACTTAATAATGAAATAAATACTAATTTTAATAGTATATATAATATGCTTAATGAGGCTTCAGATAGATATAATGAAGAAATAAAAAATATAGAAAATTATAGAAAAGATGAAAAGAATAAATTATCAGATGATTATCAAAAATTTATTGATGATATGAAATCGGGTTATGAGTATTATTCTAATTTGATAAATGATGCATATAATAATTCTTTGAATTCTTTGAAAGATTATTCTAAATTAGTAGAAGAAGAAATAGAAAAAGCCAGAGAAGAATCAGAATCTAAACATTTAAATAATGAGAAAAACTATATAGATGAATACTTAAAAGAATATTCTGATAAATTGAATACTGAAATAGCAGAAAAAATGAATATGCTTACCGAAGCTAAAGAAGAATTAGATGATATGGTAAGAGACTCTTTTGATAATTTGGAAAGCAGTTTTAATGATGCTTTAATTAGATTTGAAGAGGAAACAAGCAGTAAAGTTTTAGATGCTATTGAAAAATTAGAGAAAGAAACAGAATCTGTATTATTCAAAAAATATATGTCAGTTTTAAATGAAAAGATTCGTTCTGTAAATGAAAAATTAGATAATGAGACTTCTGATTTAAAAGAAAAATATGCAGATTTAAATTCTGATTTGAATAATGCAATTAATATGATGAAGAATTCTGTAATAGATAAAGATCAATTAATATCATTACATAGTGATGAAAATAATACTATTATAGAGAAACTTGAAAAACTTAAAAATGATTTCCAAACTTTCAGAGAATCATCATTGAGATTTGACAATGAAGATGTTCCTGCTTTATTTGATGATAAGAAAAAAGAGATAGAGCGTATCTTTGAAGAGTTTACAAGTGTAGTTCTTGACAGATTAAATATTACTGATGATGAGGTTAACAAATTAAAGGATACTATTATTTCTGATAAGTTAAATTTATTAGAAAAAATGGATAATTTAGAAGTTGAAATAGAAACTGTTAAGAAAGATAATACAATAGAGCAGTTAGCTTTAGAAAAGAAAGCTTTGGAAGATTCTTTTAATACTATAAAAGAAGATTTTGCTAAATTAGGAAATTTAGAAAGTAATTTATATCAATTAAAAGAAAATATGTCTGATGTTGATATACTCTTAAAAGATGAGGTTAAGGCTTTATCAAACAGATTATCCGATTTTGAAGATAGAATAAAAGATGATATAGTAAGAGATTTAGATGAGTATTCTATAGAATTAAATAATCTCACATCTAATGTCGGTAAATTAAATTTAAGAATTGATGGGATTAAAGAACAGATAGAAAACAGCATTAATAAATCTTCTGAATTGGAAAATCTTCTTTCTAAGGAAAAAGAAGAATTAGATAATAAACTATCTTCTATTAAAGATGATTTAATTTCTAAATCTGAAAATAGCGATATAATAGAGCAGACATTTATTAAAGAAAAAGAAGAATTAACTAATCTTTTCAATCAAATAAGAGAAGATAATAAAGACTTTAGATATAGATTGGAAAAGCGTATTAGCTATTTTGAGGATACTTGGTCCGACAGCGGTAAATTGAAAAATATCTTCTCAGCTGATATAAAAGAAGAATTGAATGATATTAGAAATGCTAATGATATAAAAATCAATAACTCTATTGGTTATTTAAAAGATAAAATAGAGTCTATAGATAATGATATATCTAATTGGAAGGAAAATGGCATTGAAGAATTAGTTAAACAACTAAAAGAAGCTAGAGAAAGTATATCTAATTATTTAGATGATTCAGAGATAAAAGGAAAAGAAGTTGTATATAGTATTTTATTGAGCGGCAGAGAATATCTTGAAAAATATTTGAAAGAATATTATTCAGAATTAGAATCTCAATTATATGATAAAATGAACTTATCTAAAATAGATTTGGATAATATATTGAAATCTTCTTTTGATAATTTAGAAACAAAATTTAATGAATCTATAACTAAAATTGAAGAATATTCAAATGATAAAATGTCCAAAACTTTAGAAGATATAGAGAAAAATAAATATGATTTAGATATTATGATAAATGATTCATTCAATATGTTGAATCAAAGTATTAATAATGCCGTATCTAAAATGCTTGAAGATTCTGATGATAAGTTAAGAGATGTTATAGAAAGTTTGGAATCTCAGATAAATGATCTTATATCTAATAAAGAAGAGGAAATAGTTAATAAGATATCAGCTTATGAAACTGAACTTAAAGAGGAGCAGGCTTCTTCATTAGAAGATATTAGAAATGAGTTATTAGAGCTTTATAGTGAATTTAAAGATAATGTTAATTATGACGGTTTAAAAGATATAGGAGGAAAATTAAATAATATAGAAAATTCATTATTAGTAGTTAATACTCAATTAGAAAATAAAGCAAAAGATATTTCTGATAGAATAGATTTAGAAAAAGAAGAATTATATACTTCTGTGAATAAATTGTCTTCAGAATTTGAGTATTTCAAATCTAATATAGACGAAAGATTTAAAACTCAAGTAAGCGATTTTATATCTAATAATGAACATATATTATCCCTATTCGGAGAGTACAGTGAGAAAATTTCTTCAGTAACAGACATATTAGAAGATATAGAAAATGTTAAAGTATCTCTTATCGATGAGATAAATAAAGTTAAAGAAGAAATAGATAATAAGTATTCAACTCTTACTAGAGATTTTGATAAATCTATAGATGAGATAAAAGATGCTGTATTGGATAAAAATAATATACTTCAGTTCTATGTCAATGAAAAAGAATTATTATTGAAAGAAGTTGATGAGTTAAAATCTTCTTTTGCTTCATTGAAAGATGATATATTAATCAGCACAGATGAAAGAGCAGAGGCTTTTATTGATTCAGAAAAATTGCGTATACAATCTGCGATAGATGATGTATTTGAAACTTTAAGTGCTAAAATCAGCAGCAATGATGATAGTATTTCTGGTTTGGAATCTTCTTTATCAGAATATAAATCTATTATATCAAATACTATAGATGAATTTAAAGATGAAATTTCTTCTATAAAAGACAATCATAGTTATAATGATTTAATTGAGGAGAGAAATAGATTAGAAGAATCATTCAATTCTCTTAAAAATGATTTCTTAAAAATAGAGGATTTAGAAAAAGATTTATCTGTTATAAAAGATAAGGTGAAAGGTGTTGATACTAGTTTAAATGATGAGGTTATAAGACTTTCTGATGAATTGAGAGAGCTAAAAGAAAATTTATCAAATGAATATAATTCTGATATAACTAATGAAAATATTGATGCAGTTTATGAAGATTTTAGAAAGCTTAATGAAAATTTAGAATCATTTAAAGAAACTGTTATACCTCAATTATCTAACATTAGTAAATTGGAAGATAAAATATTGGATAGCAAAGAGGAAATTTATAGAGATTTAAATGATATAATGGATTCTTTGCCTAAATCTTATGCTGGTGCAGAAGAAATATCCATATTAGAAGAAAAACTTGATAATATATTTAATAACTTCAATGACAGTATAGTATCTATCAAAAATGATTTAGTTGATAATATAGAAAAAGATACTAAGGAGTTTAAAGATAGAATAGAAAAAAGAATAGAGTTCTTTGAAGATACATGGTCTAGTGAAGAGAAAATTGTAGAATTGTATGGCAATATAATATCTGATAATTTTGATGTATTAAAAGAAGGATTAGAATCGCAATTCAATGACTCATTTGCAGAGTTCAAAGATAAAATAGAAACTATGCAAAATGATTTGAATAGCTGGAAATCTTCTAACCTTAATTCAATAACAAATACATTAGATAATGCTAAGGATATAGCATCCGATAATGCTGATTATTCTGAAATCAAATCTATGATAGAACTTCTTAAAGAGGATATCTATAATAAACAGTTAGAATTGCAAAATAATGTTGATTCTAAATTAGAAGAAAGTATTTCAAAAATAGATTTGTTTGATAGTAGAATAAAAGACTTAGAATACAATCAAGGATCTTTGGGTGCTGATTTAGCTAAATATAGAGAGAAATTATATTCTATATTAGATGATTATGATGATAAAGTAAAATCTAAGGTTATTAATCTTCAAAACAGCTTAAAAACAGAAGAGAAAAATACTTTGGACTATATAGAAAATAATATTAGTTCTATAAAAGATGATATTAACAGTTCTAGTAAAGGTGTAGATATAAAAATAAAAGCTTTGGAATCTTATATAAGTAAGATAAATAATGAGCTTAATACTAATACTTTGAAACTTTCTAATGAATTGGCGAAAGATAAAAAAGAACTTCTTAATACAATAGATGAGTTTAGAAAAGAGGTTTATTCTAGAATAGCTGAGGAAGTATCAAGTAAAGATTCAGAGCTTTTAAATAGCTTTGAAGAGTTTAAAAATCAAATAATAAACTCAGTTCCTAATATAGATGAACTTGCTGATCTTTTCGTATCTGAAAAAGAAGATATAACTAATGAGTTTTATGAGTTAAGAGATGAAATCCTTAATAATCATGAAGACAATAAAAATTTTGCTAAAATGTTTGAAGAAGAAAAAGCAAAATTAATAGATGAACTTGACCATTTCAAATCAGCTGTGAGAGTCGAATACATATCTGCAGAAGAGAGATTTGAAGCACTTAAAAAAGATTATTTAAATAACTTGAATAATCTTTTAGATGTAGAAAAGGCAGATTTGGAATCTTCATTTGAAGAGATAAGAAAAGAGATTAATAATATAAAAGATGTTTCTGTATCGAGAGAAGAAATAGAAAAACTTATTGATAGTTACAAACAGGAAATAACAACTTCTATTGATAATAAAAAAGCAGAAATTTCTGAAAATGAAGAAGCTGTAAAAGTTGATAGTTCTTATGTAGAAAAATTGATAGAGGAAGAAAGAGCTAGAATAAATGAAACATTAGAATCATTCAGAAAAAATATAGAAGAAAACTACTCTACTGTTGAAGCTGTTGCAGAAGTTCTTTCTAAAGAACAGGATTCTGTTGAAACTAAGCTTTTGAAAATGAAAGAAGATATACTTAGTGATATGCCTACTTTAGAAAATGTAAGTCAGATATTTGTAGAAGAAAAAGAAACTTTGAAAGATGAACTTAAAGAGGAGTTTGTTTCTTTAAGAAATGAAATATTAGGTTCTGTTCCTACTAATAATGACTTAGCTAATATGGCTCAGCAGTATGGTGCTAAGATTAGAGATGATTTCCAAATATTAGAACAGGATTTTTCTGAGAGCATCAAAAGATATAAAGAAAATATATCTAATGAAATGGCTGGATTTAGAAATGAGTTTAATGAAAGAATAGCCAATATAAAAGATTTAGCAGAGGCTTTGCAGGCTGAAAGAGATAGATTAATGGCTGAAATAGATGATATTAAACTTAAATATGAAAGCGGAGCTATATATTCTGATGAAGCTTTAAATACTATAGAAGGCGACCGAGACAGACTTTTGAATGAGTTTATTAGTTTCAGAAGATCAATAATTGAGCTTATAAAAGAACAAGATGCAACTATGACTATGTTTAATCAGGAGAAAATTAATATCATTGATAGTATAGAAGCCTTGAAAAATAAAATTTCATTCGATACTATAAGCAGAGATGATGTTATTTCTATGATTGAAGATGAGAGAAGACAGGTTGCAGATATGTTTGAAAGCATACAAAATGATTCTATGGATACTGATTTAAGATATCTTACAGATTCATTCAGAGATGATATTATAAAAGTATTTGAAGAATCTAATGATGAGTTCAGAAAGCGTATAGAAGCTAGAATAGTTCATTTTGAAGATGCTTATGCTTCAGCTGATAGAATAAAAGATTTCTATAAAGATGCTATAATTTCTGAAGTGGATAGTTTAAGAAGCGATGCAGAAAAAATACTTATAGATTTGAATAACAAAGTAGAAAATACTAAAGACCAAATAGACTTATTGGAAAATGATAGATTAAAAGGTATAATAAGCAAAATAGATGAAGCAGAAAATGATATAAATTCTTTCATAAATAGCATGAAGGCTAATATTAAAGAGCAGGAAAATGAGCTTAGAATGTTAAGTCAATCTCAGAAACATATATCTCAGGAAGTAGAGACTGTTCGCAGAGAGAGAGAAGCTCTTATGGATATGGTTAAAAATTCTGATATAAATATCAAAAATAAGTTGGAAAGTTTAACAAGTGCCGTATCAGAAGCTGCTGATATTGCTTCATTAAAGATAGCTGAGAAAGAAGAAGCGTTCAGCAATAAAGTAAAAGAAGCTGAAGAGTATATTAACTCATTGTCTTATAGAATGACTGAAGAAAATAATAGTGATTTGGCTAAGGCGAGAGAGGATATTAATAATTTAATTTCTTCCTTTAATGAATCTATAGTAAAAGAAACTAATGATTTGACACCTCATATAATGACTATAGTTGAGAATTTTATTAATAATGAAATGAAGAAATTTGATAAATTCTCTGATGTAAGAAGTGCTATAGAGGGTATTGAAAATGATATTAATAATAAGATAACTGAGGCATTCAATAATATGAATAAAGAGCTTGAAGATAATATTATTGAATTTAGAAAGAAAATAGATACTTATCAGGAAGAATTTATCAGTGAATTAAAAATGTCTGTAAATATGGAAGGTGAAAAAGCAGTTGATGAAATTAGATCTATACATAATGATGAAGTTGCTAAATTAAAAGAGATGTACTTAACTACTGAAAAATTCTATACTGATAGACAAGAGAAAAATCATGAGGATTTCTCAAAATTATTTGAAGAAGCGTATAAAGACTATAATGAAAAAATAGAATCTTTATATACTCAGTTAGATGATACTAAACTTCAAATAAGTACTTCTGTTGAAGATGTTGTTTCTGATTTGAAACAGGCTTTGAGCATTAAAGATGAGTTTTTAACTTCTGTTGAAGATAATAAAGAAAAACTTGAAGCTGTTGAGGAGCAAATGAATAATTTAGAAAATGAGCTTGCTCCATCAGTAGAAAAATTAAAAATCATGATAGAGGAAAAAGCATTGGAATTGAAAGATAAAATCAATGCTTACTCTCAGGATATAGAACTTCAAGGAGAGAAATTCAATTCTAGATTAGAAGAATTATCTAATAATGCTAAATCTACTGTAGAAAATAAAGTAACTGAATTTGATTCTATAATAGAGAATGTTTCTAGTAGAATGTCTGCTTTATTAGAAGAAAAGAATTCTGAGTTTGATGCTTTGAAAGCACATTATGAAGGACTTTCCGAATCATTGACAGCATTAAAAGATTCTATATCAGAAGCAGTTAATGAAAGAATATCTGAAGCGAATAACATTATAGAAGAAAATGTTCGTACTATAGAAGAATCTGCTAATGAGAAATATGAGAAATATATAGCAAGACTTAATTCTAATTTAGAACAAACATTATCGCTTTTAATGAATGATGCTAAAGAGCATATACAGAAAGCAAAAGAAGAGATAATCAAAGCTCATACTAATAATTTAGATGAGTATGATGAGAGAATTACAAATATGAAAGATATTGTTTCTGCTTTGGAAGAAGATATAACTAAATATTCTTCTGAAATAGATGCAAGACTTGAAAGTATTAATTTAAGCTATGATGAAAAAACAAATATTATACTTAAAGATTTTGACAATAGAACTGATGATTTAAAATTAAAATTAAATGATGCAGTTGAATCTATTGATAAAATGCTTGATGTAAAAACAAATGATATTTCTTTAGAATATGAGGCTATGAAATCAAAAATAGATGATATAGCTAAGGATATAGACAAATATTTGAATACTGTTAAAGTATTTGATAATGCTAAAGAAATGGCAGCATCTATAAAAAATGATGTTTCTAAATTGAATGCTTTGGTTGAAGATACTAAAGCGGTAACAGTTGAAATGAATAAGACTATGTCTGAATTTGACAGCTTAAAGAAAATGCATCATGAGATATTAGATTATGCTGAAAGTCTTAAAAAAGAAAAAGACAGCTTGAAGGATACTCAGGAAAAAGTAAATATGTTAATGGAAATGTCTGGAGAAATACAAGACAGATTTGTTAATATAGCAGAAAACAATGCTATTATAGAGCATGCTGAGGAAGGAATACAGGTTGTTATAGATATAGCATCGCAAATAGAAAATAAACTTTCATTTATTAAAGATAAAGAAGAGTATGCTGATGATATATTACAGCAAATAAGAAAAGCAGAGATAGAATCTGAAACTATTTTAGAAAGAATTGACAGCATAAAAGAGGCTATGGTAGAAGTTGAAGATACTAGAAAGAACTTTATGGATAAGATTTACTCTTTAGAAAGAGATATGGCTAAAATAGATAAAAACGATAAGAAAGTTCAGCTATTTATTTCTAAATTAGAAGAGCTTAATGTCATTATAGATGAGATACAAAATCAGAGAGAAAATCTTGTTCGTATGAAAAATCAGTATGATGATTATGATAAGAATATTGTTAAGAACTTGGAGAGAGCCGAGTATTTTGTAAGATATTTGGAAACTTTGCTTGATAATGCTGATAAATATATGTCTGATAAAGGTTCTAAAACTTCTAAAAAAGGAACATCTAAAGTAGATAGCAAGAAAGAAGAGTTTATAATTAGAATGTATAAAGAAGGTTGGAAACCAGATGAGATAGTAAAAAATAGTTCATATTCAAGAGATGAGGTTGAAAGAATTATAAAAGCATGGAAAGATAAGCAATCCAGAGGATAATTTGAAAATAGTTTGATTGTTCTCCTTCTTAAATAGGGTTTATAAAGTTATTTTTATAAACCCTATTTTTTATTTCATTGTAATCTGATATGCTTTAAATTATAATAATTAGACTTGTTTCAAAAGTACTTGACATACAATCTTGTAAGTTTTTTATCTTATTATAGATTATTATATGATATTAATTGTTATATAAAATAAATGTTATATATTCTGTATAAATTATATATTCAAGTCATAAAATGCAGAGTACTGCTTACAGTAGGAAAAGAAGTTGTAGTTTTGCAGCAAATACACAATTAAATGTTCAAATTACAACAGAACCATTATAATTATTAAGGCTTATTAAACTTTTTATTTGAAATGTATTCTTTATATTAAATTAAAACTAATAAAATATTATAAGTTAAATTCCCCACCATTTTGAAGCATCTGATTGATATGCCCATTGATAAGAACTGTCCGATGTAATCCAAATTTTTGCTAATTGGTTTCCATTTTTAAATATATAAAGACCATTACGAGAATATACCACTTCATTATCGAATGAGTCGTCTGTATTATTTGTAACATTAACTATTGCGTTAAAATTAGTTTGATATCCAAAATATTGTACTTTCCAACCTGTATTAGCCGTTACTTTTCCAGCATTTGGATCCATTGTTCCAACAGATGCAGTAGATGCTGTTAATGTTGTTCCGTTTCCTGTACCTTCTGGTCTTGGTATCACAGGCAGTACAGAATTAATTGTAGTTTCTATATATTTATTATCAACCAGATCATTAGTACCATAAGCAGTAACTGCTATATAATATAAAGTACCATTATTGAATGTATAAGTAGGAATTTCTATTATAAAATTTGTTCTAGTATGATTGCTGCTTGATACAGTTGGAAGTGCTTGCAGTGAATTTTTTATAGCATTATCAGGTTGTACCAAATTATGGGAAGTACCCGCATATATGTTAAAACCAAGAAAATCTGAAGCTATTACGCCAGACCAAAAACTTATACTTACTTTATTATTACCCGGTATAGCATAAATATTATACGGACTATTATATTCATCTACTACAGTTATGAGTTCTTCATTACAAGAAGTAAATAAAAAAATGATTGATATAATAAATACTATTATTTTTTTCATATATTAATAACTTAAGATATTAGCAGAAATTTGACGGCAATAATCAGCTACGATACTGCTAGTACCATTTACACTCCTTACATATATTTTACCATAATAGGCATTATTTCCATCTGTTATTTTTATCAGATAAAGTCTGTTAGCTTTAACCTGTAAATCAATATTTCCATATCCGTTTTCAGGAGGAACTACAATATCATCTAAAGAAGTACCTGATACCATCATCATACTTGTATTATTAACATTTTGAAAATATAGACCGCCATTATTCACTAACCTTGCTAAATCTCTTCCTTCTAAATTTAAAGTAGTACCGGGAGTTATGGTTTGATTTAGAACATCAGGTCTAGGTGTTCCCATTTGTACAAAATTATCATAATAATAATAACTTTCTAATTGCGGGGTTATCTGATATGCTGATACCCAAATATATATAGGTATGCCATTATTTAAGTCAGAGTCTTTTAATGTGTATATATCTGTACTATTACTAGAAAAATAAGAGCCTGTTTCAATAGTAAATGAATATTTTTTAGTAACTGTAGATTTTGTTTCTATTAATGTAGGCAATGCCTTTTGCTGATTATATAATCGGTATTTTCTAGGGTATGTATTATCTCCAAAGTATATATTATATCCGCTAAAAGACGGCTCATTATTCTGAGCTTCAAATTCCACTGTTATTTTATTGTTTCCAGGTATAACTTTTGTTATATAAGGCTGATTTAATTCAAGTGTTATTCCTGTAACATCTGGAAGTCCGCAGGAAATCATCGGCAATGATAATATTGCAATATATAAAAGTAATTTATGCATATTCATATTAATATTATAAACTAAAATATTAATTATATCAATACTTATTTATTTGTACTTCCAAATCCGCCTTCTCCCCTATCAGTATCAGATAATGAGTCTGCTTCTTCAAAATATATCTTTTCAACTTTAGCAAAAACCATTTGAGCTATCCTATCACCATTATTTATAGTAAATGGCGTATCAGTTAAAGATGCTAATATTATTTTTAATTCTCCCCTATAATCACTGTCTATTGTTGCAGGAGAGTTTAAGCAGAAAATACCGTTTTTTAATGCTAAAGAACTTCTGCTTCTAACTTGTGCTTCATAACCTTCAGGAATCTCGATAAAAAGTCCTGTTGGTATTAATACTATATCATTTTTATTTAAAGTAATAGGTTCCTCTATATTGGCATGTAAATCAAGTCCTGATGAACCAGATGTTTGATATTTAGGTAAAGGATTTTTAGATTTATTAATAATTTTTATTTTGAGCATTATTCCTCCAATATTTTATCTGAATAATAAAGCTAGTATCATTATAATAATTAATGCTGTAATACCTTGTACAAAAGTAGCTAAAGTTCTAGCTTTATATGCATCTTTTATTTTTAAACCAGATAATTCTACGACTATCCAAAAATAACTATCATTAGCATGGGAAGCTATCATAGAGCCTGCTCCTATAGCCATTAATACTAATATTTGAGATATAGGAGTATTAAATCCCAATGTACCAAGGAGAGGCGCAAAAAGTGTAGCCACAGTAACAACTGCTATTGTAGATGATCCTAATATTATTTTTAAAGCTGATGCCATAATAAAAGGCAGTATTAAACCCATATTTAATGCTCCGAATACATGTCCTAATTCCGGTATGATTTTGGCTAATTCGGTTGATTTTAATACTTCTGCAAAAGCACCGCTCGCACCAACTATAGCTAAAATACTTCCGGAAGACCTTATACCATCACCTATCCACATAGATATTTCTTCTTTATTAAATTTATGAGTTAGTAAAAGTGAGAATAAAAAGCCTATAAATAATGCCATAGACGGCTCACCTAAAAATATAAATATGTTTCTTATTATTCCATTTCCTAATCTAAAAGAATCAAATCTAACAATACTTCCAATTGCCATCAATATTATTGGCACTACTATAGGGGCTAGAGATTTCCAAGCGGGAGGAAGTCCTCCTATATCACTTATTAAAGTTTCATAAGTTGGAGATTTATCTGGGTAATTTGTTTTTTTTATGTATTTAGAAATAAATATACCGTATATAGCACCAGCCAAAGAAGTTGGAATGGCAACTATTAGTCCTATTATTATTATTGTCAATAAATGTGCTTCTAGTCCGAATAGATTTACAACTGCAGCAGGACCAGGAGTTGGAGGTATTAAAGCATGAGATGCATAAAGCCCAGTAGACAATGCAACTGATAATGCAACAGGAGATGCTCCGCTTTTCTTGGCAACAGCTTTTCTTAATGGTGTTAGTATTAAATATCCAGAATCACAAAATACAGGTATTGACACTATAAAACCTAATATATTCATAGCCAAAGCCGGATGAGATTTACCTACTATTCTTAATACTATCTCCCCTAATTTTAAGGCAGCACCGGACATTTCTAATATATTACCTATAACACTTCCTAAAACTATTATTATGCCTACACTTGCCAAAGCATTGCCAAAACCTTTACCAATTAAAGCAGATATTTCTGTTATATAGTTTGTATCATTATTAGATGGGACATGAAGTGTGAAAGCTAGAAATATTGCTACTAATAGCATAGCTATGAATGGATGAACTTTAAACTTTATTGTTAAAATCATAACTACAATAATAGATATTGCCAACATAGCTATTACAAAATAACTAATCATTAAATATCCTTATGTTTTATTTTTATATTGAAAATACATAAAATATTAGTCATCTTCTGGAACTTCAGCGTGAATATATCCTTCTTCAAAGAAATTTATTAATTCTTTTTCAGCCTGTTTAGCTGTTTCTTCCATTCCATCTTCATATTCTATTTCTAATATTAGATTGGCTCCTTGAAATGCTCCAAGTCCCATAATATTAAATACACTTTTTGCATCTGCTCTTACGCCATTATAAAGTAAAAATATTCCTATATTTGAGTATTCATTTTTACTTGATATTTGTGATAGAACTCCTGCTGGTCTTAGATGCATTCCATTTTTGCTTTTGATTGTTACTACATTTGTTAATGTCATTAGATATCCTGAGATTTTATTATATTCCTATTATAGTATATTTATTTATATTTTTCAAGGTTATTTTATTTACAATTCCCACCCTTTATATTTACTGCTAATTTATAAAATTATAATCTAATAATATTTTTTGTTTTTGTTTGAAATATAGCACCCACCCTAATTTCTATTAAATTTATAGTATATTTAATGCACGGTTAGCAGATTATCATATTTTAATAAATTTTAATTATAAATTAGCTTTATTTCTTAGTTTTATTCTGCGTGCGGATATAAATTTTTTAATCTGATTTTTTAATAAAAATTATAAATATAAAAAATGCTTGGGTGGGCATGTTTTTTATTTTTTCGCTATAGAGAATGTTTAAATTTAATGTTCTAATTTAAGCACTAAATATTAAAGGGCGGGGAATATAATAAAATTCTTTAAATTATAATGTGTCTATATCATACTTTAAGAAATTAATGAATACTTAAATACAATATATTTGGCTTTAATACTAATTTTCAGTTTTAGTATTGCGTTCATTTATTATATAATCAGAAACTTCATTTGATAAATTTTCTATAAATAATATTCTTTCATTAAGAGTATTTACGAAATAATTATAAAATACAACTGTAGGTATAGCAATGATAAGTCCTGCTGCAGTAGTAAGAAGAGCATTAGCAATACCTGAAGCCAAAGCAGAAGGGTTTCCGCTTCCAGCAACTGATATTACAGCAAAGGATTGTATCATACCAAGAATAGTACCTAAAAGTCCAAGCAATGGAGCAACAGTTGATATTGTTGAGAGTGCAGAAATAAATCTTTCAAGTCTTGGAAGTTCTTTATTGGATGTACTTTGCATAGCTTCTTTTGGCATATCAGAATTTTTAAGACCTGACATAACAATATTTGCCAAAGGCGATTTTGCTGTTTCGCATAAGGCAATGGCCGCTTTTAATTCTTTATCTTTTATTAAAGAAATGAGTTTAGGAGCCAATGAATTATCCTGTGATTTTATTCTAGTAAAGTAAATGAATCTATCAATTATTATTGTTAATCCCAAGATTGAAGATATTAGAAGTCCTATCCAGCAAACCATCATAGCCGAATTTAAAAGACTTTCAGAACCGAATATACCATTCATATATATAAATGCCTCATTAAAATGTCATTATTTGTTAAAACATTATAATTGTAAGAATATAAAAAATCAATAGAAATATTCTGTATATAAAATTAAATTTATATCAATAATAAGCAGTTTTAATATTGAAGCTGTATAATTTATCTTAATTATAATAATTTTGTATAGTATTAGCTGTTATATTTTATTTATAAAAAATCTTGACTTTTTTATTATCAATAGTATAATGTTATGCAAATATTAAACAGTTTTAGGAAAAATAAAAATGTGTAATATAGTTTTATACATAAGAAATTATCTCTCAAGGCGTTAAGCCTCCATTTCATTCACAGCTTAAAATCAATCTCTCAAAAATAAAAGCAATTATATATTATTCTTTAATATTATTAATTATTATAGGAGTGTTTTATATGATAAAAGTATCCGTTATAGGTGCTACAGGGTATGCAGGTGCAGAATTAATCAGATTATTACTGTCTCATAGCAAAGTAGAATTAAAAAATCTATCTTCAAAAAGTTTTGTAGGAAAAAATATAAATGAAGTGTATCCTAATTTAAATAAGAACTTAGATAAATTATTATTAGATGAAAATGAAATATTTGAAGACACTGATGTTGTATTTGCATCACTGCCTGCGGGTTTAAGTGATGATATTGCAAATAAATGTTTTGAAAAAAATATTTTGTTTATAGATTTGGGTGCTGATTTCAGATTAGATGATGAAGAAGATTATAAAAATTGGTATGGCAAAGAATATAAATATAAAAATCTTCATAAAGAGTCAATATACTCAATACCTGAAATAATTAAATATGATAATGTATATGGTAAAAAAGAATTAAAGAATGCAAAAATTATAGGAAATCCGGGATGCTACCCTACTTCTATAGGTTTGGCATTAGCCCCTGCTTTGGTGAATAAATTGATAATAAAAGATGATATTATAATCGATTCAAAATCAGGTGCTACAGGTGCAGGACGGGAATTAAAATTAAATACCCACTTTACAGAATGTAATGAAGCATTTGCTCCGTATAAAATAGCAGAACATAGACATACACCGGAAATAGAACAGACATTATCAAATATATATGGTGAAGAGATAAAAGTAACTTTTGTTCCTCACTTACTTCCATTAAATAGAGGAATAGTGTCAACAATATATGTCAAATTAGAAAATAAAAATCTTAAATTAGAAGATATACATAATACTTATAAAGAGTTTTATAAAGATTCATCATTTGTAAGAGTATTAAATATAGGAGAGACAGCAAATTTAAAATATGTTAAATACTCAAACTACTGTGATATATCTTTGCATATAGATAATAGAACAAATAAATTAATAATAGTATCAGCAATAGATAATATGGTAAAAGGAGCAGCAGGACAGGCAATACAAAATATGAATATAGCATTGGGCTTAAAAGAAGATGAAGGACTTAATTTTATTCCTCCAGCTTTTTAATAATTAGTTAGATTAACGGAAAGATATTAAAACTATAAACGAGCAGCTGATAACTTGTGAAGTAAGTTGTCAGTTAATTAAAAGTGAGTTTATAGCCAGCAATAATAAAAGATGAGGGATTGAATTGAATTTCTACAGCTTTTTAATAAAATATAAGAATTATAGGCATATAACAATTTTTATTAATGATAAGTTTTAGCAATAATAGGAGATTAAATAGATGACAAACATTAAACAAATTGAAGGCGGTGTATGTGCTGCTAAAGGTTTCAAAGCAAACGGAATACATGCTGGTATAAAAAAGAATAGCGAAAAAAAAGATTTAGCAATAATTTACAGTGAAAGTTTATGTTCAGTGGGAGCTGTATATACACAGAATAAAGTATGCGGAGCGAATATCATAGTAAGCAAAGAACATTTGAAAGACGGTAAAGCAAAAGCTGTTATATGTAATTCTGGTAATGCTAATACTTGCAATAAAGACGGGGTTGAAAAGGCAAAAGAAATGTGCAAACTCACTGCTGATGTATTGGGTATAGATGAAAAAGATGTTGCAGTTGCTTCTACAGGCGTTATAGGAGTTCCTCTTAATATAGAGCCTATACAAAAAAATATAAAAGAACTTATGAACAATGCTAATCACTCTGCAGAGCATGCTAAAAATGCAGCAAGTGCAATAATGACTACTGATACATTCATGAAAGAAATAGCTTATGAATTTGAAATTGACGGTAAAAAAGTTCATATTGGGGGAACATCAAAAGGAAGCGGCATGATTCACCCCAATATGGCTACAATGCTTGCATTTTTAACTACTGATTGCAGTATTACAAGTGAAATGCTTCAAAAAGCATTAAGCGAGGATGTGAAATCTACATACAATATGATTAGTGTTGATGGAGATACTTCTACTAATGATATGTGCGTGGTGCTTGCTAATGGCGAAGCTGAAAATACTTTAATAGATAAAGAAGATGATAATTATAAGATATTCTGTAAAGCATTAAATATGGCTAATACTTATTTATCAAGACAAATGGCAAAAGACGGAGAAGGTGCTACAAAATTAATAGAATGCGAAGTAATAAATGCTAGCGATATAAAATTGGCTAGAAAAATAGCAAAATCTGTAATTACTTCAAACTTAGTAAAAGCTGCTATGTTCGGCTGCGATATGAATTGGGGCAGGATTTCATGTGCTATAGGCTATACTGAAGATGCTGATTTTGATATTAATAAAGTATCTATAAATGTAGGTTCTAAATACGGAGAAATGAATGTTTATAAAGATGGTTATGGAGTGGAGTTCAGCGAAGAAGAGGCTTTAAAAATATTAAAAGAAGATGAGATAAGAATTACAATTAATATGAACTGTGGTACAAGTAAGGCAGTTGCTTGGGGATGTGATTTGACTTACGATTATGTAAAAATTAATGGCTCTTACAGAAGTTAAATAATATAAAGGAAATAAAAAATGGATAATATTTCAAACAGAGATAAAGCATTTATACTTAATCAGGCATTGCCTTATATACAAAAATATACAGAAAAAACTGTTGTAATAAAATACGGCGGAAGTGCTATGGAAAACCCTGAATTGAAAAAGAAAGTTATGAGTGATGTTGCTTTGCTTTCTACTGTAGGAATAAATGTTATAGTTGTGCATGGAGGAGGTAAAGATATCACTTCTATGCTTAATAAAATAGGAAAAGAATCAAAATTTATAAATGGGTTTAGATATACTGACAGTGAAACTGCTGAAATAGTAAATATGGTTCTTTCGGGTAAAGTTAATAAAGAATTAGTTGCATCGCTTGAAAACTGCGGAGGCAAATGTCTTGGTATATGCGGTATTGACGGCAAGATGTTTAAAGTAAGTAAATATAAAAGTGATGATGATTTGGGGTTTGTAGGAGACATTGATAATGTTAATACAGATTTGCTTAATACTATTATATCAAATAAATATATTCCAATAGTTGCTACTGTAGGATGCGATGATGAAGGAAATATTTACAATATTAATGCTGATACCGCTGCTGCTAAAATAGCTGAAAGTATGAAAGCTGAAACTTTAATATATATGACTGATACTCCGGGACTTTTAAAAAATAAAGATGATGAAAACTCTTTAATAAGTCAAATTAATATTAAAGATATAAATAATCTTATAAAAGACGGAACTATATCCGGAGGAATGATACCTAAAGTTAAGCATTGTATAGATGCAGTTGAGAATGGAGTATCAAAAGTATTTATAATAGACGGAAGATTATACCATTCATTATTAATAGAAATGTTCACTGATGAAGGTATAGGAACTATGTTTTATAAAGATTAATAATTAGATAAAAAATAATTAACAAATACAAATGAGGGTAAAAATATGGCATGCAAAAAAACAAATAAACAAAATCCTGAAAACACTGAAAAACTAAAATTAAAAAAAGAATATATTAATAACAGTAAAAAATATGTGGCGAATACTTATGCGAAATTTGATTTAGTATTGGAATCAGGAAACGGTGCTAAATTAAAAGATATAGAAGGAAAAGAATATATTGACTTAGGAAGCGGAATCGGAGTTAATAGCATTGGTTACGGTAATAAAAATTATATAAATGCGGTAACTAATCAATTAAAAACCTTGCAGCATACATCTAATCTTTACTATACAAAGCCTTATATTGATTTAGCTAAAAAGCTATGCACTATTACAAAATATGATAAAGTGTTTTTCTGCAATTCTGGTGCTGAAGCAAATGAAGCAGCTATAAAATGTGCAAGAAAATATTCTTTCAATAAATATGCTGATAATAATAAAGACTATAAAAGAAATAAAATAGTAACTCTAAAAAATTCTTTTCATGGCAGAACTATGGCTACAATATCAGCTACAGGTCAGGAAGTTTTTCATAATTACTTTTTTCCATTTTTAGAAGGTTTTTCATTTGCAGAAGCTAACAACTATGAAGATACTATAGAGAAATTAAAAGACAATGCTTGTGCTGTAATGATGGAGCTTATACAAGGAGAAGGCGGAGTTATACCTCTTGATAAAGAATATGTGCAGAAAGTACATAAATACTGCAGTGAAAATGATATACTTTTTATAATTGATGAAGTTCAGACAGGAGCAGGAAGAACAGGAAAGTTTCTATGTTCTGAACATTTTGGAATTAAGCCGGATATTACTACTATAGCTAAAGGTTTAGGAGGCGGTCTTCCTATAGGTGCTATGCTTATGAGTAAAAAATGCTCTGATGTATTTGTTCCGGGAGATCATGCTTCTACATTCGGAGCTAATCCTGTTGTTGCTGCCGGTGCTTTGGAAGTATTAAATATAATAGATAAAAATTTACTAAAAGAAGTTGAAAAGAAATCCAAATATATAAAAAGCAAATTAATGAAACTTGATAATGTAGTAAGTGTAGACGGAATAGGTCTAATGCTTGGAATAGGACTTAAAGAAGGATTGAATGCTAGAGAAATAGTAGAGAAATGTATATCAAATGGTATTATTCCTTTAACTGCAAAAAATAAGATAAGACTTCTTCCTCCGCTAACAATTACAGAAAAGGAATTAGAAAAAGCTGTATCAATACTTTGCGAATGTATAGAATAATGTTTTTTATAAAATAAATAAAGGTGCCTCATATTATACTTTATCAAGAGTTTGTTAAAATAAATGATGTTAGGGTTTTAGAGATTTTTATATCTTAACAAAATATGTGTAATATGAGGCATATAAAAAAGATAAATTTCATTTTAGAAATATATTATTGATTGCATAATTAATAGCCTATATACATTAACATAATAAAGTATTTTTGTCAATAGAAGATATATAATGTACATTAAAACATATAGAAATATAAATTAAAATAATATAGTAACTATGAGTAAAGTATTAAAACAATCAAAAGCAGTTCTTGTTACTGCATTAATGTATAATAACATAGATGTATATAATTGTGTATTAGAAAAACTCATTTATCATTTTGGTGAAATTGAGATTATAAGTGATGAATATTTATTTTCACATTCTGTTTATTATAAAGAAGAAATGGGAGAATATCTAAATAAAAGATTTGTAGTTTTTAAAGATATGATAGAAAGAGATTACATAAGCGATGTAAAAAAAATAACAGACATTATAGAAAAAGAATATTCAGATGAAAATAATAGAAGAAAAATCAATATAGATCCTGCCATATTAACTTTGGAAAATTTTATTCTAGTTACAAATAAAAATTTTACGCATAGGATATATTTAAAAGACGGAGTATTTGCAGATTTAACTCTGATATATAAAAAGAAAAAAGGATACAGTGAATTAGAATGGACTTATGCGGATTATTCAAGCGAAGAAACAAAAAAGTTTTTAAATAAAACAAGAGAGCTTTTCTATAATAGACTTATAGAAAGCTCTCCATTTGGTTCTAATTGGAAATAATATTTTAAGAATCTTTTATACCGGCAATTTTTACAAACTCTTTATCCCATACACCTATATGCTCTATTAGCAGTTTAGCTAAAAGATCAGAAAAGTCAATAGCTATCTGACGCCAATCATTGCTGGATTTAAATGCTTTATATTGATCATCAATAGCCTTTTCAAATCTTCTATGTTCTTCAAAATGCTCTTTAATCTTATGATATTTATCTTTGTGAGCAACCTGTATTTTTTGTTCTTCAGAAAAATGGTATTTAGTATAATTAATAGCACCTTTAAATGCTTCATCAACATCTTCTTTTACACCATTATATAAAGCTGTATGAACCTTATTAGCATATTCTATTATCTGAACATGCTGACTATCTATAGTTTTATTATGAGTATAATACTGATCAAGCCATTCTAACTTTTTAGCACCAACCTTAAAGAAAGACATAGCATTGGATAACTGCTCCATTTGATCTTCAAGTTCCTTAGATGATTCATGCATAGATGAAACTAATGTACTATTATCTTGAGTTTGAGCATCCATATTAGACATAGCACTATTTATGCTGTCTATACCTATTAATTGTTCTTTAGTAGTATTGGCCATATCAGCTATAACTCTTGTAGTCTCTTCAATTTTACTTTCTATATCTTCAAATAAAGTTCTGGACATATTAGCAGAATCAGTTGCTTTTTTTACCTTATCATTACTTTCTGTAATAAATGAAGTAATATTATTAACAGAGCTTTGAGTAGTTTGTGCCAAATTTCTAACCTCAGAAGCAACAACTGCAAATCCTCTGCCCTGCTCTCCTGCCCTTGCTGCCTCTACTGAAGCGTTCAAAGCCAATATATTAGTTTGGAATGCTATATCTTCAATAAACTTTACTAATCCGCTAATCTTTTGACTGTATTCAAATGCCTGACTAGTATTTTGAGCTGTTTCAGCAATGATGCTTCCGGCTTTTTCTACTGCGTTTCTTGCATCTGTCATCATATCATTAATAATAGAAGCATTTTCTGCTGTTTTCTTTATAGTGCTTGAAATCTCCTCTGTAGCTTCGGCAGTCTTTTCCAAATCTGATGCCTGATCCAAAGTTCTAGTAGCCAAATCTTTATTTGAATATGATAAAGAATAAGCAGTTCTCTTAGTCAAAGCAACATTAGAATTAGCTACATCTATAATATCTCTTATAGATGTTTTTATATCATCAAAACTTTTTATTAATTCTCCTGTTTCATCTTTTCTTTCAAAATATTTATTATTTACATCAAAAGTCAAATCTCCTTTAGATATTAAATTCGCCAATCTCAAAGCTTCTTTAAGCGGAGATGTTAATCTTCTTGTAAATGCTATAATAACAATAGTTACAATAATTATTATAGCTATTCCGAATAATATTGAGAATATAATAGTTTTTCCTAATGAAGAATATAATTCTTTTTCTAAAATAGTTATTATGATATACCAATCTGTATTATCTACATTGTAGTATGACATTAAATACTTTTGATTATCAGAACTATCCTTATAATGCATAATACCGTTTTTATTTTTTAAAACCTCATCATAAGGAAGATAACTTTCTGCAGTAGTTAAAATTTTATTCTTGTCATTATGAGCTAATATTTTTTTATTTCCGTCTATTATGGATATTTTTCCGGTTTCTCCGATTTTTACATTTAAAATATATCCATTAATTAAATTTCCCCAATCTACATTTCCAGATAATACTCCTATAACCCTTCCGGTATTATCTTTTATTCCAGCCCATATTCTATAAGTAGGATTTCCAGTGGCAACTGATTTACTTACACTTGCCTCGCCTCCCTGATTATATCCGCCGGAAACAAATTTCTTCCAACCTTCATCATTTTTATCCATAGTTACATTATTGAGAATACCGTTTTCAGAATCTATTATAGAGTTTCCGTTTAAATCTAATAATATAAAATTAATAAATGAACTTTTTGAAGTTTTGAAATATTTTAAAGCTTCTTCAGCCCTAAGTTTTAAAGTTTCATCTTCAATATTTAATAAAAAATTTATTAATGCCTCAGAAGTAATAAAATTTTTCATAGAAGAATAATTATCCTCTAACCAAAGATTGATTAAATTTTTATAAGAAATTGATGTAGATTCAAATCCGCTTTCAACAGCATCATCTATAACCTTTGTACTAAAGAATAATACAACCCCAACACTAAGTAATATAGACAAAACTATAGCAGTTACAAATAAAAAAGGTATTTTAAACCTTAAACTATATATTTTCATACTTTCTCTCCGAAGTATATTTTTTATGTATAGATAAAATAATAACACTTATAAAAATAAATTTCAATATAGCATATATATCTTATAAGCATTAATTATCAATAAGTATATAATATTCACTTTTTATGAAATAATTATATATTAAAAATATAATAAAAGTTTTTTATATTGCAAAATATTTTTATAATAATATCGTGTATAATATAAAATTTTATTACTATATTCCAGCTATTTTTACAAATTCTTTATCCCAAACCCCTATATGCTGAATAAGCCATTTACTCAAAATATTTGCCATATCTAAAGCCGTATTTTTCCAATTATTAGATGTATTCAATTCAGAAATCTTTTTAGACACTAAATTCTCAAAACTTCTATGCTGTTCAAAATGCTCTTTTATTTTTTTATATCTATCAGCATTTTCTTTTTGAAGTTTTTCTTCATCAGCAAAATGGTATTTAGTATAATCTAATGTCATATTAAATACATTTTTTACTCTATCCTCATCTTCTTCATATATGGCAGAATATATATCATTAATAAAATTTAATAATTTTTTATGCTGTTCATCTATATGCTCATTATTAGTATTATAACTTTCAGACCAATCCAAATGATAAACACCGGTTTTGAAGAAACTTACAGCACTAAAAAAGTTATTAGTTTGTTTCTCTAATTCTGAAGAAGAATTTTTCATAAGTTCAACTAAATCAGCATTATCTTTAGTTTTGGCATCTATACTAAGCATAGAATTATTAATTTTAGAAACATCTTCCTGCTGTTTATTAATTTTTACAACCATCTCTTTCATTATATTAGTAGTATTTTCTATTTTTTTCTTTATTTCTACAAATAATTTTTGCGACATATTAGCAGAATCGGTAGCTTTTTTAATTTTATCATTACTATCTTCTATTAGAGAAGTGATATTTTTAGCTGACTCGGATGTATTCAATGCTAAGTTTCTAACTTCTGAAGCAACAACTGCAAATCCTCTGCCCTGCTCTCCTGCCCTTGCTGCCTCTACAGATGCATTTAAAGCCAATATATTAGTTTGAAACGCTATATCTTCAATTATCTTTATAATATCAGCTATCTTTTTACTAGATTCAAAAACAAGCTCTGTATTTTTAGCAGTATCAAATATTATAGATCCGGCATTATTTATTTCATTTCTAGCATCTATCATACCTTCACTCATAGATTTCATATTATCTGTAGACTCATCTATAGCTAAAGAAATATTTTTCATAAATGATGTTGTTTCATTTATATCCGATGCCTGAGATATAGTTCTTTCTGAAAGATCTTTATTTGAATAATATAAACTATAAGCTGTTCTTTTTGTTTGCGATATATTTGAATTTACAACTTTAATAATATCCTTTATAACTTTTTTCATTTTATTAAAGCTATTTAAAATATCACCTATTTCATCTTTTCTATTCAAATGTTTTTGAGATATTACAGTGGTCAAATCTCCATTTGCAATATTATCAGCCTCTTTAACAATCTCTTTAATAGGAGATGTTATATATCTTGAAAATAGCCAAATTAGAATAATAAATAAAATAATTAAAATAGCAGCTATATATATAGGATGTCTTAACATATTATTAACAGGACTATAAAGCTCGCTTTCAGTTATAGTTACTATTATATACCAATGAGGATAAATAATAGTGTTAAAATAAAGCATATAAAGTTTTCCATCTTCACCTCTATAATGTTTTATTCCTGTTTTAAGCTCTGTAATATCTTTTAAAGGCTCAAATTCTGAAAGACTAGTTAATACTTTAGTTTCATCTTTAGAAGCTATTACATTCTTATTTTCATCTATTATGATAATATTTCCTGTTTCGCCGTATTTATAATTGGATATAGAATGTCCTATAAAATCAGCCCAATCAATATGATATGATAACACGCCTATTATATTACCATTAGCATCATTTATATCCGAATACATTTTGAATACAGGCTTTCCTGTTATAGCCGATTTAGAAATCCATATTCTCTCATTTTCAGAATTATTTCTATATGAATAAAAATCAGAATCCGAGCCATGATTATAATTCATTAAACTGCCGCCTTCAGAATCAAGCAAAACCTTTCCATCCGTATCTAAAATTACAAAATGAAGTGATGATTTTCTATAATTTTTAAATTCTGAAAGACTATCAGCTGCAATTTGTGCATTTTCTTCTGTCCTATCTAATAAATAATTAATAATACTTTGATTTGTAGAAAAAGAATCTACCTTTGATTGTTGTTCTTCTATCCATAGATTAACCGTGCTTTCATAAGCAACGGCTGTAGTTTCAAATCCATTTTGAGCCGCTATATCAACGGACTTCAATGATATTAAAAACATTATACCTGTTATTACAAATATTGATAATGTAATAGAAAGTCCCATAATAAGCGGTATTTTAAATGTTAAACTATTAAGTTTCATTTTGTAACCCTTATTATAAAATTTTAATACGATTATATCATAATTGTAAAATTAAATCAAATTATGAGACTATCTTAATAAATTCAAAGCATCTTTAGGTAAATTATTAGAATGTACAAGCATAGCTAAAGCAGACTGCGATTTTATTGAGCTTATAGCCTCAAAAATAGAAGCTTCAGCTACATCTCTATCCATTTTTTTACTGCCGTAAGCAATTACATTCTCATAAGAAGTCATAAGTCCTTGAATATATGTATTAAATCTATTTTTATAAGCTCCTAAATCAGATCTTTGTTTAATAACATATCCTATAGCTTCATCTATTATTCCTATAGTTCTATTTGCTTTGCTTACTGAAGATACAGAAACATAACTGTTGAATTCATTTTTTAATTTTAAAGAATTTGCAGTCATTGTAGCAATATAAATTCTCTTTCTCTGATCTCTGCTAGGACCTATATGAATCCACATACTTGCTGATGCATTAACAGTATTTGAGAATCTTCCTGTCAATATATTTAAAGTATTAAATTGTGCCTGACTAGCTACCCTATCTATTTCATCTATTAAATTTGATACTTCTGCCTGAATATATGCTCTGTCAGAATTATTGTATATTCCATTTGCAGATTTTACTGATAATTCTCTAATACGCTGCAATATATTTATTGTTTCATCCAAATATCCGTCAGCTGTCTGTATAAAAGATATGCCGTCTTGGGTATTTTTTTCTGCACGAAGTATATATCTTCTCTGTACTAGAGGTCCTTTATCACCTGCAAATAAACTAGGAAATTTTTTCTTATGCTCAGTAGAATTAACTTTTAAATATCTATTTGCTCTAATTGCATTAATATTATTTGTTATTATCATAAAAAACCCCAATCACTCATTTATTTATTAATTATATAATAAATAAATAATATTTTCAATAATTTGCTAATATTATCGGTATTAATCATAGAATTTTATGTTATTTAAATGAAATAAGTCAGATAAACTTTAAATTTATTTTATAAATCTAATCTTTTTAGGTTTATAATATAATTAAAATTATTAAAAAATAAATCATTATTAGTGAAATGAATAACTATAATATGAAAAAATTAGCTATACTTCATCCTACTTTTGGATACAATGGCGGTGCAGAAAATGTAATACTTTCATTTTCAAAATATTGTCATACATTAAATATAGAAGTAACGATATATACTTATAGATTAAGGAATAATATTCCAAACTACATAAAACAGATAAAAACCGATTTAAAATTAAATCCTTTTGTTTTTAATAAAGTATCTAAATTTCTAGCAAATGAATTAAGGGATTATGATGCTGTTTTAATACATAATTTTCCGGCATCTATATTCTTTGGTTTTGCCTCAAAATATGCACAAAAAAATAATATTAAACTTCCAAAAAGTTTTTGGTATTGTCATGAACCTAGTGTAAGGCTTTACGGATATGATGATAAAAGCTATAAAAAACTTCAAAACACATGGGATATAATTGCAAGATATACAATGTATTTAGATAGATTTGGAATAGAAAAAATAAATTATATAATGTCAAACAGTATAAGAACTAAAGAGGCAGTAAAAAGAGTTTATGATAGAGAAGCTGAAGTTATATATCCTTGCATATCTGATATAGAAAATATTATGCCTATCAATGAAGGAAAACATTTTCTATACATAGGAAGAATAGAAAAACCTAAAAATTTGGAAAAGGCTATTATTGCTTTTAAATCATTTATTGAAAAAATAGAAGATAAAGAATTAAGATTTATAATAGCAGGAAAAGGCAAACATGAAAATTATTTAAAAAAACTAACAGAAAAAATAAATATGAATAATAATATTATATTTAAAGGTTTTGTAACCGATGAAGAAAAAAGAGAATTGATGAATGAAAGTTACGCTTTAATAATGCCGGCCGTTAATGAACCATTTGGTCTTACTGTTATAGAAGCATTATATTCTTCTTGTATATCTATAATATCCAATAAATCAGGAGTATATGAAGCAGTTAAAGATTTATCTATTAGCTGCAATATGGAAGACACAGATGAAATAGAGAATTCTATACTATTAGCATATAATGATAAAAATATAAAAAATAATATCATAAACGCATCAAAATCAATATTAAATATATTTACAGTATCATCATATAGCGAAAATGTAATAAAATATATATCAAATCGCTTGTAATATTTTTAATATGTATTATAGTTATAATTGACTATGTATTATTTTATAGTTAAATAGTGATAATTAATTATGGAGAGATTATGAAAAATTACACATCTATACCTAGTGCATTTTTTGAAACAGTAAAAAAAATGCCTCAAAGTCCTGCTTACAGATATAGGGATAATAACGAAGAAAAAATTACAATCACATATAAAAAACTTTATGATAAAATAAATGCTGTCGCTAAGGCATTCGATCTTAAAGGATTATCAAAGAAACATGTTGCTATATTTTCGGAAAATAGGATAGAATGGTTTATATCAGATATGGCACTTTTAGCATTAGGATCTGCTGATGTTCCAAGAGGCATAGATTCTACATCCGATGAATTGAATTACATAATAGAACATAGCGAAGCACAAGCAGTTCTAGTAGAAAATGAATATGTTTTTAATAAGATAAAAAAACATCATAAGGATTTATCATTAATAGTTTTTCTTGACAGTTTTAAACATGATCCAGATAATAATATATATTCTTTTGAAAAGCTTTTAGAACTTGGTGAAGAGAGTTTAAATGGCGATGAAGAGTTTGCTGTAAAAAAGGCATCAAAATTAACTAATGAAAGTACAGCAACTATAATATATACTTCCGGAACTACAGGAAAACCTAAAGGAGTTATACTCACGCATGGAAATATACTTCATAATATAAGAGTTCTTCCGGACATAATAAAATTGCAGCCGGGAGAAAAACTTCTCACTATACTTCCTATTTGGCATATATACGAGAGAACAATATCTTATGTAACAGCAATAACAGGTTGTTTTACAGCTATTACAAATAAGAGATATTTAAAAAATGATTTCACAGAAGAAAAACCTGATATATTTATTTCTGTACCTGCAATATGGGTTAATATATATAATACGGTAATGAAAAACATAGACAGAAAAGGAACAATAGCTAGAAATCTTGCAAAATTTTTCATAAAAAGATCTTTAAAATATATAAGAAGTCTAAGATTTCAGAATGATTTAGTTTATTTATTAGGCGATGAATATAAAAGCCATAAAAAATCAGAGTACAGCATAGGTATATTTGATCCTCTTTATCATAAAATGGCCAAAAAAATGGTATATAGTAAAATATTAGAATTAACAGGCGGTAAAATGCGTCTCACTATATCAGGGGGCGGAGCTTTGCCTATGTATATAGAAGACTTTGTTGAAGCTGTTGGAATAAACTTAGTTGTGGGATGGGGTATAACAGAAACTTCTCCGGTTGTTACATTGAGATCCCCTTATAAAAATTATAGAGGAACTTGCGGTGCTCCAATACCAGAGGTAAAAATAGAAATTAGAGATAAAGAAGGAAATATATGTAAAGACGGAGTTATGGGAGTATGCTATATAAAAGGTCCTAATATTTTTAAAGAATATTATAAGGATCCGGAATTGACTAAACAGGCAAAAGTTGATGGATTTTTTAATTCTGGAGATTTAGGTGCATATACTCAGCAAGGTGAAATAGTATTAACAGGAAGAGCAAAAGAAACAATAGTTCTTCTTACAGGTGAAAATGTAGAGCCTCAGCCTATAGAAAATAAAGCATTGGAATCGCCTTATATTCATCAAATCATGCTTATAGGTCAGGATAAAGCTTCAACAGGAGCTATTATAGTAATAAATAAAGAAAATATAAAAGAATATTTTGATAAACATAAAATTTCTTATGATGAAAATACACTTTCTTCTTCAAGAGATGTTTATAAATTAATAAGAGAAGAGTTAGATAATTTAATCAATTATAAGAACGGATTCAGACCTTATGAAGCTATAGCAAAAATGATAATCACAGATGAAGAGTTCACAATAGAAAATGGGCTTTTAACTCAGTCTTTAAAAATAAAAAGAGCTAATGTTATGGAGGCATATAAAGATAAAATAGATTCTTTATATGACAGAATTAAATAATTCCTAATTCATTTATGATTTTATACATATTATAAACATTTAAAAAATTTATTTTTAATGTATAATAAAAATAAAAATTTAGGAAAATAAATAATGTTCATAACAAGTAAAAATGCAATAGTTGAAGCTATTTCAAAAGATTTAGTAAAAACTTTATATATAAAATTTCCAATTTCAAAAAGAGAAAAAGATATTATCAAATTAGCTGAAAAAAAGAAAGTATCAATTAAAAATGTTGATAAAAATGAAATGGAAAAAATTGTAGGAAAAATATATTCTGTAGCTGCAGATATAGATGAAAATGCTGAAATAGGAATAGAAAGTTTTATAGAAAAAGCATTTGAAAAAAAAGAAAATCCTTTAATATTTATATTAGATTCTATAACTGATGTTCATAATCTAGGAGCTATAATAAGAAATGCATATTTTTTTGATATAGCAGGAATTATAATGCCAAAAGATAATTCTGCCCCTATTAATGAAAAGGTTTATGAAATATCAGAAGGGGCAGCATATCATTTGCCAATATCTATAGAAACTAATTTAAATAGAGTTATAGATTTTATGAAGGATAAGGGTTTTTGGATATATTATGCAAGTGAAAAAGGAGAAACCTCATTAGAAGATTTTAAATTTAATTCTCCTACTGCGATTATATTGGGTAATGAACATAGCGGAGTTAGAGATATATTAAAAAAAAATTCAGACGGAAGTGTTATCATAAATTCTTCTACAGATTTTGATTCTCTAAATGTATCTGCCGCATCTGCCATTATAGGTTATGCCTACTCTATTTATAAATAAATATTATTAAATTATATTTTATAAATATTAATTAATATTGTTATATAATAATGTATATATAGATTTTTTTACTTGCAATAATAGTAAAAAAGTATATATTAAATATATAGGATATAAAATTTAAGGCATAATATATGGAGATTTAAGATGCCTATAGCACCTTTAGACTTGCAACAATTATATATGCAGCAATCGCATATAGGCCGTATGGAGCATGTAAGAATGGCTGCAAAAACTATTGCAATGCAGTCAGAAGATAGAGATATACATAGAGATTCCTATATAAAAGATTCTACAGTTGTAAAGTCTGAAAATATATCTGATGAAACTAAGGTTAAAGAAAAAAAAGATGAGCAAAGACCAAAAGATCATGGATATATGTCCTATAGAAAAAAGAATAAAAAAAGAATGACAGATAATACTGATAATGATGAAAAAAATAATATTATAGAAATAGAAGAGGTTTCAGCAACAGATAAAACTAAAGGTTCAAGAATAGATTTTTTAGGATAATTAATCTAATTATGCAAATTGTAATATCTATAATCATTAATATAGTTATATTGGCAGTTACCCTACCGCTATTTTATATTTATATAGTTTCAAAAGCTAGGGAAAGACTAGAAAAAGAAACTATGTCAAAGGCAAGAGAAGAAATAGAAGCTCTAGTAAAAGAATTTAATAATATAGCTTTATCAAGAATATCAATATTGGAAGATTCCATAGTAAGAGCAAACAGATTGGTAAAAGAATTAAATAACTTCCAAAGTGATAAAAAAGATAATAATATTAATAATGTATCTACAGCAATAAAAGAAGAAATAAAAACAGAAGAAAATATAAATAAAAAAGATGATATTTCCGTACAAGAATCCAACAATATAGAACTTCATAATTCTAATAATAATGTAGTAATGAATAATGAAAATAAAAAATTGGATATAGAAGATAATAATATAAAAATAAACTCTAAAATAGAAACAAAAGAAAAAAATGCAGAAATAAAACCTAAACCTAAAAAAAATAACATAGATACAGCAGCTAAAGCAATAGATGATGAAGCAAGAAGAGAAGTTATAGAAAAATTAAGAAATAAATTAGATAGAACCATTAAAACAAATATGGCAATATATGATAAGCCTATAGAAGACAAAACTATAGCATTTGTTAATGAACCTTTAGAAAATACAGTAAAAACTTCTAATAAGAATGAAGATATAATTAAGCTCTATAAAGAAGGTTTAAGTAAGGAAGAAATAGCCAAAAAATTAAATTGTTCTATAACTGAAATAGACATAGTAATAGATTTAAATATGGATTAATATTTATAATTTCAATAAAAAAACCGCCTATTAAAATTAATTAATAAGCGGCTTTTTTATGTTATGACAACTTTATGCGTCTGTTTTTACAACTTTTTTCTTATAGATTGTATCAACTATAACACCCAAAGCATTATCGCCGGATACATTGCAAGCAGTACCGAATGAGTCTTGAGTGATGTATAAAGCAACCATTATGGCACTTAAAGGACTGTCAGGACCGCCAAGACCAACCATATAAAGGAAAGGCAAAGCTGTCATTATTGAACCGCCAGGAGCACCAGGAGAAGCTATCATAGCTATACCAAGCATAGCAATAAAAGGTAATACAGTTGTATAAGTTATAGGTATCTGATTCATTAAACATACTGCTGTAGCACATGCTGTTATTGTTATCATAGAACCTGCCATGTGTATATTAGCACAAAGAGGTACTACGAAATTTCTTATTTGTTCAGATATTCCGTCTTTTTCAGCACATTGTAAATTTACAGGTATTGTAGCAGCTGATGACTGAGTACCTAAAGCTGTTGCATATCCTGCTATTTGGTTTTTCATAAGCATAAAAGGATTTTTCTTTCCTATTGTACCAGATACTAAGAATGCTATTAATAGATAAAGTAAATGCATTATTATTACTACTATGAATACTTTCCATAATATGCCTAAAATTACAAAAGTTTTTCCAGATCTAGTCATATCTACAAAAGTACCACAAATGTAAAGAGGCAATAAAGGAATTATAGATACTCGTAAAACTTTATCTATAATAGTTGATAACTCTTTAAAAACATTGTACAAATATTCGCCTATTTCTTTTCCTCTCATAGTAGAAATACCAAGCCCTATTATGAAAGCAAATAAAACTGCTGCTAAGGTATCTAAAAGAGGGGTTACTGTTATTGATAGATAAGGTGAAACAGAATTTCCAGCAGCATCAGCTATTCTTTGAATATCATCAGGACTCATAAAACTAGGAAATAGATTATAAGCTACTAAAAAAGATGCTGACCCACCGATTAATGTAGAACCATAAGCGAGTATACAAGTTACAAGAAGTAAGAATCCCGAGCCTTCTTTTAAATCAGCTATACCCATAGACACATAGGAAACTATCATTAGCGGTATTACAAACTTTAGATAAGAGCTGAATATTCCAGATGCCGTAACAATAATTCTTGATATTACTTCTGGTATAAAATGCTGTCCAAAGAATATACCGAGTAGAATTCCGATGATTAGTCTAGGTACTAATCCAAGTTTAAATTTTTTTTCCATGTATTTCTCCTAAATTAATATGTATATTATATAATATATACAAAAATATTAATCTGTAAATAGAGAACACATTTTTTTTAATTCTATATAATAATAACATAATGAGAACACACTATATTACTATATATAATATCTAAAAAATATAAAATTTCACTATAAATGATAATATATGTAAATAAAAGTATTATAAAGTCACAAAAACATTTTAAATAATTATTTAATAACCAAATCAGATGTGCAATTTGGGCATTTTACTGCATTAATATTAATACTAGAACAACAATATGGACAAGTTTTTTCTTTTAATTCTTTATCATCTTTTTCTTTTTTTAAAATTTTTGCCTGCATTCTATTAAATAACTTTATTATCAAAAAAATAGCAAAAGCAGTAATAATAAAGCTTATAATAGTATTCAAAAAAACTCCTACACTAATAACAACAGCCCCAGCTTCTTTAGCAGCTGCTATAGAATTATAAACTCCAATATTATCAGAACCTTTTTTTAGAACTATAAATATATTAGAAAAATCTATACCGCTTAATAGCATACCTATAGGAGGCATTAATATATCATCTACAAAAGAATTAACTATCTTTGTAAATGATGCTCCTATAACTATACCGACAGCCATATCCAATATGCTTCCTTTCATAATAAAATTTTTAAACTCTTTTATCATAAGAATACCCTATAAGATTTTTTATTATAATTATATATTAAAAATTAAAAATATACACTAGACTTGTTTCAAAGTACTCAAAAAGATTATAATAATAAAGTTGGTTTTTAAACAAGTCTGCTATAAATACTATTATTAATATATTAATCATTACTGAAAAAAATAATACTTATTGCAGGATTGTATAATGCTATATAATTTATATACTGAATTACATAGTACTAAAAAAGGAGATGAGTTATGTTATTAAAAAAACTAGGTTTTACTAGCAAAGAAAACTTTAGGGCATTTATAACCGTGATAACAGCAGGGCAAATAATATATTGTGCCTTTGAAGCTTTTAAAGCTAGTTTTTACACACCATTAATAACAATGTTAAATATTACCAATACTCAATTTGGTGTATTATTTACATTAATAGGTTCTGCTATGTTTTTCTATATCCCAGCAGGATGGCTTAACAACCGATTTACTCCTAGACAATTAATTATCAGCGGACTTATTATAAGAATCATAGGAACAGTATATATGGTAGCAGTAGTAAATGCATCATATATATCATTATGTTTAGTTGCCTTGTCTTGGGGAATAGTAGATGCTTTCTTTTGGCCTGCTATTTTAAATGGTACCAGACTTTTTGCAAGTGAGGAAAATCAAGGTATTGCTTTTGGATTATTAGAATCTGGAAGAAGAGCGATGGAATTAGGTATGAATACTTTAGCATTATTTATATTTGCAGCATTAGGCTCTAGCCCTACTGCTATGAGAATAATAATAACAGCTTATACTTTTTTAATAGTATTATGGGTATTTTTATCATTTAAATTTATACCTAATATAAAGCTGTTAAAATCAGAAACAAGCACTGAAAAAAATAAAGAAGCTTTATCCGGACTTATAAAAGCATTATTATATCCTGAAGTATGGTTATCAGGTATTATTGGTATGTCAGTATATACAGCATATATAGCAGTTGTATATTCTGTACCTTATATGCAAAATGTTTTTGGTTTATCTACTTCTCAAGCAGTTGTTTTTGGTTTATTTAATGCTTCTGGAATAGGAATATTAGGCGGGATAATTGGTGGATTATTAGGAGATAAAGTGTTTAAGTCTCCTGTAAAAATGCTTTCTTACTCTCTATTATTAACTGTAGTTGTATTGCTAGGTATAGTGCTAACTCCAAAAAATCCTAATTATTTATATATAAGTATGATATTAATGTTTATATATTCTTTTGTTATATTTATATCAAGATCTGTTTATTTTGCCCCTATAGGAGAGGCCAATATACCTAAAGAATTCAGCGGATCTGCTATGGCAGTTGCTAGTTTTTTAACCTACTCTCCTGTATTTTGGGCTTATGGAGTAAATGGTGCATTAATTGATATGAATAAAGATAATCCATCTCAAGGATATTATTATATTTTCTTAATAGGATTAATCTTTACTATCATAGGTGCTTTATCTGCGATAATTTTATCAAAATTAATAAAAATTAGAAAAGAAAAAAATAAAATAGAATCAAACGCAAATTAATACTAAAAATTGATTCAAGGAGTTTTATATGTATTTAAGAAAAGTAATAGCTCATAGAGGATTTTCGCATCAATATCCTGAAAATACTATGTTATCATTTCAAAAAGCAGTAGAACTTGGAGTAAAATGCATAGAAACAGATGTTACAATATTAAAAGACGGCACACTTGTTTTATTTCATGATTATGAAACTAAAGATCATACAGATTTTGACGGTATTATCAATGATCTGGATTATAACTCAATACAAAATATAGATGCTGGTTCTTGGAAAGATGAAAAATTCAAAAACACTAGAATACCTACTCTAAAAGAATTAATAGATTTATGTAAAAAAACAAATACTATTGTTAATTTGGAATTGAAGGGTGAAGCCTCAAAAAATGAAAAATATTGGGACAGTATAGTTGAAAATACGGTAAAAACTGTGGCTGATAATAAAGCAGAAGATCTTATATTTTATTCAAGTTTTGAATTTGATATGCTTAGAACTTTGAAAAAAATATCTAAGAATTCCAAATTTGGTATTTTGCTTTGGGAAGAAACAGACCATTGGAAAGAAATAGCGGATGAATTAAAACCTCAGTCTATGCATTTATATGATCAAACTATAAATAAAGAGTTGGCTAAAAATATTAAGGATGAAGGATATGAACTTTATATATATACCGTAAATTCTTTAGAGCTTGCTAATGAACTTTATTCTATTGGAGTAGACGGAGTATTTACAGATATGCCAAATATATTTGATTCTAAGCCATATTAATTATAATTTAAGGAGGCTATTTATTAGCCTCCTAATATTAAATCGTATATATATTTTATAAATTATCTGTAATAATAGTATCTCATCCTATAGCTATTTAATTGTGCTAATTGTTCATCTGTAAGAACATCTAAAACGGCAACATCTTTTTCTACTCTAAGATAATCTATTTCTTTTTCTAAATCTTTCTTTTGATTTATTAAATCTTTTATGATATTTAAATCAATATCTACTTTTTCTCTTTCCAATTTGAATTTATAATCAATATTTCTTTTTTGATATTCTAAATCACTGATTTTTAATTCATACTCATAAAATATTCTGCTAATTTCATCTATTTGTTCATCTGTTAAATATACTCCTGCATTTCTGCACATTCTGTATATATCTCCTTTAGGACCTCCTGCTCTAGGTCTTGGAGCTGGTTCTCTTCTATCTCTTGGTACTGGTTCATATCTTCTTCTATCACCAGCTGCAGGGTCTGGAGCAGGAGGCTGAGCAAATGCCATTGATGATATTAATGTAATAATAAAAAGTGATAATAATATTTTAGTTTTCATTTTTTAATCTCCTTGATAATGATGTAAAACATTTTGTTTTTTCTTGATTTATTAGACGAGTATTTCATATAAAAGTTCCCAAAATATTTAAAAATAAATAAAAAAATTTTATTAATAATAATACTAGTTTTAATGAAATGTTTATACCGTATTAATTTATATATAAGAAATAATATAAATTTAGAAGCATTAAGTTTGTATAAAAGACCTGTTTTAAAAATACTTGAAAAGATTAAGTATAAAAATTATTAAATTAACAAATCATAAAAAAAGAGACTTAAAAAGCCTCTTTTTAACAATAAATTTTTTATATTAAGTATTAATTTTTAGTTAAATATTATCTAATATAATCCTTAAATCTTTTTTATCTATTATGATATTTGCTTCTTTTTTTAGAATATCTTTAGCACAGAAAGCTGCCCTATTTTTAGCATGCTTAAACATACTCAAATCATTAGCCCCGTCGCCAACTGCTAAAGTATCGTCATAAGAAACATTAAGAAGTTTTTGAAGAGTTAAAAGCATATTTCCTTTGCTGTCAGAAAACATCATCTCTCCGCCTACTTTTCCTGTAAGAATATTATTCTTTACATGAAATATATTAGAAAACTCTGCATCTAAATTAAGTTTTTGAGCAAACAAGACAGTGGCATTTTTAAAGCCTCCTGAAAAGCATACGCATTTATATCCTTTTTTATGGAGCTCTTCTATAGTTTCTTTAGCTCCGTTCATTATAGGAAGAGAACTGCAAATTTCATTAACAGTTTCCAATTTTATACCTTTAAGTAAAGCTACCCTACTTTGCAAACTCTCAAAAAAATCTAATTCTCCTCTCATTCCTTTTGCTGTAATCTCAGAAATCTCATCAGCAAAATTTGTTTCTCTTGCAATAATATCTAAAGTTTCCCCATCCATCAAAGTAGAATCAAAATCAAAAACTGCTAATTTCATTTTTATTTATCCCTATATTTTTATAAAGTATACTCTGCTGTAAGCCTTACATATTTAGGTTCATGAACACCTTCTATATTAGAAATTTTTGTTATGACATCATTTCCTATACTTCTATCAACATTTATAGCCATTATAGACATATTGCTTCCCTTAATATTTTCTGATACACTCATTGAACCAATATTTATACCGTCTCCTGAAAGTACAGTTGCAACTTTAGCTATCATAGCAGGCTGGTTTATATGAGGAACAACCAATATATGAGGCTGAGGTTTAATTATAACATCATAATCATTTAGTTTAACTATTCTAGCAATATTTTTAGCTATTAATGATACAGACACACTTGTTACATCTTTATCAGTAGTTAATTTTACTTTTAATATACCTGTAAATGTAGAAGGAGATTCTGATTTAATAGTTTTTACTTCTATTCCTCTTTGCTTAGCAAGGTAAGGGGCATTAACATAGTTAACATCTTGGAACATATAAGATAATGCACCTTTTAGTATAGCTACTTCAAGAGGCTGAATATCTAAATTAATTAAATCTCCCTGAGCAGTTATCTCTAATGATTTTATTTTACCATTAGCAAGCTGCATTATCATCTCACCAGCATTTTCAGCTATTTTCATGTAATCTTTAACAGGCTCTAATTTTTCAGGATTAAGAGAAGGTATATTAACTGCTGATTCAGTATATCCTCCGGAAAGTACCTGTTTTATCTGTTTTGCTACATCCAAAGCTACATTTATCTGAGCCTCTTTTGTACTTGCACCAAGATGCGGAGTAAGTATTAAATTATTATTTTTATACTGTGTTAAAGGACAAGTTTCTATTTTAGGTTCATTTACAAAGACATCTACTGCAGCTGCTGCTATAGTTCCTTTTTCTAGTGCCTCTTTTAAATCTTCTTCATTAACAAGTCCGCCTCTGGAACAATTAATAATTATAGCAGTATTTTTCATTTTACTCATATTATCTTTGTTTATGATATTATTAGTTTCTGGAGTTTTTGGTATATGAAGTGATAAATAATCAAGTTTTGGTAAAAAATCATCTAAAGAAGTTTCATAAATAGCTCCAGACTTTTGTACAATCTCTTCTGTAGAAAAAGGGTCATAAACTAATACTTTCATTCCAATAGCCAAAGCAATATGAACAACCTTTCTTCCTATTCTTCCAAATCCCATAACACCTAATGTTTTTCCAAAAAGCTCATTACCTGTAAACTTATCTCTTTCCCATTTAGCTTCTTTAGTTGATACAGCAGCTGGAACTATATTTCTTGATATTGCAAGCATTAATGCTATAGTATGCTCTGATGCTGCAATAGTATTTCCGTCTGGAGAGTTTACTACTATTACACCTTTTTCTGTAGCAGCTTCTACATCTATATTATCTACTCCTACCCCAGCACGTCCTATAATCTTTAAATTTTTTCCAGCTTCTATGATTTTTTTTGTTACTTTAGTCTGACTTCTTACCATTAAAGCATCATATTCACCAATAACTTTAACTAGTTCATCTTCGCTCATTGTAGGAAGAAAAACAGCCTCAGAAACATCAGCTATTATATCCTTTACGCATTCATTTACCTTATCAGTTATTAAAACCTTCATATATTGTCTCCTATTGTTGTTATGCTCGCCTACGCCTATAATCATCTGCCAAACAAGTTTGTCAGATGGCTTACCCAAAGGTACCTACTTGGTCGGCTCACTTTGTTATTGTTATGCTCGAAAAAGCCTATAAGCTCCTCGATAATGACTTTGTACGCCTTAGGCGAATTATCAATACAGTCTTTATAGCTTATTATTATTACTAAAAAATAAAATATTCTAATATAATTATTACTAACTATATTAGAATATTAAAATCAAAACTATTTACTATTTATTTAATTCTTCTATTAATTTTTTAACTCCGCTTCCAATTTCAAATTTATATCCCAATTTTAAAAGGCTAGCTTCCAATGAACCCATAGCCATTATTAAATCTCTCTCACATACAAATCCAAGAGTACCTATTCTAAATATTTTATTTTCCAAAGCACCCTGACCATTTGCAACAATAATATCATAATCTTCTTTGAGAGTTTTTCTTATATCAGGAACACTTATGCCATCAGGCGGAAGTATTGAAGTTATGGCATAGCTTGCATTACTGTCATCTTCTACAAACAATTTTAATCCTATAGTTTTTACGGCACTTCTCAATGCTAAAGAAAGTTTTTTATGTCTTTTATTAATATTTTCAATACCTTCTTCTTTTATCATTTTCAAAGCAGTATGAAGAGAAGTTATAAGATTAACAGCAGGAGTAAAAGGAGTTGTGTCTTTGGCTAGAGATTTTTTATGTTCTGTCCAATTAAAATAAAAGCTAGGATATTTACATTTTTCATGCATTTTAAAAGCATCTTCGCTAGCAGTTAAAAATGAAAGTCCCGGAGCAATCATAAATCCTTTTTGAGAACCTGATATAGCTACATCAATATTCCATTCATCTGTTTTAAACTCCATAGCACATAAACTTGTTATTCCGTCTACTACAGATACAGCACCATGTTTTTTTATAATAGAACATAATGTTTTAACATCATTAGCAGCACCTGTAGAAGTTTCACTATGAGTAAGTGTTACAATTTTTATATCTTTATCCTTATTTAATGCCTCTTCAAGCATTTCAGCTGTTATTACTTTACCTGCTTCAACCTCTATTTTTGTTACAACAGCTCCTCTGCTTGCAGCAATTTTTGCCCATCTTGAACCAAAATTACCAATAGACAAACATAATACTTTATCGCCTTCATTAATAAGATTTTCCAAAGCAGCACACATTGCACCTGTTCCGCTTGCTGTAAATAAAAATACATCATTCTTAGTTCTAAACACATATTTTAAATTTTTATACACTTCTTTTAATATGTTTGAAAATTCCTTACTTCTATGTGCCATAGGATGCTTTGCCATTTCTACCAAGGCTGACTCTGGTACGGGTGTTGGGCCTGGTATCATCAAAAAAGTTTTATCTTTCATAATAGAAGTCTCCTTAAAAATAACAATACAAAATAAAAAATATTTCGTATATTATAGTACATATATTATTTTTTACAATACTGTATCTAGTAATATTTATATAAAAATATTTATTTTATATACAAAAATTATTGTCTTTTATAATTTATTTACTAAATTTATAATACATCATATATGATAAGATAAAAACAATGAAAAAAATAATTATTTTCATTAGTATATTAATACTAAGTGCATCATGCTCTAATGCTGGAAAAACAGGAACAAGCTACAATAATGATAATTCAGGAAGTGCAAATAATACAGGAGAAACTTTATCTTTAGAACAAGAGAAAAAAAATAAAGAATGGATAAATAAAGTAAAAACTCAGAAAATTAAGGCGATGAATTATTATTTTGATAATGAAGGAAATATAATTAATAATAATGACAGCACAAAAATGTATACATTCTACAAATATTTAGATGCTTATACTGCGATATACTATTATGAAGGTGATCCGGCAGAGTTATATGATATAGGAGATTCTATATCAGGTATTAATGCAAAAGTGTATTGTCTTGTAAAGATAGATGAAGAACATAATAAAATGTATTTTTTAGATGGTAAACAGCCTCAAAATTGCACAGAAAAATATTCAAAAAAAATAACTTATTTTGTTGCTGAAAATAATGAAAATCCCAATTGGAGTAGTTTCCCTTATATGACAGAAAATGATATAAATACTACTATAGATATTAAAGATAAAAGATGGTCAGATTGGGGATATTTTGGCTCAAATATAGTAGGATAATTTATTTAATATAAAACTCAAAAGGTATTAGCTTATTTTGAAGTTAATACCTTTTTTATTTAGTACAAAGTATACATCAAATATTTTAATACAAAACTTCTTGACAATACATTATCTTTTATATATTATTTAATATCTCATAATTACAATTATATAAGTTAGTTTAATTTAAGGAAAACAAATAATGAAATCACTAAAAAAAGAAATTATATATCCTATTGTATTTGCATTGCTTTCTATATTATTTTTCTACAGCAATTTAACATTTTCTTATCTTCAAATGGGCGATGTTATTCTTTGGGATATTAAAAATATTAAAGATGCAATATTAAACGGAAATTTATATTTTTGGAATAATGCCTATTTCACAATAGCTTCTTCTTCAACAGTACCTATTCACCCAAAATCTTTACTAATAGCATTATTGCCTAATAATATATATCCTCAAGTAAGCATAATGTTTCATATAACTATTATGGGATATGGTTTATTTTTATTCTTGAGAGAAAAGAAATTATCAATAAATGCTTCTATATTTGGTGCTGTTGCTTTGATGTTTTCAAATGCCATAATAACATTAATACTTCCGGGACATTTGGGTAAATTTGAAACTTATTGTTATTTTCCATTCGTATTATATTTTCTTTCAAAGGCCATGAATACTGAAAAATGGATTCATTTCTTTTTTACAGGGGCATTTTTAGGCATAGCATTTTTAGGCGGAGCTTTAGATGTAGCTATGTACTTCGCTTTATTTTTATCATGTTATTTTTTATATTTACTTTACAGCAAGAAAAATGATAAAAAAATAATGGACTTTATAAAAACAGATATTAAAAAAATAATTCTTTTATGTGTAAAGTTTGCATTAGTGGCAGTATTTTCTTTTTTAATGTCTATACAAATAATAATGATTACAAGAAATACTCAAGATATGGGGGCAGCCGGAGTTACAGATAAAAATCAGTTATGGCAGTGGGCTACAAGATGGTCTTATCCTCCTGAAGAAGTATTAGGTTTCTTTATGCCGGGTTTTTTTGGATACTATTCTGGAAGCGAAACTCACCCTTATTGGGGAAGAATAGCCAATATGCCGGGAGAGCCTAAAACTTCAAACTTCTCTTTAACTTCTGCAAATATTGGGTATATAACTTTCATATTTATAATATTTGCAATATTTATAAGCAGAAAAAAATACAGTGAAAAACATTTTTGGATTGGTACTGCTTTATTCTTCTTAATAGCAAGTTTCGGAAGGTATTTTCCTGTTATATACGGAGCTTTATTTCAAATACCAATATTTCAAGATGCAAGAAATCCTAATAAATTTATAGAAATTATACCTATTCCGTTTGCAATACTCTCATCATTTGCATGCGATTATATATTTAAAGCATTTGAGGCTAAAAAAGAAGATAAGCTATTAAAATATTTAGAAGATGATTATAAATATATAAATATAGCCCAAAAGATTATGTATATAATAACGATAGCCTCTGTTGTATTAGCATTAATAACAATACTAACAAATGGAATGATATATAACAATTTTGTTGCAAATTGGAAAGAAGCCAATGCGGCTTTAATATCAAAAAATATATTTATGTCATTTATAAGATTAGCCTTAATATCTTCTTCCGTACTTCTTTTAATTAATAATACAATTTCATTAAAAGAATTAACTATAAAAGATAAATTTCTTGTTATAGTACCGTTAATAGGATTTATATTATTTTCTGTATATGATTTAGGACATATAGGTTTTCTTATAATAGGAAGTATTATAGTATTTTTATATGTTATTATTGCTAATAAAGAAAATCTATTTTATAAATATTTGCCTTATATGTTTATTGCTGTTTTATTTTTGGATTTAGCCCAAAGCGGAAACATGTTTATAGTAAAATCCAATTATGATCAAATGTACAACTCCACTCCTATAGTAGATCATATACTAAATGAAAAAGGAAATGAAACAACAATGCCTATATTGATTCCTTATTTATACAGATACACTACTCATACAATGCCTTACTATAAAATACCTTTAACAGAACCTCCTGCAGCAAGCCGATTATCAAAAGATATTACAGATGTATTTTCAGCATTTAGAATAAATGATTATGTAGGTTATCAGCCTAGACTTATGGATTTACTTGGAGTAAGATACATTTTAAGTCCTACATATTTGGATCAGTCTGTGCTTTCAAATGATTTAACAAAAATAACTGAATATCAGGATCAGTTCTCTGCTGCTGTTTTATACGAACTTAAAGGATATAGAAATAAATATGAATTCGTTAACAATGCCTATAATGCCGTAGATTTCAATGATGGTCTTGGAAGAATTACAATGCCTAATTTTAATTTGGCTAATGAGGTTGTTCTATTAAATAACTCAAATAATAATATTACATTAAATAATGGAAATGCAATATATACAGCTGAATTACTTGAAGAAACAGATAATAAAATAATTTTGAATGTAAAAACTCCGGAACCGGGAATTCTAGTATCTAAAGAACGTTATAATACTGACTGGTCGGTTACTGTAAATGGAGAAAAGAAAGAATTATTAAATGCCAATCTGCTATTTAGGGGTGTTTATGTAGATGCAGGAGACAATAATATAGTTTTTGAGTTCACACCGGCAATGAAATATTTATACAGTACAATAATTTGCTGGATAATATTTATAGCTTTATCTATTTTTAATATAATTCTATATTTCAAAAAACAGGATAATTAATACTAAATATTTATATTATTTAAAAAACAGTTTTAATAATTTTACATTAGAACTGTTTTTTAAATTTATAGATAATATGTACGATAATATGTAAGTAATAATTATAAAAATTATAAACTTGTAAATGAGAAGTAAAATATTTGTAAAAAATATTGACATATAATAATAAACATGATATAATAGAAATATAAAAGGAGGAGGTTATTTATGAAAATATTGAAAGTAATATTAACTATTATTATAATCTCTTCCAGCACTTTATTTGCTGATGATTGGATAATTTCTCCTGATTATTTACCTGAAAGAGCCAAGCAATTTGTAGCACAAATATTTCCTGATGCACAGATATGGTATGTCGAAATGGATGACGGCAAATATGAAGTTGAGCTTTCAAATGGTATAAAAATAGATTTCTTAGGCAATGGAGATTGGAAGGAAATAGATGCAGAATATATAGGAATACCATATAATGTATTTCCTGCCAATGTTGCAAACACAATAAGAAATACATATCCGCAAACCGTTATAATAAGTGCCGAAAAGAAATGGGGTACTTATGAGATAAAGCTTAATAATATGATGGAGCTTTATATATCTTCTGACGGTCAGCTGATAGGACAAAAATTCGACGATTGATTTACTTTCCATCCCATATACAATGCAGGGTATTAGATTTTTATCTATGCCCTGTAATTTTTTAGCGGTACTTCATTTTATTAAACTTGTTTAAAAACTATTTTAATGATTATCTATAGTGTTCTAAATTTATTATGCGGCTTTTTACTCACCAAGATATTTATTAGTATATACGAAAGCGTCCTAAGGCAGGTGCTGTCAGCATATTTATATAAAAATAATAAATAAACAATATATAAAATATTATATATTAATTTTAAAAATTGAATTATTTTTATAATTTTCTAAAATCATTTTAAAATAATTCTAATATATTAATATCAATCATTATAATACTTACTATAATATTCATAGCTTTTAATAACTCTCTCTACATAATATTCGGTCTCTTCAATATCAATAAATCTTCCTGTACGATACATATTATTAGTACCATACTCTGCTTTCCACCTTCTTCCTCGTCCTGAACCTGCATTATAGCTTGCCGCTACTAATATATAATTGCTTGCCTTTTGACTGCTAAATAACCAACCCAAATGAGAGATTCCCAAATTAATATTTTGTTTAGGATCTGTTAAATCTAAAGGATTATATCTATACCTAGCCTTTTTATTTTCAGCTGCAGCAGTTGAAGGCATAAGCTGCATAAGTCCCATAGCCCCAACCCAAGATCTAGCCTTAGGATCAAATAAGCTCTCCTCTCTCATTATGCCGTATACAAATGCAGGCTCTATCTTATAATATTTAGCCTCCGGCACTACATACTCATCAAAATACCTAGGATAAACTTTTCTTCTAAGCTCATCCGGAAGCAAGTCTGTATTATCTGAATATGGATATCCAAAATATTTGCCTATATTTGCTGATATCTGCATAAGCCTTTTTGTATTTTCAGAACTTATAAATATTTTCTCAGCAAAATAATATAAAGGATATGTTACCTGCGTCTTTTTGAATATCTTATCGAACTCAGTATATGCATTGTCATAATCCCCATAATAATACAATATTATTGATTTGTTAACTTCTCTTCTAGTCTGAAGTGATAATTCATTAAATAAATCTTTCTCGCTTCTATTGGCGTATAAATCCCTTACAAATCTATTTCGCATAAGAATATTTTTAGCCATTGCCCTAGCCTCTTTAGTAAGTTCATCTTCTTTGCCTGTAGAAATATAATTTAAAAATTGTATCTTATCAAGCATCTGCATAGATTTAGTAAAATTAGAATCTGAATAATATTTTTTAGCTTCATTGAAATAATAAGTATTACTAAGTTCAACATTAGCTACCATCTCGCTATCAGCAAGACTCAAAGCTCCTTTAACAAAATAATGACTTTTACTAGTTAAAAGGCTCTGCATCAAATATTTATCTCTTATATCATTATCTCCAAATTCTTCAGCAGCCCACATATTCCAAGACAAAGCAAAATCATGTCTGAAATTAGGATACCTTGCCTCCAAAGCCTTAGTAGCAAAATATGTTTCTGTCTTATTTTTTAATTTAAACGCCTTTCTCAAATATGATTTTAAAGCTAATTCTGTCTGCCAGCTTTTAGGAAATCTTTTCATTACATTTGTAAGATAAGTTTTTGCCTGAACAAGATTATTTCTATTCAAACTAGAATTTACAAAATTATTATATATTCTAGGAACATAATCATCTCTAGGATACTCTTTCAAAAAAGTATTATAAAGCTCCAATGATTTATCATAATCTTTCAATTTATTATAATTATCTGCAGAATAATATAGCCCTAATCTTCTATGTGTTTTATTATTAGCGTTTGATAAATATTCGTCAAATAAAGCAGCAGCATCTCTTCTATTTCCAGATAACTGCTTAATTCTAGCCATATAGTATGTGGAACTTGCTTTATGAGAATTATTATCATACAAATCCTTAAAATAATTTAGAGATGCTTTTCTATATCCTGCTTCATAAAGTATGGCTGCTGTTTTAAATTTTAAAGCATTAGAAAAAGAAGAAATATCATCCGAGAAATTATTATTATAATATATAGCTGCTTCGCTTAATCCGAATCTGCTTAAAAGTTCATAAGCTATCATTCTAGCTTTATTAGTATCATCTGTACTTCTTAAAGCTCTTATTCCTATAAATTCCTTAATCCATTTTTGAGCCTTTCCATTAAAAAAATTGCTCACAGGATAATCATCCCTGTAAAACTCAGCGAGTGCTTTATACTGCTCAGCATAAGGGTATAATGATGAACGGGGATACTCTTTCATTAATAGTGAATATAAATCTATTGCCTCATTATACATATTAGTAAGAAAGGCACTTTTAGCTCCGTAATATATAACATAGTCCCTTATAATCATATCATCTTCTGTATTCATTATATTTGTAAATTGATTATATGCTTCTAAATATTTTTCTCTATTATGAAGCTCCAATGCAGTGCCGTAATTGATTTTACTTTTTGATATAATATTCTTTTCTAATGATATATCCTGAGCACCTAATATAGATGTCATAACAATAACGATAATTTCAAAACAAAATGTAAATATTAAAATTCTTTTATTAAAGATTCTGAAAATGTTTTTTTTCATTTAATATAAGCCTAAAATAGTTTTTATATAGTAATTGTTATTGTATTATTTTTTTGATTTTTTGCAAATAAATTTTACATTTTCATTACATTTTTAATATATTTATACTTTAATCATTATAATATTTACTATAATGTTCATAACTATTTATAACTTTCTCTACATAATATTCAGTTTCTTCAATATCAATAAATCTTCCCGTACGATACATATTATTAGTACCATACTCTGCTTTCCATCTTCTTCCTCGTCCTGAACCTGCATTATAACTTGCAGCCACTATTATATAGTTACTTGCATTTTCACTTTTAAATAGCCAGCTTAAATGTCCAATACCTATATTAATATTTTGCTTCGGATCAGTTAAATCTAAAGGATCATATCTGTATCTAGGATTTCTATTTTGCTCTTCAGCTGTTGCCGGCATTAACTGCATAAGACCCGTAGCTCCAACCCAAGACTTAGCCTTCGGATCAAATGTGCTTTCCTCCCGCATTATAGAATATACAAATAACGGATCTATTTTATAATATTTTGCTTCTGGTAAAACATATTCATCAAAATATCTAGGATAAACCATCTTTCTAAATTCATCTGGAAGCAAATCTGTATTATCATAATAAGGATAATTAAAATACTTTCCTATATTGACCGATATCTGCATAAGCCTCTTGGTATTGCCCGAATCTTTAAAAATTTTTTCAGCAAAATAAAATAACGGATAAGTTACTTCTTCTGCTTTCTTAAATACTTTATCATATTCTGTATATGCATTATCATAATCACCATAATAATATAATAATATAGACCTGTCAGCTTCATTAGTAGTTTGCAATGATAATTCATTAAATAAATCATAATCGTTTTTATTAGAATATAGTTCTTTTACAAATTCATTTTGCATAAGAATATTTTTAGCCATATCTCTAGCTGATTTCATAAAATCATCTTCTTTTCCCGTAGAAATATAATTTAAAAACTGAATATTATCGAGCATTTCCATAGATTTAGTATAATTTGAATCAGCATAATATTTTTTAGCTTCATCAAAATAATAAGCATTACTAATTTCAACATTTTTAATCATCTCATCATTGGCTAAACTCAAAGCACCTTTTATAAAATAATGATTTTTACTTGTAAGAAGAGTTTCCATTAAATATTTATCTCTTTTTTCAGTATCTCCAAATTCTTCAGCTGTCCACATATTCCAAGATAATGGAAAATCATGTCTGAATTTTGTATATCTTTTCTCTAATGCTGAAGCTGCAAAATAGGTTTCGGTTTTATTTTTCAATTTGAATGCTTTTCTTAAATATGATTTTAATGCTAATTCTGTCTGCCAGCTATTTGGAAATTTGTTCATAACATTAGTTAAATAAACTTTTGCCTGAACTAAATTATTTTTATTTAAACTTGTATTGACAAAATTATTATATATTCTTGGAACATAATCATCTTTAGGATATTCTTTCAAAAAAGTGTTATACAATTCCATTGATTTGCTATTATTTGTCAATTTAGAATAATTACCTGCAGAATAATAAAGCCCCATTTTTCTATATGTTTTATTATTGGCATTAGATAAATATTCATCATACAATTTAGCTGCTTCTGCCCTATTTCCTTCTGCTTCATTTATTCTAGCCATATAATAAGTTGAGTTTCCCTTATTGTAATTATTAGAATATAAATATTGGAAAAGTTTTAATGCAGATTTTCTAAATCCAGCATCATACAGCACCGAAGCAGATTTATATTGTAAATTATTATCAAATAATGATATTTCATCTTCGTAATTATTGTTATAATAAATAATAGCTTCAGTGTTTGTTAATTTAGTTATAAGTTCATAAGCTATCATCTTAGCTTTATTAGTATCATCAGTATTTCTTAAAGCTCTAATACCTACAAATTCCTTAATCCATTTTTGTTTCCTACTATTAAAAAAGTTGCTGACAGGATAATCATCTCTGTAAAACTCTGCTAATGCCTTATACTGCTCTGCATAAGGATATAATGGAGAATTTGTATATTCTTTCATAAGCAATGAATATAAATCTATTGCCTCATCATACATATTCGTATTTAAAGCACTTTTGGCTCCGTAATATATAATATAATCTTTAATAATTGAATCTTCATCTCTGTTTATTATATTTGTAAATTGATTATATGCCTCTAAATATTTTTCTCTATTATATAATTCTAATGCAGTACCATAATTTATTATATTTTTTGAAGTTATTTTTTTCTTTAATGAAATATCCTGTGCGGTTAGAATAGAAGCGATAACAACAATAATAAGAGAAAAAGAAATAATCAGCAATATAAATCTTTTATTAAATAGAATTTTATTTTTCATTGAACCTCATCAAAAATAGTTTTTATATAGTGATTATTATTTTATTATTTTTTTCATTTTTTGCAAACCAATTTTACATTTTGACTTATTATGATGATTATATATTTGATTAAAATTTTTATAAAAAGTATATAATTTTATTATTATTTTTTATATATTTAAACAAAATGGAGGGAAGATGAATTTAACAGAATTAAGAGATAAACAAAAACAATTTTTCAAAAGTTCAAAAACATTATCATACGACTTTAGAATAGAACAATTAAAAAAATTACAATCAATGCTTATAAAGTATGAAAGAGATTTTATAGATGCTCTGTATAAAGATATGCAGAAGTCAGAATTTGAAGCCATAGGAACAGAATTATTTTTTGTAATGGAAGAGATTAAAACATTCATAAAAAATCTAAAAAAATGGATGCATAATAAAAAAGCAAAAAGAAATATGGTAACTATAGACTCCAAAACAACTATAATAAATAAGCCATTTGGAGTATCATTAATAATATCACCTTGGAATTATCCAATACAATTAACTTTTCTTCCGCTTGTTGGGGCAATAGGAGCTGGCAATACCGCTATAATAGCACCTTCTCAATTAACTCCTACTGTTTATGATGTAATATATAATTCTATTAAGGATACATTTGATGAAGAATATATTGCTGTTGTAGATAAAAGTATACCTCCGGAAAATGTAAGTAAAATAGAATATGATAAAATATTTTTTACAGGCTCTCCTAGAGTTGGAAAAATTATTATGTCAAATGCTTCAGAGTTTCTTACTCCTGTAACATTAGAGCTTGGAGGAAAATCGCCTGTTATAATTGATGATATAAAAGGAGATAATTTTAATAAGGCTGTAAAAAGAATTATATGGGGTAAGTTTATAAACTCAGGTCAAACTTGCGTATCTCCAGATTATATACTTATAAGAGAAGACTTAAAAGAGAGATTTTTAAAAGCATTTAATGATGAAATAAAATTATTCAATGAAGAAAAAAAGCTTCATAGAATAATAAATGAAAATCACTATAAAAGATTAAAATCATATTTAAATGACGGAAAAATTATTTACGGCGGTGAATATGATGATAATAATTTATCTATTTCTATAACATTGGTAGAACCTAGAGATTTAGAAACTAATATTATAAAAGATGAAATCTTCGGAAGCATTTTTCCAATACTTTATTATAAAACAAAAGAAGAAGCTAGAGATATAATAGAAAAAGTATGTCCTAATCCTCTAGCTATGTATATATTCTCTGAAAATATTGATTTTAATTATTACTTTATAGAAAAAATAACTTATGGAGGATGTTCTGTAAATGATACTATAAGCCATATATTAAATTCTAATGCTCCATTTGGAGGAGTTGGAAACAGCGGAATGGGTAATTACCATGGATATTATAGTTTTAAATGCTTCTCAAAAGAAACTACTGTTTTAACTAAAGGTTATGGGTTTGAAGTAAAAACTAAATATCCGCCTTATTCTACAAAGATTAAAGAAGTAAATTGGCTTTATAATTTAGTAAAGAAATAATTTCATTATATATTAATTGTTATACATGTTTCAAAAATAAATTTATTAATACTTATAGTGTTTTAATTTAGTATTTTTTATTTTTGAAAGTTTTAAAACAATCTGCTATATATAAAGTATTGATTATGTGTAAAATCTAATCAATACTTTTTATTTTAATATTCTAATTTTTAGTCTTTGATAATAAAGTAATATCAGATATTCTCATGTTTTTATCAACTGCCTTACACATATCCCATATAGTAAGAGCAGCAACACTAACAGCAGTTAATGCCTCCATTTCTATACCTGTTTTATAACTGCATCTGCAATAAGATTTTATAACTATTCCATCATCTTCTAAAATAAAATCTAAAGATACTTTTTCTATATTAATATTATGACATAAAGGGATAAGCTCAGAAGTGTGTTTAGCTCCCATAATGCCTGCAATCCTAGCAGCCGATATGACATCTCCTTTCTTTATATTATTTTCTTCTATCAATTTAAGAGTATCTTTTGATAAATATATTTTTCCTGATGCTTCCGCAGTTCTTTTTACAATATCTTTATCACCTACATCAACCATATTAGCATTACCGCTTTCATCTATATGCGTTAATTTATCACTCATTTTTATGACCTCAATTTTTATTTAATTAACCGCCTATCATACTTAGTGATTCAGCATCACTATAAGCACCATTTTCAGGCTTTCCTTCAATACATTTTATTATAGAACCTCTTATATCATCAAAATCAATTTTAAATTTTATATTACTATGCAGACAGCTTAATAAATATCCGTCAGATAGTAATCTTATTCTATTGCAGTATTTACATTTTGCAGGTCTGTCATAATCTGCAGAATCTATTTTCTGACTGTTAATATCATAATACTGAATAGTTTGAAGTTTAGCATTTATACTTTCAGCATATTTTTTTAATAAAGGTAATTCTTCTATACTTTTTTCATCATAAACAACAACATTAATTTTTAATTGAAAGCCCAATTCAGAAGCTATTTTTATTCCTTTCATAGCATCATATAAACTTCCGCCTCTTGTAATATATTTATACCTTTCACTATCTAAAGTATCAAGCGATATATTAATGGAATCAAGCCCCGCATTTTTTAATTTCTCTGCAATGCCTTCAAGTAAAACTGCATTAGTTGTCATAGCTATTATATCAACTTTTTCTATACTCCTAATCATAACTACAAGCTCATCAATATTTTTTCGTACTAAAGGCTCGCCTCCTGTTATTCTAACTTTTTTAATTCCTAGTTCAGAAGCCTCTTTAATAACATCATATATTTGCTCATAACTCAAAATTTGATTATGTGCTTTTTTTATAATACCTTCTTCAGGCATACAGTATACACATCTCAAATTACATCTGTCAGTAACGGAAACTCGTATATAATTTATCTCTCTATTAAAGGAATCTAACATCAACTATACTTCCTTTTACAATATCTGAAATTCCAATATCTATTTTTAATATACCATTAGCCTCAGAGAATGATGATATCATAGAAGAATTATTATATTTTATAAGTTTCACTAATAATTTTGTATCATCAAAAAATAATCGTACAGGTATATATTCAAGCCTTTCAGCATCTTTTCTATTAAAGTCTTCAGTGATTAAAGCCTTTATATAATTGGTATCATAATTTATACCTAAGCAATTTAATATATAAGGCTTAACCATTATTTCAAAAGTCATAAAAGAAGAAACCGTATTACCCGGTAAAGCAAACACAGCCTTTTTGCCTAATTTACCAAAAAATAAAGGTTTTCCGGGTTTCATAGCAATACCATGAAATATTTGATTAACTCCAAGATCCAATAATTCTTTATGCACATAATCAAAATCTCCCATAGACACGCCCCCGCTTATAAGAACAATATAATTCTCATCTAATGCTTTTGAAAGTATTTCTTTTATCTCTTTTTCATCGTCATTAACTTTACCGTAAAATTTAGTATTACAGGATAAAGCAGAAGTTCTTGCAGTAAGCATCGGAGCATTAGCATCATATATCTGACCTTCTTTTAAACTTTCTCCTATATTTGCTATTTCATTACCTGTGGATATTACAGCAGTATTTATTTTCTTTTTTACTTCTATATTACTATAACCAAATCCTGCAAGTATGGCAACATCTTTAGGTAAAAGCATTTTCTTATCCAATACTTTATCTCCAGATTTTTTATTATTGCCTTTTTTTATTACATTATTAGTTATTTCTTTTTTAGTAAAATTAATAACTGTTTTAGAATTTTCTTTTACCTCATCTATCCACTCCACTCTCTGAACCGCATCGCAATTTTCAGGAAGCATAGCACCTGTCATTATTTTTATACATTCTCCGCTTTTAATATCAATTTTATCGCAAAGTCCGGCATATATAATTTTATCTTCTATTAAAACATAACTATTTTTATTTTCATCTTCTTTTTTATAAGCATATCCGTCCATAGAAGATTTACTAAAAGGAGGATCATCATTCAAAGCATAAATATCATCAGCTAAAACTCTATTATAAGAATCAAGTACTGATATTTTTTCATTACCATAATCTTCAGAATTTTTTAATACTAATTCTAAAGCTTCATTAGGATGTAAAAAAGTTCTAGCCATATATGCTCCTATTTATTGCAATATATATTCGTTAATTTCATAAAGTTATAATTCTAAAAATATAATAAAAATTATAGTTTTTTTAATTAAAGTTTTTTAATTGCAGTAACTTTCTTATATATAGTAAATGTCTGCAATTATCAAATATTTATAGTTTGTACTTTCCGAATAATATTGTAATTGATAATAAATTAATTTTTTATTTTTCTTCTATTCTCTGCTTTTGCTCTAACAAGTATAAGTTCGGCTGCTATACTGATTGCTATTTCTTCTGTAGTCTCTGCACCTATTGCTATTCCTATTGGAGCATGCACTCTCGATATCATTTCATCAGTATAATTTTCTTCTTTTTTTAATCTGTCATGCAATGTCCTTATTTTATTCTTACTTCCTATCATTCCAATATATAAAGCATCAGTTTTTAAAGCATTTTTTTCAACTATATAATCATTAGAATGTCCTCTTGTTACTATTACTATATAATCTCTATTACTAATATTTATTTTATCAAAAACATTTTCATAATCTTCTAGTATTATTTTACTAGCATTAGGAAATCTGCTTTTATTTGCAAACTCTTCTCTATCATCTATAACAATACAATTAAAACCTATTTTATACAAAACTTCTGCCAAATCATAAGATACATGCCCTCCGCCGAATATATAAACATTGCTTTCCTTATCTTCAATTTCTTTTTTTATATTATTTATTGTATCTTTATTATCATTTAAATATATAAATGATATCTCAGCACTTCCTCCGCATACCATACCAATTCCTCCTGCTTCCTGAGGAGTTAAATTATATTTTTTATTAGAAGTTTCTTTATTATCTAAAAATACATAAGCATCTTTTAAAGCTTCAAATTCCAATAAACCTCCGCCTATAGTTCCAATATCTTTTTCTTTATTATCTTCTCTATAAGCTATCATAAAAGCATCTAATGTTCTTGGAGCAGATCCTGATATTTTAAGTATTTTTATTAATTCTGTTTCTATATTATTATTTACAAGTTCCAAAGCCTTATCTAATATTTGCTTATTATTCATTTTCATTTCTCATTACAAATAGTTTCAGATAATATTATAATAAATTTTTTGTAATTTTTAAATAAAATTCTAAAAAAAAATTATATTTATATTGAATATTTTATTTTTTTGTATAAACTTCTAAATAATAATATTTTTTTTATTATATAAATTAGAATTACATTATGGAAAAGAAATATTTCAAATTAATTTCATTAAATATATCAAAAGATACAGGTACAATAAAAACTCCTGTAAAAAGCATAACTTTGGTAGAAGATAAAGGTGTTCTTAATGATGCCCATTTTAATAAGATAAAAGACAGACAAGTTTCTTTGCTTGCCATTGAAGATATAGAATACACAAATGATAAAATGCAATCCAATCTCAAACCGGGCGATTTTGCAGAAAATATAACAACAAAAGATATTGAGCTTTATAAACTGCCTATAGGAACAAAAATGTATATAGGAGATACTATAGTGGAAGTTTCTAAAATAGGAAAGGCTTGTCATCATGGATGCGATATAAAACAATTAGTGGGCGACTGCATTATGCCTAAAAAAGGTATATTTGTAAGAGTTGTTAAAGGCGGTGAAATAAAAGTTGAAGATACTTGTTATTACTGTGTCTGATAGAGCTTTCAAAGGCATATATGAAGATAAATCCGGTGCTGTCATAGTAAAAACTCTTGAAGATAATTTGAAAGATAAAATTACAAATATAAAAAAAATAATAGTTCCAGATGAATATGATATAATATTAAAAGCCTTAAATGAAAATAAAAATAACTTTGATATTATAATAACTACAGGAGGCACAGGCTTATCTCAAAGAGATGTAACTCCTGAAGCAACAGAGGCATTTTGTAAAAAAGAAGTAAGAGGAATATCTGATTATTTAAGACAAGAATCAATAAAAGACACAATATTTGCTGCTTTATCAAGAGGATATGCCGGTATTAATGATAATGTATTTGTAGTTAATTTTCCCGGAAGCAAAAAAGGTGCTGAATACTGCACTAATTTACTGATACCTTTACTAGAACATATCATTAGTATGATGAAAGGTGAAGGGCATTAAATATTTTTAATATAAAAAACAAAATTAAAGGTGTTGCTATGAAAAAAATAATATTTATAACTTTATTAATATCTTATTTATTTGTATCATGCGGTTCTTCAAATACTGCACAAACTAATACAGAAAATAAAGAGATATTGGTATTGGCTGCGGCAAGCTTAACTGATGTACTTACAGAATTAGCTGAAAATTATAAAACAGAAACAGGAACAACTGTTACATTCTCATTTGCTTCATCAGGAGCATTACAAACTCAAATAGAAGCAGGAGCACCGGCTGATATTTTCTTTTCGGCAGCACAAAAACAAATGGATGCCTTACAAGAAAAAGATTTAATTGATAAAAATACAATAAAAGATTTGCTTGAAAATAAAATTGTATTAATATCTCCAAGTAATTCAGCTTTAAATATAAAATCATTTACGGATATAACAAATGCCGATATTACTAAAGTAGGATTAGGAGAACCGAAAAGTGTGCCTGTAGGACAGTATTCTGAAGAAATATTAAGTAATTTATCCATATTAGATGATGTTAAGCAAAAGGCAGTTTACGGTTCTGATGTTAGAAATGTACTTTCTTGGGTGGAAACAGGAGAAGTTGACTGTGGTATAGTCTATGCTACTGATGCACAAATAGCAAAAAATATAAATATAATAGCAGAAGCTCCTGAAGGCACTCATAAAAAAGTTATTTACCCTATAGCTATAGTAAAATCTTCAGAGAATAAAGAAGAAGCTAAAAAGTTTATAGATTATATATCTAATGACAAAGCTATAGAAGCATTCAAAAAATACGGTTTTACTGTAATACAATAAATAAACATGGAATATTCTCCATTAATTTTATCTATAAAAACTGCATTATATTCCACAATAATAACTTTTTTTATAGGAATATACGCAGCTCTTATAGTAGTAAAAATTAAAAAATTTTCATCTCTTTTTGATATAATATTTACACTTCCGCTTGTGCTTCCTCCTACAGTTGTGGGATTTTTTCTATTATTATTGTTTGGAAGAAATTCTTTTATAGGAGGCATAGCTGCTAAATTAGGATTTCCTTTTGTATTTACATTAAGAGGTGCAGTATTAGCTTCATTTATAGTATCATTTCCTATAATGTATAGAACTTCAAAAGGTGCATTCGAGCAAATCGATAAAAACATAATAAATGCAGCAAGAACATTAGGAAAATCAGAAAATTGGATATTTTGGAGAGTAATACTTCCAAATACTTGGCATTCTATACTTGGGGGAACTATACTATCATTTACGAGGGCATTGGGAGAGTTTGGGGCTACTATAATGATAGCAGGAAATATACCAAAAAAAACACAGACTATGTCATTGGCCGTATATACAGCTGTTCAGGCTGGGGACAGAGAACTAGCTTTTAAATGGGTTATGATAATTGTGTCAATATCATTTATAAGTATAATGATTATGAATATTATACTGCCTATTTCTGATAGCATAAAAAAAAGATTATGAGGTTTTATATTGAGTTTAATAGTTGATATAAAAAAGAAGCTGTCTAATTTTGATTTAGATTTGCAGTTTGAAGTAAGAAGCGGAGTGTTTTCTATACTCGGAGCATCTGGAAGCGGTAAAAGTATGGCTTTAAAATGTATTGCAGGAATTGAAAAACCTGACAGCGGATATATAGAATTTAATGGAAATATTTTTTATGATTCTAAGAAACATATTAATATAAAACCTCAAAAAAGAAATGTTGGTTTTTTATTTCAAAATTATGCTTTATTTCCAAATATGACAGTTGAAGAAAATATTAAATGCGGTATAAGAGATAAAAAAAATAATATTGACATTAAAAGCATAATGAATAAATTTTTTATATATGATATTAAAAATAAAAAGCCGAGAGAAATATCAGGAGGAGAACAGCAAAGAACTGCATTAGCAAGAATATTTGTATCATCTCCTAGTATATTAATGCTTGATGAACCTTTGAGTGCTTTAGATTATCATATAAAATGGGAACTAGAAAAATTTATTTTATCAGCTATAAAAGAGTTTGACGGCACTACTTTATTTGTATCGCATAATAGAGACGAGGTTTACAGACTATCAGACAATATAGGAATAATAAATAAAGGAAAATTTGATATAATAGATTCTAAATATAATCTATTTGAAAATCCTAAAACATATTTCTCAGCACTTCTTACAGGATATAAAAATTTTTCAAGAATAAAAATATTAGAAAATAGCAAAGTAGAATGCATTGATTGGAATATTAATTTAACTATTGAAAATAATAATTTAAAAAATATAGAAAATGCTAATTATATAGGAATGCGTCCTTATTCTTTTTTTGATTACGATGATAATAAAAAAAATGATATATATATAAGATCCAAGATAATAAATATTACAGAGGATATGTTTTCATATATTATAACTTTAGTACCAATAAACAGCGAAAATCAAATAACTTGGAGGCTGGATAAAAATAAATATAAAAATGATTATAAACTTGGAAAAGAAATAAATTTAGGTTTTGAAAGTAATGACATAATATTTTTAAAATAAATAAAAGCAGCAGGATAAAAAATCCAGCCGCTTTTATAAAAATGCATCATCAATTAATCATCAAATTTTTGTCTCATAATCTGTCCGTTTCCTGTTACCATAAGCTCCATCATATTGTTTAATTTTAGTTTATAGTTTCCCCACTCTTTTTCTGCATCAATTATAGCAGCCTGAGGATATGCATTTCTTACAGCCTGTATAACAGCAGCAGGAAAAGCAGCATCTGGTATAGGAGCATATTCACTGTCTATATTATCCCAATCTCCATTACCTAAAAAGTCTATAGACACACCATTTGATAACTGCACATCAAATTTTCTTCCGTCTCTTTCAACTTTCCAAATTTGAGCTCCCGGAAATACTCTTTGTATAAATGCTGATGCTTGCTGAGGCAATGCTGAAGGCGGAACCACCATATCAGCAAAAAGACTTGAAGCTGATAAAATAAATAATGATGCTAAAAAGATAGATAATTTTTTCATGATTTACTCTCCTTAAATATTAATATATGTAAATTATCTTTACAATTATAAGTATAGCACTTTCAAGATATTTGTCAAGTTTCTTTACAATATTTTTACTATTTTTTTACAATATTTTCTATTTTTTTTATTAATTCTCTTAAATCTTTGGGTAAAGGTGCTTTTACTTTGATTATTTCATCAGTAATTGGGTGATTAAATTTAAGACTATAGGCATGTAGAGCCTGTCTATTGAAAAAACCTTCAGGAATAATACCTTTTTCTATGAAATCATCAAAAACTTTAGGACCATACTTTCCATATATTTTATCACCTATCATAAAAAACCCTTTAGAATATAAATGTACTCTTATCTGATGCATTCTTCCTGTATAAAGTCTTGCCATAACAACAGCATAGTCCCCTATTTTTTTTATGGTTTTGAAAGAAGTTTTTGAATATTTTGAACCTTCGATATTTTCTTTATGAAGTGTTTGAAATCTTCTGTAATATTCATGTCCGCTTTCAAGCATATAGCCTTCAACAGTAAATTTATCTTCTATATCTTTAGCATTTTCTATTACAGCAATATATGTTTTTTTTATTGAATTTCTTTTATACTGTTTTCCATTCACTTTTCTTCCGGCAAGCATAGCACAGAAATTCGATGCTGATTTGCTGCTTCTTGAAAGGACTACGCATCCGCTGGTTTCTCTGTCTATTCTATTAAGCATATTTATATTGCTATTGAGCATGTTTTTTACTATTGTATGAAGTGTATTATGATAATATTTACCCGAAGGTATAACCGGCAAATTAGCTGGCTTATTCGCTACAATTAAATCTCCGTCATCATATACTATGGATACATTTTTATTAACTTCAGGCTCTTTCATTCCTATAATATGATAAGCTATTTCATCTCCTTTTTTTACGGTTCTTGTATATTTTACTTTACTATTATTAAGAAGAACTAAACCCTGACCTATCAAATCCTGCCATTTATTTCTTGAATAATAAGAGAATCTATCTCCCATATATTTATCTAATCTTGTATTTTCTTCTATATCTTCTTCTATGCGGCATTTTCTTATTACAGATTTTTTATACAATTCTTCTATATTCTCATTTAATTTATTTTTTTTCTTTCTCATAGATATGATTATACTAATAGTATAAAAAATTGTCAAAATGTATAGTAAATATTTTTTATTTTTGATTAAGAACAATTTATTATTCAAGTATATATTTATCTGTATATGCCATTAGCATTAATATATAAACAGCACTGCTCATACGATTTAATAATTTTATGAGATCTTCTCTTTCATTCTTCAAAGCATTATAAGCTATTAATTCTGCTTCTCTAACCGCTGTTCTTATCAAATTAAGTTTTATAACAGTATACGGCATATTATAATTAACAAATATATGATCACATCCAAAATACTCTTTAGGGTGATGAGATATATTTCTTATCTCTTCTTCTTTCAAACCGAATATAGTATCAAATTCCAAACTTTTATTAGAAACCTCAGAATATAATATTGCATGAATAAGTTTATGATATTTTTCTAAATATTCTAATAATTTGTATTCATCTCTTTCTTTAAACTCAAATTGTATATCTATTATCAAAGCAAGAAGACTATCTAATTTTCCCCTAAATATTATCCTAGGATGATTTTTTTCTACTAATACATTATTATATAAATGAGTATAATTTTCAGGTTTAGTATCCAATCTCTTATTTGTCTCATAATCTATATAATATACAATATTTTCTATCCCGCTTATACCATAAGATTTAGGACTTGATGTAGAACTTCCAATATTAATATTATTAGATATTATTTTTAGTTTTATTTTTCTTGAAGCCAAATATTTTATAGCAGAAGGTGTAACAAAAACTCCTTCTGCTATAAAATATTCTGATATATCTTTATTGAGTATTTCATCTCTAATCATTTGTTCTGTCAAAACTTTCATAAATAATCCTTATATTGATTTTATAACAAAATAAAAATTATTTCCATTTATTAAAACATTTATTCATATAATCTATTACATTTATATCATAAATATCATTTAACAATCTTATATCAAAATTATCTATACTTCCGAAATATTTAGAACCGCCGTTTTTTAAAATTAATAATTTATCTGCAAAATTCAAAGCAGCATTTATATCATGAAGAACTGCTATAATACATCGTCTTTCATTTTTTACCCACTCTTTCAAATGATAAATTAATTCTATCTGACTATTTAAATCCAAATGATTAGTAGGTTCATCCATAAGTATTATACTAGGATTTTGTACAAAAGTTCTAGCCAAAAATATTCTCTGTAATTCACCGCCTGAAAGTTCTGTTATTAATTTATCTTTTAAATGCATTATCTTTAATTTTTCCATATAATAAATTACAAATTCTTTATCCGCTTTACTTGGTATTGATAATAATTTATCTTTATAGCTTGAATATCTTCCCATCATTATAGTATCATAAGCAGTATATCCAAAATATATAGCAGAAATCTGACTCATAATAGCTATAGTTTTATAACTATCTATTTTTTTTATATTTTCATTATTAATGAGTATCTCTCCTTTATCGATATCTATTATCTTACATAAAGATTTTAGCAAAGTGCTTTTTCCGCATCCATTAGGCCCTATAATACATAAACTTTCATTTGAATTAACATAAAAAGAAATATCTCTTAAGACTTCTTTTTTATTTGTATAACTTAAATATAAATTTTTTACTTCAAACATTTTATTTGTTATTTGCATATCATTCATAATAAATCACATTCCTTTCATATTGCTGCTGGATATAAATACATACAAAAAGAAAGGTGCACCTATAACTGCAGTAACAATACCTATAGGAATATTGGAGCCTTGAACTATAATTCTTGAAAATATATCAGAAACATTCAATATTAATGCCCCAATCAAAGCAGACATAGGAAGTACAATTATATGTTTTGCTCCAAATATTTTTCTTGTTATATGCGGAGATACTAAGTCTATAAAACCTATTATGCCGGTAAATGCTACCAAAACCGCTGTTATAAATGATGAAATTAATATAAAAAATATTCTCATGTTTTTAACATTTATACCAATAGCTAAACTTGTTTCATCTCCAAATGTCATTATGTCTAATACATTTGAGTATTTCATAAGCAGAAGTAATGATATCAAAGTAATAAATATTATTATTAAAATATCCAATTTATTTCTCACAAATAAACTTCCAAGCTGCCAAAGTATTATTTGATTTGAATATTTCGGAAACATATATGACAAAAAACTCATTAAAGAACTTAGAAATAATGATATAACAATTCCTGCAAGTATTATAGAATTATTGCTCATATATTTATCTATTCTGTTTGATATAAATAATATAAATAGTATGGTAATAAAGGCTAATAGCATTGATATGCCTATAAAAATATACTGATTAAAAGATATACCCATAATTATAATAAATGCTGCTCCAAGACCTGCACCTGATGATATTCCCAAATTATATGCAGAGGCTAATGGATTTCTTAGTATTGACTGTATAACAACGCCTGTTATGGATAGTGAAGCTCCTACAAATAATGATAATATAGAATGCTGAAGTCTAATACCTACAATATCAGAATTTATTTTATCTATATTCATAATCTCAAAATTAAAAAACTTATATAGTAATATTGCAAATATTTCCTTTGGATGTATGAATACGCTTCCTATACATATTGACAATACAGCAGAAATAATAACTAAAAGTAAAATTATTATAACTTTTTTAATCATTATATTAATTCCTAATTATTTCAATATCTTTGTATTCATTAGGATAAATATATTTAGCCATCATAATTAAGGCATTTACAATATTATGTGTAGGCAATGAAGCTGAATCTATATAGTACACATCTTTATTTTTTATAGCATTTATATTTTGCCAAGATTTACGGTTTAATATTTCTTCTGAAGGATTATCTATATAGTTAACGCTTGTAAATATTATATCAGGATTAGTAAATAATACATTTTCTTCAGCAGTAGTTATCCAAGAATTTTTATCAGAAAATATATTAGATGCACCTATAATATTTATCATATCGTCTAAATAAACATTAGTTCCGAACGAATATAAATTGGGTAAAGCGGCTATTTCAAAATAAACTTTCTTCTTATTTTCTATGCCTTCACCTATAGCTCTAATATTTTTTATATTTTTGTCCATAATACTTATAATATTAGAAGCTGCATCACTTTTATTCAAAACATTACCTAAAAAAGTTATATCATCTTCTATAGATTTTATAGTATCGCTGTTTGGTATGACGGCAACACATATATCCGAAGCCTTTATAGAATCTAATGAATTTTTTCCTGAAAATACACTAAAATTATTAACAAAAACAATATCAGGCTTCATAGCTATCATTTTTTCAGAATCAGGGTTAAGCATATCGAAAACTGTAATATTAGATGCATCTATATTATTAGTCTGTAAAATTTCTATTGAAGTGGAATCTGAAGCTGTTATTTTATCAGCAAGTCCTAATGCTAATATAACATCTGTAATCGAAGGAGATAAACATGCTATATTTTCTATTTTTTCAGGCAGAACTATATTATTTCCAGCCCTGTCTTTTATAGATAAGTTTTTATTATTTTTATCCGCATTACCGCATGAAAATAATAAAATACTAAAAAAAATAAAAAATATATTGATAGTTTTCATAAAAGACTTCTTTATAAAAAATATTTTAATTGTGGAAGTATAAACTAAAGGAGTGTTATTGTCAATTATTAATTTTTAGTTTAGTATTTAAATACATAGATATTGCAAACTTTAGAAAAAAGATAGTCGAAATTATATTAATATTAGAATATATTTGATTTTTATGCATTTATTTAAAATTCCCTCCCTTTACATTTACAGCTAATTTATAAATCATAATCTAATAATATTTTTTTGTTTTTATTTTAAATATAAAATCAGTCCTAAATCTTTATTAAATTTATAATATCTTTAATCCAAACTTATATAATTAATAAGCTATATATTCATGTATTAATACATGATAAATGCTATTAATTCTCTTGATTTTTTATTATATATATATATATAATAATTAATTATAAATTATATTATTCTCTATAATTAAATTATATGTATATTTTTATTTATGTTTTATTTAAATAAGGATTGTATCATGATAGTTGCTACTATACAAGGTAAAAAAGAAGGCGGTAAACATACAACTGTAATTAATGGAAAATTGGTTACAGGAGATGAGCAGCAGAATGCAATAGATGTATTGTATTCTAAAATATCAGGAATAAAGTTTGATGATAGAAGTTATGGAATAAAAAAGCTTAATTCTAATGAGTTTTTTTGTTATATGGAACATCCTGAAAAAGATATTGCTGGGAGAACTAGGAAAGTTTTAATAGTATTTGATAAAAACACAGAAGAAGAAATTATTAAAAAAACCATAGAAACTATGGAGCTTAATTATGATACATTTTTAAATATTTATAATTCATCTAATGTTAAAATTAATTATAATGTAATATTATTGTGTATAGGTTTATGTATAGGAGCTTTAGCAATAACTATTACATTAAAAAATAAATTATCAAGGAGGTAAAAATGGGATTTTTTAGTGATCTTTTTGAGTCTGAAGAGGATAGAAAAAAAAGGGAAAAAAAAGAGCAGCAGGAAGCTATAGCAACAATTGCTGGTGGAGCTGCATTATTAGGAGGTATTCTTTTTGGTGTAAAAGCATTGTCTGATAATCAAATCAGAGATAAAATATTAATTTTGGGAGAAACGCAAGCGGGTAAAGATACCTTATTTCATATATTGAATAATGAAGGATTTAAAAAAGATACTGTTGCTACAGCAGCTCATAAAGTTAATGATGTAAAATTAAAATCAGACTATAGAATTAATATTATAAATACTAGTGGAAGTGAAAGTACATATTCAGATACAGAAAAAGCTAAAGAATTAGATTTTAATATTTTATGCTATGTATTTAATGCTGAAAATTATAATAAAAATATGAATATTAAATATGGTTTACAAAATGCTATAGAAGAAGCTAAGTTTAAAGGTGCTGAGGCTTTTGCTATAGGTACTAGAGGAAAAAATATTAATAATATATCTGAAATTGAAAATGATATAAATAAATTGGGTATAAAATCTAAAATATTTGAATTGAGTGATAATCCTAGAGAGGAAATAATAAAGTTTTTATTTTCAGGTAAAAAAATATGATAGTTGTTACTATACAAGGTATAGAAGATGGAGGAAAACATATAACTGCTTATGATGGAAAAATAGTTATAGGTGAAGAACAACAAAAAATTATTGATGATCTCTATAAAAGGTTAAAATATTTCAATATAAATGCTGATAAAAAAATTCAAAGAAAGAAAAACTATAATTTCTTTACTATGGAGCATGAAATTAGAGATATAGCTGGCAGAAGAAGAAAAGCATTAATTTTTTGGGATCAATATGCTACAGATTCCATTATAAAAGATACATTTGATATTATCGGTCTAGATTATGAGCAAATTAAATTGAAAATTGAAGAGACTAAAAAATCTGAAGATATGAAGAATAAATTGATAATATCATCAGTTATTACTGGATTAACAAGTTTATTTTCTGGATTTTTATTATATAAAAAATTAATTATAATAAATCTAATATTTTAATTTTAGGAGGTTCAAAAGAATTACTTTTTAATTTTCTTAAAGAAAACAATAAAAAAATTATTGATTCAACTAATGTTAAAAGATTAATAGTTAAACACAATATGAATATTCTTAATTTATTAATTAATAAAACAGAAGATAATGTTAAAGATTTAAAAAATTATATATATACTAAAATATGTTATGTATTTAGTGCCAAAAATGATAATTTAGAGAATGTTTTTAATGATATTGATGAATTGTTGAAACATAATGTTCAATTATCATTTTTATGTATAACTGATAATTCTATAACTGAAGAATATAAGAAATTAATAGAAAGTAAAATTAATAATTATATATTATGTGAATTAAATGAAGATTATAAAATAAAAATATTAGACTTTTTAATAAAATAATTAGGAGATTAAAATGATTGAAAAAGATGGTATATTATTATTGGACGGTCAAACAAAATATAATATAGACCATAATCCAAATAAAACTAGAGAAATTATAAATGGTTTTTCTATGTATAATTTTGGAGATGATATACTTAAAGGTTTAAAGTTAAAATTAGATGCTAAAGAGCCTATGGATTTGTTTCAATATAGAAATGATAAAGCCGTATATTTAGTGAATAGTAAAATATATAATAATGTATATTATACTATAGAATCATTTAATACAAATTATAAGAAGGATTTTAGGAATTTAATTATAAGAATTGCTAGAAAAATGGGTGCAAAACTTATTACTGTGGTTTTTAGCGATGAAGAAGATTATAATTCATCTAATAAATATAATGTTGATGCAGGTGTAAATATTGCAGATTTACCAATCAATTTGGAAACTAATATAAAAGGTGATAGTTCTGAGTATAAAAATCTAAAACGTCATTCTAAATATACAATAATAGATAATGATGCTGAAGGAGTTTCTAAAGAGGATTTTCAAAAATTTTTAGTTGAAGAAAATATTAACAAGCATGCTTTAGATTTCTTAGAATCAGATATAGAAAACTACTTATATAAAGGAAAAGCTAGTGGAACTATAAAATTTACTGATGTATCATTGGGCCATAGTATAAAAACATTCAATAGATATAAATCTTTGATAGCAGGTATAAATAATCTTCCTAATTTTATAAAATTATCTTTTGATATTGAGGTAAATACTTCTGGAAAATATGAATTAAAATGGGCAGATAAGTTTAAGGTAGATATAGAATTTTAATTTATAAATAATATTAATCATTATGAAGTAAATAAATTTTTTAATTAAAATATGTTATAGTTTCTTGAACTATTTTTTATTTATATAATAGTATCATGTATGCTGTATATTTTATAAAAATAATTATTTAATTGATTATTGTTATAATTGTTATATTTATATTTAATGACTTATTTTGTTTTAAATTTCAGTATTCAGCTATATATAGAGACATTTTATTTTTACAGTTTTTATTATGAAAAGTCTTATTAATATTTAATATAATAAAACCTTTTTTTATATAGAATTTATGTTATAATAGTTTAACTTTTTTATTTTTTATTGAGGATAGATTAATGGCTAACAATTCTATAGAAATAAGAGGAGCTAAAGAGCATAACCTTAAAAATATATCACTGTCAATACCGCATAAAACACTAACCACTCTGACAGGAGTATCAGGAAGCGGAAAAAGTTCTCTGGCATTCGACACTATTTTTAAAGAGGGACAGAGAAGATATTTAGAATCATTATCAGCCTATGCAAGACAGTTTTTAGGCGTTATGGCTAAGGCGGATGTTGAACATATAGAAGGACTATCCCCTACTATTTCTATAGACCAAAAAAGCGTTAATAAAAATCCCCGCTCTACTGTAGGTACTGTTACAGAGATTTATGACTTTTTTAGATTATTATTCGCAAGGCTTGGTGTTCCTTACTGCTCTAAATGCGGACATAAAATTTCAAAGCAAAGCGAAGATCAAATAGCTCATAGTGTGTTAAGAGAGTTCGCAGAGAAAAGAATTTTAGTTCTAGCTCCTATTGTAAGGGATAGAAAGGGGGAGTATAGAAAAGAAATTGAGGAAGTAAAACTTGCAGGATATCCTAGAATAAGAATTGATAATATAGTTTATAAATTCGATGAAGATGAAATACCAGAACTTAAAAGATATGAGAAGCATACTTTAGAAATAGTTATTGATAGGATAAAAGTTGAAGATAAATATTTGTCAAGAATCACTGATGATATCGAGAGGGCTATAAGAATAACAAAGGGATTAGTAGCATTTTATGAAGAGCATGAAAAAAGTGAGGAAGTATTAGAAACAGACACTCCAGAAAATGCTGAAGAAGATACAAAAACTAAAAAGAAAAAAATAAAAATGAGTAAGCAGTTTGAAATAGATAAATATTATAAACTCTATACTACAGAAAGGTCTTGTGCTAATTGCGGACACTCTATTGCTGATATTGAGCCTAATTTGTTTTCATTTAATAACCCTATGGGGGCATGTACTGTTTGCGGAGGACTTGGGGTTGAGCATGTATTTACAGAGAAGCATATTATAAGAGATGATAATTTAAATATTTATGATGGGGCTTTATCATGTTTTGTAGACGATCATATCGGTTTTGACATGGAATACGGCATTGATGAACTAGAGGTTATTGCCAAAACTTATAAAATAGATTTAAAAAAACCTTGGAAAGATTTAACTAAAACAGAAAAAAAATATTTACTTTATGGTACCGATAAAGAAATAAAATGGAGAAAAAGATTTTGGTACCATAGTAAACTTGTAGAAGAGAGAGTACCGGGTATTTTGGACAGATTAAAATACGATTATGAAACTTATAAAAATAGTTATTATGCTAATTTTATGGACGAAGTTGAATGTCCTAAATGCAAGGGTAAAAGAATAAATGAAGATGCATTGTCAGTTAAATTTAATGGTAAAACTATAGCTGATTTTTCTTCAATGACTATAGAAGATTTATATGATTATTTTACTAAATTAAAATTAAAGCCTAATGAAGAGATAATAGGTGCTCCTATAGTAAAAGAGATTATTTACAGATTAACATTTTTAGTGAAAGTGGGATTAACATATTTGACGGTAGAGCGTTCCTCCCCTACTCTTTCAGGCGGAGAATCTCAAAGAATAAGGCTTGCATCTCAAATAGGAAGCGGACTTGAAGGTGTATTATATGTATTAGATGAGCCTTCAATAGGACTTCATCAGTCTGATAATAAAAAATTAATAGAGTCATTAAAAACATTAAGAGATAAAAATAACACCGTTATAGTTGTAGAGCATGACAAAGAAACTATGGAGGAGTCTGACTTTTTAATTGATATAGGTCCTAATGCTGGAGTTAATGGAGGAGAGGTTGTAGGCATTGGAGATTATGAAGAGTTTTTAAAGTCTGATAGATCTTATACTGCAAAATATTTACGCGGCGATGATGATATAGAAATACCAAAGACAAGAAGAGATGGAAACGGAAAATTTTTAAAAGTAATAGGTGCTAATCAATTTAATCTTAAAAATATAGATGTAGAGTTTCCTTTGGGATTATTTATTGTAGTTACAGGACTTTCTGGAAGCGGCAAATCTACTTTGGTTGAAAATATTTTAATGCGTGCCCTGCATAATCATTTTTACGGAAAAACTTTAACCGCAGGCAGTCATGAAAGAATAGAAGGACTTGAAAATATTGATAAGGTTATAGAAGTTGATCAGTCGCCTATAGGAAGAACTCCAAGAAGCAATCCGGCAACTTATACAAAAGTTTTATCTCCTATAAGGGATTTATTTGCTGCTACTAAACTTGCAAAAATGAGAGGATATGATAAAGGCAGATTCTCATTTAATGTAAAAACAGGAAGATGTCCTACTTGTGAGGGTGCTGGAGTTATAGAGTTAGAGATGCAGTTTTTATCTAATGTATTAGTGCCTTGTGAGGAATGCGGAGGTAAAAGATTTAATGCAGAAACTTTGGATGTTAAATACAGGGATAAAACTATATATGATATTCTTGAGATGAGTGTATCAGAAGCCATCAAGTTTTTTGACGGTATAACTTCAATAACAAGAATATTAAAAATAATGGAAGATATAGGACTTGGTTATATAAAATTGGGTCAGCCTTCCACTACTTTGTCTGGAGGAGAGGCTCAAAGAATAAAACTAGCAAGCGAACTTCATAAAATATCTACAGGAAACACTTTATATATATTAGATGAACCTACTACAGGACTTCATTTTGAGGATATAAAAAAATTATTAAAAGCATTAGACGGACTTGTTGATAAAGGAAATACTGTTTTAGTTGTAGAGCATAATTTGGATGTTATTAAATGTGCTGATTATATTATAGATATGGGACCTTTAAGCGGAGATAAAGGAGGAAGAGTTGTTGCCAAAGGAAAGCCAGAGGATATTATAAAAGTAAAAGAATCACTAACTGCAAAAGAACTTAAAGAAATATTAAAGCCTTCAAAAAAGAAAAAAGAAATTATAAAAACTGAAGAAACAAAAAAAGAAGAAAATACTTCATTAATAATAAGAGGTGCCAATAAACATAATCTTAAAAATATCAGCTTAACATTACCAAAAAATAAAATTAATGTTATAACAGGAGTATCTGGAAGCGGAAAAACTTCTCTTGCATTTGACACTATATTTAAAGAAGGTCAGAGAAGATTTGTTGAATCACTTTCTACTTATGCAAGAAGATTTTTAGGAAGATTTGAAGATGCTAATGTTGAAAAGATAGAAGGACTTGCTCCTGCCATAGCAATAGATCAAAAAAATGTAAGCAGAAATCCGCGTTCTACTGTTGCAACTGTTACAGAGATTTATGATTATTTCAGACTAATTTTTGCAAGAGTGTCAAAGCCTCATTGTCCTCATTGCAATGATAAAGATACTCTAAAAGCTGAAACTCCTTCAATACTTGCAACTGAAATTATTGATACTATGGACTTACATAAACTTATTATAATTTCTCCTTTATATCATAGTTCATTTAATCATAGATTTACTTTTGATGATAATGATGCAAAAGATATAAAAAAAATTATAGAAAAAACAAGAGAAGCTGGTTATGTGAGAATGCAGATTAATAATAATGATTATGTTATAGATGACATTACAGAAGAAGAAATTGCTTCCTTATCAAAAGAAGAGATATATTCTGTAGGTATAGTTATTGACAGAATAGTTGTTGGAAAGGATAAAAGAGCTAGAATTGCTGATGCTATTGAAAGGGCTATGGATTTGTCAAACGGAGTGGTGCATATAAAGGCTTCACATGGCATAATTATAAAAGAAAGTTTCCATACGAAGTTTCCAGCATGTCTTTTGCATGGTATATTATTTGATTTTGAAGTTACACCAAGACATTTTTCATTTAATTCGCATTGGGGATACTGTGAAGAGTGCAAAGGACTTGGAAGTAAGCCTACATTCAGTATAGATTTGGCAATAAAAGACAGTACAAAGCCTTTATTTGACGGTGCATTAGATACTGCTCTTCATAATATGTTTTCTACTCATGGTAAGCATTATACAGATTCATTATTCAGATTATTAAAAAGAAATGGCATAACAAAAAAAGATTTATATCAAACTCCTTTTAATGAACTTGATAAAAAAGTGATAGATACAGTATTCTTCGGCGGTGATTATGCCATAGGAAATGTTATCACTGCTTGGCATTCTAATAATGATGTTACAAGTGAAGATTATTCAGAGTGGAAAGATAAATCGCTTGGCAAATTTTTTGTTGATGAGGAATGCAGTTCTTGTCATGGCGAAAGGCTTAATGAAGTAATGAGAGCATATACAATACAGGATAAAAATATAAGCCAAGTATGTGCTATGACAGTTGAAGGGGCAATTAATTTCTTTGATGCACTTCCTAAACTTTTAACAGATAGAGAAAATACAATATCAAAAGAAGCAGTAAAAGAAATAAATACAAGGCTTAGCTTTTTGGATAAAGTAGGATTAAATTATTTATCATTAGGCAGAAAATACGCCACACTTTCAGGAGGAGAGGCACAGAGAATAAGGCTTGCTAGTCAGTTGGGTTCTAAACTTACAGGAGTGCTTTATGTATTAGATGAGCCTACTGTAGGACTTCACCCTAGAGATACAAGTCATTTGCTTGATACATTAAAAGAATTAAGAGATTTAAAAAATACTCTTGTAATAGTAGAGCATGACAGAGATACTATGAAAGCTGCAGACAATATTATAGATATGGGACCTTTTGCTGGTGCTTTCGGGGGAGAAGTAGTTTTTGAAGGTAAATATGATGATATATTAAACTCAAATAGTTCACTTACAGGAGATTATTTAAGCGAGAGAAAAAAAGTATTTGAGAAAACTGCTGTAAGAAATGAAGAGACTGAATGCATAAAATTAAAAAATGTTTCTACAAACAATTTAAAAAATATTAGTGTAGATATACCATTAAAAAAAATAGTGGTTGTTACAGGAGTATCTGGAAGCGGTAAATCATCTTTAATAATAGATACACTCTACCCTGCTCTAAAAAAACGCAGACTCAATCAATACTCAAAATTTGAAAGTGCTGAAATACCAAGCATTGTTTCTGACACTATATTAGTTGACCAAATATCAATAGTTGGTTCTATTAGAAGTACATTAGTAAGCTATAGTAAAGTGTTTGATAAAATTAGAAATATATTTGCAAAAACTCCTGCAGCAAAAGCAAAGGCATTCGCACCTGGAAGATTCTCATACAATGGCAAAGAAGGAAGATGCAATATATGTGAGGGTAAAGGCATAAGAAAAATAGCTATGCATTTCTTATCTGACATGGAAATAGTTTGTGAGGCTTGCGGAGGTAAAAGATACAATGATGAAACTTTATCCGTAAGGTTCAAATCTCTAAACATAGCTGAAGTATTAGAACTTACAGTCGATGAGGCAATAGAGTTTTTTGACTTTGACAAATCAATCACTAAAACACTTTCTATAATGAGTGAAGTTGGGCTTGGTTATATAAAATTATCCCAAAGGCTTGATACTTTCTCAGGCGGAGAGTTGCAGCGTTTGAAACTTGCTACAGAACTCGCAAAAAAACAAGGTGATGAGCATATAGTTTACATTTTAGATGAACCTACTACAGGACTTCATTTTGATGATGTTAATAAACTTCTTATAGCTTTAAACAAATTGGTAGAAAAAGGACATAGCATCATCATAATAGAGCATAATCCTGATGTTATTAAAGCCGCTGATTATATAATCGATTTAGGATTAGAAGGAGGCACTAACGGCGGGGAGATAATTGCTAAAGGTACTGTTGAAGATATTTTACAGATGAAAAAAGGATACACTTGGAAGTATATTTAATTAAATAATAGACTTGTTTCAAAACTAAATTTGTTAATATTTATAGTTTGTTAATTTAATATTTTTTTAATTATAGTTGGGGCTTTGCCCCAAACCCCACTTCTTTTGTTGGCACAAAGAAGCAAAAGGACTGCATGCTTATATACTAAAATGATGGTTTATATAACATGTAAAACATTTTATTTATTTGTAATTTTAAAATTAAATAATTTCATACTAAATCTTGTCAGCTAGTTTTGAAACAAGTCTAATATAAAGGTATTAACTAAATAATAATTAATACCTTTATAAAAAATTTAATTAGAACTCATCGCTTCTGAATTGTTTATCAGTTAGCAAATTATTTTCTTTTATGACATTAAATAAACATTCTAATATAGCAGTATAATTTTTATCAATAAACTCTCTTGCTTTTTTAGCATTAATAATTTCTTCATTAACATCGCTTGTTTTTTCATTAACTCTATGGGCTAATGAATCTCTTATTTGATTAATTGCTATCCAGTTTTTATCAGGCAGTCTTCTTAAATTTTTTCCTCTATTATCTTTTACAATATTTCCATTTTCATCTTATATTGCATTACTTGATGAATGAAAATGATAACACAATATATATTTTTTATCCTTATATTTTTCTATATCTATATTTTTTCCTTTCCATTGAACAATTTTATTTGTAATTGTTTCTTTTTTTATAAAGATTTTATTAGCATAGGCATCTGCATTTCTTACATAATCAAATAAACGCATGACTACAAGTTCTTTTCTTGTATTGCTCATAATCTCATAAATATCTATTAATACATTTTTGTTTTTTATTTTGGTATCTTCTTTTAAAACTTTAGATTTGGCACATTCATTTATTAATTTAATAATCAATTTATAATTATTAAAGTCATCTTTTTTAAAAATATCTATTATAGTTTTTGTATTATCTCTATTAAGATAATATAAAGATTGTATTAATAAAGGCTCTAATTTTATTTTATAATCATTTGTATTTATAAATTTACTTATGAAATCTATTATAAATATAATAACATTACAAATTTGATATTCTATATTTTTATTATGCTCTAAATTATAGACTTTATTAAACATGTATTTATCAAATAATCGTCTTAAATATTGATAAAGAGAATTATTTAATTTTATATAATAATTTTTTTCTTTTCTTAAATCACATAAATCATAATAACACCAATACATTATTTGAATATCTTCAATGATTTTATATATTACATCATAATTTGGTATGATTTTAGTATATGTTTCATGCTTAGGCTGAACTGGTTCACCAAGTTTGCATAGACGAATTTTGTTATCTTTTATCCTATTCAAATATTTAATATTTATACTTGTATATACATCCATAATGATTTGAAGTTTTTCATTTGGATATTTATTATTAGACATCATATTAAATATATAAAGAATAGCAAGTCTTTCTTTTTCTAAACTTTCTACTGTGTTTTTATCATTTTTATCAATTCTTTTTACTTCTATACTTTTTTTAGTAAAAATAGATATGGCTTTTTCTATTTCAGAATACTTTGTATATATATTAAACAATGTATTTACAAATGTATAAGCAAATACTTCATATATATCATCGATGGTTAAATTGTTATAATTTTCTATTTTCTTTATATTATACTCAATGATATTTTTAGCCCTAATCTTATCTTTTTCATCATTAGTCCTTTTATATCTATTATAATAAAGTCGAGCTATTCTATTTTTTAAATGTAATTTGTTATTGTATTTGCTTAGTATTTCGTACTCTTCTTTCCAAAAGTATATATACTGCAAATTTTCATCTTTTTTTATATTATATCTATTTTTTAGATATTCACTATAATAATTGTATTTATTTAATGATTTTTTCATTTTCTCAAATTTACTTATTTGGTAACTAAGAGTATAATCAGCGGTTATATAATTTATTAAATTATTATTGCTGTCAAGTTCTTTTATTCTGCTTATTATATCTGATATATATTTATCAATATTATTAAGTACTGATATAATTTCATCTTTTACATCTAAATAATATCTGTAAGAATAATGATTAATAAAGCCTGAGTATACTCTGCTAAATATATCATCATCTTCTTTTATTAAATTGAGATGAAATTTTATAGTTTCAACATATTTATTTAAATAGCATATATTGTATAAATAAACTATCATTTCATAGATATTTATGTCTTCAGTATTTTTTTTCTCCATGCTTTTTTTTATTTTTATTAATAAAAAAAATAGTACAGTGTCATAATATACTTTTTTATGCATAGCAAATTCATATTTTAAATGTTTTTTATACATTATATTTATAATTTGAAGCATAGTTGGAATATCTATTTCATCTTTTTCGTACATATTGAAAGCAATTTTAAGGTCTTCGCATAATCTAATTACATTAGTTTTATAATCACCTATGTAATTTATATCATTTAAGAATTTTTTGTACTTTTCTTCTGTATTTTTTCAATATTTTCTAATATTCCATTTAATTTTTTTTCATTAAATTCATAATATAATTTTTCCATTTTCTTTCTCCTTTTATAAATTATAAACTTAATCCGCTATATTTCAATTAATTAGCTTTTTTGTACCTGTTATAATATTTATCAATACTATAATTCATTTTGAAAAACTCTTCATACAAATCAGCGTCATCTTCTAATAAACTTTTTGAGTAAATATATTTATTATCAATGTTGTTAAAGAATCTTCCTTTAGCATCAAGCATTATATAGGAAGATGTCATATTATCATTGTTTTCTGGATACATTATTTTTTCATTTGCGGCATGAGTATTTAGAAAATAGTTAAACTCTTCATCACTTATTAAAAGTTCTTGGCAGGAATTAAGATTTTCTATAGGAAGTACCTGAAATATTTTCCATTTGTTTGGAAGGGCTTTTGATATGAATGGGTTTAGATTTTCTTTGTAATTGTATCTATTAACAACGGTATTTATCTTTAACTCTTTTGCATTTTCTTTAATTTTGTCAGTTATATATAGATACTCTCCTTTTGTTATAGGTATGCTGTTTTTTATGCTTCTTCCGATTTTTATACAAGTTTCTTTATCTAGTGAATCTATGCTTAAACCAATAACATCACAGCATTCTAAAGTGGCATTTAGTATAGACTTATATTTTAAAAGCATTGAACCATTGCTTACTATACTCAATATATGGTTTTGAGACTTTAGATAATACAATAAAGGAATATAGTTTTTGTATATAGTCGGCTCACCGCCTACTAGATTAATATACTTAAAAGGTTTAAGTATAGATGCTATTTTAAATAGATCTATATTGCAGATATCTTTTGAGGCATAACAAAACTTGCAATGCATATTGCAGTTATTAATGAAATGCCAGTTAAGTTTTAAGCTATTAAAAATACTCATAATAAATACCTCCGAAATTAAACTCGAAACATATTCAAAGATATTTTTTCTTAAGTATTTTAGCTTATGCTTTTAGTATAGTTTATAATTTATTTTAAGTCAAGTATTATACTATAAAAAATAAAAGAGAGTAATTAAATTAATAACTACCCTCTTAATAAACTTTATAAATAAATATTTTTGTTATTCAAATATTGTTTTACTAATAAAATTAATTAAATCTCTTAAGAGTAAAGTTTTCATCTAATGTGAAATTTTTATCTGTAATAGCCTTGCAGCAATTTCACCTAAAACAGGTGCAAATTTGAAGCCATGACTAATACCGCCGAAAAATAATATATCATTATTTAAAAAATCTATTATGAAATCTTCATCAGGACTCATAGGATAACTGCATGATTTACCTTTTATAAATTTTCCTATATAAGGTATAAATTGTCTAGCATGCTCGCCTATTTCATTTTTATCCTCTTCTATCTATCCAAAATCTACCCTCTCTTCTCTTTTGTTGTAATATTGTCCTGTTAAGTTTTTACCTATTTTAAATCCATCTCCCGCATTAGGAAAACCATAATAATGATCTCCATCTATTTCAAATGTAAAAGCAGGAAGTTTATCATAAGTATATACATCGCTTTCCCACCAAGAGAATATTTTTCTTTTTTTGTATACAGGTATGCAAGGTAAAGGCATAATTTTTAATAATAAATTCAATATTTCATCTGAGTAAGTTCCTGCTGATAGAACTATTTTTTTTTGTTTCAAATTCATATTCTTTTGATATTATTATATAAGAGTCATTTATTTTTTTTATATTTTTTATTTCACTTCCGTAAAAGGTTTTTGCTCCGAATTTTACAGCTTCATTACTCGCTGTTATCACTGAATTATCGCTATATACATAGCCTGTATTTCTTTCATAAACGCCTAAAAAATCTTCTGGAACAAAAAAACTATATCTTTTTTCAATCTCTTTTCTATCTATAATTTCACAGTCTAAATTGTAATCTTTGGCACTGCTTAATGTATTAATCATAAATTCAGAATCTTTATGACCTATGTTAATCACTCCAATTCTTTCAAACATTTTTGTATTTGTTTCTGATTCAAATTCCCCCCATAAATCAAATGCTCTATTTAACATAGGGATATATTTTTCACCTTCTCCATAATCTATTCTAAATATTCTAGTATCTCCATGATATGAACCCTGATCATGAGAAGGAGCATATAAATCAATCATTGCTATTTTTATATTTGCCTTCGATAAATAATATGAAGCAAATGAACCTATTGTACCTATTCCAATTACACAAACATCAAATTTTTCCATGTATAACCTCTAAAAGTTTTTTATATATTAAACTATTTTTATAAATAGTAAAGCGGTTTAAATAAAAAAGAGGCAATTAAATTAATAATTACCTCTATTATATTTTAGTATATTAAAACAATTATTATTAAAATATTGTTTTGTACTTGTCTTTTAAATAAGGCTTAATTTCTTCTGCTGAAATTAATACTTTAGTTTCTCCAATAGCATAAGGTCCAATTTCGTATATTCCCCAAGTAAATACTAAACCGTTTGATGTAATATAAAAATTATTGTTTTCTAGTGAAAGTTCATTCAAATCAAAATAAGAGCTTTCATCTCTTCCATCTATTTTTAAGAGTTTATCTTTTATTAAATTGAGTAAGTCTGTATTTTTTAAGTCTGTTATTAAATCTTCTATTTTTAATTTGTTTCCATTTTCTAATGAATAGACACTGTATACTGTAGCGTATGTTCCATGTGCACCGCCTGTGTACTCGTATATAAATCTAATTATTGAAATAAATTTTTCACTTAAATAATTTATGCAATATTGACTAGAATCCTCTGATGTGTTGGCTATATAATCTGAGTTTAGCCATTCATCATAATAGGTATTCATTTTATTGCTTATTACATTTTCATTTTTTAATAGGGAGCCTAAATCATTAAAAGAAGATGCATCAGTTATACCAAACTCTTTATTTATATCTAAATTTATTTTATTTATTACTTCTGAATTATTTTCATTGTTCAATACAAATATGGAGTTTTTATACTCAAATATATTATCACTATTGGTAGAAACATTTGTGTATGAATATTCAATTGTTCTTGCCCCTGTTACTGGACTTTTAACGGACTTAAAAATTATTTCTTTACCGTCTATTTTAGCATTAAAAGGATATGATATGCTTGGCAGATTTCCTTCTAAAGTATTATTATCATAAGAAACTGCTGATATGCTTCCTTCATCAAGCTCACCTATTCTTTCTACATTAAATGTTACTGAATTTTGATTAGGGTATGTATAAACAATTTTACCTAAATTATTTGTATTATATGTTAAAGCAGAACTTATATACTCTCCGTTATCAGACATCAAATATACTACTTCATAATCGTATAATTTTTCATTTTCAGTTAAAGGAATATCAATATTAGATTTTATATTATCTGAGTTCTTATTATTATTTGAATTGCTGCATGAAACTACTAACAATAAACTTAAAATCATAACTTTAAAATTTGTTTTCATTTTTATCCTCTTTTTTCATTTGTAAAATTAATACTTTAAAAAACAAGGAGTTTATTTGATGTGTAAAATATACTTATTTCAAAACGAATTTATTTATTAATTGTGGGTACTAGATCATACTATACATGCTTTTGGCAAACACCACTTTTTTACAAATAGGCACATACCCAGTCTTGACAATACAAAGTACATCTGTGGGGAGAAGCAAAAAGACTGCATATTTATATATTAAAATGATTAATTATCAAAAACATAATTTTAATAGTTAGTAAATTATTAAAATTTTATATATAATCTTGTCAAGTACTTATGAAACAGGTATAATAATTAGTTAATGTGCAAAAATAAACCTATGCTGCAATATAGTATTGCAACATAGGTTGTAATTTATTAATTATTATTATATTATTAAAAAATACATATATGTTTCTTTTACATATTATTTCTGGTCTGGTCTGGTCTGGTCTGGTCTGGTCTGGTCTGGTCTGGTCTGTATTAAATTTATTTCTAAAGTTATCCCTCCATTTTTTTACAGGTATCCACCAAGCTAAAGTATTTACTACATTATGAATAATATTTAAATTTTTATTATTATCTTTTATTTTATTTTCCAATTCTACCATTTTAGCATATATATTTTTAAAATGATTACATTGATTTATAAATGATGAAACAAGAAAATAATCTAAGTTATAATTGTTTTTATTTGATTTATTTTTTTGACATAAGAAACCGTACCCACGTCCATATATATATTCATAATATTTATCTATTATAAACAAATTCAATTTTTTTAATAATTTTAAAAAATTAAATTCTGTGTAATAATATACATGTGCAGATTGGAAATCAAATAAATAATAATTAAAATGATGAGCTATGGATTCTAAAGTAGGTATTTCTATATATATATACCCATTATCTGATACTAATTCCAATATATTGTTTATAAAAATATCAGGTTCAGCTATATGTTCTAATATATGACTTAATATTAACAAATCACATTTACCAAATTTTTTTAACTCATCATAACTACCTGTAACAATATTTATACCATTATTTTTTGCTAATAGTATAAAATTTTCATCATAATCACAACCATATACATCACATCCTTTATTTTGGAATGCTTTTAGTATTCCCCCACTTCCAGAAGCAACTTCAAATACTTTTAAGTTTTTAAAATTTATGTTTATAGAACTAACTATTCGATCTATTATATATTTTCCTCTTACATTGCATATATGATTAAAAGTTTCATTAGAGCAATACTTATCATTTCTATATATTGTAGAATAAAATTCGGAATAAAATATTTTTAAAAAATCTTCAGTATAGTATGGATTCATTCTTATTAATCCACAATTTTTACAAATAACAAAATTACAATCTAAGCCAAATTTATCTTTTGTTGCTATTAATTCATCATTATCTTCCCCACATACGCAGTTATAATGTCTAAATATATTTTTATCTTTGTGAAATTTAATTAATTCAAGTAATTTATCATTGTATTGTTCCATCTTATATTCCTTATTATATTTTTTATATAATTATTATTTTCATTTAAAGTAATATTAAATATTTTTAGGTTTACATTAACAACAGTTAGTTGTGATACATTATCACTTACTATTGTTTAGTATTATAAAAAGACATATATATATAAAATTTATATTATTATTTTGTGGCCTCTACATATAGTGATCTTTTATATTTATTTGCGGTTGATTCGTATTTTCCCTCAAAATTAAAGAAATTATATTGAGATTTTTGAAAAACTGATTCTACAATTTGATTTGGATTAAAACCTACTCTTTTTAACTCCATTACTAATGCTTCAAAATCCCAACCATTTTGGTGGGCAATCCCATATAAATTTTGTGATGATGGTGATATTAATTCTGCCTTCAATGCTTCAAATATGGTATAATCTTCAATTCCTAATAATGATTTAGCAATATATTTATTATCAATAAATGCTTCATGCGAATAATCATTTTCTAAATATTTTTTTATAGCTTTTTTAATATCAGGTATTATTATTCTTAATACACCTCCATCTTTTAATACTCTGTAACATTCTTTGAATACTTTTGGAGCAGCATATATACTCATATGTTCAAATACATGAGATGCATAAATGCATTCAACAGATCCATCTTCAAAAGGTAATTCTTGAATTTCATTGAAATTCATAACAACATCGCCAATATTATTATCCATATCAATATTAATCCAGCTGGGGTCAGGTTTAATAAAGTTAGGTCCTGGTCCAAAATTAAGCTTATAATAATAATTTTTATTTAATTTATAATAAGTATGATGTTTTTTATCGTTAGCATTTTGCAATGTAATATTATTATATAATATACTTTCTATGTTGTTTGATATATTTAGTAAATATTCTCTTAATGCATTTCTTAATTTTTTAAAAGGTATATACCAAACTATATCATCAATTACTTTTTTATTCATTTTATTCTCCTTAAATATTAAAATCATTCAATAAAAAACCTATGCTGCAATATAGTATTGCAACATAGGTTGTAATTTTTTATATTTTGAATTATTATAAAAACATATGTAATCGCTACATATATGAATATTAGGTCTGGTCTGGTCTGGTCTGGTCTGGTCTGGTCTGGTCTGGTCTGGTCCTTTATTTATTATCCTATTATGTTCAAAGTTATCTCCTATATGTATTATTACATCATGAAAATACCCATCTATTTTATCTTTAAATTCATCTCTAACTAACTTTTTTATTCTTTCTACTTTCGTAGATATATCATGATTATTAATATCTTTTTTTCTATATTTAGGAAAAGGTATTTCTATCCAAATAACTTTAACAATTGGTTTATATTTTATAAACATATCAAATTTTATTTCTACAGCTTTTCTACCACCCAAATACTCTAAGGACATTCCACCTATAAAACAATAATCATTTAAAAATATTTTTAATTTATTTTTTACTAAATTTTTTAATTCTTTTTTCCTTTCTTCTGATAACATATATTTATTCTCCAAATTATAAAATATAATTGTCTATAAATTCTCTTACAGCACCTTCTCCGCCTTTTTTAGACATTGTTAATATATTATCTATGTTTTTTATAATTTCTATAGCATCATTAGGACATGCTTTTAAACCAGCAAATTCTAAAATTTCTTTATCATTAATATCATCACCTATATAAGCAAATTCACTTTTATTTATATTAAGTTTTTTTAATAATTCCTTTATTACTTCTAACTTATTTTGTACACCTTGATAAAGATAATCCGCTTTTAATTTTTTTGCTCTATTTTCAACTATTTTTGTATTTTCAGAAGTTATAATTAAAGTTATAATACCAGATTCTTTTAGTAATTTCATACCCATGCCATCTCTAGTATTAAATTTTTTTAATTCGTATCCACTTTCAGTATAATACATTCCTGCATCAGTAAGAGTACCATCAACATCGCATCCAAATAGTTTTATTTTACTTCTCAATATATTTCTCCATTAACTTTTCTAATATATAGAAATCTAATTCCTCATCTAATTCAGTTGCAGTATACTCGGGCATTTCGTATACATATATTTTACCAAATAATCTATTTTTTGATTTTTTGATATTTTCTACAGAACTTATATAACAAGCTCCATTTTCCATCATATAACCATCAAAATCTTGTCTTCTAGGTCTATTCATATAATCATAATTTATTGATTTACCAGATTTTGTCCAATAAAACCTTTTACTCAAAACACAAGATAATGCAGAATCATATTTATTTTTAAACATTTCACTATACATATTATCTATGTCTAAAGATGTCAATAGTGGCGAAGTTGCTTGTATTAAAAAGAAATTATCATCATCTTTAATATTAGAGCATTCTATATATTCTAGCATAACACTTTCTGTAGATGATGTATCTTGAGCATTTTCAGCTAATCTATCGTATACTTCTACTTTATCAAAATTAAATGATAAAACTGTATTTTTTATTTCTATATGATCAGTAGCAACAATTACCTTATCTATTACATTACTATTTTGAGCTGCATTAACAGTCCAATATACTAATGGTTTGCCATAGAGTACTTTTATATTTTTTAATGGTATTGATTTACTACCACCTCTTACAGGAATAAAAGCTATATTAGACATTATCTTATCTCTCTTTTCAATTTTTTTCTTTGAACGGCCTCTATATCTAAGATATCTGATGATTTATATGTCAATGTTTTATTAACATTTCTCAAATCTCTAGCTAGCTTTATAAGTCCTTGAGGCTCCAAACTAGCAGCTTGATCTGTTCCTTTCCAAGTTCTATCTAATGTAAAATGTCTTTCAAAATATTGAGCACCTAATGTCAAAGCCGCTACATCTACAGCTATACCATTATGATGCCCAGAAAAACCTATAGCTTTTACATCTTTACCAAATTCATTTATAAGCCTAGTTATTTCTAGTAAACACACATCTTCAAAAGGCACAGGATATCCAGAAGTACAAGAATATATAACTAGATCTTTTGATCTATTTTTTGATTTAAATAATTCAAGAATTTCCTTTTCTTCATTTTTAGTAGTCATACCAAAAGACATATGAATTTCACCAGAATAGTTATCTAATAAATATTTTAACATAGGGAAATTAAGATTAGAACCTGATGGAATTTTTATTAATTTTGGATTGATAGAAGATATTTCTTTTGCTGAAGTTAAATCCCAAACAGAACATGAATATACTAACCCCTCCTCTTCACACCATTTTTTTAATGTTTTATGCTGTTCTAAACTAAATTCTAAAAACTCTCTATGTTCTCCATAACTAGACCCATAGCTATTTTTTGGTTCTGGGTGAGGTGCGTTATATTGTTCTTCAGTCAATAATTCTTTATTATTTCTTTTTTGAAATTTTACTATATCTATAGAAGAATTTTCATTTATGTATTTCATTGAGCCTAATACTTTAATCATTTTGTGTGCTATATTCATATCACCTTTATGATTACAGCCTATTTCAGCAACTATTATTGGTATTTTTATCATATTTACCACCTCAATCATATATAATATTTAGAATTGCTTCAAAATTAATTTACATATACTATATTAGAGCAATAAAAAACCTATGCTGCAATATAGTATTGCAACATAGGTTGTAATTTTTTATTTTTTGTATTATTATAAAAACATATGTAATCTATACATACTAATTCATGGTCTGGTCTGGTCTGGTCTGGTCTGGTCTGGTCTGGTCTGGTATTTATATTTTTCAAAAAGTTTTTCTATTATAAAAAAATCTAATTCTTCATCTAGTTCAGTAGCAGTATATTCAGGCATACTATATATAGTAATTGGTTCTTTTAATAAATTTTTAGTTGTTTTTAGATTAAAAATAGAATTAATATAACATGCTCCATTTTCCATCATATATCCCTCAAAATCTTGTCTTCTTATACGAACTTTATGGTCATAATTAATTGGTTTACCATCTTTAGTCCAAAAAAATCTTTTGCATTCCACGCAAGTTAAAGCAGATTGTGAATTTTCTTTTAGCATTTTTTTATACATATCATCTATATGAGTTGGTTCTATTAGAGGAGATGTAGCTTGAATTAAAAACATTATATCTTCATCATTTATATTTTTTTTTTCAATATACTCCAATATAACATCCATAGTTGGAGATGTATCTTGGGCATTAATTGGTTCCCTATCATAAACTTCTACTTTATTAAAGCCAAAACTAATAACAGTATTTTTTATGTCTATATGATCAGTTGCTACTACAACTTTATCTATAACTTTACTATGTTGTGCCGCATTTACAGCCCAATAAACTAATGGTTTACCATAAATATTTTTAATATTTTTTAGAGGAACAGATTTGCTGCCTCCTCTTACAGGTATAAATGCAATATTCATAAATGCTCCAATTTTTCCTAACAAATAATTAGGATAAAATATTTATTGTATGAACATATATTAATATGGAAAAGAAAAAAAATCAATATAGAAATTAATAAAATTAGAATAGAACATGTTTTTGTAATTTTAAAGATATATAAAATACTTCTACTCGTTACCAAAATCATTTACAAAAGTTAGAGACTAGATTTTTGATATTAGCTTCAATATATAATTATAAGTTAAAAATGAATCTTGAAACAGGTCTAATCTCTTGTTTAAAAAGTTCATATAATATATAATCATTTATTATATAATATACTTATTTCAAAACTACTTGATAAGATTGTATATAAAAATTTTTGTAATTTATAAAATAATATTTTATATGTTGTACAACAATTATTTTAATATATAGTAATTGAATGGTATTTTTGATAGTTGATAAACGATATACAGTGATACGAAAATATTATCATAAAGTTTTAATACCAAAGAAAAATAAAAAGAAAATAGTATTAAATAGTAATGAATTAAAAAAAATTGGAATTTTAAAGATATATAAAATACTTTATATTCCTTACCGAAATCATTTACAAAAGTTAGATACTAGATTTTTAGTATTAGATTACAATATGTAATTATAAGTTAAAAAATGACTTTCGAAACAAGTCTAATATATAATATATAAAAAAGAGGAAATTATGTTAAAAAGAACAACTATAAATAATATTGTATGGTTTATACCTATAAAAAATTTAAGAGATAAAGCAAGAAATTTTTTAAATCAAAAATATAATATTAATCTTGAACTAGATAATTTAATTTTGAGAATAACAGAACATTGTAATTTATCATGTTATGGATGCAATGCATTTTCTCAATTATCAGAAAGTAAATTTCTTGATTTTGATATAGTAAAGAAAGACTTAAAAAGAATTAACAAAATAATAAAAAAGAAAGTTAATGTTATTACTATAGGAGGAGGAGAACCATTATTGAATCCAAGATGCAAGGATTATATATTATTAGCGAATAAATACGCAAAAAATGTAACAATAGGAACAAATGGAATACTTTTATTAAAACAAAATGATGATTTTTGGAAAGTATTAAGAGATACTAATACAAGATTAGAGGTTACTAGATATCCTATTAAATTGGGAAGAAATTAATGAAAAAGCTAAAAAATATGGTATAACTGTAGAGTCTCCTCTTGATGGAAAAGTTGGTATTAAACATAGTTGGAATAATGCACTTGATTTAGATGGAAATCAAGATATAAATGAAAGTTTTGATAATTGTTGGTATACCAGTTGGTGCCATCATTTACATAATGGAAAAATATATCCTTGTCCAATTATACCTTCAATAGTACATTTCACTAAATTTTTTAATCAAAATTTAGTGGTATCTGAATTAGATTATATAGATATATACAAGTTAAAAAATCTGCAACAAGTAATTGATTTTTTATCAAAGCCTGTCCCTTTTTGTAGATATTGTAAAACAAAAAAATGTGAAAAAATAGGTCCATGGAGACTTTCATCAAAAGATATTTCTGAATATATGGAAATAAAAAGATAATCACATTAATAAAAATAGGCTGTCATATATAACTAAAAAATTTTATATTTACTAAATTATATATAATTTAGCATTGTTTTTAAACTTTTGAATTATTAAATCTTTTTTAAGTGCTATATATAAAAAAGCAATATACTTGTTATAATATTATTGTATATAAAACAAATAAAAGAATACTACTATGATCAAAAAATATCTATATAAATTTAAATTATTTATAGTTCATGAAGCATTAAAAACTAAAAATATTTTATAAATAGATCTACTTTTGGAAATATTGTCAGTTTAAGTACTAAACCCAAAATTTTATAGAACATCCTATAAAAATTATAATAAATTAAATAATTTTCTCAAAAATAATATTTCTTTATTTATTTTATGGTATGTATATAAAGCATGTTCCGCATAAAATGGAGTAAACATATCTTTATAATAATGATAATGATTGCTAGAAAAATCATTATTGATAAAAGAAAATCCATATATATCCTTATGAGAAAAGTTTAAATTATATTTTTCTTTTAAATTAGCAAGATAATATAAAACTATTCCGCCAGTTGTAAATCTAATGTTTCTTCCGGCTAATTTATACAGTCCAAATGATAGAGCATTACTAAAACAAAAAAATTTATTACTATCTATCATAGAATACATATTAATAAGTACATCATCAGTGAATATAGCTCTATCAGGAGATAAAACTAATCCATACATAATATTATTATATTTTTTATAATCACAATTAGATAGATTTGGAAACCATATATCTACTTTAGTTCCGTAATCTTTTTCAATACCAACATTATTAAAATTATTAAACCTTATAACAATATCATGACCGTCTATTTCTTCTCCTTTTCCTTTTCCTAATTCCTGAGGACCATTACCAACAACTGCTATAGTTTTATTTTGCTTTATTATATTTTCAAATACATTATCATTTATAGATTTATTTAAATATTCTAATATAATATTAGAATGCTCTATTTCTTCATTCATCAAATTTAATTCCTTAGAAAACTTGGATACTACTAAGGAACGATGAATATATGATAGTTTATATTTTTCTACATATTTATTAAAAATAAACTCAGCAAAATCAAGATTATTGGATTCATATAATAGTGAAATATATACAAGCCAAAATTCTGGATTCATCTTATCCCATACATGTTCTCTAAGAGAAATGAAATATAAAAGATCTAAAAGATTTTTAGTATCTTCTAGTTGTATCCATAATTTTACTATTTCATAATATATAAAATCAAAATCATCAGAAAATAATAAATCTATCATTTCATAGTCAAAAATGTATTTTTTACTTTCTAATAATATAATTTTTTCTAAATATTTTATTTTTTCCAAATTATTTTTTTCTGATTCATTAATTTTTTCTTGTTTGTTATTTATGGAATCAAGAGTATCTTGCATAATTACACGAAAAGCATGTCTAAGCTTTTTAAAAGGTATCCACCATACTATATCATCAATAAGAGATTTGTAGTCCATTTTATCTCCTTAAATTAATTTAAAATATAAAAAGCCAAAGCATAAATTTATGCTTTGGCTATAAGTATTTTTATAAAGAAATATATTATATTTTGTGTTGTGTTGTGTTGTGTTGTGTTGTGTTGTGTTGTGTTGTGTTGTGTTGTGTTGTGTTGTGTTGTGTTGTTAGCATTTATACCTCGTTAATTTAACATATACTATAACATATATATAAATTTAAATCAAAAAAATTTATGTTACTATTTATAATATATATTCAAATTTTATCTTATATATTCAATATAACTTTATTATATAAAAGTAGTAAAATACCGTTTTAATAATATTATCATAATATAAAAGCACATATTTTATTAGATTTTTTCTTACAAAGACTATTTATGTGTTTTTGTTATTTGAATCGCTTCCTTATCATATAAAAAAACTATATATTTATATATTATCTTTGTCGTATAGTGCTTGAAAAGCTTCATATTCATTATTTTACCAATTATGTTAAAGATATTCATGAAAAATATAACTATACCAACTATAATTATATTACACACATTATCAAAGATAGTTTTTGTATAATTACAATTTTATATTTTTGTAAAAAAATCCTATTGTATCATTTGAATATAGCTTTATCAAATTAATATTATTATTTCTAATAAAAGGAATATTACTATTTAATATAAGTGTATATTTAGTTATAGACTATATAATCAATTAATTTTTTATTCCTTAAATATTATCCTTATATTGAAATTATTCAATAAAAAATATAATCTATGATGCCACTTTATACTTCAGCATAGGTTGTTCATTTTTTATATTATAAAAACATTACCATATATTGAATTTTTTATATTATTTTAACAAACTGTTGTATATGTAGTAATTAGCTATACTATGCTTTTGGCATACATAAAAGTACAGTCTCATATTGTCCTATGTACGGTATCATTTTTATAATATGGAAGTTATAATCTTTACTATATGATTCTATAAAAGGTTTAATTTCAAAATAATCTTCTATACTGTGATAAATACTAATTACCATATATGGTTTTTGTTCTAAAATTGTATTTCTTGCTCCATCCAATAATTTTTTCTCTTCACCTTCTATATCAACTTTAATAAATCCTATATTTAGGTTATTTTCTTGAACGAATGCATCTATAGTTGTTACTTTTATATTTTCTAATATTCCTTCTTCTCTTTTTAATGGATTTGATATTGAAGATGATGTTAAATCTACATTATTTCCATTATTATAAGTTGGTATAAATATTTCTGTTTTTCCAATATAATTGGATATACCCATATTTATGGGTTCTATATTTTTTAATCTTGAATTTAATGATAGGGTTTCAAGTAAAATATTATAAGTTTTTTTGACAGGTTCAAAACTATACACTTTTTTATTAGTTATTTTAGATAAAAATATGGTTATATCTCCATAACATGAGCCTACATCTAAAATATTTTTGGATAAAAAATCTACATCATTTAAGTATTTATCAAAAAGAACTTCATATGAATGTATATTTAAAAAGTTATAATCTTTTATATAAGACATTGGTATTTTATTTGTTAACTTTAATCCAGTGTAGTATTGATAATCATCAAAATCAAGAACCAATCTTCTTTTTTCTTCTATTAATTTTGATAATTCTATTTCACATTCATTCATATATTTTAAACTGTCATCATTATATTTATATAATTTTATTATTCTATTTAAAAAATTGAATATAGTTATTTTACTATCTTTATCCAAATTATTAATTAATTGTTCTAGTTTATATTGAAAATCATTACTTTCAATATAATACATATAGTTCTTAGTATATGCTAGTAATTCTTTTAAATTTAACACATTTTTATCTTTGTTTTCATAGATATAATATTTAATTTTATCATCTATATATTTTCTGTTATTAATATCTATATCAATAAAATATAAAATCAATTCTCTTACAGAATCTCTTAATTTTCTAAAAGGTATCCACCATACTATATTATCAATTATTTTGGTATTCATCTTTTAATCCTTTGAATTAAAATCATTTTAAACATTAAATATTTAATAGAAAGAATGTATATTCATTTGATTTATAAATATAGTCCATGATTTTATTACATATAGTCCTACTAAATATTTAAAATAAAAAACCTATGCTGCAATATAGTATTGCAACATAGGTTGTAATTTTTTATATTTTGAATTATTATAAAAACATATGTAATCGCTACATATATGAATATTAGGTCTGGTCTGGTCTGGTCTGGTCTGGTCTGGTCTGGTCTGGTCTGGTCTGTATTAAATTTATTTCTAAAGTTATCCCTCCATTTTTTTACAGGTATCCACCAAGCTATTTTAGTGATTTTAAGTGTTATTCTTATACATAATATATAAACATATATATAATATTTATTATTATAAATTCCAAATAATCTTATCCAGTTTTTATTTTCTTTTATTTTATTATTTAATTGAATATTTATTTCATCTATCTTGTTATTTAATTGAGTATAATTTTTTTCTATTATACTATTATTTTCTTTATCTTTAATTTTGAAAAATGATATAATACTGTTAAATAGTTCATTAACATTATAATTATAATATTTGCTAAAAATTTTTTTTATGTAAAAGAAATCTTCTTCTGTTGGCATATAACTCCAAGGATTTGTAAGTAGATAAAAATAATCAGTAACTCTATCAAGTATATCATCATCAAGTCTTACAGCCCCTATATTAGTTATACCACAAAATAAATTTCTATCATTATCATATTCTATAGTATATTTTTCACCTTTTAATGAAGAAAATAGCATATTACAAGATGACATAGGATAATAAAAGGGATCAAAATGAGATAATATTACATCATGTAATATAACTGTAGCATTCTTTTTTAAAAACGGTAACACCATTAAAAAATCTAAAATCTCCCCTGGTAATAAATGCATTGTGTCCAATATGCATAAATCTATATTTCCTCCTATCTTTTCTATAAATTTAGCTGCAACTCCACCTGTATATAATTCCCATTTATTTGTTAAGTTATTAAAATGATCATAAACGAAATGTCCACATTCTTTTGTACTATCAGCAAAATAATATTTTGAATAATCTATAGAATATAGTTTCGAATTATCAAAATCTTTAATAGAATTTAATATTAAAGCACTTCCTCCTCCAGCAGCAACTCCGATTTCTAAAATTTTTTTTGGTTTAATAGTTCTAATTATTCCATTTACAAATTTCCTTTCTGCATTAGTCATTAAATTAGCAGGTAATTTTCCAGTTGTTTCATAAGAAAGTTCTTTATTAATTTTTTCTACTATTTCACTTTCAAAATATTCAAATTTTTGTGTTTGATACATAGTTAATTTTCCTCCAATTTATGATTTCATATTATTAAACTGATTTTCATAACTTATGAACATTTATAATTACAGTATTCAATTAAATATAAATTAATGTAAAATACTTTATTGTTTCACCAAAAAAATTGTATATTTTCAGAATAAAAATCTATCATCTAATTTCATTATTAAATCTTGTTATTTAATTTAGTATAATTTTTCTATCTCCTTAAATTAATTTAAAATATAAAAAGCCAAAGCATGAATTTATGCTTTGGCTATAAGTATTTTTATAAAGAAATATATTATATTTTGTGTTGTGTTGTGTTGTGTTGTGTTGTGTTGTGTTGTTAGCATTTATACCTCGTTAATTATAACATATATTATAACATATATATAAATTTAAATCAAAAAATATTAAAGTTCATTTTTGACATAATCCAAAGATAAAAGCTTTTCTTTTACTTGTTCTTTATTTAAACGAGTTGTATTATCTGAATTATATTCATCTTTTGATGCTATTTCTGTATTACCATCTATAAAATATTTATCATAATTTAAATCTCTATTATCTGCAGGTATTTTATAAAAATTTCCCATATCAACAGCTTTAATCATATCTTCTTTATTTATTAATGTCTCATAAGTCTTTTCACCATGTCTAGTACCTATTATTTTTATTTCTACATTGGGATTAAATATTTCCTTAATAGCTAATGCCAAATCCATAATAGTGCAAGCCGGTGCTTTTTGGACAAAAATATCTCCATTTACGGCATTGTTGAAGGCAAATAATACTAAGTCTACCGATTCATCCAATGACATTAAAAACCTTGTCATATTAGGATCTGTAACTGTTATTGGCTTATTTTCTTTACATTGTTTTATAAATAATGGAATAACAGACCCTCTAGAAGCCATAACATTACCATATCTAGTAGCACATAATGTTATATCATCATTATTTTGCAAAGTTCTAGATTTTGAAATCATTAATTTTTCCATAATTGCTTTGGTCATACCCATTGCATTGATGGGATAAACTGCTTTATCTGTTGATAACATAACAAGTTTTTTTACTTTATTTTCAATACAAGCATCTATTACATTACCTGAACCTATTATATTAGTTTGTACAGCCTGCATAGGATAAAACTCACAAGAAGGTACTTGTTTTAAAGCAGCAGCATGAAATACAAAATCAACATTTCTTAAAGCTTCATTGATACTTTTATAATCTTTTACATCACCTATATAATATTTTATTCTATCATCTTTTAATTCTGTACGCATTCTATCTTGTTTTTCTTCATCTCTGGAAAATACTCTTACTTCTTTTATGTTGGTATTGTTTATAAAATATCTAAGCATTTTATTACCAAAAGATCCAGTACCTCCAGTTATTAATAAAATTTTATCCTTAAACATTATAATTACTCCAAATTATTTATTTGTTCTTTTACTGTTGGTATATCTAATTTACTACATAATTCCTTAATAGATGATAAACTTCTATCACATATAGGATTAGTTATATACGGTTTTATTTTTAAATTCAAATCATATTTTTCATTAAAATACTCTAACATTTGATATTTGCTTACTATATCTTTAGAATGTATATGAAATAAATCTTCTTGATAAAGATTATTTTCTATTATATTTTCACAAATTATTGCATATTGCTTTGTTGTAATACCATTCCAAAAATGATTCAAAAATCCGTTTACAGATTTACCTCTTTGTGATTTAGCCCAAGAAATTAAACTAGCATTTTTATGTATCTCTTCACCTATTATACTTGTACGCAATATCATACATTTTCCTCTAGGTTCACCTAAAGATTTTGATTTTCCATATTCATCTAATGCATTATGTTCATCAAGTTCATTGTATTTACCTTTGAGTCCGTCAAATACACAGTCTGTAGTTATATGAATAAATTTAATATTATTAGTTTTACACCAATTGGCTGCATTCCAAGGAAAAATTGAATTTATAAAAATAGAATCTCTCATATTATTGAACATAAAAGGTTTTATAATACCAATACAATTTATAACATAATCAAAATCCGTATTTAAATTATTTATATCATCAGTAAGAGAATCAAATTTAATTGCTTTATTTTTATCAAAATTATCAAAAGCTACTTTTTCATTTCTATATGTAAAATGAACATCATAATTTTTGTTGTTAATAAAATGCTTAACAACTGTATTGCCAAGCATTCCTGTTCCTCCTAATATTAGAATTTTTTTCATTTTTCTACCTTATTCTTTTTAATAGTAATTTTTATACCTAAAATGCCAATAATAAAATATTTCTCATCATTGCTAATATATATTCCAAATGTAAAATCTTTCTTAACCTTTTTGTCATCATCAGATTCATCATTAACATTTATAGTATTATAATATTTATTTAATTGTTCTAAAATTGGTTGGTATTCAATATCAACTTTATGTTCCTTAATAACATTATTATATACATCTATAATTCTATTTACATATAGATTTTTATTGTAATTTTCTTCAGCAAATTTTAAAGAAAGCTCACCTCTTCTTTTTACCTCATCTAAATTGTTTATTAAATACTGTAATTTATCAGCATATTCATTTTTTTTACATACTATACCGCACTCAGGAGCATTAATAACATCAGTTAAAGCAGTTCCTTCTAAAGCTAGAACCATTTTTCCGCAGCTCATAGCTTCTATAGCCATCATTCCAAAAGCTTCCTGTTTTGACGGCATTAAAAATATATCGCAAGCTTGGTATAATTTAGAAAGCATTAAGTCATCTTTTATCCAACCATATTCTAATATATTAAAATCATTTTTAAATTCTTTCAATAAACCTTTTTTTACAACTGTTATTAAAGTTATTTTATTTTTAGATTTTATTTTATTTAATGCATCTTTTATAATATGCAAACATTTAAATACATTATCTTCAGATCTAAACATTAAAACAATAGAATTTTCATCTATTGAGAGTTCTTTCTTGGCTTCTATAATATCTCTAGGTCTAAATATGTTTTGATCTATACCAAAAGGTATTCTATATATTTTCTTTCCTTTCCAAATAGGAGATTCTTTTACTTTATCCTCCATCCATTTTGATGCCACAATAACTGATAAATTTGAATCTTGTATAAATTTTTTCTTAATCTCAAATTGAAATGCTGTATCATCTTTTTTTATAATAAAAGGCTTATCCAAATATTCACAATCATAACAATGTTCATGCCATTTTTTACAATCAAAATGATGTACGCAATGACCTCCTAAATAATAGGCATCATGCAAAGTAATGACTGCTGGTTTTAATCTAGTTATAATCGGTAAATATTTTATATCAAATTTTGCATTATGTATTAAATGAAAATGTAATATATCAGAATCTAAAAATAATGAATTTTTAATTAAGCTTTCTGTAATATTATTAGAAGCATAATTATATGCATAAGTATATTCATCGTCAGATTCTTTATAATTAACTATATGATTTGATGCTATTTTGTTTTCACGCAGATATATTCCTAAATTATGTCCATTGAATTTATTACCTACTAAATCATTATCACCTATTTGTAAACATGTAAATTTAATTAATCCTAACTCCTTTTTTAAATATCTTTTAATTTTATCTTTTATAGTTTTTGGAAAATTATAAAGTGTTAATAAAGATTCTGCATAGATTACTACTCTATTTGCAACTATGTCTTTAAGATTAAAAACTTCATTAGGTATATTAGATTTATAAAAATATTCTTTAAACCAATCTGCTATTTCATAAATAGAGTCTGGTCTATTTACTGAAAGTTGTCCCTTGTGTTTTCTCCAGCTTACTAATGTTTTTGGAACATGTATAAAATCTCCATATAAAGCCATATTCCAATACATTTCTATATCATTAATATATAAATATTTATCTGTTCTTATATTAGTCCAATTTACAAATTTGCTTCTTTTTATAAAAGTTCCGACCATAGCAGCATAGCATGAAAAATCGGATAAAGCTTCTAAAAAATTCCAATCCGGACTTTTTACAGATTCTATTACATTATTTTTTTCATCTATTATTTTATAATCACAATAAGCAACAACAGCATTATCATCATTATCTAATACCTTAATCATTTCTTCAAATAAAGTTTTATCTACTATATCATCAGAATTTATTTGTGTAAAATATTCTCCTTTAGCTAATGACCAACCCCAATTTACTGTTTCTGGTTCTCCAGAATTTTCATGGTATAAATATTTTACCCTATTATCTTTTAGGTAAGGTTTTACCACTTCTTTAGTATTGTCAGTAGAACCATCATCTAATATATAATATTCAAAATTAGTATAAGTTTGATTTAATATACTTTCTATTGTTTTAGGTAAAAAATCAGCTCTATTATAAGTTGGAGTTATAACAGTAATTTTCACACTAAAATCAAGTATTTTTAATATATCAACAGGTATATAATCTTTTTCTGTAAAATTACCATCCCAAGATAAAATACCTTTAGTCTGTTCAGCTGGTTTAACTACTTTTCTATTTAAAGGATTGAGACCATTACATATTTTACAAAATTCTGTATAACCTTTTTTGTTATATTTCAATCTAAATTCTATTAATTCTTTTTTATTTACATTTCCTTTTAAATCAAAAAGAGAATCTTCATCATAATTCACTATACCTGCTGTTTCTGCAAAACTATGATAGCAGCATCCTGATATAGTTCCATTTCTTATTTCAGAAAATATAGAACCGCAATAATCATATCTTTTACTATTTTCTTCATCAGATAATTTAGAATAATCATACCTAGGCGGATATGCCTGTGCCCAATTCCAAAATTCACCAGCTGGTATAATCTCTGATTTTACATTATATTTTTCTAATTTTTCTAAGTTTTTTTTATATATATTTTCAAATTCTGGTACAGCATTCAAATAATTATCTACTTGAATTGTTATATTAGATTCTTTAACAATTTCCAATAATTCATCTGGTATTTCTCTAACACCATTTGTAGGCATTACTAAATCTATAATTTTATTACTATAATTATTATTAATATACTTTAATAATTTTATTATATCCGGATATAAAGAAGGTTCACCACCTGTAATATGCATAAAACCAATCATATCTACATTTTTAAAATATATATCTATATCATTTTTCAATCTTTCTAGATCACTATGTTGTTTTCTATTTATATAAGGATTAAAATTTAAGCATGATGTACAATTTAAATTACAAACTGTTGTTGTAATAATATTATTACTTGAAATATATACTTTATCATATGCATACACTGCAAATATTGATAAATATTTCATTATAAAATTACTTTCATAATTATAGAAATATGGAGAATAAAAATTATATATCACAAAATAATTAACATCTTTTATTAAATTTTTAGAAATAAGAAATCGTTCTATATTAGGATAATCTCCAAATATTAGAATAGTTTTTCCTAAAATATCTATATCTAGAGAATCCATAGCCTCTTTTGTAGGAATTAAGATATTAGCATTTAAAAAACTTAAGCATTCTTTCATCTTTAATGCTTTATCTATATCTCCTAATAATAATAAATCTTTATTTTTTTTGAAAATGTTTCCTATTTCATCAAATTCATGCCCTTTATTTTGCCATTTCATATTTTCCTCCAAATGTTTTCATTAATGTATTCTGTATAACCAAGTATTATTCTAACTACTTTCATAGATAAGTTATCAACATCATAATCTTCTACAGTTTTTGGTATCATATTATTTTTATATTGTTCTGTAACGACCTCAACAGCTTTTAATACTCTATCTTTTTTGTATCCGCACATTATTAATGTACCCTCGTCATTGCCTTCAGGTCTTTCATGAGCATTTCTTATAGTTACTGAAGGAAATTTCAATATAGAACTTTCTTCTGTTATAGTACCGCTGTCTGAAAGAGTACAGAAAGAATTTTTTTGTAATGCTATATAATCAAAAAATCCAAATGGCTTAGAAAAAATAATATTATTGTGAACTTTAATGTTTCCTAATTTATCTAAAAGTCTTCTAGTTCTGGGATGAGTTGAAAATATTATTTTATAATCATATTTTTCAGACAATGCATTTAATGATTCTATTAAAGACCTTAAATTAGATTCTATATCAACAACTTCTTCTCTATGCGAACTAACTACAAAATATTTATTTTTCTCTAATGATAATTTATCCAATATATTTGAATTATTAATTTTATCTTTATATATTTCAAATATTTCTTTCATAGAAGAACCAATCTTTATAATTCTTTCAGAAGCTATACCTTCTCTTTGTAAATAGTGTCTAGCCTGTTCAGTAATTACTAAATTAATATCTGCCAAATGATCTACTATTTTTCTATTTATTTCTTCAGGAACTCTTTCATCAAAACATCTGTTACCAGCCTCCATATGAAATACAGGTATTTTTCTTCTTTTTGCCGGTATTATAGAAAGACAGGAGTTAGTATCACCATATAAAAGTAATGCATCAGGTTTTTCTTTTTCCATAACTTCATCAGAATTTGATATAATGTTACCTATAGTTTTTGATAATGTTTCACCAGCAACATTAAGAAAATAATCCGGTTTTCTTAATTCTAAATCATTAAAAAATACTTCATTAAGTTCATAATCAAAATTTTGTCCGGTATGAACTAATATATGCTCAGTATATTTATCTAATTCTTTTATAACCTGAGTAAGTTTTATTATTTCAGGTCTGGTTCCAAGTATAGTCATTACTTTCATTTGTTTTTCCTATTTTTATTTAACATATATAAGAATAAAAATACCCTATAAGAAAATTTTCTGCTTCTTTTTAAAGCTATTCTTATATTGAATATATATATGTATAAATAACTTACATTAAATTCTATTTTGAATATTACGCACTTTTTTTTATCTAAATTTTTTAGAGAATAGTCTTTCAAGAAATTACTTCTATATAAATAGAAATTATCTAATAATATATAATCTTTGAATCTATCTAAAATGTATTTATTATTATTAATTTCATTTTCCACTTGAGTATAATAATTTTTGTTTTTGATATTATCTATGCAATAAAAAAAGTATCTATTTATAAATTTCATTTTTCCATAAAATGATAACTGCATAATAATATTATAATCATTGTTATATACCATATTTATTTTTTCAAATACTTTTCTTTTTATAAGCATGCTGCATAATGGTATATATATTGGATTATTCCAAAAATAAAGCATATCCTCAAATTGTTTATCTTCATTAAAACTTAATGAGTCCAATTTTGGATATATTTTATTGTTATCTTCATTAAAATAATAATTTGAATATGATATATCTATGGATGGATCTTCTATAAATTCATTAAATTGTGAATGTAGTTTATCTTTAAGTAAAATTTCATTATTATTTATAAATTGTATAAAATTCCCCTCTATTATATTCAAAATATTATTATCTCTCTCAGGGTTAAAAATTTTATACTCTATATTAGAATTAATATTTAATTTATGATTTGTTATAAATATGATTTCTATATTATCATAATTTTGCTCTATAATAGAATCAATAATAAAATTAAGATTATCATAATTTCTATTATAAATGTTAATAATAACAGAAATTTTATTATTACTAGAATAATATTGCTTATTATTTTCTTTATATATTTCAAGTTCAGTATTTATAAACTCTATCAATTTGTCATAAACAGAATTTTTCATTCTATTTCTTATTTTATTAAGAACATTATATTTGTTAAAAAATATACTTTGATATTCATCATCATTTATATTTTTTAACATATTAATCCATAATTTATTTCCCTCATTTCTTAGAAAATCTTTTTTAGAATTACTATCTTGTTTTTCATGCATTCTATATTGTAATAGAACTTTTGGTATATATTTTACTTTATATCCATATTTAAACATTCTAAACCAAAAATCATAATCCTGCACACATGAAAGATTCTCATCAAAGAAACCAACATTAGAAAAAACATCTTTAGGAATCAGTAATGTGCATCCGCCAATATCAGAAAGTAATATAGAATAAAAATTATTGTTTAATCTTCTATATTCTGTTTTAGATGAATTTTCAAATGCTGTTATAAGTTCTAGTTTTTCATTAACAAATTCAAAACCTGAATATATCACTGTCTTGTCATCTATATTTTTTAATTCATTTACTTCTTCTTCTATTTTATTAGGATAATAAATATCATCATGTGATAACCAAGATATGTAATCTCCTTTTGCTGCTTTTATTGCACAATTTAATGCACTGGCTACTCCGCCATTCTCTTTATAAATATAAGTTACTTTATTTGAAAAGTCATTGATAATATTTGCTGTATTATCTTTAGAACCATCATCAACTACTATTACTTCTATATTTCTATAAGTTTGATTAAGAGCACTATTTATAGCATCTTTTATATAATTTTCACCATTATAAACAGGTATTATTATTGATATTAAAGGATTAGATTTCATCATAATATTATCCCCGTTTTTCAATTACAAAATTAAATCCTAAAAGATTTATTTTTGTATTTTTGTTTGAAAATTGTATAGAAAACAGAATTCTCAATATATTACTAAAAGTTATAATCACAGGGGTAGTATAATTTTTATTATTCTTAATATTTATATTAATACCAAATATTCTAATATTTGTGTAAAATCCATCTAATATTATAGAGAAAAAATAAGGTAATAATTTATTATTTATAACTTTTAATTTTTCTTCTGTTTTTAAATAATAATCATAATGATATTTATATTTATTGTATTCTTCTAAAAAATCTTTATCAAAGTATTTATTTAATATATGCATGTATTCATTATTATTATTAATCTTATATAATAAAAATTTATATTGATTGTATGCTAATTTCATATAATCATATTTATATAAAATATTATCATTCATTTTTATCAAAAAATTATAAAACTCATCTAATGATTTTTTAGAATCCAAGCACATTTTATTAAATCTATCTTTTGTAAGAGATTCTGCATTTTTATTGCTATAGCTTAAATCACAATGATATATATATAATTCATCATAAATAGCTTTATATGTTTTAACAAAATAGAAAAAGATTAAACATTGCAGCATATCTTCAGCAAATGTTATATGATCATCAGGTATATAGATAACAGACTTTTTTACTATGGAAGATTTAAAAAATTTTGCCCATATATTATGAGATATTTTTTCATTTAGAATTTCATTTAGTAAATAGTTATTATCTATATTGCTTCTCTTAGTTGAAAGATACCAAGAAACTCTTTTTTCTTCTTTTAATTTTTCTTTTTTATTTGGATTTGACGATACAGATTTGACACTAAATTGAATCACATCATAATCATTATCTTTTATAGTATTAAAGACCTTTTCTAAGGCATTTAATTTTAATTCATCATCCGGATCTATATATGTTATATAATCACCTTTAGCCTCTATACTTCCAGTTTTTCTGGATGATAATGTACCTTTATTTTGTTCATGCTTTATATATATTATTCTATTATCATTATATGAATTTATAATTTCTTTACAATTACCATTAGAACAATCATCAACTATTATTATTTCAAATTCAGTAAATGTCTGATTGATAATACTATTTATACATCTTTTTAAATATCTTTCCGTATTATATACAGGTATAATTATTGAAAAGAAACAATTAATTTTACACATATAAACCTTAAATTAATATAATTATAATTAGCAGAATTATAATTATTAAAAATTCAACTAATTAAATAATTATACCCTATAAAACCTAAATGTCAATAAGCAAGCAATATATTTTATTATTTAGGATAAACATATAATGCATTATATTTAATTATAAACAATATAAATCAATATCATTTTTTTATAATTCAAAACTATCTAAAATATATTATAAATCAAAACTATAATATTAAAAACTTGTTATATTTACTTTTTTATATTAAAATAGATGAAATGTATTTTTTATATAAAAATTGGAGCATATAATGAGCAATATCAAAGAAAGACTAAAAGAACTAATAAAAGAACAATATTTAATAATAGACGGTGCCACAGGTACAGAACTCCAAAAAAAAGATATAAAAAAAGAAGCTTGGATTATAAACGGCAATAATATTGAAGGCTGCAATGAGATACTGAATATAACAGCTCCATATATAATGAAAGAAATACATATAGATTATTTAAATGCCAATGCTGATATCACAAAGACAAACAGTTTCGGAGCTATACCTTGGGTATTAAGTGAATATGATATTGCAGATAAAGCTTATGAACTAGCAAAAAAAGCTGCATTAATAGCTAATGAAGCTAGAGAAGAATATTTAAAAAATCCTAATTCTAAAGGCGATTTAAACAGAGAGATTTTTATTGCAGGAAGTTTGGGACCGGGTGTAAAACTTCCTAGTCTTGGACAAATAACTTTTGATGAAATGTATAACGGCTACACTGAAGCTGCAAGAGGATTAATAGACGGAGGAACTGATATAATACTTCTTGAAACAGCTCAAGATGTACTGCAATTAAAGGCTGCTATACTTGCAGTTAATGATATAGCAAAAAATCTAAATAAAGAAATACCAATAATGGTTTCTGTAACTATAGAAAAAGAAGGTACAATGCTTTTGGGTACAGATATAGAGACAGCATATACAATACTTTCAAATTTGGATATATTCTCTATAGGTATGAACTGCGGAACAGGTCCTGATATGGCAATGCGTCATATAAAAAGACTTTCAGAAATATCATGCTTACCTATATCAATACACAGCAATGCAGGACTTCCAGAAAACAGAGACGGAAAAGCATATTACAGTATGACTCCTGAAGAATTTGCTAATATTAATAGTAAGTTTTTTGAATTAGACGGACTTTCATTTATAGGAGGCTGCTGCGGTACTACTCCTTTGCATATAGAAGCATTGGCTAAAAAAGTAAAAGGAGAAAAACCCAAAAAACCTGCATTAGAAAAACCAAGACCTTATATAGCTAGTTTATTTAATACTGTAAGTATAAAACAAAATCCTGCACCTTTAATGATAGGAGAGAGAAGTAATGCTACAGGAAGTAAAATATTCAGAGAGCTTATGATTGCAGGCGATATGGACGGTATGCTTGATGTTGGAATAAAACAGGTTAAGGCTGGAAGCCATGCTATAGATGTTAATGCCGCTTGGGCTGGACGAGATGAAGTGGAAGATATTACGAAAATTATTTCTGCTTATGTCAAACAAATTTCTCTGCCATTAGTTATTGATGCAATAAAACCTAATGTAATAGAGGCCGCTTTAAAAGTATACGGAGGAAAACCTATAATAAACTCCGCTAATATGGAGCAGGGAGAAGAGAAATTTGATGCAATATGTTCTCTTGCTAAAAAATACGGAGCTTCTATTATGCTTCTTACAATAGATGAAAAAGCTATGGCATTAACTTGCGAAGATAAATTAAGAATGGCAGATAGAATGTATGAACGTGCTGTTAATGTACATAAAATACTTCCTCATGATATAATATTTGATCCCCTCACATTTACGCTTGCAAGCGGTGATGAAAAAAGCTTTTTAGCTGGAGTTGAAACACTCAATGCTATAAAAGAACTTTCAATAAGATATCCGGAAAGCTCTATAAGTTTGGGAGTATCAAATATATCTTTCGGGCTTAAAGAAGAAGCTAGAAAAATAATGAACTCTGTATTTTTATATGAAGCTATTAATCATGGACTTACTACTGCTATTGTTAATGTTGCTCAAATACTTCCATTATCAAAAATAGATGAAAAAGAAATAGAACTAGCAAAAGAATTGATATATAATAAAAGTAATACTAAAGAGCCTCTTATAAATTATATAAATCATTTCTCTGACAAAAAAGAAAAGAAAGAATTAAATGCTGAAGAAAATATAAAAAAGCCTATAAGAGAAGCCATAAGAGATGCTATGCTTGACGGCGAGTGGAAAGATATGCAGGTGTTGCTTAATGAAGTAAAAGAAAATAGTGAGGAGTTTGGAGGAGAAAAATTATTTGCTCAGGCTATAATAGATGAAATACTTCTTCCTACTATGGCTGATATCGGAGTAAAATTTGGAGAAGGTACTATACAGCTTCCTTTTGTTTTGGGTTCTGCAGAAGTTATGAAAAAAAGTGTTGATTTTTTATCTGAGTTTTTAGAGAAAAAGAAACAAGAGAAAACTGCTAAAATAATACTTGGTACTGTGGCAGGAGATGTGCATGATGTTGGTAAAAATCTAGTTGAAATCATTATAAAAAATAATGGATTTGAAACTGTTAATCTTGGTACTAAAGTTCCTATAGAAAAATTTTTAGAAGCGTATCAAGAACATAATGCGGACTGCATAGGTATGTCTGGACTTTTAGTGAAATCTACTGAAGTTATGAAAGATAATCTTGCATACATTAGAGATAAAGGATTAAAGATACCTATTTTACTTGGAGGAGCAGCTTTAACTAAAGACTTTGTTGAAAACACTTGCAAAAAAGTTTATGGGGATACTGCTAAAATATTTTACTGCAAAGACGGTTTTGATGATATATTAGCAATAAAAGAAATAATAGATGACAGAGATAAAGAAAAATAATTTATTACTAGTTTATAGTTTTAATAGTTAATTATATCATTAATATTTTATTAGTAATAATAAAGAGAAAGATAAGTATAGTTATTAAGTTTATTCTCTAGCTTATTACAGGCTAAGATGAACAAGTAGGCAATAACAATAAACAAAAGCGAGAACGAGCCTTCAAGAAAATTTATTTGCTTGAAACTTTCGGCGAGCACCCTTACGGGTGACATAACAACAATAAGGAAGAATTATGCCAGAAATAAATCATAAAAATCATCAGCATTATATAAATAAACCTCCTTTCTATGGAAGAAAAGTTTTTGAGTTTAATAAAGAGATAGAAAAAGAAGCTTTTGATATGATTAATAAAGTTAGGCTTTTCAGAGTTGGTTTCGGATATTCTGCTAAAAATCAGGATATGGAAAAATATAATGAAATGATTAAAACTAAAGTAGAACCTAAATACGAAGAGATGAAAAATAATATTATAGAAAATAATTTAATAGAACCTGTAATGATTTATGGATTTTATAAGACGGTTACAGAAAATGATAAATTACATATATATGATGTTGACTATGAAACTAGTAAATTAAAAAATGAAAAAATAGAAATACCTTTAGAGCGTATGGAAAAAGAACCTTATAATTCTATAGTTGATTTCTTTGATAAAGAAGAAGATACTATAGGATTTACTCTTGTAAGTCTTGGAAAGAAGTTTGCGGGATTTTTAAAAGGGCTTTATGATAATGATGATTATAAAGATTATTATTTTTATAATGCAATAGGTACAAATATCATAGAAAACTATGTTGATATACTTCAAAGTAATATGGATAATTTGCTTAATTTAAAAAATAATGGTAAAAGAAAACATGTGGGATGTAGATATTCTTTCGGATATAAAGCACTTACTAATATGTACGGCAACAGGATAATATTTAATCAATTAAAGCCTGAAGAGTTCAATGTTACTCTAACAGAAAGTTATATGATGGATCCTGAACTTAGTACTTGTGCTATAGTTTCATTCTGTGAGGATTCTTATTATTTTGCTAATTAATAGCATATTTAATTTTTAAATACTTTTAAGAAGCTCTACAACAAAATCATAGTTATTCATACTCATTATATGCATTTTTTTATGTTTTTTAATCATGCTTTTAAATAGGTTAGTTGATAATTCTACTGCAGCTTTTTTCTCCTCTTCAGGGGATTTATCACTAGCCTCTTTCAATTTATTAAGCCAAGTTTCTGGTATATAAGCACCCGGAAGTTTATAATATATAAAATATGCAGTTTTGTAGCTAAGTACAGGAAAGAATCCGGGTACTAGTATAGGTTTTTCTTTTAAAGGAAGTTCATCTATCCATTTCAAGAAAAGCTCTAATCTTTCAGCTTCATATATAGGCTGAGTAAATATAGCTTTAACTCCTGAATTTGCTTTCTTAGCCAATCTTAATTTTAATGTATCATTATTTTTAGCATAACTATTTATTACACAAAAAGGATATATATGTTTTAATGGTTCTTTAAAAGCAAACTCTCCTAAACTTTTTCCTTTATTTAAATCCTTTATTATATTTATTAATAATTCAGAATTACCCTCAAATACAGCTTTCGCCTGCTTTTGATTGCCATTAGCTATAGCATCTCCTGTAACTGCAAGCACCATTCTTATATCAAAATAATTTGCACCTATTAAATCATTTTGTAATGCTATTGAATTTCTATCTCTCATAGTTTGAGTTGTTATGAATGGTTTATTATTATTTAATCTTTGCTGCAATTGAAGTGCTGCTAGTATTGAAGATATTTTTAAATTGGCAAAAGGCGAATCAGTAACTACAAATGCATCTATATAATCAGAAATTGCAGAATTATCTATTTTATCCTTTATATAAGCTAAGTCATATTTAGCCTGCGGAGATATTTCTAATGTAAAAGCACATTCATCTTTATTTTCTAACTTTGTTATAAAATTTTCTACATTATTGTTCATTGTATATATCCTAAATATTATGTTAATATCCTACTAGAAAAACAAAAAAAGTCAAATAAAAAATCATATTGAAATTATATAAAAAAGTTATATACTATTAAGAATTATAATTTTTAGGACATATTATGAATGTATCTGATGATGCCGCATTAAAAGAAGCCGAAAGACAAAATAAAAAATTTAAAGAATTAACCGAATCAAAAATTGAATTTTTAGTTATAAAAATGGGCATTCCCACAATTATAAGCATGCTTACAACTTCATTCTATAATATGGCGGATACTTTTTTTGTTAGTAAAATAAATACTCAATCAACTGCAGCAGTAGGAATAGTATTTTCCATGATGGCAATAATACAGGCTATAGGCTTTTTCTTTGGGCATGGCTCTGGCAACTATATATCAATTAAGTTAGGGGCAAAGGAAACTGAAGAAGCTTCAAAAATGGCTGTTACAGGTTTTTTATCTGCTATGATAGCAGGTTTTATTATATTGATATTTGGAATAATTTTTATTAAACCTCTAGCCTATTTATTAGGTTCTACAGAAACAATACTTCCATACTCTATAAGTTATATGAAATATATTTTGATAGGTGCTCCGTATATGACGGCTTCATTAGTTTTGAACAATCAGTTAAGACTTCAGGGCAATGCACTATTTGCTATGATAGGTTTAATAACAGGAGCAATTTTAAATATAATATTAGACCCTATTTTAATATTCCATTTTTCTATGGGTGTAAAAGGTGCGGCTATAGCAACTATAATAAGTCAATTTTTTGGTTTCTGCGTACTTTTGATTGGTACTAATGTATGGGGTACTTTGCCTATAAAATTACGGGATTTCTCCCCTAGTATTCAAAAATATAAAGCTATCATAGTAGGAGGGCTTCCTAGTCTATGCAGGCAAAGTATATCAAGTTTTGCTACTGCATTTTTGAATATAGCTTCCGGACAATTTGGAGATGCGGCTATAGCTGCTATGTCTATAGTTAATAGAGTTTCAATATTTGCTAATTCTGCTATAATAGGGTTCGGTCAGGGATTTCAGCCTGTATGCGGATTTAATTATGGAGCTAAAAAATATGACAGAGTTATAAAAGCATTTTATTTCTGCATTAAGGTATCAACATTAGTGCTTTTTATTTTTGCTGCTATTATATTCATAAAATCATCTCAAATAGTTCATTTATTTAATGATAAAGATGCTTCATTATTTGACATAGCTAATAATGCTTTACATTATCAGGCATTAAGTCTTCCTTTATGGGGCGTTATAACATTATCTAGTATGATGCTTCAAACAACTAGAAAAACTATAAGAGCTTCTATCTTAGCTTTAGCAAAACAGGGAATATTTTTTATACCGATAGTATATATATTTCCTAAAGTATTTGGTATAACAGGTATAGAAATGGCACAGCCTTTTTCTGATTTTCTTACATTTTTATTGGCAATACCACTTGGATACAGTATTATAAAAGAAATGAAATCAGAATTACAAAGAGAAAAAAGTTTATAGTTTATGTATAAAAAAATAAAAAAAGTTAAAAATCGAAGTATTTTGTATGTAAAAATGAAAAATTTTTAAAAAATATGATTTTAAAGTGTGATAACTTTATACAAAAAAGAGAAGTTATATATCAATAAGTTATTATATATAGAAATATCATCTAATTATTAATAAAAAAATATATTTTATGTATTGCAAAAAAATATAAAATATATTATATTAGTTAATGTTCTTTGACAGTTTTATGTAACTTACATATTAATGTGAAAAGAATATAAAGGCTAAAAAAAGCCAGTCTCGATACCCTACTACGCTCTGCGTGCCTAGATAAAAAATTGTGAGTGCCTGACATTCGAGAGAATGGCAGGGCTTATTAACGAGCGATTTTTTATTGATAATGGAAATGTAGGAAAGAGGGATTATATTCTTGTTCAGAAATACTTCCAGCTTGTCTCGATACCCTATTACGCTCTGCGTGCCTAGATAAAAAATTGTGAGTGCCTGACATTCGAGAGAATGGCAGGGATTATTAACGAGCAATTTTTTATTGATAATGGAAATATAGGAAAGCGGGATCTAAAGAACAAGCTATGGATTTGTAAGGATTTCTCGATACCCTACTCAAAACATTTGTCTTGGCTGTAAAAAATCGAGCTGCTGATAACTTTAGTTGTCAGCACCTTAAGGCGAGATTTTTTATTAGTGATATAAAAGCGGGATTTATTTTATTATTTTTGATATATGGCTGTATAATGCTAACTCTTATTCAATAAAAAAATTATATTCAAAAATATTTATGTATGTAACATAAAACTTCAATGAAAAATAATATTCAATAATATTCATTATGCTTTGTATAAATATAGATTAATTTAACATAATATATTTATTAAATTAATACTTGCAGTTTTCTATTATAAGTATATAATGTATGATATGGAAATAAAAGATTCTACAAGAAGTGCTTTAGTCAGAAAAGGTAATGAGCTTTTTAATCAGAAAGATATAGAAGGTGCTTACAGATGTTATCTTACAGCTTCTTATTATGGAGGCATAGAAAAAGTTGCAGATTATTATAATTTTGAAAAGAAAAATATAATAAAGGCTATGCAGCTTTATAAATTCATCATTAAAGAAGACTCTAATCTTGGCGGAAATGTAAGGGCTAAACAGAAATTAGATAAATTGGCAGAATCTGTGGCTAAAGTGCTTAGAAAATGGCTGAAAGAAGATGAAACTTTTAATGCCGATAAGAAAAATGATAAATTAGAATTAGATAGTAAAAATGCAGCTCTTCCAAATAATTATAAAAAAAATAGTTTAGAAGATATTTTAAAAGCAAAAGAAAATATAGATTCTAAAAATAATAATTCACAAGTTAGTGATAAAATTGTAAATTCTGATTTCTACTCTAAAACTGCCAATATAAAAAAACCTGTATTTGAACAAATATATACAAATAAACAAAATAAAAAATAAACATTATAATTAGGAGTTACCTATGGAAAAAAATGTAGTTGAAATTGAGAATGCTCTTGCTTCATTATCATCTAAGTTTTCAAAAAATGACACATTAGTGATAATCTTAGCTGCTGGTCATGGTAAAAGAATAAGAAGTTCTACATCTAAAATGCTTCATACTATATGGGGAGTTCCTAGTATAGAAAGAGTTAGACTTGCTGTAAAAAATGGTATGCCTAAGAGTAATATTACTATAGTAGTAGGTATAAAAGCTCTTGATGTTGCTAATGCTGTTGGAAAACAGGCTAATACAAATTTTGCTTATCAGGAAGAGCAAAGAGGCACAGGACATGCTGTAAAAGTAGGACTTGATAAGAGTGATTTAAAGAATATAAAATACTGCTATGTAATATATGCTGATATGGGACTTATTGACTCTGAAACTATGAAAGAGTTTCATGAAGAATTTTTGAAATCTAAAACTGATATGATAGTTATGACTGCTAAGTATGACGGACCTAAGGGAAGCAACTATTATGGAAGAATACTTAGAAGCAGAGGTCTTACATGTGATGGTAAAAAAAGCAAATACAGACAAGGCTCTCAGGGTAATGTTATAGGAGTTATTGAATATAAAGATATACTTGCAATGAGTGATGATGAAAAACTGTATAAAGTTTATAAAGATGAAAAATTCTCTTATGAAAAAGATGAGCTATTAGATAACTTTAACGAATATGTTGCCGGTATTTATGGATTTAAAATGAAGCCTTTGGAAGAGCTTATACAAAAGTTAGAATCTAATAATGCTCAAAATGAACTATATCTTACTGATTTAATAGAGATTTTTGTAAATAATAATTTGTCTATATCTACTTATATGCCTAAAGACAGCAGAGTTGTTTTAGGATTTAATGATAAAACAGTTCTTAAAGAAATGGAATCTATAGCTAGATCCAATGTTTATAATAAGCTTAAAAATATAATTACTATATATGACGGAGAGGACTTTTTTATAGATGATACTGTAGTAGAACAGATACTTGAGAGAGATAAAGATGAAAAACCTTTAGACATATATGTAGGCAAAGGTGCTTATATAGGAAAGAATGTTACGCTCAATTATGGGGTTACTATATCGCATGGTGCCAAAATAGAAGGAAATGTGCATTTAGGTGAAAATGCCTACATTGGAGATAATGTTCTTTTATCATGTTTGGAAAATCAGAAACTTATATTAGATGATAATGTCAAAATATATTCCGGAAATCAGATTAAAGGTAATGTATATATTGGAAAAAATACTACATTAGAGAGAGGTGTTAATGTTACAGGAAGCGATAATCACCCTGTAAATATAGGCTCTAATGTACTTATTAAAGGAGTTAGTTATCTTTACGGCTCTATTGTTGATGATAACGCATATATAGAACACTGTATATTCTATTATTCTTATATAAAAGCATTACTTGACGATAAAGGAAATGTAATAAAATGCAGATTTATAAGACCTAAAGAGGAAGGGCTTGAATCTGTTAGTAAAATAGAAAATGTTAAAAAAACTAAAAAAAAGTAGTGTATTAATATTCGCTGCAATAGTATTATTATTTGCAAGTTTAAATGCACAATATCAAAAAGAAATAAAAAAAGATGCTCCTCCTCTTACAGAGCATTATGTAAGAATGAGCGGCTTTGAATCATTGTATACTTGGTCTGTAGCTTCTTTAAGAGAAGAGCCGTACATTAGTGAATTATTTGTAGATGGATATAACAATGTACATTTTGCATATTACGATAATATTCTTAATACAGCGGTATATGTTACAGGAAAAGACGGCAATTTTACAAGAACTATATTAGATAATAATAGAGAGCTTGGTAACTTTATAAGTATAGCATTAAATAATAGAAATGTACATGTATCATATAATAAAGCAAATAAAATATTATATGCTAACAATAATTCCGGTACTTTTAATAATTATACTATGGATATAAGACAAAATAGAAAAATCAATGATTTAAAACTAGTTATGTCGGCATTCAATTATCCTACATTATTTTTTGTAGATAATAGAGGTATATTATCTGTATCTAGATTTTATAGAGACAATTTTTTTTCAGATTTTATTTATACTAACAAAATAGTAGACAATGTTTATCCTGTTGCTGAAAAAGACGGATATGCACTTTATTTGCATGAATATCAAACAGGCAACATATTATATGGTTCTAGGAAAACTAATACTGCTTTTCAATTTTTTGATGACAGGGCTATAGTAACCAATTCTAGTATTTATTCAGTTTCTTATGAAGAGCATAATAGATTTAATATAGTTTATCTCACAAAAGACAATCCTAATACTATTAATTACACAAGATTTTATGACGGAGTATTTACTAATGGTACAATAGTTGCTGAAGATGAAAATATAATTTCTTTAGATTCTGCTTTGGATTATGCATCACAAATAATGGTTTTATACACAAAAGAGAATGGAAATAAGTACTTATTTATGGATAATAGAGTGATAGATTTATCAGTATTAGGAACAAGTTCAGGTAATATAAGATTAAAATCGGCACAATATCCATATTTTTATATATTATATTATAATAATATATTTAATGAACTTAGAATTACAAAGCTAAATATAAGTGATATTGAAAAATTAAAATAAACCGATAATTGATTTAACATTTTTATATTATAAATGTTATAGAAATAAGTATATAATAGGATTTTTTATGAGTGATGAACAACCAAAAGTATCGTTTATAGAGAAAAACCCAAGAACATGTCCTGTATGTAATGGAGAATTTTATCATGAAATGCTTCTTACAGGAGGAGGAAGACTAATTGCCGGAAAATTAAGGAATGACTTAAGAAGAACTTATGAAAAAAGTAAAAAATATGGTACAGTTTATCCTTTAATATATGTTGTAGTAGTATGTCCTCATTGTTTATATGCTGCTTTTCAAGAGGATTTTAATTTGATAGATCATAAAAAAATAGATGAAGCTGCAGATACATCAAGACAAAGAGCTTCATATATGAAAGAATTTTTTGGAAATGATGTAGATTTTACAAAAAATAGAACACTTTTAGAAGGTGCTGCTAGTTATTTTTTAGCTTTAGACGGATATCGTTATATTGGAAAAGACAGTGCCCCTACTTTAAAAAAGGCTTTATGTTCTTTGAGATTAAGCTGGACTTTGGAAGATTTAGCAAATATATATCCTGATGAAAATTATGACAGACTTATTCCTTTTTTCCAATATAAAGCAAGCGAATTGTATTCGGCTGCAATAGAATGCATGCAAAATGGTAAGGAAAATTTTGAGAAAATAAAATCATTTGGTCCTGATATAGATAATAATTTCGGATATGAAGGTATGCTTTATATGGGAGCATTGCTAGGAATGGATGCTTCTAAGTTTATACCGGATCCTAAAGTTAAAGCTGAAACTCTGGTACAGGCTAAGAGAAAAATAAGCAAGATATTCGGATCTGGAAAAAGCAGCAAGTCTAAACCTTCTGCTTTGCTTGAAAAAATAAAAGAACTTCATGTCGCTATAACTGAAGAATTAAATCAAATTCATGAAGAATATGGTATAGATGTAAGTTAATAATGAAGAAATTAAATGCTTATTTATTAAAAGAATTTCTATCTTTCTTTTTTGGTTCTTTGCTGCTGTTTGTCGTATTGGTTACAATAGCTGAATTGAGCGGAAAATTATCACACTATGTTCAGCATCCGGAATTATTAAGATATATTGTTATGTATCATGTACTAAGGATTCCGCATAATATATATTATATATTTCCTGTTGCTTTAATGTTTTCATCTACTTATGTACTTGGTACTTTTGTAAAAAATAAAGAGATGCTTGCTATAGAAAATTCTGGGATTAGTTTATTTAAATTTTCTATGCCTGTATTTGTTATTGTAATAGGACTATGTCTATTTTTAGTATTTTTTTGGCAGTTTGTAGCAGCTCCATCAAACAAAAAAGCATTTATAGCAAATGATACTATAAATGGTTATGGGCAAGCAACTAAAAGCGGTCCTTGGGAACTTTTTGGAGGAGATAATTATTTATATTTTATAGAAACTTATTTTTATAATGAACAATATATGAAAAATACTATTGTAATAAAATTGAATGATGATGGAGGAATTAGATTTAGAATATCAAGTCCTCGTATACAATGGAATAATGAAGATAGAAAATGGTATGTTTTAGATGGTATATTAACTACATTCAATGATAATAAAGAAATAAAGGTAGAAAAAATAAATAATTATCCTTTAGAAGTTTTGGAAAGACCGGAACATTTTTATGGAAGACCTCTTTTAGATTCTATGAGTTTAACTGAAGAAGCCCGTATAATCAGATTACAAAAAGAAGTTAATATGAATACTTCCAGATTAGAAACAGATTTGCATTATAGAATATCATATTGTTTTTCAGGCTTTATTATCGTTTTACTTGCTTCATTATTTTCAAAGTTTTCTACTCAAAGTGTACTAGTTATAAGTTTAGTTATGGTTATAATAGTTGCTTTAATGTATTATTCTATACTTATGATATTTAGATCTATGGGTGAGGCTGGAAATATGAATCCTTTTATTGCTGCTTGGATGCCTAATATTATATTTGCAATACTTTGTATATTGGCATTTAAGAAATTCCATTAATTCTATTTCATTACTTGTTAAAAAGTTAATTTAATATTTTTTCCATAATTAAAGCATCAAATTTATTATTATAATATTTTTTTCTTACAGCTATTTCTTTAAATCCATTTTTTATATAAAAATTTTTTGCTTTTAAATTATTTTCATGCAAGTCTAATTTTATGCTTAGTATATTATTATTTTCAGCATCCTTAAATAAATATAATAATAGTTTTTCCCCATACCCTTTTGGATATGATGCTATAAATATTATATCTATTTCAGGCTCTAATAAAAAATAGATTAAAAAACCCGTTACCTGATTATTATCTTTTACTATAATTACTTTATGATATTTATCTTTTATATATTGTTTTAAATTATTTTCTGATAAATTAATATATTCACTTTTTGAAGATATAAAAATAATCGAATTAATTATATTATTATCAATATCATTTACAATTTCTATATTTTCCATACTAATATAAAAAATAATGAATAAGAAAGTTGATAATAACTTCCCTATTCATTTATTTATAATTGAATTTATTATAATTTACTGTTTATTTCATTGAATAATTCTTGTTTTTTTGTTTTTACATATTCAATTATTTCCTCGATTTTCACTTCAATACTTTCTTGTGATTTTCTAAGTTTGAATTCAACTACCCCTCTTTGAAGTGATTTTTTACCGACTATTATTCTCATAGGAATACCAATTAAATCACAGTCATTGAGTTTAACCCCAAGCCTTTCTTTTCTGTCATCGAACATAGTTTCAACACCAATAGAGTTTAGAGCATTATATATTTCTTCTGCTTTTTTAAACGAGTCTTCTCCCTCTTTATCAATGGCAACTACTATAGCCTCATAAGGAGCAACACTTATAGGAAATATTATACCCTTATCATCATAATTTTGTTCTATAACAGAAGCCAAAGCTCTATTAACTCCTATACCATAGCATCCCATTATAGGAGTAATTTCTTTATTGTTTTCATCTAATACTTTAAAATTGAAAGCCTGAGTATATTTATCACCAAGTTTAAAAATATGTCCTAATTCTAATCCTTTTTTCTGATATAGTGTTTCTCCGCATTCAGGACATCTGTCGCCTTCTTTTGCAGTTCTAAAATCACCCCATACATCAATATTAAAATCTCTTTGTATATTAACATTTTTTATATGGGTATCATCTTTATTGCCTCCGACTATAGCATCGGCAACGGATTTAATGGAATAATCAGCAAATATTCTTATTTTCTTTTTTAATCCTATAGGAGAAGCAAAACCAACTCTAGCACCTGTAACTTCTTTTACAGTTTCTTCATCGGCAAGTTCTATATCAAGTCCTCCTAATGCATTGGAAAGTTTAGTTTCATTGATTTCCAAATCGCCTCTAATGGCAACTAATATAATTTCACTTTCTTCTGTTTTATAAATTATACTTTTAATGAAATTTTTTGAAGAAGTATTAAAAAATTTTTCCAAATCATTTATAGTTTTTATATCAGGAGTATTAACTTCTTCCAATGCTTTATCCGTATAAGACTTAGCTGCTTCATCTTCTTTGACATTAGCTTTTTCAACATTAGCCCTGTAACCGCATTTAGAACAGAAAATAATCGTCTCCTCACCTACTTCGCTTAATACCATAAACTCTTCGCTTCCTTCTCCTCCCATAGCACCGCTGTCTGCTTTTACGCTTACAGTATCAAGTCCCATTCTTTTGAAAATTTTTGTATAAGCACTGCTCATATCATTATAAGTTTTATCAAGACATTCTTTAGTAATATGAAATGAATAAGCATCTTTCATTGTAAACTCTTTAGAGCGTATAACTCCGAATCTTGGTCTTATCTCATCTCTGAATTTTGTATGTATTTGATATAAAGTCAAAGGCAAATCTTTATATGACTGTATTTCATTCTGTGCTGTTATGGTAAAAGCCTCTTCATGAGTAGGTCCCATTGCCATATCAACATCATTTCGATCTTTTAATCTGAATAATTCTTTTTTAAATCTTTCCCATCTTCCTGAAGGCGTTAATAATTCCTTTGAAACAAGTATGGGCATTATGCATTCATTAGAACCTATTGCATCCATTTCCTCTCTGATAATATTAGATATTTTATTTAATACTCTAACACCAAGAGGTAAATATGAATAAAGACCATTTGATATTTTTCTTGCAAGTGCAGCTCTTAACATTAATTTATTAGAAGCTATTATTGCATCGCTTGGTGCTTCTTTTAATGTTGGCATAAATAGTTTCGATAAACGCATAATATTTCCTTAAATAATTTTTTGATAATGATATATTATAAGATTAAAATTAGCAACTATATAAAAAACTTAATAATGTAATATGGTTATAAACATTACAGTTTCTAAAATTTTTATTTTGACATAGAGTTAATCATCCAAGCCGTTTCTTTTCTTATTTCACTGTCCATATTGATAATATTATCTATGCTTAATGGTACATTTATTTTTATTTCGCATACCTTTGACACTATATTAAATATATCAATGAATTTTATTTTCTTTTGTAAAAATGAATACACACATATTTCATTAGCCGCATTTAAAACGCAAGGATAAAGTCCTCCTTTCTTTCCGCATTCATAAGCTAGTCTAAGCATTACAAATTTATCGAAGTCCATTTTATAAAAATTTATTTCTGAATGTTCATATAATCTTAATTTTTCAAAAGGAGTATTTCTAATTTCAGGATAAGTTAATGCATGCTGTATAGGAAGACGCATATCATTTTTACCAATCTGGGCATAAATCTCTCCATCATTCATTTCTATCATAGAATGTATTAAACTTTGAGGGTGAATAATGGTTTCTATTTTATCATAATCCAAATTAAATAAATGATGTGCTTCTATAACTTCAAAGCCCTTATTCATCATAGTGGCACTATCTATTGTTATTTTACTTCCCATAGACCAAGTAGGATGTTTTAAAGCCATTTCAACTGTTACATTTTTTAATTCTTCTTTTGGAGTTCTAAAGAAAGGACCGCCTGATGCTGTTATTATAACTTTTGAAAGCGATTCCTTAGGAAAATGCCTTAACATTTGAAATATTGCTGAATGCTCGCTGTCTATTGGTATTAATTTTGCATTATGCTCTTTCAATAATTGGTTTATTATATCTCCGCCTACAACTAATGTCTCTTTATTAGCTAATGCGATTGTTTTACCTTTTTTTATAGCCTCTACTGTAGGTAAAAATCCTGCATATCCGGTTAGTGCATTAACTAATATATCAAAATCAGTATGCTTTACAAAATCAGCAATAGTTCCTTCATAAATGTTTATATTTTTTGCTAAGTCATAATCTTTAAAAATATTTTCTGCATTCTTATCAGCTATATTTACAGTTTTAGGCTTAAACTCTTCACATAATGTTCTCAATATATCTATTTTACTGTTTGCAGACATTCCCACTATTTCAAAGTCATTATTAAACTCTCTCACAACTGAGCAAGTATTAGTACCAATAGAACCTGTGGCTCCTAATAAAAGAATTCTTTTTTTCATATTCCTGCTAAATGCTCCCAAATATTTTTTTAATTAAAATATAATATATCAAAATTATAAATTAATAAATAGATATAAATTAAAAATATTGTTTTATGTATTTTTTTTAATAGCCGATAATATTTCGGAATAAGCATAACTAAACATAACTATTGAAATTTATCATTAATTTATATATAATACTTATTCAAATTAATTTAAAAATAATGGATTTTTACTAAATGTCAAATAAGAAATTTAATTTAAAAATAGCTACATTAGCTTCATGGGTATTATTATTTTTTGCTTGGATTTTCTTTTATGCAGTAACCCAAAGACCTACTACAGTTTTTTGGATTGTACTTGCAATATCGGCCATTATAACAATTATTACATTAATAGTAGACAGAAAACAGATAGTATCTTTTTTGAAGATGCGATTCGTACATAAAGCCTTTTTTGGCATATTATCATTAATAATAATTCTTGCTATACTTGTAGGTTTATATATTATAAGTATAAATTTCCCTATAAGATTTGACTTGACACAAAATAAATCATATACAGTATCTCAGCAGACTATGGATGTTTTATCTAGAATAGACAGTCCGCTTTCTATAGTAGTACTTAGAGCTCCTAGTACAGACCCTACATCAGCAGATTGGAGAGCCGATTTATTATTAGAACAATATAAAAGAATAAATAAACATATATCTGTAGAATATATTAACCCTATAGAAAAACCTTCTGCTAAAAGTAAATATCAAATGACTCAAGTTGGAGAAATAGTATTTACTTATGGACAGGGTAAACAAGTGAGAGTATACAGAAAAGATTTAACAACTCAGTCTAAAGTAACTTCAGATCCTTTATTTGTAGGAGAAGAAAAATTCACTCAGTCAATATATACTTTACTTGATACAGAATCTTATACAGTATACTTCACAGTAGGACATGGCGAAAGACAAATACAAGACAGAGGCGGAGAAGGTTTGTCTTATGTGAAAACATACTTAGAAAATGAAAATTATAAAGTTAAAGAATTGAATATTATACTTGAAAATATTCCTACAGATGCATCATTAATAGTAATAGCGGCACCGGTTGAAACATTCAGTGATTTTGAAATAGATAAATTAAATAATTATGTAAAAACAGGAGGAAAACTTCTTGTTTTATATGACAGCTTTATGGATAGAAGTAAATTTAATTGTAATTTGGGTAATTTCCTATCTGATTGGGGTTTTAAAACTAAAAATGATTATATAATAGATACTGCTTCAAGTGTTGTTATACCTGTTAATATAGTGCCTCAATATACTTCTCATCCTATCACTCAAACACTTAAAGAAGGAAATGTATTTGCCTGCTTAGTTGTGGCAAGAAGTATATTAAGCGGCGAAAATAAATATAATGGTAGCTTTGAAAATATAATTACAACTACACCTCAGGGATATGGAAAAGAAGAAGCTACATTTGATTTATCAAGAGCAAGATTCAATCCTAGAACAGATATACAAGGTCCTGTGCCTTTAGCTATAAGCGGTACTTATGAAATAGAGGGCAGAAAAGAACCTGCAAGAATAGTTGTTTTCGGTGATGCTACATTTGCTTTGAATGCATATATTAATCCAGAACAAGGTCAGTCTGTAGACATAGCCTTTGCAGGAAATAAAGATTTATTTATGAATACAGTTGCCTATCTATTGGAAGCAAGACAGAAAATTACTATAAGACCAAAAGAAGCAAGCATAAAAAATCTTACTCTTACTACTACTCAAACTAATTTTATAAGATATGTTGCTCAAATAGGTTTGCCTTGCTTATTTGGTATATTAGGTATATTAATATGGTTCTTAAGAAGAAGATAATATATTACAATGAAGTCTATGCATAAGTTAATATAATATGAATAATATAAAATTGCTGTACAAAAAATATTCATATTATATTAACTATGCTTTATTAGTATTAATAAACGGTATTTCAAGTGTATTAAATTATGTATCTTCAATATATGTCAACAGAAGTTTATCAATATCAGATTTCGCTCATTATAATGGTATTACAAATATATATTCTATAATAGTTTTAACAGTTTCAAGCTTTAGTTATTATATAATGCATAATTACAAAGACGATGAAGATGCATATACTTATTGGGCTTACGGATACACTATTGCAATTATAATATCTTTTCTTTATATATTATCTATACCATTAATCAATATACTTTTTAATATAAATAGTTACAGTTCTCTTTTAATTATGTCTATTGCAATATTTGCTACTATACTATTTATAGTTTCTCAATCTATATTAAGAATTAATAATCATATAGGCTATGATTATACTGCAAATCTAATAGCGGCATTCATATCAAAAATAGTTTTACTAGCTTATTTCATAATAACAGGGCTTACTTTAGAAAAAGCAGTTATCACTGTAACAGCATTTGCTTTACTATATTTTATTATAAATATAATAGAATTAAAAAAACTTAATCTCCCCTACTTTACAATATTAAATAAAATAAAAACATATTTCTCAAAGCAAAAAATATATATATTCTTTAGTTATATAATTCATATAGCTATAATAAATTTTATATTTAATTGGATATCATTAAGCGATGTGTTAATGGCTAATAGATATTTAGATAAAACAAGTGCAGGCTACTATTCTACTATATCATTAATAATAAAAATGTTTTTTTATATAGGAACTCCAATAGCTTCAGTTATGTTTTCTTATATTTTAATAGCCAAAAAAGATAATAATAAAAACAAAGAAACAAAAATACTCTATTATTCTATTTCACTTTTTGTATTTGCTTCTATTTGTCTGTCAGCATTTTTAATTGTATTCGCAAAACAAATAGTATTAATACAATTTACAAACAGATATGAAGCCATTATTCCATTGATTCCTCAGGCTGTAATTTTTGGATTTTCTTTAGGCTTTACGGTTATTGCATTTAATTACGGGCTTGCTTATAAATTATTTGCTCCATTTTACGGATACTTAATCATATTTGCTTATGTATATTTTTCATTAAGAAACGGGCTTAGAACTTTTGAAAATTTCATGTTCATAATGAAAATATTTTTTATAGCTTTGCTTATATACAATATTTTAATCATATTAATACATAGAATAATATTAAGAACTAATGGAAAATAAAATAAAAATAGTAATTAAAAAATATTATAAAGCTAGTTATAAAAATTATTTTTAGAATCTACCGCCTTTTTCAGAAATCAACTTCGTTATTTTACTATTATTTTTAGTTATTGCATAATATAATGCTGTGTTTCCATCTTTATCTTTAGCATTAAGATCAGCTCCAGCTTCTATCAATAACTCAGCTAATTCTGTATTATAATCAAAAATTACCCACATTAAAGGAGTAATATTTTCTAATTGTATATTTCTTGAATCATCTTTTATAGATAATCTAGTATTAACATTAGCCCCAGCTTTTATTAATAACTCAGCTACTTCTTTATCTACATAAAATGTCAAAGGAGTAAAATCTTTTAAATATAATCCATCTGTCTTGAATGATACTTTTGTATTTACATCAGATTTTTTTTCTATGAGCATTTTTGATAAATCTGTTTTCTCACGTTGTATAGCATGTATTAAAGCTGTAAATCCTGCATTATCTTTTATATTAACATTAGCACCTTTTTCTATTAGTATCTCCGCTATTTCGTCTTGCTTATAAATAATAGATAAGATTAAAGCTGTAGCACCGCTTTCTTTCTCTTTTTTATTGAGATCAGCACCTTTTTCTATAAGCAGCTTTGCTATTTCGTCTTGCTTATAAATAATAGATAAAATTAAAGGTGTAATACCATCCATAATATCTAAATTTATATTGGCTTTTTTATTATTTAAAAAATCTAAAACTTCTTCTTTATTACCATTCGCTATATATGATGCGAATTCTTTTTCATCTTTACTAAGCTCTGGATACAAATTATTAAAACTAAATAAAGCATACAATATTGCCATAAATACAATTTTTTTCATATAAATCTCTTTAATAAAAATATTTATATATAATATATTAATGATATTGTTTGTCAATATAATTATTCTAGTTTCAATTTTATGCAGTATGGAATAAAAATACCTTCTTTATAATGTAAAAAAGCAAACAAAGTCTTCCTCCTATACGCCATACATGCAGTACTAGAGGCACTATGTTTGCTTCGTATTGATACTCTTCACAATTATAATAAAATTACTTTTTATTACTTAGCACCTTTTTGAATGAGCAGCTGCTCTATTTTAGTATTATTTATACCTCTTGCATAATCCAATGCTGTTTTTCCGTCTTTATCTTTAGAATTGATATCGGCCCCAGATTCTATTAACAACTCAGCTACTTCCGTATTATCAGTAACAATAAACCACATTAAAGGTGTAGCATTTTCTAATTTTATATCTCCATTTTTACAAGATAATTTAAGATTAATATCAGTACCAGCATTTATTAATAATTTTGCTATTTCTTTATCTTGGTTAAGTATTAAAGGAGTAAAATTTTTCATATATACTCCATTTTCATTTAATGAAGTTTTTATATTGACATCAGCTTTTTTTTCTATAAGTATTTTTGATATTTCTGTTCTATTATACATTATAGAATGTATTAAAGCGGTAAATCCAGACTTGTCTTTTACATTGATATTAGCACCTTTTTCTATGAGTATTTTAGATATTTCATCTTGTTTATAAATGATAGAAAACATTAATGGGGTTAGACCATCTTCTATTCTGCCACTTATATCAACTTTTTTATCATTTATAAGCTCTAAAACCCCTTCGCTGTCACCAGATACTATATACGATAATAATTGTGCTGCGTTTTCAGCTTTTCCTGAATATAAAGCATTAAAACTAAATAAAGTATACAATACTGCCATTAATACAATTTTTTTCATATAAACCTCTTTAATAAAAATATTATACATATGATACATTAATTATATTATTTTGTCAATATGATTATTTGTAATTAACATAGCATTTTTAAGGAATAAAAAAGCCGATAACTAAAAGTTACCAGCTTTTTATAAATAAAGTTTATTAACTTATGATTTTTTTCTTTTTAAGTCAATTTGTCTCTGAATTTCCTTTAAATTTTTAACGTAAATTGTATTAGTTCTGATATCTATTTTACCTGTTTTTACCAATGTATTTAAAACTTTCTGTACTTCAACTACCTTTACGCCGCACCAATTAGCTATATCGTTTATAGTGGCATTCAATTCCTGAGGCTCATAATAATGATCTCTAGGTATATTCTGAAGTTCTGCTAAAAGTAAAAGACAGTCATATACTCTCAAATCAGTTTCATTTAACTGAAGTATTAAAAGTCTTCTTTTGGCATCAAATATTCTTTTAGCAAAAGTTTTTGACAGCTTCAAAGCCATAACTGTATTGTTAGCCAATATATTTTGGAAATTTTCTTTTCTTAATTCTAAAAGCACTGTAGGTTCATTTGCTATGGCTGATGCACTTCTTGTTGTATCTTCTAATATAGCCATCTCACCGAAAAATTCACCGGCATAAACTATATCTAATAATTTTTCAACATCTTTTATAACTTTGGTAATTTTTACAGAACCGCTTTGAACTAAATAGAATTTATCGCCTCTTTCATATTCCAGAAATATAACATCATCAGTATTGTATTTTTTTGTATGAGAACTTAAATTATTATCCATATTTGTTCCTTACTTTCTTTTTATATAAAATTACAGTCTTGAAATACTTGCATTTGCTTCCTTTGAGAAATTATCCATAGGAGGCATTGAAATAACTTTTTGATAATATGCTTTTGCTTTAGTTTTATTTCCGCTGCCCTCACAGCTTTTAGCTAAAAAGAGTATAGCCTCTTTAACATTTGAAGATTTAGGATATTTTTTTATTGCTGATAATAACACAGTTGAAGCATTATCATACTTATTTATATTATAATAGCATTTACCCATATAAAATATAGAATTCTCAGCAACAGCAGTATCAGGACTTTTAATTAAATTATTAAATGCTTTTAATGAATTAATATAATCATTATTGTTATATAATTCAACAGCCTTATTATATGCAGGATCATTAATTGCTGCTTTAGCCTGAGTTTTAGGAGATGAAACAGGAGCATTTGAAACAGGAGGTGCTATATCACTGTCATCTGTAATATCTAATTCTTCTTTACATTCTTCAATTTTTTCTTTTACAGTATTGTAAAATGCAGAATCTTCATCAGCATATTGTATGTATCTTTTATAAGCATAAAGAGCATTTCTATATTTCTTATTTTTAAAGTAAAACTCCCCTATTCCGTATAATCCCTCTAAAGGATCCTGACCTTCCTCACTTATATCATTTTCTACAAGCTCTCTTACTCTTTTATTAATTCTTCTAAGCTGATTTGAAAATACCTTTAACATTTTTATGATTATAGGCTTGTTCTTTTCAATCAAACTTTCAAATTCTTCATAAGTAATAATAATAACAACACAATCAGTTAAGCACTGAACAGTATCTTCCTGCGGATAAGTACCAAGTATACTTTTTACCCCAAAAAACTCTCCTATATTAATAAGCTCCCTAGTTTCATACCCTGTTTCTTCCGATAAAAATATACTTTGAGCCTGACCTTGTTTTAATATATAAACTCTATCTGAGGTATCGCCTGTAAAATATACTATGGAACCTGCTTTATATACTCTTGTTTGCATTAACTTTTTTCCTCAACTAATATTTAATTATATCTAAAGTTTTTTAGAATAAAAAAAGATTATTTTATTATTTTATTCTATCACTTATAATACTTTTTTCAAGTTATTTTTTTCATTTTCTCATTTTATTTATCATCTCTATTGTATCTATATCAATTTTTTCAGCTCTTGTTTTTAGGTCTTCTATTATAATTTTTATTTCATCGTATGACATATTCTGACCAAATTTAGCTTTCGCAGTAATATTTTCAATTTTTATAACACCTATAAGCATATTATTTTGTGCATAGTCAAACATTTTATTGTCTATAGATAAATTATAATTATTAGGTTCATATTTTCTTACTATTTTGTATAAAATTTCTTTTCTTCTTGATATATCATCTATAGTTTCAAATTTACCTTCTATAAAAACTGAAAAGAAAAACTGTGTCGGTATCATTTTTCCATTTAAAAATTGGGATGGTATATATGAATATGGTTTTGAAGCACTAAAAGATACTTTAGGATTATTTTTTAAAATTTCATATTTCCTTCCGGCCATAGCACCATGGAAATATATTTCATTATTTTTATAGCAAAAACTTATAGGTACAGCATAAGGTATATCATCAGGCAAAGCCATAACTCCGAATTCTATGCTATTAAGCATATTACATATTTCTTCTTTGTCTTCAAATATAAAATCTTTTCTTCTCATATACCGAATATAACCTCTTATAATTACATTATAATTGTAGACTAAATTAATAATTTTTATTATAATATATATAACGGTTTATTATATTTTTTCTTTATAAATTAATTATTTAAATAATTTGGAGTTAACTTAATATGAAAATAGCTGTTTCTCAATTAGAAATAATACCATCTATGCCTTGTGATAATGCTGTAAGAATAATAAGTTTTATAAGCAAAGCAAAAAAGGAAAATGCGGATATAGTAATATTTCCAGAATTATGTATTTCAGGATACATGATTGGAGATATGTGGGAAAGCGAGGGATTTATAAAAGAATGTGAGGAACTTGGAAAAGAAATAATAAAATCTTCAAATGGAATATATGTAATTTTCGGAAATGTTGCATCTGATAAAAATAAAAAGAATTTTGACGGTAGAATTAGAAAATATAATGCTATGTTTGTAGCTAAAGACGGTAAATTAATACATAATAATACTACTGAATATCCTTTTATAATAAAATCATTGCTTCCTAATTATAAAGAATTTGAAGATCCAAGACATTTTTTCAGTTTAAAAGATTTAGCTTTTGAAAACAATGCAGATATAAAAGAATATTTAAAACCATTAGAAATAGAATGCAGCAAAGAAAAGATAAAATTAGGTTTGACTATATGTGAAGATGCATGGAGTAAGAATTATTTATTTTCTCCTATGGATATTATAAATTCTAATAATGATGTAGATTTATTTATTAATATATCAAGTTCTCCATATACTTTGGTAAAAGACATTAAAAGACATAGCATGTACGGAGAAATAGCAAGTAAACATAACACTCCTCTTGTATATGTTAATAATGTAGGAATACAAAATAACGGAAAAACAGTATACACATTTGACGGCGGAAGTTCTGTTTATGATGATAAAGGTAATTTATTATTAACAGGAAAAAGATATGAAGAGGATTTATACTTTATTGATATTGATGTAAAAAATAAAGTATTTGAAAAAGTTATAGAAATAAGAGAAGAAAATGAATACAAATTAATATATGATACTGTTATTTACGGAATCAGAAAATTCATGAAATCCATTGGAATTAATAAGGTAGTTATAGGTGTATCAGGCGGTATTGATTCTGCTTTATCATCTGCGATGTATGTAAATGCAATTGGAAAAGATAATGTACTATTGGTCAATATGCCTAGTAAATTCAATTCCGATACAACTAAAAACCTTGCAAAAACCCTATCTGATAATTTAGGCTGTGCTTATATGGTAGTTCCTATACAGGAATCTGTAGATTATACTGTAAATCAATTAGAAAGCTCCCCTATTATAAAAGATGGAAAAGAAGATCATTTAAAAGTATCATCATTTGTTATAGAGAATATACAGGCAAGAGACAGATCATCGAGGGTATTATCCGCTATAGCTGCTAGTTTTGGCGGTGTATTTACATGCAATGCCAATAAAACTGAAACTATGGTGGGATATTCAACTATGTATGGAGATGGAGCAGGATTTTTTGCATGTTTAGCAGATTTATGGAAGTATCAGATATACGGACTAGCTAATTATGTTAATAAAGAAGTATTTAAAAAAGAAATTATACCTGAAGGCACTATAAATATTGTACCTAGTGCGGAACTTTCAACTGCTCAGGCTGTTGACGAAGGTAAGGGAGATCCGATAAAATATGATTATCATGATTATTTGTTTAAATTTTTAATGGAATCTTGGAACAGAGCAATATTGGAAGATATATTAGAATTTTACATATCAGGAAATTTAGAGGAAAAAATCGGATGCCGAAAAGGAATATTAAAAAAATATTTTAAAAATGGAGCAGATTTTGTAGATGATTTAGAGAGATGGTGGAAGCAATATATGGGAATGGCTATATCTAAAAGAATACAGGCTCCTCCGATACTTGCAGTGAGCAGAAGAGCTTTTGGATTCGGCAACAGGGAAGCACAAAATAGAATCTATTACACGGCTAAATATTTATACCTGAAAAATAAAATTTTTGAAGTATAATTAAAAAAACTTTAATTAAACATAATTTTACTGTAAAATTATTGTGTAATTAAAATTTTACTTGCAAAAAGCAATAATAAATGTTATATTTATATTGTGATATATAATTTTTTAGAATGTTAGGAAATTACTTAAAGTGGCAGCAACTAGTATTATAGACAATAATATAAAGCAGGATATCCTTGACTATTCTGCAATATTAGAAACAACTGTAAAAGATATTAACTCTTTTCTTGAAGAAGTAGGAAGAGTATATAGCTTTATAGGTGAAAAGTTTCCTATGATCGAACAGGAAATGAAAAACGAAAATGAAAAAGCTAATAATCTGCTTTCGTATTTTACTAACAAAGAAAAAGGTGAAAAAAACTTTTCAAATGATTTGGACGAAAATCAGGAAGACTTTTTTAGATCCTTTGATAGAATGCAAAATTTCATATCACAGGATAATGAACTTTCTGATTCCTTAGTCGAAGATGTAGGCAAAACAAGTAATATTATGGATTCCATAGAACAAATAAGAATGCTTGCTGACCAAATTAAAGTTTATTCATTAAATGCCATTATTATATCTTCTAAATATGGTGCCGGAGGTAAGGCTTTCGGAGAAATATCTAAAAATATAATAAAAATGTCTGAAACATCAAATGAACAGGCAGATCAAATGAATAGAATCGGTAAGGAATTGTTTGTAAGGTTTGAATCATTTAAAACTGAAATACTAAAAACAAATGAACTGCAAAGGCAAAATTTTACAATCATGAGAGAACAGCTTGATAAAGAACATAATAATATGGTTAATTCTTTTGCAGTATTTTCTAATGTAATATCAGATATAATATCAAGAGTTGACAATACTTATGATTTTATATTTGAAGTAATGATGGTTCTTCCTCGTGAGGATATAGTAAGGCAGCAGACAGAACACATAATAGAATCTATGAATTCAATAGTTTATGAAAATAGGAATTTCATTGAATTCTACGGAAAAGAAGTAGAAACTATGGATGCTTCAGATCTTGAAAAAGCTGAAAATCAAAGCTTAGAACATAAGCTGCTTGATTTACTTACTTTTGATGATGTAGTTCTAACTTTAATCATAGAAAATTTTAAATCCATACATGAAGAAATTGATCTTACTAACTCAGATATTTATAAAAGTTTAAAAGGCTTAAAAGATGCTTTAACAGATATTACATTAGATAGAACTACCATAGTAGAATATATGATTGGAGGAGAAACAGGTAAGTCGGAATTCCCTTTTACAGTTTCTGAGTCTTTATTTAATGAATATATGGGATTCATCAAACTTTATTTGGAAAACTTTAAATTATTTTTAACTAATAAATACAGGATATCCGACAGCAATATAGCCATAATAGATTCAATAGAAGAATTGGAAAGTATGTTCTTGGAAACAAAAAACATTGCTAAAACTTTTAACTCCATCAACTTTTTAGCTAAGATAGAACTTGAAAAGAATAGTAATATATTTAATAATTCGCAGACTTTTTCTATAGAAAGTGTTGAATCAATAGCTACCAACATTACAGAAACAGTAGATGGGTGTTTAGAGCAATTCCATAATATTAAATCAGCTATTTTCAGTTCAATTAATAAATTTAAATCAAATATTAATCAGCAGTCAAGTGAGCATTCTTTTATAGAATCTATGACAGAAAGTGTAAGCAAGCGTTTGGACGAATCAAAATATATCATTAATAATAATATAAAAAGATTAGACAGTTATGCTGATGAATTATTCGGACTTATAGATAAAACTTTAATAGATTTAAGTTCTTTAAGTACATTGCTTACAAAAATTAATGAAATAATAGAAATTTTTAATAGTATGAGAAATGTTATAAGAAATAAAAAGAATGAATATTATAAATTATTAGGTATAGATAATTGGAAAATAGAAAGTGATAAATATTTGGATATAGTTAATTCTTATACAATAAAAAAAGAAAGAGCTATTGCCAACAGTATTTTGTCTGGAGAAGATGCACCAAATGTCGATATAAATATAGATGTAGGTGCAGATAGCGGCGATTTTACTATGTTTTAATAAAAGTAATGGAGGTATTTATTTATGTCAGTTATAGAGATAAGTGATAATCTTAATATAAGAACTATGAGTAAATATTTTAAGAATGTCATAAAAAGTGCTAATTATAACGAAGATATGACTGTAAAGTTTAATTGTGAAGGTCCTGCCCATGTTGATTTAGCAGGTTTACAAATACTGTATGCTATGAAAAAAGAACTTGCTAAAAATCAAAAAAACCTTATAGTAGAAGGTATGGATAATTTGTTTGTAGAATATTTAAATATAATTAATGATAAAAATAATTAATGATTAAGAGGTTAAATCTATGGCTAAAACAATACTAATTGTAGACGATTCTAATACAGCTAGAGCATCTGTTGAATATACTTTGAAAAAAGGCAGCTATACTGTAGTTTCTGCTGATGACGGTACTACAGGTTTAGAGGTTCTTGGTAAGACTCCGAATGTTGATATGATAATAACAGACCTTAATATGCCAAAAATGGACGGTATAGAATTTATTAAGCATGTAAGAAAGGTGGATCAGCATAAATACACCCCTATTCTAATGCTTACAACAGAATCTCAGGATGAGAAAAAAATGGAGGGTAAAGCCGCAGGTGCAAGTGGTTGGCTAGTAAAGCCATTTAACCCAACTCAGCTTTTAGATGTAGTAAAACGTTTTTTAAATTGATTTCTAACCATCTTATTTTATATAATAAGGATTTTATAAAGGTAGAGGTATAATACATGTTTGATAGTGATGAATTTATTTCGATATTCTTAAGCGAAGCTAAAGAAATTGTAGAAGGTTTAGAAAATGATTTAGTTTTGTTAGAGGATAATAAAAGTGATGAAGACCTTTTAAATAAAATATTTAGGAGTGCTCATACTCTTAAATCTTCAGCAGGCACTGTTGGTTTTACTACTATGAGTGAATTAAACCATGTTGCCGAAAATTTATTAGAAAAGGTAAGAAGCGGTAAATTGGATGTAACTCCGCAAATGATAACAGTACTTCTTGAATTTTTGGATACTGTTAAACTTATGCTGCAAAATATTGTAGACGGTAAAGGTGAAACAGATGGAGTTACTAATATAGATTCATTAAAGGCTAAAATTAAAGCTATAGCTGACGGAAATGATCCTGCAGCAGTAGCTCCTGCTCCAAAACCAGCGGAAGCCCCTAAAGCTGAAGAAAAGCCTGCAGAAACTCCTAAAGCTGAAGAAGCTAAACCGGCAGAAGCAGCAGCATCTAGCGGAGGCTCTAATTCTTTCCATATTGATATGGGATTTAAAGCTACTATTTTTGATAATGGTATAGACCCTCTTATGTTCTTGAATGACCTTAGAGCTATTGGTACTATTAATAATTTAAAAATAGAATGTAATAATTTACCGACTATTTTAAATCTTGAGGATCCTTATGTTTGCTACACTCAGTTTTCTTTGGATTTTGATACTAATGCTCCAGATGAACAGGTGCAAAATATTTTCTTGTTTGTAATAGATGACAATGATATTAATATTGTAAATACAAAAGCAGATATTAAAGATGATGATGAAGTAAAACCTTCTGCAGAAGCCCCTAAAGCTGAAGAAGCTAAACCGGCAGAGGCTCCTAAGGCTGAAGAAAAGCCTGCCGAAAATGCTCCTGCTAATAATGCTCAGGCTCAGCCGGCAGTACATAAAGCTAAAGTTCAGGCTCCTTCAACAGTTAGGGTTGATACAAGAAAATTAGACAGTTTAATGAACTTAATTGGAGAACTTGTTATAGCTCAGTCAAGAATAATGCAGCTTACTCAAAGTTTAGATATTGATAATGGACTTAAAGAAGCTGTAAGTTCAATGGATAGAACTTCAAGACAAATACAAGAAGAAGTTATGAATATTAGGATGATGCCTATAGGTCCTATATTCAATCAGTTCCATAGATATGTTAGAGATTTGAATTTGGAATTGAATAAAGAAGTTAAACTAGTTCTTAAAGGTGAAACTACTGAGATAGATAAAAATATGTTGGAGCAGTTATCTGACCCTCTTAAACATATGATAAGAAATTCTATGGACCATGGTATAGAAAAAACAAAAGAAGAAAGAATAGCCAGAGGTAAGCCTGAATACGGTACAATAACAATGTCAGCTGCTCACCAAGAGGGACATGTTGTTATAGAGGTAGCTGATGATGGAAATGGATTAAATAAAGAAAAAATATTAAGTAAAGCCATTGAAAAAGGACTACTTTCAAAAGACGGTAAATATTCTGATGTAGAAATATACAGAACTATATTCTATCCAGGAGTTTCTACTGCTGATAAAATAACAGACATATCCGGAAGAGGTGTTGGTATGGATGTTGTTAGAGCCAATGTAGAAAAAATGAAAGGTAAAATAGAAATCAAATCTGTAGAAGGTAAAGGCAGCACATTCATAGTTAAACTTCCTTTGACTTTAGCTATTATTGAGGGTATTACTTTTGCTTTAGGTAAGCAGATATACATTATGCCTCTAATTTCTATCATAGAACAAATAAAAGTAAAAAATGAACAGGTAAAACCTTTTGAAGGTAAAGGAGAAATGATAAAAATTAGAGATGAATATTTGCCTTTAATAAGACTTCATAAAGTATTTGAAATAGAAACACAAGTAGATAACATAGATGATGGAATAGTTGTTGTTGTTGAAGCTGGATATAGAAAATGTGCTATCTTTGTTGATGAACTTTTAGATCAGCAGCAGGTAGTTATTAAGTCTTTAGACTCAGCATTCAGCAAACATGCAGGAATAGCCGGAGGTACTATACTTGGAGACGGAAGAATAGCCCTCATTATAGATATACAAGGATTAGTAAATATGTCTTTACAAGGAAAAATAAATAACGGCGTAAAATAAAGGATTGTAATATGTTAGATAATCAAAAAATAAATGCAGCTAATATACCTCAGGTTGGCGGTACATCTTTAGAACATGATGAAAATATTTCTATTGAACCTAGTCAGCAATTCTTAGTATTTAAAATTGATAATGAAGAATATGCTCTTGATGTATTAAGTATTGAAGGTATTGTAGGCGTAACTAATATAACTCCTGTTCCCGGAAGTCCTAAATTTATGAGAGGACTTATGAATTTGAGAGGTAACATCCTTCACATAGTTGATATAAGAATAAGGTTTGGTTTGGATAGGAGAGACGATCATTCTATTGAAGACGATGTTATTATAGTAATATCCACTACTAATAGAAAATTTGGTATATTGGCAGATATGGTAAGCGATGTTATTACAGTTTATGAAAGCCAGATGACAGAAACCCCTATTGATAATATGAGAGGACTTCAAATTTCTAATGTTATTAGATTAGAAAATAAGATTATTATGGTTCTTCCTATAGAAGAAATTATAAAATCTAATGATGCAAATAATCAAACAGTATAATATCATTGAGGTATAAAAATGGAAGATATAAATGAGCATATGCCTGCTTTAAGCGATGCTGAATTTAATGAATTAGTTAAAATTATTTATGATAAAACTAGAATACAAATGACTAGTCATAAAAGGGCTTTAGTAACTTCCAGATTAAGTAAGAGACTAAGAGCTTTAAAAATGAACTCATTCAGAGAGTATATAGATTTTGTGAAAAATGCTAAAGATGAGGAATTAACTAATTTTGTTAATGCTGTTACCACTAATAAAACTGATTTCTTTAGAGAAAATAAGCATTTTGAATATATGAAAAGTACATTTCTTCCAGAGTGGGAAAAAAATTTTAAAGCGGGAAAAGTAAAGAATCTTAGAATATGGTCGGCAGCTTGTTCAACCGGAGAAGAACCCTACACTATTCAAATGACTTTACATGAATATTTTGGTGCTAACTATGATAAATATGATATAAAAGTTTTAGCTAGTGATATAGATACAAATGTATTAGCTCATGGCAGAGCAGGTATTTATAAAGATGAATCTGTTGATCCAATACAGGATAATATATTAAGAAAATATTTTTTAAAAGGAACCGGTGATAAAGAAGGATTATATAAAGTTAAAGATATTCTAAAAAAGAATTTATTCTTTAGGCAATTAAATTTTAAAGATGAAGATTTTGATATTCATACTCAATTCGATTTAATATTTTGCAGGAATGTTATTATTTATTTTGATAAAGAATTCCAAAAGGAATTATTTAATAAATTTCATAGATATTTGAAAGATGACGGTTTAGTGTTTATAGGACACTCAGAAACATTATTTGGTGTGTCGGATAAATTTAAATATGTATCAAGCAATATCTATAAAAAGATTTAATTATGGGAGATAATAATGATTGATTTTCCGGCAGCAGCCAATAGCAATTTTAAAAGAATCACAATATATATAGGTGGTTATTATGCTTCAAAAGAACCTGCTGTAATAAAAACAGTTCTAGGCAGTTGTATATCCGTATGCCTGTTTGAGAATAAACTTAAATTCGGCGGTATGAATCACTTTATGCTTCCTGAAATGAGAGAATGGGAAAATCCAGCTGATGATTATAATAATACTAGATATGGTGTTTTTGCTATGGAGGTTCTTATAAACGAAATTATTAAATTAGGGGGTAAAAAGGAAAATCTTACAGCTAAAATATTCGGCGGAGGACATGTACTTTCAGGTATGACTAGTAATATACTTCAAGTGCCTGATAAGAATATACAATTTGCTAAAAAATTTTTGGCAGATGAAAAAATACCTATAGTTAGTGAAGATATAGGCGGTAATTGGCCTAGAAAAGTATTCTTTTTCAATACAGAAAATAGAGTGCTTATGAAAAAATTAGAAGGTAAAACCAAAGAATTTTCAGCTGAACAAGAAATTAAATACTCTAAAAATTTACAGCATAAACTTGAAGAAAAATCAGATATTACATTGTTTTAATATATTAATAATTAAGGATTTTATATGGCTACAAAAATTAAAGTATTGGCTATTGATGATAGCGCACTAATTAGACAGTTACTTACTAAAATTGTAAACTCAGATCCTGCATTGGAAATGGTAGGAACTGCAGCAAATCCAATTTTAGCTGAAAATAAGGTAAAAAATCTTAAACCGGACATTATTACTTTAGATATAGAAATGCCTGAAATGGACGGTATTACTTATCTTAAAAAACTTATGCTTAATAATCCTATTCCTGTAATAATGTTTAGTTCTCTTTTGGATAAACATAGAGAATTAGCTTTAGATGCATTAAATATAGGTGCTTTTGATTATGTTATAAAACCATCTGCTAATGTTAGAGATGGGGTTGAAGAATTAGCTACTGATTTAGTTGAAAAAATTAAAAATGCCTATGCAAACAGAGCTAAATTCTATAGAAAACATGGTGTTACTATGCCTACTGATACAACTCCTACAGTAGAAAGAACACCTATTAGCTTGGAAGCTCCTAAAACTGCCGGATTTAAAGTTTACGCCAAAAATACTGCCGATATTATTCTTCCTCTTACTCCTTCTAGAGAAACTCCTATGGATAAAATTATTCTTATAGGATCTTCTACAGGAGGTACTGAAGCTTTGATAGAATGCTTAAAAAATGTTACTCCTTCTGCTCCTCCTATAGTTATTGCTCAGCATATGCCTGAACATTTTACTACTTCTTTTGCTAAGAGATTGAATAGCATATTAAAAATTGATGTGGCTGAATCTGAAGACGGTATGAGTATAGGAAGAGGTCAGGCCGTACTTGCAAGAGGTGCTAAACATACTATGATTAAGGTTAAAGGCGGTAAATATTACATAGAAGTTAGAGACGGAGAGCCTGTTACAAGACATAAACCTTCTGTGGATGTACTTTTCAGAAGTGGTGCTGTTTATGCTAAAAACAAAGCTATAGGAATTATACTTACCGGTATGGGTGATGATGGTGCTAATGGTATGAAAGAAATGAAAGATGCTGGTGCTTATAATATAGCTCAAAATGAAGAAACTTGTACTGTATTTGGTATGCCTAGAGAAGCAATAGCTAGAGGCGGTGTAGACGAAGTACTTCCTTTAGACAAAATATTAGCTGCAGCTTTGAAAAGAGCATAAACAAAAAATGAAAGAATATATAGATTTATATGATTATATAAATAAATGGGTAAGCAGTTTTACAGCTTACCCATACTATAAAATAGAAAAAAAATTGGATTTTATATCCAAGCTTATATCATCTCATAAACAGTTTAATAATATTTCTATTATTCCTACTGGTTCAAAAAGAAACAGAACAGATGTTAGTTATATGGAATATCTTAATGTTTTCTTAATATTAGATGATAATAATAATACTTCTGATACTAGAAAATTCAAATCTTCTATTTTAGAATTAATTAAGAATGATGATTTATATTCAAATAAGGTTAATGCGGCATCATCATCTTTGATTTTAGAATATGAAAATGAAAAAATTGTATTAATACCGGCATTTAAAAATTTGGATAATAATGTTGAAGGTGCTTTGGTTACAAATAGCAATGAACAAAATGAAATTTTCTATCCGAAACTAGATAATAAAAATTTCGATAAAAAAGAACATAATTGCGGATCTAATTTTATTAATTTAATAAAGCTATTCAAACATATATTTTTAACTTTCTCTTCTGAAATTAAATATATTAATGAACTCACTCCGCCTATAATAGAAGCACTTATATGGAATTTACCTGATGAATACTTTAAGTTCAATGATTATGATGATGCTATATTAAAGTCTCTTGAATATATTTATGAAAGAATTGCCAGCAGTGATTATATGTCGCTTTCTGAAATTAATGATATAAAAGTTTTGTTTTCGGCTAGAAATAATATTAATAGAAAAGAATTATTAAAAGCATTATATGAATTAAAACAATTAATACATGAAAACATCTAAAATTCTTACTTTTTTGTTATAACTCTTAATAGTAATATTGAATTAATTTAAACTAATGATATAATATTGTATTATAATTTTTTATAATAAATTTCTTAGGAGAAATATATAAAATGAAAAAAATACCAGAAATTTTTGGTAGCATGGTTTTTAATGATAATGTTATGAAGGATAAGCTCCCTAAAGACATTTATAAAAAACTTATAAAAACCATAAAAAATGGCGAGCGTTTAAATTTAGAAGTTGCTAATGTGGTAGCACATGCTATGAAGGAATGGGCTATAGAGAAAGGTGCTACTCATTTCACTCATTGGTTTCAGCCCATGACAGGTGTAACAGCAGAAAAACATACCAGCTTTATAGCTCAGACAGATGACGGTGCAACTCGTATGGAGTTTACCGGTAAAGAATTAGTTCAAAGCGAACCAGATGCTTCTAGTTTCCCTTCAGGAGGTCTAAGGGCCACATTTGAAGCAAGAGGATATACTGCTTGGGATCCTACTTCTTATGCTTTTATTAAAGATGATACTTTATGCATACCTAGTGCTTTCTGCTCATACAGCGGAGAATCATTGGATAAAAAAACCCCACTACTTCGTTCAATGCAGGTTATAGAAAAAGAAGCTAAAAGAATATTAAAACTTTTCGGTCATAATAATGTTAATAGAGTTTTTACAACTGTAGGAGCAGAACAGGAATATTTTTTAATAGACAGAGAATTATATTTACAAAGACCTGATTTAAGATACTGCAAAAGAACATTATTTGGTGCCTGTCCGCCTAAGGGTCAGGAATTAGAAGATCATTATTTCGGTGCTATTAAACCTAGAGTACTTGCTTTTATGAAAGAGCTTGATATTGAGCTTTGGAAACTAGGTATAGTTGCTAAAACAGAACATAATGAGGTAGCTCCGGGACAGTATGAATTAGCTCCAGAGTTTACTATTACAAATATGGCAACAGATCAGAATCAAATTACTATGGAGCTTATGAAAGTAATAGCTGAAAAACATAATTTAGCTTGTATACTTCATGAAAAACCTTTCGTTGGTGTAAATGGAAGCGGTAAACATAATAATTGGTCTATAGCTACAGATACAGGAATGAATTTATTAGATCCTACAGATAATCCTGCAAAAAATAAACAGTTTTTGCTATTTTTAATAGCTATCATTAAAGCTGTTGATGAATATCAGGACTTACTTAGAGTTACAACTGCTAGTGCCAGCAATGATCACAGACTTGGTGCTTCTGAAGCTCCTCCTGCTATTATATCAATGTTTCTTGGAGATGAATTAACTGAAGTACTTGAGTCTATGGAACATTCTAAGGATTATGAAGGAAAAGGAAAAGTAGAAATGGAAATGGGAGTTAATTCTTTAGCAAGACTTACTAAAGATTCTACTGACAGAAATAGAACTTCTCCTTTAGCATTTACAGGAAACAAATTTGAGTTTAGAATGGTAGGCTCTAGTCTTTCAGTATCAGGACCTAATATAATATTAAATACTATAGTTGCTGAGGCTTTATCGCAGTTTGCTGATATATTAGAAAAGTCTTCAAATTTTGAAAAAGATTTAGATGAGCTTATAAGAGATACTATAAAAAAACATAAAAGAATAATTTATAATGGAAATAACTATTCTGATGAATGGGTAAAAGAAGCTGAAAAAAGAGGCTTATTTAATCTAAAAACTACACCTGAAGCATTACCTCATTTTATATCTCAAAAGAATATAGATGTATTAACAAAACATAAAGTGCTAACAGAAGCTGAAATACATTCTAGATATGAAATAGGAATGGAAGAGTATGTTAAAGAAATGAATATTGAAGCTCTTACATTGACTGATATGGTTTATAAGCATATACTTCCTTCTTCTATAGAATACAGCGGAGAACTTGCAAATATTGCTGATAAGAAAAATAATTTAAAAGTAAACTTTGATGTTGAAAGCGATTTAATTAATAAACTTAATAAACTTATTTCAGATTTATACAGCAAATTGGCAAAATTAGAAGAATATATAGCAGAAAGTAAAAAAATTACTGATATATTAAAATCAGCTAATTTTTCAAGAGATAAGATATTTGCATGTTTAGAAGATATGAGAGTTACAATAGATGAATTAGAAAGAACTGTTTCTAAAAAATATTGGAAACTTCCAACTTACGGAGATATGCTTTACAGTTTATCATAAAGTTAAATAATAAAAGCAGGTATAAATCACTTACCTGCTTTTTTTATGTTTTTATAATATAAATTCTTTTTATTTGCTTTGCATTACAGATAAAGCATTATTCAAATGTTCTATAAACTCTTTATTAAATTTTTCTGGAGATATTATTTTAAAAGAACCTAACCAAGGACTTAAAAATATTCTTAGTTCTGTAAAAGATGAAAAATCAAAATTAACGATTATAGAACCATCTTCTAATGTCTTTTTTATTTTTTGATTGAATCCGTAATCTCTATTTTTAAAATAATGAGCAACATCTGAATTAAAACGAATAGTAGTTTTTGTTAATTCATTATCACTCCAATATATACTTCTTTTTTTCTCTATTAATTTTATTAATTTTTCTCTATTACTAATTCTATTTTTATATTCTTTATAATACTCTTCTTTTTCTTTATTACTATTAAATTTTAATTTCTGCTTTACTTCTATATTAGATATGCTAGTTATAGAATAAGTTTTTATCTTTTTATATTTTTTATCATAAGCAACTAAATACCATATACCCTGAAAATAATAAATAAGATATGCTATGGCTTTAACTTTATAATTAATATTACTGCTTTGAATATAATAATCAAAGTTTATATCATTTAAATCTTTAACGCATGAAAGTAATTTTTCTATACTCTCACTATCTCCGGATATATTATTTATCTCATTATTTGAAATTACAATAACATCATAATATTCATTATCAACATTTTGAGGTAATAATTTAGATATTGTTGAATGAGGTATAAAAGATAAATTTGAACTTACCTTTTTCATAAATACAGAAAATAGTATATCTACATTTTTTTTAAGATTATCATTATCAAAATTAAAACCTCTTTTTAATTTCTTTAAATCTTCTTTTTTTAAAGTATATCTGTCATTTTCTAAAATAAGCTCTATTTGTAAATATATCTGTATTTCTTCCATATCCCTTTGAAATGTTCTTAAAGAAATTTTATTCTGATACATAAATTTATTTTTATCTATTAACCCATCTAACATTAACGAAGTATATAATTCAAATAACCTTTCAAATTTCTTTTTATCTGACATACAATATCCTTTTTTAAAATACACTATGTACAAATTCTTTAACGGCATTACCATTAATATTAAACTGCTCATTATTTATAGTAAAATATCCGTCCAATACTCCTTTAGTAGTTTCAATATCTATTTTACTAAAACCTCCAAAAGAGTCATATAAATAATTTCCTGTAACTGTAAATACAAAACTGAATCCTTCTTCTTTAGAATAATAATCTATAACATCTTTATATTCATGCGATTCAAAATTTTTATATACATACCATTTTTTATTAAATAAAAATTTAATAATTTTTGAATTTTGCGATTCAGGTTTAGAATCATAAATAAATACAGGAATAGGCTCTGTAGTATAAGAAGTATAAACTAAAGCAGCTGTCATATTATGAGTATATCTTGAAGGATTTCTTCCTACTGTATTAATAGCTATAACCGAACTTGTATCTGTTATAGCATTTTCACTTCCCGGAACAACCAAATATCCGCTAGGAAGCCCATAATAAAATGCTGTATATAATGCTCTATTATATTTCCAATTTACCATAGAAGCAGTAAAATTAGTAAACTTAAATGAATATTCAGCATTAATCAAATTGCTTATAAAAGATTTTACATTTATCTTAGTATTATAAAAACTTGGAATTTCAATATTGAATTCACCAACATTTTTTTTAAATTGAGCTCTTACAAAATTATCATAAAAATCTAAAAAATCTTTTTCATTTTCTTTTATAATAAAAGACTGAGAATCTCCGTCAAGTATATTAAAAGCATAATAAGAAAAATATCTCTTTAATCCATATTTATAAAGTTTCCAAAATATTATATGATTATCATGAAATAAATATAAATATAAATTTTCTACCATATCATCATTTATATGTATAGATTTTGGAATCCTGGTAAAATCTCCTGTATAATAAATACCATTATTATTAGTAATAGAAACTGTATTAGCATCAGCTATAGGAGTGTCATTTCTCATATACGATTTTGAAGGAACTACCCTATAATTAATATGCACAAAAATAATTACAGATAATAAAATAAATATAACACCCGCTATAATAAAAATATATTTTTTTATATAGCTTGAAGAATATTCATAATAATTATCATTTGCTATAAGCCTCTTTTTTATACGCATAATCTTTCTTCTGCTGTATTATCATTATTTTCCAAAACTTTTTTAATATCAGCCTGAACTTCTTCTTCAGTTCTTTTTTCGATCGATGTATCTAGAAGTTTGGATAAAGCAAATAATGCTACTTCTATTTCATCATCTTGAGGTCTTCTAGTAGTTATTTTTTGAAGAGCCAAACCCGGAAGTATAGCAAGCCTCATAAGAGGAAAATTATAAAATTTAAATCCTAATTTTAGTATTTCATAAGATATACCAGAAACTATAGGAAGCAAAATAATATTAATAGCCAGCACTGTTAAATTTCCAACTATTTTAGGCGGAGTATATGAAGCATATATATATGTGTATACAAAATAGCTTGTAAACATATAAAGCAATATAGATACTGTTAATACTAAAAACATAAATGTAGTACCGCATCTAGGGTGTATAGTCGTATAATCTCTAATGTTCCCTGAATCAGGATCTAATCCATGCTCATAAGCATTAACAACCATGTGTTCTGCTCCATGATATTCAAATACCCTTTTTATATCTTTAAAAAATGATATTACAAGAAGATATAAAACAAATATAGATAATTTTATGCATCCTCTTACTAGATTAAATACAATAAAATTACTTTTTTCATCTATTCCTATAAGTGTAGTTATAAAATAAGGTAAGGCAATAAAAAGCCCTACTGCAAATGCCAAAGATACCAACATACTCAAAGTCATAGCTATACTTTCACTTTTTTCTGATTTAGGTTTATTATTTTTTTTATTGGTTTCTTCTTCAATACCTGCAGTATTTGCAGAAAATACCAAAGTTTTATATCCTAATTTCATCATATCAATAAAATTTACAATACCTCTAATGAAAGGCAATTTACTTAATTTGTTTTTATTTTCAGGAATAGCCGCTTTGATAAAATCTATTTGTTTATCCGGTTTTCTAACAGCAACAACATAATGGCTTTTGTTTCTAAGCATTATGCCTTCTATAACCGCCTGTCCGCCTACTCCTTCCTTAATTCTATTTTCATCTAATTTTTTACTCAAAATATATGTCCTCATTTATTTTTAATATTAAAGTAAAGTATATAATATACTAAATACAACATTCTTTCAAGTATAAAAAAAACTTGAATTTATAAAAATAATTCATATATTATATAGTATGAAATATATATTAGTTATTTTATCTATATTAATTTTTTTATCATGTAAAAGCACAAATACTCAAATGGCAGCTGTACCAGAAGAAATACATAATAAAGAAACAACTTCTTTACCTAAAGCCATTACATTAAGAGATAGAGCGGGATATTATAAGAGCAAAAGTCCGTATTTTACATTTAATATTGATTTAAAAGAAAATGGTTATGCAAATGTTGTATTAAAGGGATGGATGGTTTATAGGGGGCTTGTAAAAGTTGGGGACCCTAGTTCTGAAGCTAAAAAATTCAGATTAGATATAGACAATATAACTTATGTAATACTAGAGTTTAAAGATTTAGATAATGCCAGAGCTTCTGTGATATTAAAAAATGTTGTTCAGCAATCCCTTGATATGACTAAAATATAATATTTCATACTTTTTTCATAAAATAAATTTGACAAACTAATAATTTTAACTATATTAAATAATATAGGATTATTATTTATGTTCAACAGTCAACAGTCAACAGTCAACAGTCAACAGTCAACAGTCAACAGTCAACAGTCAACAGTCAACAGTCAACAGTCAACAGTCAACAGTCAACAGTCAACAGTCAACAGTCAACAGTCAACAGTCAACACAACAGTCAACAGTCAACAGTCAACAGTCAACAGTCAACAGTCAACAGTCAACAGTCAACAGTCAACAGATTTTTTATATAAATTAAATAAAAACTTAAATTATAGTGTATTTTATTGTATACATTTCTATTATAAGTATTTTTGTATAAAAAATAAACTTTCTATTAATCCTACAAAATCAAATATTATTTCAGATAAATCCAATTTATCATAATAAATAAAAATAAGGAGTACTTATGTCAAAAGAAGAAAAAGCTGTAAAAAATAGTTTTAAGAAATGGTTCACATTCTGTGTTCTGGTATTTGGAGGCGGAACTGTATTTAAATTGTCATCTTTAAAAGATGCATTTTATGTACCTATGCAGGAATTTATGAATTTAACTCATACACAAATAGGATTTGCTTTATCTGTTTACGGACTTGTACAAACCATAGGTAATTTCTTTTCTATTTACATATCTGATAGATTTTCTAAAAGAATATTAATACCTGTTGGACTTATTGGTGTTGGTTTAGTAGGATTATATATGTCTACATTTCCGCCATATTACGGTATATTGATTTCTTGGGGATTATTATCATTATTTGGTGAAGTTATATATTGGCCTGTATTATTGAAATCTGTAAGATTATTAGGTGATAGTAATGAACAAGGGAGATTATTTAGTTTCTTAGAAGCTGGAAGAGGTATCGTGGATGTAGTCATCGCTTATAGTGCTTTAGGTGTGTTTACATTATTAGGCTCTGGTTCTGCAGGATTGAGAGGCGGTATAATATTCTTCTCTGCTGCTGTTATAGTAGCTGGAATATTATCATACATATTATTAGAAGATGATGTTGTAAAATTAGAAGATGAAAGCGGAAATAAAGTTTCAAGAGATAAAGTAGCTATGCAGGGGGTTATAAAAGCAGTAAAAAGTTTAGAAATCTGGGTAGTTTCATTAACAATATTTAGTGTATATTCTGTATATTGCGGTTTAACTTATTTTATACCTTTCCTTAAAGATATATACAGCATACCTGTGGCTTTAGTTGGGGCTTATGGTGTAATAAATCAATATGGATTAAAAATTGTAGGAGGTCCTATAGGTGGTGTATTATCAGATAAAGTGTTCCACTCACCTACTAAATATTTAAGATTTGCATTTTTCTTATCTGCTATTGCAATAATAGGTTTTACATTTATTCCGCATGGACAATTCAATCCTTATATAGGTATGGTTCTTACATTAAGTTATGGTGCTATAATATTTTCTATGAGAGCAGTATTTTTTGCTCCTATTGATGAAGTAAAAGTACCTAAAGAAATATCAGGTGCTGCTATGTCCATAGCTTGTATATTTGGATATTCTCCTCAAATGTTTGCTTTTACATTGTACGGTAATATATTAGATAATAATCCCGGATTTGCAGGATATAGAATAGTATTTTTTATAATGGCAGGTTTTTCAGTACTTGGTATATTAATATCTAGTTTACTTTTATCAATGATTAAAAGAAAAGAAAAATTAGGAGTTCAAGAATGAAATTAGGTTTAGAAACAGAAAGTTATCATTTATTCTTTCAAAATAAAAGAATGAATATATTTGATTTTATTAATAAAACAAGTGAGCTTGGTTTAGACGGTGTTCAAATTAATATAATAAAAGACTATAATTTAGATCCTAATTGGGGAACTTTAGAAACAGATGAAATTAATCATTTGAAAAAAGTTAGAGCATTATGTGATAAATTAGGGTTATATATAGAAGTAGATACAAAAGGAATAGAGTTTGAGCATTTGGAAAAAGTTCTGAAAGCGGCTCATATATTAGATGCAGAAGTTGTAAGAACATATATTCCAACGAAGGATCCTGTAATATCTGAAGAATCTGGGGCAGGCGGCAAATATGATCCGGCCAAGGTTAGACAATATTTTGATACTTCAATATACGAAGAAGCAATACCTAAATTAGAAAAAATTATACCTATTTTAAAAAAATATAGAATCAAAATAGCTTTAGAAAATCATGAATATGAAACTTCTAAAGAATTAGTTTGGGTTGTTGAAAAATTATCAAGTCCTTGGATAGGTTTATTATTTGATTTTGGAAATTCTATGATGGCTTGGGAAGATCCAATAGAAGCTGCTAATAATATGGCTCCATATACATTCTCAACACATGCTAAAGATCATATTATAATAGAAGATCCTGAAGATGTTTATAAATATGTTGTATGCGGAATACCTATAGGTGAAGGTAATTTAGATATAAAAAAAATATATGATATTTTATATAATAAATCTCCTCTAAAAAGAATTAATATAGAATCATGCCACCCATATTGTGCACAGTTTAAAAGAGCTCCAGGTGTAGGTGGAGTAGATAAAGTAGGAGAAAATGCATTTAAAATACATCCTCAGCCTTATCCATACAATGAAATAAAGCCTTTAGAATACTATTATCCTCAAGAAATTTCTAATGAATATTTGGAAAAACTTCTGAAAGATCAAGATGAAGGATTAAAAAGATCTGTAAAATATCTTAAAGATATAAGAGATTCGTATTTAAATTAATACTGTATTTCTAATTAAGATAAAAGGAGATGCTATCTGGTATCTCCTTATTTTTCATAATATATTAATTAAAAGAATCCTTCGCTCTTAGCTTCTTTACTCATAAGTTCTGTTACTGTATTTTTTATATCAGCGTTATTAAATAGTATATTATATATTGCTTCTGTTATAGGCATATAAATATTATTTTTTTTAGCATATTCATAAGCAGCAGTAGTGGCATATACTCCTTCAGCAACCTGACCATGACTTTCAGCCGTTACTTCCTGATATTTTTTACCTTTGGCAAGTTCTCTTCCTAATCTATTGTTTCTGCTAAGTCCGCTGGAACAAGTAACTATTAAATCCCCTATTCCAGAAAGTCCGTACATAGTATCTATTCTAGCACCTTTACTCAAAGCAAATCTTACTATTTCATGAAGTCCTCTTGTTATAAGAGCAGCTTTTGTATTGTCTCCGAGATTAAGTCCGTCTACTATACCTCCTGCAATAGCTATAATATTTTTTAAAGCCCCGCCTATTTCAACACCTTTCTGATCTGTGGAATTGTATATTCTAAACTTTGGAGGAACAGTTAAAGTATCTCTAACATATTCAGAAACGCCTTTTTCACCTCCCACAACTACTGCAGTAGGGACTCCCTTAGCAGCTTCTTCAGCATGCGAAGGACCTGAAAGTGTAAGTATAGATAAATCACCGGATATTATACTTCTAGCAACCTCACTCATAGTTTTGCCTGTTTTTCTATCAAGTCCCTTAGTTGCAGATACCAATATTTGCTCATTACTTATGTAAGGCTCTATATTTATGCAGGCATCAGCAAAAGCAAATGAAGGAGTTACTATTATAATTATCTCACTATCATTTACCGCCTCTCCTACATCTGTTGTAAATTTGATGCTTCTATTTAATTCTATATTCTCCAAATAATTATCATTTCTATATGAAGAGCTTAATAATTTGTAACTGCTTTCACTATGAACCCATACTTTAATATCATGTTTTTCAGAGAAAATATTTGCAAGAGCAAGTCCCCAACCTCCTGCCCCTATAATACCTACATTTGCCATAAGCTGCCCTACTTCATTTTATAATATAGTATCTATTAGTATATATAAAAAATAACTATTATCAATATATAATTGTAAAAATATTATGTAAACTTATTATATTTTATTTAAAAGATTTTTCAAGTAAAATAGATATATTATTAAGTAAATCTTCTTTGTTTATTTTATTATTATTGTCATCTTTAACCCAGCAGAATATTACAGAAACTAAAGCACCAGAAAAGAACTGAGACATTATTTTTGTATTTTCAGCATTTTCACTTTTCATAGTTTCACCTAAATATTCTAAAAATATTTTATAAAGTGATGAAACAAATAACAATGTATTATTAGAATCTATTAATGATACATTAAAATACTGCTTATTATCATCAAAATAATTAATAACTTTTTCTAATATTTTTCTATGATTCTTTTTAAAATCATATATAGAATTATCTTTTTTTAATTCCTTTATAATATCCTCTTTTATATCATCTATAATAGAGTTTAAAAGTTCTTCTTTATTATTAAAATGATCATAAAATGTAACTCTATTTACTAGTGCATGTTCGCATATCTCTGTTACGCTTATATCTTTTAATGAATTATTTTTTAAAAGCTCAAGAAGAGAATCTTTTAAAAGTTTTTGAGTTTTTATTATTCTTAAATCTTTTTTATCATTTTTCATTTATAAAGTATGCCATATATTAGAATAAAAATAAAGTTTTTTATCTATAAAAATGAGATGGTTTTTATAGATAAAAAAAATAAAAAAAGGTAAAAATCGAAGTATTTAATATGTAAAAATGAAAAATTTTTAAAAAAATATGATTTTAAAGTGTGATAATTTTACACAAAAAAGATAAATTATTATATATAGAAATATTATCTAATTATTAATAAAAAAATATATTTTATGTATTGCAAAAAAATATAAAATATATTATATTAGTTACTGTTCTTTGACAGTTTTATGTAACTTACATATTAATGTGAAAAGAATATAAAGGCTAAAAAAAGCCTGTCTCGATACCCTACTACGCTCTGCGTACCTTAATAAAAAATTGCGAGTGCCTGACATTCGAAAGAATGGCAGGGATTATTAACGAGCGATTTTTTATTGATAATGGAAATGTAGGAAAGCGGGATTTGATGATATTTTTCAAAATTATTTTTAAGTCTCGATACCCTACTTGCACTCTGCGTGCCTTAATAAAAAATTGCGAATGCCTGACATTCGAGAGAATGGCAGGGGATTATTAACGAGCGATTTTTATTGATAATGGAAATGTAGGAAAGCGGGATATATTCATCGAATTCTTCATCTAATTGAAAGTCTCGATACCCTACTCAAGACTTTGTCTTGGCTGTAAAAAAATCGAGCTGCTGATAACTTCAGTTGTCAGCACCTTAAAGCGAGATTTTTTTATTAGCGATATAGGAAAGCGGGATATGATAACTACTTTTAATGATTTGATTGAGTCTTGATACCCTACTTGCACTCTGCGTGCCTTAATAAAAAATTGCGAATGCCTGACATTCGAGAGAATGGCAGGGGATTATTAACGAGCGATTTTTTATTGATAATGGAAATATAGGAAAGCGGGATTTTTTTCTTTTGACAGGAACTTGTCTCTATATCCTACTGCGAAAAAGTTTTGAGCGTATACTAAATAGATGTCTACTTGGCAGAGATTTTAGGTGAAAAACTTTCGAGCTTAAAGTATATAAAAGCAGTATTTATCTTTTTAATTAATAAAAAGTTACATATACTTTGCACCAATAAGTTTAGAATAATATCATTATTTCTAAAATCCTTATAAGTGTAAATTAAGAGGGATTTCACATATCTGCAAACAAGCACAGCTAATACAAACAATTATAAAAATAAGTTTTTTTTAACTTTATCATACATAATTAAAATTTATAATAAATTAAATAACTTTAAATAAATCTAATTTACAAAAATTAAAAAATGTAGTTTATCATACAATAGTAATTTTATTGTACTTGATAAAAAAACTAAAAATAATAAAATGTATACAATATTATTAATAGGTGTTATAAAGTGTTAAGGAAATTGATATATATTATTATTTTACAGTCAGTTTTTTTTAATTTTTTTATTTTTGCTCAAACTAATAACAATATAGTACTTCCATATACTCAATACATGGAGAGAATAAAAATATTAATACCAGAGATGAAATTAACAGCATCTCAAGAGAGCAATGCATATAATAATTTAACTAAAGCAAAAAGTTCAGGAGATGTAAAGTTTGATTTGCAGGCTGGTGCTATAGGAAAGCAAAGTCATTTTGATGAATATAATTTTTTACCAACATCGGATTTTAGCTACAATGGTTTTAGAATAGGTGCAGGATTCAGTGGACTTATACCCTACTCTGGAACTAGATGGTCTGTAGAGATTAAGCATGACAGTTTCTTTGGAGATTTCAAAACAGGAGATATTTCACTTCCTGTAGATACTCCATTCGGTACAGTAAACGGTAAATTGCCAAACTTGAGTACAAATGATTTTAAATATTATTACCCAAGCATTAAAATACAAATTGCTCAGCCAATATTAAGAGACTTTTTTGGAAAACTAGACAGATACCCTATTAAAGATGCAGAGTATCAGCTTACTATAGCCAAATTAAAAAGAATGATAGATGACAACAGCGTATTAACCTCTTATCAGAAAATATATTATCAATGGATAATGGCTAGAAAATTAATAGCTTTGTATGATGCTATGATTAGAGAAGCAAGAAGTTTTGAAAATCAGGTTTATAGAAGATATTCAAGCGGAGTTATAGATAATGACTCCTATCAGAATGCAAGAAGACAAACTTTAAAATATATAGAAGCAAAAGATAAATCAGAGTTGATGCTAAAAAAAATTATAAGAAATATAAAGTTCTTCATACCAGAAGAGAATATTATACCAAATGAAGATGATTGGACTCAGACTCTTGAAACTTCTATTAATGCCAAAGTGGATATAGTGCCTTTTTTAGAAAGTGCTCAGGGACAAATGGCTTATCAATTAAAATTAAGAAGCGAATATGCACTATCAATAATGAAAAATAATGCATTGCCAGACTTATCTATAGTAGGAAGTGTATCATTATCTAGTTTGGACGACAGCGGATATTTTAAATCTTTTTCTACTATGACAAATGTTGATTATTTTGTAGGGCTCATGTTTTCTTATCCTATAGGCGGACGAGATGCAAAAGCCAAAATGGAAGATGCTTATGCTGCTTTGAATGCCGTTACTGCTGACTTTGACAGAGTTAATAGGGATTTTGATGTGCAGATAGGTACTTATTATGATGAGTTTGAAGCGTATAAAAAAATGCTTGAAAATAAAAAGCTAGAAGTTAATGCAATAGTATCAAGAATAAATACTCAAAATGCCAAATTCAGACAGGGTCGTTTACCTATAGATGAAATAATAAATGCTAGGCTTGATTTAGCACAGGCAAGAGCAGAACTTCTTAATCTTGAATATATGATAATAAGTACGGTAATGGACTATAATTCTCTGGTGCTTCTTAGTAATTAGAGAATTATTAGTTTTATTAAAAAAAACAATAATAAATTAATTTTGTATTGGAAAATAATATATGAACAAAATTATAGAACTATTTGCAAAAAACAGATTATTAGTTAATGTAATCATTTTAATAACTTTAGCAGTAGGAATATACTCTTATCTTAATATAAAAAAAGAGGCATTCCCATCTACAAACTTTGATGTTATGATAGTGCAGGTTATATACCTAGGGGCTTCTCCGGAAGATGTTGAACAATATGCTATGATACCAATAGAAGATGAGCTTCAGACTATAGCGGGTATTGATGAGTTTTATTCTATAATAATAGAAAATGCCGGCATACTTACTATAAGAATAGATATGAATTTAAAAGATTCAAGACCTGTAAAAGATGAAATATTTAGAAGACTTCAGAACGCTCCTAATGTATCAAAAGATGTTTCAGAGATAAAAATTATAGAGGCTAATGCTAATAGAATGCCTATATACAATTTGGGTATAAGATTTAAAGAAGGACAGGAAGGAAGCGAACAAGAACTTTATGATATATCCAAAAGATTTGAAAAAGAATTAAAATATGTAGACGGGGTTGCAAATATTGAAGTATATGGAAGAACAGACCCAGAAATACAAATACTAGCAGACCCTTACAAATTAAGAGAATACTATACTTCATTAACAGAAATCATACAGGCATTATCTTTAAGAAATATACGCTCCACAAGCGGAAGTATGAAGCCTTCAGAAAGTGATAACTTGGCAGATAAAAATAAACTGCTTGTTACTACAGGACAATTTCAAGACCCTTTATCTATTACAAATGTTATAGTACGTTCTATATTTAATGGACAGCCCGTAAGAATAGGAGATATTGCAAGAGTTGAAGAATTATTCGTTGATAAAAGTGTGTATATGAGAGTTAATAGCAAGCATGGATACTCTATAAACATAATAAAAAAAGAAGATGCTGACATATTAAAAACTATTGATAATGTTAATAAATATTTTGAAAAAAATAAATCTACCATTCCAAGCAATATAGAAATAGTTCCTATGGCTGATAACTCTAGAACTATTACAGACTTGCTTAATGCAGTGTCTTCAAATATTATAACTGGTTTTATCATCATATTTATAATACTTATAATATTTTTGGATTTTAAGAGTGCAATATTTACTTCGCTTGGAATGCTTATAGTTATATCTGTTTCACTTATTTATATGACATACTCTGGAATTACTTTTAATATAATATCTCTTGGAGGAATCATAACTGTACTTGGTATGATAGTGGACAATTCTATAGTAGTTTCAGAGAATATTTTTAACTATCATCAAAGAGGAATAAGAGGTCTTGAAGCTACAAAAAATGCTGTGGGAGAAGTCTTTATGCCTATGCTTGTTTCTACTCTCACAACAGTTGCATCATTTGCTCCTATAATATTTGTTACTGGTACTATGGGAAGACTTATAAATCAGTATCCTAGAGTTGTTATTGTAGCATTAGTAGTAAGTATTTTTCAGGCTGTTTTGCTTCTTCCTAATAACTTAATTACTAAAGAAGAACTTACAGGCGAACATAAAAGAAAAAGATTTAATTTTAAAAATCCGCTTGATTTTGATAAGGATAAATTATTTGATAAATTAAAAATTCCATTTGTTAAGTTTTTAAGATTTACATTAAAGTTTAGATATATTGTTCTTATATTTTTTATAGTTACACTTCTTATCACTCTTTTAATAGCAAAATCAATATTTGCAAAGTTTACTTTGGTTTATGATACAAGTGCTGATGTTATAGTTGTTAATATAGATACAGGTGTGGGAAGTTCTATATACAAAACAGAAAAATATCTTCAAAAAGTAGAAAATATTATTTATGAAACTATAAATACCAATGATATAGTAGCAGTTTATAGTTTACTTGGAAAGCAATTAGACAAAAATACTGTAGAGATATCAGAAGAGATGGATAATATCGCAGGCACTATGATATATTTAGTTCCAGCCAATAATAGAGAAAAAATAGCTTATGATATAGCAGATGATTTAAACAAAGCTATAGAAAAAAGTGGAATAAAAGATGAATTAGAGCTTATCACAGTTAATACGAAACTTCCAATAAACCCAGGAAAAGCAGTTGATATAAAAATAATAGGTAATGATACTGCTATGGTTAAAGAAGTAAAAGATAAAATGAAAGAACATCTTTTAAGTTTGGACGGAGTAGTCAATTACGATGATGACGATAAAATAGGACAGGAAGAATTGAGAGTAATATTTGATTATGACAGAATGTCAGAACTTGGAGTTAATGTAGCTTATGCTGCAAGAGAATTAAGGGCGGCTTATGCTGGAATAGTAGCCACTTCAATTCAGCAGTTTGAAAATAAATTGGATTTTAGAGTAAGATTAGATAAAAAATATACTTATGACACTAATGTACTTAATAATCTTTATATACCAAATACATATTACAGACTCATACAATTAAAAGATATAGCACATATATATATTACAAATAATCAGTCAAGCATAAGACACTATAACGGAAAAAAATCTATAACTATGACTGCAGATCTTGAACAGGGAAAAAATACTGCCATACAAGTAACTTATGCAATGCAGGACTATTTTAATTCTATATCTAAAGATTACCCTAATATAAGCGTAGAGTTTGCAGGAGAGGTAAAAGAAACTAGAGGCTCTATAATAGGTATTGCTTGGGGATATTTAATTGCCATAATAGCTATATATGTAATACTTCTGCTTCAGTTTAATAAATTCGTTCAGCCTTTTATGATACTTGGTATAATACCTTTTGGAATAATCGGCGTTATACTTGGCTTTGCAGCCCATAGAATGCCTATGTCATTTGTAGGTGCTGTTGGTATAGTTGGGCTTGCGGGAGTTGTTGTAAACAATGGTATTATAATGGTTGATTTAATAAATAGAATACTTGAAGGAGGCAATATACATAACAAACAAGATGTATTAAATGCCGTTGTGGAAGGGGCTAGAGACAGATTCAGAGCCATTTTTCTTACAACTATAACTACAATATTCGGACTCCTTCCTACAGTTTATGGTATAGGAGGAAGTGCCGATTTAATAGTACCTATGGTTATGGCTATGGCTTACGGACTTTTATTTTCAGCACTTTTAACATTGATTCTTCTGCCTTGTCTTTTTATGATATCAGCAGATTTGAAGCTTATAAAAATAAATTATAAAGATAATTAAAAAATATACTATTTACAAATAATATAAAAAAATATATTATATTCTAACATAAAATTAATATCGGAGATAAGATGAAAATATTAGGTATAGATACTTCATGCGATGATACTTCTGCGGCTATAGTTGAAGATGGAAAAAATGTACTTTCTTCAGTATTAAGCTCATCAATAGATGCCCACAAAGAATTTCAGGGAGTAGTTCCTGAAATTGCGGCAAGAAAACATTTAGAAGCTATACTATATGTCATAGATAAGGCATTAAAAGATGCAGACACTACTTTAAATGATATAGATTTATTTGCAGTTACTAACAGACCGGGACTTTTAGGTTCTCTGCTTGTAGGAGTGGCAAGTGCAAAATCATTGGCATTTTCTTTAAATAAACCATTACTAGCCTTGGATCATATAGCAGCACATATTTATTCTCCTCATCTTACAAATGATATAGAGTTTCCTTATATAGCGTTAGTAGTATCCGGAGGGCATACTATAATAACAGAAGTTCATGATTACGGTGAATATAAAGTTATAGGCACTACTTTAGATGATGCGGTTGGAGAGGCTTATGATAAAGTTTCAAAATTTTTAAATCTAGGATATCCGGGCGGACCTATAATAGATAGATTAGCTAAAGAAGGAAACAAAGAAGCAATAAAATATCCTATTGTATTATTAAACGGTATAGATGAATTTAATTTTTCATATAGCGGACTTAAAACAGCATGCGTTTACTCTACAAAAAAATATCTTAAAGAAGGATACGAAGCAACTAATGAAAATATAGCAGCAGCTTTTCAAATAAGTGCAATAGAACCTTTATATATTAAGACTTTGAAATATGCTGAAAAAAGCGGTATAAAAAGAGTTACATTATCAGGAGGAGTAGCATGCAATAGTTATTTGAGAGAAAGATTTGGAAACTCTAAAGACTTTGAATGTTATCTTCCTGCTTTAAAATACACAACCGATAATGCGGCTATGGTTGCAGGGCTTGCTTATTATATGAAAGATAAACAGGATTTTGCTGATTATAATTTAGATTGTTTTTCAAGAGTTTTGAATAAAAAATACAATAAAAATAAAAGTGCAAAATAAAATTATAATTAACTAGAAATTTATTTACTATAATCAATTATAAAATAGAGTTATTTAAAAACTAAATAAATGTTTTCGGTTATATTATTTTTATATATAAAATAATTTATTAATATGTTTTGAAAAGAGTATAATTATTAAAATTAATGCAATAAAAAAGAATGATAACTAATTATTTTATAATCAATTATCATTCTTTTATTTAATTAAAATTATATTCCAAACCTTTTCATTATAACATCAATATTTCTTAAATAGTATGCATAATCAAAGCAGTCATCAATTTCCTGAGAGCTTAAATATTTTGTAATATCTTCATCTTTATGAACATTCTCTCTGAAGTCTTCATTATTTAGCCATCTTTTCATTGCATTTCTCTGCACCCATCTATAGGCATTATCTCTATCAATTCCTTTATTAACTAAACTTATCAATATTCTTTGACTGAATATCAAACCGCCTGTTTTTTCAATATTAGCTTTCATAGCTTCAGGATATATTAAAAGTTTATCTACTATATCAATAAATTTATTAATAGCATAATCAACAGCAATAGTAGAATCTGGAAGTATAACTCTCTCTACAGATGAATGGCTTATATCTCTTTCATGCCAAAGTGTAATGTCTTCCATAGAAGCTAATGCATTACCCCTTACAATTCTTGCTAAACCTGATATTCTCTCGCAAGTGATAGGATTTCTTTTATGAGGCATAGCTGATGAACCTTTTTGTTTTTCACTGAAATATTCTTCTGCTTCTCTTATGTCTGTTCTCTGCAAATTTCTAATTTCTGTAGCAAATTTTTCTAATGAACTAGCAACTATTGCCAATGTAGTAAGGTACTGTGCATGTCTGTCTCTTTGTATTATTTGAGTAGAAACTTTATCAGCCTCTATTCCTAGCTTTTTACAAACAATCTCTTCTATTCTAGGGTCTATATTACTATAAGTACCTACTGCCCCTGATAATTTACCTACAGAAACCTGTTTTTTTGCTTCCTCTACCCTTTTTATATTTCTTTCATTTTCATCATACCATAATATAAATTTTAATCCTAATGTCATAGGCTCAGCATGTATACCATGTGTTCTTCCTATACAAGGAGTATATTTATGTTCTTTTGCTCTTCTTAATAAAACTTCTGATAATCTTTTCAAATCATCAAGTATTATCTCAGCAGATCTTTTCATCATTACAGCCAATGCAGTATCTTTAACATCGCTTGAAGTTAAGCCTTTATGTATATACTGTCCGCCTTCTCCTACATTTTCCTGAACAGCAGTTACAAATGAAATTATATCATGATTAGTTTCTTTTTCTATTTCAGCAATTCTCTCTACTGTAAAGGTAGCTTTTTCTTTAATATTTTTTACTGCCTCATGAGGAATCTCTCCAATTTCTGCCATAGCCTCACATGCTGCAATTTCAACATCAAGCATAACCTGAAACTCATTTTGTAAGCTCCAAAGTTCGCCCATCTCTTTTCTAGTATATCTCTTTATCATAGATTATTATCCTTAATATAAAATGTCAGATTATTATAGATAGAATTATAAATTATTTCAATTATTTTTTAATAGTTGTAATTTACAAAAAAAGAATTAGAATTATTGCATCAAAATTTTTTTAATATACGGAGCAATTAAAATGGAAATTTATGATTTAAGAAGCGATACTATTACAAAACCAAGTGAAGAAATGCGTAAAGCAATATACAATGCAGAATGCGGCGATGATGTATATATGGAAGACCCTACAGTAAATAAACTTCAAGAAATTGCTTGTGATATAACAGGAAAAGAAAAAGCAATATTCGTTTCAAGCGGCACTATGGGTAATTTAATACCTATGATGATATTAGGAAGAAAAACTAGACAGGTACTTTTAGAAGAAAACTCTCATATAATACATTATGAACTTGGAGGAGTTTCATCTTTGGCTGGTATTATGCCTCTTGCTGTAAAAGCTGAAAGAGGAATACTAACTAAAGATATTATTAAAGATTATTTAAAAGAACAGCCTTATTATATGTCATCTGTTAATATAGTAGAAGTAGAAAATACTCATAACAGACATGGCGGTTCTGTTTACCCTATAGAAATATTAAAAGAATTATATAATTTCACTAAATCAAAAAATATTCATCTTCATATGGATGGAGCAAGAGTTTTCAATGCCTCTATAGCAAGTAAAGTATCTGTCAAAGAAATAGCTTCGAATACTGATTCAATAACTTTCTGTTTATCTAAAGGCTTAGGTGCTCCTATGGGGGCTATGATATGTTCTAATAAAGATTTTATTGATGAAGCATTTAGAATAAGAAAATTAATAGGAGGAGGAATGAGGCAAATAGGACTTATGGCTGCTGCTGGAATATATGCTTTAAAAAATAATATACCGTCATTAGAAGAAGATCATCAAAAAGCAAAAAAAATAGCAAAAGCAATACTTGAGTCTGGAATAGGAACTCTTAATTTAGAAAATGTAGAAACTAATATAGTTATAGCCGATACTAAAAAACTATCATCAGAAATATTGTTAAAACTTTCAGAAAAAGGAATCAAAGCAAGTTCTTTCGGAGATTATAGAATAAGATTCGTTACTCATAGAGATATAAGTATGCCTGAAATAGATAAAGTTTGCGAAATCATCAAAAGTTTAAAAATATAATTAAGAAATAATCTAATAAAAAAGAGTATACTTTTTATTATAAGCATACTCTTTTTATTTTATTTATTTAAAATTTTTATCTAATTTGAAATATTCTAATTCAGAATATAAATTATTAGTTCCATTAACAACATCCTTTCCAAGCAATGAACTGTCATTAACTAATTCAGCATTTTCCTGAGTGATTTTATTTAATTCATTCATAGATGTATTAATCTGTCTTACACTCTCTTCTTCCTCGGATGTAGATTCATATATATTTACTAGTATATCAGAAACTTCTTTGGCAGAATTTTCTATTTCCACAAGTATATCCAAAGATTTTTTTACTGATTCATCTCCAATCGCTATTTTAGATACAGTATTTTCTATAATATTTGTAATATTTCCGGCAGCTTCATTAACATTTTGAGCTAAACTTCTTATTTCTGAAGCTACTACAGCAAATCCTCTTCCCTGTTCACCAGCACGAGCCGCCTCTACAGCCGCATTAAGTGCTAATATATTAGTTTGAAAAGCTATTGATTGTATTAATTTTGTAATATTTGATATTTCCTTACTAGACTCTGAAATTTCATTCATATTATTGGATATTTCATTAACTGCCGCTACTCCATTCTGAGTGGATTCAGTAACTTTAGAACTCATATTCTTAGCATTATAAGAGTTTTTTGAAGTATTAGAAATAGCTGAAAGCAGATTTTCTATAGAACTAGTTATTTCTTCAACAGCTGCCGCTTGAGAAGATGTTCTGTCTGATAAATTATCTATGCCCATTGATATTTTTTCTGATGAATTATTAATTAATGATATATTTTCTTTTAACTCAGAAACAATAGTATGCATTATATGCTGCATATCATTAATAGAATTTGCCAAAACACCTGAAACATCTTTTCTTTTTAAATCCTTATCATCAAATTGACTGTCGAATCTTCCATCCTGCATTAATGTCATTATTGTAATAGCATGATATAGATTATTTGATAATGGTATTACTATTCTAGCAACTAAAAGAAATTCCAAAATTATAAGAAATAATATACATAAAAACAAACTTATCATAAGAAATCTAAATTGAGAATAAAACACTTCAGCACTTCCTTTGAATACTAATATCCAAGGAGCATTATCTGTTTTTTTAATAGAATACCATTCATTATCTATGATATCTAAATCCCCTATATGCGATGACAAATTATTTTTAAAATCAGCAAATATAGGATATGTAAATAAATTATTAGTCTCGTTTAGTACATAATCTTTATTGTCATGCGTCATAAAAATACCATTATCTGAAACTATATAAATTTCATCTTCAAAATTTTTCTTTATACTTTCAGATATAGTATTTATATTTGCAAAATCTATAGCACATACGCCTTTTAAAGCCCCATTAGTATAAACAGCCTTTGCAAATGTAATAGTAAGTTTATTTACAGCAAAATCTATATAAGGATCGCTTATCATTATATTATTAGTTGCAACAGAATCTTTATACCAATCTCTTGAAGTTTGATCATAAGTAAGAGGATAAACTTCTAATGTATTAATAAAAACCCCGCCTTGAGGATATGGAGTAGTATTTCCAAAATATACATTCAAATACCCTTCATTAAGTTTCTGAACATTAGTTATAAAATTACCAAACTCCACCCAATTAGGATTAGATGATAAATATGCATCTATAACATAAATAGTATTTTTTAATTCTTCAACATACCCTTCTGCTCTAGTCTTTGCCTCTAATGATTGAAGATTCTTTTCCTTTAAAAATCTGGATTTATATAAAGGCTTATAAAAAATATATATACCTACAAATAAAACTAAAAGAAATATTATGAAAGGAGCTAAGAATTTAATCATTAATTTATTTTTCATTATAATAACCTTTATAAAATTTATAGTCTTCCTTTAAATATAGAAAATTATATAAGCAAAGTCAAAGATAATAATGAATTTTTATATAAATTTTTGAATTTTTAAATTTTTTAATAATTTCTATATTATAATCAATAAACATTAATATATTATATGTAATGCAGCCTACAATAATTAATTTTACGCTTTTGTAGTTTAGTAATTATAATACAAAATTAACAAACATTTTTAGCTATAAGTCTAATATTTTCTCCATAACTCCATTTAGTATTTTCACAATCATAATTAATAAATGATAAACTCGGAAAAATAAATGTCTTTATTCCAAATATAGCAAATGGAATAATATTTTTAAAATTCGGTATATTGCCTTTTAATATATCAGCTTTTAAACTAATATTATCTTTATCAACATTATAATTGCTGTATTTGATATCTATTATTTCAAATTTAACACTTTCTAATAAAATTCTTAAATTATATGGATTAAAATTAACTGTATGTTCCGTAGTCAAACAATCAATTAATATATTATTATCAACTTCTTCAGGCATCGGAGAATTAGGAACTTCTATATATAGATATCCATTATCATTAAGCATAGATTTTATTTTGACTAATATATCTCTAGGACTGACAAAATGCTCTAAAACATGCGAAAGCATTATAATATCATATTTTTCATTACTAATCAAAAAATCTGATTCTAATTTTATGTTATATTTATTTTCAGCATAGTTTCTAGCATAATCATTAAGTTCATATCCATAAACACTAAAACCATTATCTTTAAATATTTTCAATAAAAGTCCATCAAAAGCACCTATTTCACATACCCTTATATTATGTTTATCTTTAATATCATCAAATAAATAATTCACAAATTTAAATTGAGACAAACTTCTTGAATAACGAATTCTAAATTTAGCGTATTCAAATATTTTATTTTTTATTTTGTTATTCCCATTATGATAGAGCCAATATTTATGATATTCATTTTTATATAAATTATTCATTTCATCTTCAGTCGGAGGCTCAATATAATATAATTTGCAGTCATTACACTGATAAACTTTTTTATCACTATCCCATATATTTTTTATGATACCAATTTCAGTATAATTATTACTATAGCAAACACTGCATTTCATATAAATAACTCAATTATTCAAAAGAAAGCTCAATTCCGCATTTAGGACATTTAGTCATATCTTCTGTAATACTTGATCCACAATTAGGACATTCATAAACTTCAATTTCCTCAACAACCTCTTCAGAAGTAGTTTCATATTCATCATCTGAAGCCTCTACAACCTCAACAACATCTTTCATTACAAGCATTAAATTATCAACAATTTCTTTTTCAAGATTAGTTTTTTCTATAATGTCCTCAACTGACATATTATATAATTCTTCTATAGAATTGATATTATTATCTATAAGCGTTTTTATAATTGCCTCATCAATACCCTGCAATGAATATAAATTACTTTCAAATACTTCAGTGTTTTCTAATTCTTCATCAGCAGCTTCAGTTTCTTCTGCATTATCTGAGAATATTTGATTCAAAGGAACTATATCTTTTAATAATTCCGGATTTTCTTTTATGTCTGTTTCAGTTTTTATATCAAAATAATATCCTGTAAGCTGAGAAGCTAATTTTACATTATAACCGCTTTTTCCTAAAGCTAAAGAAAGCTGATCATCTGGTATAATAATCATAGCTTCCTTTTTTTCAGGATCCGTAATAATAATTCTTATTGGCTTAGCAGGAGTTATAGCCTCAGCAATATATTCTCTTATATCCTTAGACCATTTTACAACATCTATCTTTTCACCTTCTATTTCCTTAATAATAGATTGTATGCGAATACCTTTCTGACCTATACAAGCTCCTATAGGATCTACTTCAGGTTTATTTGAAGAAACAGCCACTTTTATTTTTAAGCCCGGCTGCCTTACTACATTTTTAATTTCTATAGTACCGTCTGCTATTTCAGGTATTTCAAGTTCAAATAATTTTTTGATAAAATCAGGTTTTGTTCTAGTAAGAAGTATTTTAGTAGGTATTTCCTTACCTTTTTCATCTTTACCGCCCTGTACTTTATATATATAGGCTCTTATTCTATCGCCTGATGTATAATGTTCTCTAGGAGACTGATCTTTTTTCTGCAATTCGCCTTCTGTTTTTCCTAAATTTATATAAATAGTTCCTCTATGTTCTCTCTGAAAATATCCGTTTACGAGCTGATTTTCTCTTCTTTTGAATTCATTGTATATAATATTTTTTTCTAATTCAGAAATTTTTTGGAAAAATGCCGTTCTAGCTACTGTACTTTCTATTCTTCCGAACGCTTCAACCTGATCAACAAGTATTAATACTTCATCACCCAAATTGATATCCTGATCTAATTTCTTAGCCTCTTCCAAGGATATTTCCTTATTTTTATTCCTAACTTCTTCTACAACACTGGCTCCTTTATATACAGTAGGATTATTTTTATTGTCAAAATGAATATGAAATTTTATATCATCGCCATATTTTTTCTTCAAAGCTAATTCCATAGTAGATGCTATAACCTCTTTCAAAAGCTCCACACTAATATCTTTTTCATCAGAAAGCTGCTGTAAATAAGTTCCAACATTTTCAAACATTTTGACTCTCCATTTTTTTATTTTTATTATTAAACATGTTTATAGTATATCAATATTAACAATTTAATCTTGCTTTTATGATATCTTTTTTTAATATTTTTATATTTTTTTCATTAATAACATTGTCTTCATCAGTTACAGTTACTATAATGCAGTCATCTTCAGACTTTTTCAGCATTGCATAAGCAGTAATAAATTCATCGCCGCTTCTGTATTTTATTTTTATAGGCATATCTTCAAATAATTCATATCTGTCATTAAACTTCCACCTGAAACCTGCAGAAGAAACGGTTATAGTATAATCTCCCTCGTCATAACCATTAGCTTTTATGCAATTCTGAATCTTTCTTGTAGTTTCTATACAATGAGTATGAGATACACTTTCTTTCTTCTTAAAAATAACAGCATATACTTTTTTATTATCAGAAATAGCCCTTACCTTCAAATCAAGAAGATATATATTATTTTCCTCTAAAACATCTTTTATACCATTAAGCAATACAACTTCATCTATTATATTATTGTCTATTTTTTTAGTAACTTTCTCTTTTTTTAATTTCTTTTTTTTAGGTTCTCTGCCGTATTCTTTTTGTTTCTGAGGTTTAGTTTTTTTATTCATATAAATACTTTTTTATTATTTTCCTATTAAATAAAAAAAGAGTGTCAGTTTTTGCTGCCAAAAACCAACGCCCTTCATTACAAATATTTTCGGAAGTGTTTTTATTTTAACTTACTAATGATTTTTGTCAAGTACTTTAATAAAATTTATTATTATGTTAATATTAATTAATTGACTTTTATTATTTTCTATTTTATTATTAAGAGTAATAAACTAAAAATAGTATTGGTAAATATGGTATTTTATACATTAACTATTATATTTTTCTTGTATGTGGTCTCTATAGCCATAAAAATGCTTCTTGAAAACAGACCTCCATACTCATTTATAGCTTGGCTAACAGTTTTAGTATTTCTGCCTTATATTGGAGTAATATTCTATATATTTCTTGGTATGGACTGGAAAAAATCAAAAAAGAAAATTTCTGCTAAACTTCCTGAAGATATGATAAAAAATTATTTTTCTTCGCTTCTGAAAGAACAAATAAAAATACTTGATAATATGCAGGGTAATTACAGCAATAATATAAATTTAGTTAAGCTTGCAATAAAAAGCGGATACTCTCCTATAACAGTTCAAAATGAAGTTTATGTATTTGATGAAGGCGATAAACTTTTTGATGCCATAATTCAGGATTTAAAATTGGCAGAAAAAACTATACACATGGAATATTTTATATGGAGAAGCGATGAACTTGGAAATAGAATAAAAGATGTTCTAATAAAAAAAGCAAAACAAGGAGTTGAGATTAGGCTTATATTTGACGGTGTAGGATCATTAAAAAGAATAAGCAGAAAATATCGAAGAGAGTTAAAAGCAAATGGTATAAAATTTTTATATTATCATGATCCTTTTTCTATATTGTGGACTAGATTTGTAAATTATAGAAATCACAGAAAAATCGTTGTAGTTGATGGCGTAGTAGCTTATATGGGCGGAATGAATCTTGGACAGGAATATATAGACGGAGGAAAGCATTTTAATTCTTGGAAAGATGTGCATATGAGAATAGTAGGAGATTCCTGCAATCTTATACAGAATGTTTTTGTATGCGATTGGTATAATGCCGGAGGAAGAGATTTAGAAATATTTAATATAGAAGAGCATAAGCATAAACATTTCAAAAAAATAAAATATGCTGATAAAAACTTAAACGAAGAAAAAGTTTCAATTATAAGAAAAGATCTATTTCCTCAATCCTTTACTGATAAATTTCTTCCGGTTCAAATAATAACTTCAGGGGCAGACTCCAACTGGGACAGCATACAGAAAGTATATTCTAAAATGATAGAAGAAGCTAAAGAAAGTATTTATATAGAAAGTCCGTATTTTGTGCCTGATGACGGCTTTTTAAGAACTTTAGAAAATGCGGCGTTATCTGAAGTAGATGTAAACCTTATGATAACAGGAAATCCGGATAAATTAATTCCTTGGTGGGTGGCTCAGACATATTTTGAAACTTTACTCAATGCTGGAGTAAACATTTATTTATATGAAAAAGGTTTTCTGCATAGTAAATTCTGTGTTATGGACGGAAGAATAATATCATGCGGAACTTGCAATATGGATATAAGAAGTTTTTATTTACATTATGAAATGAATGCTGTTATATATGATATTGATATTGCTAAAAAATTCGAGGATATATTTAAAAAAGATATGCTTGATTCTCATAAAGTAACTATAGAGGAATATTCTAAACAGCCTATGCTTATAAGACTCAGAAATTCGGCTTGCAGAATTATAGCTCCTGTTTTATAATAATATATATTTGTGAAATATGGTAAATAATTATGATGGAAAAAATAAAAATATCGGAATTAGATAATCAAAGTCTTTTTGATTTAGGACTTTCAAAGGAAAGATATATTCTTTTTATAGATGATATAGGAATAAAAAAAGAAAATATTAATACACTTAATGAACTTTTAAAAACTAGAGAAGATTTCTTTGTCAATATATCATCAGAAAAAAATGAAAGTAATAAAAATAATATAAGCGGTAATGATCTGCTTACAGCTTTGCCTGAAATGAGAAATCTTATATATCATGCATCGCTTAAATATCCATTGAAAAATATATCAATATTTTCTAAACTTATCAATTTAAGAAGCCTGCATCTATATGGTGATTTACCTAAAGATATGGAATTAAAGCCGCTTGATAATATAGCAAATTTGGAAAGTATGTACATAGAAAACGGACTCACTTTAAAACAAGATGTTTATTTATCTATGAGAAGCACTATAAGAGAAATAGGTGCCGGTATATTCAGAATGGAATCTTTTGATAAAAATCCTAATTTAAAAAAAATAGCCATTCTTACAGGAGTTTCTCATGAAGAAGAAATGCCTAAAAAACTTCCTGAATTAGAAGAACTTTATATTGAAAAAGGAAAAAATATAAGATCCTTTAATTTTATATCTGAAATGAAAACACTGAAAACATTGGAATTAAATAATATACCTACATTAAAAGAAATTCCTAATTTAAGTAATTTAGAAAATTTAACAAAAGTTATTTTAACTAATCTAAGAAGTCTTGAAAATATGGACTCTATATTAAATCATACTAGAATAAGGACTCTAATATTGGAAAATATAAAATGCTTTAATATAGATATGCTTTCAAAGGAAACAGCTCCTAGATTGAAATATGTATCCGTTATAAGCGATGATAAAAATTGGGATAAAAGAACAAAGAAATTATTAGAAGAAAAAGGATACAAGGACTATAATGACAATTAATTAATTTAATTAAAAGTATTTGTTAAATAAAAAATGAGCCTGATTACTCAAGCCCATTCAGAATATAATTTTAATATTATGGAGTTTTACAATTTGAAATAACTTACAGCATCTATCAATTTATGTGCTTCGCTGCTTAAAGTTATACTAGCTTCTTTTGACTGCTCTACCAAACTAGCATTTTCCTGTGTGCTTGCATCCATTCTTAATACCGCCTGATTAACCTGTTCTACACCAGATTGCTGTTCTACTGCTGTTGTAGAAATATCTTTCATTATACTTGCTGTATTTTCAATTTTATCTTTTATATCGGTAAATATCTCTTGAGATTTTCTAGCTGCTTCTGTGGCTATTTTTATCTTCTCATCAGAATCTGCTATCAAAGAAGTAATATCTTTAACAGAAGTTTGTGTATTTTGAGCTAATGTTCTAACCTCAGAAGCTACAACAGAGAAACCTCTGCCCTGCTCTCCGGCACGAGCTGCTTCTACTGATGCATTAAGTGCCAATATATTAGTTTGAAAAGCAATATCTTCTATTAATTTTGTTATATTAGTTATTTTTCTGCTTGCTTCAAAAACCATTTCCATACTTTTTGTAGTGCTGTCTATTATAAGTCCTGCTTCTTCTACAGATCTTTTAGAATCATTCATCATATTATTTCCTATAACTGATTTCTCAGCGGAATTTTTTATATTTGAAGACATCTGCTCCATAGAACTTGCAGTCTCTTCTAATGATGAAGACTGAGATTGAGTTCTTAAAGCTAAATCATTATTTCCGCTTTCTAATTCTTTTGAAGTTAATTCTATATTATTAGAAGAATCTATTATATTTGTAACTATATTTTTCAATTTTTCTATAGTGTTATTAAAGCCATTTGCTATTATACCAAACTCATGATTTTTATATTTATTAGTTAGGAATTTACTTGGTGCTGATACAGTTAAATCTCCATTTCCAAGTCTATTTAAATCATTTGCTATTCTTGATAAAACTGCTGATATATTATTATTAACATAGCTAATAACTATTATAGATGTTATTACTAACAATAAGATACTTAAAAGAATTGTTATTTTTATTAATGTATTTTTATTAGCAAAAAATTCACTGTCAAGCATAGTAACACATAATATCCAATCCATATTATCTAGTCTAGAAAAAGCCATTATCTTTTTACCTTCATCTTCATAATGTAAAGCACCTTTTCTTTGCGAAGCTGAAGCAGATAATGCATTTTTAGATCCTACTGATATAGTATTAACTTTATCTAATTCTTTATGAGCTACTCTTCTTCCATCTTCATTAACTATATATATATTTCCTGTATTTCCTATAGTAATCTCTGAAAAATGTTTCTCTACAAATTCATCCCATCTCAATTCAGCATATAAAACTCCTGCCGGTCTTGCACTAGCGTCTAATACTCCAACTAATACGCCTATAACATAATTTCCTGTTACTGATGACAAATAAATCTCATCTTCAATAGAATATTTATAATTATTATCTTGAAGCTCTTTCCATATAGTTTTTTGACTTACAGTATTTAAATGTTCATTAGAAGCCGTATCTAAAACAACCTTTCCATTCAAATCTATTAAAGCAAAAGCTGAAAAATGAGATTCCAATTCTTTTAAAAGTTCATTGAATTCACTGTTTGCTATAGATAAAGTATCCTGATTTGGATTTTGAAAATAATCTAAAAACTCAGATTCTTTTGATATAACAGAAGTCAAATCAGCCTGATCTTCAATCCATATAGAAACTAAATCTCTATATCCGTCAGCAGTTTCCATAAATCCGCTTATAGCTGTTCTTTCCATAAATATTGCCGAAGCGGATATTATTACTATCATAAGAATTAAAAGCATTACAGCTACAGATGATATGATAGTAAAAGGCATTTTAAACTTTAAAGTTTGCATAAATTTCATAAATGACCCCCATAAATAACTAAATTATTATAATAATATTATATGATATTTTTTTAAAAAAGTCTATATATTTGTAAATATTTTTTACTAAAAAATATAAAAAATATTATTTTTTTACATAAAAAGTAAATATTTAGTAAACTTATAATAGTATTGTAAATTATTTTTGTTTTTTATTTTTTATATTTTTCTTTGACAAAATTAATATAATTGTATATCATAATATCATTATAAAAACTAAGGATTCAATATGTATAATATCAGCCAAATAAAAGATTTATTAAAAGAGAAAAAAATGAATGATAAGTTTTCTTACATTTACGGAGATGATGAATACAGTATATCCGAAGCATATACTAGATTAAGCGATACAATAAAACATTTTGAAAGTATAGAAAATACTCAGGAAATATATGTTTTTAGTGCTTCAGGAAGAACTGAACTATCAGGTAATCATACAGATCATAATAACGGATGCGTATTAACAGCATCTATAAATTTAGATAAGCTTGCAGTAGTTTCAAAAAGAGATGATAATAAAATAATAGTTTATACTGATTATTCAAATACTCCAGACATTATAGATATTAATGATTTAGAAATCAATAAAGAAGAATACGGTAAATCTAATGCTTTAACAAGAGGCGTTTGTGCCGGAATAAAAAATAAAGGCTGCAATATAGGAGGATGCACAGTAACTTTAAATAATAAAGTACTTATAGGAAGCGGATTAAGCAGTTCAGCTAGCTTTGAATCTTTGATTGGCGAGATACAGAATGCATTATACAATGATGATAAAATAAGTAAAGTGGATATAGCAAAAATAGGTCAGTATGCTGAAAATATTTATTTTGGAAAGCCTTGCGGACTTATGGATCAAATGGGCTGTTCTGTAGGCGGCATTATGTCTATAGATTTCAAAGATAATGAAAACCCTATAATAGAAAAAGTTGAATATGATTTTGAAAGTAAGGGATATGCTCTTATGATAGTTGATGCCAAAGGGGATCATAGCGGTCTTACAAATGAATATGCTGCTATAAGAGAAGAAATGAATGCTGTAGCTAATTATTTTGGAAAAAAAGTATGCCGCGATATTACTAAAAAAGAATTAATTGATAATGCCTCTAAATTGAGATCTGAGGTTGGAGACAGAGCTATAATGAGAGCTTATCACTTTATAGAAGAAAATGAAAGAGTAATTAATCAAATAAATTCTCTTAAAAAAGATGATATAAATACATATATAAAACTTATGAATGAATCAGGTCTTTCAAGCTTTATGTATTTACAAAACTGCTATTCTGTTACAAGCTCAAAAAATATGGGAGTGGCTTTGGGACTTACTCTAACAAAAGATTTCTTAAAAGAAGAAGGAGCATGCCGTGTACATGGAGGAGGATTTGCCGGAACTATACAGGCTTTAATACCTGTAAGTAAAGCAGAAGAATATAAAAAATATATGAACTCAATATTTGGTGAAGGAAGTGCTGTAAAAATAAGAGTAAGACAGGCCCCTGTTTGTGCCATATAAGAAATTATAACTTATAAAAAAGACAAGGCTTAAAATTGCTCTTGTCTTTTTTATATAAAAATTTTAAATTAAAAAACTAATTTTTCCAAGGAACTATATTTTTTAGCCAGCCTCTCTCATTCCAATAATTAAAATCATTTTCAGTGAAATTTTTCTTTTTATGCAAAGATTTCATTATTTTAAAAAATATCTTTGTTTTTATAGAAGGCTTAACTTTTCCATATTCTCTTTTTATTTTTTCTGCTGCCAAATCCATTTTTCTAGCAATAGAATCTTTTATATCATCTTTAACATTATTCCAAGTAACTTCCCTTACCGCAAATCCGTAACTATATGTTTTGGCTATACCCCAAAAGAAAGTACTGTCTGCCATATCTTTACAAGTATTTTTCATACCTCCGCCGGCAGCAGTGCAAATACATACAGCCTGCTTTTTAAACATAGATTCATTAGGTCTATGAACTATCCATCTGTAGCCATAATGATCTAAAAAAGTTTTCATAGCACCTGTTACATGATATACATACACAGGACTTGACAATATTATTATATCAGCATTGTCCATAGCATCAGTAATTGGTTTAAGTTGTTCATAATGAGGACATAAAGTTTCTGATTTAAAAAAGCAATTATTACAGCCCACACAAAAAGAGTTAAAATCTCTTGGAAGAAAAAACTCTGTAACCTCTCCTCCCAATCTATCATAAAGCATTTTTGTTACATTATATGTTGATCCCTTATGATTCTGCCCATGTATAACTGTTATTTTCATTTTTTATATTCAAAATTAAAAGATTAATCTTTTTTTATTTCTCTAGGAAAATCATATTCTTCTAAAGGCAGTAATTTAGGAGCTTTTTCAGATATATCTCTAAGCTCTTTTGAATAGAAATACTCCGTTCCTGAAATCTTTTTAGATATATATTTTCTCATACTTGAAATATATATAGTAACTCCCGGGAAAAATCCTTCCATAGAAGTAATACTGCTATGGTATAATTTTTCAAATTCTGCACTCATTTCATCTCTTTTAGCCTCTAATTGTGCAGTTTCTCTTACTAGATTTGTAATTCTTTTAAGTATATCTTTTATTCCCTCTCTTTTATTAGGCGGTATTCTCTCTATAAATGCTTTTGGATTTTTAAAATACTCTGTACCTAAAAGGGATTTAATCTTACTCATTTCTTCTTTATTTGTTTTAACTGTTGCAACAATATTTTTAAACTCGGCATCAGCTTCAGCATCTCTTCCAACTGTAATAGTAGTTTTTGATTCACTCATAGAACCAATACTTTTAGCCCAAACACCATTCAAAGCCTTCACATTTCCACCAATAATAACACCCTTACCTTCCAATACAATAACCCTATCATTTCCTGCTATTTCAGCATTAACAAGCTGCTGAGACAATACATCTCCTTTACATACTATATTCGCATTCCTAATGAATTGAGAATACATCTTTCCATTAACATGTATTGTACTATTAGGACCTCCTATTATACCTCCGGATACTATTAAATTACCGGCACATTCTATATATGCATCTTCAATATTACCATGAACATATATATCGCCCTCTGTTTTTATAGAAAATCCCGGAGCAACATTATCCCTAATGATAAGAGAACCATTAACTTCAATATTGCCTGTTGATAAATCTACCTTATCTATTTCAGCTACTGTACTAACTGATAAAGTACTATTATGATTGCTTAATATTCCTCTAATACCGCTTCTAATAGTAATACCGTCACTATCAACAACTATATTTTTTCCTAATTTATAGCAAGGATCATCATCATAATGTGCTTCCATAAGAACATCATATATATCAAGTCCGTCAATAGAAGGTTTTTCTTCCATAAAATGGGCTATTTGAATTCCTGCTTCTATATTATGAATAAATCCTCTTTCTTTAAAGTCTATGGAACCTGTTTCAGACTCTTTTCCGCTGTCCAAAGTAAAATCATAATCAAGTATAACCTTTTGTACATTACCATCTATAGGTTTCCTGCCTTCTACAAATACGCACATAACACCTTCATCATATTTCAAATTATGTGCCACAAGTTCGGCTATTTTATCATAATTAACCATTAATTTAATAGGCATTTCAGCTATAATAGCTTGTATTTCCTCAAGTGAAAGCTGCTTTTTCAGATGCTTTTGAGGAGGAAGAACCATTACGCCTCTCCATTTATCTCCAACATTGATAACAGGTATTACAGAAACTGATTTTAACCCATCATAAAATACATATCCATAAACTGTACTTTTATAAATTCCTGTCATTTTATCAAATTTTACATTTTTACTAGCTTTTACACCCTCTCGCCTTGAAATTGATTTTAATACGGCATCACCCGGACGAACATAATTTTTTAGCAATTCATCATATAAACTATCATTATTGCTATCAACATCTACAATTTGATCGTACACATCTCTTGTATTGATA